>NZ_JBWKVQ010000002.1:0-846169 GCF_059421785.1 Sphingopyxis sp. GW821-FHT02C12
CTGGTCGAGGCCGAGAAGCGCGACGTCAAGGGGCTCTACAAGAAAGCGCGCGCCGGGCAGCTCAAGAACTTCACCGGCATCGATAGTCCCTATGAGGCGCCCGAAGACGCCGAGATCCGCATCGATACGACGGCTTTGACCCCGGACGAGGCCGCGGGCCTGATCGTCGACAGGCTGATCGAATGAGCGCCGTCATGGACGACGCCGCGCTCGCCGCGCATCTCGCCGAATGCGCCGGGCGCATCCTGCTCCTCGTGCGCGACTCCGGCCTCTTCGCCGGCAAGGCGCTCGGCAAGGCGGGCGACCAGGTCGCGAACCAGTTCCTGATCCATGCACTCCGCGAGCAGCGGCCAGACGACGGCCTGCTCTCGGAAGAAAGCCAGGACACCCCCGACCGGCTCGGCAAGCGCCGCGTCTGGATCATCGACCCGCTCGACGGCACCCGCGAATATGGCGAGGGCCGCAGCGACTGGGCGGTGCATGTCGCGCTCGCGATCGACGGCGAGCCCGTGATCGGTGCGGTCGCCTTGCCCGGCCTCGACGGCGGTATCGTCCTCGCGACCGATCGCACCAGCCCGCTTCCCGACGCCGCCGCGCGCCCGCGCCTCGCGGTCAGCCGCACGCGTCCCGCGGCCGAAGCGCTGGCGGTCGCCGAAAAACTCGGCGCCGAGCTCGTCCCGATGGGCTCGGCGGGCGCCAAGGCGATGGCGGTCGTCCGCGGCGAGGTCGACATCTATCTGCACAGCGGCGGCCAATATGAATGGGACAGCGCTGCGCCCGCCGCGGTCGCGCTCGCGCACGGCCTCCACGCCTCGCGCATCGACGGCGCGCCGCTCGTCTACAACCAGCGCGACGTGGCGATGCCCGACCTGCTGATCTGCCGCAAGGACATGGCCGACGGCCTGCTCGCGGCGTGCCGCAATTCACACATCGGGGGGAAAGACGCATGACCGGTTTCGACACGGCGGACGGCGCGCGCGCGCTGGCCGCGGCGCGCGGGGAGAGCGGCATCGACCGCGAGGAACCGCAGGATTTCCGCGCCGCGCTCGACGCCTTCTACCATTTCGCGCGCAAGAATACGCCGACCCCCCAGGGTCTCGCGCAGCTCGACACGATGGTGCAGCGCCTGCTGATCAACCGCCTGCGCTTCGCCGACGACCTCGCGCGCCACCCCGAAATCCTGACCGAGAATGTCGCCGACCCGATCGTCGTGCTCGGCTTCCCGCGCAGCGGCACCACCGTGCTCCAGCGCATGATGTCGGCCGATCCCGCGATGCAGTCGCTCAAATTCTGGCGCCTGCTCAACCCCGCGCCCTTCCCGGGCGAGCCGCCGCACCTGCCCGGCGGGCGGCTCGCCTATGCCGAGGCGGTCGCCGACGCGATCCGCACCGGCAATCCCGCGCTCCACGCCGCGCACCCCGCGGTCGCCGACGACGCCGACGAGGACTGGAACCTCCATCATCTGAGTTTCCAGCATGTCGGCCAAATCTACACCGGCGTCCCTGATGCCGATTATCTCGCCCATCTGCGCACGCTGCCGCGTCGCCCGAGCTACGCCTATGTCGCCGACCTGCTGCGCTATCTGCAATGGCAGGACGGCGGCCGCCGCGGGCGCAAATGGATCCTCAAGAGCCCGGTGCATGTCGGCCATCTCGAGGAGATGCTCGCCTGTCACCCCGGCGCGACCTTCGTCTATCCGCGCCGCGACTTCCGTACCGTCGTCGCCTCCTTCTGCAACGCACTCGAAGCCGCAGGACAGCCGTATCTGACGCGCTCGCCCGCCGCGATCGGGCGTATCGCGCTCGAATATTGGGTGCCCGAAATGCACCGCTTCCAACAGGCGCGCGTCCGGCTCGGGGCGCGGCTCAAGATGATCGAGGTCGATTATCGCGACATGCTCGCCGACCCGATCCCGCATATCCGCGACATTTATGCGCAGGGCGGGACGCGTTTGTCGGACGAGGGCGAAGCCGCGATCCGCGCGTGGATCGCCGACAATCCCGCCGGCAAGCACGGCATCAACCAATATTCGCTGGAACGGTACGAACTGACCGAGGCGATGGTCGACGAGGCTTTTGGCTTCCTCGACGCCACCAGCAAGGAGACCAGGGCCCATGTCTGATTCCGCCAGCGGCTATACGCAATTTCTCGAAGCGGCGCGCGAGGTCGAGGCGATCATTCGCGCCCACCCCGGCACCACCGACGCCGAGCTGGCGGAGGGCTATCATTATCTGTCGGGCATGTGGATTTTCCACGTCGAACGCGCGTTCAAAAGCTATGACGTCGATCGTCCCGCCTTTGTGCGGGACATGGACAATGTCCGCACCTGGGGCCTGCCCACCCCCGACCATCATTATTACAGCGCCCAGATCGACGGCGCCGGCGTCTATCGCCTGTTCGGCAATCGCGGCACCACCGTCGATTATTGCTTCGAACTCGTGTCGGGGCTCGCCGGCGACGACGGCGTCGTCGGCGACCGCATCGGCGTGCTTGAATCGAGCCGGTTGCAGATCGAGGCCGACGGCCATTTCGAACTGTGGATCGGCGGCCCCGAACGGCCCGGCAACTGGATGCCCTGCGACCAGCGCGCACGCTGCCTGTTCGTGCGCCAGACCGTCAACGACTGGCTGACCGAACAGCCGACCCCGATGCTGATCGAGCGGATGGACCGGCCGACCCCGATTCCGCGGCGACCGGCGCTGGCGGACGTCCAGAAGCTCTATGCCATCGCGGCGAAAAACATGGTCGACCAGGTGCGCTTCCTCGACGATTTCGCGCGTAACTGGGGCAAGATATTGCCGGTCAATACCTATCCGGCGCCGAGCGTGGGCCCCGCGGATGCCGGCTATTTCCCCGGACAGTATAACACCAAGGGCCGCTGGGAAGTGCCGGCGGGCAAGGCGCTCGTCATCACCATCGAGCCGAACGACGCGCGGTACCAGAGCTTGGCGCTCGCCCATCCGCTGTGGTTCAACAGCCTGTCGCCGCGCTCGGTCCAGTCGAGCATCACCGGGGCGCAATCGCTGGCGTCGAGCGACGGGCGGTTTCGCTATGTGATCGCCGGCGAGGACCCCGGGGTCTGGAACTGGCTCGACACCACCGGCATCACCTCGGGCTTCATCTTCATGCGGTTCCAGCAGCTCGCCTCGCGCACCCCACCGGGCGCGCCGCGCACCAGGCTCGTGTCGCTCGCTGCGGTGCGCGACGAATTTCCCGCCGACGAACCGCGCGTCTCGCCGACCGAGCGTCAGGCGATCTCGCGGTTGCGGCGGCTCTCGGCCGACCGGCGCTATGCTTGAAAGGCCGCCGGGTGCCTGACCCGGATCGAATAATATCACTTGATAACAAGGATATGGGGAGGATTAAGATGATTGTTTCGCACAAAATCTTGCTGGGCTCGACGGCGATCATGCTGGCAATGGTGGCGGTTCCCGCCGCCGCGCAGAGCGACGCGGCGGCGCCCGCCGCCGAGGAGAATGTCGGCGGCGACAATATCATCGTCGTGACCGCGCAGCGGCGCGAGGAAGCGCTGCAGGACGTTCCGATCGCGGTGTCGGCGTTCCAGGGCGACCAGCTCCAGTCGACCGGCATCGACGGCCTCCGGCAATTGTCGCAGATGGCGCCGTCGCTGGTGGTGCCCGAGGGCGGCAGCCAGTCGGTGCCCTATATCCGCGGCGTCGGCAGCCGCAACATCACCCCCGGCAACGAGTCGAGCGCGGCGGTCTATATCGACGGCGTCTATCAGACCGACAAGACCGGCATTCTGCTCCAGACCTTTCCCGAGGTCGAATCGATTCAGGTGCTGCGCGGGCCGCAGGGCACCTTGTTCGGGCGCAACGCCACCTCGGGCGCGATCCTGATCTCGACCAGGAAGCCGAGCCAGGATTTCGGCGGCATGGTCGAGGGGACGTTGGGGACCGACGATCGCGGCGCGCGCGCCTATGTCACCACCGGGCTTGGCGAGAACCTCGCCTTCAGCGTCAGCGGTTTCTACCGCTATGAAACGCCCTACATCACCAACCGCAACCCGTCGAACGGCATCGGCAAGCGGACCGGCGAAGAGGAAACCTATGGGTTCCGGGGCAACCTGCTGTTCGAGAGCGGCGATTTCTCGGCCATGGTGCAGGGCAATTATATCAAGGGCTATACGACGCCGATCATGGCGATGCAGCCCGCGCCGGGATCGCCCTTCTCGATCGGCGAGGCGGTGTCGGGGGTCGATATCCGCAATCCGAAGCGCAGCTATTATGGCGAGGTGCCGCCCGAGGTGCGCTACGACAGCTGGGGGACGTCGCTCCACCTCGACTATGATCTTGGCGACATCGCGATCAGCTCGACCAGCGCCTATACGCGCAGCGGTTCGGGGGTTCAGCTCGACCTCGACCTGTCGCCCGCCTCGGTCTTCTGGTTCGACACCGACCTCAAGGGCCGCACCTGGCAACAGGAATTGCTGGTGTCGTCGAAAGGCAGCGCGCCCTTCCAGTGGCTGCTCGGCGGATTCTACATCAACTATCGCGACGGCTACACGCAACTCGACCAATATGTCGGGCTTCCGGTTCCGAGCAAACTCCAGCCGCATTTCATTCCGCAACGGCTGCTCGACCTGTCGGCGCTCGGCCTCGGGCCGACGTCGGGGCTCGCCTATATCGATCTCAGCACCTTCGTGAAAATCGAATCGGTCGGGCTGTTCGGCGAGGCGTCGTACGAGTTCGGGCAGGGGACAAAGATCACCGCCGGGCTGCGCTACACCGACGAGACCGCGACGCTCGACGCGGACAATGGCAAGGTAACCTATGTCCCCGACGGCGCCGGCGGGGTCATCGCGATCCCGCAGACGATCGGCGACGTCTGCGCCGCCGATCCGCAATGCGACGGGCTGAGCACCGGTTTTTCGGAACTGACCTATCGCCTCGTCCTCGACCATAAATTCTCGGACGATCTGCTCGTCTATGCGAGCTACAACCGCGGCTTCAAGAGCGGGGTGTACAACATCTCCTCGCTGTCGGCGCGCGCGACCGAGCCCGAAACGATCGATGCCTTCGAGGTCGGGCTGAAATCGCAGCTGTTCGACCGCAAGCTGACGCTCAACCTCGCGGGCTATTATTATAAATACGACAATCTGCAGGTGCCGGTGGTCGATCCCGCGACCAACACCCAGATTTCGATCAACGCGGCGAAGGCGACGATCTCCGGGTTCGAGGCCGAAATGTCGTTCCGCCCCGACGACCGGTTGACGCTGAACGGCAGTTTTTCGACCTACTTCCAGTCGGAATATGACAGCTTCCCGAACTGCGAAATCTATCGCCCCGCGGGGGTCGGGCTGGCGCTCGCGACCAACGCCGATTGCTCGGGTCAGGATCTGCCGGTCACGCCCAATATCATGGCCAGTATATCGGCGAACTACAAGCTGCCGCTCGGCCGCGACGGCGAACTCGAATTGGCGGGACTGCTCAGTTACACCGACGAATTCGACCATGCGACCCACGGCTTCTATCCGGCGGGGATCGATGCCGGCGGCACCCCCTATCCGGCGGGCGAGGGCCGAGCGCCGATCCAGAAATCGCTGACGACGCTCAACCTGTCGGCGACCTTCCGGCCGCTGAAGGACAATCTCTACGTCACCGTCTGGGGCCGTGACCTGCTCAACCAGGGCGACCGCGTCTTCCGCAACATGCAGACGACGACATTCGGCTATTCGACGGCGCTCGGCCGCGGGATCACCGGGGGCGTCACGATCGGCTATAAATTCGGTTCGTGACGGCGTGACGAGGCGGCGGGGCGGCGAAAAGGCGATAAGGGCATCGCCGGCGGTCCCGCCGCCTTAGTGAATTGGTGTTGATAGGAACGGGCATGCAGATCCTCCCCACGCGAAGCGATGGGGAGGTGGCAGCCCGCAGGGCTGACGGAGGGGTCGACACCCTCAGACGTCAGCGCAATGCCAGACCCCTCCACCACCGCTTCGCGGCGGTCCCCCTCCCCATGGCTTTGCCAAGGGGAGGATCTTTATGTCCGCTTCTCACCGATCAACCCACCGGCGCATCGCGCAAAATAATGTCCGCGCCCCTCCACGCCATCGCCATCGTCGGGCCATTGGTGTTGCCCGACGGGATCGCGGGCATGATCGAGGTGTCGATGATACGCAGCCCCTCCACGCCGCGCACACGCAGCGCCGGATCGACGACCGAGGCGTCGTCCTTGCCCATCCTGCAGCTGCCCACCGCATGATAGCCGCAGGTCCCGAACCGGTCATAGGCATCGAGGATTTCGGCGTCGGTGGCGAAGGTAGGCCCGGGCAGCGTCTCTTCCGATATCATGCCCGCCAGCGGTTCCTGCTTCGCATAGTCGCGCATCACGCGCACCGCGCCCGCCATCGCGGCGCGATCCTCGTCGGTGTCGCGGTAATTGGGTTTGAAGCTCGCCGCCGCATCGGGGTCGCGCGTCGCGATATGGATGCTGCCGCGCGAGGTCGGGCGCAGCGGATAGATCACCGCGTTGATCCCCGGATGTTTTTCGAGCTGCGTGCGCTGCGTCGCCATGTCGAAGCTGAACGGCGCGATCAGCATCTGGACGTCGGGGCGGTTGAGCCCGGGGCGCGACTTGAACCAGCCGCCGATCTCATAGGCCGCCGCCGACATCGGGCCGTCGCCGGTCAGATAATAGCGGAGCGTCGCGAGCAGCAGCCGCCAGCCGCCGAAGACGCGGTTCTGCGACAGCGCCGCTTTGGTCAGCTTCCACTGCATGATGATGCCGCGATGCTCGATCAGCCCTTCGCCGACCTGCGGATTGTGATGGACGAGGGGGATGCCGAGCGTGGCGAGGCGGCTTGCGTCGCCGACGCCCGATCGTTCGAGGATCGCCGGGCTCGCCATCGCGCCGCCGCACAGGATCACCTCATGCTTCGCATTGATCGTCTCGCGCTGACCGTCGTGAACCACCTCGACCCCGACCGCACGCGTGCCGTCGAAGAGCACGCGGTCGACGGTGCGTTCGGTCAATATGGTCAGGTTCGGGCGCGTCTCGGCGGGGCGCAGGAACGCCTGCGCGGCGCTCTGGCGCTTGCCCTTCCAGATCGTGCGCGGGGCATAGCCGATCGCGACCTGGTCGTCGGGGGCGTTGATGTCGGGCTTGTTCGCCCAGCCCATCGCTTCGCCGGCCGCGACCTGCGCGTCCGAAATCGGCAGGCGCTGGGTCGGCATCGATATCTTCATCGGCCCCGCATGCCCCCGCGTTTCGTCCGCGCCCAGTTCGTGATTCTCGAAGGCGCGATAGGCGGCGCCGATATGCTCCCAGCTCCAGTCGTCGCTCGATTGCTCGGCGATCGCGTCGAAATCGGCGGGCTGGCCGCGCACATACATCATGCCGTTGACCGACGACGACCCGCCGAGCACGCGCCCGCGCACCCATGCCTCGGACTGGCCCGCGGTGGATGCCTCGGGCTCGCTCATATGGACCCACAGATGCTTGGGATCCTGCATCACCTTGGCGAGTCCCTTGGGCATCGAAATGAACGGATGGCGGTCGCGCGGCCCCGCTTCGATCAGCGCGACCGTCACCGCCGGATTCTCCGACAATCGATAGGCGAGCACGCAGCCCGCGGCGCCCGCGCCGCAGATAATATAGTCGAAGTCCATGAGCCTATCCCTTCGATTCCGGCCATTTTTACGGCGCTTTCACCCGCACCATAAAAAACTATTGTTATTAGGTAAAGGGTCGAATAGGCTGAGGCCAACGAAAAGGAGAGGATTGGCGATATGGGTGAAGTTCGTGAAATTGCGCGCCCCGCCCGCAAACTGACCACGCTCGCCGATCTGACCCCGAGCCAGATCGAGGCGATCCGTAAGATCCCCGCCGAAAAGGATGCGGTCGTGGTCCCCTTCGGCGCGACCCGCCCCAACGCGATCTTCACCGGCCAGGAACGCTATGACCGCGAGCAGGAGCGGATCTTCCGCCGTTTTCCGGTCCCCGTCACCTGCTCGGCGCTGCTCGAACCCGGCAGCATCGTCGCCAATGACAGCTATGGTTTTCCCATGCTCGTCTCGCGCACCCGCGACGGCACGATCAAGGCCTTCGTCAACGCGTGCCAGCACAAGGGCTCGAAGATCATCGAGGATTGCGCGGTCCACAAGCAGAGCCGCATGACCTGTCCCTATCACGCCTGGACCTATGGCATCGACGGCAAGCTGATCGGCGTGTCGCGCAGCGAGGCTTTTCAGGGGCTCGACAAGAACCAGCGTGGGCTGATCGAGCTCGAAGCGCGCGAGTGGGGCGGGATCGTCTATGTCCAGCTCAACCGCGACATCCCGGCCGACTGGTCGAACCTGTCGCAGCAGGTCGCTGACGATTTCGACGCGCTCGGCATCGGATCGGCGCATGTCTATGGCCGCAAGACGTTCGATTTGCAGGCGAACTGGAAGGTCGTGCTCGAACCCTTCCTCGAGGGTTATCATGTCCAGCGGCTCCACGCCGCGTCGATCGGCGACCGCTTTCAGGACGCGCCGAACATCGTCGACATGTTCGGGCCGAACATCCGGCAAGTGTCGGGGCGCATCGGCTATGTCCCCGAAATGCTGGACGAAGAGGCCGACGGCAATGTCCACAAGCTGGTGACCCACGCTTACACGACCTTCCCCAACTGCGTCGTGGTGACCAGCCAATATTATATCAGCGTCATGCTGCTGATGCCGCGCGGTCCCGCCCGAACGACGGTCGAATATTTCATGCTTACCCCCGAAGCGGCGTCGACGCCGAAGGCCGAGGAGGTGTTTGCGCGCTCTTATGAGCTGATCCTCAGCGTCTTTGGCGGCGAGGATTTCCGGGCGGCCGAGATCAGCCAGCAGGGGCTGAACGCCGGGGTGCCCGAAGAAACGATCTATTGCGGGCTCGAGACCAATATCATCCATTATTATGAAGCGATCGAAGCACTGCTGTAACGACGGACCCGGCGATAGATCGGACAGAGAGGGACTGAATGGCGCAGACATTGCCGGGTGCGATGGATTGGTGGGCGCGGATGCGGCCCGAGCAGCCCGCGGTGGTGCTCGGCGGCGACCGGCTGAGCTATGGCGAATATAAGGCCTGGTCCGACCGCGTCGCCGCGATGCTGGAGGCCGACGGACTGCAGCCGGGCGATCGCGTCGCGATCTGTTCGACCAACAGCCTCGCTTATTGCGCGCTGATCATGGGGATCATCCGCGCGGGCGGGATCGTCAATCCGGTCAATTTCCGCTTCACGCCGCGCGAAATCCGCGAGTTGTGCGAGACGACCGAACCGCGCTTTGCCTTTGCCGCCCCCGATTTCGAGGCAAATGTCACGGCGGCGGGGCTGATCCCGCGCGCCATGGCGGAGATAGAGGCGCTACGCCACGCCGCAGCCGCATCGCCGGCGCATGATCCTGTGCCCGAAGCCCCCGTCGTCATCATTGCGACCAGCGGATCGACCGCTAAGCCCAAGGGGGTCGTCTTCACCAACCGGTCGATGACCGCCTATGCGGCGTGCTGGGCGGTCGAGGAGGTCTCGTCGTCGCCGGGATCGCGCGTGATCACGCTCGCACCGCTGAACACCTCGGCGGGCTTCGTCCAACTCATCCATTATACGGTGCAGGGCTGTACGGTCTACATGGAACCGGCCTTCGTCCCCGACGCTATCCTGCAACTGATTCAGGACGAGAAGATCGGCTGTTTCGGCGGAGTGCCCACTTTCTTCGAGGCGATCACGCGCTGTCCGGGCTTCGCCGACGCCGACCTGTCGTCGATCCGCCTCGCGACCGCGGGCGGCGCGCGGGTCAGCCGGCAATTGCTCGACACCTGGAAGGCCAAAGGCATCACGATCCGGCAGATTTACGGCCAGACCGAAGTCGGCGGCAATGCGACGATGATGCCCGAGCATCTGGCGATCGAAGAGTCCGAGAAATGCGGCTGGGGCGGCGTCTTCATGGATCTGCGCGTGGTGCGCCCCGACGGCAGCGACTGCGACCCCGGCGAGCCCGGCGAGATATTGATGCGCTCGCCCGGCATGATGCAGGGCTATTGGCGCAATCCGGAGGAGACCGCGAAGGCGATCCGTGGCGGATGGCTCTATTCGGGCGACATCGGCACGCTCGACGAACGCGGCTTGCTGACCTTTGTCGATCGGATGAAGGACCTGATCATTTCGGGCGGACTCAACATCTCGGCCGCCGAGGTCGAGCGGGTGGTGTGCGAGTTTCCGGGCGTGATCGAGGCGCTGGCGATCGCCGCGCCCGATCCGAAGTTCGGCGAGACGCCTTTCGTCGTTTATCACGGCGCCGCCGAGGTCGACGTCGCGGCGCTGATCGACCACTGCAACACGAACCTGTCGAACTACAAGGTGCCGCGTTACGTCGCTTTCTCTGCCGACCCGCTGCCGCGGCTCGCGACCGGAAAATTGTCGAAGCCCGCGGTGCGCGAAGCCTATGCCGGCGCTCATGAGACGATGGAGCGCGTCAGATGAGGAGCCGTCGATGACCGCCGCCCAACTCGCCGCCGCGCCGGTGCCGCCGCACATTCCGGCGCATCTGGTGTTCGATTTCGACATTTATGCCGATCCGCGCATCGGCGAGGATGTGCAGGGCACTTACGCGGCCGCGCTGTCGGACGCGCCCGATATTTTCTGGAGCCGGCTCAACGGCGGACATTGGATCGTCAAGAGCTTCGACGCGATCAGCCAGATCGTGCTCGACCCCGAGCATTTTTCGGTGCGCGAGATGCAGATTCCGCGCGTCAAGAACCCGCCCTTCATGATCCCGCTAAGCCTCGATCCGCCCGAAAACCTGCCTTATCGCCGCGCGATGATGCCGATGTTCGGACCGAGCGCGATCAAGGCACTCGAACCGCGGATCCGCGAATGGGCCGCCGAGTTCGTCGAGGCGGTCGCGGGCAAGGGCGCGTGCGATTTCCAGGCCGATGTGTCGAAGGTGTTCCCGGTCAGCGTCTTCATGGAGCTGATGGGCATGGACCTCGCCCGGTTGCAGGATTTCCGCCATCTCGCAGAGGATTTCTTCTCGGCACAGAATGACGAAGCCGAATTGGGGCGGCTGAGCGCGTTGATCCTCGGTGAACTCAAGGGTCTGATCGCGGAGAAGCGCGCCGCGCCCGACGGCAAGCTGATGTCGCACTTCATCACCGTCGACGTCGACGGCCGGACGATGAGCGACGATGAAATTCTCGCTATGAGCTTCGTGCTTTTCCTCGGCGGCATGGACACGGTCACCAACGTCACCGGCTTCGCCTTCCAGCAGCTCGCGCAGATGCCCGAAGTGCAGGCGCGGCTCGCCGCCGATCCGTCGCTGATCCCTGCTTTCGCCGACGAGGCGGTGCGGCTCTATGGCGTCGTCAACACGCCGCGGCTGGTGGTCGCGGACAAACAGATCGGCGATGCTTCTTTTCGCGAAGGCGAGATGGTGCTCAATATACTCTGTCTCGGCAGCCGCGATCCCGCGAAGTTCGAGCAGTCGAACGTCTTCGACCTCGACCGCAAGAAGACCGCGCACCTGACCTTTTCGTCGGGTCCGCATCTGTGTGTCGGGCATGTTCTCGGCCGGGCCGAGCTTCGCATCCTGACCGAGGAATGGGTGAAACGCATCCCGGCGTTCCGTGCGACGGCGGGCGAACGCCATGCCTTTCGCATCGGCACGGTGATGGCGCTCGAAGCGCTACCGATCGAATGGGCGGTCTGACCTAGTCGGCGTCGCCGAGCGGCGCGCCGATGGTATCCGTGCCCAGGCGCCGCCTGACGCCGACCAGGAACATGCGCAGCGCCTCGACGAACATCTCCTCGTCGCCAAAGGGATTGTCGTCCACAGCCTTGGCGAAGTACGGATATTTGGCCGCATCGACCGCCGGGATCACCGGGATGCCGCGCACCTGAGCCGACGCCTCGAACAGCGCGGTTCCGAAGGTATATTTCTCAATCGCATCGATCACGGTCAGGTGGATTGAGGGGGGGTAGGGTTCCTCGGACGCCGCGCGTTCATAGGCGGCGAGCAGCAGGTGGCGCGGGAAATAGCGCAGCATCAGCGGTGCGGCATTGGGATGTTTGAGCAGGGTGCGGCGGGTCACCACGCAGCGCGCGATGATCTGTTCCTCGAAGGACAGCGCGGGATCGTTCACCGTCGGGATGCGCACGAACATCATGCGCGCGACCTCCTGGAGCAGTTCCGACTTGTCTTTGAAATGATGGTAGAGTGAGGGTGGCCGCACCCCGAGCTTGCGCGCGACGAGGTTGAGGCTCAGTTCCTCAAGCCCGACCTCGTCGATCACCTCAAGCGCGGCCTCGGCCGCATTGGCGCGCGATATCAGCGGTTTGGATGGCCGTGCCAACGAAATTTTCCCCTTGCCCAAATTGCTCATGGCAGCCCGGGCGGGCGCGTGCCAGTGCAAAAACGCCGCCGCTTGGGGTGGCCTGTTCAATCTATTGACGTTAGATAATCCCGAGATCATTGTCGAGTATGAGGAGAGCCAGTCGATGACGGATCACTTGCAGGCCCGTGTGTTCGTGTCTTCGGACGGAGTCGAACTTGTCGGTGATCGCGGCGGGGCGGCGGATGCGCCGTGCGTGATCCTGCTCCACGGCGGCGGGCAGACGCGACACAGCTGGAACCGTGCGGTTGACAGCCTGCTCGACGCGGGATTGCAGGTGATCAATTTCGACGCGCGCGGGCATGGCGACAGCGACTGGTCGCCCACCGGCGCCTATGCACTCAGCGACCGCGCGGCCGATCTGCGCGCGGTGGCGGCCGATCTGCGCGTGCCGTTCGTCCTTGTTGGCGCATCGTTGGGCGGAGCGACCGCGATCCAGGCGGTGCACGAAGGGCTGCGGCCTGCGGGCGTCGTGCTCGTCGATATCGTGCCCGAACCCGATCCGCGCGGGATCGAGCGCATCGTCGGCTTCATGCACGGGCATCGCGAAGGCTTTGCGAGCATCGACGAGGCGGCGGCAGCGGTCGCGGCCTATAACCCGCAGCGTGCGCGGCCAACCGACACAAGCGGGCTGATGAAGAATCTGCGCCCGCGGGAGGGGCGCCTGTACTGGCATTGGGATCCGCGCATCCTCGATACCGCGCCGAGGACGCATCATATCGTCGTCGAGCGTGCGACCGAAACACTGGGCGAGCTGGTCGACATGCCGGTGCTGTTGGTTCGCGGGCTGTCGAGCGACGTCGTCAGCGAGGCCGGGATCGTGGCCTTTCGGCGGCAGGTGCCGCGGCTCGAAATCCTCGACGTGCAGGGCGCCGGCCATATGGTCGCGGGCGATCGCAACGATGCATTCAACGATGGCGTGATCGCTTTTGCGAAGCGGTTACTGATGCCGGTTTCGTGATAGAGATTTGGCACTAAGTATCAGATTTTATGATGGATAATATGTGTCCGACGAAAACCTTATGGCGTTAAATTTGCGATTGACTTTAAATCTAATGACTGTAGGTTAAATCCCACAGGGCCGCAGCTGACGGCTCGACCTTTGGGAGGAGACGGTCATGGATCGCAAAGTTTCGCGTCCTGCAATTCGCTACGCTTGCCTGGCATCGGTTATCGCGCTCGCGGCGGTTGCTGCGCCCGCTTATGCGCAGGACGCGCCCGCCGCGCCGCCGCCCGCCGACGAAGCCAATGCCGGCAACGACGCCGAAATCATCGTCACAGCGCGCCGCCGCGACGAGCGGCTGATCGACGCCCCGGTCGCGATCACCGCGCTCGGCGGCGCGGCGCTCGACAATTACGCGGTCACCGACTTTAACGATATCGCACAGCTCGTGCCGACGATGGTCGCGGGCAAGGCGGCGTCGGGTTCGTCGGCCAGCATCTTCCTCCGCGGCGTCGGTTCGACCGCGCTCAGCGCGGGTTTCGACCAGTCGGTGTCCTTCGTCGTCGACGGCATGCCGATGAGCCGCGGCCGCGAGATCGGTCTCAGCCAATATGACGTCCAGCGCATCGAAGTGCTCAAGGGGCCGCAGGCCTTGTTCTTCGGCAAGAACGCCACCGCGGGCCTGATCGCGGTCACCACGAACAACCCGCGCGACGTCTTCGAGGCCGGATTCAAAGCGGGCTATGGTTTCGAGGCGCAGGAAAAATATGGCGAGGGCTATATTTCCGGTCCGCTCGCCGACGGGCTGCGCGCGCGCTTGGCCTTTCGCATCGCGGACAGCGAGGGCGCCTTCACCAACACCGCCGCGGCGACCTATACCGATCCGTTCGGCCTCCAGCGCCACAGCAACAGCAAATATCGCGGCGGCGGCCGTACCTATAGCGGACGTGCGACGCTCGAATGGGACGCCACCGACAATCTGACCTTCCAGGTCAAAAGCGGCTACACCGACCAGAAGGACGGCGGCCCGACCGACATCATCGAGCGCATCTGCGGCGGTGGTCGCACCACGCCCTTCGCTGCCAACGGCATTCCGCCGAGTCCCAATGCCGATTGCGTCATCAACGGCCGGTCGGACAGCTCGACGATCCCCGTCGAGGTGGCGAACCTCGATTATCGCTATGCCGGCGACGGACACATGTATTCGCGGCTCAAATCGGGTTTCGGTATCCTGACCGCGACGCTGGAGAGCGACGTTTTCGACGTCACCTCGATCACCTCCTATTACCGCTTCAAGCAGAACGACCTGAACAACGTGTCGGGTGAAGCCTATCCGGCGACCTTCTCGCAGCTCGCCGATTATCGCCAGACGTCGGAGGAACTGCGCTTCCAGTCGAAGTGGGGCGGGCCGGTCAACGTGCTGTTCGGGCTGTTCGCGTCGAGCAACAAGTTCATCTTCAACACCGATGCCTATATCTTCCCCTTGCCGGCTGTCGCCGCGGGGCCGACCTATGTGACGTTCAAGCGCGACAACGGCTTCACCGGCAGCTCGATGTCGGCGTTCGGCGAAGTGACGGCGAATCTGTCCGACGCGATCGAACTCGCGGCGGGCGCGCGGTACAGCTATGAATCGCGCGACAGCTTCCAGGCGTCGCTCGCCGCCAATCCCGCCTTTGGTGCGGCGTTTCCGGGCGGTTTGCGGCTTGACGATCGTTATCGCGAATCCGACGTCTCGCCGCAGGTCACGCTTCGCTACAAGCCCTCGCGCGACCTGACCTTTTACGCCGCGTACAAGGAAGGTTTCAAATCGGGCGGGTTCAACATTTCGCAGACCCTGACCCTCGCGGCGACCGTCGCGGCCGGGCAGTTCGGTGCCGAGCGCGCCCGCGGCGGCGAGGTCGGGGGGCGTGCGATCCTGATGGGCGGCGCGCTTTCGCTTAACGCGACGGCCTATTATTACGACTATCTCGATCTGCAGGTGCAGAATTTCGATCCAGTGACGATCGGGCAGGTCGTGGCGAATGCCGGTACGCTCCGCGTCAAAGGCATCGAGGGCGATTTCAACTGGCGTTCGGGCGGCTTCTCGCTGCGCGGCGCGGCGGCCTACAACAATGCGTCCTACAAGGATTATGTCGGGCAATGCTATGGTGGCCAGACGATCGCGCAGGGTTGCAACCTGCTTGCGCCGCCTCGGGTGAATCCCGGCGACCCGCCGCGGCCCTTCACCAGCCAGGATTATGACGGGCTGACGCCGCCCAAGGCACCGCGCTTTGCAGGTCGCCTCGGTGCCAGCTACGCGGTCGAGCTGTCGGATTCGGGCATGACGCTCGAAGCGAGCGGCGACATGAGCTATTCGGCCAAATATAATTTCTCCGACACGCTGCGCCCCGACGCGATCCAGCCGAGCTTCACGAAGTTCGACGCGTCGCTGCGCTTGAAAGGCCCCGACGATCGCTGGACGCTGGCGCTGATCGGCCGCAACCTGAGCAACAAGCTGGTGGTGACCGGCGGCTCGGAAATCCCGTTCACCGGTGGCACGGGAACGGGCACCGCCGGTCCGGGCGTGCTCAGCGACCTGTCGGCCTTCGTCGATAATCCGCGCGAATTCTACATCGAAGCATCGGTCAAATTCTGATGCCCGGTCGCGGTTCGCGCGGCGCAAGATCGACGATGAACCCGGCGCCGCGAAAGCGGGCCGGGTTCATGTTGATCGTCTTGCTCGGCCTTGTGATGGCGCCGGCGAGGGCCGCGCCGTCCGACGTCGGTGATGGCGGCGTGCCGGCCTTTTACGCTTGGTCCGGTGCTTTGCCGGGCGATGCGGGCGTCGTACTGGCCGAAGAGCCGTTGCCCGCCGATTTTTCGGTGCCCGGCGCGGGCAGGGCGACGCGCATCCTCTACACCGCGCGCGACGGCATCGCCGACGAACATATGGTGCCGGTTTCGGCCGCGGTTTTCCTCCCGCGTGGTACGCCGCCGAAGGGCGGCTGGCCCGTAATGGCCTGGGCGCATGGCACCACCGGCATCGCTGACGTCTGCGCGCCATCGGCGCGCCCGCGCGGCGAGCGCGATGGCCGCTATATCTCGAGTTGGCTCGACGCCGGTTTTGCGGTGGTGGCGAGCGATTATCAGGGACTCGGCACACCGGGTATCCATCCCTATTCCAATTATCGCGCGAGTTCGTACAGCCTCCTCGACAGCGCGCGGGCCGTCGTGCGCGACGCACGTTACGGGACGGCCAATCAGGTCATCCTCGTCGGGCAATCGCAGGGCGCCGGAACGGTCGTCGCGGCCGCCGGCTATGCGCCGACCCACGCGCCCGAACTGAAGGTGCGCGGCGTTGTCGCGACGGGCGCGCCGAACCTATCGCGCGAAGCGATCGAGAGCGGACTTGCGTCGAGCGCGACCGACGTCATGGTCACCGGCGCTTATGCGATGATCGGCTATGAACTCACGCGCACCCATGCCGATCTCGATGCCGATGCGGTTTTCACCGAACAGGGGCGCGAGATCGAGGCGCTCGTCGGATCGGCGTGCCTGCCTGACCTGATGAAGGCGGCCGCCGCACGCAACCTCGATCCGTCGAAGGCGTTTCGGCCGGGCATGCTTAAGCGGCTCTGGGATACCGACGTCGATTTGCGCTCGTTTCCGACGCTCGACCTCGTGGCACCGGTCTTTTTCGGCATCGGCGCGGCTGACACGGCGGCGCTGCCGATGACGACGCTGACCTTGGTCAACGACCTGTGCAGCCGCGGCAATGTCGTCGAGGCGCGTATCTACAAGGACAAAGATCATTCGGGCGTTGTGAACGCCGCCGCAGCCGATGCGATCGCCTTTGCCAAGGCGGCGATCGAGGGCGGACCGATCGCGCCGACCTGCAAGCCCTAGCGGCCTAGCGGCCTTCGTCGGCGGCGACGCGGCGGTGCGCCGTCATGGCGAACAGGACCAGGCCGACGGTTAGCGGCAGCATGACCAGCGCCAGCATCGACAGGCTCTGGCGCAGCGCATCGTTGCCGGTGAAGGCGGTGTCGGACATCCACGCCGACAAGGCCGGGCCGCAGGTCAGGCCGACCAGATTGCCGACCAGCACATAGAGCGCGGTGATCTTGGCGCGCATGCGCGGCGGGGCGATGTGCTGGATGATCAGCACCGCGAGGCCGCCCGCCGCGCCATAGCCGAAGGTCGCGACGGCGATGATCGCGATTGCGCCGTCGATGTCGCGCGCGAGCGGGAAGGCAGCGACCGCGGCGTGGCCGATGCCGAGGCCGACCGCGAGCGCGAGCACCGCGAGTTCGGCGCGGTCGCGCTTCAAGACCCAGGCGCTGATTGCCGGCCAGAAAAAGGCGGCGATCGCCGCCGCGATCACGCCGACAAGCCCGAAGATCGCGCCGGCGGCGGCGACGCTCTGGCCATAGCTGCGCGTCAGCATCGTCGCCGTCCAGGCGATGAAGCTGTAGCTCGCGAGCGCCGACACGCCAAAGCTAAGATAGAAGGGCAGGTAGAAGCGCCAGTGGCGGCGGAGATAGGCGAGGGCCGCCGCGAGGCTGGTCTGGTCGGCCTGTCCGGGTTCTTCGACGCGATCGGGTTCGGCGACGGTGAGCAGCCAGAGCGGGCCAAGGACCAATCCGGGTACACCGACGATGACAAGCGTCAGCCGCCATGGGCTGAGTCCGAGATCGGGTGAGAGGATGACCGCGAGTTCGAAGGCATAAGCGCCGATCAGGAAGGCCCCGGACGCCATCAGCGTCGATACCGCCATGAACAGGCCGATGGGCAGCGCCCGCTTTTCGGGCGGGAAGAGGTCGGCAACGAGCGATACCGTCGCGGGGACCAGCACCGCTTCGCCGATCGCGACCCCGGCGCGCGTCATCAGCAATATCTCGAAATTGGGCGCGAAGCCCGATGCGACGGTCGACAGGCTCCAGACGATCACGCCGATGCCGACGATGCGCACGCGCGTGCCGCGGTCGATCAGATAGGCGACGGGCACCCCCGACAAGGCATAGAGCAATCCGAAACCGAGTCCGATGAGCAGGCCGATCGCGGTGGCATCGATGCCCATGTCCCTGATGATCGGATCGGCGAGCAGCGCGATGATGTAACGGTCGAGATAGGACAGTGCGGCGATCAGGCAGAGCAGCCCGGCGACATACCAGGCGCGGGTTGGCGACGGCCATCCCCAGGCCGTCATGCCGCGCAAATCTCCACCGGGAAGCCTTCGAGCCAACTCATGCCCGACACCTGTTCGGCCTGGTCGGGGGTCGCGGGGGTAATTTCGTTGAGGTTGCGGCCCGGCTGCGCATTGGCGCCCCGCCAGCCGCCGCGATGGCCCCAGCCGTGCGGATAGGCGACGCAGCCCGGGCGGACCTCGTCGGTCACCTCGGCCACCACCTCGATCGCGCCCCATTGGGTCGAGATCTTCACCGCCATGCCGTCGTCGATGCCGCGCGCGGCGGCGTCCGACGGGTTGATCAGCAGCGCGGGGGAATCCGAGCGGACGAGCTTGTCGACATTGTGCATCCAGCTGTTGATCGAGCGCAGTTTGCGCAGGTTGATCAGGCGCAGCATGTTCGGGTCGGGATCGGGTTCGGCGTGGAGGCGCGTCACCTCTTCGCCGGCGATATCGTCCCACAAATGAATCTTGCCGTCGGGGTGTCCGATGCGCTTTTCGAAGTCGAAGGCCCAGCGTCCGCGTTCGATCATCACCCCGTGCGGATTGGCTTTCAGCTTGGCGAGCGACAGCCCGTCCTGCCCCTCGATCCCCGCCTGCAGCGCGCCGTCGGCCATCTCGAACGGGGTCATGTTGCCGAAGGCGCCGTCACGGCCCATGCGCGCGGCAAGGTCGCGCAAAATCTCATATTCGCCGCGCGCCTGCCCGGTTGGCGGGACCACTGCGGGCACATATTGGGCGAAGGGACGCACCATATGGTTCATGAAGAACTGGTTGATGTCCTCGCGTTCGAGCGCCGTCGTCGCGGGCAGGATGTAGTGCGCGTGGCGCGAGGTTTCGGTCATGTAGAGGTCGACCGACACCATCAGGTCGAGCGCCTCAAAGCCTTCGGGCAGGCGCGGCCCGCCGGGCATCGACATCACCGGATTGGCGCCGACGGTCAGCAATGTCTTGATCTGGCCGTCACCGGGGGTGGTCATTTCTTCGAGGAAGGTCAGGCTCGACTGGGTTCCCCAGACCGAAGCCTGGCCGCTGATGCGCGAGCTGTGGCGTTTGTGGCGTGCCTGGCCGGGTCCCGTCGCCTGGGCGTCGGTCGCGGTGCCGCCATGCCCCCAGCCGACGCCGCCCGGCTGATGAAACTTGCCGCCGAGCAGGTTGAGGAGGTGGAGGAAATAGTTGGTCAGCGTCGAGTAACTGGCGCGGCAGATGCCGATGCGTCCCATGGCCGCGGCGCGCGGCGCGGCGACGAAATCGCGCGCGAGGGTGCGGATTGCGTCGGCCTCGATGCCGCAACGCGGGGCGGCAAGCTCCGGGGTGATCCAGTCGATCGCCGCCGCAAGCTCGGCAAAGCCCGAACAATGGCGCTCGACGAACGCCCTGTCGGCCAGCCCCTCGGCGATGACGACCTGCACCATCGCGCCGAGCAGCCAGACGTCGCCGGCGGGGATGATCGAGACATGCTCGAACTTGCGCGCGGTCTCGCTGCGCCGCGGGTCGACGACGATCACGCGCCCGCGCTCGGCGATCTCGACCAGATCCTCCTTGAAGCGCGGGGCGATGAGCAAGGAGCCGTGGCTGACCAGCGGGTTCGACCCAAAGATCAGCAGATGGTCGCATTGCGCGAGGTCGGGGAAGACGAAGCCGTGGGTGCCGAAGATCAGCTCGGTCGCGAGAACCACCGACGTGATATCCTCCGACGACGGGGTGAACAGCTTGGTGCAGTCCATCGCGCGGCTGAACAGATAATTGCCCATCGAGCTGGGCCAGCCCATGCTCGGCGGGTTGCCGGTGTTCATCGTGAAGCTTTGCGGACCATGCGCCTCGATCGACGCTGACAGGCGCGCGGCGATGTCGTCCAGCGCGTCATCCCAGCCGACGGGCGCAAACTCGCCGGGCCCGCCGACGCGCTTCAGTGGGGTGGTGACGCGGTCGGGGTCGTAAGTGACTTCGGCGAGCGCGGGACCCTTGACGCAGATATGGCCGCGCGAATGGGGATTGTCGCGGTCGGGGCGAACCTTGACGATCTTGCCGTCGGCGACCGTGGCGACCATGCCGCACAGCGCCTCGCAGACGCGGCAATAAGTGATATGGTCGCCATCGGCGCCGGGGATGGTGGTGAAGGCCATATGCGACTTCCTTCCTGTGTCACCGCGCGGGCGGGGTGATGCGGATGTTGACTGTGCGGACGCGGCCATCGAGCTTGCCCGCGGTCTTGCCATCAGCGAGCGGACCCGACCCGCTGTCCTGCCCGAGGTCAAAGGTCTCGCTCGGCGAAAAGGACAGGCGGGGCAGGGCGCCCTTGATCGTGCCGCTGGCAATTTCGACGCCGTCAGCAAGGATATGGACGATCGCTTCGCTCTCTCCGCGCCGTTCGAAGCGTAGTAGGATGGTCGCCGGGCCGCGCCCCAGTGGGCGGTCGGCGGCGACTTCCGTCAGTTTCATGTCGAGGCTGCGGTAGGAGAAGACCGGGCGCCCCTTGCGCAGGTGGAGCGCGAAGCCGCCATGCCGCCCGCCGATCGCGGCGATGGTGCCGCCGGCGTCGCTGTCGAGATCAAGCTTCGCCTCGATGGTGAAGCTTGCGGACTGCATGGGCGGGGCGAGCGCTTCCGGAATGCGCGCGGTGGCGCCGGTGTAGGTCCACTGATAGCCGCGCCGGGCCATGTCCTCGGCGGCCATCTTGCGCACGAAACCCCACGCGTCGCTGGTGTTGGACAGCGGATAGACATTGTTCGCCTTCGCCTCGCGGTCGAACAGCGCCTTCATCTCGGCGAGCTTGCGCGGGTTGGCGACGGCGACATTGCGCTGCTCGCCGGGGTCGGTCGCGAGGTTGTAGAGTTCCCACTTGTCGTCACTGAACAGCGGCCGGTTCATGAAATCCCACACGTCGAGCCGGTGCGGCACGACGGCTTTCCAGCCGTTCGCGTAGATCGAGCGGTTGCCGTACATTTCATAATATTGGGTGGCGTGCCGCGTCGGCGCGGCGGGCGCGGCGAAGCTGTATTTCATGCTGACGCCGTCGAACGCCATCTGCCGCTCGCCATTGACCATCGCGGCGGGGGCGATGCCCGCGGCGTCAAGAATCGTCGGGGTGATGTCGGTGACATGCTGATACTGGCCGCGCAGCTCGCCGCGTGCGGCGATGCCCCCCGGCCAGGAGAGGATCAGCGGCACGCGCGTGCCACCCTCATAGGCGGTCTGCTTGTAATAGCGGAACGGGGTGTTGCCCGCGACCGCCCAGCCATTGGCATAGTGGGGATAGGTCGAGGGACCGCCCCAATCGTCATAATGGCGCAGATTTTCCTCGAGCGTCGCGAAATAGGCGTTGGCGAAATAATGTTCGCTGAACGTGCCCTGCGGCGCGCCCTCGGCGCTCGCGCCATTGTCCGCGGTGATCAGGATGACCGTGTTGTCGAGTTCGCCGCGCGCTTCGAGCGCGGCGAGGATCAGGCCGAACTGCTCGTCGGCATGGCTGAGCTGAGCGGCGAAAGCCTCCATCTGGCGCGCAAACATGCGCTGCTCGTCGCGGCTGAGGTCGGCCCAATGTTTCACGCCGGCGGGCAGCGGCGGCAGGACCATATCGGCGGGGACGAGGCCGAGCGTCTTCTGGCGATCGAGGATCTCCCGCGCCGCGACATCCCAGCCGGCGTCGAAGCGGCCCTTATAATGATCGAGCCAGCGCTTCGGCGCGTGATGCGGCGCGTGGACCGCACCGGTTGCCCAATACATCAGGAATGGCCGTTTCGGATCGGTCGCATCGCGCGCACCGATCCAGACTATGGCCTTTTCGGCCATATCGGCGCTCAGATGATAGTCGGGGCGCGGCGACAGCGCGACCGGGTCATGGTCGGACCAGAGCGTCGGGTCGAAATTGTCGGCGTCGAAGGCTAGGAAGCCATAATAGCGGTCGAAGCCCTGGCCGCTGGGCCAATAGGTGAAGGGACCCGCGGCCGAGGCGTCGGCTTGCGGCAGATGGTCCCATTTGCCGACCGCGTAAGTGAGGTAGCCCGACTGGCGCAGATTCTCGGCAACGGTGCCCGCGCCGCGCGGGACGAGCGCATCCTGTCCGGGGAAGCCGACCGCGATCGCCGAATGGCCGCCGATATGGACGCGGTGCGAATTGCGCCCTGTGAGGAGCGCGGCACGGCTCGCCGAACAGATCGGTGTCGTGTGATAATTGGTGTAGCGCAGCCCGCGCTGCGCGACGCGGTCGATATTCGGGGTTTCGACCAAGCCGCCATAGCTGCTGAGCTGGCCGAAGCCCATGTCGTCGATCACCCAGACCAGGACATTGGGCGCGCCCGCAGGGGCAATGGTCCGCTTGATTTTTCCGGGGGTCGAATCGGCGAAGGTCTTACCGATCTTGGGCTGATCGCCGGGTGCCGCCGATGACGGCGTGGCGATGCTCGCCGCGCTGAGGCAGGCGACCGCCGCGCTGAAAATCCTGCTTTTCCTCATTCCCGTACACCTCGTGTCTGTCGATCGCCGGATGCTTGACGCCGTACTATAGATGAATTACAATCTTCGTAAAGTGTAAACATCCGAATTGGCAAGGGACAGGGCATGAAAATCGAATTGGACACGATCTATCGCCGCATCGTCGACCATCTGGAAAATGGCACGACCGACATGGCCGCAGATTCGATCGAGGTCCCCGCCGCGCATTTCACCGACGCCGACCATCTGGCCCGCGAACTCGACGTGTTCCGGCGCCAGCCGCTCGCCGCCGCGACGAGCATGGAAATCCCAGAACCCGGCAGTTTCGTCACCCGCGACATACTCGGCGTGCCGCTGCTGATCGTGCGGCAGAAGGACGGCAGCGTTGGCGTGTTCCGCAACATGTGCCGCCACCGCGGCGGCAAGGTCGAGCAAAGCGAGAAGGGCAAGAAGCCTTTTTTCGTCTGCGCCTATCATGGCTGGAGCTTCAAGGGCGACGGCAGCTTGCGCGGCATTCCGTTCGAGGAGCAATATGGCACGCTCGACAAGGGGTGCCGCAATCTCTTCGCGGTCGAGGCGGAGGAACGCCACGGCCTTATCTGGATCAAGCTGCCTCAGGCGCCGCAGGACACGCCGATCGCCGACTATCTGGGCGAGGCCGACGAGCGGCTCGCGGCTTATGACATCGACAAGCTCGTCGTCTTCATGGACCAGAAGATCGACCTCGACATCAACTGGAAGCTGGTGATGGACGGCGCGATCGACGTGCTGCATCCGCAATTCCTGCACGCCGAAGGGGTCGGAAAGCTGATCCAGACCGGCGCCGCGGTGTGGCTCGATCTCGGGCGGCACGGCCAATCCTATTCGGCGCGCAAACGGCTCGCACGCAAGCTCAAGGCCGGCGAACCGATCGAGGGCGGCTGGCGCTATCTGACCGGCAACCTGATGATTTTCCCCAACATGAGCGTGATCCCGACGCCCGATCATATCGAGCATTGGACCGTGTGGCCGCATCTGACCGATCCCGGCAAATGCCATGTCCACATCCGCTTCCTGACCGATCCGGCGAAGCTGACCGACGAGGTTGCCGAGCGGATCAACCGCAGCTGGGAGATTTTGCGGCAGGCCGCGACCGAGGAGGATTTTCCGATGGAGGAAATGATCCAGGCCAATGCCGCGGCGCTGCCGACCACCGGCTTCCTCTATGGCGCCAACGAAGTGCCGACGCAGCATCTGCACTTGCAGATGGCGCGCGAATTCGACGCGCTGGCGTGACGCGCGCGCGGCACGGATGATGTAAGAGGCCCGGACGAAGAGCCGGGCCCGCGAAAACCCCCTCGGGAGAGACTGCATGAATATCGCCGAACTCGTCCGTTACTGGGCACGCTGGAGGCCCGAACATACGGCGGTGATCACCGATGACGTCCGGACGAACTGGGCCGAGTTCGACGCGCGCAGCGACGCGATCGCGCGGGGCCTGCGCGCCGCCGGGGTGGTCAAGGGCGACCGCGTCGGCATGCACCTCGACAATAGGATCGAGGCGCCGCTGCTGACCGTCGCGTGCCTGAAGCTCGGGGCGATGATCGTGCCGCTCAATTTCAAACTCACCGCGAGTGAAATTCTGCCTTTGCTGGAGGATGCCGACTGCAAGATCGTTGTTACTCAGGCGAAGCATCTCGACCGGCTCGAGTTGGCGGCATCGAAGCTGCCCTTCGCGATTTACAGCCTCGACGGCAGCGATGCGCGGCGCTTTTCCGCGCTGCTGATCGATACCGGTCCGGTGCCGACCGAGACGATCGGCCTCAACGATGCCGGCTTCCTCTGCTACACCTCGGGCACCACCGGGCGCCAGAAAGGCGCGCTGCTCACGCACGGCGGCGCCATGTATCCCGGCCTCGCCAAGAATATCGCCGAAGGGCTGACCTGGCGCGATTCGATCATGGTTGCGGTGCCCTTCGTCTTTACCGGCGCGATCGTTTCCTGCTTCATCCAGTTCGCGGTCAATGCGGGCGGGACGATGGTGCTCGAATCCGATTTTGACATCGACCGCTATTTGGACGTGATCCAGCGGCATCGGGTGAGCGCGGCGACGACGGTTCCGGTCGTTTGGGAACGGCTGATGCGGTCACCGGGGTTCGAAAAGGCCGATCTGTCGAGCATGATCTCAGCCGCCGCCGGCGGCGCGCCGGTCAGCGTCGACCTGATCGAGGCCTATCGCGCCAAGGGCATTTCGCTGATCCAGTCCTATGGCCTGACCGAGGCGTCGGGCCTCGCCGCGACGATGCACGGCGAGGACGCGATCAAACATATCGGCTGGGCGGGACGCCCGATCGTCGGCAGCGAGATGAAGATCGGCGATGCTGACGGCAATGCGCTCGCCAATGGCGAGGTCGGCGAGATCATGGTGCGCGGACCGCATGTCATGCGCGAATATTGGCGCAATCCCGAGGCCACCGCGGCGACGTTTGCGGGCGATTGGCTGCGCACCGGCGACACCGGCATGATGAACGACGAAGGCTTCGTGAAGGTCGTCGACCGGTCGAAGGACATGATCATCTCGGGCGGCATCAACGTCTATCCGGCCGAGATCGAGAAGATATTGTCGGCGAACCCGCACATCGGCGAACTCGCTGTGATCGGGGTTCCCGACAGCGACTGGGGCGAAGTTCCGATGATCGTCGCGAGCGGGGTGAAGGACGAAGGCGCGGCGCTGTCCGCACTCGAAACCGACGGCTCGGCGCAGCTCGCGGCCTTCAAACGTCCGCGCCGCGTCGTCTTCATCGACGAACCGCTGCCGCGCACCCTGTCGGGCAAGATTTCCAAACCGACGCTGCGCGGGCTGTTTCCGGCGGTGCCGGAACAGGCGAAGGCGTTGTTCGGGAAATAGCAATAGGGGCCGGCGAGCGCCTCGTGCCGCCCGCCGGCCGCGCCCTTTTACCGTTTCATCGTTCCCGTGCATTTCCAGTTGCGCGCGTCGCTGACGTCGCTTCCCTCCGCGCCCGTGAACTTCGCAACGCTGGGATAGGCGCAGATGCGATAGCTGCGCGCCACCCCGGCATCGCTGTCGGCCGTCGCGGGGTTTTCGAGGCTCATCCCCGAAACATACATCGACGTGTTCGACGTCGAGTTGAGTTCCAGCGTCCGAGGACTGTTGGTCATCATGATGTCGGCTGGCGGCGTGCCGCCCTCCACCCAGCGCTGCATCGCGTCCAGCATCGCGCGACTGCTGTCGGTCGGGGAGCCTTCGCCGCCGCGGCAATGGAACATCCCGGGCACGAAAAAGCTCTGGAAGAAATTTCCGCTTTCGGAGCCGTACTGAGCCCGGACCGCGTCGCTGTAATCCGCCGTATAGGCGGGCGGGATCGATTCGTCGGAGGCGCCGGTCCACATGATTAGTTTGCCGCCGGTTCGCTGCATCGCCGCGAGATTGGCGGGATCATAGCCATAACCGCCGACGCGCGCCCACAGCGCGTCGTCTTCGTTGCGCTGTGCCGGATCCCCGAAATCCATCTGCGTCAGCGCATCATAGCCGGTAGCGCGCAAAGCCTTCATGCTGAGCACGGTCGATCCGAACAGCGGCGGCCGAGTCTTGTCGGTCCATGGCGGCGGCGCGGTGCCCAGCGCGATCGGTCCCAGCAGCGAGGGGTTGGCGAACCAAAAGCCCGGCGCCGCGACGTCGGACCCCGCAACCCGGGGCAACCCGCCGGCCAGGATTTCGAGCGTCGAATATTGCGCATCGCTGAGGAACGGGAACAAGGAATGCGACAGGCGGATTTGCGTCGGATCCCAGATCAGCCCGTCGCGCGCGCCGTCGGCCGCGTCATATTTGGCCAAGATGGCCTGCCCGACGCGCGTCATGTCGGCGGGCGATATCCAGCGCGCCGGATCGCGCGCGACATGCTGTGCGACATAGGCCCAGAACGTCTGCACATGGGCGCTGGTTGGGGCGCCTGCCGCGATGAAGCCGTCGGCATCGCCGGGGTATCGCTCCGCTTCCATCAGGGTGCTGACGCCGCCCCCGGAACAGCCCATGATATAGCGCGGCATCGCGCTGCGGTTATAATAGCCGCGCGCCAGCGTTTGCGTCGCAACTGCCGCCACATGCGTGCCGCGATGCGCATAATCTTCGGACTTTGCCGGATCGCCGCGGAATGACATGTCGAGCGCACCGCGCGAGTGCGATCCCTTGTCGGTGGTCGCCACCGCATAGCCGGCGGTCAGATGCTCGCGCGACGGATTGACGATGTAGCCCGCCGACCCACCCGGAATCGTCATCAGATAGCGGCCGTTCCAGCTTTGCGGCAGTGCGATCATGAAGCCGACGGTATTCGGCCCGGGATTTGCGGTCCGCACGACCCCGTCGATCCGGCAATAGGGCACCGGGTCGGCCAGCCAGCGGATCGACTCGATCGCGACATCCTTGCCCGCCCATGTGATCGCCTCGGGCGAACAGGCTGCGGCCGCTACGCCGGGGATTGCAACTGGTCGCGGGTCATGCGCCGCCGCAAACGGTGTCGTCAGCGATCCGGTCAGCGCGCCGGCCATCATCAGCATTGTCCGATATCGCATATCCATTATCCTCCACCCATCGTCGCTTTGCCGACTCTGAAAGTCAGCTTCGCTATCAAATAACAAAAAATGGAAAATGTAAATATTGATGCTATGGTGAGGTCAGGGCATGAAGCCGATCGCCGGTTTCACGGGCGGGTCTACCGGTCAAAGACCCGTTTGAAAGCCGGGCAGGGGAAGGACGGAGCCATTGGACGTTTCGAAAAATCGCCAGGAAAAGGTCATGCCCGATATCGGCAAGACCGGCGCGAAGATCGTCGAAGGCGCGCGTCGCTGTTTCGAACGTTATGGGATCGAGAAGACGACGGTCGAGGATATCGCGCGAGCCGCCGGCGTCTCGCGCCCGACGGTCTATAAATTTTTTGGCGGCAAGATGGAGATCGTCGATTACATCGGCTTTGCCGAACTCGACAAGATTCAGGAACTCGTCCGCGCGCGAATCCAGCGCCAGCGGAATTTCGCCGACACGACGACCGAGGCGATTGTGGCGTCGGTCCAGGTGGCGAGCGGCAATCCCTATATACGCCGTTTCGTCGAGGATCTGGAAGTGTCGGCGCAGAGCCAACTCCCCACCAGCCCTTATCAGGAGCAGGCACGGCATCGCTGGGAATCGGTGATGCACCGCGCGCAGGCGAGCGGAGAACTTGCAGCTGACCTTGACCCAGCCGATGTTGTGAACTGGCTGTCGCGCAATCAGGTCATGCTGCTGCGCGTGCTCGACCAGTTCGGCGGCGACGAGGCCAAGCTGCGGCATATGGTGCGTCGCTTCGTCGTCGAACCCTTGCTTGCCAATCGGGTCACCGCGTCAAGCTGATAATTCGGGGCGGCGCAGGCCCGATTCGCGACTCGCCGAGGATCGACATCGCCTGTGAGTACGATAGAAATCCGGACGTGAAAGCCTTGTTGGCGGGAAGATTCTCAAGGATTTCCGCGAATTAAACTACATATCATAGATTGCGCACCGCACAGCGTGCTCGTTGCTCGGTGACATTGTTGACATTTTATCGAATCTGTTGTCTGTAAGCAGCGGGAGTGATGCACGGCAACAGCACCGGCCGAACCGATCTGCCCTGATCGTTTCGAGCAGCGCGCGTCCCACAGTGATGGACTGCGCGGCGCCGCCTTCAACGAAGGGCGGGCGTCGCCAATGGGAGGATGCTATGCGCTTTTCTTACAAGCTCGCCACATGCACGCTGGCGATTGCGGTTTCGACCGTCTCGACGGCGGCGATGGCGCAGGATGCCGGGGACGCGGCCGACGACAGTTCGGGCGTCAATGAAATCGTTGTGACCGCGCAGAAGCGCGACGAACGTTTGCAGGACGTGCCGATCGCTGTTTCGGCGTTTACGCCCGATCAGCTCCAGCAAAGCGGCGTTTCGGATGTTCTGGAACTGGCCGCGGTCACGCCGTCGCTTCTGATCACCGAAGGATCGAGCGCGGCGCAGCCCTATATTCGCGGCGTCGGCGGGCGGAACATCACCCCCGGCAACGAAGCCACGACCGCTGTTTATGTCGATGGCGTCTATCAGACCGATAAGACCGGTATCCTGCTTCAGGGTTTCCCCGATGTGCAGTCGGTGCAGGTCCTGCGCGGCCCGCAAGGAACCTTGTTCGGCCGCAACGCGACGTCTGGCGCGATCCTGGTCACCACGAAAAAGCCCGACACCGAATTCGGCGGAATGCTCGAAGGCACCTATGGCACCGATGAAGAGGGCGCCCGCGGTTTCGTGACGGGCGGCCTTTCGGACACGCTCGCGTTAAGTGTCAGCGGCTTTTACCGCAACGAGCGTCCCTATATTCGCAACCGCACCCAGGCGCTGAACGGCGCCGGAAAATATGTCGGCGGTGATCAGAGCTTCGGCTTTCGCGGGTCGGTGCTCTGGGAAGCCACGCCCGATTTCACCGCGACGCTGTCGGGCTATTATTCGAAGGGCGAAACCAATGCCGTGGTGGCGTTGCAGCCGATCCTGGGGGAAACCACCACGACCGGCCAGGTGGCATCGGGGATCGATATTTCGCGGCCCGAACGCTCCTATTATGGCCAGATCGATCCCGAAGTCCGCTTCCAGGGCTATGGCGGCTCGCTGACCCTCGACGCCGATGTCGGGCCGGTCAACATCAAGTCGATCACGGCCTATAGCCACAGCACCTCGGGGGTCGAATATGACCTCGACGGCTCGCCCGCGAACGTCTTCTGGTTCGATACCGCGCTAAAGGGTCGGAGCTATCAGCAGGAAATCGACATCACCTCGATGAACGATGGGCCGTTCCAGTGGATTCTCGGCGGCTTCTATCTCAACTACCGCGACGGCTATGCGGGGCTTGACCAATATGTCGGACTGCCCGTTCCCAGCACGCTCCGGCCGCACACGGTGCCGCAAGCGCTGCTCGACCGCTCGGCGGCCGGCGCCGGCCCGGCGTCGGGCCTGGCCTATATCGATCAGAGCGCCTTCGTGACCATCAAGTCGCTCGGCCTCTTCGGTGAAGCATCCTATGCGTTCAGCGACGCTGCCAAGCTGACGGTAGGTCTGCGCTACACCGACGAAAAGCATGTCCTCGACAAGGACAATGCGGGCACCACCTATGTGCCCAACGGCACCGGCGGCGTCATTGCGATCCACAGCAATTCGGCCGCGATCTGCGCGGCGAACACGGCGTGCAAGGGCCTTAGCGCGCCCTTCTCCGAGCTGACCTATCGTGCGGTTTTCGACTATAAGTTCAGCGACGATGTCATGGGCTATCTGAGCTACAACCGCGGCTTCAAGAGCGGCGTCTATAATATCTCGTCGATCCCCAACGTCATCCCGACCCAGCCCGAGACGATCGACGCGTTCGAAGTCGGGCTCAAGACCAGCCTGTTCGACCGCAAAGTAACCTTCAACGCCGCTGCCTATTACTACAAGTACGACAATCTGCAGGTTCCGATCGTCGATCCGGTGACCAATACCCAGCAGTCGATCAATGCGGCGAAGGCGACGATCTCGGGCCTCGAAATCGAAGCCGCCTACCGCCCCAACGACCGCTTCTCGCTGTCGACGGGCTTCGCGACCTTCTTCAAATCGGAATATGACAGCTTCAAAAACTGTGCCATCTATCGGCGCCGGGCATCGGGCCTCGCGGTTCCTCCCAATGCGGATTGCTCGGGTTTCGACCTGCCGGCAACGCCCGACGTCACCGTCAGCGTCCAGGCCAATTATAATGTCCCCTTGGCCAACGGCGGGAAGTTCGAACTGAGCGGCCTGTTCAGCTACGTCGACTCGTTCGACCATGCGACCTATGGCGCCTATCCTGCGGGCGGCACGGGAGCGGGAGCTTATCCGGCCGGCATCGGACGTGCTCCGATCCAGAAGGCGACCGAGACCCTCAACCTGTCGGCCACTTTCCATGCGCCCGACGATGCGTTCTACGTCTCGGTGTGGGGCAAGGATCTGTTCAACCAGAACGATGTGTTCCGTAACGTGTCGACGACCTCCTTCGGCTATTATTCGGTGCTTTCGCGCGGGACTACCGCCGGTGTCACGATCGGCACGAAGTTCGGGTCGCAGCGCTAAAAGGAAGCACGGCCGCCGGCACGGGGATTGCCGGCGGCCGCGTTTTTTGCAGGAGGGCAAGGTGGACCAATCAGCCGGCACCATAGGTGGCATGCTGCCGTCCGGCCTTTCCGCCCATTGGTATAATGCGGATGCCTTTACGCCCGGCGATCCGTGGAACGGCTTTGACCCGGCGCGAACCGCGCTCGTCCTCGTCGACCTGATCAACTGGCAGCTCGATCCGGATGGCTCCTCGATTGCCGCAATGCGCGCGGCGGGGCATGACGATCGCGCCGACCATCTGCTCGCGCGCTTCGCCGACACCATCGCGCCCAATCTTGCCTTGTTGCTGCCCGCCGCGCGCCGTGCGGGCGTGCGCGTGGTCCATGCGCGGCTTGCCAGCCGGCATCCGGACTATGCCGATGTCGTCCCGGCGCTGCGCCCCTATGTGAAAGCGGCCGGGGCTTTGGAGGGATCGCCCGGCGCTGCGTCGATCGCCGAGGTCGGCGACGAGCCCGGCGACCTGTCGATCGTCAAATCGGGGTCGGGCGCGTTCGGCGGGACCGAGCTTGACTTTCTTCTCCGGCGCGAAGGCATCGACACGATCCTCTACGCCGGGGTGGTGACGACAGCCTGCGTGCTGCTCAGCGTTGCCGCGGGGTTCGACCTTGGATACCGGCAATATCTGGTCGCCGATTGCACCGGCACGCTGTCGGCGCGCGACCAGGAGGATGCCGAACGGCTGATCGGCAATTATCTGGCCGAAATCGTGACTGCCGCCGATGCCGTCGCGGCGATGGAGAAGCAATCCCATGCCCTATGATTTCCTGACCGACCTGCTGGTGCTCGAGGTATCGCATTTCGGCCCCGATGCGCTCGGCGGCAGGCTTGCCGACATGGGGGCTCGGGTGATCAAGGTCGAGGATCCCGACGGCGGCGACCCGCTGCGCCGCGCCGGTCCCTGGTCGGTGGGCGACGAAACGGGCTTTTCCTACATGCATCTGCGCTGGAATCGCGGCAAGGAAAGCGTGATCATCGACCTCGCGAGCGAGGCGGGACGCGCGGAGTTCCTGACGCTGGCGGCCAAGGCCGATGTCGTGATTGAGGGCATGCGCGCCGGCGTGATGGCGCGACTGGGGCTCGGTTATGAGGTGCTGAAGGGGGTGAACCCTGCAATCATCTTCTGCTCGCTGTCGGGGCTCGGCGAGACGGGCCCTTATGCCAAGCTCGCCTCGCACGGGCCGTCGTTCGACGCCTATGGCGGGCTCGGCACGCCGGTGAGCGGCAGCATCTCGCGCTACGACGGGGCGCAGGCGCCGTCGATCGGCATGTACGCCTATGGGCTGGAGGCGGCCTTCGCCGTCGTGTCGGCGGTACATCGCGCGCGGCGGACGGGCGAGGGGGCGGCGATCGAGGTCGCGGCGGCCGATTGTTCGGCGCACTGGCTGCCCGAGGCGCTCGATCCTTTGCTCAATCCCGACACGACCTTTGCGCGGCCGGGATTCCTCGATGCCAGCGGCAAAATGCGTTTCTGGGCGCGGATGGAAAATTACCGTTGCGCCGACGGCAAGCTGGTCTTCCTGATGACCTTCACGCCGAAGAGCTGGCAGGCGCTGCTTAAGCTCGTCGGCCGTCCCGACCTCGAAGCCATCTACACGCGCGAGCCGCAGACGGGGACCGAGGACGCGGAGGTCAATGCCGCATTGATCCCGATCTTCGCCTCGCGCCCGCGCGCCGACTGGCTCGCCGATTTCGAGCGCGACAATGTGGCGGCGATGCCGGTGAACAGCTTTGCCGATGTCATCGCCGACCCGCATTTCAGTGCGCGCGACAACACCTATCAGGCGTCGCTGCCCGACGGGCGCAAGCTGACTTTGACCTCGACCGCGATCCATGTCGCGGGACAGCATTTCGGCATGCCGCTGGCGCCCGAAGTTGGCGAGGACGACGTCGCGATCCGCGCCGAATTCGGCCTCGGCGCGCGCTGAGTCTCAGCCGCGCGCTGCGCGCGCCTGCATCGGAACCACGCTTGGGCCCGCCATCACCCGGTCATAGCTGCGGTGAAACTGCTGGTTGATCACTTCGTTGTGCGCGAGCAGCATCGTGCCGGTGTTCGGCATGTTCGCCGACCGCTGGATGCTGTCGCCGATCGGCACATCCTCGTTCAGGATCGCGGCTTCGGCGATGTCCCAATTCTTGGCGAGGATCGTCTGGCCGCGCTCGTCATAGTCGCCGGGCGCCCTGGGGGTCAGGAAGCGCAGATGGACGCGCGAGCGGCCGGGGTTGTGGACGTCCTGATACATCGTCCAGAATTCGGCGTGATGCGGGTGCAGCTGGATGCTGACATTGGGAAAGACCATATTGCCATAGACGACATAGGGATCGAGGTCGTGTTCGCCCGGCTCGCTGTCCAATATCTCGTCGATCTTGCGCCGCGGCGTCGTCGTCACCGCATGGTCGCCGGTGCCTTCGACGCGCGCCATCATGTTCATATAGAAATAGGGCCGGATCGTTGGCCCATGGACCCATTGGACATGATAGCCGTCGGTCAGCCCGTCGACCATGATCTTCCAATTCTGGTCGAACTCGAAAAAGGCTTCGCGGTAGAAATATTGGCGGTCGAGACCATAACCCGCGAGCACCCCGTCCATCACCGGGCCGAGATGCGCGGCTACGTCGATCGACCCTTCAGGATTTTCGACGATCCAGATGAAGCCGTGGCGTTCCTCGCAGGGCAGGGCAATCAGATTGCGTTCGCGGCACGGCAGGCTGAGCCCCAGCGTCTGTTTGAAGGTCAGGCCGATCAGCTCGCCCTCATTGGTGTAGGTCCAACCATGATAGGGACAGGAAAAGCGCCCCTGCTTGCCCTCGGCCTCGGTCACCAAAGTCGCGCCGCGGTGGCGGCACATGTTGAGGAAGGCGCGGACCTGGCCGTCCTTGCCGCGCGTGACCAGCGCCTCGCTGCGGTTCAGTTTCACCGTCACATAGCTGCCCGATTCGGGAAGCTGGCTGCCGTGAAGCGCCATCATCGGATAATGTTCGAAGATCTTTTCGCGCTCGGCGACCGCGATGTCGGGGTCCGAATAGACCGACAGCGGATATTCGTAGGTTTCCTCGATCATGTCGGTGCTGTTGTCGCGGATGTGGCGGAACAGCTTTTCCGCGACTTGGCGATTATGTTCGGGGCTCAGATACATTCGACTCTCCGTGGGGGACGTCGCGGTCCCAGCGGGCCGGCGTCATTGACTTTACATATATATAGCATTGTAAATAGTAAAAACCTATATAAAAAGGGCTTTGTGAAAAATGTGACTTTACGCACCGGCATGCCGGCAAAGCGAAGCGCGGGGAGAGTTATGGTCGACAGCCTGAATATGCCTTCGGTCCCGGTGCTGATCCGCGAGCGCGCGGCGCGCGATCCGTCCGCGCCGTTCATCACCGACGTCGCGGGCGGCACGATGTCCGGCGGCGCGTTTCACGAGGCGGCGCTGCGCGTCGCGGACGCGATGGCCTCGATCGGGGTCGCGCGCGGGGAATGCGTCGTGACGATGCTCGATCCGTGTCTTGCCGCCTATTGCGCGTGGATCGGACTCAGCTGGCGCGGTGCGCTCGAGGTGCCGATCAACCCCGAATATAAGGGCAATCTGCTCGCCTATGCGCTGAACGATTGCCGCGCGCGGGTGCTGATCACCAGCAATGCCTGTGTCGATCAGGTCAATGCGGTCCGCGATCGCCTCGATACGCTCGAACGCATTATCACCATCGACGAAGCGCTATGCGCCAGCGATATCCCGGTCGCGACGCTGGCCTCGGTCGAGGCGGGTGCACCGCGTATCGATCATGCCGAGCCGCAACTCGCCGACACCAATGCCGTCATCTACACCTCGGGCACCACCGGACCGTCGAAAGGCGTGCTTCAGGCGTGGGGTTCGATCCAGCAGGTCCAGCATAATTTCAGCGGCGAGGTGATCGATCCCGATCAGATCCCCGTCTATTATTCGCCTTGGCCGACCTTCCATTCGTCGGGGCGCGTCGGCTTCGTTTTCGCGGCGGTGCGTGGCGGGCATATGATCTTCCGCAGCCGTTTTTCGGTCAGCCATTATTGGGCCGATGTGCGCGCGCATGGTTGCACCCACACCCAGCTGATGGGCATCGCGGGCTTCCTGATGAATGCCGAGCGGCGGCCCGACGACGCCGACAATCCGCTGTTATGGGTGCTGATGAACCCGGTGCTGCCCGACTATCGCGATTTTGAGGCGCGTTTCGGGGTCAGGGTTTGCACCGGATGGGGCATGACCGAAATCGGGTTTCCGCTGAATGCGTCGAACCTGCCCAATGCGCAGACCTGCGGCAAGCTGTCGCCGCTGTACGAGGTGCGGATCGTCGATGCCGAAGGCCGCGACCTGCCCGACGGACAGGCGGGCGAATTGCTGATCCGGGGTAAGGTGCCCTTCCTGATTACCCAGGGCTATCTGAACAAGCCCGAGGCGAATGCCAAAGCGTCGCGCCACGGCTGGTATAAGACGGGCGACATCCTGCGCCGTGACGGCGACGGCTATTTCTATTTCCTCGACCGTGCCAATGATTACCTCCGTGTGCGCGGCAACAATGTCTCGTCGCTCGAGCTCGAGGGCGAGGTGCGTGCGCATCCGGCGGTCGCCGAAGCCGCGGCGATCGGCGTGAAGGCCGCCGACGTCCCCACGCTGCCCGGCAATGCGCGCGCCAGCGAGGACGAGATCAAGATCGTGGTGCAGCTGGGCGATTCCGCGCCGCTCACCGAAAGCGATCTCGTCGATTATCTCGCCGAGCGGCTGCCGCGCTACATGGTCCCGCGCTTCGTCGAGTTCGTCGCGGACCTGCCGCGCACCCCGACGGGCAAGATCCGCAAGGCCGGGCTGCGCGAGCGGCCCGTTAACGACGCGACCTGGGACCGGCTCAGCCGATCCGTTCCCGCCGCAACCTGATCCCCGCCGCCTCGCGATCCCAGGTGTCGGCGGTGACTCCGTCATCGCGCAGCGCATATTTCTGGATCTTTTGCGTGGGCGTGCGCGGCAGGTCGGGCATCAGCCGGAAATAGCGCGGCACCATATAATGGGGCAGGCGGGTGGCGAGGAAGTCGGTCAGCGCCATCAGGTCGATCGCGGCGCCGTCCGACGGCATAATGCACGCCATCACCTCATCCTCGGTCTTGTCGCTCGCGACCCCGATCACCGCGGCCTCCTTGACTCCGCCGAAGGCGCGGATTTCCTGTTCGACCTCATAGGCCGAGATATTCTCGCCGCGGCGACGGATCGCGTCCTTGCGGCGGTCGACGAAGAAATAGTCGCCATCGGCGTCGCGGCGCAGCAGGTCGCCGGTGTGCAGCCAGCCGTTGCGCCAGGCTTCGGCGGTCGCCTCGGGATTCTTGTAGTATCCGCTGAACATCGTCCAGGGCTGGTCGCAGCGCAGGATCGCCTCGCCGACCGCGCCCTCGGGCACCTCGATATCATGTTCGTCGACCAGCCGAATGTGCTGCCCGGGGCGCAGCCGCCCGGCGACCCCGATCTTGTCGGGATTGAGCGGGCTCTGCACCGGATTGGCGAGCTCGGTCATGCTGTAGGCGGCGAAGGCGCCGACCCCGAAACGCGCGGTAAAGGCCTTGACGTCGGCGGTGTAGGGAACCGCGCTCACCGATTTCAGGCTGTGGTTGCGATCGTCGTCCGAGGGCGGGGTGCTGAGCAGGAAGGGGATCATTGCGCCGAGCAGGGTGGTCGTGTTCGCGCCATGATCGCGGACGATCTGCCAGAACTGATCGGTCTTGAACGATTCGACGAGCACCACCGATCCCGCGTTCGACAACTGGCCATAGAGGCAGCCGAAGCCACCCGAATGGAAGATCGGCAGATGCGCGAGATGGCGATAGTCGCGGCCGATCATCGCCGGCATCGCGGCGTGGTAGAAGGTCCACATATGCGCATAGGAGCACATCACCGCCTTCGACGGGCCGGTGGTGCCCGAGGTGAAGATGATCGCCATATCGTCCCATGGTGCGATCGGCCGCGCGAGGTCGCCCGCGCTGCCTGGCTCTACCAGCATCGCCTCGTCATGGAGTTCGAGACCGTCCACCGGCTCGGTGGCGCCCCCGATGACGATCAGCTTTTCTAGCATACCGCGCTCAACCTCGGCGAGGCGCGGCATCAGGTCGCGGTGGACCAGCCCGACCTTCGCGTCGGCAAGCCACAACACATGGCGGAGTAGGCTGCCGCGATAGGCGAGATTGGCGGGCACAAAAACGCCGCCCAGCATATGCGTGCCGAGCCAGGCGCGTACCGCGGCCTTGCCGTTGGGCAGCCAGTTGAAGACATGGTCGCCCTGCTCGACGCCGAGCCGCTTGAGCGCCCCCGCGGCACGGTGCGCCTGATCGAGCGCCTCGGCAAAACTCCATTCGCTGCCGTCCTGAAAACGCATGTAGAGATCGTCCGGATGCTCGCGCGCCTGGCGCTCGAGCAGATGGCGAGTGACGGCCTGGTCGGGGGTGGGGAAGGGCATGTCGGACATCGGGGTCTTCCTGCTGTGGTCAGGCGAAGGGAAAAAGGGCGGCATCCTCGCGGCGCAGGCCGGGGCGGGCGTTGGCGAGGCGGAGCGAGGCCGCATAGCGTTCGGGCTGCGATCCGAAGCAGGTGGCGGGCAGCGGACCCGACAGCGCGCCGTCGCGGCCATAATAGCGGGTGATGTCCATGCGCTGGCCGCGCCCGACGAAGGCGCCGCGCTGGATCAGGAACAGGCGCTCGAAATCTTCTGCCGACAGCCGCTCGGCGGCCCAGCGCGCGAACCCATTGAGCAGCGGGGCACCGGAGTAAGCGGACGGGGCCGTGATGTGAAAATCACCGTTGATCACGATTTCGAGCACGAGCGCGCCATCCTGCAACAGCCGAACCGGCTGATAATCGGCGTCGGAATCGGGCAGGATGACGTCATGGCGGCGGTCGGCTCGCCCCTTCGCGATATGCACCGCCGCGAGGCGTAGCGTGTCGAACATATGCGTGCATTGCAGGGCCGGCTCGGTCTGCAACCATCGGGTCCGCAGGTCATCGACCAAGGGCAGGCCCGCGAGGCCGGTCATCTCGCCGCCTGCCTCCGCGCAACTGGATAGCGGGTGGCGCTCCCAGCGCCCCTCGACGGCGGTCAGCCTCTGGTCGTCGTGGTGGATCAGCAGCGCCAGCGCATGGAACGGGTCTTCCAGCACCGCCTCGACCCGATCGGGACCGAGCCGGCGAAAACGCGTCGTCCGGACAAAATAGCCGTCACCATAAGCGGGATTGGCGGCCATGCGGCGCGCCGTATCGTCGGTCATCGCTCGAGCGGGCCTCCCACGCTGCGCCGCGCGTCGATATCGCTGCGGCTACTTAATCGATTGATTAAATATCTGTGTCAGCTTGGGGAAGGGCCGTCAACCCAGCGATGGAGGTTTATCGGATTTCGCTGCCCGCGAGCAAAGGCTGGACGATGAAACGCCTGATGAAGCGGCGTTTCTCGGCATCTTCGATCTGCGGCGAGGCGACCTGCAGCATCAGCATCGCCTGCGCGCGCGCGAGCCAATAGATGCACTCGTCGATTTTCAGGTCGGTCGCAATCTCGCCGCGCGCCCGCGCCTGTTCGAACATGTTCGCCCACCAGGTGCGCTGCAATTGCTGCATCAGGCTGCTCGGCGAAATCACCGATTCCTGAAATTCGATGCTTTCGACCATGCGGCGAATATAGATGTTCTCGTTCGCCAGCCGGATGACGAGCAGCAGCGTATCGGACAGGAAATCAGCGAAGTCGTCCGATCGCACCAGCCGCCGCCGTACCTCGCTGTTGACTCGCCAGGTTTCGCGCACCGAAATCTCGTCGAGGATCGCATCCTTGCTCGGATAATATTTATAGACGGTTGGACGCGACACTTTGGCGCGGCTCGCGATATTCTCGATCGTCGTCTTGCCGATCCCATATTGCTCGAAACAATCATAGGCAGCGCGCAGGATGCGCTCCTGCGTCGAATTATCGTCCGTCCGGGCTGATGCCGGGCCGCTGTCCATGCCTGATCTCCTGCCCCGACCGGGGAATGCTGCATCCGACCGTCGTAGCAAGGCTGGCATCGCGAACAAGTCGCAAATTCGTCACGCCGCTACAGGCCGTTTCCGGATCAATACTTCCAGTCCGTCCATGATCGTCGTTCCCGAAATCGCCTCGACCGCTGCCTCGCCCACCGGAAGCAGCCAGTTGATGTTGCTGCCGCCCTGCGCATTGGCGTGCTGCCAGCCGCCATGATGGCCCCATCCATGCGGATAGCTGACGGTGCCGGGGCGCATATCCTCGGTGATCGCGACGCAGACCGCGACGGTGGCGGACCCGGTCGACAGCTCGACCGTCTCGCCATCGGACAGGCCGAACCGCTCCGCATCTTCGGGGTGCATCAGCAGGTCGGGGTGCAGGCTGCGCACGAGGCGCGGGACATTATGCAGCCAGCTGTTGAGCGAGCGGATGTCGCGGTGGGTGATCAGGCGCAGCGTGTCGGACGGCGTCGGTGCCAGGCGCACGAATTCGTCGGCGATCATCGCGTGCCACAGCCTGGCCCGGCCGTCGGGCCAGGCGATGCGCGGCCAGGGGTCATAGGGATCGGGCAGGTCGACCATCACGCCGTGCGGAGCCGCGCGCAGCTTGTTGAAACTCCAGCCGTCGCACGCGCCCATATCGTCGCCCGCGGGGCCGAGGCGGAAAGCCTTGTCGAGATCGTCCATCGGGCGGCCATGGGTCGGCTTGCCCATCCGGGCCAGCAGCGCATTGAAAATCTCCCATTCGGATCGTGCCTCGCCGACCGGCGGGATCACGGCGTCGGTCACCTGCACGAACGGCCGGATCATAGATCCGAGTCCCGCCATCGGATAATCGTCGCGTTCGAAAAAGGTCGGCACCGGCAGGACATAATCGGCGTAGCGGTTGCTCTCGGTCTGGTAGAGGTCGAGCGCGACGATCAGGTCGAGCTGCTGCAGTGCATCGACCAGCGCCTGCCCGCCGGGCGCCGACATCACCATATTGCCGCCGGTCAGGATCATTGCGCGCACCTGGCCCGCTCCGGGTTCCAATATGTCGGCGGGCAGCATCGCCGAGGCGAGGAATTGCGCGACGCTGGGGAAGTCGCCGACCCGGCTGCGCGTATCGCCATAGCCGCCGGTCAGCACCTTCTGCGATCCGCCGAGGATCGTGCGGCTGAAGATCGCGCCGCCCTGGCGGCCCAGCTTGCCGCCGAGCAGGTTGAGCGCGATCAGCAGGAAATTCTCGAGCGTCGCGTGGGGCCCGCGGCACACCCCGAGCCGGCCATAAGCGACCGCCCGCGGCGTCGCGGCAAAGCTGCGCGCGATTTCGGCGATCGTGTCGGCATCGACGCCCGCGCGCTCGGCGCAGTCGGCCAGGCCATGCGCGGCGACCGCGCTGACGAGGTCGGCGAACCCCTCGGTATGCGCCGCGACATAGTCCGCGTCGTAGAGTCCTTCGTCGATCAGCACGCCGAGCAGCCCGAGCAGCAGCCAGATGTCGCCGTTCGCGCGGACCGCGACATGCTGATAGCGGCGCGCGGTTTCGGTGCGGCGCGGGTCGACCACGACGACGCGTCCGCGCGCGGCGATCGCGTCGAGGTCGTGGCGCACGCGCGGCGACCAGAGCATCGATCCGTTGGAGACCAGCGGATTGGCGCCGAACATCAGCAGCATGTCGTTATGCGGCAGGTCGGGAATCTCGTAAGTCACCGCCGACCCGAAGGCGAGGTAACAGGCGGTCAGTCGCGCATTGGTGTCCTGCGACCCCGCGCCATAATATTTGGTGATGCCGAGCGCCTTGAGGAACGCCTTCAGGCTGAACGACACGTCGATGCCGAAGGCGATTGGATTGCCCTTGTACGACGCGACTGCGTCGGGGCCGTGGGTGTCGATCACATGGGTGAGACGTGCGGCGATATCGTCGAGCGCCTCGTCCCAGCCGACCGGCGCAAATTCGCCCGGACCGCCGACGCGCTTCATCGGGGTCAGAATGCGATCGGGGTCATAGGTGACGTTGTGAAAGGTGATGCCTTTCAGGCAGACATGGCCCAAAGAATGCGGATTGTCCTTGTCGGGCTGGACATCGGTGATCCGCCCGGCCTCGACCTTCGCGGCGAGTCCGCAATGCGCCTCGCACAGCCGGCAGAAGGTGAAATGCACCCCATCCTCGCCGGGCGCGAGCCGCGTGGTCTGGCTGTCGATCATCGCCCGCTCCTCATAAATTTCACTCATTATCTATTATAATTTGATTATCGCTAAAATTGGTGCAAACCCGCCCGCAAGAGACAGTTTCTGCATCATTGGGCGAGGGTGAAAATGGACTTTACGAACGACTACACGCTGACCATCGACGGCGCGGCGGTCGATACCGCGACCCGCGTCGACGTGTTCAATCCCGCGACCGGAAAGGCCTTTGCGTCGGCGCCGTCTGCGGGGCAGGCCGAGCTCGACCTGGCGGTCGCCGCGGCGACGCGCGCGCTGCCGGCGTGGAAGGCGCTCGGCTGGGAAGGGCGCCGCGACCTGCTGGTCAAGGCGGCGAAGGCGATCGAGCCGCAACTCGACCAGTTCACCGCGCTCTTCGTCGCCGAACAGGGCCGCCCGACCGCACTCGCCAAGGGCGAGGTGCAGATGGGCGCCTGGTGGCTGAAGTCGGTCGCGCGGCAAGACCTGCCCAACGAAATCGTCGAGGACAGCGACACGCGCCAGGTGATCGTCAAGCACGAACCGCTGGGCGTCGTCGCCGCGATCGTGCCGTGGAACTTCCCCTTCCTGCTCGCGATGTGGAAGATCGCCCCTGCGTTGCTGGCGGGCAACACGATGGTCCTGAAGCCGTCGCCCTACACCCCGCTCTGTTCGCTGAAGCTCGCCGAACTGTGGCGCGATATCCTGCCGGCCGGGGTCTATAACGTCATTTCGGGCGACGATACGCTCGGTCCGTTGATGACCGCGCATCCGGGCTTTGCGAAGATCAGCTTCACTGGCTCGACCGCGACGGGCAAACGCGTGATGGAGGCGGCGTCGCGCGACCTCAAGCGCATCACGCTCGAACTCGGTGGCAATGATGCGGCGATAGTCCTGTCCGACGTCGATGTGGCGGAGGTCGCGCCGAAGCTGTTCTTCGGCTCCTTCTACAACAGCGCGCAAGTCTGCATTGCGACCAAGCGCCTGTATATTCACGACGATATCTATGACGAGATGCTGGGCGCCTTTCATCGTCTCGCGAAAGAGGCCGTCATCGGCGACGGGGCGCAGCAGGGCGTGCAGTACGGCCCGGTCCAGAACCGCGCGCAGTACGACCGCGTTCGGGGCCTGATCGAAGGCGCGCGCGCCGAGGGGCTGGCCCTGCTCCAGGGGGCCGATGTGCCCGAGGGCGACGGCTATTTCATCCCGATCACCCTCGTCGACAACCCGCCCGAGGATGCGGCGGTGGTGACCGAGGAGGCCTTCGGCCCGATCCTGCCGCTGCTGCGCTTCTCCGACATCGACGATGTCGTCGCGCGCGCGAATAATTGCGACTATGGGCTGGCGGGGGCGGTGTGGTCGAAGGACATCGATGCGGCGGTCGCGGTCGCCGACCGGATGGAGACGGGGACCGTCTGGATCAACGACAATTTCCAGAACGGGCCGCATATTCCTTTCGCCGGTGCGAAACAGTCGGGCTTCGGGGTCGAGAACGGCGCCGAGGGCCTGCGCGAATACACCTTTCCCAAGGTGATCTTCGTGCCGAAGAAACCGGCCTGACGGCCATCGGCGGGCGCGCTGCTCGATCAAGCGCCCGCCGATCCTAAAGCCCGGCGATCCGCGCGAGGTGCCAGTCGGCGTCGGCCCATAGGACCTCGATCGCCATCGCGCGCTTCACATAATGGCCGATCGCCAGCTCGTCGGTCATGCCCATGCCGCCGTGCAGCTGGATCGCCTGTTGCCCGACGAAGCGGCACGCGCGCGCGACATTGACCATCGCACTCGACACGGCGCGGGCGCGTGCTGCCGCGCTTTTGTCGAGCGCCTCCACCGCGAGCCACGCCGACGAGCGCGCGAGTTCGCATTCGAGATACATGTCGACCATGCGGTGCTGGAGCGCCTGGAAACCCGCGATCGGCTGGCCGAACTGGCGGCGCTGGCCGGTGTAGGCGACCGTCTGTTCGAGCAGGCTGTCGAGCAGCCCGACCGCCTCGGCCGCGAGCAGCGCGAGCGCGCGGTCGCGGGCCTCTTCGAGCAGGTCGGTGGCCGCGCCTTCGGGGCCGATCAGCGCGTCAGTCGCAAGGCTGTGGTTCTCGAAGATCAGGTCGGCGGCGGGGTGGCCGTCGATCGTCCGATAGGGCGACAGCCGGAGGCCTTCGGTCCTGGCGGAATCGACTTGGAACAGCGACACTCCCTCGTCGCCGGTGCGCGCGGCGACAAGCATGATATCGGCCTCAGGGGCCCAGCCGACCACCGCCTTGGTTCCGTCGAGACGCCAGCCGTCGCCGTCGCGCCGCGCGCGCGTTTCGATGCCTGCGAAATCATAGCGGAGGCCCGGCTCGGCCCAAGCGAGCGTAGCCACCTTGTACGCGGGCAGGGCAGTGGCGCCGCAATGATCCAGCAGCCACGCCGCCGTCGCCACCTCGGCGAAGGGCAAATGCGCCCGCGCACGTCCGATTTCCTCGGCGATGATGGAGCCTTGCTGCGCATCGACCAGCGCCGCGCCGATGCCGAGGCGGTCGGCGAAATCGGGCCATCGCGGCGCGCCCTCCTTCACCAGAAAGGCACGCACGGCGTTGCAAAGCATCGCCTGTTCGGCTTCGGACAGAGCGGCGCTCATCGCACCATTCCCGCCAGCGAACGCCAGATGATATTCTTCTGCACCTCGGTCGATCCACCATAGATCGTCTGCGCGCGTTCGAAGAGATAGGATTGCACCGCAGCCGGGCCGAAGGGGCCAACTGCGGGTGCTGCCGCCGCCCAGTCGGCGCGGTCGCGATCGAGCATCGGCAGGCGGTGACGCGCTGCGAGATCTATACTCAATTCGTTGATCGCCTGCGCACATTCGGTACAGGCGATCTTGAGCGCCGCCGCGGTCGCCATCGACACCTCGCCGCGCAGCGCGCGCAGGATCGACGCCTCGATCGCCGCGAGCCGCGCCTCGACGCGGGCATGGGCCAGGCGGAAGGCCGGGTCGCGGTCCATCGTGCCGCCGCCGCTCGCCGGCAGTTTGGCGGCTTGCTCCAGCAGCTTCGCGAGGTCGCGCTTCTTCGACCCGATATGCGCGTAGGACAGGCGCTCGGTCTTGAGCAGGACATTGGCATAGTGCCAAGCCTGCCCCTCGTCGCCGATGCGGTTGGTAACGGGTACGCGGACATTGTCGAATTCGATGCGGGCGAGTTCGTCCGACCCGTCGATCAGGCGGATCGGGTGGACCCGGATGCCCGGCAGGTCGAGCGGGGCGCAGATCAGCGAAATGCCCTGCTGCTTGCGCTCCTCGCGGCTGGTCCGCGCGAGGCAGAAGATCCAGTCGGCCCATAGCGCGCCCGAGGTCCAGATCTTCGTCCCGTTCAATATATAATCGTCGCCGTCGCGCACCGCCGAAAAGCGCAGCGATGCGAGGTCCGACCCCGCCTCGGGCTCTGAATAGCCTTGCGCCCAGAAACAGCGCGATTCGAGGATCGCGGGCAGCCATTCGGCCTTTTGCTGCTCCGACCCGAAGGCCGCGATGATCGGGCCGATATAGATGACCGCCATCGGGATGATCCCCGCGGCGTGCGCATATTCGAGTTGCTGATCGAAGATATAGCGTTCGATCGGTGTCCAGCCGGTGCCGCCCACGTCGAGCGGCCAGCCCACCCCAAGCCAGCCACGCGCGTTCAGCGCGCGCTGCGCGTCGATATGGTCCTGTTTCGTGAGCCGCTGGCCCGCCTCATTCTTCGCGATGACATGCGCGGGATAGTCGTGCGCGAAAAACGCGCGCACGTCGTCCTGAAAGGCCGCTTCTTCGGGGGTGAGCTTCAGCACATGATGATCCTGTCGACAGGGTGGGAGCGCGGGTCGCGGACCCACCCTAGAACATGGTCAGGATGCGCGGAAGGTGACCGGCAAGGTCTTGAGCACCCGCGATTCCCCGACTGCGAAGTCTGGCTGGAAATCCGACCGGATCTGCAGGTCGGGCAGGCGATCGAAGATCGAGCGGATCATCATTTCGAGCAATACCTTGGCGAAATGCTGGCCGATGCAGATATGCGCGCCGCCGCCAAAGCCGAGATGGTCGTGCTCGGTGCGCACTTCGCGGTCGAAACGGACCTCATTGGGGTCGGCGAAATGCTCCGGATCATGGTTCGCCGCTCCGTTCATCGCCATCACATAGTCGCCGGCCTTGAGCGGGCACCCCTCGAGCTCGGTGTCGCGCGTGACGGTGCGCCGCAGGCCCTGGATCGGCGAGGCATAGCGCACGAATTCCTGCAGCGCGGTCGGGAAGTCGATCTCGTTGTTCAGTAGGCGCGCGCGCTCTTCGGGATGTTCGATCAGATACCAGAGCGACATGCCCGCGACCGCGCTGGTCGTGTCGAGCCCGCCGAACAGCACCAAAGTCGCGATACCGACGATTTCGTCGTCGGTCAGCGCTTCGTCGCCGATCCGGGCGTCGATCAGCGTTTGCATCAGATCGTCCTCGGGCGGCGACTGGCGCCGCCGTGCAGCGAATTCGTAGAGATACTGGCTGAGTTCGAGACCATATTGGCCACAGGTTTCGGGATCCTCGACGCGCATCCGGGTCAGGAAATCGATTTTGAACGACAGCGTGTCCCAATCATCGCGCGGTACGCCGAGGAAGGGCATGATCACCGTCGCGAGCGTCGGGCGGACGAGCTGTTCCTGCAATTCGGCCTCGCCGGTCGGCGCGATCGCGTCGAGCAACTCGGTGATGATCGCCTCGAAACGCGGACGATATTTCTGGATCGCATCGGGCAGGAAGATCGGGTTGAGCAGCTTGCGCATCCGGGTTTGCTGCGGCGGATCGAGGTCGATCGGATAGAGCGCCAGCGGCTGCTTGGGCAGCGCGGTGCCGTCGGCCGAGCTGAAGGTCCGGAAATCGTCGTAGACGCGGCGCGTCGCGGCATAGTTGGTGGTGTACCAGAAACCGCCGAGCTGTTCCGACCGGGCGACCGGACAACCGCCCGAGCGCACCTTGTCGTAGAAGTCGTAGGGGCGCTGCATCAGCGCGCGGTCGTGCTGGCTGAACTCTTCCACCGCATAGTCTTTGACGTCTGCCATCGATCGATCCTCTCGCCTGTGCCGCCTTCGGCCTTTTTCGCGAGGCAATTTCGATCAAATGGCAAGTCATGTCAACCAATCGGTTAATTATTTGCGATGCCTGCCGCACAGGAAATGGCGCTTTATGGGGATTTCAGGCGATATGGATCGACTTTACATTTTGAAGAATCTGGACAGTCGGCAAAAAGAGTGAAAGGTTCTAACCGATCAACTAACCGGAGCGAATCATGCGACCAGCGACGGGCGAGGACGGCGACCATGTGACCTTCTGCCGCATCTGCACGGCAGTGTGCGGGCTGGTGGCGACGGTCGAGGATGGCAAAGTCGTGCGCGCGCGGCCCGACCCCGACAATCCGTCGTCGCAGGGGCAAGCCTGCGTCAAGGGCATCGCCTATCATGGCGTGACGCACGACCCCGACCGGGTGACGCGGCCGATGAAGCGCGTCGCGCCGGGGCGGTTCGAGCCGGTAAGCTGGGACGAAGCGCTGGGCGATATCGCGGCGCGGCTGTCGGCGATCGTCGCCGAACATGGGCCCGACGCGGTGGCGAGCTATCAGGGCAATCCGCCCGCCTACGCGACCGATGGCATGACAGGGTTCCGCATGTTCCTGAAAGCGCTGGGCACCACCAAAATCTATGGCGCCGGGTCGCAGGACACCAATGCCCGCTTCACCGCCAACTGGATCCTCTATGGCAGCCCGCTGACGATCGACGTGCCCGACGTCAACAATGCCGATTTCATGCTCATCTTCGGCGCCAACCCGCTGATCTCGCACGGCTCGCTGATCTTCACCCCGCGCGTCCGGCAGCAGTTCGACGCGGTCGCGGCGCGCGGGGGCGTGGTGGTCGTCGATCCGCGGCGCAGCGAAACCGCGGCGCGCTACGAACATGTCGCGATCGAGCCCAATTCGGATTGCTGGCTGATGCTGGCGATGCTCAAGACGCTCGCCGACGAAGGGCTGGCCGACGAGGCGTTTCTGGCGGAGCGCTGCGCCGGGTGGCCTGAATTGCGGGTGGCGCTCGCGGGCATCGATTATGACGATGTCGCCCGGCGCACGGGGATCGCGGTCGAGACGATCAAGGGTCTCGCGCGCCGCCTCACCGCCAGCCCGAAATCGGTCTGCTACGGCCGCGTCGGCATCTGCCGCGGGCCACATGCGACGCTCGCGAACTTCCTGCTCTCGGCGCTCAACATGGTCGGCGGAACATTTGGGCACGAGGGCGGCAGCACCTTCGCGACCCCGGTGCTGGCGGGCAGCGACCGCGCGACGACGGGCGGTTATGACGAGGTGCGCAGCCGCGTCGGCAATTTCCCGAGCGTCACGCAATTCCTGCCCTCGGCGGTGATGCCCGACGACATTCTGGAGCCCGGCCCCGGCAAGGTCCGCGCCTTGCTCTCGCTCGGCGGCAATGTGCTGCTCGCGGCGCCGGGGGGCGAGCGGCTGCGGCGCGGGCTCGAACAGCTCGAGCTGTCGGTGTCGTTCGACCTCTATATCAACGAGGCCGGCTCCTACGCCGATTATGTGCTGCCGGGCCTGACCTTCTACGAGCGCGCCGACCTGCCGATGGTGCCGTTCATGAGCATGGTGCAGCCGTTCCTGCAATATGCCGAACCGGTGATCGCTCCGGTCGGCGAAGCGCGGAGCGAGTTCGATACCTTCTGCGAGATATTGGCGCGGATGGGGCTGCGGATGCCTGCCGCCTCGCCCGGTGAGGTCGCGGCGCAGGCAGCGGGCGGGCAGCTCCGCCCGCTCGAAGTGCTCGACGGTGCTATCCGGCAGGGGCCGGCGGGCCTGCATGGCGACTGGTCGATCGACAAGCTGCGCGACCATCCGCACGGCGTGATGCTCGACATTCCGATCCCCTGGGGCAATCAGGACAAGATCGCGCACGCCGACGGGAAAATTCATCTGTGGGACGATATGGTTGCCGCCGAGCTCGATCGGCTGTTCGCGACGGCACCGATCGAGGGGCTGAAACTGCTTTCGCGGCGCGACATGCGTTCGCACAATGGCTGGCTGCACAATGTCGACCGGCTGATCCGCTCGCAAAAGCCCACGCTGCATATTCACCCCGCCGATGCCGCCGAGCGTGGGTTGGTGGATGGTGATCGCGCGACCTTGTCGAACCGCTTCGGTGCGATCGAGGTCGAGGTCGAGGTCAGCGCCGACCATTTGCGCGGCACGGTATCTTATCCGCATTGCTTCGGGCATGGCACCGGCGGCTGGCAGCGCGCGAACCGGGCCGGGGGCGCGAACGTCAATATCCTGCTCGGCCACGGCCCCGATGTGGTCGAGGCGGTGTCGGGGACGACGCTGATGGACGGGATCGCGGTCGAGCTGACCGCGCTACAGCCGGCGTGAGCGCGGCGCGCTCAGGGCGCGAGACCGCGCAGATAGATGTCGCAGACCATCTCAGCATATTTCTGCTTGATGCCGTCGTCGAGCCGCGCGACGCCGAGCGTCGAAGGGACCGAATAGCCCGCGTGGAAAATATGGTCGGCGGCGCCGACGAGGCAATAATAGAGCAGGCCGGGATCGACGTCCCTGAGGGCGCCTTCGCGCACCCCCTGCGCGACGATGTCGCGATAGACCTCGATCATCGGTTCGATGAAGATCTGCGCGACGCGCTTGCTCGCTCCGGGACTGCCGGACTCGACCATGTAATGGATCAGGCGGTTGATATAGGGCGAGCGAAAATAAGCGTTGATGATGCCGTTGATATGGATCTTCAGCTTCTTCTGGGCCGGGATATCCATCTCGCTCAGCGCCTTGAGCGCGGTCATCGCGGTTTCGGCATCGCGTTCAAGCACCGCGAGCAACAGTCCTTCCTTGTTGCCGAAATAATATTTGATCATCGCGCTGTTCACCGATGCGCGCTGCGAAATCTCGTTGAGCGAGACGTCGATGTTGCTCGCCTCGGACAGCAGTTGCGCGGTCGCGTTCAAAAGCGCTTCGGCCGATGCCGACCGTTCCTCGCGCCGCGCTGCCTTGATCGTCAAGCCGCTCTCTTTGTCCATGCCCATGTCCGCTATGTTCGCCCCGCCTATCGTTGGGACTCGGGAAGGAAGACTGTCAAGCCCTCTAGGTCGTCGGTCATCGCGATTTGGCAGGACAGGCGGCTGTTCGGTCGCGGGTCGTTGACGCAATCGAGCATCTCGCTTTCGTCGGCGCCGGCGGCTCCGACGCGCGCCAGCCATTCGGGGGCGACATAGATGTGGCAGGTCGCACAGGCGCAGACGCCGCCGCAATCGGCCTCGATCCCCTCGACCATATTGTCGCGTGCGCCGCGCATGACCGAGTCCCCGACTTCGATCTCGACCGTCTCGACGGTGCCGTCGGCATTCTGGAAATTCACGCTTGGCATATGGTTTTCCCTGTCCCGGCCACCGTGGTTCAACCCACTTTCAATTGATCAATTAATATTTCATGGTGACGGTGTCAACGAAGGCGCATATGAAGCTTAAAATTAATTAGTCGATTGATGGAGAGTGCATGTCAGGCGAGGAAGCGGACTATATCGTCGTGGGCGGGGGCAGCGCGGGCTGCGTGCTGGCGGCGCGGCTGAGCGAGAATCCCGGCGTCCGCGTCGCTCTGGTCGAGGCCGGCGGCGAATCGACCGGACTGATGGTCCAGATGCCGGTCGGTTTCGCCAAGATGCTCGTCGACGACCGCTACGACTGGAAATATTGGCAGCTGCCCGACCCGTCGATCAACGGGCGGCGCTTCATCTGGTCGGGCGGGCGCATGCTCGGCGGCGGCAGTGCGATCAACGGGCAGGTCTATATCCGCGGCACCCGCGCCGACTTCGACGCATGGGAACGGCTCGGCGCGACGGGCTGGAATTTCGACGGCGTCTTTCCCTATTTCCTGCGCAGTGAGAGTTGGAGCGGTGCGCCGAACCAGAGTCATGGGTCGCAGGGGCCGCTGTCGGTGTCGCCGATGCGCGACCCGCATCCTTTGTGCGACCTGTTCCTGCGCGCGTGCGAGCAATATGGGCTGGCGCGGCTCGACGATTATAACGGCGGGCAGATGGAGGGCGCATACCTCACGCAGGCGACGCAGCGCGACGGCTGGCGGTGCAGTACCGAGAAAGCCTATCTGCGTGACGCGCGCAAACGTCCCAATCTGATGACGGTCACCAACGCGCATGTCGAAACGATCCTGATCGAGAATGGCGAGGCGGTCGGCATCCGCTATCGCCAGGGTGGCGATGCGAAGGTTCTGCGCGCGCGTCGCGAGGTGATCGTCTCGTCGGGTGCGATGGGGTCGCCCGCGCTGCTGCTGCGCTCGGGGGTCGGCGCGGGCGAGTATCTGCAATCGCGCGGCATCGCGGTGCAGGCCGACCGGCCCGAGGTCGGCCATAACCTCCAGGAACATCCCGGCATCACCCAGAACAAGTTCGTCAGCGTACCAACGCTCAACAGCCAGGTCGGGCCGTTCGACATGATCCGGCACCTGACCAAATTTTTCTGGAACAAGACCGGGCCGATGGGTGCGCCCGCGGTGCAGGCAATGGGTCTCGCGCGCACCCGCGACGGGCTCGACGAACCCGACGTCCAGCTCCACTTCATGCCGCTCGCTTACAATGTCGAGCCCGAGACGGTGTCGTCGGCTGAGGCGGTGATGCCGAAGGAGCCGTGCATCAGCATCAACGTGTCGCTCACGCGGCCCAAGTCGCGCGGGCGTGTCGAACTGGGCGATGCGCTCGAGCCCGTGATCAATCATCAATTGCTCGGCGACCGCGCCGACGTCGACACGCTGATCGGCGCGATGAAGCTGGTCGACCGCCTGTTCGCGATGCCCGCATTGAATGCGATCACGCTCGGCGACCGCTCGCCCGCCCCGGTGCCCACCGACGATGCGGGCTGGGAGGCCTATGTCCGCGCCAAAACGATGATCACCTACCACCCCGTCGGCAGCTGCCGCATGGGGTCGGACGACGCATCGGTGGTCGACCCCCAATGCCGCGTGCGCGGTGTCGGGCGGCTGCGCGTCGCCGACGCCTCGATCATGCCGCAGATCACCAGCGGCAACACCAATGCCGCGACGATCATGATCGGCGAAAAAGCCGCCGAGATGATCCGCACCGACGCATGAGCAGTACCGCCGCCTATGATTTCCAGCATATCACGGTCGCGCGGCCGGCGCCGGGCATCGTCCTGTTGACGCTCAACCGCCCCGAGCGGATGAATGCGACCAATGATGTGCTGCACAGCGAGCTTGTGCGCCTGCCTGCCGCGATCGACGCCGATCCGGAGGCGCGCGCGGCGGTGGTGACGGGGGCAGGGCGGGCCTTTTGCGTCGGCGGCGACTGGGCCGATATCTCGGGCGACGGCAATGATTATGCCAACAAGATCAGGATGATGCGTGAGACCGCGCAGATCTTGACCGGACTGATCGAGATGCGAAAGCCGCTCGTCTCCGCGATCAACGGTCCCGCAGCGGGGATCGGCCTCGCACTCGGGCTGCTCGCCGATATCTCGGTGGTCAATGAAGAGGCGAACCTGTCCGACGGGCATCTGCGTATCGGCCTCGCCGCGGGCGATCATGCCGCGATGGTCTGGCCGCTGCTCTGTTCGATGGCAAAGGCCAAGCGCTACCTGCTCACCGGCGACAAGCTGAACGGCCGCGAGGCCGAGCGGATCGGGCTCGTCTCCGACGCGGTGGCGCCCGCGGAGGTGTTGCCGCTCGCGCTGCGCTACGCCGCGACGCTGGCCGAGCGGTCGCCGCTTGCGGTCGAGCTCAGCAAGCGGGCGCTCAACCATTGGCTGCGCGGCGCGATGCCGATCTTCGAGGCATCGCTGGGCTATGAAATGGTGACCGCTTTCGACCCCGACCAGGCGGCGCATATGCCGCAAACGAGCTGAGGACCCCGACCATGACCACCGACCCGACGCTGATCGTCGCGACCCCCGCGCCCGGGGTGCTGCACCTGATCTTCAACCGTCCCGATGTGCATAATGCCTATGACACGCCGACCTTCACCGCCTTTGCCGAGCAGCTCGACCATGCCGCAACCGACCCCGACATCCGCGCCATCGTCATCAGTGCGCGCGGGGGCAGGGCGTTCAGCGCAGGGTTCGATATCCACGAGATGGCGGGCTTCGATGCCGCCACGATGCGCCGCGCCTTCGAGGCGCGCGATCCGGTGTTCGGGCGCGTCGCCGCGCATCCGCTGCCGATCATCGCCGCGATCGACGGCATCTGCTTCGGCGCGGGCGCGCTGCTCGCGCTCGCCTGCGACATGCGCATCGCGACGCCCGGCTTTCGCTTCAAGGTGACCGCGGTCGGCTATGGCTGCGCCAATGCGACCTGGTCGCTGCCGCGCGCGGTCGGCGCGCCGCGCGCCAAGGCGATCCTGATGACCGGGCAGGTGGTCGAAGCTGAGGAGGCCGAACGCATCGGGCTGGTCAATGCGGTCGTTGATGCGTCCGATCTCGACGCGCGTGCGATCGCGTTGGCGTCCGCCATCGCTGCGCATCCGCCGCAGGGCATCGGCGGCATCAAGACGCTCGTCGACGGCAGCCTGACGCGCACGCCAATCGAAGGTTGGCAGGCTGAATATGACTGGATGATCGCGAGCATGACCGATGCTCCGGCCGGCGGCGAAACCTTCGGGAAATTCCTGTCGGACCACGACGACCACAAACGCTGAACAGCAATATCAGGAGAAGACGATGATTGGCCAAGCGAACGCGCAGGTGGCGCATCCCGACCGGCTCTTTATCGGTGGGCGCTGGATTCCCGTCGAGGGCAGCGGCCGCTTCACGGTCACCAATCCCGCGACCGAGGAAGTGTTCGGCGAAGTCGTCGCGGCGGGCGTGCCCGAGGTCGAGCGTGCGGTCGCGGCGGCGCGCAAGGCGTTCGACGAGGGCCCCTGGCCGCGGATGTCCGCCGCCGAACGCGCGAGCTATATGCGCGCGCTGTCACAGGCACTGCAACGCCGCGGCGCCGCGCTCGACAGTGCCTGGATATCGCAAGTCGGGGTGCCGATCTGGATGGCGCAGGGGTCGGGCGCGGGCACAGCGGGGCTGCTCGACTATTATGCCGGACTCGCCGAGACTTATCCGTTCGAGGATGTCCGCCCGTCGAATGGCATGATGTCGAAGGTCGCGGTGGTGGTGCGCGAACCCGTCGGCGTCGTCGCGGCAATCGCGCCGTGGAACGGTCCGCTCGCCTCGCTGCTGATCAAGCTGGCGCCAGCGCTCGCGACGGGCTGCACGGTGATCCTGAAGCCCGCGCCCGAAACCCCGCTCGAGGCGTTCATGCTAGCCGAAGCTGCCGAGGAGGCGGGTTTCCCCGATGGCGTGATCAACCTGTTGCCCGCCGACCGCGAGGCGTCGGACCTGCTCGTCCGCCATCCGGGTGTCGACAAGGTCGCCTTCACCGGCTCGACCGAGGTCGGGCTGCATATCGCACAGGTTTGTGCGTCGCGCATGGCGCGCTTTACGATGGAACTCGGCGGCAAGTCGGCGGCAATCGTGCTCGACGACTTCGAGCCCGAGGCGATGGGACCCGCGCTTGCGCCGATGATCACCCTGCTCTGCGGCCAGGTGTGCATCAATTTCAGCCGCGTCCTTGTCCCGCGTGCGCGCAAGGATGCCTATGTCGAAAGCCTCGCAGCGGCGATGGCGGCGACCAGCATCGGCGATCCGCTCGATCCCGCGACGATGATGGGGCCGCTCGCAATGGCGCGGCACCATGCCAAAGTGTGCAGCTATTTCGACAAGGGCGTCGCAGAGGGCGCGCGCATCGCGACCGGTGGTCGCCGTCCGCCGGCGCTGAACAGCGGCTATTATGTCGAACCCACCGTGTTTGCCGACGCGACCAACGACATGGCGATCGCGCAGGAGGAAATCTTTGGCCCGGTTACCGCGGTCATTCCCTATGACAGCGTCGAGGAAGCGATCGCGATCGCCAACGACAGTCCGTTCGGCCTGTCGGGCGGCGTCTATACGCATGACACCGACCGCGCCTATGCGGTGGCGCGGGGCATCCGTACGGGGCATTTCACTCAGAACGGCCGCGATTTCGACCTGACCAATCCCTTCGGCGGCTTCAAGAAATCGGGCGTCGGTCGCGAGGGCGGGCCGGAGGGCATCGAGCCCTTTACCGAGGTCAAGACGATCTTCCTGCCGCAAGCGCCCGGCACGCTGGCATGAGCGCAGCCTACACCGCCGGCCTGTTCGACGTCGCGGGCAAGCGCGCGCTCGTGACCGGCGCGACATCGGGCATCGGCCGAATGATCGCGCGCGGATTGGCGCAGGCGGGGGTCGAGGTGTGGGTCGTCGCGCGCGGCGCCGCCGACGTCGATGCCATCGTCGCCGAACTTGGCGGCAATGCGCAGGGCGTCGCGGCGGATATCGCAACCGACGACGGCATCGCACGGGCCGCCGAAGCACTTGGCGAGCGGCCGCTCCATATTCTCGTCAACAATGCCGGCACCGACCGCACCACGCCGCTCGACGCCGATGGGCGCGAGGATTTCGATGCGGTGCTGAACCTCAACCTGACCGCGCCTTTCCTGCTGACGCGCAAATTGCTGCCGCAACTCGAAAGCGGTGCAGCGCCGGGGGATCCGGCGCGGGTGATCAACATTGCGTCGATCGCCGCGCTGAACCCCGGGCATCTCGAAAATTTCGCCTATGCGTCGAGCAAGTCCGGCGTTGCGATGATGTCGCGTCACCTCGGCCGCCACCTCGCCAAGCGCAACATCAGCTGCAATGCGATCGCGCCGGGCCTCTTCCCCTCGCGGCTCACCGAGCAATTTCTTGGCATGGGTGCGGACGACGAGGTGCCCAAGGCCTTCGTCTCGCCACTGGGCGCGCGGGCAGGGGAAATGGACGATATCGCGGGCGCGGTGATCTACCTTTCGTCGCGCGCCGGCGCCTGGGTGACCGGCGTGCTGCTGCCGGTGAGCGGCGGTATTTCGACCGTCAGTTGACAGGTGCCTGCGCTGGCTTTGGTGTGGGAAGCGGTCGCTTCCTCTTTTTGTCATCCCCGCGAAAGCGGGGACCCAGAGCGTGCGTAGGCTGAGCTTTCCCTGCGTTCCCGCTTTCGCGGGAATGACAAAGTAATAAGATACAGAGCGACCACGCCCACCCGAAACCGGCCGTTCGACGCAAAAACTCTTAATCGACCCCAAAGATCGCCGAACTGATCGTCGGTGCGCCGGGACCGCCGGCGAGCAGGCAGGTGCGCGCGTTCGGTACCGGGTTCGGGCTTTCGCCGCGCAGGCAGCGCACCGCCTCGACCGCCGTGACGAAACCATGGACGAAGCCATGCGCCAGATTGCCGCCCGATGTGTTGACCGGCAGCTTCCCGCTCGGCGCGATCAGATTTTCGAAGCGCACAACCTCTGCCACATTTTCGTATGTGCAAAAGCCATGGTCGATCAGCGACGCGATCCCCTGCGCGCTGAAATTCTCGTACAGCTGGACGACATCGATATCGGCCGGGGTCAGTCCCGCGGTGCCGTAGAGCCGGTCGCGGATCGCGCGGAAGCCGGCGGTCGGATAAAGTTCGGTCGCGTCATTCTCGAGCAGGTCGCCATAACCCGCCTCGGTCCCCTGCGCGACCGACAGCAATTTCACCGGTTTCTTCTTCAGGTCGCGCGCCATCTCGGTCGAGACGAGCAAGATCGCGCCCGCGCCGTCATTCTCACGGCTGCAATCGAACAGGTGGAACGGTTCGGCGATGATCCGCGAACCGCTATATTCCGTATGGTCGAAATCCTTGCCATAGGCGACCGCGTCGGGGTTGCGACTGCCGTGATAATAGGAGGCGCGGACGAGTTCTTCGCACAGCTCATAGGGCACGCCATGATATTCGAACATCCGCTGCGCGCGCATCGCGCAGACCTGCGCGGGGGCTAGAATGCCCGACGACACCATATGGTCGTTGAGATGATGCGCCATGACCGCCGCCGACAGCCGCCCGCTATTCCCTTCGACCAGCGCGCGAAACACTACGACGGCGCGCGCCTGTCCGGTCAGGATCGCCGACGCCGCGATACCAAAAGCTCCGGCGATGCCGCCGCCGCCGCCGCCCCACACCTGTGCTGACCAGTTGATCGCCTTGGTGCCGAGGTCGGGCATCAGCCGCACCGGCTCGTTCTTGTCGTCGCCATAGGAGACAAAGCCGTCGACATCCGCCGGGTCGAAACCCGCGTCCTCGCAGGCGTCGACGATCGCGCGGACCAGCACGCCGCGTTCGGGGGCGGGCGCAGTGCCGCGCTTGTACTGGCGATAACCGACGCCGGCGGCGGCCGTCAGGCCCGACAAATTGGGGGTCATGAAAGGCTCCAGCGCAGCGCGGGGATTTGGGCATCGCCAAAGGCGGTGCGCGCGATCGTTCCGGTGACAGGGGCGCCGATACGGAGGCCCGCTTCGTCACCTTCCAATACGCCGACGAGGCGGACCGGCACCGAATTCAGGGTGACGATCAAGGTCGAGAAGGGTTTGGCGAAGGCTTCGGTCCCGCCGAACGGGTGGTGGGTGCGGGTATAGGTGAAGACCTCGCCTTCGAGCGACTGTTGGGTCCATTCATGGTCCCAGCTGCCGCAGCTGCCGCAACGCCAAACTGCGGGCCAATGCCAGCGTCCGCAGCCCGTGCAGCGCGGCAGTTCAAGCCGCCCTTCGAGAAGCGCGTCCCAATAGCGCCCCTCGGCGCCGACCGGACCCGTTGCCGAATGATAGGTCATCCGCCCCTTGCCATCCTTTCCTGCCGCATCGCCTGCGCGGCCCTTGCTTCATTTATCTACTGTATATAGATTTGATGGTAACGTGCAATGAGGAAGTGCGCGACGCGGATTTCGCATGGACGCACAGACGGATGGGGAGAGACGATGATGCTGCGAGTGACCTTCTGCCTCAAGCGCTTGCCGGGCCTGACGCGCGAGCAATTCCATGACTATTGGCGGAACGAGCATGCGCCGCTGGTCAAGGACCATGCCTCGGCGCTCGGCATCCGAAAATATGTCCAGTCGCACAGCCTGACGCTCCCGGGCACCTTTCCGCTCGCCGATGTGCGCGGCTCCTCGAGCCTCGATTTCGATGGTGTCGCGCAGCTGTGGTGGGACGATATGGCCAGCTTTGCCGCCGCAGGTTCGACCGAGGCCGGACGCATCGCCGGCGCGCTGCTGCTCGCCGACGAGAGGAAATTCATCGATCTGCCCAATTCGCCTATCTTCCTGTCGGACGATTTTCACGTCATCGGATAGGCGGGTCGAAAGAACCTATTTCCAGCGTCCCGTCGCGGTCACGGGTTCGTCGCTCGCCATATGCGCCTCGGCCTGCTGTCGCGTCAGTTCGGCAAGCGGTTCGAGAATGGCGGCATCTTTCAACGACTGGACGCCCACCGCATCGATGCCGAGCCAGTCGGCGATGACCTCTTCGCTTTGCTCGCCGCTCAGCGGGGCGGGGCGCAAAGGCGGCGCGGGCAGGTCGGCGGTCTTGACCACATAGGCGTCGCCTAACACATCCTCCTGCAACCAGGGATGATCCTCGATCCGGTAGAAACCGCGCTCAACATAATAGGGGAAATCCGGCAGTTCGGAGAGCCGCAGCATCGGGGCGGCAGCAATGCCCGCCGCCTGCAGCGTCTCCGCGGCGGCGTGTCGGCTACGCCCCGCGAGCCAGGCGTCGATCGCCGTGTCGATCTCGCGGCGCGCGGCAAGCCGTCTGGCGGCGCTGTCAAAGGCCAAGCCTTCACCATAGCCGATCGTCTCGCACAACCGCGCCCAGTCGGCGTCGCTCTCGACGGTGATCACGCACCATTCGTCGTCGCCCGCGGCGCGATAGGCCGCCCACGGCCAGTCGGTGGCAGCGCCGCCCGCCGGCGTACCGCGCACGACGTCGGTGGCGAAATGGCCGATCATCACTTCGGATTGTGCGACCTTGGCGACGCCGCCCAGCCCGGTGCGCAGGCGGCGGATCAGCAGCGCCGCGACCCCGATCGCACAGATGCGGCCTGCGACATGGTCGGGATAGACGGTGATCGAATCGCTGAAGCTCAAGGGATCGTCGGGATAGCGCCAGGCGAGCGTCAGCCCGGTCGATGCGCGAACCAGCGGGCCATAGCCCATCCGCCCGCTCCACGGCCCGGTGTCGCCGAAGGCCGAGCTTTCGGACAAGACGATCCGCGGGTTGATGGCACGCAGATCGGCTTCACCGAGGCCGAGCTTCTCCATCGTGCCGGGCTTGAAGTTCGAGCAGACGACGTCCGCTTGCCTGACCATGTCGAGGAATAGCGCGCGTCCTTCGTCGCTGCGCAGGTCGATCCCCAGGCTGCGCTTGTTGCGATGCCCTGCGGCGAAGCTGACCGACATGCCGTGCTCGAGATAGGATTGGCGGCTGCCGTCCGGAAAGGCCTGGCTCTCGATCTTGACCACATCGGCGCCGAGGTCGCCGAGCAGCCGCGCGCCCTCGGCTCCGACGACGATGACGCCGAGATCGAGCACTTTCAGGTCGCCAAAGGGGGCGAGCGGAGCCGCGCCGGCGGCTGCGGGAAACTCGGCCGCCTCTGCAATCGGCAACGGACCCATGCGGTCGCCGTCGATGGTCAGGAAGCCATTGGGCAGCCGCGTTCCGTCGGCCAGCGTGGTGACCGCTTCGCGTACGGCGGCATGGTCGCTGTCCAGAAATTCGCCGAGCGTCAGCACCGACGCGATCGGTACGCCATAGTCCTGTCCTTCGCGTTCCAGATCGGCGCGTAGACGGTCGGCGAAGAAGCCTGCAATATGAGGGAGCAAGTCCGCCGAGGCATAGCGGTGCGACGTCCGGTCGAAATCGGGTGAGGCAAATTGCGCTGGCTCGCCCATCCACCGGAACATGCCGCGCCACTGGCGCTTGGCAAGCAGGCAGATGCGCACATAACCGTCGGCGCAGCGCATGATCGGATATTGGAATCCCGCGCGTGGCCGGTCGCGCAGCAGCAGGCCGACCGGCTTGCCCATCGTCGCGCTGCCGTTGATCCCGAAGCCCGGGTCGAGCCCCTGCACCGCGCCGTCGAGCGCCGCGAAGTCGAAATGCGCCCCTTTGCCGCCGCTGAGCGCGCGATAGAGCGCACCGAGCAGCGCGAACGCCGCCTGCGGGGCGGCGCATTGATAGGCGAGGTCGCCGGGCGGCAGCAGCGGCTCGCGCCCGCGAATGCCCGACCGCGACAGCACGGCGGACAGCGCGTGCAGCACAGGACCGGTCGCGCGCCAGTCCGCCAGCGGGCCGTCTTCGCCGAAATCGCTGACCGCCATAGTGATCAGGGCGGGGTGGGCGCGGCGGAGCGCGGCGAGATCGTCCCCCGACGCCCGGCCGGCGATGACGATATGCGCGCTCTCGATGGCCGTCGCGGCCTCGGGACTGCCCAGATTGCCTGTGTGCAGCCGCTTGCCGGCGTTGGCGACGACCGCCTCGGCGCCGGCGTCGGCCTCGGTCGCGAAGCGATCGACCACGGCGCCCAGATCGGCCAGATAGCGTCCGATCATCGCCAGCGGCCCTTGGACGCTTTCGACGACGCGAATGCCGGACAGCGGCCGATCGGACATGAACTTACCCTTCTCTGCGATACACCAGCGGACGCGAAGACGATCCGCTGGCCACGCCGGCGCTTGCCATATCTGCACCGTGAAGAAAAGTTAATTAATCGACTAATTCGTTTTGCGGCGCTCGTCTTCTATGATAGCGGCCGCGCCACGGAGAGTTGCCGATGGACTTCACTTTCACCGACGATCAGCGTCAGTTGCGCGATGCGTTGCGCGGGTATCTTCAGCGCAACAATGGATTTTCGGTCCGTACGGCGAATGCGCGTAGCGCGTCCGGCTGGAGCGAATCGCTGTGGCGCGGGCTTGCGGACGACCTCGGCATATTGGGCGTGTTCGTGCCCGAAGGTGCGGGCGGCATCGGCGGCGATGCGGTCGACATGATGGTCGTGATGGAGGAGCTTGGCGCAAACCTGCTCGTCGAACCCTATTTTGAAACCGCAGTGATCGGCGCGTCGGCGCTCGGCGCCGGGCACACGGCCGAACATGCTGCGATCGCCGGCGGCGATATGCGACTGGCTTTTGCCTGGGCCGAGGCCGAAACGCGCTTCGACCGCATGCCGCGCGATACCATTGCGCTGCGCACGACGGTCGGCTGGCGGGTCGATGGCCACAAGATCGTCGTGAGCGGGGCGCCTATGGCGACGCATTTCCTCGTCACCGCGCGCGTCGGCGACGAGCCGGCGCTGTTCCTCGTCGAAGCCGGCGCGGTCGGCATTTCGCAACAAGCATTTCCGACGATCGACGGCCGGCGCGCCGCCGATGTCGCCTTCGATGCCGTTGCGATCCCCGACAGCGCGCTCATCGCACGCGGCGCCGAGGCGATCGAGCGGCTGTGCGACGTCGCAACCGCGATGCTTGGTGCCGAGGCGCTTGGCGTGATGCGCGTGATGCTCGACGATACCATCGCCTTCACCAAGGAGCGCCGCCAGTTCGGGCAGGCGATCTCGACCTTTCAGGTCGTCCAGCACCGCATGGTCGACATGTATATGCAGCTCGAACTAGCGACCTCGGCGGTGTACCGCGCGGTGCTCTGCCTCGACGCCGCGCCGGCCGACCGCGCCCGCGCCGTCTCCGCGATGAAGGTGACCATCGCCGACGCCTGCCGCTTTGTCGGCCAGAATGCAATCCAGCTCCACGGCGGCATGGGGATGACCGACGAGGCCCGCGTCACCCATCATTTCCGCCGCGCGACCGTGATCGAGAGCGAATTCGGCTCGGCCGACTGGCACCGCCGCCGCTTCGTCGCACTGTCGCGCGCGGCCTGAGGAGACAGCCGATGGACATCGCCTGGAGCGCCGACGAAATCGCCTTTCGCGACGAAGTGCGCGCCTTTCTTACCGACAAGCTGACCGACGATCTGCGCGCGAGCGGTGCCAATATGACCAGCGTCTACGCCGACCCGGATCATGCGCGCGCCTGGCAGGCGATCTTGCACAAAAAGGGCTGGGTCGCTCCGTCCTGGCCGGTCGAGCATGGCGGCACCGGCTGGAGCCTCGCGCAACGCTATATCTGGCAGCGCGAGCGTATCGCGGCGGGCGCGCCGCCGGTGTCGCCGATGGGGGTGCAGATGTGCGGCCCCGCGATCATCGGCCATGGCAGCGACGCGCAGAAGGCCTATTTCCTGCCACGCATGCTGTCGGGCGAGCATTTCTGGTGCCAGGGCTATTCCGAAACCGGGTCGGGCTCCGACCTCGCCAGCCTGCAATGCCGTGCCGAGGAGGATGGCGACGATCTGGTGGTTACCGGGCATAAATTGTGGAGCACCCATGCCCACGCCGCCAACTGGGGCTTTTTCCTCGTCCGCACGTCGACGCACGACCGGCCGCAAAAGGGCATCAGCTTCCTGTTGATCGACATGACCAGCCCCGGCGTCACCGTGGTGCCGACGGTCTCGCCCGCGGGCGAGAATATCCAGAACGAGATTTTCCTCGACGCCGTCCGTGTGCCCAAGGCGAATGTCGTGGGCGCGATCGGCGACGGGTGGACCGTCGCCAAATATCTGCTCGAATTCGAACGCGGCGGCGTGGCCTATGCGCCCGGCTTGCAGATCGACCTCGACGAGATCGCGCAGTTCGCGAGCGAAGTGCGCGGCGACGAAGGCGGGCGCCTCATCGACGACAGCGCCTTCGCCGATGCGATCGCGCAGGCGCGGATCGATGTGCTCGCGCTCGAAATCTTCGAATTCCGCGCGATGAGCGACGCGGGGGCGGGGCGCTATCCGCATGCGACCCCGTCGCTGATGAAGATCCGCGGCACCGAATTGCAGCAGCGGATCACCGAACTGCGCCTGCTCGCCGCAGGCCGCTATGGCATGGCCTATCAGCCGCAGGCGGGGGTCTCCGCAGGGCCGGTCCATTTCCCGCACGCCGAGGGCGCTTTCGTCGGCCCGCGCGAGGCCGCGATCGCGCCGATGCGCTACGTCAGCGAACGCGCGGCGTCGATCTATGCCGGGACCAACGAAATCCAGCGCAACATTATCGCCAAAATCATGGGCCTCTAGCCCCTATCGGAGAAACAAGATGACCGATGCTCCCGCCGTGCTCGCCGAACGTCGCGGCCATGTCCTGATCCTGACGATCAACCGCCCCGACGCGCGCAACGCAGTCAATGCCGCGGTCCATATCGGGCTGGGCGAAGGACTCGAACAGGCCGAGGCCGATCCCGACATCCGCGCGGTGATCGTCACCGGTGCGGGGGACCAGGCCTTTTGCGCTGGCGCCGATCTGAAAGCCCTGTCGCGCGGCGAGCGGCTCGAACCCGAAGACAAGGCGCAGCGCGCCTGGGGCTTCGCGGGTTTTGTGCGGCACCCGATCGGCAAACCGATCATCGCGGCGGTCAACGGCTTCGCGCTCGGCGGCGGCACCGAACTCGCGCTGGCCTCGGACATCGTGATTGCGGCCGACCATGCGCAATTCGGACTGCCCGAGGTCAAGCGCGGGATCATCGCGGCGGCGGGCGGCGCGTTTCGCATCGTCCAGCAATTGCCACGCAAGATTGCGATGCAGCTGTTGCTGACCGGCGAGCCGATTTCGGCGCAACGCGCGCTCGATCTCGGCCTCGCCAACGAAGTGGTGCCCTTGGACAAGCTCATGGACACCGCGCTCGACTTTGCCGAGCGCATCGCGGTCAACGCCCCTCTCGCGGTGCAGGCCAGCAAGCGCATCGCCATGGGTATCGCCGAGGGCCAGATCGCCAGCGACGCCGAGTTCTGGGAGGCGAACAAGCGCGAAACGCGTGTGGTCTTCACCTCCGAGGATTCGCGCGAAGGCCCGCGCGCCTTTGCCGAAAAACGCCAGCCCGTCTGGCAGGCTCGTTGAGGAAACAAAGCATGCCGGACGATAACAGACCTATCATCGTCGGTGTCGGCCAGATCAATGATCGGCCGGAAAACCCCGCCGATGGCCGCGATCCCGTCGTGTTGATGGCGGACGCGCTGCGGATCGCCGAAAAGGACGCTGGCGGGGCGCTGCTCGCCGACGCCGATTTTCTGGGGATCGTCCAGCAGATATCGTTCCGCGACATTCGCGATGCGCGGGAGTCTCTGGCGAGCGAACTCGGCATCGCGCCCGCGACGATGATGCAAAGCGAAGGGCCGAACGGCGATAGCCCGGTCCTGCTCCTCAACGAAGCGGCCAACCGGATCGGGGCCGGCGAGTGCCGGATCGCGCTGGTGTGCGGCGCCGAGGCGCTGCGAACCGCGGCAGCAAGGGCGGCGGCAGAGGAGTCCGGCCGCCGCGTCGATGCGACGCGCGAAGCCGCGCAGCGGCGCGAGCCAAGCTATGCGCAGCAATATGGGCTGGTCGCGCCGGTCGATGTTTACCCTCTCTACGAAAATGCACTCCGCGCATCGCTCGGACAAAGTTTCGCCGAGGCGCAGGCCGAAAGCGGGACGATCTGGTCGCTTTTTTCTGAGGTTGCGACCGCCAATCCTCATGCATGGATTCGGAAACCGGTCAGCCCGGCTGACGTGATCACGCCGACCGAGAGCAACCGGCCGATCGCCTTTCCCTATAACAAGCTGATGGTCGCCAACGCCTCGGTCAACCAGGGTGCCGCCTTCATCGTGACGAGCGTCGGCGAGGCGCGCCGGCGCGGGATCGCCGAGGACCGCTGGATCTATGTCGGTAATGGTGCGGCGGCCCATGAACCGAACAGCCCGTTGCAGCGCGATCGCTACGACCATAGCGCGAGCATGGAGGTCTCGATCCGCCGGGCGCTCGCCTTGAACGGGGTCGATCCGTCCCGGCTCGATATGGTCGAACTGTACAGCTGTTTCCCCTGCATTCCCAAGCTGGCCCGCCGGATCATCGATTGGCCGGCCGAACGGCCTGCGACGGTCTGACCTTTGGTGGCGGGCCGATCGGCAATTATATGGGCCATGCCATCGCGAGCATGACCGATCGGCTGCGTGCCGAGGAAGGGACGGGGCTGCTGTTCGCAAATGGCGGCTATGCGACGCACAATCACAGCATCGTGATCAGCAGCAAGCCGCTTGCGGCCGCCATTTTTCCCCGCAGTTACGATTATCAGGAGGAGGCAGATGCGATGCGCGATGCAATTCCGGCGCTGGCGCGCGATTATCTGGGTGACGCGACGATCGAAAGCTACACGATCCTCTACAGGCGCGACGGGATGCCAAAAGCGGGCGTCGTGGTTGCGCGGACACCGGAGGGCGAGCGGACGCTCGCGCATGTTCCGCCGAGCGAAGGCGACGTCCTGCGACGGCTCGCCGATGCGGATGCGGAGCCTGTGGGCGCGCCCGGCCGGATCGTCGAGGGCGCGGGGCTTCGGGAATGGCGCTTTGCATGATCGCGACGGGCGGGATTGACGGGCATTTGGCGCGTCGCAGCCTCTTGGCTGTTCAAAGCCGGGCAATGATGGCATCTGTCGGCCTAATGCCGATAGGGAAAGGGATAAGTTTGCCCGCCAGCCAAGCCAAGAGAAAAAAGGGGCCGGGGCGCCCGCTGACGCCGCTGATCACGCGCGAAACGGCGATCCTTGTGTCGATCGACCTGCTCGATCGCCAGGGCCTCGACGCGCTGACTGTGCAGGCGGTGGCGCGCGAACTGAACGTCCAGGCGCCGTCGCTTTATTATCATTTCAAGAACCGCGACGAACTTCTCCACATGATGGCCCGGACCTTGCTGGTCGAGGTGGGGCAGGGGGAAAAGCCGGGGTCGTCGTGGGAGGAGCGGGCGATCGACCTCGCGGTTGCGACCCGCCGCGTGATGCTGAACCACGCGCACGCCGGGCCGCTGATGCTGCGTTTCTTCCCGCGCGAGCTGATGCTCGGTGCCTATGAGCGCGGCCTGTCGGACTGTCCTTACCCGCCCGAGCATCATCTGGCGGTTCTCGAGGCGCTCGAAAAGCTGACCTATGGCAAGGCGCTCTTCGACGCGGCGGCCAAGGCGCACGACCACGCCGCGATGCCGACGGTTGATCCGGCGCGTTACCCGCTGCTTGCCGCAGCGATCGCCAAATCTCCGGTGTCCGACGAGGCGTTGTTCGTCGAGACGCTCGAGGTGCTGCTCGACGGCTTCAGATTTCGATACGGACAGAAGGGTAAAGCCATATGATCGAGGGCGGATGCAATTGTGGGGCGGTCCGCTACCGTGCCGACGGCGACCCGATCGTGGTGGCGCAATGCCACTGCACCAACTGTCGCCGGCAATCGGGCAGCGCCTTCTCGGTCAATCTGCTCTTCAAGGGGGCCGCGGTCAGCCATGAAGGCGACCTGTCGGTCTATGAGGATAAGGACACATTCTCGGGCAACGCGGTGCTGCGCAAATTCTGCGGTCGTTGCGGGTCGCCGATCTTCTCGGAGCCGACCGACGGCAAGGGGCTTTTGATCGTCAAGGCCGGAACGCTCGACGATCCGGCCCCCTTCGCTCCGACGGTCAGCGTCTGGACATCGACCGCACTGCCGTGGGTGGTGTTGCCCGAAGGCCAATATGCGTTCGGAAAAAACGCCTGACCTGTCCGGTCACGCGGTGTAGCCGCCGTCGACGACGATCTGCGTGCCCGTCACGAAGCTGCTTTCGTCGGATAGCAGGAACAGGACAGCGCCAACGCTCTCCTCAGGCTGTGCGACGCGTCCGAGCGGGGTCAACTGCGCACCGCGTATGAGGGCCTGGCTGTTCGTCGTCTCGGTCAGGAGGCGCGTCGCGACAAAGCCCGGGATCAGGACGTTGACGCGAATGCCGCTGGGCGCGAGTTCCTTGGCGGCCGCCCGCGACATCCCGATCACCGCCGCCTTCGCGGCCGAATAGGCGACCAGATTTGCATGGGCCTTCGTGCCCGCTGGCGATGCGACATTGACGATCGAACCCCCGCCCGATGCCAGCATCGCGCGCGCCCCCTCGCGCATCCCGAAAAAGACGCCGTTCTGGTTGACCGCGACGACGCCGGCCCACTCTTCGTCGCTGATGTCGATCAGCGGGTGCGTGGCGCCGACCCCGGCGTTGTTCACGAGACCATCGATCCGGCCGAACCGCTTCACCGCGAATTCGACTGCAGCCTTCCAATCTTCGGGTTTCGTGACGTCGAGCGGTATGAAGTACGCCTTGCTGTCGAGCGATGCCTCGATCGCCGCCCCCGCGGCCCGATCCCGGCCACCGAAAATGACCTCGGCGCCCTCGCGCACCATGCCGCGGACCTGCGCTTCGCCCATCCCTCGGGTTCCGCCCGACAGAAGAATGATTTTCCCAGACAATCGGCCTGCCATCAATCTTCTCCCACCAGGTTTGCGCCACCGAAGCGATCCTCTGGACCATCCGGGTCTAATATCTATGATATATAGATATGTTCTCCCGATTACAATGGCAGAGGCGTTGGGGAAAAGGACGGCGGGGGGCGAACTGCCCCCAAGGAGGAGGCTTGGTCGGCTGGCCGGACTAATACCCGTCCTTCAGCAATGACTTGCGCCGGCTATCCTCATCCTTTCTCGCAAGGCCGAGAAAGTCCGCGCTATGCGCCGTGGCCGAAGCGCCCGACCCATCTATCAGCCAAGGCGTTGCCACCTCATGGCACGGATGCGCCAAGCTTGGCGCGAACGGCCTTTGAAAGTTCGGCGACGTAAAAGCCGCTGCGGCAGACGAACCAGATATGGCCGGTCTCTGGCACGAAACTGTTGATCGACATGCAGCTGTCGGTCTTGCCGGCGAGGGGACCGCGAGGGGAGGGGGCATCGATGGCTCCCGGATGGTAATAGGCCACTTCGTACGGGTGCGTCGGATCGCGGAGGTCGACGATCCGGACCCCCGAGCCCATGAAGCTGAACAGGCCGAGCGCCACGCCGCCCCAAGCATCGTCGACAACGGCATTATAATGGAGGCCGTAGGAGCCGGCGGCGTTCGCCTTGGCCCATGCCGGATCATTGAGGCAGCGGTCATTCGCCTCAAGCCGGAATTCGCCGACCATGCGCAGCGACTTTTCATCGGTCATATCGAAGATGCGCGGGAAGGCGGTGCAGCGGAGCTCATTCGCAGCCACCAGATACTGGCGGCCGCGGACGCGCAGCAGCGGCGCATGATGATCGCCTTGGCCGCGGATGTCGCTGGTGCCGACGAACCTGATCGTCGGCCATTCGGGGTTCGGCTTGCCGATCTGGGTGATGTCCCAGATGCTGGGCGCGGAATCGCCCTTGCGCGCCTCGATCATCGGCACGCTTCCGGCGCAGATCAGTCGCGTCTGGCCATCGTTGATCCACATGTCGTGGCAGCGCTGTGCCTTGCCGCCGGGAAGGACTAGCGGATATTCCCCCATATAAATGGGTCTTGCCGGATCGCTGATGTCGAGGACCATCAGGCCATCGGTGCCATATTCGCGGCTCGCATAGACCCGCATGCCATCGGGCGAGATCTTGGGCACATGGATGTTTGCGGGCCAGTAAAAGGTCGTGAGCAACTTCGGCGTGGTGCAGTCGCTGATATCGTAGATGTCGAGGGGAGCGGGGCCGGGCGGTCTGAGGCCGCCGCTATAGTCGCCCGCGACGAGCAGGTGGCGGGTGCCGGTGTCGATGACGTCCATCGTCTCCGATCCCCCGATCGCGCCCGGCGTGTCGAGCAGACCCACCGCCTTGGGTGCCTTGGGGTCGCTCGCGTCGATGACGGCGATTCCTTTGCGTTCACCGCCGCCGTAAACATAGGCGCACTGGCGCGATCGTTTGAGCATCGCATTGTCGCCGCGTCCCCACGGGTCGAGCTTGCCGACGATGCGCATGCCGCAGACGTAGGGCGTGGCGATGCGCCCGGCCTCGAGGTCGGCAAGCGGCGTCTCGCCCTGCATGCCGGGCTCGGGATTGTCGCCCGGACCGCACAGCGCCGTCGCGCGGCTCGGCGTTTTCGGCCCGCCCGAAGAAGAGGGGGAGGCGCTGGCCGATGGTGTGGCGGCAAGCGCTGCGCACGCGGCAACAGCGAGCAGCCGCGCCGCGCGCGCGCTCACTTGCCGCCCTTGGCCGCTGCGGCTTCCTGTTTCTTGAGTTCCTCGACAAAATCGAAGGCGCGCGCGGCCACGAGGCAGCGATAGCCCTTGGGATCGATGAAGGGATTGCTTCCGGGTTCGGCCAGCATCGCTTCATATTTGTCGACATTATTGTGCTGCCAGGGGTGGCCGCCGAACCAGACGTCGGGCTTGAGCGACAGGAGTCGCTCCCAGCCGTCGATCTGGTCTTTGACGATCCCGGGATATTCTTCGGGCACGAGCTTGGTGACGGCCTGCTGGCTTCCCATCAGCAACACGTCATAGGTCTTGCCATTTTCGGTCGTCTGCCATTCAAAGGATGAGGCGCCGCGGGTATGGCCGGCGGTCTTCCAAACCGAAACGGTCACATCGCCGAGGGTCACCTTGTCGCCGTCGTGCAGGACGCGGTCGACCTTTACCGGCGGCATGCCGCGGCCGATCCCTTCGACCGCCGGCGAACCCTTTTCGACCGTCTCGGCGTCGCCTTCCATGATCATCAACTTCGCGTCCGGCGCATGGACCTTCATCCACGCGCTGCCGCCCTGGTGATCGAGGTGCGCGTGGCTGCCGAGGATGATCTTGATATCCGCGAGTTTGAAGCCGAGCTTCTCGATCGACTCCGCAACCCATGGCGCCGTCTCGTCGAACGTCGTGTCGATCAGGATCAGGCCGTCGCTCGTCTTGACGAGATAGGCGGTGACCGCCGAGATGCCGACCGAATAGGTATTGCCGACGACCTTGAAGGCGGGGAACTTGCGGTGATCCCAGCCCGTCGTGATGCGCGTCGCGTCCATGAGGGCGATTGCGGGGCGACCGCAGGCGACTTCGTTCGGGTCGATGCTGAGGAGGGGCGAGTCGGCGGCGATCTTCGCGAGCGGCGGCGCGGAGGGAGCGGCGAGTGCGGCCTGGCCCATTGCCAGCGCAGCCAAGGATACGGCGAACCGCGACATTGCCTTCTTCATGCCCATCGATCTTCTCCCGTGTATTCGGATAGCGAATTAATATTCGTCAATAGCGATTTGATATCGGGTCGGCGCTCGATGTCAAGGTCCGCGCGTTGCCCTTCGACTCGCCATCACCGTGTCGCATCCTGTCGCACCCGCGGCCTTCCCATCGTCGGCATCCGGGCGGCCTTGGTGCGCGAAGATCAAGTAAATCAGCGACTTCTTCAACTTGTCTCGGGGGTATTTACAAGCTGTCGAAAATCCATATGCTTAGAAATGCGAATATAAGTTCGCTATCCGAATAATGTGAATTTCGCACTCGGATGGCAGGATGGCCCGGCGACCGGGCACGCTTTGGGAAACCCGCTCGGGAGGGATGAATGAAAAAGGCATTGTTTACGTCGAAAATCAGGCTCGCATGCGGGACCGCCGCGATCCTCCTCTCCGCCGTCCCGGCGATGGCACAGGAAGTCGCTCCGGACGCCGAGGCTACCGAAAGCGCGCCGGCCGACGACGCGTCGATCATCGTCACTGGCACGCGCGTCAACCGTGAAGGCTATCTCGCGCCGACGCCGGTGACCGCGATCGGGCGCGATGCGATCGAGGCTCAGGCCGCTACGACGATCGCGGACGTCCTTTACGACATTCCCTCGGTTCGCCCTTCGCCGAATTTTCCCGCCACGTCGCAGGCCAGCGGCAACTATGTGAACCTGCGAGGCCTTGGCGCGACGCGTACGCTCACCCTCGTCGACGGTCGCCGCTTCGTTCCCTCGAACGGCGCGGAGAACTCAGGCGGCAGTTCGGTCGACATCAACCTCATCCCCGAAGCGCTTGTCGATCGTCTCGATGTGGTGAGCGGCGGCGCTTCGGCGGCCTGGGGTTCCGACGCCGTGGGGGGCGTCATCAACATCGTGCTGAAACGCAAGCTCGAAGGCATCCAGGGCAAGGTGCAATATGGCGTCTCCGATTATGGCGACGCGCAGGAAGTCAGCCTCAGTCTCGCTGCCGGCACCTCGTTCGCGGATGGTCGCGGCCAGCTCATGCTCGCGGGCGAGTACAGCAAGTCGTGGGATGTCCCGACGACCAACGATCGGCCCTATGGCAAGGATCAGTGCGGCTGGTTCCCGGGTTCGGTGAACGGCACTTTCTATCTCGGGCTCCAGACCTGCGGCCTGACGCACAACAGCTACACGCGCGGCGGCGTACTCGTCGCCGCCAACGGAAACCCGCTCGCGTCGACCGACCCCTTCTATGGGCGTCAGTTCCTCAATTCGACCAGTTCGGCGCCGTTCGACTATGGCCAGGTCGGACCGATCAATCGCAGCGTGTCGATCGGCGGCGACGGCGAATGGCGCGGTGTGCGAAACCTTCAGGCTCCGCTCGAGCGCAAGATCCTCTTCGGCCGCGCACTCTATGAGTTTTCGCCGAGCCTTACCGGATTCATCGAAGCCTCCTATGGCGAGTCGGGTACCGAAACCGACCTGTTCTTGAACGCGATCCCGTCCTCGACCGACTATCCGATCGCGATCCGGAACGGCAATCCGTACATCCCTGCCGACATCCAGGCGATCATGAACGCCAATGGCACCGACACCATCTATCTGTCGAAACTGACGCCCGAACTCGGTTCGGCGACCTCGGATTCGAACAACCGTGTCTTCCGCGTCGCCACCGGCCTCGAAGGTCAGATGGGCAAAGGCTGGTCGTGGAAGGCCTATGGCACCTTCGGGCGCGACTGGTACGACACGATCCTCGGCAACAATATCGTCGTCTCGAACCTTGCCGCCGCAACCGACGTCGTCATCAATCCCCGGACCGGGCTGCCCGATTGCCGCGTGAATGTCGAAGGGGCCGCAGCGCCGGGCGAGGCGGCTTATGGCGCGGCCGCCCTCTGTGTTCCCGCCAATCCTTTCGGACCGGGGTCGCTGGCCTCGGCGAAGGATTATATCGTCGACGATCTCTATCAAAGCTCGGTCTATACGCAGGTCGCGGCAGGCGCGTCGATCAACGGCGAGCCCTTCTCGACCTGGGCTGGTCCCGTGTCCTTCGCGGCCGGCGTCGACTATCGCTATGAGAAGGTCGCGCAGGACGTCAGCTTCTACGCCGACTTCGTCAATCCGCCGCTCTTCGCCTCGGGGGGCTTCCAGCAATCCAATCCGAAGAGCTTCGCCGGCAACTATACCGTCGTCGAAGGCTTCAGCGAAGTCGTCGTGCCGCTGCTCGCTGACGTGAAGGGCGCAGAATCGCTCGATCTCAACGGCGCGATCCGCGTGACCGATTACAGCACGAGCGGCACGGTTGTTACCTGGAAGGTCGGGACCACCTACGAACCCGTCTCGGGCCTTCGCTTCCGCGCCGCCTATTCGAAAGATATTCGTGCGCCTTCGCTTTTCGAGAGTTTCGGAGCGAACACCACTTATTCTTCGGTGATCACCCGCGGTCCGGGCGGTGTGGAAACGGGTTCGGCGAACGCCGTCTCGCCAGGACGCAACAATCTCGATCTCAGCCCCGAGCGCGCCTACAGCACCACCGTCGGCATTACGATGGAAGATGTGCTGACGCGAGGCCTCACGCTCTCGATCGACGGCTACCGCATCAAGCTCAAGGACGTCATCGGCAAGCTCGGCGCGCAGGGCATCATCGACGGCTGCTTCGGCGGCGGCACCGCCGCGGGACGCGAACCGAACCAAGGGCTCTGCAGTCTCATCAATAGTGACCAGACCGTGATTATCGACCCCTTCCTCAATCTCGGCTCGATCGAGACGCAGGGTATCGAATTCGACCTTGGCTATCGCTTCGGCGCCGACGTCCTGTTCGGTGGCTCGACGGGCCAGTTCTCGGCCCGGCTCCTCGCCAACTATGTCGACAAATACAAAGAAAACAGCTCGGGTCTCAATCCGCGCGATCTCGCGGGCGACCTTTCGGGCGTGCCGCATTGGCGCTGGAACGCAACGCTGGCCTATAATGACGAGAAGCTGGGGGTGAGCCTGCGCGGCAACTTCATCGACAGCATGTACCGGTACAAGTTCGCGGCCGCGAACACCTATCTCGACGAGAAGATTCCGGCCTATTTCTATCTCGACGCGAACATCCGTTACAATATCGTCTCGGGTGACAAGGCGAAGGTCCAGCTGTTCGCCAACGTCGACAACATCCTCAATACCAAGCCGCCCTTCTCGCCGGGCACCGGCGCGACCGGCTGGTTCGGGCTGCCGGGCAAGTTTGCCCAGTATAGTTCCTACACCAATGGCACCTTCTACGACGTCCTCGGGCGTACGTACAAGGTCGGCGCCCGCTTCTCCTTCTGACGATGGCGCATCCTCTTCCATCCTGGCGAGCAAAGGGTGCCGAACAATCGGCGGCCGGATCTCGTCCTCCCCGGCTCCGGGTCGCCGCGCGTCATGCGCGCGGTGAAGCCCGGCGCGCGCCAGGATGGACCCTTGCGTCACCCGCTATTTTTGGCCGCGCCGCGCTGATAGGAACAGGCCGCATGACAAAATCGAGCGGGAGCATCCTGATGAGCGATGAGAAGAACGACAAGAATACGGTCAAGTCGGTGGCCAAGGCATTTGCGGTCCTGAATGCCTTCGGACTCGACAGCGAAGAGCTTGTCATTGCCGAAGTGGCGCGCGCGGCGGGGACCGACAATGCGACCGCCTTTCGCATGCTGAATACCTTGGTGTCGCTCGGCTATGTCGAGCGGGTAGGGGAGAGCAAGCGCTTTCGCCTGACGCTCAAATGCCTCGATCTCGGTTTCAACGCTATTGCGCGATCCGACATCCGCAGCCTCGGGCGGCCGCTGCTTCGCTCGCTTGTCGACGACCATATCGAGGCGGCCTCGATCGGGGTCCTTGATGCCTATGAGGTGGTCTATATCGAGCGTATCCAGGCCGGGCTGCAACGGCTGGCCGTCGACGTCCGGGTCGGCAATCGCGTCCCGGCCTTCTCGTCGGCGCTGGGGCGGGCGATCCTTGCCCATCTGCCCGTCGCGACCGAACGCGAAATCCTCGAATCCAACCCGCCGAAGCAGCTCACCGAATATACGATGGTCGACATCGACCGGCTGCTCGACGAGATCGCCAAGGTTCGTGAAGACGGCTTCGCCGTATCGGACCAGGAAACGGTGACGGGCCTGCGCGTTCTCGCGGCGCCGATCACCGACATGGACGGCGTTCCGCTCGCGGCGCTCAGCGTTGCGGCGCCGTCCTTCGGCCAGACTCTCGACGATTTCGTCGACCGCGCACGCGACATCACCTGCGAAGCCGCGCGCCAGCTTTCGTTCGCCGTTCGCGCCGCTGGCGGCACGGCGGCTCAATCTTTGGCACCATAGCAACAATTGGAGACTTTTACCGGTGACTTCCGCTATCGATTTCAAGGGCTTGATCCCCGCCATCGCCGTTCCGTTCAATGAGGATTTCAGCATTGACGAAGGCGGCCTTACGCGGCTTGCGCGCTGGCTCTCCGAACAGCGCCACATCAAGGCGATCATGACGAACGGTCACACCGGAGAGGTCTTCTCGCTGACCCCCGCTGAACGCGCCCAGGTGACGTCGATCGTTGCAAAGGCGGTCGATGGCCGCATCCCGGTCATTTCCTCGATCGTGTGCGAGGGCATATTGGATGCCTGCGAACAGGCCGTGATCGCGCGCGAAGCCGGCGCCAGCGCGCTCGACATCATGCCCCCGCATCACTGGCTGCGTTTTGGTTTCCGTCCGTCGCACGTCACCGAATATTTCGAAGCGATCGGCAAGGCTTCGGGGCTGCCGCTGATCGTTCATGTCTATCCCGCATGGACCAAGGCGAGCTTCTCGTCAGAACTGCTCGCCGAACTTGCGCGCCTCGACGCGGTGCAGGCGTTCAAGATCGGCACGCGCGAGATGAACAAATATGATCGCGACCTGAAGGCGATCCGCGCCGCGGCGCCGGGCAAGGCGCTGCTGACCTGTCATGATGAATATCTGCTCGCCTCGATGGTCCAGGGTGTCGATGGCGCGCTCGTCGGCTTCGCCTCGGTCATCCCGGGCCTGATCGCGGACCTGCTCGATGCCGTGCAGCAGGGCGACCTGGTCGAGGCGCAGCGCGTGCAGGCGCTGATCGATCCGCTCAAGCAGGCGGTCTATGGCGATGGCGAGCCTACGGGCGAGGCGCATGCCTGCATGAAGGCGGCGATGGCCGTCGCCGGGCTGATCGCGCGCGGTACCGTGCGTCCGCCGACGGTGCCGCCGAGCGCCGAAGAACTCCGCCGCATTGAGCACGCGGTGCGCGGCGCCGGCCTGGTCGAACCGGCGCTGGTCTGACGCCATGACATCCGACCCTCGCATCGCGGTCGTCACCGGCGCCGCCTCGGGCATAGGGGCGGCGATAACGCAGCGCCTCGTCCGCGATGGCTGGTCGGTGATCGGGCTCGACCGGACGCCGGCCGAGCCTGCCGAGCCTGCCGATGGCGTGCGGTTCGAGGTCGTCGATCTGGCCGACATGGCGGCGCTGGCGGGTCTCTCCGCCAGCCTCGGTCCGGTCGGCGCCATTGTTCATGCCGCGGGGTTCATGACCACCGGGGGCATCGAGGAATTCGATCCCGCCGTCGGCGAACTCATGTACGCCGTGCATGTCCGTGCGCTCGCGCTTCTTGTCCAAAACCTGACACCGGGCATGGGCGCGGGTGCACGGATCGTTGCGATCGGCAGCCGCACCAGCCGCGGCGCAAAGGGCAAGGCGCAATATGCCGCGACCAAGGCGGCGCTGACCGGGCTGGTGCGATCCTTCGCGATCGAGCTCGCGCCGCGCGGCATCACCGCCAACATCGTCTCGCCCGCCGCGACGGCAACACCGTTTCTGACGCGGGGCGACCGGGCCGGCGTTCCGCCCATACTGCCGCCGATAGGCCGCTACATCGAACCCGCCGAGGTCGCAGCCACGGTTGCGTTCCTGCTTGGCGACGAGGCCGGCGCGATCACCGGCCAGGATATTCTCATCTGTGGCGGCGCGTCGCTCTGACGCTCGCCATCAGCTCCAAGGTACAAAAAGTGACCCAGCCCCAGATCATCGACATCGTCGAAGTGACCAAGCCTATCTCGTCTCCGATCCGCAACGCCTATATCGACTTTTCCAAGATGACGGCGAGCCTCGTCGCGGTGGTGACCAATGTCGTTCGCGACGGCCGCCGTGTCGTCGGCTACGGTTTCAATTCCAACGGCCGTTACGGGCAGGGCGGTCTCATTCGCGAGCGCTTCCGCGATCGGCTGATCGAAGCCGAGCATGCAAGTCTGCTCGATACGACGGGCGAGAATTTCGATCCGGACAAGATCTGGAAGACGCTGATGACCAACGAGAAGCCGGGCGGTCATGGCGAACGCTCGGTCGCGGTCGGGACGATCGATATGGCGGTATGGGATGCGGTCGCGAAGATCGCGGAGAAGCCGCTCTTCCGCCTGCTTGCCGACATGAAGGGCCGCGAGGCGAACCCGCGCGTCTTCGTCTATGCGGCCGGCGGCTACTATTATCCGGGCAAGGACGACGACGCGCTGCGCGCCGAGATGCGTGGCTACATCGATCGCGGCTATAATGTCGTGAAGATGAAGATCGGCGGCGAGAGCCTCGCGATCGATCGTCGGCGGATCGAATCCGTGCTCCACGAAATCGAGGGCGACGCGCAGCTCGCGGTCGACGCCAATGGCCGCTTCGACACGCTGACCGCGATCGAATATGCCAAGGCGCTACGCGACTATCCGCTCTTCTGGTACGAAGAGGCGGGCGATCCGCTCGATTACAAGCTGCAAGCGGCGCTTGCCGAATTCTATCCAGGCTCGATGGCGACGGGCGAAAATCTCTTCAGCCATCAGGATGCGCGCAACCTGCTGCGCTACGGCGGCATGCGCCCCGACCGCGACTATCTGCAGATGGACTGCGCGCTCTCCTACGGCCTGGTCGAATATCTGCGCACCCTCGACGCGCTCGCCGAATGCGGCTGGTCGCCGTCGCGCTGCATCCCGCACGGCGGTCACCAGATGTCACTGAATATTGCGGCGGGCCTGGGGCTCGGCGGAAACGAGAGCTACCCCGACCTGTTCCAGCCCTATGGCGGCTTCCCCGACACGGTGAAGGTCGAGGACGGTCATATCGTGATGCCGGACCTTCCGGGCATCGGTTTCGAAGGCAAAAGCGACCTCATCAAGGTGATGCGCGAACTCGCTGAATAATTTGGGTTACCGCCGCCGCACGTACGGCTGAATGGCGGGACGGGAGAGAGAAATGGGTAATTTTGCGCCGTCGGCAACCATCGTCATCATGGGCGCGGTCGTCCTCTACATCGCTTTCACCAGCTGGCTGACCTATCGGCTGCGAAGCAAGAGCAATGCCGATTATATGGTCGGTTCAAGGGCGCTCCCGGCGATCGTTGTCGGTGTCCTCCTGATGTCCGAGTTCATCGGCGCCAAGTCGACAGTCGGCACCGCGCAGGAGGCGTTCAACTCGGGCATGGCGGCAACCTGGTCGGTGCTCGGCGCCTCGATCGGCTTCCTGCTTTTCGGCCTCTTCTTTGCCAAGAAGATTTATGGGTCGGGCGAATATACGATCTCGGCGGCGATCGAGAAGAAATATGACCGCAAAACGATGACCGTCGTCTCGCTGATCATGATCTATGCGCTGCTGCTGGTGAACGTCGGCAATTACATCAGCGGCGCGGCGGCCATTCAGGAGGTGATGAAGATCGGCCTGTTGCCGGCGATGGCGATCATCGCGGTTGTCAGCACCTTCTATTATTTCTTCGGCGGACTGAAGGGCATTGCCTATGTGACGCTGCTGCACAGCGCGATCAAGCTGATCGGCATCGCGATCATCGCGGCGGTGGCCTTGATGGCGACCAAGGGCTTTGTTCCCATGCAAGCGGCGCTTCCCGCGCATTATTTCACCTGGGACGGGACGATCGGCTTCGCGACGATCGCGGCCTGGACGATCTCGACGATCGGCGCGATCTTCTCGACCCAATATATCATCCAGGCGATCTCCTCGACGAAGAGCCCGGCCGACGCGAGCAAGGCGGCTCTATGGGCCGCGCTCTTCTGCTTCCCGATCGGCTTTGCGCTCGCCGCGATCGGCGTCGCGGCGCGCTACCTCCGCCCCGACCTCGACAGCCTTTATGCGCTGCCGATGTTCCTCGAAATCATGCCGACCTGGGCAGCGGCGCTCGTCACCGTGTCGCTGGTCGCGTCGATCTTCGTCAGCGTCAGCACCGTCGCGCTCGCGATCGCTTCGCTCGTGATCCGCGATTTCTATGTGCCCTATCGCAATCCCAGCGAAGCCCAGCAGTTCCGGATGACCCGCATCGCCGCGATTGTCATCGCCTTCGTGCCGCTGATCTTCGCGCTGTTCGTGCCCGAGGTTTTGAAGCTCAGCTTCTTCACCCGCGCGCTACGCCTTTCGATCTCGATCGTCGCGGTGATCGGCTTCACCTTGCCCTTTTACGCCAGCTCGCGCGGGGCGACACTGGCGCTCGCCGGTTCGGCGATCCTGACGACGATCTGGTACATGCTCGATAACCCCTATGGCATCGACAACATCTATATCTCGCTCGTCGTGCCGCTCGTCGTCATCATCATGGAAAGACTGGTCCGCGGCGGGCCGCCTGCCATGCCAGGGACTGCCGCTGAGTCAGGAAACGCGGACCCGCGATGAAAGGGCGTCCAAGTCTGCTTGCCCGCTATAGGGGTGATCGAGATTCGGAAGAGGTGAAACCTAGCTCTTGATCATTTCCACTCAAATATTCGGAGATCCGCAATATGCTGATAATTGTCGGCCGTTCGAATCGTAGCCAATTGAGGCCTGAAAGCTGCCGTTCAGGCGCCGGCGCCGCTGAAACTTCTCAACCTTTGTTGAAGGATCGTGATGGCTAGGCATTGAGATCGTCTCGGTCTTTCTTTGAAAGCAGATATCGATCCCGCTGCGCGCGAGCCAACGCATCTCGGGTGAGAAATGACGTCGTCACGATTGCCCTCCTCGTCGAACATCGCTTTCCTTCCCCTGTTCTGCCCCCGTACGGCCGCGATGCGCAGTCGCCTTTTGGGGTTCGGGCGCCGTTGAGCAACTTTTGGGTCGCGGCTCCCTGAAGCGGCATAGATCCTGTGCGACATCTCGATGGGCACTACCAATTCGGACGAACTTCGAAACCTCGGTGCACCTTCCAATCCGTGTTTGAAGCATCTCGAGCGATTGCACGGCAAGGTCTATATCTCCGAACGGGGAGCCAGTCTCATCGGCCAATGCGTCAGCGAACGGGCTACGGAGGCTTGGAACAAGCGGCCAACTAGAGGCGGGGCCCCGGCATGTGGGCCTGCACCGATTGGAAGCGCATCGCTCGCTCGAAGCGCAAGACATCGCCCTCGAACCGCTGGACAGGATCGGCGCCGCCGCATCGAGCATGGATGGGCGTGAGTTCGAAGACGAGCGCATCGAAAAGCATCGCAATATCGCCGCACGCAATGCCGAGCAGATCACCGCGGAGCCGTCAATATGGGAAGGTGGCGTTCGGACGCTAAAAGCCGGAAGCCCGGAAGCATGGCGGGCCATCTCCGATGCCGCTGAAATGCGGCATCAAAACACGAACATGATTGAAAATGCGAGAATTGGCGCCAAGAAATCGCAAAAAGCTGTGCGATGCACCGTGAGGACCGAGCCTCGCTGGAACCCTAGGATCCGAATTGACCCGAACGGTGTTTCCTCGGTTCCTGAAGGCAAATTGGGCCACGGGCTGCTTCGTAGCGATCAAACTCTTGTGCCGACTGAGTTCGGTATTAAAACCGCGCCATGCGCTGCCCCCGCTCCCGTCGGACGCTGCCATGAGGGGCTACTTATCCCTTGGGGCCGCAGTCGCAGTGCGATCAGCGGATGCTGCGCCACGGTCGCACCGGTGACCGGCTTCGCGCGCTTGCCGTTCGAAAGGCAGAAATTGCTGGTCATGGCGACGCTGATGCTCGCCCTTGTCGCCTTGCTGCGCCGCTTTTTCCCCTTTCGCGCCATCGCCGCGCGGACGCGGCATCCGGACGCGCCCCATGCGGCCCCGGCGCAGCAAGAGGAACTGATCGCGGCGATCCGCTGGGCGATCTGGGCGGCGGCCCGGCGCGTTCCCTGGCGCGCGCAATGTTTCGAGCAGGGCTTCGCCGCGCAATGGTTGCTGACGCGCCGGCATGTGCCGACCACCCTCCATTATGGCGTGGCCAACCGCGCCGACGAAGGCATGGTCGCGCATGTGTGGGTGCGCGCCGGGGATGTCGACGTCGTCGGTTGCAACGGGATCGACGAATTTACCGAGCTGGCGCGGTTTCCGCTGGCACCGGCGGATCGATCCACAGCCTGACATTCGCCATGTCGTGCTGGCCGAGGACGGAAATGACCTGTCCGTCCTGCGGGTCGAGCATGGTTTCGAAGGCGTGGAACACCGCCGCCCAGGCCGAGGGCGGCGCTTCGGTCGACGGCCGGTTTTCATAAGCGGTGACGCCGTCCATATCGAGCGTGATCCACTGGACCAGGCCGTTGGCCGGTTGTCCTGTCGCGCGCAGCGTCGCCTGCGCGCGGTCGCCGCTCCATGGGGCGGTCGAGGTGAAATCGAATGCGAACAGGTCGACGGCATCGCTCGCCAGCGTCAGGCCGCGGCGATTGGTGGGGATACGGAAATTGGGTTCGCGCAGGTCGTCGAAGGCCGACAGGTTGAAGCCCGACACTGTACCGATCGTCTTGGGGAAATCGGCGAGATGCGCGAGCGCGACGCGGATCGTGCCCTGTGCCGGAATGATGATCCCGCCCGGCTTGACGAGGCGCGCAATGGCATCTTCCATCGCGGGGAGCACCCCCTCGCCGAGCATTTCATTGCTGACGATTTCGGAGACGAGGATATCGACCGGGCCGCCCAGCTCGCCGACATCGACATCCTTCGAATGTTTGTCGATCACGGTGATTCGGTCGGCAAATCCGTTGCGCGCGACGATTTCGCGCGCGGTCATCGCCACCGCCGGTTCCATTTCGCAGGTATAGACATGCGCCGCCCCGGCGCGGGCCGCCATCATCGCGAGCAATCCGCTGCCCGTCCCGATTTCGAGCACCCGGCTGCCCGGCGTCACCGCGCGTTGCAGCGCCTGGTCATAGGCAAGGTTGCGCGCCAGATCGGCGACGATGACGAAATGCCATTGCGGCACGTCGGTCGTGATGACGTGGCGTGCGATCGTGCGCGCCGCCACATCGCCGTCGGGCAAAGCCAGCACCTGCGCCGCGATTTCGCCCGCACGCGATTTCCAGCCGTCGCTGCTGAACAACAGGGAAAGGGCGGCGAGCGCGGGGGCGTTGCCGTTGGCCTGGCGGACGAGGGCTTCAAACCCGTGCAATCGATCATCTTTGTTCATCGGCGCAATATATCGGGACGCGGCATCGCCACCAGCAAAAGTTGCGGCTTTACGCCGGGACGGTTGTCGGGAAGAAGAGCCGGTCATGGTGGAACCCAGCTTGGTATGTCCGCTCCGGATCGGCATCGCGCGAACCGAGGTCGACGAGAGCGACGCGACGATCGCCGATATGCGCGCGGCGCTGCTGCGCGATGGCGCGGTGTCGTTCCGGCCGGCGTGGGACGACGGGCTGCTCGACACGCTGCTGCAACTGTGCCGGGCCGCCGACTTCCTGCCCGAAACCATAGCGCGCGTGGGGGAGCGGACATATGAAGGGGGCGACAAGGCGGGGCGGCTGCTGCGCTTCCTGCTCGAGCGGCCAAGCTTCCTCCTTTGGGCGCAGGCGATCGCCGGCTGCGAAACGCTGCATCATGTGACCGGCCTGATCGGCGAAATGGCGCCCGGGACGCAGCAGGGGCTCGACTGGCACGACGATCTGAACGACGGCGGATTGCGCCGGCTGGCGGTGACGGTTCACCTGAGCGATGCGCCCTGTGAAGGCGGCAGTTTCGAGATTCGCGAAAAGGGTTCGGACCGCACGCTGTTCCGGCAGGATGCCCGACCCGCCGGGACGATGACGCTGTTTCGTATCGGCCCGCGGCTGCACCACCGCGTCACCCCGCTGACCGGCGGCGGACCGCGCCGGGTGTTCGGGGGCTGGCTCAGCCGATGACGGGCCGCAGCGCCGGCGCCAGATAGGCCGACCCGTCGAGGGTCAGATGCCCCTGATTGCGATAAAGCAGCCGCCCGTCGATGGCGGCGGGGCAGCGGTCGTGCGGACACAGGCGGTCGAGCGGCGACCAGAGGCGCACATCGGGGCGCTGGGTCGCGATTTCGTCGAGGGCACGATCGACCGCGGCGGCACGGCGCTCGATCGCGGCGCGCGGCTCGGCGCAGCTGTCGGCGCCTCGGCGGACCGTGCAGCGCAGGACGTCGCGGCTGTGCAGGGGCACGTCGCGCGCGATGATCACGCGCAGGCCCAGGCGCCGCGCGGCGTCGACGTCGGCGGCGAGCTGCCGCTCCCATCCAGCCTGCCGGGCGTCCCAGCCGCCCGCGAACAGCAGGGTGCGCAGATTGCGATGGCCCCGAAGACCGGCCAGTTCGGCGCGGACCCGATGTTCGAACGCCGCGCACGCCATCCAGCGCGGATCGCCCCGGCGGACACCAAGGGGCGAACCGCCCGGCGCGCAGCCCCCTTCGGTCCGCGTCAGGATGTGGATGCCCGCCTGCCTGCCCGCGAGGTCGAGCGCGTGGCCGAGCTGGGCGGCATGCGAATCGCCCCATAGCAACAGCGCCGGCCCACCTGCCGGAGCGCCCGACGCGCAGGGCGCGGGATCGTTGCAAAAGGGAAAGTCGCGCACCGCGCCGCTGCGCGCCGTCCGATATTGCGCCATCAGCGATCCCGCCGGGCTCGGCCGGGCGGCCCAGACCCACAGCGCCGCAGCGAGCGCAAGGCCCGCGACGAGCAGCGCACCGCCGCTTGCGAGCGAGCGGGTGGTGTCGCCAAACCCCGCCACGCGCCGCTCGCGGATCGGCATTTCGACCCGGTGGTACATGATGATGGCGAGCAGCAGGGCGAGCAGGACGAGGCCGGTGTCGCGCACGACATGGAAGCCGCCGCCCCATTGGATGCGGGCGAAGGCCAGCAGCGGCCAGTGCCACATATACCAGCCGTAGGAGACCTTGCCGAGACCGGCGATCCAGCGCTGCGACAGCAATCGCGGCACGGCCCCGCGCGGGTCGGCGCCGCCGGCGGCGATCAGCGCGACACTGCCGACGACAGGCAGGGCGGCACGGAAGGAGGGAAAGGGGGTGTTGGCGTCATAGACGAGGATGGCGAGGAGGATCGCCGTGACCCCGAGCGGGGCGAGCCAGCGCGCGCGCGCGGCCGATAGCGGCGGGGCCATGGCGAGCAGGCAACCGGCGCCGAGCTCCCAGGCGCGGGCGGGCAGCAGGAAGAAGGCCGCGCGCGAAGGACCCTGCACGATCGCGAGGGCCAGCGAGGCCGCGACGGCGGCGATGAGGACAAGGCGCAGCGCGGGAAGGACAGGCCGGTTTCGCCGTCGTGCCAGCGCTGCGGTGCCGGCGAACGCCAGCGGCCAGAGCAGGTAGAATTGTTCCTCCACGCCGAGCGTCCAGAGATGCTGGAGCGGGAGCAGTGTGCTGGCGGGCTCGAAATAGCCGGTCCCGACGGTCCAGAAATGGATATTGGCGGCAAAGAGCAGCGCCATGATCGCCGATCGGGCGAGCGCGACCTGTTCGTCGGGCAGCAGCCAGAGGAAGCCGGCCACCAGCGTCGCGGCGACCACCAGCAGCAGCGCGGGCAGCAGGCGCCGGACGCGCCGCGCGTAGAAATCGGCGAGGCCGATCCGTCCGTGCGCATCATATTCGTCCGCGAGCAGCCGCGTGATCAGAAAACCCGAAATGACGAAGAAAATGTCGACGCCGACAAATCCCCCGGCGGCGAAGGGCAGGTTGATGTGGCAGGCGACCACCGCCAGTATCGCGATCCCGCGCAGGCCGTCGATATCGGCACGATATTCGGTGGTCCGCGCGATAGGGTTTCGCTCCAAGAAGATGCCGGGGATCGAGCGGACAGGATTGGCGGACTTGTCGCGCACTGTTATCGTCAGGTCAATTCCGACAAGATGTCGGCCGAATGCCAGACCGGGGATGCATGACGTGGACGGAGATGAGCGGCGTTTCGCCCCGAGCAAGGCAATGGTGTGGACCGACAATGGCGGCCCGATCCTGTTGTTCGACCAGGACCGGGGCAGCTATCACTCGCTCAACAAACAGGCGTCGGAAATGTGGCGGATGATCGCGGACGGCGCGAACCGCACGCAGATCGTCGCGGCGCTGGCGTCATCCTATGAAGCGCCGGAGGGCGTCCTCGCGGCCGATGTCGCCGATTTTCTGGACAGCGCGACGGCAAGCGGCCTGATCGTCGTTCGCGCATGAGCGGTATCGCCGGGCTGGTCTTTGTCGGCGGCCGGCCGGTCACGGCGGACATGCTGGACCGCCTGGCCGCCGCCACCCCGCACCTCGGGATCGATGGCGTCGGCCGCTGGCACGACGGCCCTGCGGGTTTCGTCCGCTTTGCGCTGCACACCACCCCCGAGGCGACGACCGAAGCGCAGCCGCACGCCGATCGCGCGTCGGGCGCGGTGATCCTGTTCGACGGGCGCCTCGATAATCGCGACGCGTTGCGCGAGGCGCTGGGGCCCGCCGATCCCGGTGCGGCGGCACCCGATTGCGTCATCGTACTGGCCGCGCATGGCCGTTTCGGCGACGAACTGCCGCAACGGCTGGTCGGCGACTATGCGCTGGCGATCTGGCAACCGGGCACGCGCCGCCTGTTCGCGGCGCGTTCGCCGGTCGGGATGCGCCCCTTTTTGTGGACGCGGCAGGACGGTTTTTTCGCCTTTGCGAGCGAGCCGTCGACGCTGATCCGCGGGCTCGGCTTGCCGAAGCGCCTGAACGAAGGCGCGCTCGGCGAGCATCTGGCGGCGCGTTTCGTGACCGATACGGAGACTTTGTGGGACGGCATATACCGCCTGCCGCCGGGACATGCGCTTTGGGTCGACGATGGCAGGGTGCGGAGCTGGTGCTGGAACGCGGGGCCGTTCGCGGACCATATGGACTTGTCCGAATCGGAACATGTCGAACAGTTTCGCACGCTGTTCGACCAGGCGCTGATCGCGACGACGCGGTCGGAGCGACCGGTCGCGGCGCAATTGTCGGGCGGCCTCGATTCATCGGCGGTCGTCTGCCGCATCGACCAGCTCGTCCGCGACGGGCGTATCGGGGCGATGGTCGAGGCGGTATCGGCGCGCTACCCCGGCGAAATCTGTGACGAAGGCGAATGGATCGCCGAGGTCGAGGCGCAATGCGGGATTCGATCGACCATGGTCGAAGGGGCACCGTTCGATGCGATGAAGGCAGCGACATGGTGCGCGCAGACGCTGCACCTGCCGCTGCGCCCCAACACGGCGGGGACGGTCGAGTCGGTGTGCCGCCATCTGAACGATCGCGGTCTGCGCGTCGCCCTGACGGGCGAGGGCGGCGACGACTGGCTGGCCGGATCGCGCGCGCACTGGCCCGACCTGTTCCGGCGCGGAAGATGGGGCGGCCTGGCAAGCGAAGCCGGGGCCGCCGGCGCGGGATGGGGCCGGCCGGTGCGCGCGGCGCGGGCGATATTGGCCGGTGCGGTAGGACCGTTGGTGTCACGATCGCGGCGCGAACGGCTGTTGCGCCCGCATCTCGATTTTTCCCAAGACACGCCGCCATGGCTTTCGCCCGACTGGGCCCGCCGGATCGACCTTGCGGATCGCTGGGCCGACGCGCCGCGCCCGCCGGCGCTCGGCTCCTTCTCGCAGACCCAGCGCTATCGCGTCTATTCGCTGGCGCGGCGGCACATCAACATGGACAATGTATTCAGCTATGCCGCGAGCCGGGGCATCGAGTTTCGCCATCCCTTTCACGATCTGCGGCTGACGCGTTTCCTGATGGGCGCGGCGGGCGACATGTTGCGGCGCGGCGACAGCAAGAAATATCTGCTGCGCGAAGCGATGCGCGACGCCCTGCCCGAAAGGATCCGGCAGCGGACCGACAAGGCCAATATTTCGGCCCCGATCATCGACGCGGTGACGGAAAGACTGGAAAAGCGCCCCTTTCGCGATATGCATGGGGTCCGCAACGGATGGGTCGATGCGGCTGTTCTCGAGCAAATCCAGGCCGAACATCTCGTCTGGCGCGGGGCGGGCGGCGGCGCGCCGCCCGTGTCGGCCTATGCGGCGGTCTGGAACATGGTTGCGACCGACATGTGGCTTGAATATGCGTTCGAAAATGAACGCGACGAATGAAGGACGATCCCGATGATGACAGAAACCAGCGTGGTGGCGCGTGTCGATACGATGGTGTCGTCGGAAGTCGATGGCGAGGTCGTCATCATGAGCATCGAGAGCGGCCATTTCTTTCGGCTGAATCATAGCGCGTCGCGCATCTGGGACCTGCTCGATACACCCAAGGACTTGGCGACCCTGTGCCGCCATCTGGGCGACCGGTTCGAAATGGATGCCGCCGACGGGCAGGCGGACGTGGTCGAATTCGTGAGCGCGATGCAGGCGAAGGGGCTGTTGACGGTCAACTGACCGGCGGCGCGTCATGCCGTTCGGGCGGCGTGGTCCTGGAGGAATTGCAGCATCAGGGCGTCGCTGGTGCCGTTCGACTGGCGCCGCATCCGCTGTGGCAGGGGCACGGGGTTCGTCGCCCCCAGATCGACCAGCAGCGCACCGATGACGCCTTCGGGATCGGCGACCATATCCTCATAGGCGATCATTCGCGGCGCGATGCCATTGGCGGCGAAGAAGCCGCGCCAGTGGCCATGGCTGAACGCGCCGAAGGCGAGCAGGTCCATGATGCGATCATAATCATAGGCGGCCTGCCCCGAGGCAGACCTGGCCTGCGATCCGTCGATCACGCGCCATATACCGGTCTGCGTGGCGACCAGCGACGACACCGCCTGACGCAGGCCGTCGCGGCGATAGAGATAGACATAGTGCGGATTGGGCAGGATGGCCGTCAGCATCGCCGCCATCGCGCGATAATCCTCCGCCGGGACCGCGTCGGCGGGGCGTTCCAGTCGCGCCGGGTCGTGATCCGGCTGCGTTTCCAGAACAAGTTCGGCGATATCCTGCCAGAACATTTTGATCGACAAGGTGCCATTGGCGTCGGTGCGGTGGCGGTGCATCGCGGCGACGTAGCGATCGAGATCGGGCGTCTGCCACCGTTCGGCGAGGGTGGGACGAAATCCGCGATGCAGATATTCGAGCGGGCATCCCAGCCCGCCGGCAAAGGCGATGGCTTCGCCGAGCAGCGTGCTGCCCGATCGCGGATGGCTGGCGATGATCAGGCTTTTGCGCGGCGCACCGGCCCATGGCGCATAGTCGGCCGCGGCCAGCGAAAGGTCATATTGGGTCACGCCGCCCGCCGATCGATCAGCGGCGCGACCGTGTCGACGACGGCGGGCAGCATGGCATAGGTCCGGGGGTAGGACAGGGCAAAGACGGGCACGTCCGTCGCGACCCGATTGAAGCGGCGCATCAGGTCGGCGTTTTCGACGGGGTCGCGCGGATTGAACGGGACGATCTGCGAGCAGATCATCACCAGCACCTCAGGCCCCGCCAGCGGTTCCAGCCGGATCGCGCTGTCGTCGGTTGCCGCCGACAGGAGAATGATGGCGTTCAGCGGCAGGGGAGCCGACGGACCCGCCGCAGGACGATAGGCATATTTTCCTTCATATCCCGCCATCGGCGACAGATGCGCGGCGGAAATATCCAGCCCGTCAACCGCATCCTGCCACAGCGACACGCCGGGCACGCCGCCAAGCGCCAGCGGACGGTCGCCATCGTCGAGGATCGACATGTCGTCGCTGAAAATCCGCCAGCCCAGATTGCGCGCGAGGGCCGCGGTCGTCGTCGATTTGCCCGAGCTGGAGGCTCCAAGCAACAGCAAGGCACCGGCGTCGTCGCCCAGGGTCGCCGCGTGAATGGGCAGGCGGCCGTGCAAATAGCAAAGTTTGGGGAAGATACGGCGCACCAGGATTTCGGCAAGCAGCGACAGATCCGAGGGTTGCGGACAATGACAGACCAGCCGCCGCCCCGTCGCATCGACACGGACGCCTGTCGCCCGATGGCGGAAAATCCAGTCCGACCCGAAGGAATGGAGCGCCAGACCATAGCGGCCGACCGACTGATGGACCAGGGACCCGTCGGGCAGGTCGTCGAACGACAGTTCGATATGGATGTCGGCGACGGCGCGAGTGTTGGTGGCAGGCAACGTCACCAGAAAAGGCAGGGGGAATGACGACGACAAGCGCAGGCCGCCGAATTCATAAGAGCATACAGCCGCCGGTCTATCACGAACGGCCCGCGAGCAGGCGGGATCGGTCAAAATACAGTCCCCAATCCGTCGCGTTGGGGCGGATCAGCTCAGGTTGCTGAAGCCGTCGCCGATGCGGTAGCTGATCCCGCGCGCAACCGTCACCGGCTGAAAATCGAGGATTTCGGGTTTGATCCACACTTCCCGGGCGCCAGCCACCCCATCGTCCGCGTCGTGAAGAGTATCTGCGATTTCCTTATCGGCCATGTCGTTTCCTCTGTTGCCCTCAATCAGCATAAGCGAGCCTTGCCTCGCGCACAAGCGGTGGCCGACCGACTGATGGGCCCAGCGCCCGTCGCGCAGGACATCGAACGACGGCTCGATATGGATATCGGCGACGGCGCGAGCGGTCTCGGCCATCAGCGCTGCCAGAAAATGCAGACGAACGACGACGACAAGCGCAGGCCGCCGAATTCATAAGAGCATGCGATCGCCGTTCGATCACGAAAGGCCTGCGAGCAGGCGGGATCGGTCAAAACAAAAGCCCCTGTCCAGGGCTTTGGTGCGGCTCAGCTCAGGTTGCTGATGCCGTCGCCGATGCGGTAGCTGATCCCGCGGGCAACCGTCACCGGCTGAAAATCGGCGATTTCCGGCTTGATCCACGCTTCCTTCGCACTCGCCAAGACTTCGTTCGTGTTGTGAACAATGTCTGCAGTTTCTTTGTTGGACATGCCGTTTCCCCTAGTGAACTCGGTTACCATAAGCGGGGATTGCCGGGTGCACAAGCGATTACGCCAGTTACAAACTATGACCGATTGTTGATTGTTCGGGGTTGCGGTTCGGCTGCCCCGAACCGTGATCTGTGCTTCAGAGAATTTTCTGCATCATCATCAGTCTCAGGACCCAGGCGAACCCCAATTGGCGACTATCGAACCACGGTCTACCTTCGCATCGCCAAGAGCGCTCCGTCTCGCAGGGCCCCTCCCTAAGCTGCCACGGTGCGTGTTGGACGGCATCGTCTGACGAGCCGATCTGTGCCATTGGATGTTGGCCTTGTCAGCGGCGCCTGGTCCTCGATGGTGCGAGCGGAAACGGCAGCTATAGCCATTCACCTTCCCGAAACCTGCCAGTCCGTGAACGGCCATTAGCATCAACGCTACTTCCCTCGAACACCCGACGAGATGCTGATTGCAGTAGCGAGCAAAGAAGGACCGACCTATTCTGGACTGGCCCGGCGCAACCAATTCCTCCCGCGCGTCAACCGACCGATTCCGGGATTAAAGCTGTTGGTGGGGTCGAGTTCTTGAAAATGCCTCTCGAGCGTTTCCTCGGCATGGTAGAGATGGCCGACGCCGTGCTCTGCGGGATATTTGGCACCACGAGCATTGTGAAAAGTAAGGAGTTGCTCTTCCAGGCTTTCAAGGTTGCAGCCCGCAATGGCGACATAATCCTGGTGGAAGACGTGACAGAAAAAATGTCCGTAGGACAGGCTTTGCGCGATTTGCCCTGCCAGTTCCGGCGGCAAGGTCTCGGCCCAGTCCTGCTTATCACGGGGAAGCGCAATATCGAGCGAGACAAGTCCCGCCGAGGTTTTTGGATTGAGTGCGCGATATCGGATGGCCGCACCCGCCGCTACGAAGCGATGGAGAAAAGCGTCCTCGCCTTCGGCGGGCGAGCAGATCAGATATTCGGCGGCGAGGCCGGGGATCGTGCTACCGAGATATGTTGCCATCTCGGCGGTCGTTTCGTCCGCGGTGCGGATCAGCAGATGATGCTCATAGCGGTCGCGAAGCTGCCGAAGACGTTTCGGGAGATGGTTCGGGAGGAGGGAGGCGATCGCATGGAGCAGCCGGTCGGCGAGATTGGCCGGGATCAGGGGCAAGCTTGCCGTTGCCCGGTCGATCCACTCTTTCATTCGGTTGATGAGCGGCAGCCGGCGCGTTCCCAGCAGCCGTATAGCAAGGAACATGTCCTTGCCGTGGCTCGCGGCAAGATCGAAAGTGCCGCGGTGCATATATTCGGCCGAGATTGGAAGCGTGGCGAAGGTTGAGAGAATGTCGCGGCGGATCTTCGTCAGGTCAGCGGGATCGTTGGTGCCGATGTAGAAGACCTGCGTGCTCTCCGCCCTGGGAAAGGTGTCCGTCCGCACCGCAAACACGGCGAGATGTCCCGCGCTGCCCGATGCCTCGTGCAGAAAGGACGGGTCGGCGTTGTAGCGTGCAGGCGTCGGTTCGTCGACGCTCCGCACCCGGTTCTCATAGTCGATCGCGGCTTCGGGCGGCGGCGCAACGATCACCCCGGGATCGAAGCGGCCCGCCTCGAGAGCGGCTAGCATGTCCTCGGGGCCGGCGGGCAGTTCGATGCCGAGGTGATTGACCAGTTCGAGCTCACCCGATGGGCCGCGCCTCGCGAACAGGGCATGCCGCGTGAAGGCGGGGCCGCGCTTGATGAGTGCGCCGCCGCTATTGTTGCAGATGCCCCCGATCACCGATGCGCCGAGGCAGGAGGAGCCGATCACCGAATGGGGCTCGCGGCCCAGCGGGGCCAGTATCCGCTCGAGCTGGTCGAGCGTTGCGCCCGGCAGGCTGATGGCCTCGCGCCCGCCATCGATGAGATGGGCAGTCCGCAGCCTTCGCGCGCTGACAAGGACCACCGGCCGGTCGTAATCGCCGAACGGCGTCGAACCCCCGGTCAGTCCGGTATTGGCCGCTTGCATGATCACGATCGCGTCGGCGTCGGTGCAGGTCCTGAGGACGCGCCAGAGTTCCACGAGCGTCCCGGGGCTCACTGCCGCCAAGGCTGTGCCTTCGCCGAAGCGATACCCCTTGGTGAAGCGCCGCATCGCCGCCGCGCGCGTGACGACATATCGTCGGCCGACGATCTCAATCAGGCGCCTTGCGAGGTCGGCGTTCGCCATCGCGTCTCAACCGGCCCGCACCATGACCCGCTTGATCGAAACCGCCTGGTTGGTGCGCAGATACTCGGGTGGCTCGACGACTTCGAGCGTGTCGAAGCGGTTGACGAAGGCCGCGATGGCGATGCGCAGCTGCAGGCGGGCCACCATATTGCCCACGCACATATGCTCGCCGTGCCCGAAAGTCAGATGCTTGCGGGCCTCGGGTCGCTCGATGTCGAACCGGTCGGGATCGGGGAAAACGCTCTCGTCACGGTTGGCGGCCGAATACCACATCACGACCTTTTCACCCTTTGCGATTTTCTGCCCCGCGATTTCGGTATCGGCTGTGGCGGTCCGCCGGAATAGCGGCACGACCGTCGTATAACGCAATATCTCTTCGATGGCATTGCCGATCAATTCGGGCTTTCCGCGCAGCCGCGTGAGCTGATCCGGATGGCGGTAGAGTTCGAGCAGTCCCGAGGTGGTCGTGTTGCGCGTCGTCCGGTGGCCCGCCACGATCATGAGCGAGAAGAGGCTTTCGACCGAATAGGGGCGCAAAGGACGGTCGGTCTTGGCGAGCGCTTCATGCGCTGCGCTGAGCAGGTCGTTGCTCGGCTCGGTCCGCTTTCGCTCGAACAGGTCCATTCCATATTTATAGACCTTGGCGTGGGTCGCCGCCACTTCATCGGCAAGTTCGGGGTCGCCGACCGCAGCGAGTTTGTCGCCCCATTCGACCACCATGTCGCGATCCTCGTCGGGCACTCCGAGAAGGTGGCACATGGTTGCCGCAGGCGTGACCGCAGAAAATTCTGAGACCAGATCGAAACTCTCGCCTGCCTGGATCGTGTCGAGCAGTCCCGATATCCGCTCGGTCACCGCTGGCTCGAGGCGCTTGCTGGCCGGGCCGGCGAGATAGGGCATGACGAGCGAGCGATAGGTGCGATGGTCGGGCGGGTCCATGTTGACCATGTTCGCACGCCGGATGGCAAGCGTCTCGGGCGTGAGGTGCTGGCGGCGGCTCTCGTCGAAGGACAGCAAGGCCCCCGCGCCGATCTCCGAAGAGAAGAGTTCGGGATTCTTGCTCACGGCCTGAACATCGGCGTGGCGCGTTAAAACCCAGAAACCCGGCTCGTTCTGCTCATCCTCGGGATGCCAGAATATGGGGGCGGCCTTGCGTAGCGCACGCACATCCTCGGCAGGCGTCCCGCCGAGATAGAGGTCGTGACGCTTGAGGTCGATCCTGAGGTCGACGTCGAACAGCGGCGCGTGAACCGGCCCCGGCGTCGTTTTTTGCCCCGCATAGGGATCGAGCAGGGCGCTCCCTTCTTGCATCAATCATCTCCCAATAATTTCATATCAGGTATCCTTGATACGGGTCTTGGTCAACATGTCTGAGATATACTGACATTAAACAGCGCGTAATATGGATTACGCAATGCTTGACATGTCATCGACTCCGAGTAATCAAGGATGCTAGATTGTGCGCGTCACCCGACGTAGCATGGCGAACATGGGAGAGGGATATGCTCGAGGGGCTGATTCAAGCGCCGCGTTTGTACCAAGGTCGGGCGCGGATGCTCGCGCACTGCGCGCTCGCGGCGCTGGCGGCGGGGGCCATTGCGCCGGCGACTGTTCACGCGCAGCAAACCGGCGCCGACGCGGCCGACGCAGCCGACGCGGCATCGGAGGGTCCTGCGCTGACCGAAATCATCGTCACAGCGCAAAAGCGCGCGCAGAGCCTCCAGGACGTTCCGGTGTCGGTGCAGGCGGTGAGCGGCGAATCCCTTGTCAACCAGGGCACCACCGGGCTTGAAGCGCTTTCGACGTCGGTTCCGACACTCCACATCAGCTACGGCGGGCTCAGCGAGCAATTGTTCGTCCGCGGCGTGGGCTCGGGATCGAGCGCCGCCTTCGAACAGTCGGTCGGCCTGTTTCAGGACGGTATTTCGATGGGCGTCGCCCGCCTGTCGCGTCTCGCCTTCCTCGACACGGAGCAGGTCGAAATTCTGAAAGGGCCGCAGAGCACGCTGTTCGGCAAGAGCACGATCGGTGGCGCGATCAACATCACGTCGGGCCAGCCGCGCTTTATCCTGGAGGGGCAGGCGGTCGGCCTGGTCGATATCGACGGGGGAACGCGTCGTTCGCTCGAGGGCTATGTGACCGGGCCGTTGAGCGACCGGGTCGCTGCGCGCCTTGCGGTCAAGGCGTCGACGTCCGACGGCGCCTTCTTCAACAGCTACACCGACAAACGCGCGCCCGAGGAGAAGAGCATCTCCGGGCGCTTCAGCCTGCTTGCCAATCCGACCGACAATCTCGAACTCTTCGCATCGGTGCAGGCGAGCCGCGCGACCAGCTTCGGTCGCTCCGCACAGATTGGCTTCGTCGATACGCGTTTCGCCAATGTGAACAGCTTTGTCGCACAGGTGCGCGCACTCGACGCCGATGAAGATTTTACTGCGAGTCGATTCCGCTCGGCCGGTCGCAATCCGAACGCCTGCGACGAATGCGGAAAGGATCGCGCCGTCATCGGAACTTTCCGGGCAACGCTCGATGTCGACTTTGCCAAGATCGTCTCGCTAACCGGCTATATCGATAGCAAATGGCGCGAGCAGATCGATGCCGACGCGACGCCGCTGCCGATCGTCAACACGTTCCTCAATCAGTCGACCAAGCAGTTCAGCCAGGAATTGCGCATCGAATCCGATCCGAACCAGCGCTTCACCTATATCGGCGGTATCTACTTCCAGAACATGCAGATCGACTCGATCGATTCCTGCAGCGACTTCGACCTGGGGGTGCTGGGACGCACGACCAGGATCAGGGGCTGCACGACCACCTATCGCGACGAGTCCACGATGGGCGTGTTTGCCCAAGGCACATTCGAGTTCGCGCCCGGCTTCCGCCTCACCGCAGGCGGACGCTATCAGACCTCGGATCGCAACATCCACAACATCCGCGTCGTTCCGGCCCCGGGCACGGGGACGACGCCCAGCACCGACCCGGTCGTGCTCGCCACAGCCGCCGCGGTCCTCGGGCAGCGTCCTTTCGACGTGAAGCGTTCCTCGGGCGAAAGCAAGTTCACGCCCTCGGTCTCGATCGAGTGGGAGCCGTACAAGGGCGGTCTTCTCTACGGAAGCTACCGGACCGGCTTCAAGCAAGGCGGCTTCGATTCATCAATCGCGACCTTCTCCGACGCCACATATCAATTTCTGCCCGAGACGGCCGAATCCTTCGAGCTTGGCTATAAGACCAGCCTGTTCGGCAGGCGGGGGCGCCTCAATGTCAGCGCCTTTTCGAGCACCTTCAACGATCTTCAGCTGAGTTCCTTCAATGGCGTCGGCTTTACGGTTCGTAACGCCGCAAAGGCCCGGAGTCGCGGCGTCGAGGCCGAGGCGGAATTCGCGGTCGTCGACGGTGTCACCATCGGCGGCAACCTGGCCTATCTCGATGCCTATTATGTCTCCTACCTCAATGCGCCTTGCTATGCGAACCAGACCGCGGCGCTGGGGTGCGTGACGACGGGTGGATCGCGCGGTCAGGATCTGAGCGGACATACGCTGGCCTATTCTCCGAACTGGTCGGGATCGCTCTTCGTCAATCTGCGCCAGCCTGTGGGCGGCGGCCTGGTCGCAATAGCCGATGGCCGCGTCTCGGCGCGGACCAGCCAGGAATATGGGCCGGACGGCGATCCGAACCGTATCACGGGCGGGGTCGCCCTCTACGACCTGCGCATTGGTGTCGGAGATGCCGACGGACGCTGGGAACTGGCCTTGGTCGGCAAGAATCTCACCAACGAATATGTGCCGAGCTTCGGTTTCAACGTTCCGCTCGTCGCCGGCGCTTATACGGTTCAGGTCGACCAGCCCCGCGTCATCGCCGTGCAAGCAAAGGCCCGCTTCTGATTGCGGCGCGGCGCGGCGCGCGCCGCCCCGCGCCGCCTCTCTCCCTGTCGGACGGTCCCATGTATCTGACTCAATGCCTGCACAGAATGGTACAGCGAACGCCGGATGCCATCGCGCTTGTCGATGGCGACGAGCGGTTGAGCTGGGCGGAACTGCGTGACCGGGCGGCGCGCTTCGCCGGCGCGATACGGGCTCTGGGCGTCGAGCCGGGCGACCGGGTGGCGCTTCTGGCCCGCAACGGGAACCACTATGCCGAATATCTTCTCGGCACCTTCTGGGCGGGCGGGGTCATCAACCCGGTCAACACGCGCTGGTCGAGCGCCGAGATTGCCTTCTCGCTCGTCGATTGCGAAACATCGGTCCTCATCGCCGATCCCTTTTTCGACGCGCTGATCCCGGACATCCGCGCCGCCGCTCCGCACCTGCGCTGCATCGTGTCGATCGGTGCATCCACTGTCGATGGAGTCGCGGGCCGCGATGCGTGGCTCGACGTCGCTGATGCTGTTCCCGATGCGCTTCGCCGCGGCGCGGATCTCGCCGCGATCATATATACGGGGGGGACGACGGGTAAACCCAAGGGTGTGATGCTCAGCCATTCGGGCATCGCCTTCTCGCAATTGGCCACCCTGTCTTTGCCCGGGGCGACGCCCGGCAAGGTCTTTCTCCACTCTGCGCCGCTTTTCCATATTGGCGGGCTCGCCGGACTGTTTCTCTCGCTCTTCGCGGGCGCGACCTGCGTCTTCCTGCCTGTCTTCGATCCCTTGCAGGTTCTCGACGCGATCGAGACGCACAAGGTGACCGATCTCTTCCTTGTCCCCACCATGCTCCGGATGCTGGTGGATCATCCGCGCTTCGCCGATTTCGATACCGGCAGCGTGCGTCTGATCCGATATGGAGCATCGACGATTGACCAGGCATTGCTCGCCCGGCTCGTCGCTGCATTTCCGCAGACCAGCTTTTGCCAGGCCTATGGCATGACCGAATTGTCGCCGACATGCTGCCTTCTCGCGCCTGCCGACCATGGTCCAGAGGCGTTCGCGAACGGCCGCGCCCGTTCGGCCGGCCGCGCGACGGCGATCTGCGAAGTGCGGATCGTTGCACCCGATGGCAGCGAGGCCCCCCGAGGGGTGTCGGGCGAGGTCGCCGTTCGCGGTCCCAACGTCATGCTCGGCTATTGGGGGCGACCCGAGGAAACCGCAGCGGTGCTGCGCGACGGCTGGATGCACACCGGCGATGTCGGGCGGATGGATGCGGATGGCTATGTCACGATCGTCGACCGGCTGAAGGACATGATCGTGACGGGGGGCGAGAATGTCTATTCGGCGGAGGTCGAGACGGTGCTTTCCACCCATCCGGGAATAGCTGCGCTCGCGATCATCGGCTTGCCCGACGCGAATTGGGGCGAGCGCGTTCATGCGGTCGTCGTACCGAAGCCCGATGCCGAACTCGATCTGGCCGGGATTCAGGATCATTGCCGGGCATCGCTCGCGGGTTACAAGCTGCCGCGATCGCTTTCGCTTGTCGACGAACTGCCATTGTCGGGTGTCGGCAAGATTCTCAAGACCGAATTGCGCGATCGTTTTCGCGCCGCCTGAACGGGAGATTTTATGACAAAGGGGTTGTTCGATTTGACCGGCAAGGTCGCGCTGGTGACCGGGGGCAACGGCGGTATCGGTCTCGGCATGGCGAAGGGGTTGGCCATGCACGGCGCGACCGTTGTCATCTGGGGCAACAAGCCCGAAAAGAACGAGCGGGCGGTGCAAGAGCTTCGCGGTTTCGGCGGCGAAGTGCGCTGTGCATCGGTCGATGTCGCCGACGAGGCGGCGGTCGCGGCCGGGATCGCGGCGATCATGGATGAATTCGGCCGGATCGATCAGGCGATCGCCAACGCCGGACTCAGCATCGCCCGAAAGGACATGTTCGACATTTCGCTCGAGGATTTTCGTCGTATCCAGGACGTCAACGTTCACGGCGTCTTTTTCACGCTTCGCGAGGCGGCCCGGCATATGATCGCGCGCGGCGAGACGGGCGAGCGCGGCGGATCGCTGGTTTCGATCGCCTCGACCGCGTCGATGCATGGCGCGGCACGCAACGAACATTATGGCGCGACGAAAGGCGCGGTCGTCTCGCTCACCCGCGCGATGGCGGTCGAGCTCGGTCCCTTGGGGATCCGGGCGAACAGCATCCTGCCCGGCTGGACCCGATCGGACATGACCGAGAGGCTGCAGGGCTGGGACAAATTCAACAATAATGTCGTGGCGCGTGCGCCGGTCGGGCGATGGGGGGATGGCGACGATTTCTCGGCGATTGCGGTCTACCTCGCGAGCGATGCCTCGAGTTTTCACACCGGGGATTCGATCGTCGTGGACGGCGGCTACACCGTCTTTTGAAGCCCTGGAAGCAGCGGGAGAGGATCATCTTGGAACGGCCGAACTCAAGCGAATTGCCCACCGCCATAACGGGCGTGCCGCGGCCCTGGACGACACTCCTTCTGCTGACGGCGGTTTTTGTGCTCGCGAACATCGACCGGAATATCCTCGCCATCCTGTTGCCCTCGATCCAGGGCGAATTTGCGCTGGCGGATTGGCAGCTCGGGTTGCTCGGGGGCTTTGCCTTCTCGCTGATGTACGGCATCGGCGGGATTTTCGTGTCCTTTGCGGCCGATCGCAGCAACCGGTCCCGGATCATCGCCATCTCGCTCGCGGTCTGGAGCATGATGACGATGCTGTGCGGCGCGGCGACGTCCTTCGTACAGTTGCTGCTCGTGCGCGCGGGCGTGGGGCTCGGGGAAGCGGGATGCAGTCCGCCGGCGCACAGCCTGATCGCCGATCTTTTTCCCGACGATCGCCGAGCGCTGGCGCTTGGGGTCTATGCCGCCGGCGCTTCGGCTGGCCTGACGCTCTCCTATCTGCTGGGTGCATGGCTTGTACAGGAATATGGCTGGCGCCTCGCTTTTGTTGCGGTGGGCTTGCCGGGCGTTCTCCTGGCGCCGCTCGTTGCCATGGCGGCAAAGGACGTCTTTCGGGCGCGTACAAGGGTTGCGGTATTTTCTTCGGCGCTGCGTGGGGCGTTCACGCGCAACGTCGCGCTGATCTGGAAGGACCGCGTGCTGCGCCATGTCTTCATCGGCGCTTCGCTGGCAGCGGGCGTTTCTGCCTCGACCATTTTGTTCGTGCCGACCTATCTGATGCGGACGCACCAGATGTCGGCGCTGGATGTCGGGCTGGCACTCGGCCTGCTCAGCGGCATCATCGGGTCGAGCGGCATGATCATCGGCGGCTGGGTCGCCGATCGGCTCGGCCGAACCGATCCCGCGCGCCGGCTCTGGGTCGCCGCCGCCGCGAAGGTCATCGCGCTTCCGGCTCTGTTCTTGTTCCTGACCGTCGACGATACGACCACAGCGCTATGGCTTTACGCTTTCCCTGCTCTGGTGGGCGGGATCTGGCTCGGACCAACTTATGCCGCCGTGCAGTCGCAATCACCGCTGGACTCGCGGGCTATGGGCGCCGCCCTCCTTTTGCTCACCTATAATATCATCGGTTTTGGCTGCATGCCGCTGCTGATCGGGGCTGCGAGCGATATCGTTCAACGGGCGAGCGGGCAGGACGGATTGTCTTCGGCCATGCTTCTGCTCGTCCCCTTCTCCCTGTGGTCTGCGCTGCATTTCCTGCTCGGATCGCGCCACATGCGCCGGAACGCGATACCGCTCTGAACGCTGCGGCCTTTCCATATGCCGCCGGACTGACTAGCTAGGCGAGATTGGCGGCGGAGACGAATGCAAGGCATGGCAGGGGAGCGAGCGAAGGACAAACGGGGGGATGCGCGCCCGCGCGGTGGTACGGCGTTGCACCTGGCGCGTGATATAGCCCAGGAAATCTACGATAGCGGCATGAAGCCCGGAGACCGCTACCGGTCCGAGGCCGAGGCGCTGGCCCTCCACGGTGTATCGCGCGGGGCGTTGCGCGAGGCGCTGCGTTTCCTCCAGATCCAAGGCGTAATCAAGATAAAGTCCGGGCCAGGGGGCGGAACCTATGTCGGCAAGCCGAACTGGGAGGAGCTTGCTTCGACTCTGGCGCTTGTTCTCCAGTTTTCGGGTGCCACGGTCGACTCGCTCATGATTGCGCGCGCGGCGATGGAGCCGGGGATGATCGCGCTTGCGGCGCGCAACGCCACGGCCGACGACTGCGATCGGATGGCGCAGGCGATCACCGACATGGACGCAGCGGTCGGTGATTATCCGACTTATTATCGTGCCTATTCGCGCTTCTGGAACGCCGTCGCCGATGCGACGCGTAATCCGCTGATCGAGATGCTGGCGCCAGCCCTGCGACGTTTGACCCGGTCGGGCGGAATGGTCCCTGCCGAGCCCTTTCGGGTTCTCGCCCTCCAGCGCGCGCGCAAGGTCTTCGATGCGGTTCGCGCGCGCGATGCCGAAGAGGCGCGCCGGGCGATGAGTGGCCTTGTCGACGGCTATCTGGCGGACATGCGCCAGCTGTTTCCGAGCGAAGTCGCGCGGACCGTTTCCTTCGCCGATTTCGATCCTGATCTCGACCCCCTCTAGGACGGCGCTCAGGTCAGGAAGTCGGTCATGCGCGGCGAAGAGAGGATTTCGATCCAATAGCCATCGGGATCGGAAACGAAGGCGATCCCCTTCATTTTGCCGTCATCCGGGCGCTTCACGAAGGTTGCACCCAGCCGTTCGAAGCGCTGGCATGCTTCATGGACGTCGGGCACGCTGATTCCGACATGGCCGAACCCCCGCGGTTCGCTGTTGCCATTATGGTAGGGCGTAGCGATTTCCTTCTCGCTCCCCCAGTTATGCGTCAGCTCGAGCGTCGTTTCGCGATCGAATATGAATCGCGCCCGCTCTGCTGGATCCGATGGAATGATCTCGCCTTCACCGAGATAGGCAAGGAAGTAGAGCGAGAATTGCATGTCCTCGAAATCGAGCCGCTGGAGGAGCGTCATGCCCAGTATGTCGCGATAGAAACGCAGGGAATCTTCGGGATCTCGCACACGAAGCATCGTCTGGTTCAACGCATATCCGGCTGTTTCGGATGAGGTGGTCATGCAAGAAAATCCTTGTCGGAGGGGAAAGGGAGGCGTGAGGCAGGTGATTAGGCGTCGGCCGTGCCGGCGACCAGCACTTCATATTCGCCCGCCGTGTCGGGCTCGAGCGCGAGCTTTATCGCCGCGTCCGCTACCTCGGCTGCGGTGAGGATCGAACGGTCACGGAGGCGCTCGGCAAGCCAGTCTGCCGTCTGGCCACTAGGCCCCGTCTTCCGGAGGAAGGGCGTATCGACAATGCCCGGACAAAGCGCGTTGACCCGGACGCCATGGGTGACCGCAAGCTCGGCGCAGCAGCGGGTAAACATGATCACGCCGGCCTTGCTCGCGGCATAGACGGCGCCGGTCGCATAGGGATTGAGGCCGCTGACCGACGCGATGTTGACGATCGAGCCGCCGGGTGAGCGCATCAACGGCAGCGCCGCCTGGACGCTGAGAATCGTGCCTGCGAGGTTGAGATCGATGATGGTGTGGATTCGCGCTGCAGGCGTGTCGGGCCAAGCCGGCGTGCCGGCGGGTATGCCGGCACAATTGAACAGGAGATCGATGACAATCTGGTCGTCGGCGAGCGAGGCAAAGGCCGAGGCGATGGCGTCGGCGCATGTAAGATCCGCCGTGATCAGCATGGTTTCCGCACCCGAGGCAAGGCTCGCTGTCTCTTTCATGCCATCGACATCGACGTCGATCAGGACCAGCCTTTCAGCTTCTCGCAAAGCCAGTGCGATGGCGATGTGCCGGCCGATACCCGATGCGGCGCCGGTAATCACGGCAGTCTTCATCCTCTTGCCCTCCATCCGATCTTCTTATATTTATGATACTAGATAAGAGGATGAAAAAGGAAAGTCGAATATGACCGGAGAGATGATTCTTGCCAAAAATAAAGGGGTTTTTGACGCGGATGGATTTTCGACGTCGCGAATCTCGCCTCATAGATTCACTGGTCGCGATGTGCTTTCCGACGAGTTCGAAAAGGTTTTCTCGAAGGTCTGGCTCCTGGCGTGTCCTGTTGCGGACGTCGCAAGGCCCGGCGATGCGTTTCCGATCATGATCGGCAAGGAGCCGGTGGTGGTCGTGCATGGCGACGATGGCGCGATCCGCGCCTTCTACAATGTCTGCCAGCATCGCGGGCGCCAGATCGTCACCGAGCGCCGCAACATCCGCTCGCTCTATTGCTGGTTCCATGGCTTCGAGTGGAACCTCGACGGGTCGTTGCGCAACATTCCCGATAAGGAGAGCTTTCAGGGCTATACCGACGAGAAGGATGTCGCCCTGCCGCCGATCCGCTGTCAGGTCTGGCAGAATCTCGTCTGGATCAATCTCGATCCCAATGCCGGTAGCCTCGAGGAGTTTCTGGGTGAGGCGGGACGCCAGCTCGCCGGGTATGGGCTTGATACCTATAATTTCGTCGGCGAGCAGATCGTTGAATGGGACTGCAACTGGAAGATTGCCGCGGATGCATTCCAGGAGGGCTACCACGGCCCGGTGACGCACCCGCAGCTGCAATTCTATCTGGAAGACGCGGAGGACATGCCGATCGATCTTTATGGTCTCCACAGCCGCGGCCTCTATCATATGGGCGCGCCTTGTTCGCGCCTGCCCGAGGAGCAGCGACGCAAGGCACAGCCGGGGCTGAAGGCGATGGCGGCTGCCGCTGGGGTCGATGCTGATGAATATGAGGGGCGGCTCGACGACATGCGGCTGGCTATGCAGCGCGGCATGCGGGCTAAGCTGACGGAAGCGGGCTATGACGTCGCGGCGCTGTCGGACGATCAGATGACCGACGATTTCCACTATTTCATCTTTCCCAATATCACGATCAACACATTCGCCGAGCGCTTCTCGATATTTCGCTACATGCCGCATGCCGACGATCCTGGGCGAGCGACTTTCTGGGTCCAGCAGTTCGAACGTCCGGCAGAGCCGGGGATGACGGTGGAGCGGCCCAAGACGGTACACGGGCGCGGACTCGACTATAAGTTCGAGAATGAGGTCTATAACCAGGACGCGCGCAACATCCCCTGGCTTCAGAAGGGCGTCAATTCCAAGGGGTTCAAAGGAATGCTCTTCAACCGGCAGGAGCGCCGGTTGCGCCATTTCTACGACAGCCTCGATCAATATCTCGCGGCCGAAGACTGAGGCATGGTGAGAGTCATTTTTGTCGAGCCCGATGGAACCGAGCGCAATGTCGAGGCGGAGGTCGGCCATTCACTGATGGAAGCGGCGCTACGGCATGGCATCGATGCGATCCGGGCTGATTGCGGCGGGGGTTGTTCCTGTGCGACCTGCCATGTCCATGTGGACCCCGCATGGCGTAACCGTCTGCCATCATTGGGCGAGACCGAAGATCTGATGCTCGAATTCGTCGAAGGTCGAGACGAACACAGCCGCCTCTCTTGCCAGATCGATGTCTCTGCCGAATTGGACGGTCTAACCGTCAAGCTTTCAGAGGAGCAACGATGATGTGCTCCCAGTCTTCGGATAGTGATAAAACTTGCGTCGAAATCGCGAAATCTCCACTCGCAGCGTGAACTGCGCGTCCGCTAATCGGGGTAATCGGCTTGATTGCAGGCGGTCTGCAATCATGCCAATCGTGGCTGCGGAGCGGCTGTCTTGGCCGCTAGACGGTCCGGTAGCCGATCTCTGATGTGAACCGACTGGAGCGCCGCGCTTAACATGCTATGGGCATCCCATGCTTCACATGCACGGCCGCGGCGGCACCGTCCAAATCGATGGTGTCAAATATGACTGGGAACTCCTGAGCGAGCCCCAACTGTCCTCTTCCGAAGGCTGGAAGGGCATGACGGTCGCCTTGCGCCAGAGAGATATGCCCCGCGAAGCCGTGCTGGAATTTCCGACGCCAAAGCGCCTGTTGAAAGGATTGCCGAAAGGGCGGTCGCACATCAACGACGCGATAGCCTCGCGAGGGGTGCGAGCGGCATTGTCGGCAGGATGGGACCCGGCGTCTCGCGGCAAGCCGACGGTCTTCATGGTTGATGCCGAGGGCCACTAAGCGCAATCGTCTGGCGCACTGGCATTCGGCGCGAAAACCGCGTTTCAAATTCAGCGTGAGCAAATCTGTTTAAAATCTGAAGCGCCCCAATTCCTCCTTTGGGAGAAGGGGAAGATGAGGGTTAATTTTAATCGCCCAACCAATCGCTTGTAATCTCGCCCCTATGCCCCTCGGGCGCCAGCGCGGTGCGCAGGGCTCCCAGCAGAGGCGGCAGCGCCTGCATGAAGGCATAGGGCGGGTTGATGATAAAGAGGCCCGCGCCGTTATAGATGTCGGGCTGATCGCGATCGTACAACCAATGCTCCACCACCAGAAATTTCGGGATGCCGAGGTTGCGCAACTGCTGCTTCCAACGCACATGCGTGGCGCGGTCTTTCAGCGGATACCAGGCCACCGTCACGCCATGCGCCCATTTGCGGGTAGCCGCGGCGATGGTGGCGGTGATACGGGCGCGTTCATCGGTCTGCTCGTACGGCGGGTCGACCACCACCACGCCGCGCGCGGTGCGGGGCGGCAGCATCGCCAGCCAAAGCTCATAGGCGTCGCGTTCGTGCACGGCGGCGGATGTGTCGCGCATCGCGCCGCGCAGGGCATAGGCGTCGTCGGGATGTTTCTCGTTCAGGATCAGAAAATCCTGCGGACGCAGAAGCTGCGCCAGAAATCGCGGCGATCCGGGATAGAAGCGAAGCTCGTCCCCGGCATTCACGGCCTGAACGGCGGCGCGGTAGTCGTCCAGCAAGGGGTTCGGGTCGGCAAAGGCCCGCAGCACGCCCTGTGTGGCCTCGCCGGTGCGCCTCGCCTCCTCGCCGCCAAGGTCGTACAGCCCGCAACCGGCATGGGTGTCGATCAGGGTGAGCGCGCTCTCTTTGAGCTGCAACGCCCGCACGAGGGCGATCAGCAGGCTGTGCTTTACGACATCGGCGCTGTTGCCGGCATGGAAGCTATGGCGATAATTCATTGTAATTCAAAATCCTGGCGATCTGCCTTCATCGAACGGCCGGGCGCGGAAGCCGAGCGCGAGGCGAGGGAAGCAACCCATCCGGTGCCCGTATAGCGTCGGGCGGAAACCTTCAAAGCATTCTGCACAAGGCCTCAAGCCCGCGTTAGCGACCGTCACCAGAGGTGGAGGCGCCGGGCTCCGGGCCGCATGCGAAGGTTCGATCATCGGGGAGCCGGATGCGATTGGCATTGCCGCGAAGCGCCCGGTCGCCTGATGTCGGCCGAACATTCATATAACAGCGCATGATCAGAATTGCGGCGCTTCGACGTCCGCGTCTGTCAGGAGCGGATCTGCACCCGCTCAATGTCGAATGACCTGGATCGGAGCGTGTCGCCAAAGCAGCCTGGAAGGTCGTGCGAAGGTGGCGCCCGCACCCAAAATCCCTCGAAGCAGAACTTCGCCGGTCAAACCGACAAGTAACTCAAAGTCCCGAAGCTGGCTCCCGCTCGTTTTGTCGGCGCCGATCATATTTGAGATCGGGCCAGGGTAACTCAGATGAGCAATCGAAGTGCTGGTATCGATTGTAGTCGATCGATATCGATTGTTATCGTCACTCCCACTCGATCGTCCCCGGCGGCTTCGACGTATAATCATACACCACGCGGTTGATGCCCTGCACCTCGTTGATGATGCGCGTCGCGCAGCGCGACAGGAAGGCGGCTTCGAACGGGTAGATGTCGGCGGTCATGCCGTCGGTCGAGGTCACCGCACGCAGTGCGCAGACCTGATCGTAGGTGCGGTAATCGCCCATCACGCCGACGGTGCGGACGGGGAGCAGCACCGCGAACGCCTGCCAGATCTCGTCATAGAGACCCGCGCTTCGGATCTCTTCGAGATAGATCGCGTCGGCCTTGCGCAAAATGTCGCAGCTCGGCTTGGTGACTTCGCCGGGGATGCGGATCGCGAGGCCGGGGCCGGGGAAGGGGTGGCGGCCGACGAAGATATCGGGCAGCCCGAGCTCCTTGCCGAGCAGGCGCACTTCGTCCTTGAACAATTCGCGCAAGGGTTCGACCAGCGCCATCTTCATGCGTTCGGGCAGACCGCCGACATTGTGGTGGCTCTTGATCGTGACGCTCGGCCCGCCGGTGAACGACACCGATTCGATGACATCGGGGTACAAAGTGCCCTGCGCGAGGAAATCGGCGCCGCCGAGCTTCTGCGCTTCCTCGTCGAAGACGTCGATGAAGGTCTTGCCGATGAACTTGCGCTTCGCCTCGGGGTCGGAAACGCCGGCGAGCCCGGCCATGAAGCGTTCCTCGGCGTCGACGACGACCAGCGGGATATTATAATGGTCGCGGAACAGCCGCTCGACCTGTTCGCGTTCGCTGAGGCGCAGAAGGCCGTGATCGACGAAGACGCAGGTAAGCTGTTCGCCGATCGCTTCGTGGAGCAGCACCGCGGCGACCGCACTGTCGACCCCGCCTGACAGGCCGCAGAGTACCCGCTGGTCGCCGACCTGGGCGCGGATGTCGGCGATCTTGTTGGTGCGGAACTCGGCCATCGTCCAGTCGCCGGCGAGGCCGCAGATCTTGTGGACGAAGTTCGACAGCAATTTCGCGCCGTCGGGGGTGTGGACCACCTCGGGATGGAACATCGTCGTATAATAGCGCTTCGCCTCGTTGACGCAGATCGCGAAGGGGGCGTTGGGCGAGGTGCCGACGATCTCGAACCCGTCGGGCGCCTCGGTGACGCGGTCGCCGTGGCTCATCCACACCGGATATTTCTGACCGACCTCCCAGAAGCCGTCGAACAGCGGGCTGGCTTTCAGGATTTCGACGTCGGCGCGGCCGAATTCGGCGGCGTGCCCACCTTCGACCGTGCCGCCGAGCTGGACGCACAAGGTCTGCTGACCATAGCAGATCGCGAGGATCGGCAGGCCGCTGTCGAGGATCGCCTGCGGTGCGCGCGGGCTGCCGTCGTCGGTGACCGACGCGGGGCCGCCCGACAGGATCACGCCCCGGGGCTGCATCCGCGCGAAGGCCTCGGCGGCGCTGTTGAACGGGACGATCTCGCTATAGACCCCGGCCTCGCGCACGCGGCGCGCGATGAGCTGGGTCACCTGGCTACCGAAGTCGACGATCAGGATGGATTCGGGAGGTTGTATGGACATGGCGCCACCTAAGGATGGACCCCGGCGCTGTCCAGTATTTCTAGGTCTCGACCATGGGCTATGGTGCAATAGGGCCGGCAGCGGCTGATGAAGGCGGCGAGTTCGGAGACCGAGCGCCGCGCATCGGGATAGAAAAGGGGCGTCCCGAAGGGGCGCCCCTTTTCCGTTCGAGCATGGGACTGCTGTCGGGCGGCGCCTAACCGCCGTTCGTGGAACTTTTGTTGCACTGCCATATTGTTGCGACAAACGCCGCCTAGCTGAACGGCCGGGGCAACTGGACGTCAGGGCGGGTTCAGCCTGCTTCGCTAAAGAAAACAAAGACAAAAGAAAAAGGCTCGTCTCTCCCATGCCAAAATTCTCCTCCTCGCTGTCGGTCAAGGCCGCCCTGCTCGCGGCGGGGGCTTCGTTCGCCTGCCCGGCGATGGCCGAAGCCGTCGACAGTCCGATCGCGGTCGCCGTGACGACCACCGTCGCGGCCGACCAGCCCGCCGACGGTGCCGCCGCCAATCCGCAGGACAGCAACGACGACGGCTATGAGGACGAAATCGTCGTCACCGCGCCGCGGCTCGTCGGTCAGCTCGACACCGATTTTACCGCCGAGGCCGAACTCGATGAGGCGGCGATCGCCAGCTATGGCGTGTCGAACGTCGAGGAACTGCTGACCGCACTCGCGCCCCAGACGCGTTCGGGCCGCGGGCGCGGCAGCGGGCGACCGATCATCCTCGTCAACGGGCGCCGCATCGGCGGTTTTGGCGAAGTGCGCAACCTGCCCCCCGAAGCGATCGCCAAGGTCGAAGTGTTCCCCGAAGAGGTCGCGCTGCAATATGGCTATGCGGCCGACGAACGCGTCGTCAACCTCGTGCTCAAGCCCAATTTCCGGCAAGTCGCGGTCGAGGCCGAGGGCGGCATTCCGACGCAGGGCGGACGCTTCCAAAGCGAAATCGAACCGAGCTTCTTGATGATCGGCGCGAATGGCCGCTTCAACCTGAATACCGGGTGGGAGCATCAGACGATGCTGCGCGAGAGCGAGCGTAACCTCGACTATGCTTCAGACGCGGACGGCCAGGCATTGGCTGCCGGCGCCCCGGCGCGCAGCCTGCTCGGGGCGAGCGACACCTACAAGATCGACGGTACGGTCCAGCGCAGCCTCAACAAGCTGACCGACGCCTCGCTCAATGTCCGTTTCGACCAGACCGACAGCCTGTCGCTGATCGGCCCCGGCGTCGGCGGTGTCACCGACCCGCTGACGCGCGACAGCCGCAGCCGCAACCTGTCGACGACCGCCAGCATCAACGGCATGCTCGGCAACTGGCGCTGGTCGGCGGCGGCCAATTATGCCGACGCCGATTCGCTGATCTTCACAGATCGCGTCAGCGGCGCGCGCGACCGGTTCGACAGCAGCCAGCAAAGTTTCGGCGGCACCGCCAATATCTCGGGCGGGATGGGCGACGGCTGGGCCGGACCGATCCGTCTGTCGGCGACCGCGAATTATGCGGGACTGCGCTTCGACAGCCGGTCGCAAACGGCGCTGGCGGTCACGACGACCGATCTCGCGCGCGACCTGCCGGGCGTCCTCGGCTCGCTGACGATCCCGCTGCTCGACCCCGAATATGGCGCGGGCAATATCGGCCGCGTGTCGCTCACGCTCAGCGGGCAATATCAGGATCCGAGCGATTTCGCGGCGCTCAAGAGTTGGGGCGCGAACCTCAATTGGGGGATCACCGACAATCTGTCGCTCGTCGCGAGCTTCAACAATGACGAGGCGGCGCCCGGCATCCAGCAACTCGGCGCCGCGCCGCTGGTGACCCCGGGGGTTACCTATTATGATTTTTCGACCGGCCAGACGGTGCAGATCACGACGACCACGGGCGGCAACCCCTTCCTGCTCGCCGAGCAGCGCCGCGACCTTAAGCTGGGCTTGAATTGGTCGCCGCCGATGCTCGAGGGGCTGAACTTCTCGGTCAATTACAACAAGAACAAGAGCTATGACACCGCGAACAGCTTCCCGCTGCTGACCCCCGAGATCGAGGCGGCCTTCCCCGACCGGGTTACGCGTGATGCCGATGGTGTGCTGATCGCGCTCGACCAGCGGCCGGTCAATTTCGACCGCACCGAAAATTCGCAGATTCGCTGGGGTTTCAACTTCGGCAAGAGTTTCGGCCAGCAACAGCAGGGCGGACCCGGCGCTGCCGGCGGCCCTGGCGGCGCGCGGCCCGAAGGCGCGGGCGGACGTCCGCCCGGCGGCGAACGCGGACCCGGCGCACAGCGCGGTCCGGGCGGCCCCGGTGGCGGCGGTCCGCGCGCGGGCGGCGGCGGTCGCGGTCCTGGCGGCCCCGGCGGCATGCTCGGCGGCCCGCAGGGCGGGCGCTGGCAGGTCTCGCTCTATCACACGGTCAAACTGACCGACACGATCTTCATCCGCCCGGGCGTGCCCGAACTCGACCTGCTCGACGGCTCGGCGACGGGCAGCGGCGGCGGCAGCAACCGACACCTCGTCGAACTCGACGGCGGCGTGTTCAACAAGGGGCTCGGGGTGCGGCTGAGCGCGAAGTACGACAGCGGCAGCACCGTGACCGGCGGCACCGCGGGCGACCTCGATTTCGGCGACCTCGCGACCTTCAACCTGCGCGTCTTCATGGATCTGGGCCAGAAGCCGAAGCTGATCGAGAAGATGCCGTTCCTCAAGGGTTCGCGCCTGCGCTTCGCGGTCGACAACATCTTCGACGCGCAGCGCAAGATCACCGACGGCAACGGCATCGTGCCGCTCAACTACCAGCCGGGCTATATCGATCCGCTCGGCCGTTATATCGAGCTGGAGTGGCGCAAGACCTTTTAGGCGGAGAGGATCGTCGTGCCGAGCACGGCGCCTTCGTGCGCCATTTCGGCGGGCACGAAGGTGAGGGCCTTGGCGAACTGCGCGGTGCAGGCGGGCCAGTTGTAACGCGCGCCGAGCGCCGCCGCGTCGCGGCGGTCGCATCGCAGCGCCGCGGCGATGGCCTGGCCCAGATCCGCGTCGAGAGCGCCCGCGCCGCCGGCCACGATGTCGCCCGGACCGGGGACGGGATAAGCGGCGACCGGCGTGCCCGCGCTCAACGCCTCGATGATCACCAGGCCGAAGGTGTCGGTCCGGCTCGGAAAGACGAAGACGTCGGCGCCGGCATAGATCGAAGCGAGTGCCTCGCCGGTTTGCTTGCCGAGGAAGACGGCGCCCGGATAACGCGCCTTGAGTTCGGCGAGCGCCGGGCCGTCGCCGACGATCACCTTGGTGCCGGGCTGGGCGGTATCGAGGAACGCCTCGATATTCTTTTCGACCGCGACGCGGCCGACATAGAGCTGGATCGGGCGCGGCAGTCCCGCGAGCGCGGAATGGGCGGCGCGGTCGGGACGGAACAGGTCATGGTCGACCCCGCGTTCCCACAGCATCGTCTGGGTCAGGCCCTGGTCGGCGAGTTCGCGGGCGAGGCTGCGCGTCGCGACCATGATGTGGCGCGCCGGGCGGTGGAACCAGCGGATGAAGCGCCACACGAAGGCGGGCGACAGCGGTAATCGCGCCGCGACATATTCGGGAAAGCGCGTGTGATAGGCGGTGGTGAAGGGGAGTTTGTTGCGGATACACCAGCGCCGCGCCGCCATCCCGAGCGGACCCTCGGTCGAAATATGGATCGCCTGCGGGGCAAAGGCGCGGATATGCCGCCCGACCTTGCGCCAGCCGGCGAAGGCAAGGCGGATTTCGGGATAAGAGGGGCAGGGGATCGAGCGAAACAGGTCGGGCGAAACGATGCCGACCTCGTGCCCCGCGCGCCGCAATTCGCCGATCGTCGCCTGCAAGGTGCGGACGACGCCGTTGACCTGCGGCTCCCACGCGTCGCTGACGATCAGGATCCGCATCAGGCCGCCCGTGCCGGGGCGGGCAGCGCCAGCGGGGTCGGCGCGGCGCGGGCCGCGACCTCCTCTGCCCAGTGCAGGATTTCCATCGTGCCGTCGTGATGTTCGACCAGCGCGGTGCAGCCTTCGACCCAGTCACCGTCGTTATAATAGTCGACGCCCTCGATCTCGCGCATCTCGGCGCTGTGGATATGGCCGCATACCACCCCGTCGACCCCGCGCGAGCGTGCCGCATGCGCGACGACTTCCTCGTAGCGACCGATGAACTGGACGGCGTTCTTGACCTTGTGCTTCGCGACCATCGACAGCGACCAATAGGGCAGCCCGAGCTTGCTGCGGATGCGGTTGACCATCACATTGCACTTCATCAGCGCGGTGTAGGCGGCGTCGCCGACGAAGGCGAGCCAACGATGCGCGAGCATCACCGCGTCGAAATCGTCGCCATGGACGACGAGCAGTTTCTTGCCATCGGCGGTTTCGTGGATCGCCTCGCGGCGGATTTCGACCCCGCCGAAATCGAAACCGTCGAACGGCTTTATCATCTCGTCATGATTACCGGGGACATAGACGACGCGGGTGCCGCGCTTGGCGCGCTTGAGCACGCACCACACCACGTCATTATGCTCGGGCGGCCAGAAATGGCGCTTTTTCAATCGCCAGCCGTCGATGATATCGCCGACGAGGTAGAGCGTCTCGCAATCGACATGGTCGAAGAAATCGATGAGCATCGCGGCGTTGCAGCCGCGGGTGCCGAGGTGGATGTCGCTGACCCACACCGTCCGATAGCTCCGCCGTTCGCCGATGACCCGTTCGGGAATATGCGGGTCGGTGGTGAAGGGGTCGGGGAAACGGGCGGGGATCGGCAGGGTCGAAATCGATGCCATGTCATGCTCCGTGGACAGCCTTAGCTGCCCACGGCCTAGACAGGAGTTTTGTTACACGGCGGGAATCGAAGCCGCGACAGTTTGGAGAAAGTTTGGCGGCGGTTGTGTGACGGCCCGGAGGGTTTCAATCTTCGTCATTGCGAGGAGTCCCGGACTTGATCCGGGGCGACGCGGCAATCCAGCGTAGGCGCAAACCGCCCTGGATTGCTTCGCTCCGCTCGCAATGACGAGATTTATTGCGGGCTAGACCCGCCGGATCACCAAATTCCGGATTTCGCTCATATCCTCGATCGCGAAACGCACGCCCTCACGGCCCAGCCCGCTGTCCTTCACCCCGCCATAGGGCATATTGTCGACGCGGTAGCTCGACACGTCGTTGACGACGATGCCGCCGACCTCGAGATGGTCCCAGGCCTCGAGCACCTTGTGCAGGTCGCTGGTGAACAGCCCGGCCTGGAGCCCGAACTTGCTGTCGTTGACTTCGGCGAGGGCGTCCTCCCACTTCGAGAATTTCGACAGCACGACGACGGGGCCGAAAGCTTCCTCGACCACCACATCGGCGTCGCGCGGCACATTCTCCAGCAAGGCCGCTTCGAGCATATTGCCTTCGCAACCGCCGCCCGCGAGCAGGGTCGCGCCTGCGGCGACCGCGGCGTCGATCCAGCCTTTCAGCCGCTGCGCTTCCTTGACCGAGATCATCGGGCCGATGAAGGTGTCGTGGAGCTTCGGATCGCCCGATTTCAGCGTCTTGACCTTTGCGGCGAGCATGTCGCGGAAACGATCGTAGATATCCTCATGGATGATCACGCGCTGGACGTGGATGCAGCTTTGCCCCGACTGGTAATAGCCGCCGAAGATGATCCGTGCGAGCGCATGGTCGAGGTCGGCGTCCTTGTCGACGACCACCGCGGCGTTGCCGCCGAGTTCGAGCACGACCTTCTTCTTGCCCGCCTTGGCCTTCAAATCCCAGCCGACACCGGGCGAGCCGGTGAAGCTGAGCAATTTCAGCCGCTCGTCGGTGGTGAACAAATCGGCCCCCGCACGGCTCGCGGGCAGGATGCTGAACGCGCCCTCGGGCAGGATATCGCATTCGGCAAGCACTTCGCCCATGATGATCGCGCCCAACGGCGTCATCGACGCGGGTTTCATCACGAACGGACAGCCGATCGCGATCGCCGGGGCGATCTTGTGCGCGGCGAGGTTGAGCGGAAAGTTGAACGGAGAAATGAAGCTGCACGGGCCGATCGGCACGCGCTTCCACATCCCCATATAGCCCTTGGCGCGCGCCGAAATGTCGAGCGGCTGGATCTCGCCATAGTTGCGTACCGCTTCCTCTGCGGCGATGCGAAAGGTGTCGATCAGGCGGCTGACCTCGCCCTCGGCGTCGGCGATCGGCTTGCCCGCCTCGACGCACAGCGCATAGGCGAGTTCGTCGAACCGCTCCTGAAAGCGCCCGACGCAATGGGTGAGCACATCGCGCTTCTCGAAACTCGCGAGCCGCGCCATCGGCTCGGCGGCGCGCACGGCACCGGCGATCGCCTCGTTGATCACGTCGGGGGTCGCGAGCGCGGTGCGGAACGCAACTTCGCCGGTATATTTGTCGATGACCTCGAGGTCGGTGTTCGGCTGCACCGCCTTGTTGTTGAGGTAGAGCGGGTAGACGTCTTTCAACTTCACAATCATTCTCCAACCATGTCATCCCCGCGAAAGCGGGGACCCAAGGGTGCCAAGCTCAGCCGTTGAGCCGATCATAGAGATCGAGCCATTGCGGATTGCCTCGTTCGATCAATTCCAGTTTCCAAGCGCGGCGCCATTTCTTTACGGCCTTCTCGCGCGCGATCGCTTCGTTCACATCGGCGAAGGCTTCGGCATGCACCAGCCGATGCACGCCATAATGCCTCGTGAAGCTCGACCCTCGGCCGTTCCTATGCTGCGAACATCGCTGTGCCAGGTTGCCGGTAACGCCCGTGTAGAGAGTGCCGTTGCGCCCGCTCGCGAGGATATAGACGTGATAGGTCTGTTCCATTTCGCTCCTGGGTCCCCGCTTTCGCGGGGATGACAAGAAACAGCGGGCGGTGGCAGGCGCTTACATTTCCTTCGATATCTTCTTGATGTCGATGTTCAAAATCTGGTCGTTCTCGGTGTAATCGACCGGGCAATCGATCAGATGCACCCCCGGCGTGTCGCGGGTATGCGCGAGCAGTTCCTTCAGGTGCGCGGCGCTTTCGACGCGGTGGCCGTGGGCGCCATAGCTTTCGGCATATTTGACGAAATCGGGGTTGCCATAGGTCAGCCCCCAATCCTTGAAACCCATGTTCGCCTGTTTCCAGCGGATCATGCCATAGCTGTTGTCATTCAAAATCAGCACGGTGATGTTGAGCCCCAGGCGGACCGCGGTCTCCATTTCCTGGCTGTTCATCATGAAACCGCCGTCGCCGCAGATCGCCATGACCTTGCGCCCCGGATAGACCATCGCCGACATCATCGCCGACGGCAGCCCCGCGCCCATCGTCGCGAGCGCATTGTCGAGCAGCACCGTATTGGGGCGATAGGCGGTGTAACCACGCGCGAACCAGATTTTGTAGACGCCGTTGTCGAGGCAGATGATGCCATCGTCGGGCATCGAATCGCGCACGGATTGCACCAGGTGCGGCGGGAAGATCGGGAAACGCGCGTCCTGTGCCAGCGGTGCGGTATGGTCGACCTCGCCCTTGCGGAAGGCGAGCATATGGTCGAATTTCCAGCCGCCGTTGGGGACGATGTCTTCCTTGATCTGCCACACCGCATTGGCGATGTCGCCGATCACCTCGATATCGGGGAAATAGACCGGGTCGACCTCGGCGGTCTTGGTCGAGACGTGGATGACGGTCGGACCGCCCTGTTTCATGAAGAAGGGCGGCTTTTCGATCACATCATGGCCGAGGTTGACGATACAGTCCGACGCCTCGACCGCGCGGTGGACGAAATCGCCCGCCGACAGCGCGGCGCAGCCGAGGAATTTCGGATGGCGCTCGTCGATCACGCCCTTGCCGAGCTGCGTCGTCAGGAAAGGGATGCCGGTCTTTTCGATGAACTGCAGCAGCATGCGGCTGGTCATCGTGCGGTTCGCGCCGGCACCGATGACGAGGACGGGCGATGTCGCTTCCTCGATCGCCTTCACCGCCTCGCGGATCGATTTGACGTCGGCGGTTGGCCGGCGCGAATGACTGCGTTTGATCGGCAGGCTGTCGGTATGTTCGTCGGCGATATCCTCGGGCAGTTCGATATGCACCGCGCCGGGTTTTTCTTCCTCGGCGAGGCGAAAGGCTTCGCGCACGCGGCTCGGGATATTGTCCGACGAGGCCATCTGGTGGGTATATTTGGTGATCGGCCCCATCATCGCAACGACGTCGAGAATCTGGAACCGGCCCTGTTTCGATTTCTTGATCGGCTTTTGTCCGGTGATCATCATCATCGGCATGCCGCCCAATTGGGCATAGGCGGCGGCGGTGACGAAGTTGGTCGCGCCGGGGCCGAGTGTCGCGAGGCAGACGCCGGTCTTGCCGGTGTGGCGGCCATAGGTGGCGGCCATGAAGCCCGCGCCCTGTTCGTGCCGCGTCAGGATCAGCTTGATCTTGGTCGACCGCGACAGGCTGTCGAGGAAGTCGAGATTCTCCTCGCCCGGGACGCCGAAAATATACTCGACGCCTTCTTCCTCCAGGCATTCGATGAACAGGTCGGATGCTTTTTTCATGTGACAGTCGCCCCCTCAGCCATGCACCCCATCGGTGCGGCCCCTAGTGTGTGCCGGCGACCCTCAGCACAAGTATCGATACAGCGGCGCTCGTCGTCAGGCCGCGAGTCCCTGCTGCATCGGGAAGCGGTTGTAACGAGGGGAAAAGGGGTTGTCACCCTAGCGCTGGCGATGGCGCTGATAAGCTTCCCACGCGGCCGATTGCGCGTCACGCGCATGGCGGAAGCGCTCGTTCAAGGCTTGACCCATTACATGGACAGACCATATTCCATCGTTGCTGTGCGTGTGGTTGAAATTCTTCACGAGCTGCGCAACCACCGCGTCGCCGCGGCGGCCATTTCGGATGCGGGAGTGCCCGTCGCCGTCCCAGGTCAACTCGCCCACCTTCACCATATCAAGGCCTCCCGGCGAGCGGTGATCAATCGATGTCGAACAATCCCGCGAGTTGCTCGACCATCGTCCCGCCGAGCTGCTCGGCATCCATGATCGTCACCGCGCGGCTGTAGTAACGCGTCACGTCATGCCCGATGCCGATCGCACACAGCTCGACCGGCGAGCGATTCTCGATCCATTCGATCACTTGGCGCAGATGCTGGTCGAGATAGGCGCCATGATTGACCGACAGCGTGCTGTCGTCGACCGGGGCGCCGTCCGAAATCACCATCAAAATGCGGCGTTCCTCGGGGCGGTTGACGATGCGGCTGTGCGCCCAGATCAGCGCCTCGCCGTCGATATTTTCCTTGAGCAGCCCCTCGCGCATCATCAGCCCGAGCGACTTGCGTGCGCGGCGATAGGGTTCGTCGGCGGGCTTGTAGATGATGTGACGCAAATCGTTGAGGCGGCCGGGGTGCGGCGGACGCCCTGCGGCGAGCCAGTCTTCGCGGCTCTGCCCGCCCTTCCATGTGCGGGTGGTGAAGCCCAGGATTTCGGTCTTGACGCCGCAACGTTCGAGCGTGCGCGCGAGGATGTCGGCGCTGATCGCCGCAATGCTGATCGGCCGCCCGCGCATCGACCCGCTGTTGTCGATCAGCAGGGTGACGACGGTATCGCGAAAATCGGTGTCGCGTTCGATCTTGTAGGAGAGCGACTGGCCGGGCGAGACGATGACGCGCGCGAGCCGCGCGGCGTCGAGCTGGCCTTCCTCCTGGTCGAAATCCCAGGCGCGGTTCTGCTGCGCCATCAGGCGGCGCTGGAGCCGGTTGGCGAGCTTGGTCACCGCGCCCTGCAGATGCTGCATCTGTTGGTCGAGATAGGCGCGCAGACGGGTCAGTTCGTCGGCGTCGCACAGGTCGGTCGCGGCGATGATCTCGTCATGCTTTTCAGTAAAGCGCAGATAGTTGAAATCCGGGACGTCGGTCGGCAGGCGGTTGGGACGCACCGGCAACATGCCCTCATCGCCTTCGCCGCCCATCTCGGGCTCGCCGTCGGCCTCCATCTCCTGCGCGTCGGGATCGCTGTCGCCGTCGTCGGCCTGGTCGCCCGCGGTTTCGGCGCGGGCGTCGACCTGTTGCTCGCTGCTGCCGCCCTCTTCGCTGTCCTGTTCGTCCTGCGACTCTTCGGCCTCGCTCTGGTCCTCGTCGCCGCCATCCTCGGCGCCCTCGTCCATCGGCTCGTCGCCATAGATCAGGTCGAGGTGACGCAGCGCGAGCTTCGCTGTTTCCGCGAAGGCGACCTGATCGTCGATCTGCATCGCCAGCGCGTCGATGTCGCCGCCGGCCTGCTTGGCGATCCAGTCGCTGATCAGGCCGAGTCCGGTTTCGGTGCCCTGCGGCGGCGCTTCGCCGGTCAGCGCCTGACGCAGCATCAGTTCGAGCGCCGAGGATACCGGCACGTCGTCGCGGCTCTGCGCACGGGCGATCGGGTCGCTGCGCATCCGCATCGCGAGGCTCGCCGACAGGTTCGCGCGCATCCCGTCCATGTGCCGCGCACCGAGTGCCTCGATGCGCGCGCGCTCCATCGCGTCGAAGGCGGCGGCGGCGAGCGGTTCGGCGGGACGCGCGGCGGCGTGCAGCTTTTCGCTATGGTGCTTCATCCGCAGCGCATAACCGTCGGCGAATCCGCGCGCTTCGGCGACCTGGTCGGCGGGCAGGGTGCGCGACGGCGTGGGGACCTTGATCGTCTTGCCGATCTGCGCCGGGGCGTCGGCGGTGAACCCGACCTCGACCTCGGCATCGCGCGTCACCGCGCGCGCGACGCTCGACAGCGCGGCCTTGAAATCGTCGAGGGGAGAGGAGGCGGTCATGGTGACTCGGCTCTAACCAGCTTTTGCCATCGAAGGAAGATGGCGCGGTGGCAATTCCCGCACGTCACCCCGGACTCGATCCGGGACCCGCCTGTCTTGAAGAAAAAGGCGGGTCCCGGGTCAAGCACGGGATGACGGAGGTATAGCGATGCTTGCTTGACGCTCGCCGGGCGCGGGCGCATCCGCCGGGCATGACCTCTCCCATGAAAAAGCCTTGGATCGTCATTCTCTGCGCGGCGTTCATCGTCACGCTGGCGATGGGCGTGCGTCAGAGCTTTGGCCTCTTCCTGCCGCAGATGAGCGTCGACATCGGGATCAGCCGGTCGGACTTCGGGCTGGCGATGGCGCTGCAGAATCTGCTGTTCGGGCTGGTCCAGCCCTTCGTCGGCGCGCTCGCCGACAAACATGGCGCGGGGCGGGTCGTGCTCGGCGGCGCGCTGCTCTATGCGCTCGGGCTGATCGGCGCGGCGTTCGCGACCGACGCGATCGGGCTGCATATCAGCTTCGGCCTGCTGATCGGCATGGCGCAGTCGGCGACCACCTTTGTCGTTGTGCTCGGCGCCGTCGGCCGCGTCGTCAGCCCTGAAAAGCGCAGCAGCGCCTTCGGCATCGTCACCGCGGGCGGCTCGCTCGGGCAGTTCCTCGTCGTGCCGCTCGCGTCGATGCTCCTGCGCGATATCGGCTATCACGAAACGCTGTGGATCATGGCGGGTCTCGTCGCGCTATGCGGCCTGCTGGCGATCGGGGTGGCGGGACGGACCGACGGCGGTTCGGACCTCATGGTGGAGGTCGAGCAGAGCGCGCGCGAGGCGCTGCGCGAAGCGGCGGTCCACCGCGGCTTCTGGCTGCTCAACGCCGGCTTCTTCGTCTGCGGTTTCCACATCGCCTTCATCGCGACGCACCTGCCGGCCTATCTCGACGACAAGGGGCTCGGCATCGAAATCGGGGCGCAGGTGCTCGCGCTCGTCGGGCTGTTCAACATCCTCGGGTCCTATGTGTTCGGCCGCGCGGGCGATGTGCTGCGCCAGAAATATGTCCTGTCGGGGCTGTATGTCGCGCGCTCGGCGGTGATCGCGCTCTTCCTGTTCCTGCCGCTGACCCACGCCAGCGCGCTGGTCTTCGCGGGCGCGATGGGGTTCCTGTGGCTCGGCACCGTGCCGCTGACCAGCGGCATCGTCGGGCGCGTCTTCGGCATCCGCTATCTCTCGATGCTGTACGGCATCGTCTTCCTCAGCCACCAGCTCGGCAGCTTCTTTGGCGCCTACACCGCCGGGCTGATCTTCGACGCCACCGGCAGCTATAATATCGCCTGGGGCTTCTCGATCGCGCTCGGGCTGTTCGCGGGGCTCATCCACCTGCCGATCGCCGACGGACCGGTCAAACGGTTGCAACCGGCATGAAGCTCCAGCGCCAGGATGGAATCGCGCTCGCGATTTTCCTGGTGGTCGCGGTCGGCGGGCTGTGGCTGTGGACGGGCGAGGGGCCGGTGGTCTGGCTCAGCAATGTCGCGATCATGTGCGGCTTCGGTTAGAAGATCCAGTTGCAGACCGCCTGATCCTGCTCGATCGGCATCGCGGGATCGGGCATCAGCCGGAACACATGCGCGAACTGGGTTGCCGTCCGCTCGGGCCGCGTCCGCTTGCCCGCGACGACGTCGACGAAATCGCGGCACACGACCGAACTGCGCAGGAAATTGCTGTGCCCCGTCGCGCCGCGCGACACGTCGGTCGCGTCGACGACGGTGAGGCCCGCGACCGCCGCGGGATAGCAGCGCACCGGCAATCCCTTGGCCTTCAGGTCCGCCGCTTCGAACGGGTCGAAGCAATAGGGCGAACCGAGCCGCGGATAGCCGTGCAGCGTGCGCGACGCCGCCAGCGCCTTGTCCTTGTGCGACACATAGACGGTGATCCGCCGGTCGCGCGCGACCCGGCGGGGGGCGAGCACCTCCTCCTCGATGTCGCGTTCGAACGTTTCGCGGTCGATGTCGGGCGAGGCGAGGATGATGTTCGAGATGTTGCTGCTGTCGGCGCTGCTCGACGTGCGATCGACATAGGATATCGCCGGAATCACCAGCCGCGCGCCGAGCGAGTGCGAGACGATCACGATTTCCTTGACCCAGCCCTGCTCGGCCAACGTCTTGAGGAAATCGCGGAAGTTGCGGACGTCGTGATACATGTTGGTTTCATCGACCGCATAGCCGAGCAGCTTGTGCTGCGAGGGCCAGCTATATTCGATCACCGGCCCGTCGAAATTCGTCATGCGGGCGATCTGCGCCGCGTCGCGCGATGTGGTCGCGAAACTCTCGCGATAGCCATGGACATAGAGCAGCACGCGGCCCTGCCGCCGGTCGGTCTCGGCCTGCAGCGCCTTCCACCAGTCGCCCGGCGCCTGGAACGCCATCGGGGTGCGCAATTGTTTTTTGCCGTCCACCTTGGCTTCTTGCGGCGCGTTGAACCGGCCATAACGCATCCGGTCGCCGCGATGGTTCAACAACTGGATATCGGTCGTGCGGCAATCGGGCAGCCGGCTCGTCGCAAAGAACAGCGGCAGCGCATCAGTATCGAGCGTTGCGCCCGGCGCCGCGGTGCAGCGCGCGTCGGCGACATAGTCGGCATGACGAACCTTGCCATAGTCGACCGCGACGGCGCAGCCGGAGAGCGTCAGCGCTGCGCACGCCACCGCGAGGTGGCGAAGCGGCATCACTTGCCGACCACCCCCTCGGGCAAATCTTCGCCGAACACGCGCTGATAATATTCGGCGACGATCATCCGTTCGGCCTCGTCGCACTTGTTGAGGAAGGTTAGGCGGAAGGCGAAGCCGAGGTTGTTGAAGATCGCGGCATTCTGCGCCCAGCTGATCACCGTGCGCGGCGACATCACGGTCGAGATGTCACCATTGATGAAACCCTGGCGGGTCAGATCGGCGACCTTGACCATATTGGCGACGGTGGTGTCGTCGGTGTCGGGAACCTTGGCGAGGATGATTGCGCTTTCGGTCGCGGCGGGCAGATAGTTAAGCGTGACGACGATGTTCCAGCGGTCCATCTGGCCCTGGTTGATCTGCTGCGTGCCATGATACAGCCCGCTCGTGTCGCCGAGCCCGACGGTGTTCGCGGTCGAGAACAGCCGGAAGTAAGGGTTCGGGCGGATGACGCGATTCTGGTCGAGCAGGGTCAGCTTGCCCTCGGTCTCGAGCACGCGCTGGATCACGAACATCACGTCGGGGCGGCCGGCGTCATATTCGTCGAAGACGAGCGCGGTGGGGGTCTGCAGCGCCCAGGGGAGCAGGCCTTCGCGAAACTCGGTGACCTGCTGGCCGTCCTTGAGCACGATCGCGTCGCGCCCGACCAGGTCGATGCGGCTGATATGCGCGTCGAGGTTGACGCGGATGCACGGCCATTTCAGCCGCGCCGCGACCTGTTCGATATGCGTCGACTTGCCGGTGCCATGATAGCCCTGCACCATCACGCGGCGGTTGTATTTGAAGCCCGCGAGGATCGCGAGCGTGGTGTCGCCGTCGAAGACATAGGCCGGGTCGAGATCGGGGACACGTGCGTCGGCCTCGCTGAACGCGGGGACCATCATGTCGATATCGACCCCGAACATCTCGCGCGCGCTGACCTCGACATCGGGGGCGGCGAGCAGGGTCGAACCATGATGGTCGGCGAGGCTGTTGGGGATATCGGTCATGTCAGAGGTCCAGCGTAACAAACAGGGGGAGAGTCGCCGGTTCGTCCGACGCTTCGGCTAGCGCGGTATAGGCGTAGGTTTCGCCTTGCAACGCCTTTTCAGATGAGATCGAGCGCCTTCATCACCGCCGACTGGTCGTAATAGGGGCGTTCGCAGACGATCTTGTCGCTGCCCGGCGCGAACTGAAAGCTCGCCGCCATGCGCACGCGAAAGGCCTTGCCGGTCGGCTCGACCGTCCGCAGGCCGAGCCGGAGCGGCCCGAGATGGGTGCCGGTCAGCCAGAATTCGACAAGCACCGTGTCGGTCGCGGCATCGGCGGCGATCGCGATCACCTCGTTCGCCTGGTCGGGAAAAGGCTCGCGCGAGGCGGCGAAATAGGAACGGACGGCGGCTTCGCCGTCGAACACCGTGCCGGGACCGAGCAGCTCGTAGCGCGGATGGTCGAAGGTCGCGATCACCCCGTCCCAGTCGTGGGTGATTTCCAGCGCCATATGGCGGCGAACCACCTCGATGCGCTTCTTGTCCAGTTCGCTCATCGCCGCTCTCCCTGCATAGCCCCTAGGCGAAGGCCTTCGTCTTTCGCAGCAACTGATATGCCGCAACAACCTCGCCGAGTCTCGCCTCATGGCTGCGGTCGCCGCCGTTGCGGTCGGGGTGGTATTTGCGCACCAGCTCGCTGTAGCGCCGCCGCAGCGCCGCGCGGTCGGCGTCTGCCGGCAGCCCCAGCAATTGCATCGCGGCATGCTCTTCGCGCGACAGGCCGGGGTTCGCCGCTTCACGCCGCGCCTCGTCCATCCGCTGGCGGAACCGCGCCCCAAGCGCGTCGATCGGGTCCTTGAAATCGGCCCAGCGCGGCGGCAGGTCGGCGCTGCCGGCGGGGCGGAAGGTGCGGCTTTCGGTTTCCCAGCCCGCGGTCGGGGTCTGCGCCGCCAGGATCTGGTCGGCGCTCATTCCCTCGAAATAATTATAGCCGCTGTTGAACTCGCGGACATGGTCGAGGCACAGCCAGCGATATTGTGGCGGCCCGTCGGGTGAGCGGGTCGCGGGAATCGGGGCGCGAAATTCGCCCGCCTCGCGGCATCCGGGCGCGGCGCAGCGGTCTTCGCGGGGCACGCGGCCATGGAAACGGGTCGGGCGGGTCGGGGACGGCAAGGCGGGCTCTCGGGGCGTCTGAAGCGTTGGGGGGAGGGCTTATCATTTGGCGACGAAGCGCTTATGGTCAAGTCATGAGCACGCCCGGACCTGTACAAAAAGAGATGGAAAGCCTGCTGACCGCGGCCTTTCCCGACGCCGATTTCGCCCTCAGCAACGACAGCGCCAAACATCATGGCCACAGCGGCGACGACGGCAGCGGCGAATCGCATTTCAGCCTGACCATCGAATGGTCGGGCTTCGCCGGCCTGAACCGCGTCGCGCGCCAGCGGGCGGTGAACAAGGCGCTCGGCGACCTTCCCGGGCAGCGCGTTCATGCGCTCGCGATCCGGGCGACGGCGCCGGGAGAGGGGTGATGACGGACAAGGTCAATCTGGCGGAGGCGTTCGCGAGCTTTCACGACCATTGGAACCCGCGCGTTGCGGGCGACATCAACAATTTTCAGGTCAAGCTGGTGAAGTTCGCGGGCAAGTTCGACTGGCATCACCATGATGCCGAGGACGAACTGTTCCTCGTCGTCGCGGGACGGATGAGGATGGGGCTGCGCACCGGCGACGTGATCGTCGAACCCGGCGAGTTCATCATCGTGCCGCACGGAACCGAACATTGTCCCGAAGCGCTCGACGGCGAATGCCAGGTGCTGCTGCTCGAACCCGGTTCGACGCTGAACACCGGCAATGTCGAAACCGAAAAGACGCGAAAGACGCTCGAAAGGCTGGACTGACCGATGGACATCATTATCCCCTCGAGTCACGATCTCGGTGCTTTCGAGGTGCGGCGGACCTTGCCGAACAAGGCGCGGACGATGGTCGGCCCCTTCATTTTCGTCGATCAGTTCGGTCCGGCGCATTTCGACATCGGCAAGGGCATGGACGTGCGCCCGCATCCGCATATCAACCTCGCCACCGTCACCTATTTGTTCGAGGGCGCGATCGAGCATCGCGACAGCCTCGGCACGCTCGCGACCATTCGCCCCGGCGCGTGCAACCTGATGACCGCGGGCAGCGGCATCGTCCATTCGGAGCGCACCCCCCCGGCCGAGCGCGCGAGCGGATCGGGCATTTCGGGGATGCAGACCTGGCTCGCGCTGCCCGACGGCAAGGAAGAGATCGACCCGGCGTTCGAACATGTCGCAAAGGACGATCTGCCGCTGGTCGAGGACAGCGGCGTGTCGGCGCGGATCGTCATGGGCAGCCTGTGGGGCAAGACCTCGCCGATCACCCAGCATGCGGCGACGATCTATGCCGATATATTGATGCTCGCGGGTGCGACGATGCCGATCGAGGCCGATGCCGACGAGCGTGCGGTGCTGGTGGCGCTTGGTGACGCGAGCCTCGATGGCGAAAAGCTCGACCGCTACAGCCTCTATATCCTGAAACCCGGACAGGCGATGACGCTGCGCGCCGACAGCGATGCGCGGGTGATGCTGCTCGGCGGCGAAGCCTTCACGACCCCGCGCCATGTCTGGTGGAATTTCGTCAGTTCGAGCCGCGAGAGGATCAACCAGGCGAAGCACGACTGGAAAGCGGGCAATTTCCCGCTCGTTCCCGGCGACAGCGAAGAGTTCATCCCGATCCCCGAGGTGCCGAAGACGGTCAGCTATCCATAAGTCTGCTGCAGGTGCGCGCCGGCGCGGCATTGGTTTGGGAAGCGGCCGTTCGCAATCCTCCCTGTGGCGAAGCGATGGGGAGGTGGCAGCGGCGTTGGCTGCTGACGGAGGGGCCGACGCGGTCAGGCGTCGTGCAAGTTTTCGGCCCCTTCCACCACCGCCTGCGGCGGCGGTCCCCCTCCCCATGGCTTCGCCACAGGGAGGATCCATATGTCCGCAACCGCCCAAAAGCCGACCTCTCCCGCGAAAAGGCTTTCCTAAAAAACATCGGCATGATCTATCCTGTCGGATGACCATGTCGCCGGCCTCGCGGAATAGATCGCCCCTATCTCGCCTGACCCGCTTAAAGTCACAAAGGCCACATTTTCTGCGCATCCATGCGGGGCTTTTGTGCCCTTAAGCCGGGTTTCGGGCCTTCGGTACCACGGCCGCCGCAACATGGCTTGCCAGTCTCGCCGATCCCCGCCATCTCGTTGCGAAACGCAACTCAAGGGAGCACAGGATGGCCGGCGATTTCGAGCAGCAGCGGGTGAAGCTTTCGACCGGGGTCGAACTCGACGTCGTCGACATCGGCCCGCGCGATGCACCGGCGCTCATCTTCCTCCACGGCTTTCCCGAATCGCATCGCACCTGGCGGCACCAGCTACCGTATTTCGCCGACCGCTTTCGCTGTATCGCGCCCGACCAGCGCGGTTATTGCGGGTCGTCGAAGCCGCAGGATGCTGCCGACTACACCCCCGACAAATTGATCGCCGACCTCTTCGCGCTCGCCGATGCGCTGGGGGTCGAAACCTTCACCATCGTCGGGCACGACTGGGGCGGGGCGATCAGCTGGGGCGTGGCGCTCGCCGGCCAGCCGGGCGGGCTGTATCCGGCGTGGGCCGGGCGCGTCACGCGCGCGGTGATCGCCAACGCGCCGCACCCCGGCATCTTCGGCCGGCTTCTGCATGTCGATCCCGCGCAGCGCGCCGCGAGCCAATATATCCGCCTGTTCCGAGACCCCGCGAGCGACGCGCTGGTCCGCGAACAGGGGCTCGCAGGGCTGCTCGCCAAGGCGTTCGAGGGTCGCCTCGCGGGCACGGTCGCCCCGCCCGAGGAAATCGCGCGGTCGCTGGCCGACTGGGAGGACCCCGACGCCGCTTTCGGCATGCTCAACTGGTATCGGGCCTCGCCGCTCGACGTGCCCGCGATGGATGCGCCTTTCGTCGAGCCGCCGGCGATGCCCTTTCCGAAGCTCGAAATCCCGACGCTCGTCATCTGGGCGCTCGACGACGTCGCGCTGCCGCCGAGCAATCTCGATGGCATGGACGAACTGGTGCCGAACGCGACGATCGTGAAGGTGCCGGGCTGCGGCCATTTCGTGACGTGGGAAGCGCCGGGTGCGGTCAATGCCGCGATGGACGCCTTCCTCGCCTGACGCCCTTCGAAGGAAGCGGCGGGCGGCCCCGGGAGGGGTGTGGGGCCGCCCGCCTCGGGGGTTCTATTTGGTCGTATAGCCCCCGTTGACGAGGATCGTCTGGCCGGTCATCCACCAGCCGTCGGTGACGAGGAAACGGATCCACGGCACGATATCCTCGATATGCGTCAGCCCCGTCGGGCTGAAGGGCGACAGCGCCGCCGCCGTCTTGTGATAGGCGACCGCCTCGGGCCCCTCGGCCGGGTAGAAAAAGGGCGTGTCCATCGGACCCGGCCCGATCGCGGTCACCGAGATGCCGCGGTCGCCGAATTCCTTCGACGCGGCGCGGGTATAATGTTCCACCGGCGCCTTGGTGCCGGCATAGCTCGCATAAAAGGGCGTATAGGCGCCGAGCAGCGAGGTGACGAGGGTGCAGACCTTGCCGCCGTTGCTGACGTTGCGGCCCGCTTCCTTCAGGAAGAAGAAGGCCGACTTGCTGTTCACCGCGCTCATTTCGTCGAACTCGGCCTCACTGATTTCGACCATCGGCTTTTTCAGCACTTTGCCGACGGTGTTGATCGCGATGTCGATGCTGCCCATCGCGGCCCTGGCGTCGGCGAACAGCTTCTCGACCGCGCCGGCGGTGGTCAGGTCGGCTTGAAAGGCGAAGCCCTTCGCGCCCGCCGCCTCGATCGCGGCGACGGTCTCATCGGCCTCGGCGCGCGCCGCATCGCTGTTGTAATGGACCGCGACCGCAGCGGCGCCCTGGGCGGCGAAATCGCGCGCGATCAGGCCGCCGAGATTCTTGGCGCCGCCTGCGATGAGGACGGTTTTGCTCTTGATGTCGTGAATGCTCATGAACTTGGTCCCATGGTTGGAAGAGTGGCATGTCACGCTAGGATCGCTCGTGATTCGGGGCTTTCAGATTCTCCCACAGTTGCGCATAATCGCCCGATGCAGGGGGGACTCACCGCGGCGAGGATCGAGGAACGGCTGGGCGGTCCGGCCACCTGGGTGATCGAACGCGACGCCCATGCGCTGATGCTCCACGAAGCGGGCAGCTATCACCGGCTGCAGACATGGCTCGACGGGCGCCGCACCTCGCTCGGCGATCCCTTGCCCGGTGAGATGTGGCTTGCGCCGGCCGGACGCGAGTATCGCGGCGCCGCCGAAGGGGGCGCGGTCCGCTATGTCGCGGTCGAGATTCCAGCCGATGCGCTGACGATTGCAGCCGGCGGGCGCGCGCTTGCCGGTCACGATGACCGCGCGCTGGCGGCGCTGGTGCGCGGGCTCGCGGCGGGCGAGGCCTCGGCGGCAACGCCGTTGCTGACGCTGCTGGCGGCCACGCTCGACGGCGCGGCGGTGCGTCCCGCGCCGGTCGCGGTCGCGCGGCGGATCGACGCGCTGCTGGCGCTGATCGAAGCGCGGATCGAGATGTCGCTGACCGTCGAGGATATGGCGGCCGAAGCGGGCATGTCGGTCAACAGCCTGATCGTCCATGTCGCGCGCGCCACCGGACGCACCCCGGCCCAATATCTGCTGCGTCAGCGGTTGCGGCGCGCCTGCTGGTATCTGATGAACCGGCCGCTGTCGGTCGCCGAAATCGCCTTTGCCTCGGGCTTTTCGAGCCACGCGCATCTGTGCGCGGCCTTTCGTGCGAAGCTCGGGGCGTCGCCGGGCGAATGGCGGCGGCGGAACGCCAGTGCCGCCATCACAGGGGGAGAATGATTATGTCGCACACCGTCATCATGCTGATCGCGGGTGTCCTGCTGTTGATCGTCCTGCGCCTGGCGATCCGTGACACCCGCCGCGCGACGCGGCTGTTCATCCTGCTGTGGCTGATAATCTCGATCGGCAATTTGCTCGTCGGGGTGCTCTACGCCGGTTACGGCTGGAGCGAAGAGGCGGCGATCTGGATCCTCGTTTTCGGCACGCCCGCGGCGGTCGCGGTGGGCGCGGCGCTGTTCGGCCCTAATCCTCGGGCCTGAGCAAACACCCGCTGGCACCGGCGAAGCGCGCGCTGCGCGACGCTAGCAGCGGCACGCTGCCGGTGACCGTCTTGGTCGCCGGGTCTTCGGCCAGCGACACCAGTTCCATGCCGGGTTCGAAATCGCTCTGGCAGCTTTCGAGGCTGCGGCCCTGGACATAGCGGCACGAACAACCGACCCGCGCGGCATAGGCCGACCCGAGTTCGGCCTGCGCCTTGAACGAGGGGAATTTCCAGATCAGGAAAATCGCCGCGAGCACGCCGAGGATCACCACCCACGGCAGGCAGCCGCCCCAGCGGCTCGGGCGGCGCGGTTTGCGCAGCCGCTCGGGCACGATGGGCGACTCGCTCGTCGGCGGCGGTGCCGGGGGCGGCACCGGCTCGGGCGTTGCGGCTGCGGGCGGGTTGGTGTTAGTCACTGGCCCCATGATCACGAAAAAAGCCATGCTGGCAAGTGCCGCGCTCGCGCTGTGCGGTGTCTGGTCGCTGACCCATGCCGCGGGTTCCGCGACGATCGCGCCCGCCGCACCCGGCCCGGCGATCGGCGTGCCGATGCCGAAGGGCGCGGTCGAGACCTTGACGCCGCTGCCCGCGCTGGCGCCCGCGATCAAGGCAAAGGCCGACGCGCTGTTCGCCGATGCCGACGCGGTGGGCGAAACGCGCGCGCTCTATGTGCTGCGCGATGGCCAGCCGATCTACGAACGTTATGGTGAGGGTTTCGGCCCCGACTCCAAATTGATCAGCTGGTCGATGGCGAAAAGCATCACCGCTGTGCTCACCGGCTTCCTCGTCGCCGACGGGCAATTGTCGCTGGACGGCCCCGCGCCGGTCGCGGCATGGCAACGTAGCGGCGACCCGCGCGGCGCGATCGGCCTCAAGCATCTGCTCCACATGTCCTCGGGGCTCGAGCATGTCGAAAATGGCGACCCGGTGTGGCAGGGCGATACCGTGACGATGCTGTTCGGCACCGGCGCGCCCGACATGGCGGCCTTTGCCGAGGCCAAACCCGCAGCGGCGCAGCCCGACGAGGTCTTCAACTACAGTTCGGCGACCAGCGTCATCCTCGCCGACATATTGGCCGACACGCTGACCCCGTCGAAAAGCCCCGACGCGCGGCGCGATGCGATGCGCGACTTCATCGGCGGGCGCCTTGCCGAACCGCTCGGCATGACCAGCCTGACCCCGGAGTTCGACGCGGCGGGGACGATGATCGGCGGGTCGGTGATGCACGCGACCGCACGCGATTATGCCAAGTTCGGCGAATTTCTGCGCAACCATGGCGTGGTGAACGGCCAGCGCCTGCTTCCCGAAAGCTGGATGAGCTTCATGCTCGCGCCGTCGCCGAGGGACCCGGGTTATGGCGGCCATATCTGGCTCAACCGCCCGCGCCCACGCGGCGCAGATGTCGCCCTATGGCCCGACCGCGGCCCGAACGACCTGTTCGCCTGCATCGGGCATCAGGGGCAATATATCATCGTCTCGCCGTCGCAGCGGGTGACGATCGTGCGGCTCGGGATCACCAAGGACGACCAGTTTCCCGAACTGCGGCGGCACCTCGCCGACCTGACCGAAGCGTTATAGCAGGAACTCACCCACCAGCGTCGTGATGCAGGTGCCGCTGAGCTCGACCATCGCGCCGTCCATCCGGCACCCGACATGGCCGCCGCGAGCGCTTGCCTGATAGGCGGCGAAGCGGTCGCGGCCGAGTTGCGCCGCCCAATAGGGGGTCAGTACGCTGTGCGCCGATCCCGTCACCGGGTCCTCGTCGATCCCCGCACCGGGGGCGAAGCAGCGGCTGACGACATCGGCGCCCGACGCGTCGCCGGTGCCGCGTGCGGTCGCGATATAGAGGATGTCGCCGCCCTCCTTCAATATGCGCAGGTCGGGCTCGAGGGCGCGCACGCTCGCGGCATCGGGATAGACGATCAGCGCATAGCCGCCTTCGTGCCACAGCGTTTCGACCGGATTGCCGCCGAGCGCCTTGACGGTGTCGGGCATCGCCTTGGGCGCGGGCGGATAGGCCGGCAGCGCCATCTTGTACCCATCGTCGCCGTCGCGCGCGACGCGCAAGATGCCGGCCTTGCGGGTGCGAAAGCGCATGTCGTCGCGCCAGGGCGCGGCGGACAGCAGCACATGCCCGCTCGCCAGCGTCGCATGACCGCACAGCGCGACCTCCACCCCCGGCGTGAACCAGCGCAGCTCATAATCGGCCTCACCGCTTTCGTCGGGGACCAGAAAGGCGGTTTCGGCGAGGTTGTTCTCGGCCGCGATCGCCTGCAGCACATCGTCGGCGAGCCATTCGTCGAGCGGCATCACGGCAGCGGGATTGCCCGCGAAGGGCCGGTCGGCAAAGGCATCGACCTGGGTGATCGGAAAACGGCGCCAGCTCATGGATAGAGAAATCCTTTCGACCAGCCGTCGCCCTCGCGCACGAACAGCGTGCGCTCGTGGAGGCGATGTTCGCGATCCTGCCAGAACTCGATGCGCTCGGGGGTAACGCGCCAGCCCGACCAGCGCGGCGGGCGCGGGACATCCTGCCCCTCGAACCGCGCCTGCACCTCGGCGAAGCGCGCCTCGAAGGTCGCGCGGCTGTCGAGCGGGCGCGACTGGTCGCTGGCCCAGGCGCCGAGCTGGCTGTCGCGGCTGCGCGTCGCGAAATAGGCATCGGCGGTGGCGTCGTCGACCGGGGCGACCGGCCCCTCGATCCGGATCTGGCGGCGCAGCGACTTCCAGTGGAAGAGCAAAGCGACATGCGGGTTCGCCGCCAGCTCGCCGCCCTTGCGGCTGTCGAGGTTGGTGTAGAAGATGAAGCCGTCGGGGCCATGGCCCTTGAGCAGCACCATGCGCAGCGACGGATGCCCGGCGGCGGTCGTGGTCGCGAGCGCCATCGCATTGGCGTCATTCGGCTCGCTGGCCCGCGCTTCGGCGAACCAGGCGTCGAACTGGGGGAAAGGGTCGTTGCTCATGCGCGCGCTTCTAATGCGGCGCGCGGGCGCGGTCGAGCGAAAGACGCGCGATAAGGGGAACTTGACCGCCTTCCACCCCGTTCCCACATCGCGACGCAATCGGGCCTTTCCGGCCAACATCTTATCGGGCTATTGGAGCAGCATGGCAGATCCCTATTCCACCCTTGGCGTCGCAAAGAGCGCAAGCGAAGCGGAAATCAAATCCGCGTATCGCAAACTCGCCAAGGAATTGCACCCCGACAAGAACAAGGACAATCCGAAGGCGTCGGAGAAATTCTCCGACGTCACCAAGGCCTATGACATCTTGTCGGACAAGACCAAGCGCGGCCAGTTCGATCGCGGCGAGATCGACGGCGAAGGCAATCCGGCGATGCCCTTCGGCTATGGCGGCGGCGGTGGATTCCGCGGCGACCAGCGGAGCGGTCCGGGCGGGTTCAGCGGCTTCGGCAACGAAGGCAGCGATTTCGGCGGCATTTTCGACGAGCTGTTCGGCGGGCGCGGCGGCGGTGGCGGGGGTGGCGGACCGTTCGGCGGTTTCGGTGGGCGCAGCGCGCCGCCGCAAAAGGGCGCCAACGTCTCCTATCGCCTTGGCGTGTCCTTCGTCGATGCCGCAACACAGGCACCGCAGCGGATCACGCTCGCCGATGGCGGCACGATCGACCTGAAACTGCCCGCCGGGGTCGAGACGGGAACGCAGATGCGCATCGGCGGTAAGGGGCAGCCGGGGCCGGGCGGCCATGGCGACGGTATCGTGACGATCAGCGTCAAGGACCATCCCTTCTATGTCCGCGACGGGGCGAATATTCGCCTCGACCTGCCGGTGACGTTGAACGAGGCGGTGCTGGGGGCGAAGATCAAGGTGCCGACGGTCGATGGTCCGGTGATGCTGTCGATCCCCGCCGGTTCGACCTCGGGCAAGGTCATGCGGCTCAAGGGCAAGGGCTTCAGCCAGAAGAATGGCGAGCGCGGCGACCAGCTGGTGCGACTCGTCGTCGACCTGCCCGCCGGCGATACGGCGCTGACCCAATTCGTCGGCGAATGGACCGACGCGCGTGCCGTACGCGCGGACCTTGGCGTGTGATGCGTGGCTGAGGCGACCGAGAAGAAGATCGTCGCCGAACTTGAGCGCGAGGTCGCCCAAGAGGTAGGCAAGGAGTTCCTCGCCGAAGGCCATTCGCCGCATTCGCCCGAAGCCCGCGCCGAGCGTGCCAAGCGCGTCAAGCTGCGCGCGCGGGCGCAGGGGGTGATCGACCGCGGGCGCGAGACGCTCGGCCCCGGCACCCGAGTCTTCCGGATTTTGCGCCGCGTCGTCGTCGGCACCTATACCGACGGCTTCATCCACGCGGGCAATCTCGCCTATCTGGCGCTGATCGCGCTGTTCCCCTTCTTCATCCTGCTCGCCGCCGCCTTTTCGATCTTCGGCGGCAGCGTCGGCGGCGAGGCAGCGATCGAGGCGGTGTTCTCGACGATGCCGCCGACCGTCGCCAAGGCGCTGTCGGGGCCGATCCGCGAAGTGATGACCGCGCGCACCGGCATTTTCCTGTGGCTCGGCGCGCTCGTCGCGCTGTGGACGGTGGGCAGCCTGATCGAGACGGTGCGCGACATATTGCGCCGCGCCTATGGCACTCATTTTTCCAAGGGGTTTTTCCACTACCGGCTGCTGTCGATCGGCATCATCACCGGCGCGGTCGTGCTGATGCTGTTGTCGTTCAGCATGCAGGTGCTGATCGTCGGTATCGAGCAATTCGTGACCCGGGTGCTGCCTGAACGCTTCCAGTCGGTCGGGGTCGTCGCGATTTCGCGCGGGGTGTCGGGCGCGGGGCTGTTCCTCGCCATCTATATGCTGTTCTACAGCCTCACCCCGTCGAAATATCGCCGCAAACAATTCCCCAAATGGCCGGGAGCGCTGTTCACCACCCTGTGGTGGATCGGGGTCACGCTGGCGCTGCCGCCGCTTCTCGCCACCCTGCTCAGCTATGACGCAACCTATGGCAGCCTCGCGGGTGTGATGGTCGCGCTGTTCTTTTTCTACCTCGTCGGATTGGGTATGGTGATGGGCGCCGAATTGAACGCCGCGCTCGTCGAGGTTGAGGATTTGGGCCACGACGCTATTGGGCGCGTCGACGATATCATTATTGAAAAGACCGGAGACACAAAATGACGGGTCTGATGCAGGGTAAACGCGGGCTGATCATGGGGCTGGCCAACGACAAGTCGCTCGCCTGGGGCATTGCCAAGGCGCTGCACGGAGCGGGCGCCGAACTGGCGTTCAGCTATCAGGGCGACGTGATGCTCAAGCGCGTGAAGCCGCTCGCCGACGAGCTTGGCTGCGATTTCCTGATCGATTGCGACGTGTCCGACATGGATAATCTCGACGCGACCTTCGCGACGCTGGCCGCGCGCTGGCCGACGATCGATTTCGTCGTCCACGCCATAGGTTACACCAACAAGGAAGCGCTGCGTGGGGCGTATGCCGATGTCACGCTGGACGATTTCCTCATGACGATGAACATCAGCGTCTACAGCTTCACCGCGGTCGCGAAGCGCGCCCAGGCGATGATGACGCCGTTCGATCCCGAAACCGGCAAGGGCGGCGGCTCGCTGCTGACCTTGAGCTATTATGGCGCCGAAAAGGTCATCCCGCATTACAACGTCATGGGGGTCGCCAAATCGGCGCTCGAAACCAGCGTCAAATATCTCGCGAATGACTACGGGCCGCAGGGGGTGCGCGTGAACGCGATCTCGGCAGGCCCGATCAAGACGCTGGCCGCGAGCGGCATCGGCGATTTCCGCCTGATCCTGAAATGGAACGAGTATAACGCCCCGCTGCGCCGCAACGTCACCATCGACGACGTCGGTGGCTCGGCGCTGTATTTGCTCAGCGACTTGGCGAGCGGCGTCACCGGCGAAACGCATCATGTCGATGCGGGCTATCACACCATCGGCATGAAGCAGGAAGACGCGCCCGACATCGCTTTAGCTTAAACCCCTCTCCCCTTGAGGGAGAGGGAGGGGCCCGTCGCGAAGTGATGGGAGGGGTGAGGGTATGACCACCACGATAAGGCCCGCGACCGCAAAAGACGCCGACGCTATCGACACCGTCATTCGCGCCGCCTTCGCCGGCACCGATTTCGGTCATCAGGGTGAAGCCGAACTGGTGCGGATGGTGGGCGAGGACGGCGACACGCTGGTGTCGCTGATTGCCGAACGGGGCGGCGCTGTCGCCGGGCATGTGCTGTTCAGCCGGATGGCTATCGAGGCCGACGGCGCCGCGCTATCGGGTGCCGGTCTCGCGCCGGTGTCGGTTCCACCCGAACTGCAGGGGCAGGGCATCGGCGACGCGCTGATCCGCGCCGGGCTCGACGCGCTTCGCGAACAAGGCGTGGCGATCAGCTTCGTCCTCGGCCACACCGCCTATTACCCCCGTTTCGGTTATTCGCCCGACCTCGCCGCGCGTTTCGCCTCGCCCTTTGCCGGGCCGCATTTCATGGCGATGATGCTGGACTCGCACGCGGCTTGGCCGCTAGGCGGACGGGCGGACTATGCACCCGCATTCGGTCGCTTGGGGTAGGCTATGAGTTTCAACAGCTTCGGACGCGTCTTTCGCTTCACGACCTGGGGGGAAAGCCATGGCCCCGCGCTCGGCGCGGTCGTCGACGGCTGTCCGCCGCGGCTGTCGCTGTCCGAAGGCGACATCCAGCCCTATCTCGACAAGCGCCGCCCCGGCCAGTCGCGCCACACGACGCAGCGGCAGGAACCCGATCAGGTGCGCATCCTGTCCGGCACCTTCGAGGGCAAGACCACCGGCACCCCGATCAGCCTGATGATCGACAATGTCGACCAGCGGTCGAAGGATTATGGCGAGATCGCGCAGGCCTATCGCCCCGGCCACGCCGATTATGCCTATGACGCGAAGTACGGCATTCGCGACTATCGCGGCGGCGGCCGGTCGAGCGCGCGCGAGACCGCGGCGCGGGTCGCGGCGGGCGGCGTCGCGCGGCTGGTGATCCCCGAGGTTCAGATTCACGCCTGGGTCGCCGAAATCGGCGGCGACGCGATCACCCCCGACAATTTTGATCTGGAAGAAATCGACCGCAACCCCTTCTTCTGCCCCGATCCCGCCGCGGCGCAGCGCTGGGAGGGTCTGATGGACGCCGCGCGCAAGGCCGGAAGCTCGCTCGGCGCCGTCATCGAATGCGCCGCGAGCGGCGTCCCCGCCGGCTGGGGCGCCCCGATCTATGCCAAGCTCGACAGCGATCTTGCCGCCGCGATGATGGGGATCAACGCCGTCAAGGGCGTCGAGATCGGTGCGGGTTTCCATGCGGCGCGGCTGCGCGGCGAAGAAAACGCCGACCCGATGCGCCCCGCGAGCGACGGCAGCAATCGCCCCGATTTCCTGTCGAACAACGCCGGCGGCATCGCGGGCGGCATCTCGACCGGCCAGCCCGTCGTCGTGCGCGTCGCGTTCAAACCGACCAGCTCGATCCTGACCCCGGTGCCGACGATCAACAAGGCCGGCGAGGCCGCCGACATCGTCACCAAGGGCCGCCACGACCCCTGCGTCGGCATCCGCGGCGCCCCCGTGGTCGAAGCGATGATGGCGCTTGTCCTCGCCGACCACAAGTTGCTGCACAGAGCCCAAAACGGCTGATGCCCTAGTGGAGTTCGTTGCCGCATTTGTCGCGGAGCAAAAGGCGGTCATCGGCCTCTTTGTGCTCGCGGGCATGTTCGCGGCCTTCGTCTGGGAACGCTTTTCACCCTCGGTCGTCGCGGTGGCGGGGGCGGGCACGATGCTCGCGCTCGGGTTGCTCGACGAAAAGGGCGCGTACAGCGTCTTTTCGAACAGCGCGCCGCTGACCGTCGGCGCGATGTTCATCCTGTCGGGCGCGCTGATCCGCACCGGGGTGATCGACAAGGTCGGTAATTATGTCGTCGACCGCGCGCGCAAACACCCGCGCCTTGCGGTACTCGAAGTGTTCGGCGGCGGCCTGCTCGTCTCGGGCTTCATCAACAGCACCCCCTTTGTCGTGGTGATGATGCCCGTCTGTTTCCGGCTCGCCGAGGCGCTGGGGGTTTCGCCGAAGAAACTGCTGATGCCGCTGTCGGTGATCGCGGTGCTCGGTGGCTGCCTGACCCTGATCGGTACCTCGACCAACCTCGTCGTCGCGGGGATCGCCGAACAGGCGGGGATCGAACGCTTCGGGCTGTTCAGCATCACGCCTTATGGGCTGGGGGTCGCTGCGGCGGGTGTCGTCGGCTTGCTGATCATGGCGCGCTTCCTGCCGTCCGATTACCCGCGCATCGCTGAAAAGGCCGACGGGACCGAACAGCTTTATCTTACCGAACTGGGGCTGGCGGAGGATGATCCGGCGGTCGACATGGCGATGGAGGCCGCGAGCCTTGGTGTCGCGCCCACGCAGATCGTCGGCGTGATCGCGGGAGGGCGTTTGGTTACGGGAGGCGATGCTCAGAATCATCGCCTCGCGGCGGGCAACCGGATCGTCGCGCGGCTCGACGGCGCGACGCTGATGACGCTGCGCAACGAGCGGCGTTTCGCGATCGGCATCGGCGAAAGTCCCGATCCGGATTCGACCGTCGTCGAGGTGACGGTGGCGCCCAGCCATCGCTCGATCGATCGTCCGCTCGCCGAAATTCCCTTCCTCCAGCGCCAGCGCGTCCGCATCCTCGGCGTCTCGCGCTTTCGCCATCTGCCGGGGCCAACGCTGTCGGAAAACCGCATTCGCGCCGCCGACCGGCTGCTGGTCGATGCCGACGAGGCGAATATCGCGCAGTTGCGCGACAATCCCAATCTGATCGGCCTCGCCATGGCCTCGGCCACGGCCTTCCGCCGCCGCCGGGCCTGGATCGCGATGCTGGTGATGGCGAGCGCGGTGCTGCTGTCGGCGACCGGCATCATGTCGATCGGCATCGCGGCGTTCATCGGTGTCGCCATCGTCCTCCTCACGCGCTGCATCGACGCGTCGGAGGCGTGGGGCAGCATCGATGGCGATGTGCTGATCCTGATCTTCGCGATGCTCGCGGTCGGCGCCGCGCTCGAACAGGCGGGAACGGTCGCCTTGATGGTCGGCGCGCTCGACCCGATCCTGATCGGCGCACCGCAATGGGCGGTGATCGCGATCGTCTATTTCTCGGCGCTGCTGCTATCCGAACTGCTCAGCAACAATGCCGTCGCGGCGCTGATGGGGCCGTTGGTCATCGGGATCGCCCAGTCGACGGGGGTGGCGCCGCAACCGCTGCTGATCGCCTTGATGCTCGGCGCATCGGCCTGTTTCGCGACCCCGGTCGGATATCAGACCAACACCCTCGTCTATGCTGCGGGCGACTATCGCTTTATGGATTTCGTACGCATCGGGGTGCCGCTCAACATCCTGACAGGCATCGCCGGGGTGCTCGCCTTGAGCTTCTGGACCCCTTGATCGCGCCATCCGGCAACATGCGATTGCCCCTCGTCGGAGGGGCTGTTACCCCACCCGCATAAAATCCGGCGAGCCCGGAATCAGGGAGCATTTTTTCATGGCAAAACGCCTGACCTTATTCATTCTTGTCGGCATGGTGCTGGGCATTATCGCCGGCGCGATCGGACATGCCCAGATTGGCGCCGACAGGGACGCCGCGGCGACGATCGCCGGCTATTTCAAGATTCTGCCTGACGTCTTTCTCCATCTCATCAAGATGATCATCGCTCCGCTGGTGCTGGCGACGATCGTCGCGGGCATCGCCAATATGGGGGACAGCGCCGCGCTCGGCCGGATCGGCCTGAAGTCGTTGTTGTGGTTCATCGGCGCCAGCTTCATGTCGATCACGCTGGGTTTGCTGCTCGTGAACCTGCTTCAGCCGGGGGTCGGGCTCGATCTGACGCCGACCGCGGAGATCGGCGAAGTGAAAACCTCGGCGCTCAACCTGCGCGACTTCATCTTGCATATCTTTCCCGAATCGATCTTCGGGGCGATGGCGGCGAACAATATCCTCCAGATCCTCGTCTTCTCGATCTTTGCCGGCGTGGGTCTGTCGGCGCTGGGCGAGCGGGGGGCGCCGCTGGTCCGCGCCGTCGATGTGCTTGCCGAATTGATGCTGCAGGTCACCAACTATGTGATGCTGTTCGCGCCCTTTGCGGTGTTCGGCGCGCTCGCCGGCGTGATCACGGTCAACGGGCTCGGCATCCTGCTCGACTTCCTGCGCCTGATCCTCGAGTTCTACCTCGGCCTCGCCTTGCTGTGGATGATCCTGTTCGGACTCGGCGCAATCTTCCTCGGCAAGCGAATCCTGACGTTGGCGCGCTATATCGTCGAACCGCTGCTGCTCGCCTTTTCGACTGCGTCGTCGGAAGCGGCGCTGCCCAAGCTGTTCGAACAGCTCGACCGCTTCGGCGTCCCGCGCCGTGTTTCGGGCTTCGTCCTGCCGCTGGGCTACAGCTTCAATCTCGACGGCTCGATGATGTATATGAGCTTTGCGACGCTCTTCATCGCGCAGGCCTATGGCATCGATCTGTCGGTCGGCACGCAGATATTGATCCTGCTCACGTTGATGGTGACGTCGAAGGGGATCGCGGGCGTGCCGCGCGCCAGCCTGGTGGTCATCACCGCGACGCTGACCCAGTTCGGCCTGCCGGTCGAGGGCGTCGCGCTGATCCTGGGGATCGACCAGTTCCTCGACATGGGCCGCTCGGCGACCAATGTCGTGGGCAATGCGGTCGCAACGTCGGTCATCGCCAAGTGGGAAGGCATGCTCGAAGTGCCCGAACCGGCCGATGCTGAATGGCCGCACGCCCCCGCGCATACGCCGCACCATGGAACCCGCGGGCTCGATCTTCGTGATGATGATGGGGAGGGTGACGGCAAGCCAGCGGCCGGATAGCGTGTAGGCGCAGTTTCTGGCCGTCCCACGGGGGCGAGCAAGGAGCTGAACATGGCCGGCGAAGCAGCGATGGACGAGGCGGAGCGCGAGGGTCTGCGCGCCCGCCGACTGCAATGGCGGATGCTGATCGGCTTCGTCGCTGGCCTGCTCTTCGGTCTCGCGGCGCATTATGGCACGTCCGACGCGGCGTGGGTCGATACCGCCACCTATTATCTGGGCAAATTGGGCGAGATATTCCTGCGCCTGCTGTTCATGCTCGTCATCCCGCTGCTGGTGTCCGCGCTGATCGTCGGCGTCGCCGAAATGGGCGAAATGCGGGCGCTCAGGACGGTCGGACTGCGAACGCTCGTCTACACCGTCATCGTATCGTCGATCGCCGTCGCGATCAGTCTGCTCGTCGTCAACCTGCTACAGCCCGGCGGGGGCGTCGATCCGGGACTGGCCCGGTCGCTGATCGCCGAGGGCGCCGATCGCGCGGGCAGCATCGTTCAAAGCAGCCACGAGGCGAAGACCGGGGCAGACGCGATCGTCGCCATCGTGCCCAGTAATGTCTTCCTTGCGATGAGCGAGAATGACGTGATCGCGGTCATGTTCTTCGCGCTCTTTTTCGGCATCGGGCTGATGCTGGTGCAATCGCCACAGACCCGGCAACTCAAGACGGTCGTCGAGGGGGTGTTCGAAGTCGCGATGAAGCTGATCGGCCTCGTCATCCAGCTCGCGCCGATCGCGATCTTTTGTTTCATGTTCAATCTGGGGGCGCAGTTCGGGTTCGACCTCCTCATTCGCCTGTCGGCCTTTGTCGGCGTCGTGCTGCTCGCGCTGTCGATCCAGATGCTCGTCGTTTTCCCGATCATCCTGAAAATCTTCGCCGGAAAATCTCCGGTCGCCTTTTTCCGCGAAACGCAGGAGGCCTCGATGATGGCCTTCGCGACCGCCTCGTCGAACGCGACCTTGCCGACGGCGTTGCGTGTCGCGCACGATCGGTTGCGCCTGCCCGACCGCGTCGCGCGCTTCGTGTTGACGATAGGAGCGACCGCGAACCAGAACGGCACCGCGATGTTCGAGGGCGTGACGGTGATCTTCCTCGCGCAATTCTTCGGTGTCGACCTGACGCTGCAGCAACAGATTTTCGTGATGCTCGTGTGCATTCTTGGCGGGATCGGCACCGCGGGCGTGCCGGCAGGATCGCTGCCGGTGATCGCGCTGATCCTCGCCTCGGTCGGGGTGCCGTCCGAGGGGATCGGGCTGATATTGGGCGTCGACCGCTTCCTCGACATGTGCCGCACGACGCTCAACGTCGTCGGCGACCTCGTTGCCGCGACGGTGGTGTCAAAGGGTGTCGCGGCCACGCCGGCGGCGCCGCGCGCCGCCGGCTGACGTCGGTTCAGTCCTCACGGACGCGGTTCGGTCGGTCGGCAGGGCTTACCCGCGTTGACGGCGACGGGCGCGGCGCGCTCGCAGCGGGTGGTGCCGACCGGACGGGAGGGGCGGCCTGCGACGGCGCCGGGCGCGGAGCGGTCCCTGCGCTGCCACCGGAACGCGGCGGCATGCCCATCGATCCGTTGTCGCCGGTATTGCCGCCGGGATTTCCCTGCCATTGCTGGCGCGGGCGACCGCCGCCGTTATTGCCGTCGGGTCGCGACGGGCGTGTGTTGCCGACCCCGCGATCGGGGCGGCCGGGGCGGATCGGCACCGTCCCCGTCGGCGGAGCCGGATTGCCGTTGCCGGCGCCGGGCCGCGGCGGGCGTGTGCCGCGCGGTCCGTCATTGTCGCCGCGGCCTGGGCCACCCCAGCCGCCCGGACGACCGTTGCCGCGACCGGGATCGATCGGGTTTGTAGTCGTCGGCGGATTGCCGGCGCCCGTTCCGGGGCGCGGCGGGTGGGTGCCGCGCGGTCCGTCATTGTCGCGATCGCGCCCGTCCCAGCCGCCCGGGCGGTCACCGGGCCTGCCATCGCCGCGCGGACCGTCGCCACGGCCCGGACGGCTGCCGTTCCAATGGCCGTCGCCGCGTCCGCCATGATGTTTCCACCACGCGCGGCGTCCTCCCCAATAGTTCAGATACTGGCCGCGCAGCGGATAGCGGTTGTTATAGCTGTCGAAGAGCCACAGGCCCGAACCGGGATAATAATAATTATCGTACCAGCCGCCGCCGAAGCCGATGTTGACGAAGCCCGCGCCATAATCGCCGCCGTCGTAGCAGTCATAACCATAGCCGTCGTCATAGGCATAAGGATCGGCGTCGTAATAATCGTTGCCATATTGCGCGACGCAGTCGTTGCCGGCGTAGCTTGACCCATAGCCATTGACGTTGCCGTAATAGCAGCCGCCGAGGCTGGTCGTCGCCAGCGCGCCGAGCGCGATCCCGAGGGGGCGGCGAAGGAAGTTGGCCATGCTCTTGTCCTTGGTTGCGGACTGCCGGGGCAGTCCGATCATCATGGCCGCCAATTTGCGCGAGTCGAGTTGAATTTGCGGTGAATAGAGTCGCAGCGACGACGGGACGTTACTTGCATCAATGTCAGTAGTGCGATACCCAAAGGACGACAGCCCTTTTGACGAGGATCTCCCACGATGAACGCCCCCGCCAAAATCACATGGTCCGAAGCGCGCTTTGGTTCCGACACGCAGCACTGGCTGCCGCGCAACGACGAAAGCCTGCTCGATCATATCCCGGGCGAGGATGGCCTGCCTTTGCTCGGCACGACGCTCGACCAGCTCAAGGACCCGCAGGGCTTTTCGCGCCGCATGGTCGCCAAATATGGCAAGGTCTATCGCACCAAAAGCTTCGGCGGGCGCAGCGTCGCGATCCACGGGCCCGAGGCGAACGAGCTGGCGATGTTCGATCGCGACAAGAATTTCTCGTCCGAACAGGGCTGGGGCCCGGTGCTCAACCTGCTCTTCCCGCGCGGGCTGATGCTGATGGATTTCGAAAAGCATCGCGCCGACCGCAAGACTTTGTCGGTCGCCTTCAAGCCCGAACCGATGCGGCTCTACGCCGACAGCCTCAATGCCGGGATCAAGGCGCGCGTCGCGTCGTGGAGCGGGCGGACGTTCAAATTCTATCCCGCGATCAAGCAGCTGACGCTCGACCTTGCCGCGACCAGCTTCCTCGGCATCCCCTGGGGTCCCGAGGCGGAGAAGATCAACAAAAGCTTCGTCGACATGGTGCAGGCGTCGATCGGCATCGTCCGCCGCCCGCTGCCCTTCACCGCGATGGGGCGCGGCGTCGCGGGGCGCAAATATCTGGTCGATTATTTCAGCAGGATGGTCCCCGAACGCCGGACGTCGGACGGCGAGGACATGTTCACGCAAATCTGTCAGGCGCGCGACGAGAATGGCGATTATCTGAGCGTCGAGGGCATCGTCGATCATATGAATTTCCTGATGATGGCGGCGCACGACACGATCACCAGCTCGATCAGTTCGATGGTCTGGCTGCTCGCCAAGAACCCGGAGTGGCAGGAAAAATTACGCGAGGAAATGCTGCGCGTCGCGCCGGCGGGCGAGGGCGTCGGTCACAATGCGCTGAACGAGCTCGAGCTCACCGAATGGGCATTCAAGGAAGCGCTGCGGATGATCCCGCCGGTGCCGAGCATCCCGCGCCGCGCACTGCGCGATTTCGAATTCGGCGGCTATACCATCCCCGCCGGCACCAGCGTCGGGGTCAATCCCGGCTACACGCACATGATGCCCGAATATTGGCCCGAGCCCGAGACGTTCGACCCGATGCGCTTTTCGCCAGAGGGGGCGAAGGGGCGACACAAATATGCCTGGGTGCCGTTCGGCGGCGGCGCGCATATGTGCCTGGGGCTGCATTTCGCTTACATGCAGGCGAAGATCTTTTTCCACCATGTGATCACGACGCACCGCATCAGCGTCGCCGAGGGTTATGACCCAGACTGGTATATGTGGCCGATCCCGCGTCCCAAGGACGGCTTGCTGGTGACGTTCGAGAAGCTCGCCTGATTCCCGTCATTGCGAGCGAAGCGAAGCAATCCCCAGCCATCAGTCTTGCGCAAGGCCGATAGCTGGAGATTGCCGCGCCGCCTCCGGCTCCTCGCAATGACGGCCGGCGAACCGCCCGCTAGCCGCGAATAAACAGGTTCCGGAGCCAGGGCGCGCGTTCGCGCGTCGCTTCGCGCCAGTCGGTCGCTTCGCCGGCGTCGGGAGCCGCGCGGCGGGGGTCGATCAGCTTGAGCCGCGCGGTGCGGAATGATGCGGGGGCATAGGTAACGAGCGCCAGCCCATGCTCGAGCGCGGTCGCCGCGAGCAGCGCGTCGCGATCCTGATCGAGCGCCAGCGCGGCGCGGCGGCGAACCACGGCCAGGTCGACCGCGATGATGCGCCCCTCGAACGCCGGCAGCAACTGGTCGTCGATCCAGCTTCGCCACGCGGCGCCCGCCGCCTTGCCTTGCTTGGCCGCCAGCGCGGCGGCGTTGTCGAGTTCGACCAGCGTCAGCGCCGACAGGAACATCGCATGGCGCGATGTCCGCTGCGCCCACGCCGCGAGCGCAGCGCTTTCGCCGGCGATGCCGGCATGGCGCAGGTCGAGCGCGACCTCGGCATCGAGCAGAAACATCAGCCGCGCCCCCGGCTGGCGAGCGCCTTGCGCAAGGGCGTGCGATCGAGCGCGACCTCGCCCGGCGGCGCGGCAAGCAGTTGCACGATCGTCTCGCGCTCGCCGCTCAATTGCCGCCACGCATCGATGCTGATCAGGACATGGGTGGGGCGGCCGCGATCGGTGACGAACACCGGCTCGATCGCCGCGAGTCGCTTTGCGCGACTCACGTCCTGGTTGAATTCGCGGCTGGTGACGCGCTTCATTTCGCCATTTCCCTCATACATCTGGTAGCGCTACCGGGATCGTTCACATGTAGGTATGTTACTACACTGTTACCGGCTCGCAACAGAAATGATCCTTTGCCCGGAAATCGACAAGACAGGGCGCGCCCAATCATCGCGCCGGTCTTGCGCCTGTGCCGTATTCATGTCTCCTGATGGTGGGAATGGAGCGTATCGGTGGTTTTCGAACCGTACGGGCGCCAGAGGGGAGACGGTCATTGGTATCAGATATGTTCGCGGAACTGTGGCGCGCCGTCGGCGATGTCATGGGCAAGCACGGACCGGCGGTGGACGCGGCGCAGAGTTATGCGCCCTCCGACTACAGCATCCATTTTTTCCTGCAGATCGCGGTGATCCTGCTCGTCTGCCGCATCGTCGGCTGGCTCGCGAACCGCTTTTTCGGCCAGCCGCAGGTGGTGGGTGAGATGATCGCGGGCGTGATCCTCGGCCCCTCGTTGTTCGGCCTCTTCTTCCCCGACGTCCAGGGCGCGCTCTTCCCCAAGGAAACGCGCAACATGCTCTATGTCGGCGCGCAATTCGGCGTCGGCCTGTACATGTTCCTCGTCGGCACGACGCTGCGCCTCGACCATTTCCAGTCGAAGGCGAAAAGCGCGGTCGGCGTGTCGGCGGCGGGCATCGCCGCGCCGTTCCTGTTCGCGGCGTTGATCACTCCCTTCCTGATCGGCGTTCCGGGGCTGTTCACCGAGGGACTGGGCCAAGGCCCGGCGACCCTGTTCATGGGCGCCTGCATCGCGCTCACCGCCTTTCCGATGCTCGCGCGGATCATCAACGAGCGCGGCCTCGCCAATACCTCGCTGGGCACACTGACGCTGACCGCAGGGGCGTTCGACGACGCGGTGTCGTGGTGCGTGCTGGCGGTCGTGCTGGCGACCTTCGGCGCCGGACCCGGTGTTGCCCTGCTCGCCATCGTCGGCGGGGTCGGCTTCGCATTGTTCATGTTCTTTATCGGCCGCAAGCTGCTGGTCCCGCTCGGCCGCGCGGTCGAGGCGAAGGGCGAACTCACCCACGCGTTGCTCGCCGTCGTGCTGATGCTTTACGCCATGTCGGCCTTCTTCATGGACGCGGTCGGCATCCATGCGGTGTTCGGCGGTTTCCTGCTTGGCGCCTGCATGCCGCGCGGGCTGCTCACCGAAGAGATCAAGAAGAAGATCGAGCCGATGACGGTCGTCTTCCTGCTGCCGATGTTCTTCACCTTTTCGGGCCTCAACACCCAGCTGACGACGGTGAACAGCCTGTCGCTGCTCGCGATCGCGCTCGGCATCCTGCTCGTCTCGATCGCGGCGAAGTTCGGTGCCTGCTGGCTCGCGGCGCGGCTCGCGGGTGAGGACAATCGCACCGCGATGGGCATCGGGGCGCTGATGAACGCGCGCGGGCTGATGGAACTGATCATCATCAACATCGGCCTGCAAAAAGGCATCATCGGTCCGACCCTGTTCGCGATCATGGTGCTGATGGCGATCGTCACCACCGTGATGGCGGGGCCGCTGTTCGAAATCGTCTACGGCCGCAAGGCGCGCGAAACCGGCGAACTCGGCGCGCTCGGCATCGAGGCGCCGGACGATGCGCAGCCCGCGACGCCTTTGGCCGCCAAGCCGGCCTGACCCATCCCTCCTGCCTCCCCCGTCTTTGGCCCCGCGCCGAAGGCGGGGAGGATTTTTGGAGCTTCCGATATGAAGAGACTCTGGATGGCGGCGCCGCTGGCGCTGCTCAGCGGCACCGCGTGCGCGCAAGAGGTGAAGGTCAAACCGCTGATCGACGCGCGTCTGCGCTACGAGGCGACCGAGCAGGACGGCCTCGCCGAAAAGGCCGACGCGCTGACGCTGCGCGTGCGCCCCGGAGTGCAAGCCACCAAGGGACGCTGGTCGCTGCTGGTTGAGGGCGAGGCCAATCTGGCGATCGCCTATGACTATAACGACGGCACCAACGGCAAGACGACTTTCCCGCTGATCGCCGACCCGCCGAACCTCGAACTCAACCGCGCGCAGATCCGTTATGCGGGCGCGAACGGGCTGGCGTTGACCGCCGGGCGCCAGCGGATCGAACTTGCCGACCAGCGCTTCGTCGGCTCGGCGGGCTTCCGCCAGAATGAGCAGACCTATGACGCGGTGCGCTTGCAAGTCGGCAAGCCGACGGGCCTCAGCGCCGACCTGACCTATGGCTGGAGCGTGCGGACGGTGAACGGCCGCAACGGCGCGGCCGCAGGCGATCGGCGGCGACAATATTCTCGCGGTCGTCGGCTATGGCACCCCCATCGGTACGGTGAGCGGTTTCGCTTATCTGGTCGATCAGGACGAGGTCGCGGTTCAGGGCTATCGACTGGCGAACCAGACCTGGGGGCCGCGCTTCGCGGGCAGCCAGCCGCTCGCGAAGGATGTGAAACTCACCTATGTCGCGAGCTGGGCGCGGCAGAGCGACTGGCACCGCAACCCGAATGACTATGCCGCCGATTACTGGCTCGCTGAAGTGGGAGTGAGTGCTGGCGGGCTGAGCGCCACCGGTGGTTACGAAATACTCGGGGCGGATGGCGGCGCGGCGTTCACCAGCGTCCAGACCCCGCTCGCGTCGCATTTCCGCTTCAACGGCTGGGCCGGAAAATTCGTCACCACGCCGCCGAACGGCCTGCGCGATCTATACGCGAGCCTCGGCTATGGCTGGAAAAAGACGGCGGGTTTCGATGCGATCGGCGTCATCGGCGTCTGGCACCATTTCGACAGCGACCGCGCCGACCAACATTATGGCGACGAAATCGGGCTCGCGCTCACCGCAAAGCGCGGCCGCACCGGCGGCTCGGTCCGCTATGCGCACTACCGCGCCGACGCTTTCGCGACCGACACCGACCGGCTCTGGCTGACTCTCGAGTGGGCGCTCTAGGCGGTCAGGCGTAGGACGCGGCGTTGATCTGGTCGACCAGCGCGCGGTGCGACGGCAGCTCGTGCGCTGCCTGGGCGCCGAAGCTGCGGATGCGGGCAAAGATGCGCTCGGCCTCGGCGACATCGGGGAATTCCTCGCGCACCGGGGTCAGGTCGGTGCGATATTCCATGCCATAGAGAATATATTGGTAGTTGAAGAAGGCGAAGCTTTCGAGGTCGAGGATGAAATCGAAACGGCCCGGCGGACGATAGCGCCACTCGTCGAGCAATTCTTTCAATCGGTCGGGGATCGACGCCGGGTCGGCATTGTCGCGCCAGAAGGGTTCGTCGCGGCGGCTGAGGCAATAATGGAGCTTCAGGAAGTTGACGATATTCTCATAGCGCGCGGTCATCAATTCGTTGAAGCGCCGCGCTGGCGCCGCGACCGGACCGCCGAGCGGAAACATCTCGGCGATCATCGCCGCGGCGGTCTCGATCGTCACCAGCCCCGTCGATTCCAGCGGCTCGAGGAAGCCGCCCGACAACCCGACCGCGACGCAATTCTTCACCCACGGCGTCGGGCGATACCCCGCCGCGAACGGAATGCTGCGCACCCCGACGTCCTGACTGCGCCCGCCGGTATAACCCGACAGGATGTCGGCGGCGCGATCGTCGCTCAGATGGTCGCTCGAATAGACGCAGCCGACCCCGCGCGCGCCAGCGAGGCCGATGTCCCACGTCCAGCCGCCCTCATGCGCCGCGGCGATCGTATAGCTTTCGAGCGGCGTGTCGGGGGCGTCATAGGGAATCTTGCACGCCAGCGCGCGGTCGGTGAACAGCTGGTGCTTCACGCTGCGGAACGGCGCGCCTAGCGCGTCGATCAGTTCGGCGCGGAAACCCGAACAGTCGATGTAAAGATCGGCGGTTAGCACCCCATGCTCGGCGGTCACGACATGGTCGATCGCGCCGCTTTCAGCGTGCAGCGCGACAGCGGTCAGCGTGCCCGGCAGGTGGTCGACGCCCAGCGTCCGCGCCTGGTTCGACAGCACCTCGGCCAGCCGCGTCGCGTCGAAATGATAGGCATAGTTCAACGGCCCGCCAAACGCTTCCTCGCCCGGCCGCTTGGGCGCACGCCGCGCCTCGGCGACGCGGTTCTGGATCGTCATCGCCTCGGCGAACGGCCGCCGCGTGGCTTCGTCCTGGAGCAGCCAATAGGAAACCAGGCTGTGGCCGTCGCCATGATAGGGCGCCTCGAACGGGTGGAGGAAATGGCTCGACCGGCCATCCCTGGGCGTGCGAACCCAATCGTCGAAACGAATGCCCTGCTTGAACGTCGCCGACGCGCGGCGCACGAACTCGCTTTCGTCGACACCGATATATTGCAGCGTGTTGCGGATCGTCGGAAAGGCGCCTTCGCCGACCCCGATGCTGCCGATCTCGTCCGACGCGAGCAGCGTGATCGACAGCCGCGGGTTGCGCGCGAGATCGAAAAAACGCGCGAGATAGGCGGCGGTCAGCCAGCCCGCGGTGCCGCCGCCGACGATCAGGATCGAGCGCTTCGCCATGGGAACGCTATCACGCGCCCCGCGGCTTTCAACAAGCGGTAATTTGGTGCTGGAACGGGCGGTGCCGCGCGGGCATTGGACAGGGGTGAAGAGTTTTCGTCCTTATCTGATCGGGTTCGCCGTCGCCCTGTTGCTCGCGACCGCCGCGGTCTACGCGATGCAGTGGCTGCGCGATCATCCCCAGCATGACCCCACCGCACGTTTCGAACTCGCGCAGCCGCAAGGCTGGGCGACCCATCGCAAGCTGGTGGGGCTGGTCGGCGACGATAGCGCCTGTTTCGCCGCCTTCGATCGGGCGAAGGCGGGGTATGAACGGCGGCCGGTGGTGGGGCAGGGCGTCTGCCGCGCGAGCCAGCGCATGGTGCTGACCGGCAATCGGCTCGTGCCGACGATGCGCCCCGCGAATGTCGCGCCCGGCTGCGCGGTGACCGCGGCGATGGCGCTGTGGAACCGCGACGTCGTTCAGCCGCTGGCGCAAAAGCATTTCGGACAGGCTGTGGCCGAACTCGAAAATCTGGGCAGCTACAACTGCCGCAAGATCGCGGGGAAACAGGCGCAGAGCCAGCATTCGACCGCCAATGCGATCGACATATCGGCCTTTGTTCTCGCCGACGGGACGCGCATCACGCTGGTGGGCGACTGGAACGACGGCGATGCACGCAGCGAATTCCTGCACGCCGTGCGCGACGGGTCGTGCGGCCTGTTCAGCACCGTGCTGTCGCCCGACTATAACGCCGCCCACGCCGACCATTTCCACCTAGACATGGCGAAGCGGACCGCCGGCTGGACGGTGTGCCACTAGAGTCGCGGCACCAGCATCCCGACCCTTTCCCGATAGGCGACATAGTCCCCGCCGAAGGTCGCGATCAGGTCGCGCTCCTCGAACCGGATGGCGATCAGCATATAGGCTGACATGCCGACCGCGAAGAGCAGGTGGCCGACGCTCATCCGCGGCGTCGCCCAGAAGGCGATGAAGAAGCCGGCGTAGAGCGGATGGCGGACGATCTTGTAGAACAAGGGCTGGTGCAACTGCGGCACGGCGGCCGCCCGCTCGCGCAGCGCGAACCACGCCTGTTGCAATCCGAACAGCTCGAAGTGGTTGAGCAGGAAGGTGCTCAGCAGCACGATCGCCCAGCCGCTCGCAAACAGCGCCCACAGGATGCCGGCGCCGATTCCGTTCTCGACCGCCCACACCGTCGCGGGCAGCGCATACCAGCAGCCGAACAGCGCGACCAGCGCGATATCGACCGCGACCGCGGTCGCCATCGGCCCCGTCCGCGCGGCATCGATGGTGACCGGGACGACCGGCAGGTTGCCGACGAAGGCGATAAGGTACAGGAATATCGCGAAGAATATCGCGTAGCACAGGCCCGCATAGACCAGATAGAAGGCACGAACCATGACGCTCCCCCCTCATTTGACGGGGAAACTTAGCATGTCCGGTGCAAAAATGCGCCGGGTTAGACCGTGAAGCTCTCGCCGCAGCCGCACGCGCCCTTGGCGTTCGGGTTCTCGAACACGAAGCCCGCAGCGAAATCATCCTCGACCCAGTCCATCGTGCTGCCGATCAGGTAGAGCACCGATGCGCCGTCGATGTAGAAGACGCCGCCGGGGGTTTCGATCTTTTCGTCGAACTTCACTTCTTCGGTGACATAGTCGACCGAATAGGCGAGCCCCGAACAGCCGCGGCGCGGGGTCGACAGGCGGACGCCGATCGCGCCTTCGGGCGCCGATGCCATCAATGTCGCGATGCGGTCTTCCGCGCCGACGGTGAGGGCTACGGCGGCAGGGCGTGCACGAGTTTTCACTTCGGTCATCACAGCATTCCCAGTTCAAGGCGCGCTTCGTCGCTCATATTGTCGGGCGACCACGGCGGATCCCAGACGAGGTTGACCTCGGCATCGCCGACCCCGGGCACCGCGCCGACGCGCAGTTCGACCTCGGCGGGCATCGATTCGGCGACCGGGCAGTGCGGCGTGGTCAGCGTCATGGTGACGACGACATGCCCCTCATCGATCTCGACATTGTAGATCAGCCCGAGGTCATAGATGTTGACCGGGATTTCGGGGTCGAAGATGTCCTTCAATGCATTGACGACGGCCTCGTACAGGTCGCCGCCGACGGCGCCCGGTTCGACCGCCGCGGGCTTCGCGGCAAGAAAACCCTCCAGATAGTCGCGCTTGCGCTCCAGCTTCTCGGGCGCGGTCTCGATATCCTCGACGCGCGCTTTGGGCGGCGCCTCGACGCTCGTCACTTCCTCAACCTTGATCATCCGATCCTCGCTCATCCGAAAATCCTCTCGACGCGCGACAGACCCTCGATCAGCGCCGCCACGTCATCGTCATTGCTGTAAACGCCAAAACTCGCGCGCGCGGTCGCCGGCACGCCCAGATGCTCCATCAGCGGCTGTGCGCAATGGTGCCCGGCGCGGATCGCGACCCCGCTTTCGTCCAAGATAGTGCCGATGTCGTGCGGATGAACCCCCGCCATCGCAAAACTGACGATTCCGGCGCTGTTTTCGGGTCCGAACAGCGTTATGCTGTTCCGCCGCGCGAGCTGTTCGCGCAGGCTTCCGACGAGCGCGACCTCATGCGCGTGGATCGCCTCGACGCCGATCGCTTCGACATATTCGACCGCAGCGGCAAGCCCAAGCGCCTCGATGATCGCCGGCGTCCCCGCCTCGAAGCGGGTCGGCGCCGGGGCATAGGTCGTTTTGGCAAAGGTCACGCGGTCGATCATCGATCCGCCGCCCTGCCACGGCGGCAGCGTATCGAGCTTGTCGCTCCACAGCACCCCGATGCCGGTGGGACCGTAAAGCTTGTGCCCCGAGAAGACATAATAGTCGCAACCGAGCGCCGCGACATCGACGGGCAGCCGCGGTACCGCCTGGCAACCGTCGACCAGCAATTCGGCGCCGACACGGTGCGCCAGCTCGGCGGCGCGCGCGACGTCGAGCGGGCTGCCGAGCACGTTCGACACATGCGCGAAGGCGACCATAGTATGTTCGCTGGTCAGCAGCGTCTCGGCGGCGTCCAAATCGATGCGTCCGTCCGCGGTCAGCGGGCAGACATTGACCTGCCAGCCCGCAAGCTGCCAGGGCACGATATTGCTGTGATGTTCCAACGTGGAGAGCAGCACGCGGCCCTTTTTCGGATGCGAGTAGGCGACAAGGTTGATCGCCTCGGTCGCGCCGCGCACAAAAGCGATCTCATTCTCGCGCGCGCCGATAAACGCCGCAATCCGCCGCCGGGCCGCCTCATAGGCGAGCGTCATGTCGGCCGAGCGCGCATAGACGCCGCGGTGGACGGTCGCATAGTCGCGGCCCATCGCGTTCACTGTCGCGTCGATCACCGCCTGCGGCTTTTGCGCGGTCGCTGCGGTGTCGAGATAGTGCCAGTTGCCCGCGAGCCCCGGAAACTGCCCCCTAAGCCCGTTCGTGTCGAGCGAAGTCGAGACACCACGAAGGCGTGCACTACCGGTGGGTGTCTCGACTTCGCTCGACACAAACGGGGATGGGAGGTTGGTCACACCAATTCCCCCAGCTTCGCCAACGCCAGGTCCTGCAACCGCGCCTCATCCTCGGCGCCATCGAACACCCCCGCGACAAACGCCTGCAACATCAGCTTCTTCGCCTCACCCGGCGGCAACCCGCGCGATTGCAGATAATAAAGCGCCATCGCGTCGAGTTCGCCGATCGCGCAGCCATGCGCACATTTCACATCGTCGGCGAAGATCTCGAGCTCGGGCTTGGCGTTGGCGGTCGCGCTGCGGTCGAGCAGCATCGCCTTCACATCCTGTGCGCTGTCGGTTTGCTGTGCATCGCGCGCGACCGCGACCTTGCCGAGATAGGTGCCGGTCGCGGTACCGCCGAGCACCGACCGCACAACCTGCCGCGACGTCGCGCCGGGTTCGGAATGGGTCACGGTGGTGACGATCTCCAGATTCTGCTCCCCGCCGCCGATCTGCGCCGCGCCGAGATGGAAGTCGGCGCCTTCGTGCAGCGTCACCGCGAGTTCGATGCGGCCATAAGCGCCGCCGATATTGAGGACATGCAGCGACGCCGCAGCGCCCTTGCCGAGCACCAGTTCGATCTGCCGGATGTCACCCGCATCCTGCACGACCGCGCGGCGGAACGAGCCGCCGGCGGGTACGATGATGCTCTCGGGGGCGGGCAACGGCCACGCTGCGGCAACCGCGTCGATGTTGCTATAACGCCACGCTTCGTCGCGCCGCGAGGGGAGGGGACGCGCGCTCATCGTGCCGCCGCCCTCACGTCGGCGAGATCGGTGATCATCGCTTCGCGCCTTTCGAAAACGCAGGGCGAAAACTCGTCCTTCATGAAGCTCTTGTACATCGCCTTACGCTTGTTCGACGGGACGCGATGGTCCTTGAAACCGGCGAACCGGTCCTTGTACCGCGCATGGCATTGCATCATGGACTGGCACCCGATGCGGTCGATCGCGGCGTCGCCGGTCGACCGCTGCGTGAAACAACGGACATCGCCACGAGACTCGACCAACGAGGCGCGCCAGTCCTTGAGCTTGCTCGCGATCACGACGATCTCTTCCTCGATCGCCGGCGCCGAAGGCAGCGCCGCGGCGGGCGTCATGGTCATCAGGGCGAGCATCGCCATCAAGCCGCGATCTCGGAATAGCCATGTTCTTCCAACTCGCGCGCCAACTCGGGCCCACCCGACTTCACGATCCGGCCGGCGGCCAGCACATGGACAAAATCGGGCTGCACATAGTCGAGCAGCCGCTGGTAATGGGTGATCAGCAGCACTGCCTTATCGGGTCGTCGCATGATGCTGTTGATCCCGTCGCCGACGATGCGCAGCGCGTCAATGTCGAGGCCCGAGTCCGTCTCGTCGAGGATCGCGAGCTTCGGGTCGAGGATGCCCATCTGCACCATCTCGTTGCGCTTCTTCTCGCCGCCGGAAAAGCCGACGTTCACGGGGCGCTTGAGCATGTCCATGTCCATCTTGAGCAGCCCCGCCTTCTCGCGCGCCAGCTTCAGGAAGTCGCCGCCCGACAGCGGTTCCTCGCCGCGCGCCTTGCGCTGGGCGTTGAGGCTTTCGCGCAGGAACTGGACGTTCGACACGCCGGGAATCTCGACCGGATATTGGAAGCCGAGGAACAGCCCCGCCGCGGCGCGCTCGTGCGGATCGAGGGCGAGCAGATCCTGCCCGCCGAAATCGACCGACCCCTCGGTGACCTCATAACCGGGCCGCCCGCCGAGCACATAAGACAGCGTCGACTTGCCCGCGCCATTGGGACCCATGATCGCATGGATTTCGCCCGCATTGATGCTGAGCGACAAGCCTTTCAGGATCAGCTTATCAGCAACAGTTGCGTGGAGGCTTTCAATTTTTAGCATGATGTGGGTCGATCTTAAATTCACTGGTTTCCAGCTGAACCGGACTGCCGTTGATGGAGAGGGACTGGTCTTGCGGGACGCGAACAAATTCGTGCGATCCCCCGGTCTGGTTGCCCGGGTTGGGCACCAATTCGGGTTTCGAGCCTCGCGGCCTTTCGGCGCGCTTTCCGAACAGCCAGCGCAGCATCATGGTTCCCTTTTTGCGGCCGGCGCGGCATCGGGTGCCAGCGGGGAATCGGGCGCAACGGCAACGGATTGCGGTGTCGAAAGCGCTGCGGCGAAGCTGTCGGCATCGGCCAGCACCCTGTCGACAAAGGCCTGGCGCTTCGCCTTGTCGCTCATCCCTTGCTGGGTGAGCAATTTGTCGGCCTCGCGCGCGGCATTTTCGCGAACTTTGGCGCAGTCGGTCTGGCCGGGCAGATTATAGTTCACCGGCTTGCCCTCGACGATCAGCGGCGTCCCCGACGCCATGATACGGCAAGTGATATAGGGGCCGACCGCAGGCGCGATTTCGTCGGGAACCTTGATCGAACCGATCTTTTCGGTTGTTTCCACCGTGCGCGTCGGCTGTGCGTCGGCTTGCGCTGTGGAGAGGAGCGCGAACAAAATGGCTAAGCTCATCACCCCACGCTCCCCTCAAGGCTGATCCCCAGCAACTTCTGCGCCTCGACGGCAAATTCCATCGGCAGTTGCTGCAGCACTTCCTTGGCAAAGCCGTTGACGATCAGCGCCACGGCCTCTTCCTGTCCCAGCCCGCGCTGCATCGCGTAGAACAGCTGGTCGTCGCTGATCTTGCTCGTCGTCGCTTCATGCTCGACGGTCGCGGTCGGGTTGCGGACCTCGATGTAGGGGACGGTGTGGGCGCCGCACTGGTCGCCCAGCAGCAGGCTGTCGCACTGAGTGAAATTGCGCACGCCCTCGGCATTCGGCGCGACGCGCACGATGCCGCGATAGGTGTTGTTCGACTTGCCCGCGCTGATCCCTTTCGAAACGATCGTCGAGCGCGTGCGCTTGCCATTGTGGATCATCTTGGTGCCGGTGTCGGCCTGCTGGTAATTGTTGGTGACCGCGACCGAATAGAATTCGCCGACGCTGTCGTCGCCGTTGAGCACGCAGCTCGGATATTTCCAGGTGATCGCAGAGCCGGTTTCGACCTGCGTCCACGACACCTTGCTGCGCTTGCCCTGGCACAGCGCACGCTTGGTCACGAAATTATAGATGCCGCCGAGGCCCTCGGCATTGCCGGGATACCAGTTCTGCACCGTCGAATATTTGATCTCGGCATCGTCGAGCGTCACCAGTTCGACCACCGCGGCGTGCAGCTGGTTCTCGTCGCGCATCGGCGCGGTGCAGCCTTCGAGATAGGAGACGTAAGCGCCCTTGTCCGCGATGATCAACGTCCGCTCGAACTGCCCCGTATTCTCGGCATTGATGCGGAAATAGGTGCTGAGCTCCATCGGGCAGCGCACACCCTCGGGCACGTAGACGAAGGTGCCGTCGGAGAAGACCGCGCAATTGAGCGTCGCGAAATAATTGTCGTGCATCGGCACGACCTTGCCGAGCCACTTTTTCACCAGCTCGGGATATTCGCGGATCGCTTCCGAGATGGAGAGGAAAATCACGCCCGCGCGCTTCAATTCCTCGCGGAAGGTCGTCGCGACGCTGACGCTGTCGAACACCGCATCGACCGCGACCTTGCGCGCGCCCTCGACCCCCGCGAGCACCTTCTGCTCCTCGATCGGGATGCCGAGCTTCTTGTAGACCTCGAGAATCTCGGGATCGACCTCGTCGAGGCTGGAGAGCTTCGGCTTCGCCTTGGGCGCCGCGTAATAGTACGCGTCTTGGTAGTCGATCGGCGGGACGTTGAGCTTCGCCCAGTCGGGCGTCTCCATCGTCAACCAGTGGCGGAACGCCTTCAGCCGCCAGTCGAGCATCCATTCGGGCTCGTTCTTCTTCGCCGAAATGAAGCGGACCGTATCCTCGGTCAGCCCCTTGGGCGCGAAGTCGGTCTCGATGTCGGCCGACCAGCCATGTTCATAATCGGCGACCTTCGCCGCGGCGTCGTGCGCGGCCTGGTCCTTGACGGGGAGTTCGGTGTTGTCGGTCATGCTTCTATCCTCCCCTCCCGCTTGCGGGAGGGGCTGGGGGAGGGGGTGTTGGTGAAGGCGGTGTCCGAGACAGGCCCTCCCCAAACCCCTCCCGCCTGCGGGAGGGGCTTACTGAGGCTCGCCAGACTAATCTCCGCCAATGCCCCACGCACCGCACCGTTCACTACGCCCCAGTGCGGCTGGACCTTGCAGCTGCCCTCGAGCGAGCAATCGTGGCGCCCTTCGGCAACGCAGGCGGTCAACGCGATCGGGCCTTCGACCGCTTCGATGATATCGGCGACGCTGATCGCCGCCGCGGGCCGTGCCAGCCTTACCCCGCCGCCGCTGCCGCGCGAAGCAACCAGCAGCCCGGCGCGCGCGAGTCCGCTCACCAGCTTCTGCGCGGTCGGTCCCGGAATCCCCGTCTGCTCGGCCAGCATGCCGGCGTGAATCGGTACCGACCCGCATTGGCGGGCGGCGGCGCTCATCAGCACCACGGCATAATCGGCAAGGTTGGACAGGCGCATTGCGACGGTGCGGACTCTCTATCGCGCGCAAATTGCGAACGATTCTTAACTGGATCAAATTACTCCACTTATATAGGCGAGGCTTTGGCGGCGCGCAAGCAAGGCGGTTTTTCCGGCGCCCAAGAAAAAAAGGCACCCATCCGGCCGGAGCCGAATGAGTGCCAAGATGAAGGTCTCGTTCCTCTGAAAGAGGCGAGCTCTTCTGGGTCGCAAGCCCCGAATATGGGGCGCCGCCGATTCGCGATTGTACGGAAACGCCAAAACGACAGGGCGCGGGATTTTTGGTGGTTAATCCGGGATTTGGCGAGTCCCGCAGCTGTGTCGTCATTGCAAGGAGCCGGAGGCGACGCGGCAATCTCCAGCCCTCGACCTTGTGCAAGGCCGAGGGCCGGAGATTGCTTCGCTACGCTCGCAATGACGGTGAGTGTCAGGTATCCGAAACCATCGGGCTGACCTTGCCCGCCATTTGCTTGCGGCCCTTCGCCGTCGCCTCGGTATAGGGCGAGGGCTTGGAAAGCTGGCCCGGCGTCGCGCCGGCGAAGCGCTTGATCTCGCGGATCAGGTGCGACTGATCGTAAAAGGCGTCACCCAGCGCGGCATCGTCGAGCTTTTCGCCGCGCGCCAACGCCGATGCCGCACGCACCGCGCGATATTTGCGCGCCAGCATCCGCGGCGACAGGCCGTAATAATGCTTGGTCATCCGTTCGACCGAGCGGATCGACATGCCCGTGGCTTCCACCAGTTCGGGCACCTGCGGCGATGGCGACGCGGTCAGCCATTCGTCGACAGTGCGCGTGAACCATACCGGTGCCGCCTCGCTCTTCTTCAGGATTTCGCGGACGAAATTATTGCCGATCACCAGCCGTTCGGCGGTGTCGGCGGCGTTGCCGATCGCATCGACTACCTCCTCGATCCAGTCGCCAAACAGGTCGGCGGCGTCGATCGCGCGGTCGGTCAGCTTGTCGGCGTGCGCCCCCATCAGCGTCGCCCAGCCGGCGGGCATCAGTCCGAATCCGTACATGCGCAGCGGTCCGGGGGCGAGCGCCTGCACGCTGCCGCTGGTCGGGCCGATGATCGTCGCGCGCCCGGCCGGAAAGCGATAGCCGTCGGGAAAGATATATTCGCCCTTGGGCACGTCCATGATGCGGAATTGCGGACGGTCGGCGCGCTCGCTTTCGTCGAACAAGGGCAGATCGACGCGGACGAAATAAAAGCTCGACACCATTTCCGCCAGATCGGGATCGGGCGGGAAATATTGCAGTTCGAACGGCGTTTCGCCGTCCGCGCCTGTGGGCGTGGATGAAGCTTCCGTCATGACGAGACCCGACCCCCGGCGGCTGCATCGCCGCCTGTTTAACTAGGTCAAGTCATTTGCCTTTCGGCGCGCTGCGTCAAGCCCGCAAATCGCCAGCATTAACTCTTTTGGGTCGCGATCCACGCATCGACGCGGCGTTCGAGCACATCGAGCGGCACCGGACCCGATTCGAGGACGACGTCGTGGAAGGTGCGGAAATCGAACTTGTCGCCGAGCGCCGCCTGCGCACGGCCGCGCAGCTCCATGATCTTGAGCTTGCCAATGAGGTAGGCGGTCGCCTGTCCCGGATAGACGACATAGCGCTCGATCGCCTTTTCGATATCGCCCTGCGGGTTGGGGGTATTGTCCTTCAGATACTGGATCGCCTGTTCGCGGCTCCAGCGCTTGTCGTGGATGCCGGTGTCGACGACGAGCCGTGTCGCGCGCCACAGCTCCATGCCCAGCCGCCCGAAATCGGCATAGGGATCGGTATAGAAACCCATGTCCTTGGCCAATTCCTCCGAATAGAGGCCCCAGCCCTCGGTATAAGCGGTGAAACCGCCGAAGCGGCGAAAGGGCGGCAGGCCGGTGAGCTCGGTCTGCACCGCGCGCTGCAGATGATGCCCCGGAACGCCCTCATGATAGGCGAGCGCCTCGAGCTCGGTCTTGGGCATGTCGCGAAGGTCGTAGAGGTTCACATAATAGATGCCCGGCCGCGACCCGTCGGGCGCGGGCGAGGAGTAGAAGGCCTTGCCCGCCGACTTCTCGCGGAACGCCTCGACCGCCTTCACCTGCAGCGCCGATTTGGGCAGCGTGTTGAAGAAGGCGGGCAACCGTGCCTCCATCGCCTTCACATGCGCGTCGACATCGGCCAGATAGGCCTCGCGCGTCGTGTGATAATATTGCGGGCTGGTGCGCAAATGGTCGAAAAACTGATTCAGCGTGCCCTTGAACCCGACCTGGACCATGATCTTCTTCATCTCGCCATGGATGCGCGCAACTTCGGACAGGCCGAGGTCGTGGATCTGCGCCGCGGTCATGTCGGTCGTCGTATAATTGGCGAGCAAAGCCTCATAATAGGCCTTGCCGCCGGGCATACGCCACACGCCGTCCTGTGTCGGCGCCGACGCCTGCTGGCGCGCCATCTCGGCCGAGAGGCGCGTATAGGCCGGGCCGGCACTCTCCACCCAGGCGGCCTTGGCGGCGCCGATCAGCCGCGTCTTTTCGGCGGCATCGATGTCCAGCTTGTTCACCTTCGCGCTGATGTCCTCGATCACCGCATTGTCGGGCTTGGTCAGGTTGGCGATGTCCGAAATGACATAGGGATAGACCCATTTCGGTGGCGCAAAGCCTTTCGCGGCGCGCTCCGCCGACTGCGCCGACAGCGCGTCGAGGATCGGTCCCATGCCGCGAATGCGGCTGATATAGGCCTCGGCCTCGGCGATATTGGCGACGCGGTGGATGTTGATCAGGAACGCCGGCATCTGGCTCTGCGCGCCGTTCATCTGGTCGAAGATATAGCCATGGTCGCGGAACGGGAACAGGCGTTCGGCGCGCGCCGCCTGCGCGTTGAACAGTTCGAACGACAGCGCCTCGTCGGCCGACAGAGCCTTGGGATCGAAACTGCCGCGCATCGCCTCGGCGGTCGCGGTCTGCAGCTTGAAGCGCGCGACCGCGGCCTCGTCCGACACATCGTCCCACGCGCCATAATCGCCGTCGCGCACCCCGCGCCGCGCCTTGGTCTCGGGCGACAGCGACAGTTGCGCCGCGTCATATTTGTCGAAGAATTCGGCCAGGTTGGCGCCCGCCGGCGCGACATCGGCGGGCGCGGCCACCGTCGCGGGCGCTTGCTCGGCAACCGTCGGCGCGCAGCCCACGAGAGCGATCGCGAACAGCGAGGTGGACAGGCAGGCAAGAATACGGGGGTGCGACACGATTTTCTCCGGCTTTTCGTTGGACTTTGCTGGTCGGACAGGGGCTTGCCATAGGGGCCGGTGCGGCGCAATGGCGGGTCATGTCGCTCTTCGCCTCGCTCACTGATGCCGCCTATGCGCTCGTCCGCCCGATCGTCCATGCGACCGACGGCGAGGCCGCGCACAATCTGACCCTAGCCGCGCTCGAACCGCTGCCACGCGCGCGCAGCGCGCTGACCAGCCCGATCCTGCGGGTCGAGGTTGCGGGGCTGACATTCCCGAACCCGGTTGGTCTCGCCCCCGGCTTCGACAAAGATGCCCGCGCCGCCGCGGTGATGCCGCGCTTCGGCTTCGGCTTCGTCGAGGTCGGCACGCTGACCCCGCTGCCGCAGGAGGGCAATCCGCGTCCGCGCCTGTTCCGGCTGGTCGAGGATGGCGCGGTGATCAACCGCATGGGGTTCAACAACGGCGGGCAGGCTGCGGCGGCGACGCGCATCGAAAAGCTGCGGGCCTGCGGTATCGCTGTGCCGCTCGGCATCAACATCGGCGCGAACAAGGACAGCGCCGATCGCATCGCCGACTATGCCAAGGGCACCGCCGCAATGGCGCCGCTCGCCGATTATCTGACCGTCAATATCAGTTCGCCCAACACCCCGGGCCTCCGCGCGCTGCAGGATAGGCGCGCGCTCGAAGCGCTGCTCGACGCGGTCAATGCCGCGCAGCCCACGGGCGCCGCGAAACCCGTTTTCCTCAAGGTCGCGCCCGACCTCGAACCCGCCGACATCGACGATCTGGTAACCGTCGCGCTCGACAAGGGGCTGGCGGCGCTGATCGTGTCGAACACCACCATCGCGCGGCCGGCGCTTGTGTCGCGCCATGCACACGAGGCAGGTGGGCTGTCGGGCGCCCCGCTCCATGACCTCGCGCTCCAGCGGCTCAAGGATTTTCGCACCGCGAGCGGCGGCGCGATCCCGCTGATCGGCGTTGGCGGCATCGCCACGGCCGAAACGGCCTGGGCGCGCATCCGCGCCGGGGCCAGCCTCGTGCAAATCTATTCGGCGATGGTCTTCGCCGGCCCGGGCCTCGCCGCGCGGATCTCGCGCGGACTCGAGGATCTGGCGGTGCGCGACGGCTTCACCCGCGTCGCCGACGCGGTCGGGGTGGGCGACTGAGCAAGTGGATGGGGAAGGGGCCGGCAACGCCGGCGTCATAACCCCTCGGCATTGCTTCGCGACGAGGAGGAATAGGGATGGGGTTGCGCCATCCTTCCCCCCGCGCCAATGTCCCGGCATGAACAAGAGACTCTTCGCCGCCTTCGCCCTTTTCCTGACAACGCTTCCCTCGCTCGCCGCGGCGCAGGGCGTGACCTCGTCCGCCGATGCGCGCGCGACCGAGGCCGGACGCCAGATATTGCACGACGGCGGCTCGGCCGCCGACGCGGCGATGGCGATGATGCTGGTGCTCACCCTCGTCGAACCGCAGTCGAGCGGTGTCGGCGGCGGCGGCTTCCTCGTCTATCATGACGCGAAGAGCGACCAGATCGGTACGATCAACGGCCGCGAAATGGCGCCCGCCTCGGCCAAGCCCGACCGCTTCATGGGTCCAGACGGCAAGTCGCGCGGTTATGGCGACGTCATCCCCGGCGGGCTTTCGGTCGGTGTCCCGGGCAATGTTCGCCTGATGGAGCTGACCCACAAGAAATGGGGCAAGCTCGAATGGAAGGCGCTGTTCCAGCCGGCGATCAAGCTCGCCGACGAAGGCTTCCAGGTCACCCCCGCGCTTTATGGCTGGCTCGACCGCTTCCAGGACACGTGGAAGGACTTCCCCGCCGCGCGCGCGCTCTATTATGTCGACGGCAAGCCCGCGCCGGTCGGCACGGTGATCAGGAATCCCGCTTATGCCAAGCTGCTGCGCGACATGGCGGCGAAGGGCCCCGACGTTTTCTACACCGGTGCCAATGCCAAGGCGATCAGCGACGCGGTGGCAAAATCGACGCGCAACCCCGCGTTGCTCACCGCCAAGGACCTCGCGGCCTACAAGGCGCAGGACAAGCCCGCCGTCTGCACCACCTACCGCGTCTACAAGGTGTGCGGCATGGGGCCGCCCTCGTCGGGCGCGACCACCGTCTTCGGCATCCTCGGCATGATCGAGGGCTGGGACATGAAGACGATGGGCAAGGACAACCCGATGAGCTGGCACCTGCTGTCGGAAGCGATGCAGCTCGCTTATGCCGATCGCGAGAAATATCTGGGCGACAGCGATTTCGTCGATGTCCCCGTCGCCGGCCTGCTCGACAAGGCCTATCTGTCGCAGCGGCGCCAGCTGATCTCGCCCTATGGCCGTGCCGCGTCCTATCCCGCCGGCAACCCGCCGGGCGCGCAGCCGCGCACCCCGTCGGGTCCGATTCCCGAACAGGGCACGACGCATTTTGTCGCGGTCGACAAGGACGGCAATGTCGCGTCGATGACCTCGACGATCGAGAGCATCTTCGGCAGCAACCTCAACGCCAACGGCTTTTTCCTCAACAACGAGCTCACCGATTTCGACCTCAATCCGGTGCGCGGCGACGCGCCCGCGGCGAACCGCGTGCAGGCCGGCAAGCGCCCGCTGTCGTCGATGTCGCCGACGATCGTTTATGGCCCCGACGGCAAGGTCGTGCTCGCGGTCGGCTCTGCGGGCGGCAAGCGGATCATCATGCACGTCACCAAGACTTTGGTCGGCGTGCTCGACTGGGGGCTGAGCGCCGAGGATGCGATCGCGCTGCCCAACCTGTTCTTCGGGCAGCAGGGCGTGCTGATCGAAAATGACGCGGCGGGCAAGGCGATCGCCGGCAAGATGGCGCCCTTCGGCTATCCCATCACCCCCACCGACCTCGGATCGAAACTCAACGCCGCGCAGCGCGTTGGCGAAATATGGCATGGCGCCGCCGATCCGCGCGGCCCCGGCACGTCGTCGGTCGACGGCGCTCCGCCGCAGAGCTAGGAATGATAGAAGCCGCGGCGCGCCAATAAATAGGGACAGTCCCTATTTAATTCGGGCTAACCGAGAACGGCCAAGAAACAGAAGAAATTAAATAGGGACTGTTCCTATTTGTTGAATACCTCCCCGGGAGAGCAAGAGGCATGAAGCTGGAAAACCCCCATCTCGACCATTTCCCGAGCCTGGTCGCGATGTTCTTCGACCGCGCCGAAAAGGGCGGCGAGGACCCGTTTCTGTGGCGCAAGGCCGACCGCGCCTGGCAGCCGATGAGCTGGCGCCAGGTCGCGAACCAGGTGTCGGCGCTCGCGCATAATCTGCGCGAACTCGGCCTCAAGGACGGCGACCGTGTCGTGCTGATCAGCGAGAACCGCCCCGAATTCTGCATCGCCGACCTCGGCATCATGGCGGCGGGCTGCATCACCGTGCCGACCTACACCACCAACACCGAACGCGACCACCAGCACATTCTCGACAACAGCGGGGCGAAGGCGGTGATCGTCTCGACCGCCAAGCTGGCCCGCGTGCTGATGCCGGCGGTGATGCGTTCGGACGCGAGCCTCGTCATCAGCATGGAAAGCCTGCGCGTTGGCCAGCAGGGCGATGTGCGCGTCCATGACTGGGCGCCGCTGGTCGAAAATGGCGCCGCCTATGTCGAGGAGACCAAGGCGCGCGGGCTGGGCGTCACCCGCGACGATGTCGCCTGCCTCATCTACACCAGCGGCACCGGCGGGGCGCCGCGCGGGGTGATGCAGCATCATGGTGCGATCCTGCACAATGCCGCCGGCGCCGCCGAGGTGCTCGTCAACGACTTCGGCATCGGCGACGAGGAGGTGTTTCTCTCGTTCCTGCCGCTCAGCCACGCCTATGAACATTCGGGCGGGCAGTTCCTGCCGATCATGGTCGGCGCGCAAATCTATTACAGCGAGGGTCTCGAAAAACTGCTCTCGAACATCGAGGAGTCGCGTCCCACGATCATGGTCGTCGTGCCGCGGCTGTTCGAGGTGATCCGCGCCCGGATGATCAAGTCGGTCGAAAAACAGGGCAAGCTCGCCAACTGGATGCTGAACCAGGCGATCCGCGTCGGGGAAAAGGATTATGAGCGCCGGATGGGCGTGCTCGACCGCCCGGTCGACCTGATCCTCGACAAATTGTTCCGCCCCAAGATCCAGCAGCGTTTCGGCGGCCGGATGAAGGCGCTCGTGTCGGGCGGCGCGCCGCTCAACCCCGAGATCGGTGTATTTTTCCACTCGATCGGACTAACATTGCTCCAGGGCTATGGCCAGACCGAGGCGGGGCCGGTGATCAGCTGCAACCGCCCGTCGGTCGGGCTGAAGATGGACACAGTCGGCCCGCCGCTGATGAACACCGAGGTCCGCATCGCCGACGACGGCGAAATCCTGGTGCGCGGCGAACTCGTGATGAAGGGCTATTGGCGCAACAAGCCCGAGACCGCGCGCGTGCTGGTCGTCGATCCCGCCGAACCCGACAAGGGACCCTGGCTGCACACCGGCGACATCGGCCATATCGACCCGCAGGGCCGCATCGTCATCACCGATCGCAAGAAGGACCTGATCGTCAACGACAAGGGCGACAATGTCGCGCCGCAGCGGGTCGAAGGCATGCTGACGCTCCAGCCCGAAATCCTGCAGGCGATGGTCTATGGCGATAAGCGCCCGCATCTCGTCGGGCTACTCGTCCCCGATCCCGAATGGGCCGCCGAATGGGCGGAGGCCGAGGGGCTGCCCAGGGAAATGGCGCTGCTCCGCGAACATGAAAAATTCCGCGCCGCGCTCCGCGCCGCGGTCGACCGGGTCAACGGCCAGCTGTCGGTGATCGAAAAGGTCCGCAAATTCGACCTCGCCGACGAGGCGTTCACGATCGAGAATGAACAGATGACCCCGTCGATGAAGATCCGCCGTCATGTACTGCGCGAAGTCTACGCCGACCGGATCGCGGCGATGTACAAGGCCTGACCGTCGCCCCCGCGCAGGCGGGGGCCGTTGTCGTCGTGACGCTGCGACGAGGGTGTCGACCTCATGCGGCCCCCGCCTGCGCGGGGGCGACGGATATTGTTGAATGGCTTTTGCCAGATGACAGGCGGGGGTGCGACCCGAAGAGCTCGGCGCAAACCGGAACCCCGCCCGTCGCTGAACCTCAAGGGTTCAGCCTTTGTCCCCCGCCGGTTTGCGATAGGGGACAAAATCGCCAAGCACACAGGTCGGACCGCGAATGCCGCTCGACCGGTCGACCAGATGAAAGAAATCGCCGCTGCAGGTCGAGCTGCCGAACTGGCGGATGACCATGATGTCGCTGTCGCGGCCGAGCCCCGGACAACTGCCTTTCAGGTCGTTGCGGTACACCAGCCGGCCCGACTGGCGATAAATCAGAATGTTGTCGGACACGCGGATCGTGTCATAGGTTCCGCTGCTCGACAGGCACCGTACGGGGTCGCCGGGGATTTTCCCCGCGAGCTGCTTTTCGAGTGTCTTGGCCTGTTTCGGGGTCAGCGCCTCGGTGCGCGGCGCCCCCATGTCCGAGGACGCGCAGCTTGCGAGCAGCGGCGCCATTGCGGCGCAGAGCACCGCGGCACGGATCGGGTTGAACTTCGCCATCACGGCACTCCTGCGACTATGACACTTTACGGACGAGGCGATGAATGGTTGCTGAAGCGGTCACGCGGCGTCTTTCAACGCGCGGATCCGTCCGAGTTCGGCGGCGGTCGGGGCGCGCAGGAAAGGATTGGTCGCGCGCTCGGCGCCGATCGTCGTCGGCACCGTCGCTTCGCCCGCCGCACGCGCGGACTCCACCGCCGCCAGCCGCGCCGCCAGCGCATCGTTTTCGGGTTCGACCGTCACCGCGAAGCGTGCGTTCGACAGCGTATATTCGTGCGCGCAATAGACGCGCGTCGCGTCGTCGAGCGTCGCCAGTTGCTGCATATTGGCGAACATCTGCTCGGCGGTGCCCTCGAACAGGCGGCCGCAACCCATCGCGAACATCGTGTCGCCGACGAAGATCGCGGCGTCGTTGGCGAAATGATAGGCGATATGGCCCGCAGTGTGCGCCGGCACGTCCCACACGTCGGCGACCACATCGCCCAGCCTGACGGTATCGCCGCCCGTCACTTGCACATCGAGCGTCGGAATGCGCGCGAACTCGGCGGCCGGGCCGGTGATCGTGCAACCGGTCGCGTCCTTGATCGCGGCGTTGCCGCCGGTGTGATCCGGATGCCAATGGGTGTTCCAGATGTCGGTGATCGTCCAGCCGCGCGCCGCCGCCGCCTCCAGCACCGGGTCGGCGACCGCGGGGTCGACGACCATCGTCGCCTTGCTTTGGGGTTCGTGGACCAGCCAGACATAATTGTCGCTGAGGACGGGGATGCGGACGATTTCGAGCATGCGGCAAGGATAATCGACCCACGGCTCGCCGTCGACCGCCAAGTTAACCATGTTGCAAGCCCTTGGGTATAGCCTTGCGCCAACGACATTGGGGGTCATGTCTTTGCTGCGTCTGGCGTTTCTGGTTTTTGCGGTCATGCTGGCGGCGGGCTTGGCCCCGGCGCGCGCCGCGTCGGGTCCGGCGCCTTGCACGCTGCAATCGACCCTTTGGGACGATTACGGGACAGTATCGGCGCCGGGCGTCCGCCGCGATTGCGGCCCCGATCGCTGGTCGCTCGCCGGACAGCGCAGCTGGCTGTTCTTCGATGCCCGCGCGATCGCGGCCGCCGGGCAGGGGCCGCTGGAATTCAACGCGCGGACGAGCCGCTTCGATCGCATCGCGCTCCATGTCCGCTACGCCGACGGGGCAACGGCATCGATCGTGCGACGGGGGAGCCAGGCGATGCCCTATCGCGCCGCGGGTCCCGATTTCTACCTGACGCTGCCGCAGCGCGCGGCGCCGCCTGTCGAGGTCGCCGTCGCATTCGACCGCCTCGGTTTTCCGACCACGCTGAAAACCGCGCGCCTCGCCCCGGCGGGAACCGGCGGTTGGTCGACCCAGACGATGCTGCTGATCGCGCTGTTCACCGGCCTCGCGCTCGCGCCGATCGTCTTCAATATCGCCTTTTTCCGCGTCCTGCGCGAACGTTTCCTGCTCTGGCACATGACACTCGCGGTGTGCATCATCCTGCACACCAGCCTGTCGTCGGGGCTTGCCTTTGCCGTCGTGCCGGGGATCAGCGCGCTGGCTTATGGCTATCTGTCGCAGATCAGTTTCAGCGTCGGCATCCTCGCGGCGACGATGTTCTGCCTCAACTTCCTCGAACCCGAAAAGACGACGCGCGGCGATCGGCGCGCGTTGCTCGCCTGCGCCTTCTGGCTGCCGCTGTTCGCGGCCGTCTCGATGGCGCCGGTCGAATGGGTGCGGCCATGGGGCAGCAAGCTCTATTTCGCCGGCTACCTCCCGGTCCTCCTCACCTATGTCGTCGTGCTCACCCGTGCCTGGCGGCGCGGCAGCCGCGCGGCGCGGTTTCAGACGATCGCGTGGATGCCGATCATCGCCTGCGGCTTCGAACGCGTGGCGCGCGGGCTTGGCCTGTATGTCGGGCCGATGTGGCTCGACCAATTGCTCTACCTCGCGATCGCGCTCGAACTGGTGATCACCGCGCTCGGCGTTGCCGACCGGTTCATGATCATGCGCCGCGAGCGCGACTGGGCGCAGGCGCGCGCCGGCGCAATGGAGGATGCGGCGCAGACCGATCCGCTGACCGGACTCAGCAACCGGCGCGGGCTCGAAAACCTGCTCGCCGGCGGCGGACGCCGCTTCACTGCCGCGGCGCTGATCGACATCGATCATTTCAAGTCGGTCAACGACCTCCACGGCCATCAGGCCGGCGACGCGGTGCTGTGCGCCGCCGCCGCGGGTCTGCGCGAAGGCCATGGCGGGGTCGTCGCGCGGATCGGCGGCGAAGAGTTTTTCCTGTTGATCGACCGCCCCGACGCGGCGGGCACCGCCGAACGCTGCCGCCAGGCGCTGGCGCGCCGCGTCGCCGCCGACGTGCCGCAAATCCCCGATCCGGTCAGCGCGAGCGGTGGACTTCTGATCTTCGAGTCCTCGACCGACGGCGCCGCACTCGATTTCGACCGCCTGTTCGCCGAGGCGGATCGGTTGCTCTACGCCGCCAAGCATAGCGGGCGCGACTGCATGGTCACTGACCGCTGGCAACAGCCCGATAGGCCCGTCATCGGCGCTGCGGCCGCCTGACGCGGTTCAGTCCGTCGCCAGCGCGTCATAGCCCGCGTCGTTGAATTCGATCAGGCAGAATCCATGGCCGAACGGATCGGCGAACATCGCCTGCCGGCCATAGGGCAGGGTCAGCGTCTCGCCCTCCTGCACCGCCCCCGCCGCCAATGCCTTCGCGACCGCGGTATCGAGATTGGCGACGGTAAAATCGGGATGCACCGGGGTCCAGTGCCGCGCATAATCGCGCGTCGTGCCGCCGTCCGGACCGATCGCCGAGCCCGCAGGCTTGGCGATCAGATAGATCGGTGCGTCGCTGCCAAGCAGTTCGACGATATCGTCATCGAACCGCCGTCCGACGGTCAGCCCGAGCGCGGCGGTGTAAAAGGCTTCGCCGGCGGCCAGGTCGGGCACGTCGATATTGATCAACAGGCCCGGCATGGTTCAGCTTACCACTCGCCCGTGTTGGGCATCGACACCCAGGGGTCTTGCGGCGGCAGGTGCCCGTCCTGCAGCAGCTCGACCGAAATCCCGTCGGGCGAGCGGACGAACGCCATATGGCCGTCGCGCGGCGGGCGGTTGATCGTCACCCCGGCGTCCATCAGCCGCTGGCAGGTGGCGTAGATATCGTCGACCCGGTACGCCAGATGCCCGAAATTGCGTCCGCCGCCATAGCTTTCGGCGGCGCTGCCGTCGGCGGGCGGCCAGTTGTAGGTCAGCTCGACCTCGGCCACCCCCGACTGTCCCGGCGGAGCGAGGAAGATCAGCGTGAAGCGCCCGGCCTCGCTGTCGAAGCGGCGCACCTCCTCCAGCCCGATCAGGTTGAAGAAGGCGACGGTCGCATCCGGGTCGGTGACGCGGATCATGGTGTGGAGATATTTGGTCATCGCGCGAACTTAGGCGCGCAGCGACGTTTGTTCAAACGTCTCGAACAGGGATACGAATGCATCGGGCACCGGCGCGGTCGCGCCGCGCGCTTCCTCGACATGGACGCTGACCTCGACCCCCGTCGCGCGCAGATCGTCCCGGCCCGCGCCGTGCAGTTCGAACAGGAAGGTCATCGAACTGCGCCCGACGCGCGAACAGCGCACGCAGATGTCAATCTCCTCGTCGAGCAGGATCGGCACCTTGTAATCGACCTCGGCGCGCGCAACGTGGAATTCGGGGCTGTCATTGGCGGGCCAGCGGTCATAGACCCCGGCCGCGCGCCAATATTCGGTGATGCCGATGTCGAAATATTCGAGGTAGCGACTGTTGAACACCACCGCCTGCGCATCGATTTCGGCATAGCGGACGCGCTTCTTGACGCTGAACTTGAAATCGCTGCGAGCCATGATGATCCTTCGGGTTAATGGGTGAGCCGCGCGACGGCGTCGACCAGCAGCGCGATATCGGTGTCGCGCGACAGCCGGTGGTCGCCGCCCTTGACGAGCGTCACCTGCACATCGTCGCTGGTCAGCGCCGAGGCGAGCCGCAGGCTGATCTCGGGCGGCACATCGCCGTCCTCCTGCCCATGGAGCAGGCGGACCGGGCAGGCGAGGGCGATCGGGGCATCGAGCAGGCGGTTCGCCTCCCCCGACTGCCAGAAGCCGCGCGTCGTGACATAGGGCTGGTCGCCGTATGGCGTGTCTTCGCGAAGCTGTCCTTCGGCGAGGATGATCGCCTTCTCTTCGGCGGTGAAACCCCAGTCGGTGAAGTCGGGCGCCGCCGCGATCCCGACCAGCCCCGCGACGCGCCCCGGTCCGTCGCGTGCGGTCAGCGCCAGCGCGGTCAGCAGCATCAGCCACCCGCCCATCGACGATCCGACGATGATCACCGGCCCCTCGATCTTCGTGTCGATCAGGTCGAGCACGTCGCCGCGCCAGTCGAGCAATGTCTGTTCGGCGAACAACCCGCTCGACAATCCGCATCCGGCATAGTCGAGCAGCAGGCACGCGCGCCCTTCGGCGGCCGCCCGGTCGAACAGCGCGGTCGCCTTGCCGCCCGCCATGTCGGACATGTAACCGGGCAGGAAGATGATCGTCGGGCCCGCACCCGCGACATGGCGGTACGCCAGCCGCGGCCGTGCCGCGCGGTCGAGATAGTCGATGGCGCCGGTCACGCCGGTCAGATCACCCAGTCGATGGTGCTCATCTGCATCACGGCCTGCCCCTTGGCGCGGCGCTGTTCGACCATGATCTTGTTGAGCCGCGAAATCGTGTCGCTGCCGGTGGTGATGCACCAGCCGGGGACCACCGCATGGACCAGCGCACACATCCCGCCCCAGATCATCGTCACGCCGAATTTCGACGCGACCCCGAAATGTTCGATGTAATTTTCATCGACGCTCTTGGGATGGTCGACGAACAGGCGCTTGAACATGGGGGAGGCTCCTTTTCCGTGCCCGTCGCCCTAGCGGCGGCGCGCGAAGGGGGCAACCAAAAGCCTCGTCATTGCGAGGAGCCGAAGGCGACGCGGCAATCCAGAGCAGGCGTACACCGCTCTGGATTGCTCCGTTACGCTCGCAATGACGAGCTCCGTTACTCCCCCAGAAGCCCCTCCACCGCCTTCGCGAAAGCCTCGGGCTGGTCGAGCATGATAAAGTGGCGGCTCCCCGGCACCATCTGCGCCGTGAAGTGCGCCAGCCCCGCATATTGCGGCTCGAACGCCGCCTTCGCCTGCCCGGCGGGCATCAGGCTTTCGTCCTGCGCATAGAGCAGGGTCACCGGGGCGCTCACCGCCGCCAGTTCGCCGCGCATGTCGGTGGTCATCACGTCGCGGAAGACTTGTGCCGTAACCCGCGCGTCGGCCTCGCGCATCCAGCCGGCGATCGCGGTGCGTCCGGCCGCCGTGTTCGACATACCGCCCGCCATGCTCGCCGGTCCGGGGTCGACGACCGGCCCGGTCGGTGCGGGCTGGCCATATTGCGCGCGCATCATCGCCGCCATCTGGTCGGCCTGCGGCGTCACGCTGTCGATCGTCGCAGCGGGATTGAAGAGCAGCCCGATGAACGGCACCGCGTCGACGATCATCAGCCTGCCGACCTCCTGCGGTGCGCGCGCCGCGACCATCAACCCGGTCAGGCCGCCCATCGAATGGCCGATCACCGCCGGTGCCGGGCGCCCGGCATCGGTGATGCAATCGTCGATATAGTCGGCGACTTCGGTCACCACGCCGTCCAGCACCGGGCCTTCGGCATTGACGCCGGCGTCGTCACCGAAACCACGAATCTGTACAAGGTGCAGGCGGTATTTTCCTTTCAGCCGCGCGGCGGTCGCGTTCCATACGGCGCGCGGGCTCGACAGGCCGGGGATTAGCACGACATCCGGACCTTCGCCCTCGACCAGCACGGTGATGCGTTTGCCGTCATTGAGGCCCGCGGGACATGCCTCGGCGGCCTCGGCGCGCGCGCCGATGAGCAACGCGATCCCCAGGATGAACGGGGCGGCGACGGAAAAGCGATGTTTCATGGCTTCAATCTCTCTGGAAAATCTCTTCGATGCGCATCTCGAACAGGTCGGCGATGCGAAAGGCGAGGGGGAGCGAGGGGTCGTATTTGCCCGTCTCGATCGCGTTCACCGACTGGCGCGACACCTCCAGACGCTCGGCGAGGTCCTGCTGGCTCCAGTCGCGCTCGGCGCGCAGGACCTTCAGGCGGTTCTTCACGGACAGGCCCCGCTGTCGCCCAGCGTCAGCCGGTTGAACAGCGCGCCGACACCGAGGCCGAGGCACCAGACGGGAAAGACCCAGAACAGCGGAATGCGCGGCACGTCGGTATAGAGTTCCAATATGCCCCAGGTCGCGGTCAGCGCGAGCGTCAGCCCGGTCGCGACCAGCGCCTTGCGCACCTCGAGCATCCGGACATATTCGTCCTTCAGCTCGGTGAAATAGCGGCCGATCGCCCAGATGAAGCCGAGGATCGCGAGGCCGGGGACCAGCGCGATGCCGACGGTCAGCGGCGTTGCCGTCGCGCCCTTGGGGATGATCGCGCTCGCGGCGAAGATCGCGGCGACATAGGCGATCGAGACGGGGATCATCCGGCCGATATAGCGGCGCTGCGCGGGATTCATCGCCATGGCTCAGGCCGCCCGGGCGCAGCGGTGGCGCGATCCCGCAAGGGTCGCGACCATCACCAGCGGCAGCACGGTGACGAGCATATTGGCCGTCGCCGCCGGAACGATCCCCGCCGCCCCGGCGAGCGCGATCAGCAGGATGGCGATGGCCCAGGGCAGGGCACGAAGCATTTGCGGCATTGGTCAAGCTCCCTTGTTACTCAGTCAAGGAACATTGACACCATGAGTCGTTTTTGTCAAGCAACATTGACATAATGACAAGGTCGCTATGGACGGACTGCGCCGGCCCGGTTCAGATGTGATGGCTCAACCGCCAGTTGGCGAGGTGCGCGCCGGCCAGCGCGAGCGCACCGATCGAGGTGAGTAGCCGGTCGGTGGCGGCGGGATCGGCGAAGCCCATCCAGCCTTCGTGCGCCGCCAGCCCCAGCGCGAGAAGGCCGAGCCCCGCCGCCGCGGCCAGCGGCGGGGCGATGCGACCGTGCCGCCGCCACCCGGCCCGCATCGCCGCGAAGGCCGCAGGCAGCGCGAGCGTCAGGATCGCGGCGTGCGTCCATTCGGGCAGCGCGATCCAGTGGCCGAGCGCGGGAGCCAGGAGGAGCAACATCGGTAGTGCGAGACAGTGAATCAGGCAGGTCGACGACAGCGCCAGGCCGATCAGGTCGGCGAGGCGCGGGCGCGCGGCGGAAAAGGACATGAGGCGGCTTTCGCGGGAGGTCGGTGCCGCTAGATAATGATACAATGTAACATTGCAAGCCCGATTGCGAATCCGCCCCTTGCCGCTCCTATCGCATACTGGCAAAGGGGCGCTGTTTTACCCCGCCAGAAAGGCCGATTTTCCCGATGTCCCAGATGATCCGCGTCACCCTTCCCGATGGCTCTGCCCGTGAAGTCGCGCGCGGGACTACCCCGGCCCAGATCGCCGCCGACATCGGACCCGGCCTCGCCAAGGCCGCGCTCGCCGCCAAGATCGACGGCGAACTGCGCGACATCATGCGCCCGCTGGAGGAAGACACCAACCTGTCGCTGGTCACCAGCCGCGACGAGGCCGACGCGCTCGAACTCTTTCGCCACGACTTTGCGCATGTCCTCGCCGAAGCGGTGCAGAACCTGTTTCCGGGCACGCAGATCACCTTCGGCCCGTCGACGGGCGACGGCTTCTATTACGACTTCGCCCCGACCGCCGAGCATGGCCCGTTCCGCGACGACGAACTGCCGCTGATCGAGGAGGAGATGCGCAAGATCATCGCCGCCGACCTGCCCCTCACGCGCGAAGTGTGGGAACGCGACGCGCTGATCGCGAAATGGCAGGCCGATGGCGAGAGCTTCAAGGCCGAATGGGCGCATGAACTGCCCGCGGGTGAGGAACTGACCGTCTATCGTTCGGGCGACGGCTGGATGGACATGTGTCGCGGCCCGCACCTCGCCTCGACCGGCAAGCTCGACCCCGCCGCGTTCAAGCTGACGCGCGTCTCGGGCGCCTATTGGCGTGGCGATCAGAAGAATGCGCAGCTCAGCCGTATCTACGGCACCGGCTGGCTCAACAAGAAGCAACTCGCCGAACATCTCGTCCGGCTCGAGGAGGCCGCGAAGCGCGACCACCGCAAGATCGGCCGCGAGATGGACCTCTTCCACCTCCAGGAAGAGGCGCACGGCAGCGTCTTCTGGCACCCCAAGGGCTATCGCATCTACCGCGAGCTCGAGGCCTATATGCGCCGCGCGATCGACGGCTCGGGCTATCAGGAGGTCAAGACCCCGCAGGTGATGGACGCGCGCCAATGGGAGCAGTCGGGCCACTGGGGCAAATATCGCGAGAATATGTTCGTCATCCCCGACGAGGTGCCGAACATCGAGGACGAGGGGCCGATCGTCTCCGACGACGCCGAGTGGATGGCGCTTAAGCCGATGAACTGCCCCGCGCATGTCCTGATCTTCCGCCAGGGGATGAAGTCGTATCGCGACCTGCCGCTGCGAATGGCCGAAATGGGCTGTTGCCACCGCAACGAACCGCACGGCGCGCTGCACGGCATCATGCGCGTGCGCCAGTTCACCCAGGACGACGGCCATATCTTCTGCCGCGAAGACCAGATCGTCGACGAAGTCCGCGATTTCTGCGCACTGCTTGACCGCGTCTACAAGCAGCTCGGCTTCGAAAAATATGCGGTGAAGCTCGCGCTGCGCCCCGACATGCGTTTCGGCACCGAAGAGATGTGGGACAAGGCAGAGGCCGAGCTTCGCGAAGCCGTCGAACGCGCCGGCATGGCGAACGACGATTATGGCTGGGAAGAACTGCCGGGCGAGGGCGCCTTTTATGCGCCCAAGCTCGAATTCCACCTGACCGACGCGATCGGCCGCACCTGGCAGTGCGGGACGATCCAGTCCGACCGCGTGATGCCCGAACGCCTCGACGCGAGCTACATCGGTGAGGATGGCGAGCGCCATCGCCCGGTGATGCTCCACCGCGCGATCCTTGGCACCTACGAGCGCTTCATCGGCATCCTCATCGAACATTTCGCCGGCCGCTTCCCGACCTGGCTCGCGCCGGTGCAGGCTGTCGTCGCGACGATCGTCAGCGACGCCGACGCTTATGCCAAGGACGCGGTGGCCCAGCTCGTCGCGGCGGGCATCCGCGCCGAAAGCGACGTCCGCAACGAGAAGATCAACTACAAGGTCCGCGAACACAGCCTCGCCAAGGTTCCCTACCTGCTGGTGGTCGGCAATCGCGAGGCCGAGGAAGGCACGGTCGCGATCCGCACCCTCGGTCAGGATGGCCAGCGCATCATGCCGCTCGCCGAGGCGATCGCGATGCTCAAGGGCGAGGCGACCCCGCCCGACCTGCGCGGTTGAGCGCGGCGCCAAAGCGTCGGCCGCGCCGGTGGCTGCGCTGGCTGATGCTGCTGGCGTTGATCGGCGCCGCGCTGATCGGCAAGGGGCTGTGGAACGCGTCGCGCGATCCGATCGTGCGCACCGCAACGCTGGCGCTCGCCGACTGGCCGGCGGGCGAACCGCCGCTCCGGGTGCTGCTGATCTCCGATACCCATGTCGCGGGTCCCGACATGCCGCCCGAACGGCTGCGCGCGGTCCTGCGCCGGCTGAATGCGCTCGATCCCGACCTGATCCTGCTCGCGGGCGATTTCCACAGCGGCAAGACCCTCGCGACGCGCCATTACTCGGCCGCCGAACTCACCGCGCCCTTCGCCGAGGCGAAAGCGCGGCTCGGGGTGGTCGCGGTGCTCGGCAACCATGATTACTGGTTTCAGCCCGAACCGATCGCGAAGGGACTGGAAGCTGCGGGCGTCACCGTGCTGCGCAATGGCGCGGTGCGGCGCGGGCCGCTGATCGTCGGCGGCATCGATGACGAGGTCACCAACCACGCGCGCCTCAAGCGCGCCTATGCCGCGATGGATGCGCTCGGCGGCGGACCGCGCATCATCGTCAGCCACAGCCCCGACATCGTCCCCGACCTGCGCGCGCCGGTCGATGCTGTGTTCGCCGGCCACACCCATTGCGGCCAGATCGCGCTGCCGCTGGTCGGCGCGCTCAGCTACGCGTCGAAATATGGCGACCGCTTCGCCTGCGGCGACATGACCGACCATGGCCAGAAAATCTTCGTCGGAGCGGGGCTGGGCACCAGCATCTTGCCGCTGCGCTATGGCGTCCCGCCCGACGTGTGGCTGGTGACGCTGGGGTCCAAGGCCGCGCCGCGATGACCGGCTCTTGGCACGCGATCGGGCTGTCGCCTTTGCTTTTCGCCATTGCTGCCGCGATGACCTTCGGCGCGGCGCTGGTGCGCGGCCTCACCGGGTTCGGCATGGCGATCATCCTCGTGCCGCTGCTCGGCATGATCGTCGCGCCGGGCGAGGCAGTGGTGCTCGGCATCATCCTGCAACTGCTGATCGGGCCGGTCGGCTTCAGGCGCATCGCCGCCGATGCCGACCGCAGCAATGCGGTGCCGATCGCGCTGCTCGCGATGCTCGCCACCCCGCTCGGCATGCTCGCGCTGAAGGCGGTGACCCCCGACGTCGCGCGGCTGCTGATCGCCGCGGTCGCGATCGGCGCCTTCCTGGTCCTGTTCCTGCCGCAGCATCCCGACGGCCACAGGCCGGGGCGCGTCGCGATCGGCCTGACCGGAATATCCTCGGGCATTCTCACCGGCTTCGCCGCGATGCCCGGCCCACCCGTCGTGCCCTTCTACCTGCGCCAGCGCATCGTCCCCGCGGTCGCGCGCGCATCGATGATGCTGATCTTCTTCGCGACCGCGATCGCCGGAACGCTCGCGTCGCTGTGGCTCGGCCTCGCGACGCACAAGCTGTTCCTGCTGGCGCTGCTGCTGTTCGTGCCGATGTGGCTCGGCGACCACCTCGGCACCCGCGCTTTCGGGCGGGTGCCCGATCGGATCTGGCGCAGCATCGTCGCGGTCGTGCTGGGTCTCGCGGCGGTGTCGGCGGCGGTGCGGTTGCTGGGCTAGAGGCTCCGCAGCGCGCTCGCCGGGCGCACCGACAGCAAAGGCCAGCTTCCCGCGATCCCGATCAGGAACGCCAATCCCGCCCCGCCGAGCAGCGTCATGCCGACCACGAACGGGTCGGGCGCGAAGCTGAAGTCGAACAGCTGGGTCACCACATACCAGCCCGCGGCCAGCCCGATGCCGAGCGACAGCGCCGCGAGGATCAGCGCCAGCACCGCATATTCCAGCCCCTGCGCCCCCAATATCTGCCCGCGCGTCGCGCCGAGCAGTTTCAGGATCACACTGTCATACACCCGCCGCTCGCGGCTCGCGGCGATCGCGCCGATCAGCACCGCGATGCCGGCGAGGATCGCGATGCTCGCCGCCGCCGCGATCGCCTGGCTCATCTGGGTCAGCAGGGTCGTGACCTGCCCGATCACGTCGCGCACCGCGATCAGCGACGCCGACGGGAAGGCGCGCGGAATGCTGCGCGCCAGCTCCGCCTCGGCCGCCGGCGGCACCGCGACCGTCGCGACCATATTGTGCGGCGCCGCGTCGAAGCTGCCCGGCGAAAAGACGAGCACATAGTTCAGCCCGAAATTGTCCCACTCGACGGTGCGGAACGACGCGACCTTGCCTTGCACCTCGACCCCCAGCACATTGACCGACAACGTGTCGCCGATCTTGAGCCCGAGAGAGGTCGCGACCTCCGCCTCGACGCTGACCAGCGGCGGTCCCTTATAGTCGGCGGCCCACCATGTGCCCGCAGTCAGCACGCTCCCGTTCGGCAAGGTCGGGCTGTACGTCAGCCCGCGGTCGCCGCGCAGCACCCACGCACCCTCGGGCAGTTCGGCGAGTTCGTCGACGCGCTGTCCGGCATATTCGGTGACGCTGCCGCGCAGCGCCGGGATCATATTGACCTCGGCATCGGGCGCCGCCTTGGTCACCATCGACCGGAATTCGGCAGCGCCGCCGCGCGGGATGTCGAGCACGAAGAAGCTCGGCGCGCGCTGCGGCACGGTGCGCGAAATCTCGGCGGTGATGCTCGTCTGGATCGCCGCGAGCGTCACGAACAAAGTCAGCCCCAGCCCCAGCGCCACCACCAGCGCCCCCGTCGCCGCACCCGGCCGGTGCAGGTTCGCCACCGCGAGACGCAGCAGCGGTTGCTTCGGCCGCGGTGCGAGGCTCGCCGCCTTGCGCACCAGCCAGCCGATGCCGACGAGCAGCAGCAGCAATCCGGAGGCGGCGCCGACAAAACCGAGCGCGAACAAAGGCTCGCGCGCCGTCCCGACCGCGAGCGCGATAATCGCCGCCAGCGCGGTGCCGACCGCCAAGATCGTGCGTTTCTCGGGCCGTGCCATGCCGTCGATCGTCGCGCGAAACAGCCCCGCCGCCGGCACCCGCCGCGTCGCCGCGAGCGGGGGCAGGGCGAAAGCGATCGCGATGAGCAGGCCGTAAGTCGCGCTGATGAGCAGCGGCAGCGGATAGATGGCGACCCCTGGCTTCACCGGCAAAACATCGCCCGCGACCGCCGAAATCGCCGCGGGCGCGAGCGCGCCGACGACGAGGCCGGCGAAGATCGACACCGCCGCGACCGCCAAAATCTGCAGGCCGTAAATGCGCATCACCGTGCCGCTGTCGGCGCCGAGCACCTTCAGCGTCGCCAGCCCCGGGCGCTTGCCCGCAAGATAACTTGCGACGCCATTGCCGACCCCGATCCCCGCGATCACCAGCGCCGCGAGCCCGACCAGCGACAAAAACTGCCCCATGCGTTCGATGAAGCGCCGCGTTCCGGGCGCGCCATTGCTGCGGTCGGTAATCTCCCACCCCGCTTCGGGAAATTGTCCGGTCAGCCTTTTGCCGACCGCCTCGGGATTGGCGTCGTCGGGCAGGCGGACGCGATATTTGCTCTCATAGAGGCTGCCCGGCTGGATCAACTGCGTCGCCGCGAGATCGTTCAGCCCGATGATCGCCACCGGCCCCAGCGTAAAGCCTTCGCCCAGCCGGTCGGGCTCGTCGGCGATGATGCCGTCGATGCGGAAGCTCTTGTCGCCGAACTTCACATCCTCGCCGACCTGCAGGTCGAGCCGCGACGCGAGGTCGGCGCCGACCCAGATCGCCCCCGCCGGCGGCGGCCCGCGCCGGACGCCGCTCTCCAGCCGCATCGTCCCGTACAGCGGATAGGCGCCGTCAACCGCCTTCAGCTCGGACAACAGAGCGTCGCCGTCGGGCGCATTCGCCATCGCGCGCATCCGCACCGTCGCCGATGCGTCGCCGGCGCCGCGAAACGCCGCCATTTCCTGCGCCGTTGCCTGCCGCTGCGGCAGCCCGAATTCGATATCGCCGCCGAGGATCGTCTGCCCGCGCGTCTCCAGCTCCGACGTGATCCCGCGCGTCAAACTGCCGATCGCCGCGAGGGTCGCGACGCCGAGGAACAGGCACACGGCCAGCAGCCGCAGCCCGCGAATCCGTGCCGCGAGGTCGCGCCGCGCGATGCGCCAGAGCGAGGCGAGGGGGAGCATCAGCGCGGCGCCTTGCCGGCGCGTTCCTCGTCGATCCGCCCGTCGTGCATCACCAGCACCCGGTCGCAATGCTCGGCCAGTTCGGGGTCGTGCGTGATGACCAGCAAGGTCGCGCCGAGTTCCTTGCCGCGCGAAAAGAGCAGGTCGACGATCGCATGGCCGGTCGCGGTGTCGAGATTGCCCGTCGGCTCGTCGGCGAACAGGATCGCGGGTTCGCCCGCCATCGCGCGCGCGATCGCGACGCGTTGTTGCTCGCCGCCCGACAATTGCGCGGGATAATGGGTGAGGCGATGGCCCAGCCCGACCGCCTCCAATTCCTTCGCCGCGCGCCCGAACGGGTCGGCATGGCCCGACAGTTCCAGCGGCACCGCGACATTTTCCAGCGCGGTCATCGTCGGCAACAGGTGGAACGCCTGCAACACGATGCCGATCCGGCCGCGCCGCGCGCGCGCCAGCCCGTCCTCGTCCAATGTCGTGAAATCGGCCCCCGCGACGTGGATCGTCCCGCCGCTTGCGCGCTCCAGCCCGGCGAGCACCGCCATCAGCGAGCTTTTGCCCGACCCCGACGGCCCGAGCAAAGCGACCGATTCCCCCGCGGCGACGCTGAGGTCGATGCCGCGCAAAATTTCGACGGGGGCCTTGTCGCTGCCAAGCGTCAGCGTCACATTATGGGCGGCGATCGCGGCGTCGGCCGGCGGTCGGGAAGGTTCGGTCAAGAAGGGACCCTTTGGAATGATCAAGGCCGGATGGCGCTCGTTTGCAATATATGGTTTCGGACTCGCGCTTTGCCAACCGCTCGCGGGTTGCGGATCGGCGGAAAACCCGGCGGCTTCGACGAAGGATACCAGTGCTTCGACCAAGGTCGCCGCCGTCCCCGCCGACGCCCCGCTCGTGATCGCCTTTGGTGACAGTCTCTACGCGGGGTACCAACTCGGCCCCAAGGAAGGCCTCGCACCCCAGCTTCAGGCCGCGCTTGCCGCCGACGGCACGCCCGCGCGCGTCCAGAATGCCGGCGTTTCGGGCGATACCACCGCCGCTGGCCTGCAGCGCCTGACCTTCGTGCTCGACAATGCCAAGGTCAAACCCGCGCTCGTCCTGCTCGGGCTCGGCGGCAACGATATGCTGCGCGGGATCCGGCCCGCCGAGACGCGCGCCAATCTCGACGCGATGCTCGCCGAACTGAAAAAACGCGGCATCCCGGTCGTCCTCACCGGCATGATGGCTTCGCCGAACATGGGCAGCGACTATGCCACGGCGTTCAACCCGATCTATCCCGACCTCGCCGCCAAATATGGCGCGAGCCTCTATCCTTTCATCCTCGACAATGTCGTCACCGACAAGACGCTGATGCTGGGCGACAATGTCCACCCCAATGCCAAGGGCGTCGGGGTGATCGTCGAGGGCCTGGCGCCGCTGGTCGAGGACGCGTTGCCCGACGTGGACTGAACCACGTCATTGCGAGCGAAGCGAAGCAATCCAGAGTAGCGTAAACCGCTCTGGATTGCTTCGCTTCGCTCGCAATGACGAACCCCATTTTAAGCGAGCAATTTCCCTGCCCGCACCCGCCAGGTTTCGGCCAGCACATCCATCTCCGCCAGCTCGCGCAGCGCCGCGGGTTCGCGCTTGCCCGCGCCACCGATCAACAGCCCGAACACCCGCGCGACGCTCCAGTCGGACAACGGACGCCCGACCAGTTCCAACCGGTCGCCCGCGATGACCACGCCGTCTTCGACCACGCGATAATACCAGCCGCTGCGCCGTGTCCTGACCACCGTCGCGGGCACGCTCGCGACGCCGAAACGATGACCGAGCTTCCAGCACGGCTGGCGCCCCTGGCTGATCTCGACCAGCGCGCTGCCCAGCCGGTAACGGTCGCCGATGCACGCTTCCTGCTCGACCAGCCCCGCGGTCGAGATATTCTCCCCGAACGCGCCGGGCGCACCAAGCAGTTCATGATCGTCCAGCGCGTCCGCCCACCAGGCATAATGATCGCGCGGATAATGGTGGATCGCCTTGTCGGTGCCGCCATGGACGGTGAGGTCGGCCTGCTCGTCGCCCGCGATGCCCAGTGGTCCGACCCGCAACGGCCCGGTGACGGGGGTTTTGGCGATCGCGCTCGGCTCGCTCTTGTCGCCGAAAACGCGCGCCTTGCCGGTCAGCACCGCGTCGATCGCATAGCTCATGCCGCCCTCCTGTCGCGTCGCCCGGCCTCCGCGCTAGCGCCGCAGCAACGAGCAGACAAGCCGGGCCGGTACCCTGCCTTGCATCCATCGCGGGCGCACGACGTTGGTAAGCCGAACCCGTCACAGGAGCATCGCGTGAAAATTTTTGCCTGTTTGCCTGCCTTTATCCTCATTGCCGGATGCAATTCTCCCTCCGAAAGCCCGAATGACAAACCCACCGAGCGCGCCGCTGCGGCCGATTCCGGCACGCTCCGCTTTACCGATGCCAAGGCGACGACGCCCTTCGCTGAACCGCCGGTCCTGCGCGCGCAGGTGATCCTCGCCCAGCTCGGCTTTTCGCCGGGCGCGATCGACGGCAAGGAGGGGCAATCCTATGTCGCGGCGCTGCGTGGTTTCCAGGCGGCGCACGATCTCGACGAAAGCGGCAAGCTCGACGACGCGACGCTCGCGAAGATGCAGCAGTGGAACAATGTCGCCGCGACGCGCCTCGTCGTCATCCCCGCCGCCTTCGCGGCCGGACCCTTCGTTCCTGACTTTCCCGAGGACGCGGCCGATCAGGCGAAGCTTCCCGCGCTCGGCTATCGCAACCTGATGGAAGCGCTCGCCGAGCGCTTCCACACCACCCCCGAAACGATCGTCGCGCTCAACACCCCCGAAACGCCGGTCGGGGCGGGCAAGGCTCTGCGCGTGCCGAACATCCCCGACGTCGATCCGCTGCCCGCCGCCGACGATCCGCGCGGCTGGGGCGCGACCTTGCAGAAGCTGGGGGTCGCCGCGACCCAGCCAGCCGCCGACAAGCTGGTCGTCGACAAGAGCGAGGGCGTGCTCAAGGCCTATGACGCCGACGGAAAGCTCATTGCTTTATTTCCGGCGACGATGGGAAGCCATCGCGATCCGCTGCCGATCGGGACATGGAAGATCCAGGGCGTCAGCCGCAATCCCGATTTTCACTATAATCCCAAGCTGTTCTGGGACGTCAGCGACAACAAGGAGGCGCAATTGCTGCAACCCGGCCCCAACGGTCCGGTCGGGGTCGTCTGGCTCGACCTCAACAAGCCGCATTATGGCATCCACGGCACCAACGAACCGCACACCATCGGCCGCGCCGAAAGCCATGGCTGCGTCCGCCTCACCAACTGGGACGCCGCGCGCCTCGCACAGATGGTCAAGCCGGGGACGGCGGCGGTGTTCCAGAACTGACGGCGGTCGATATGGGGTGATCGCGCCGCTTGCGGGATCATCCCGGGACGACGGCTTCGGGGTGGGGTTAAATCCTCCCTGTCGCGCAGCGATGGGGAGGTGGCAGCGCGAAGCGCTGACGGAGGGGCCGACGCCGTAGGCGTCGCGCGACCTCTCGGCCCCTCCACCACGCCCTTCGGGCGCGGTCCCCCTCCCCATGGCTTCGCCACAGGGAGGATTTAAACGCCCGCTCTCCCCCAGAACCCGCCATCCGCCCCAACCAAACCCATCACCCCCAACGAAAAAGGGCGGCCCCGCGGGGCCGCCCTTCCTGTTTCATTCGGTTTCCGAAAAATCAGAAAGCGAAGCCGACGCCGGCGACGAAGCTGTCGAAGTCGCCGAAGTTGCTGATGAACTGGTGGCGATATTCGACCTTGCCGTACACGTTCGAACCGAACTTGTGCTGGTAGCCGGCACCGACATAGGGATCGTCGATGTCGCTGAAGGTGTAACCACCGGTGGCGTACAGCTTGCCGCTCGTGCCGAGCTTGGCACCGATGCGGCCGCCGGCCGAGAACTGGACGTCCGCGCCATCGACGAGGACCTTGTCGCCGGCGACTTCGGCGCCGACGAACGCGGTGCTGCCGAGGTCGAAATCATAGCCTGCTGCGAGGCCGAGCGTGCCTTCGTCGATCCCGTTGCCGGTGATCAGGCCGCCGCGAACTTCGACATGGCCTTCGCCGCCTTCGGCAGCGAACGAGGGGGTTGCGACAACGGCCGAGAGGAGAGCGGCTGCAACTGCGAATTTCTTCATTTTGTTTTCCTTTATCAGTGATGGGACGCGTCCCTTGGAACGCGACCCGCCGCCTAAATGGCGTTTTCGGCTGTCGCTTCAATGAACGGATCATTCAGATTGTGACAATTTTCTTACCTGTGTTGTTTTTGCAACACAGGGGAGGGCTGTCAGCCCAATGCCGCCTGCTTCTCTTCCGCGATGCGGTCGAGTTCGGCGCGCGTCGGCTTGGTCGCGGCGCTTTTCAGCTGCCCGCACGCCGCCATGATGTCGCGCCCGCGCGGGGTGCGCACCGGCGCCGAAATGCCGGCCTTGAAAATCAGGTTGCTGAACGCGCGCACCCGCTCGGGCGTCGAACATTCGTACATGGCGCCGGGCCAGGGATTGAACGGAATCAGATTGACCTTGGCGTGCAGCCCATATTCCCGGATCAGCCGGACCAGCTCGCGCGCATCGTCGTCGCTGTCGTTCTTGTCCTTCAGCATCACATATTCGAAGGTGATCCGCCGCGAATTGCCCGCGCCCGGATAGTCGGCGCACGCCTGCAGCAGTTCCTCGATGCCATATTTGCGGTTGAGCGGCACGATCTCGTCGCGGATTTCCTTCGACACCGCGTGCAGCGACACCGCGAGGTTGACCCCGATCTCTTCGCCCGCGCGCGCCATCATCGGCACGACGCCGCTCGTCGACAGCGTGATCCGGCGCCGCGACAGCGCGAGCCCGTCGCCGTCCATGACGATCTTGAGCGCGCCCTTGACCTCTTCGAAATTATACAGCGGTTCACCCATGCCCATCATCACGATGTTGGTCAGGATGCGGCCGTCGGCGGTATAATGACCGCCTTCGTCCTCGTCGTCGTCCTCGGGATCGGGGCCGAAGCCCGCCATCGTGCCCTTGGGCCATTCGCCGAGTTCGTCACGCGCCAGCATCACCTGCCCGACGATCTCGCCCGCCGCGAGGTTGCGCACCAGCCGCATCGTGCCGGTGTGGCAGAAGCGGCAGTTGAGTGTGCAGCCGACCTGGCTTGAGACACATAATGTTCCCCGATCGGCGTCGGGGATGAAGACCATCTCATATTCCTGGCCGTCGGCGGCGGCGAGCAGCCATTTGCGCGTGCCGTCGCTCGACACCTGCGCCTCGCGCACCGTCGGGCGGCCGATGATGAAGCGGTCGGTCAGCCAGGGGCGCATCGTCTTGGCGATGTCGGTCATCGCCTCGAAATCGGTGACCCCGCGGTGATAGATCCAGTGCCAGATCTGCTTGGCGCGCAGCTTCGCCGCCTTGGCGTCGAGTCCCGCCTCGACCAGCACCCCGCCGATGGCGTCGCGGGTCAGCCCGACGAGGTCGATGCGGTTGCCGCCGCGCAAGGGGACGGTGCCCGTGGTAACGGGGTCGATATGGCCGGGGATCTGCATGATCGCGGCCCTATAGGGCGGAAGCCGCGTTTAGGCAATGACAAGCCCCTCCCCGTCAGGAGAGGGGCGGTGTGAGGTCAATGCGCGCGCGTCTCGCCCAGCGCTTCTTCGAACTGTTCGAGCGGGCCGACATGCTCCGCGGGCGGTTCCCCGGGGCATTTCGGGAAAATCGCGTCGAGCCGGCGTTTCAGTGTGTCGTCAAAGGTCGGCTGGTTCGAAATTCGGGCGTTGCTGACGGTCAGTTCGGAGCGGATCGCGCCCTTGATCCGTTCGAGCGCGTCGGGGTTCAAGATCCCGGCATTGAGCAATTCCTCGCACAGCTGGATCAGCCCGACCGTCGTCGCATGCGCGCGCAGGCCGATGAAATCGAGCGTCCGGTGCCGCTCGCGGGCTTCCGCATCACAGCGGCTTACTACAGTCATTCCGGCATCTCCCTCTCCATTGCCGTTGCGACCGAACGGCGCGCCGTGAGGGCGTCTTCCGTATCGTTCGGGGACGATCATGCGCCAATGGGGGAGGGGGGGCAAGCGCTTATGTAACTAAGTGTCCCACTCGGAGTGCGAAACACCCTCGTCATTGCGAAGAGCGAAGCGACGCGGCAATCCGGAGTGCGCGTCGCTCCGGATTGCTTCGCTTCGCTCGCAATGACCTGTGGCCTACAGCGACTTCAACATCCCCAGAACCGCGGGGACATTCCCGTTCGCCTCGGCATGGCGCAGCGGCAGGACATTCTGCACCAGGATTTCCGCAGGCGTCGGTTCGACCGCGAACAGGCTCATCACCTCGTCGGCGAACTCATCGAGCGGCATATAGCCCTCGCGCGTCGACTGGCCGGGGGTCAGGTCGGTGCGCACCGCGGGCGGCGCCAGTTCGATCACCTCGACCTTGCCCTCCAGCTGGATACGCAGCGCGACCGAGTAACTGTGCATCGCCGCCTTGGTCGCCGAATAGGTCGGCGCCTTGGGCAGCGGCACGAACGCCAGCCCCGACGTCACATTGACGATCGCGGCGTCGTCCTGCGCCGCCAAATGGTCGACCAGCGCGTCGGTCAGCCGGATCGGGCCGAGAATGTTGGTGACGACGGTCGCCTCGGCCTGCGCCAGGTCGCGCTTCGCGCTGGCATCCTCGGCGCTCATGATACCGGCATTGTTCACCAAGATATTGAGCGCGGGAAAGCGCGCGACGATGTCCTTGGCGAAGGCCGCGATTGCATCGGCATCGGTGACGTCGAGCGTCACCGCCGCCATGTTCGCCCGCCCCGCGATCGCCGCGTCCAGCTTTGCGGCGTTGCGCCCGGTGATGATGACGCGGTTGCCCGCGTCGTGCCAGCGCTGCGCGAGCGCCAGCCCGATGCCCGAGCCGCCGCCCGAAACGAGGATGGTGTTGCCGGTGGTTTTCATGGTCTGTCTCCTTGGGGGATGGTGAGAAGACCCGAATACGCCTATACTCTCCAAAAGAAAGAAGGCACCCAAAAGTGCCATAGTTACCCAAAAGAGAGATTTGGATTTTCCGCCATGCCTGCACCTGAAAAAATCGTCTATGATCCCAATGCGCCGGTCGATCCGCGCGTCGAAACGCTGGTCAACGAACTGATCGGCCGAGTCGCCGACAAATGGACCCTACTCGTTCTGGAGGAGCTGGAAGATCACGGAACGTGCCGCTTCACGGAATTGTCGCGCCGCGTTCCCGGCATCAGCCAGAAGATGCTGACCCAGACCCTGCGCGCGATGGAGCGCGACGGCCTTGTCGTGCGGACGGTACATCCGGTCGTCCCGCCGAAAGTCGAATATTGCCTGACCGACCTCGGCCACAGCTTGGGCGAAGCCTTTTGCGGGGTGTGGGCCTGGGCCGAAGCCAATCTGGAAAAAGTGGCAAACGCGCGGTCGACCTTCGACGCGCGGGGATAAGCCGGGACCATGATCGTGCCCGAATCATGGCCCCGGCTTTGACGGGCCCTGCAAGGTAGGTCCGCCGATCAGTTTTGGATCGAGCTGACCTGGATCAGTTGATCGCGCGACGCGCCGGCTACCACTAGGTCGGCCTGTTTGGAGGCGATGAGCCGCGTGTCGCGGCGGCATTCGCGCACGTCATTCTTGCCTTCGAGGTCGAAATCCGATGGCGTGCCGCACACTTCGACCACCGCGCGCCAGATGCGGCGGTCGAGCGTCCTGGCACCGCGCTCGGTGCGCAGGTCGAGGTCCTTGTGCTGGACCACGACCGTCGGATTGGCGGGTGCGGTCTGGGCGGAAGCGGGCTGGCCGAACGAGGCGGCGGCCAGCGCGGCGAGGATCAGAAGCTTTTTCATCTTGTGTCTCCTTCGGCCGGCTGAAGAGGAGGGGAGGAAGCCGGTGGAGACCCAGATAATCCGCCGCGCGCCGCTGCGGGAGCAACGATGTTGCGAAGCCATTCTGCAAAATTGCAGAATGCGTGCACGGGGCGTATGACGCACAAGACGCCATGTTCGACTGGAACGACCTCAAATCCTTTCTCGCGGTCGCCGAAACCGGCAGCACGCTGGCGGCGGCGCAGGCGTTACGCGTCAGCCAGACCACCGTCGCCCGCCGCATCGCCGCGCTCGAGGAGGCGACCGGGCTCACCCTGTTCGAACGGCGACAGGCCGGCTACGCGCTCACCGCGGCGGGCGAGGGGATGCTCGCCAGCGCGCTCGCCGTCCGCGAGGCCGCCGACCGCTTCGGTGAGGCGGCGGGCGCGCGCTCGCGCGACGCCGGCGGCACGGTCAGCCTGACGACGATGGAAATCTTCGCGGTCACCATCCTGCCGCCGATCCTGCGCGACCTGCGCGCGGCACATCCCGAAATCCACATCCGCCTCGACACCGCCGACGAGCCGCGCGACCTCGCGGCGGGCGCCGCCGATATCGCGATCCGCAGCAGCAAGCAGCCGACCGGTGCTGGGCTCGTCGGACGCCGCATCGCCGACAATCCGTGGACGGTCTACAGCAGCCGCGATTATGCCGACCGCCACGGCATTCCGCACAGCCGCGAGCAGCTCGCCACGCACCCCTTCATCGGCGGCGGCGGCGGGGTCTGGGAACCCTATCAGGCGTGGCTGCGGCAGTACGGGCTCGAGGAATCGGTGGTGATGCAATATGACAGCGCCTCGGGTCTGCTCGCCGGGGTGCGCTCGGGCATGGGCCTCACCATCCTCCCGGCCTTCCTCGCCGACCGCGAACCCGACCTCATCCGCTGCATCCCGCCGAAGAGCGAGGACACAACCGGGCTATGGCTGCTGACCCACGAACGGCTGCGCCATGTGCCGCGGGTGCGAACAGTGCTCGATTTCCTGGCGCAGGAATTGACGAAGCTGGCGCGGGAGTAGCCGAAAAATCGCTTTCCTAAAAAAGATCGCCATGCTCCAAGCTGGTCGATGAACGGCAAATCATCCGCTGCACGCCTGCCCAAAGGCTTCGCCGACACCGGGTTGCTTAAGGGCACAAAGGCCCCATTTTCGCGCCGCGCATCGGGGACCTTTGTGCCCTTAGGTGCTTACCCTCGCGCTCCCGAATGGCATTTCAGTGTAAAGTTGCGCAGTTTTCTGCCGATTCTTATCGATGGCAGCAATCTTCGTCACCCCGGACTCGATCCGGGGTCCCGCTTGCCGCGCTCGGGCGCTGGCGAAGCACTGAAACGGGATTTCACTGTTAAGTTCGGCGGAATTACGCCATTTCTCGCGCGCCCCGCTTCACGCCAACGCCATCTCCACCGCCGCCTCGACATGCAGCGCCAGCGTGTCGAACAGCGGCACCGCGCTGTCGCGCGCATCGACCAGCAGCATGATTTCGGTGCAGCCGAGCACGATCGCCTCGGCGCCGTCGGCGATCAGCGCCGCGATGATGCGGCGATATTCGGTGCGCGATTCGTCGCGGATCACGCCCTGCACCAGTTCGTCATAGATGATGCGGTGGACGGTCGCGCGGTCGGCATCGCCGGGGATGATCGCCGCGATCCCCGCGGCCGCCATGCGTCCGGTGTAAAAGGGCTTTTCCATCGTGAAGGCGGTGCCGAGCAGCCCGACGCGCTTATATCCCGCCGCGCGGATCGCGGCGATGGCCGGATCGGCGATATGGAGCAGCGGCACGTCGGTCGCCGCCTCGACCGCCTCGGCGCACAGGTGCATCGTGTTGGCGCAGATCAGCAGCATCTCGGCGCCGCCCGCGGTCAGCGACCTCGCGGCTTCGGCCATCTGTCCGTCGAGCACGTCCCAGTCGCCGCTCGCCTGCAACGCGGCGATCGGCGCGAAGTCGAGCGACAGCATCAGCACGCGCGCCGAATGCAGCCCGCCGAGCCGCGCCTTCACCCCCTCGTTGATCAGGCGGTAATAGTGCGCCGAACTTTCCCAGCTCAAACCGCCGATCAAGCCGATCGTCTTCATGGCATCATCCCAGTCTTGCGCAGCCCAGCGCCGCGGCATCGATCGCCGTCGCCGCGCCGCGCAGGCGATAGGTGTCGGCGATCGATCCGCCACTTGTCGAAACGCTTTCGACGCTCATGCTCGGCGCCGATCGTATGGCGGCGATGATCGCGGCATCCATCCGCGCGTCGCTCGCCCAGCCATGGGCGCCGTTGCCGGTCAGGATGAAACGGCGGCTGCCAATCGTCAGCCGCAATTCGCCGCCGGCGCGTCGCGCTTTCGACAGGCGGACGTAGAATTGGCCGCGAATGCGCGATTTGGGCCAGTAACCGACGCTGGCATAGGCCTTCACCTGCGGCGTCCCGATCGTCGCGGCGGGGGCGGCGATCGCGTAGCAACGCGGCGCCGCGGGGTCGCGAAAGGCCCCCCAGCCGTCGAAGATGCCGAGCGCGGTGCGCGGCGCTGCCGCCGCCATGGCGGGCACCGCCGCCAGCATCAGCAAAAAGGGGAGGGCGCGGCGCATCGCGCCTCGATTGCGCGATTGGGGATGCTTTGCAAGCATGGCTTGCACGGCGCCATAGGCGCGTTAAGGAAGGAAGACATTTTATGGGGGCAGGGAATCGGGGTGCCAAGGCGCCCATGGTACCCGTCCCTGAGGGACTTCTCCCGCACGAGCATACAGGATGGCGGAATAACAATGAAAGCGACGATCGAACGCGCGATACTGTTGAAGAGCCTCGGCCACGTCCAGTCGGTGGTCGAGCGGCGTAACACGATTCCGATCCTCTCGAACGTGCTGATCGAGGCCGACGCATCGGGCCAGCTCAAGCTGATGGCGACCGACCTCGACCTGCAGGTGGTCGAGACGATCGCCGCCCGGGTCGAAACCCCCGGCACCACCACCGTGTCGGCGCACACCCTTTTCGAAATCGCCCGCAAGCTGCCCGAGGGCGCCGAGGTCAGCCTCGCCGCCGCCGAGGGCAAGATGCAGGTCAAGGCCGGCCGTTCGAACTTCAACCTGCCGACGCTGCCGCGCGACGATTTCCCGGTGATCGCCGAGGGCGAACTGCCGACCAATTTCGAACTGCCGGTCGCCGAGCTGATCCAGATCATCGACAAGACGCGCTTCGCGATCTCGACCGAGGAAACACGCTATTATCTCAACGGCATCTTCCTGCACGTCGCCGAAGATGCGACCGGCCCGGTGCTCAAGGCCGCGGCGACCGACGGCCACCGCCTCGCCCGCTACACGGTGACCCGCCCCGACGGCGCCAGCGCGATGCCCGACGTGATCGTCCCGCGCAAATGCGTCGGCGAGATTCGCAAGTTGCTCGACGAGGCCGAGGGCAATGTCGAAATCAGCCTGTCGGCGACCAAGATCCGTTTCCAGCTCGGCAACGCCGTGCTGACCTCGAAACTGATCGACGGCACCTTCCCCGACTACAGTCGCGTCATCCCGACCGCGAACGACAAGCTCTTGAAGGTCGATCCGAAAAGCCTGTTCCAGGGCGTCGACCGCGTCTCGACGATCGCCAGCGAAAAGACCCGCGCTGTCAAGGTCGGCCTCGACAAGGACCGCATCACGCTCAGCGTCACCAGCCCCGAAAACGGCACCGCCGCCGAAGAGGTCGCGGCGGTGTACGACAGCGAGGCGATGGAGATCGGCTTCAACGCCCGCTACCTCAGCGACATCCTCGGCCAGGTCGACGGCGACACGGTCGAGTTGCACCTCGCCGACGCCAACGCCCCGACCCTGATCCGCGAAAGCGAGAAGAGCCCGGCGCTTTACGTATTGATGCCGATGCGGGTTTAAGCCGTGCGAGGCCGCTTAGGCTTTTCGATTGCAGTCGCTGCCGGGCTTTTTTCCTTGCAGGCTACGGCGGCTGAGCCTCCCGGTTTCACGGATCAAGACCGTGCAGATCTCAATTGTTATGCGACGATGACCATCGCGGCTGGCAAAGCAAAGTCAGTTGGGAGGCCGGCCGAAGACGTTCAGAGACTTGCCCGGACGGTCCTCTATTTCCTTGGCAAGTTGAAGGGACGGCATCCCGATCTAAAGGCCCAGTGAAGTGTTCACTATGGATCTGCTGACGCCCTTGGTATTGAAGTTAGGAGAAGAGTTTAGGCGGTGCGACGCTGAGAGCACCGTTGTAGGCTTGGAACTGCTGGCGCAAGAGGAATCCCTGTCCGCCGCTATTAAATAAGCATTGCGGCGGCGAGACTGATTTCTCTTACCCCGCCTTCGCCACCCGCCAGATCACGCCGCCGGTATCGTCGGCGATCAGCGCGCTGCCATCCTTCGCCACCTTCACATCCGCCGGGCGACCGCGGGTGGTCTTGCCGTCCTTGGCAAGGAACTGGTCGAGCAGGGTGATCGGCAGCGTGTCGGTGGGTTTGCCATTGGCACCGAATTTCACGAACACCACGTCATACCCCGCGACCGGTTCGCGGTTCCACGATCCGTGCCGCGCGATCAGCGCGCCGTTCGCCCAGCGCTCGCCGAGGTCGAGGCCTTGGGTAAATGTCATGCCGAGCGGTGCGGTGTGGGCGCCCAGCGCATATTCGGGGCGCTTGACATATTGGCGCCGGTCGTCGGCATCGGGCGCAACCCGCGTGTCGACGAAGCCGCCCCAATAATACCAGGGCCAGCCATAGAAATCGCCTTCGTCGATCTCGGCCAGATAGTCGGGGACCAGGTCGCTGCCGAGCATGTCGCGCTCGTTGACCACGGTCCACAACTGGTCGCTGCCCGGATAGAAGCCGAGCCCGACGGGGTTGCGGATGCCCGCCGCGAAGGTGCGGACATATTTCTGTTCGGGGCGGATTTCCAGGATGCGCGCGCGCCGCGCTTCGTTCGCCTGGCCCTTTTCTCCGATGTTGCTGTCGGCGCCGACGCCGACATAGAGCCAGCCGTTGGGCGCCGCGACCAGGCTCTTGGTCCAGTGGCGGTTGGTGCCCGCGGCGGGCAGGTCGGCGATCTTGCTCGGCTTGCCGCTCATCGCGGTTTCGCCCTCGACATAGGGGAAGGCGAGCAGCGCGTCGGTGTTGGCGACATAGAGCGTCTTGCCGACCAGCGCGATACCATAGGGCGAGTTGAGGCCGGTGATATAGGCGGTCTTGACCTCGGCCTTGCCGTCGCCGTCGGCGTCGCGGAGAAGACTGATGCGGTTCGCCGACTTGCCGCCGGCGCCCGCCTTGCTCATCATCCGGCCCATCACCGCACCCTCGATGCCCGAGGTATCGCGCGGCGGGCTTTCGCTCTCGGCGACCAGCACGTCGCCATTGGGCAGCACGAACATCGTCCGCGGATGCGCCAGCCCCTCGGCGAAGCGTGCGACGCTCAGCCCTGCGGCGGCGCGCGGCGCCTCTCCGGCGGGCCATTTGGTCGCCTCGGGCACGTTCATCGTCGGGATCGTCTGCGACGCCTGCGGCGCCATCACTGGTACCCGGCCGCTCAGCTCTGCGGTCGAGAAGCGCGCCACATCGGGCCGCGACATCGCGTAAAGGACGATGCCGGCGACGACCAGGATCAGCAGCAGGGCGATGAGGACATATTTCAGGATCTTGCGCATGGCCCATGTCTACACGCGCTGCGGGCAAGGTCAAAGAGGCGAAACGCGGCCTGCCATGGTTAACTCGAAGCGCCTTGCGATTAACCTTACCTGCCTGTTCAGCACTATTGGGAACGGCGCGGTGAGGCGGGGGGCGTAGAGCGGTCCCGACATGATCGGGGACACCATGCAGCTGCCAGCACCTTTTCTTTCCGACCGCGCCGCGGTGGACGACGCGCATGCGCTGATCCACCAGCATGGCGACGAGGCGGGGTTCGCCGCAGCGGCGCGCGCCGAGCAGTATCGCGTGCTCGGCAACCACATCCACTTTGCGCGCTGGCGCCAGATCGAGCGACTGATCGTCTATCTGTCGGTCGAGGACATCCTCGACACGGTGCACTGACTCCCTAGCGTTTCTTTCACTTCGCTTCGCTCGCAATGACGATGCTGTTTTAGAGGCGAAGCCCAACGGTCTCAGGCAAACCCGCCATGATGTTGAGGTTCTGGACGCAGGCGCCGCTCGCGCCCTTGCCGAGATTGTCGAGCCGCGCGACGAGCCGCAGCTGGGCGCCGTCGGCGCTGGCATAGAGCATCAGCTCCATCGCATCGGTCGCGGCATCGTCCTTGCGCAGCAGCAGTTCGCTTTCGTCGCCCGCACGCCGCACGCTGACCAGCGGCGACCCCGCATAATGCGCCGCGAGCGCGTCATAGACCGCGTCGGCGGTCGGCGCGTCGAAGCTCAGCGGTACTTCGACCAGCATCCCGCGATAGACCGGCACCACCGCCGGCGCGAACACGGGCGCGTGGACCAGACCCGAACCGACCTGCATTTCCGGCACATGCTTGTGTCCAAGCGACAGGCCATAGCTGCGAAAACCGATGTCGGTTTCGGCTTCGAAACGCGCGATCAGTTCCTTGCCGCCGCCCGAATAGCCCGACACCGCGTTGACGCTCAGTCGCGCATCCTTCGCGACGATGCTGGCGGCCACCAGCGGCGCCACGAGCGCGAGGAAACCGGTTGGGTAGCAGCCGGGGTTGCTGACGCGCGACGAAGCTGCGATCGCGGCGCGCTGTCCCGCGTTCAGCTCGGGGAAGCCATAGGCCCAGCCCGGGGCGACGCGGTGCGCGGTCGACGCGTCGATCACCTTCGTGCGGTCGTTGGCGATCATCGCCACCGCTTCGATCGCCGCTGCGTCGGGCAGGCAGAGGATGACGAAATCGGCGTCGTTCAGCGCTTCGCGCCGCGCATCGGCGTCCTTGCGCCGCGCTTCGTCGAGCGTCACCAGTGCGAATTCGCTCCGCCCGGCCAGCCGCTCGGCGATTTCGAGGCCCGTCGTTCCCGCCGCGCCGTCGATGAATACCGTCTGTGTCATGATGTTATGTCAGTCTTTTATACCCGCTCACCGGCGGGTCATGATCCTTGGCGGCCGAACGTGCGACGACGTCGGCCAGCGGCTCCACTTTCACCGCCATCCATCGTCGGCTGGCGTGGATGATGTGGGTGGCGTCGGCCATGATGCCGACATGGCCGGGAAAGAAGACCAGGTCGCCGCGCCGGAGTGCGGCTGGGTCGACGTCCTTGTCGGCGCCGAGCGATGCCAGCTGCAGATCGCTGTCGCGCGGCAGGTGGATCCCCGCGGCGGCCCAAGCGAGTTGCGCCAGCCCCGAACAGTCGATCCCGGCGGCGGTCCGGCCGCCCCACAGATAGGGCGCGCCGACCATCTCCTCGGCGATCGTCGCGGCATCGGTTTCGTCGGTGCCGACCTCCGCCAATGCGGCGATCGGCAGATATCCGTGCGCGGTGGCGAGCCATTCGCCCTCGGCCTCGCCCATCACCAGCGCCCCGCGCGGCAGCACCGCCGACCCGCCGCTCGCGGCGTCGGGCGCGCTGTGGAGCAGCGCTTCGCTCGCCCGCACCCGGTGCGTCGGTGCGATCGGCGCCCCCAGCGCGTCGGCGGCCAGATACCCTACATAATGGTCAGCCAGGCAATACCCCCAAGCCCACCCGCCCGTCAGGTCGAGCAGCGCGAAGCCTTCGCCGTAGAGAAGCTCGCTCGTTTGGTCGGCATCGAGTGACGGCGCGCCGCGCAGCACCGCCGAGGGCAGTACGCAACTGCTCATCATCGGCGCGGCATAATGCGGGGCGAAATGCTGGCCCGCGACCGCGATGTCGGCGAGGTCGGGGCGGATCGCGACGACGCGCGGATCATAGCTTTGTGACGTGCCGGTCAGGCCGAAACGGCCACGTCCCGCTCCGGCTGCGCCGGGGCGCCCCATGCGGATGCGACCCGCCAAATTTTCGACCTCTGCTGTCACGTCATGTCCTGAAATGCGATGAAGCCGCCGAACGGCGGATAATCGCGGCGCATTAGCGCAGCGGCGGGGCTTTTATCAAGCGCCATCGCCCTTGCGCCGCCGGTCGTAGCGCGCCTGCAGCATCGCCCATGCTGCGCGCATCCCGAGCGCCGCGCCGCCCTTGGGTCGGCCGTGCTTCGCAGAGGGGCGCCAGGCGAAGGTGTCGACATGCGCCCAGGCGATGCCTTCGCCGACGAACCGCTTGAGGAACAACGCGGCGGTGATCGTCCCGGCGAACGCCGAAGAGCCCGCATTGCCAAGGTCGGCGATGTCGGTTTCGAGCAGGTCGGCATAGCCATCCCACAGCGGCATCCGCCAAAGCGGGTCGTCGCGATCGATGCCGCCTGCCAGCATCGCGTCGGCCAGCGCATCGTCATTGGCGAACAGCGGTGGCAGGTCGGGACCCAGTGCGACGCGCGCGGCGCCGGTCAGGGTTGCGAAATCGACGATCAACTCGGGCTTGTCCTCGCTCGCCTTCGCCAGCGCGTCGCCAAGCACCAGCCGGCCCTCGGCGTCGGTGTTGCCGATCTCGACCGTCAACCCGAGCCGGCTTTTCAATACGTCGCCCGGCCGGAACGCATCGGCTGAAATCGCATTTTCCGCTGCCGCGACCAGACAGTGCAGCCGCACCGGCAGCCCGCTCGCCATCACCAGTTCGGCGAGCGCCAGCACGTGCGCCGCACCGCCCATGTCCTTCTTCATCAGCCGCATTCCGGCTGACGGTTTGATGTCGAGCCCGCCGCTGTCGAAACTGATGCCCTTGCCGACCAGCGCGATGCGCGGGTGGCCCTCCTTGCCCCACAAGATCTCGATCAGTCGCGGGGCATGATGTTTCGCTGCCGCGCGTCCGACGGCATGGATCATCGGATAGCCTTGTTCCAGCGCCTCGCCCTTGGTTACCACGATCTTCGCGCCATGCGCCTTGGCGATGCGCTCGGTTTCCTTCTCGATCGCCGCCGGCCCCATGTCGGCGGCCGGCGTGTTGACCATGTCACGGACCAGCGCGGTCGCGCGCATCTCGGCGACCACCGGGGCAATCGCGCTGACGTCGCTGGTCAGCAGCACACGTGGCCCATGGGCTTCGGCCTTGGGGCGGTACCTGTCGAAACGATATTGTCCGCTCATCCACCCGAACATCGCCTTGCCCGGCTGCCGCCCCTCGACCCGGTAACGGCCTTCGGGCAAGATCTGGCCCAGCTTGGCAAGGCACCAAGCCGACAAGCTTTCAACATTCGCAACCGTCGTTACCACCGACCAGCGCTCGGGATCGTCGCCGGGCAGGATAGCATGGACAAAGGCATCGGGCTTGAACCCGACGGCGGCGAGGTGGGCGCGTTCACGCGCGCTGCGGCCCTTCAGCCAGCTATCAAAGCTCTTCTTGTCGACAAGGTGGATCGTGCGTGCATCCTGGCCCTTGTCTGGCTGGATCAAGTCGGAATGGTCGGTCATTCCGAATTGCTAGGCTTGCGGGGAAACTTTGTCGATGCCCGGCGTTGTTGGCCCATGACCGCCATCCTTTCCCTCCGCTCCGCCGCAGCGCTCGCGCCGGCTATCCTCCTCCTTCTCACCGCCTGCTCCAGCGAACCGGCGCAGACGACCGCTGAAAAGGCCGCTGCCGCCTCGGTCCCCGGTGCGCCTCCCGGCGCCGTCGACGATGTGAAGGTGGCGAATGCGACGGCGTCGGAGGTCAAGGAAAGCAGTGACCTGATGGAGTTTTCCTACGCCTATCCGCTCGAGGCGGCGAAGATCCCCAAACTCGCCGAATGGCTCGATGCCGACCGCGCGGCCAATCGCGACGCGCTGATCGCTGAATCGCGCCGTGATCGGGCGGCCGCGGAAAAGGGAGGCTTTCCTTACCGTCCCCACAGCCATTTGCAGTCTTGGAAACGCATCACCGACACGCCGCGCTTCCTCAGTCTGTCGAGCGAGATTTCGACCTACACCGGCGGCGCTCACGGCATGACGACCTTCGGCACTTTGCTCTGGGACCGCAACAGCGGCAAGCGACGTTCGCCGCTCGATCTGTTCACCAGCGGCACCGCGTTCGACGCGGCGATCCGCGACGATTTCTGCGCTGCGATCACGCGCGCCAAGGCGGCGAAGGGCATTCAGCTGCCTGCGGAGGGTGAGGACTCGGTCTTCGCCAAATGCCCGCCGGCCTCGGCGCAGACGGTGTGGCTCGGCTCGTCCGATGGGCGCCATCTCGACCGCCTGACGATCGCCATCGCACCCTATGAGATCGGCGCTTATGCCGAGGGCGATTACCGGATCAACGTCCCCGTGACGGCTGGACTGATCCGCGCCGTAAATCCGGAGTTCGCTGGCGACTTCCGCGCGGGGAAATAGGAGTAGGGCGATGGCGAAACAGCCGAAGGCCGGGAAGGTCGGCGAAACCGACGCTGAAAAGAGGGGCAAGAAGCGCGCGGCGACGAAGCTGAGGAAGGAGGTCGGTGCGGGCAAAACGATCGCCAAGCCGCCGAAGGACCGCGAGGTCTGCGCGCTCTTCGCGCGCGAGGGCGCCGATATCGCGATCGTCTACCGCAGCAACAGGGCTGACGCCGACGCCACCGCCGCGATCGTCGAAGCCGAGGGGCGCTGCGCAATCACCATCAAGGCCGACGTCGGCAAATCGGGCGCGGGCGAAAGGATCGTCGGCAAGGCGGTTGCCAGGCTCGGCCGGCTCGATATTCTCGTCAACAATGCGGGCGAGCAGCATCCGGCGGAGGATATTCGCGACATCAGCCTCGAACAACTCCGGCGCACGTTCGCAACCAACATCTTTGGCATGTTCTATCTGGTGCAGGCCGCGCTGCCGCACCTCAAGAAGGGAGCGGCGATCGTCAATTGCACCAGCGTGACGATGTATCAGGGATCGGGCGGGCTGCTCGATTACAGCGCCACCAAGGGTGCGATCACCGCCTTCACCCGCTCGCTCAGCGAAAATCTGGTGGGGAAGGGCATTCGCGTCAATGCGGTCGCGCCGGGACCGATCTGGACCCCGCTCAACCCGCGCGGCGGGTCGCCAGCCGATAAGGTCGCGACCTTTGGCGAGGGTACGCCGATGAAACGGCCGGGCGAGCCCAACGAGGTCGCCTCCTGCTTCCTGTTCCTCGCCTGCGACGACAGCAGCTATATGTCGGGTCAGGTGTTGCATCCCAACGGCGGCACGATCGTTAACGGGTAAGGGGCAGTGACGGATACGGGGGCAGACAGGAGAAAGCCGATGCCAGCCAAATCGAAAGCCCAGCAGAAAGCCGCCGGTGCGGCGCTTAGCGCCAAGCGCGGCGACACGCCCAAGTCGAAGCTCAAGGGGGCATCGAAAGAGATGGCCGAGAGCATGACCGAGAAACAGCTCGAGGATTTCGCGAAGGGGTCGGCCAAGGGCAAGCCCGAGCATGTCGATTGACCCAAAGACATAACCCCGGGCCTTTGACGACCCGGGGCTACGCGACTGCGACCCAGTGCAGCTCTATTTCTTTTGTACGGCCTTGATCGCCGTGGCCTTGGCGGCGGGTGAGCCACCCGCGGTTACCGGGAGCGTGTTAGGCACTTCATAGGCCGAACCCATCGCGACCATATGGCTGATCGCGATACGGCGCCGCGTCAGCGCTTTGGGCTGGATGCCCTGATAGGAGAAGCTGGTCGCGCTGTGGCACTCGAAGCAATTATTGCCCTGCTGCCCCTTCGCGCTTTGCAGGAAGGTTTCGGCGGTGGTGTTCATCAGGCTGATCGCACCGATCGCGTTGGTCTGATTCAGCGCCTGCCAGTTCGCATTGGTCGTCACATAGGTGTTGGGCTTAAACCACGCCGTTCCGATCAGATTGTAGTTCTGCAGCGGTGAATTGTTGGGAAAATTCGCCGCCGCGCCCTGTGACGCGACGTTGATCGCGGTGATGTTCGCCGGCCCGTTCGGCTGGGTGTCGCCGCCGGTCTTGTTCATCTGGACGACCTGCGTGATCGGCGAGAATTTACCCGTTGCTGCGTCGAAGGTGACCGTGGCGGGATTGGTGTTGGTTTCGACGAGCAATGCCTGCTGCGAATAGGGCGTCCCCGCCTTGTAGAAGGTGTAGTTGCCGGGATCGCTGGCATTGGCGTCGAACACAAAACTGTTGTCGGCGAACATCGGGGCGTTCAGCTTATGCTCGAAAGTCGCCCAGACGAATTCGGGATGGTTCTCGGTATAGCCGACGACGTGCATGCCGACGAGCGCGACGGTGACCGTCTCATATTTGCCGCTCGGGACGACCGTGCAGTTCGCGCCGTTGCAGTTGTTCTGCAGCACCGGCACCTCGGCCTGCGTCGTATAGCTGCCCGCCGGCGCGGCCTCACCCGCGGCGAGCCGATACCAGGTCGCCTTGACGATCGCGTCGCCGACGCTGAAATAATCGTCCTGGTTTGGATTGTTCTGATAGGCGCCGGTCGCGATCAGGTTGCGTTTGATCACATCGAAATAGTTCGGCGTCATGTGGCTCGACGCATAGACCGGATAGCCGTTCTGCCCGATCAGCATGCTGCCGTCGGCCTCGACGATCGCGCCGTCTTGGCTGGGGGCGCCATCGGCCATGTGCAGCGGCTTCATATGCACATCGAGTCGCAGCAGCGAGGTGCGCGGGACTTCGGAGGTGTTGGTGAGCAGATCGTCCGGGACCTGCCAGGTTAGGAAGCGCGGAGTGCCGTCGATCGGGGCGTTTGCCCAGACAAAGGCTTCCCACGACCATTGGTTGAACAGGCAATCGTCAGCGGTCGCGCTCATCGTCGTCGGCATCGTCGCGGTCGGGTTGAGATAGCCCTGCAGTCCCTCGGCCCAGCCGAAGCCCTCGGGGCAACTGCCGGCCGCCGCGATTTCCTTATCGCTGCCATACCCGCCGTCCTTGCACGACGACAGCGGCGTGGTCACGGCAAAGGCGAGCGCTGCAAGTTTTGCACCCCGCCAGAACTTGGCATTAAAGCCCGCGTTCATGATGCTTGCCCCCTGGAAAGCGGAGAGCGTAATAGGAGAATAGTATAAAGTAAATATTCGGATACCGTGAACCGAAGATCATTACATCCAATCTGGCAGTAACGCTGCGGGGCGCTGTGCCAAGGACGGTCCGACTCTGCTCAAAGGGTCCGTATTAAGGGGTTGGATTCAGGCCCATCTATGCGGCGTCTGGCCGGTACGGCGGCACCGCGCCGGGAAGCGCGTCGCCGCCATACGGATTTGCCGCAATTATTCGGCGGCTTCGAGCGCCGGCGCTTCGTCTTTCGCCGCAGTTGCCGCTCGGGCGTTGGCGAAGCCAAGCACGCCGTCGTCGATGGCGCCGGTCCGCATGTCAACGCGATCCTGGATATAATTCTGGTTGAGCCGCCAGGGCAGGGCATCGGCGTTTTTGGGCATGATGTGCAGCGAGCGCTGGATATAGCCCGACGAGAAATCGAAGATATTCTCTTCGGTCAGGCTATCTGGATCGTCGAGGCGCGGGGTGGCGACGGTCGTGCCGGTCGCGTCCATATGATTGAGCACGCGGCAGACATATTCGGCGACGATATCGGCGCGCAGCGTCCAGCTTGCATTGAGATAACCGAACACCGCCGAGAAATTCGGGACGTTCGAGAACATGCACGCTTTGTAGTAGAAATGCTCGCTCCAGTCGACGAGCGCGCCATCGACGCGCACCGGAATCTTGCCCGCGACGGCAAGGTTGAGTCCGGTCGCGGTAACGATGATATCGGCGTCGAGATGCTTGCCTGATTTGAGCTGGATTCCGGTGGCGTCGAAACGGTCGATATGATCGGTGACGACCGAAGCTTTGTCGGCCTTGATTGCTTCGAAAAAATCGGCGTCGGGGACGAGGCAGAGCCTTTGCTCCCAGGGGTTGTACGGCGGCGTGAATGCCTCGGCATCATAGCGGTCACCAAGATTCTTCTTGATCTGCTTGGTCAGGAATTCTCGGACTTTTTCCGGTTTGGTGCGGGCCTTCTGGAAGACGATGTCCTGCATCTTCACGTTTTTGTAGCGCGTGATCTTGTATGCCAGTTCCTCGGGCAGGATTTTGCGCAGGAAATTGGCGAGCGCGTCCTTGGCGGGTCGAATGGCGAACCACGTCGGAGTGCGCTGCAGCATCGTGACATGTGCAGCCTTGTCCGACATCGCCGGGACGATCGTTACCGCGGTCGCACCCGACCCCACCACGACGACCTTCTTGCCAGTATAATCGAGATCCTTCGGCCAGAACTGCGGGTGCAGTATTTGGCCTTGGAAATCGTCGCGGCCGGTGAAATTGGCATCGAACGGCGAATCATAGTCGTAGTAGCCGGCGCCTAGATACAGCCAGCGCGCGGTCGTGCTCGATGTCGCGCCGCTTGCGTCCTCCATCGTAACCGTCCAGCGCGCGGTCGCGCTGTCCCAGTCGGCACCAACGACCTTACGATCGAAACGGATGCGCTCGCGGATATGGCGTTCATCGACGATGCGGTTCAGATATTCGAGGATCGCAGGGCCATCGGCGATCGTCTTTTCATGCTTCCACGGTTCGAAGACAAAACCCAGCGTGTGCATATCACTGTCCGAGCGGATGCCGGGATAGCGGAACAGATCCCAGGTTCCGCCCAGATCGGCGCGGCGCTCGACAAGCGCGAAGCTGCGCCCGGGGCTGTACTGCTGGAGGTGAACCGCCATGCCGATACCCGAAATGCCCGCGCCGACGATCAGTACATCCTGATCGACCGGCGCAGCCGCTGTGTCATTCGCGCGTTCCATGGTCGCGGTACCTGCCATGATTTCGTCTCCCATATATCTTTAGGGTGCAGCTTACGCACCGCGTTGCATTTTGCAATGCATTAGACGGGGGAGCGTTGGGGGGCGAAGCATCCTTGTCGCTGTCACATTATTGTCATAGGGGCGAAACCCGATTGTAACCAACGGCGGCATGGTCCGCCCAAGAATAGGAAGGGACGAAAAATGCGCCAGATCGCCGTTCTTCCCTATCGTTTCGGTGGACCTGCGCAGGATGGACCGACCGAAGTGCTGCTGATTACCTCGCGCGAGACGAAGCGCTGGGTGATTCCCAAGGGCAACCCGCTAACCGGCATGACGCGCCACGCCGCCGCCGCGATCGAGGCAGAGGAAGAGGCCGGCGTGATCGGCGCCGTGTGCCCGACGCCGATCGGCAGCTATCAATATCGCAAACGCCGCGCTAACGGCGCGTCGGTGTTGCTCGACGTCGAGGTGTTTCCGCTCGCCGTCACCAGCGAACTTTCCGAATGGAAGGAAGAGGGTGAGCGCGACCGCCAGTGGTTTCCGTTCCACGCCGCCGCCGCGGCGGTCGAGGAACCCGATTTGCAGGCACTCATCCGATCGTTCGGCGACAGCGGCTTTCGCGCCGTGGCGCGGACCGGCGGGGTGGTGCAGAATGTTGCCGAGAAGACAGGGGTGAGTTGGATGTTCGCATGGTTTCAGCGCTTGCTGCCGCGACAGGGCAATTTTTTCGAATTGTTCGAAAGCCACGCGGCGACGCTGGTTGCGGGCGCCAATGCGCTGTCGCGCCTGTTGCAGGGCGGGCCGGGCATGGCCGACCATATCCAGGAAATCGTTGAGCGCGAGCATGACGCCGATGCGATCACCCGCGAAGTGCTGCAGACCGTCCGTCGCACCTTCCTGACCCCGTTTGACCGCAGTGCGATCACCGACCTGATCGCCTCGATGGACGATGCGATCGACGAGATGCAGAAGACGGCGGGCGCGATCGACCTGTACGACGTGACCGAGATCGAACCCGAAATGCGCGACATCGCCGGCATCATCGTCGATGCCGCACGGCTGACCGCCGAGGCGCTGCCGCTGCTGCGCAATATCGGCGCCAACGGGCCGCGGCTGCACGAACTGACCGAACGGCTGGTGCGTATGGAGGGGCATGCCGACGAAATCCATGCAGCCGGGTTGAAGCGCCTGTTCCAGGAACATGGCGAGACGAACACGATTCAGTTCATCATCCGGCGCGAGCTGTTCAGCCACCTCGAACGCGTCGTCGACCGGTTCGAGGATGTCGCGAACGAGATCGACGGCCTGGTCATCGACCACGCATAAGCGAGGGCACGCGCATGCATGAACTCGCATTTCCCCTGCTCGTCGGCCTCGTCATCCTGGCGCTGGCGTTCGATTTTCTCAACGGGCTGCACGATGCCGCGAACAGCATCGCGACCGTCGTCGCGACGCGGCTGCTCAAGCCGGTGCAGGCCGTGCTGTTCGCCGCCTTCTTCAACTTTGCCGCCTATTTCCTGTCGGTCATCTTTCCCGAACTGCACAAGGTTGCCGAAACGATCGGCAAGGGGATCATCGACAAGGATCTGGTGACACCGGCGGTGGTTTTCGGCGCGCTGGTTGGCGCGATGTTCTGGAATGTCGTCACCTGGCTCAAGGGCATTCCCTCTTCGTCGAGCCACGCCCTCGTCGGCGGGATCGTCGGTGCGGGCGTCGCCCATGCCGGGTTCGAGGGGATCGAGTGGACCGGCCTCAACAAGACGGTGATCGCGATCTTCCTGTCACCGATGCTGGGTATGTTGCTCGCAATGATCGTGATGCTGGTCAGCAGTTGGGCGCTGCGCCGCGCGACTGCCAGCTTCGCCGAAAAGACGTTCCGCCATCTCCATCTCTTCTCGTCGGCCGCCTATTCACTGAGCCACGGGCTCAACGATGCGCAAAAGACGATGGGGATCATCACCGTGCTGCTCTATTCGACCGGCTATCTCGGCGGCGAATTCCATGTTCCGCACTGGGTGGCGTTCAGCTGTTACATCGCTATCGCGCTCGGTACGCTGTCGGGGGGGTGGAAAATCATCGAGACGATGGGTGGACGCATCACCAAGCTGTCGCATCATCAGGGCTTCGCGGCCTCGACCGGCGGGTCGATCATGGTGTTCACTGCCAGCCTGCTGGGTATCCCGGTGTCGACGACGCACACGATCACCGGCAGCATCATCGGCGCCGGCGTCGCCCGACGCGCCAGCGCGGTGCGCTGGGGTGTGGCGAGCAATGTCGTCGCGGCCTGGTTCATCACCATCCCGGCAAGCGCGATCGTCGCGGCCGCCTTCTATGGCCTCACGCGCCTGTTCTGAGCAGGGCGGGGTTGCGTTCGAATGAGAACGTAATAAGAACAATCTCTGCGATGAGATCGGGGAGAATTCATGATGGCTGGTGATTTCGATTTCCAGATCGGCAGCTGGCGCGTGTGGCACCGCCGGCTGAAGATGCGCCTTGCGGACTGCAACGAATGGGAAGAGTTCGACGGGACGTGCGACATGCGCCCGATATTGGGCGGCGACGGCAATATCGAAGACAATGTCCTGCACATCGCCAGCGGATCCTATCGGGCCGTCGCATTGCGATCCTTCGATCCCGTTCAGAAGAGCTGGGCGATCTGGTGGCTCGATGCGCGCAGCCCGCATGCGATCGACGTCCCCGTCATCGGCCGGTTCGAGGATGGGGTCGGGCATTTCTATGCCGACGATAGGCTCGACGGGCGTCCGATCCGGCTGCGTTTCATCTGGAGCCGCACCGACACCGAATCGCCGCGCTGGGAACAGGCGATGTCGGCGGACGATGGCCAGAGCTGGGAAGTGAACTGGACGATGGATTTCATCCGGGCATAGCGGAACGGACCCGGCGTCATTTAGTGGGGCGGTAATCGACGCTCGCGCCGCCGACCATCTGGACCGGCAGGTAAAGCCCGTTGCCATAGGCCTTGATCTCGCCGATCGTGAAGCTGGCGACATTGGTGCGGATTACGAACGCCCCCTCGCGCCGCTGGCCGACGGCGCGGCGGATCTTGCCCTGGAGTTCGTCCAGGTCGCGGGTGAAATTCTGGGTCAGCGCGTCGGCGATCAGCGGCGCGAAGCCTTCGCTGCGACCGAGCAGGATCAGCAAGTCGCCAGCCACCCCGTCGCTGTCGCCGTTTATGACAAGGTCGGTGAAACGGACCTCGGCCGAGCCCGGCTCGTTGCGCGGGATCGCGGTCATCCAGATGCGACCGCGGGTCGGCGCGCCCTTGCGGCTCTGGAGCCGCGCCTCGACATCGACCCCGACCGCGATCCGCCCGCCGGACGCGCCATAGACGGCCGCCTTGCCGAACTTCACGTCCATCGGCCCAAGCTCGGGAAGGACGAAGGGCCGGGTCGACCGTTTTGCGAGCGCACGGTCGATCACCGGCTGCAGCTGCGCATAGTCGGCGATGACGGGGACGCGCACGTCGAGGTGCGGCTTGGGCGCCTGTCGCGCCAGTTTCGGCAGCGGCGTCGGGGCGGGATCGGCCGGGCGGTTCGCGACGAAGGTTTCGGTGATGCCCTCGATCCCGAGGTTGAGGTTGATGCGCTGGCCGTCGAGACGATAGCCGCCATACAGGATGCGCTGCGGTGTGACGCGCATCCACACGGGCGGATTCTGGTGGTTGAGTTCGAGCGTCGTGAAGCTTTGCCGCCAGACATCGGCGGCCTGTTTGCGGATGTCGATCTTCGCGATCTCGCGGTTCACGATGCCTTCGACGTCGCGCACGACGGGTTTCAGCTTGGCGTCGGCCTCGTCGGTGAAGGTGATGCGACGCCCAAGGAAATCGATGCCCGGGGCGCTGGTCCAGCCATAGGTGATCCGCGCCTTGCCGCGGGTGCGCCAGTCGGCGGATAGTTCGATGCGGACGCGGGCGTGCGCCATCGCGGCGCCGGTCGCAGTCTCGCCCTTCAACACGCCGCCGACGTCGCGCGCGCTGATCCGGGCGTGGATCGGGACATCGACGACGATCTCGTCGCCTTCGCCGCGCAGCCGCAGCGGGCCGCGCGTGACCTGGCCGACGATGGTGCAGGGGATGGCAGGGGTGACCTTGACGCGCTTGCCGAACACCTTGACCCGCTGCGGCGCCACGCATGCCTGTTCGCGCCGGTCGATCGTCCACAAGGTACGCGGTACCGCGTGTTCGAGTTCCTGCCGCAACGGTGCGATGCTGGCATTGATCGGGACTGCGATCAGCGACGTCTGCGACGGCGAAGGCGCCTTGTCGGTCGCGCGCGGCGGCGCCTCGGCTCCGCCATCGGCAGGGTTGCAGGCGGTGAGCACTAAGGTTGCGGCCATCAGTGGGGTCAGTCGCTTAGGGCGCGCTTGCGCACTCGCGCGCAGAAAACTCCGCAACTTCATTCTGGAATCGCATTTTTTCCGCGCATCGATTCTCTTTTCGTCACTTTGGTCCTGATCCGGGGACGACCACCCACCCATGCGCCGAATGGATCCCGGATCAAGTCCGGGATGACGAAGAAGCGAGTCGCGTATCTCTGCCAAACCGGCAGAAAACTGCGCAACTTCACACTGGAATTGTCTTGCTGCGCGCCGCATTCCGAAATCGACTTCGGCGGACCTGCCATCGGAAGCGGCAGGGGCCTTAAAGCGACAAAAGATACGGAAACGCGAGCTGAAATTGTCTCCTTTGTCGCTCCAAGCGAAGCCGCACGCGAACTGCGCTGCGGGTGCGTGATAATATGAAAGGGAGACAAGGCCCGGCACGGGCAGAAGCTAACGCGTCGATGTTTTGTAGGACAGCGGTTTTAGCAGTAGCGCTCATGAGAGGCGGTCGGGGTTGTCACTGCATTCCCGCACATTGCGTCAATGATGCGGCGACCCTTTCCAGGTCCGCACGATCGGGGCCAGCGAGTTGCAGTTGACCATCCATCAGGGGTTCGTAGATCTGCGGCTCCATAAGGATCAGGCCGTTGGCACGAATTGCGAGCGGATTCCCCACATTCGCTTCGGTTAGAGCCGAAAGTTTGGCCCCGGCGGCCTTGTTCAATGTGATCAGCAATGCGTCATTGCCGCCAAAATCATCCTCAATCATCGCAACCTTGATCGGACCGACGCCGCATAGCGCCAAATTGCCGATCCAGACCCCCTTGTCGAACATTGCGGAATGCTCCGCAAAGCTTGCTTCGAGTGCATCCAGAGCCTCATCGCTTTCGGTCAATAACGACGGAATATCGCGAGCGTCGCAATCGGTCATCGGTGCCTCGCCGAGATGGTCGGCGGGCCGCAGGGTTTCCCAGCCCCAAATCCCGGACGCCGGTATTCGGACCTTGGTCAGTCGCTGATCGCGAGCATTAAGCTCTTCCGAGTCATTGGCCGCCTCATCGCCAAGGCAAATTGTCACCTTGTCGAGCACTTGGTCGACGTTTTGGAAGGCCCGGGCCAGTTCAGGCGGGAAGTCTGACTTCATTGACGTAGCAGGGTCAGCCAGTGTGACTGCGATTGCCAGCAATTTAGCGATCCCGCCAACGGGCATGCTGCTATCCTTTGATCACCCCGAACAGGTCATGCTCGTCGGCGTCTTCGACCGCGACATCGACGATATCGCCGGCCTTCAGCGTCGCGGCGACATCGCGCAGATACACATGACCGTCGATCTCAGGCGCGTCGGCCTGGCTGCGGCCGGTCGCGCCGATGCTGCCATCTTCGTCGGCTTCGCCGACTTCGTCGATGATGACGGGCAGGGTGCGGCCGATCTTGGCTTCGAGCTTGGCGGCGCTGATCGTGGCGGTTTTTTCCATGATGCGCTGGTAGCGCTCTTCCTTGAGCTCTTCGGGCACCTGATCGTCGAGCGCATTGGCCTGCGCGCCCGCGACGGGTTCGAAGCGGAAGGCGCCGACGCGGTCGAGCTGGGCTTCGTCGAGCCAGTCGAGCAGATATTGGAAATCACCCTCGGTCTCGCCGGGGAAGCCGACGACGAAGCTCGAGCGGATCGCGATGTCGGGGGCGATCGTGCGCCAGCTCTTCAGCCGTTCGAGCACCTTCGCTTCGTTCGCGGGGCGCTTCATGCGCTTCAGGACGCTCGGGCTCGCGTGCTGGAAGGGGATGTCAAGATAGGGGGTGAGCAGCCCCTCGGCCATCAACGGGATGACCGCGTCGACGTGCGGATAGGGATAGACATAGTGGAGGCGGACCCACGGGGCGCGGCCTTCGCTGGTCTTCAATTGGCCGAGTTCGCGGGCGAGGTCGGTCATATGGGCGCGGACTTCGCGGCCCTTCCACTGGCGCGGATCGTGGCGGGTATCGACGCCATAGGCCGAGGTGTCCTGGCTGATCACCAGCAGTTCCTTGGTCCCCGCGGCGACGAGCTTTTCGGCTTCGCGGAGGACGGCGTCGATGCGGCGGCTGACCAGTTTGCCGCGTAGATCGGGGATGATGCAGAAGGAGCAGCTGTGGTTGCAGCCTTCCGAAATCTTCAGATAGCTGTAGTGGCGCGGGGTCAGTTTCAGCCCGCCTTCGGGGACGAGGTCGACGAAGGGACCCTGCGTCGGCGGGGCAGCTTCGTGAACCGCATCGACGACCTGTTCATATTGATGCGCGCCGGTGACCGCGAGGACGTTGGGGAAGCGGGCGCGGATGACGTCGGCCTCGTTGCCCATGCAGCCGGTGACGATGACGCGGCCATTCTCGGCCATCGCCTCGCCGATCGCTTCGAGGCTTTCTTCCTTGGCGGAATCGAGAAAGCCGCAGGTGTTGACGAGCACGACGTCGGCGCCGGCATAGTCGGGCGACAGGCCGTAGCCGTCGGCGCGCAGTTTCGTCAGAATCCGTTCGCTGTCGACGAGCGCTTTCGGACAGCCGAGCGAGACCATGCCGATCTTCGGCTGGGAGGGGAGGGTTTTGGTTGCCATGATTGGCGGCGCGCATAGTCGATTTTGCGTGGCTTGTCACGCGCGGCGCTTGGCGCCATGCCACGGGCTGGAATCGGCGATGCGAGGTGACAGATGGCGATAGGCGTGTTGGCGGCCGTTTCGGCGGCGATGGCAGTGGCGGCGGGCGCGTTCGGCGCGCATGGCGCGGCGGGGCCGCAGGAGGCCGAATGGCTGCGGACCGGCGGTATCTATCAGCTGGTTCACGCGGTTGCCGCGCTGGCGATCATGGGGGTCGCGCGCGGACCGGCGCTGACCTTGCTCGCGGGCGGCGCGATTTTTGGCGTGACGCTCTATGCGATGGCGTTGGGCGCGCCGAAATGGCTGGGCGCGGTGACGCCGATCGGCGGCACGCTGCTGATCATCGGCTGGCTGTGGGCGGGCTGGATTTACTGGCGGGGCTAGGGGCCGGACCCCAGGCAGCCTAGCCGCCCTAGCCGCCGGGAACGCTTGCCTCGCATTCTTCGCAGCGGATGACCTCGACGACCATGTCGCCGGCCTCGAGGCGCTGCGCCTCGGTTTCCCAGAAGCCATAGGGCTTGCCGCCGCGATAGATGCGCAAGCCGCGTCCCGCGCTTGCCAACTGGTCGATGCTGCGGCCGATTTCTTCGGCGCTGACCGGCCGTTCGCGGAGCTGGACGCGCCCGCCGATGCTGGCGAGGTCGGCCATATAGTCGGCGACATGCGCGCCCTGCGCCGATCCGGCGAGCAGCAGGCCGGTGAAACTGACCGGGTTGATGACATTGTTCGCACCGGCCTGGCGTGCGAGCAGTTCATTGTCCTGCGCGCGGATGACGACGCTGATCGGCACCTGCGGCGACAGGTGGCGGACGGTGAGGACCATCAGGATCGACGTGTCGTCGCGTCCGGCGGACACCAGCACCGCCTGCGCGCGCGCGATCTGGACGTCGATCAGCGTGTCGTCGTTCGACGCATCGCCCTGCAGCACGTTGCAGCCCATCGCTTCGGCCTGCTCGATCCGCGTCCCCGACTGGTCGATGACGACGATGCAGCCGGGGTCGGTGCCGCGCGCGATCAGTTCCTTGACCGCTTCGCTGCCGCTGACGCCGAAGCCCAGGACGACGATATGGTTGGTGAGCTTTGCCTGGATGCGGGCCATACGCCATTTTTCCCATGTGCGCTTGAGGACGAAATTATAGGCGGTGCCGACGAAGATGAAGAGCACCATGATGCGGATCGGGGTGACGATGACCGCTTCGATCAGGCGTGAGCGGTCGGAGACGGGGGCGATGTCGCCGAAGCCGGTCGTCGTCACCGATATCATCGTGAAATAGACCACGTCGAGGAAGCTGATATGGCCGTCGTGGCTGTCCTTCAGCCCCGCGCGATCGATCCAGTGGACGAGCACGACGATCCCGATCAGGAAGAAGGCGACGCTGAGCCGCGCGATGACGTCGGCCCAGATCGGCCATTTGCTGGCGCGCTTCAGCGGGCGGAAGATATGCTGCATCTGGAACTTGTCGGAGGATTTTTTGCTCATCGTGCGGGCAGTTGCTTGAGCGGATCGACGGGGATGCGGTTCTTGCGCAGCTGGAAATGGAGCTGCGGGGTCTGGACCTGTCCGGTCGCGCCGGCGAGGCCGATGACGTCGCCCGCCTTGACCGACTGGCCGCGCCGGACGTCGAGTTGCTGGGCATGGCCATAGGCGCTGACCCAGCCGCCGCCATGATCGATCAGGATCAGCCCGCCATAGACCGCGATCTGGTCGCCGGCATAGGAGACGACGCCGTTGGCGACAGCATGGATCGGGGTGCCGGCGGGGGTCGCGATGTTGATGCCCTGGTTGACCTTGCCCGGCGCGAGGGGGCCGAATTTGGCGATGACCTTGCCCGGGACGGGCCAGACGAAGCGGCCGGTGAAGGCGGCGGGGGTGGCGATGGCGGCGGTGACCGGCTTGCGCGGGGCGGCGCTGGCGGCGGCGGGGGCCTTGTTGGCGGCGAGGGCGGGCTGGCTGCCGGTCGCGATATCGTCGATGTCGAGGCTGAACGCCGCGGCGCGGGTCGCGACATCGACCTGTTTGGGGGTGAGCGGGCGGGCATCGGCGGGCAGGCGCAGCCGCTGGCCGACGCGCAATATATAGGGTTCGGCGAGCGCGTTGATCGTGACGATCTCGCCCCAGTCGGCGCCATAGGCGTGCGCGATGCCGATGCCGGTCTCGCCCGCCGCGACGCGGTGATAGAGGCCGGCGGGAATGCGCAGCCGCTGGCCGGGAACGAGCGTGTAGGGCGGCGCGAGGTCGTTCTCCATCGCGATCGCTTCGGAACCGGCGTGGGTCATCTCGCCGATCGCGCGCAGCGTGTCGCCGGGGCGGACGGTGTAGAGACTGGCGGGAACCTCGCGAGCTTTGGCCGCGACGGGTTGGAGAACCCAGGTCGGCTTGCTGTCACCGCCCGCGACATCGTCATAGCCGAGCGGGTTGTTCGCGAGCGAAGGCGACGCGGGCGTGGCGACCACCGGCGGGGCGGGTTGTTGCGGCGGTGCCGACGCGGGGATGCAGGCGGCGAGCGGCGCCGCGAGCAGCGGTATAGCAAATATGCGATGGTGGTCCCCCATGGGACTTCTTTGCCAAAGCCTTGGCGGATTGACCAGCGGTGACGTTGTGTTGGGGGCAGAGAGAGTGGATTGGATGCCGATGGCAGGTTTGGGGTGGGAAGCGGACCTTGCTCGCGCCGATCAATGTAGCTAGCGCTCTTTAGAAATCCCATCCACTAAAAAGCTTACAGCATTGATAAAAAGAGCACCCAATAAAAACAAAGAAATGCCAATCAATGAGTCGGTAACTTTGTTTTCATCTACAAAGCCATTATTAAAAAAATCTTTGAGCATGTCGAAAGATAAGAAAATACACAACATAGATATTATAAAAAATACTAAGTAATTTACATATCGCGTTCTGATTTTCATTTACAATTTCCGAAATCCATTTGGGTGGCAAACGCCTCCGACATTCCAACATATGCGTAAGCCGCAACGTCCGCAAACGGTCGCTTCCCGCCGATCCTTTCTTCCCGCGCTGCGATAGAGAGGAAATTCAGACCGGCGGCGTATCCGACACCGTCATCGCCTGACCGGGGAAGGGCGTGACCAGCTCGCGGGCGTCCTTCCAGTCGGCGGTCAGCCAGCGTTCCTGCGCCTCGGTGGGCAGGATCAGCGGCATCGCGCCGGGATGATGGTGCGCGACCAGCCGGTTGGGGTCGGTTGTCAGCATCGCGAAGGTCGGGATTTCGTCGGCGAAACGGATGATGCCTGCGATGGCGAAGATCGGCTGGCCCGCGACCGCGAACCAGTGCTGGCGCCGCGCGCCGTCCGGCCCCGACCAGAGCGCGAAGCTGGTCGCGGGGATCAGGCAGCGGAATTCGGTGTGGCGCAGCGTGCCGATCCAGAAGGGGCTGTCGAGGTTGCGCACGCTGGTGATCGGGTCGGTGCCGCGCGGTGGCGGCGGTACGCCCCAGAACATCGGCCCGACCCGGCGCTTGCGCCATTTCGCGTCACGGGTGACGATCGGCGCGGGACGTCCGGGGGCGGCATAGCCGCCGGTCCACGGGTCCTTGCCCGCCTCGGCACCGAAACGCGCCGCGATGTCGGCGGCCGGGACGTCGAGGCGGTAGAGGCGGGTCATGGCTCATACGCCAATGCCCATTGGTTCCGTTCGTGTCGAGCGAAGTCGAGACACCCATAGGATCGCACGACTTCGGCGTGTCTCGACTTCACTCGACACGAACGGGATTTGAGGGCGGCTTGCACCCTCAAAGCAATATTAGCTGTAAGCCGCCCGCAGCGCCGCGAGCGACGCATCGTGCGTCAGATCGAGCTGGAGCGGAGTGACCGCGATATAGCCGTCATCGATCGCTTCCAGATCGCTGTCGTGGCCGAGGCTATGCTCGATGCCGTGGAGGCCGAACCAGTAATAGCGATAGCCGCGCGGGTCGGTGCCTTCGACGATCGAGCCGCGGCCATAGTCGTGGAAGCCCTGGCGTGTGACGCGGATGCCCCTGACCGCGTCGGCGGGCAGGGCGGGGAAGTTGATGTTGATCATCGTGCGCGGCGCCATGTCCATGGCCAGCAGCGGGCGCAGCACCTTGGCGCCCCAGGCTTCGGCGGCGCCGAAGGGGACGGTGTCGCCCATGCCCTCTTTGGCGTAAACTTGGCTGAGCGCGATCGAGCGGATGCCCGCGAGCGCGCCTTCGATCGCCGCCGAGACCGTGCCCGAATAGGTGACGTCGTCGCCGAGATTGGCGCCGCGGTTGACCCCGGAGAGGATGAGGTCGGGCTTTTCGGGCATCAGCTTGCCGATCGCCATCATCACCGAATCGGTCGGCGTGCCGGTGCACGACCAGCGGCGTTCGGCGTGCTGGCGGACGCGCACCGGGCGCGAGAGGGTGAGCGAATGGCCGGCGCCGGACTGCTCTTCGGCGGGCGCGCAGACCCAGATATCGTCGCTGAGCTGGCGGGCGATCGCTTCGAGAACCGCGAAACCGGGGGCGTGATAGCCGTCGTCGTTGGTGAGGAGGATGCGCACGGTTCTTCTTTCTGTTCTTTCGTCATGCCGGGCTTGACCCGGCACCCGCCTTTTTCGCCTTCAAGAAGGCGGGCCCCGGGTCAAGCCCGGGGTGACGTTGATTTAGCTTGCCGGTTCCAGCTTCGTGATCCCGCCCATGTAGGGAAGCAGCGCCTCCGGTATTGTGACACTGCCGTCGGCCTGCTGGTAATTTTCGAGCACCGCGACCAGCGTGCGCCCGACCGCTAGGCCCGAGCCGTTGAGCGTGTGGACAAACTCATTGCCCTTCGCGCCCTCGCGGCGGAAACGCGTGTTCATGCGCCGGGCCTGGAAATCGCCGCAGTTCGAACAGCTCGAAATCTCGCGATAGGCGTTCTGGCCGGGCAGCCAGACCTCGAGGTCATAGGTCTTGCGCGCGGCGAAGCCCATGTCGCCGGCGCAGAGCAGCATCTTGCGATAGGGCAGGCCGAGCCCTTCTAGGATCAGTTCGGCGGCGCGGGTCTTGCGTTCGAGTTCGGCGTCGCTGTCCTCGGGACGGACGATCGAGACCAGCTCGACCTTCCAGAATTGGTGCTGGCGGATATAGCCGCGTGTGTCGCGGCCCGCCGAGCCGGCCTCGGAGCGGAAGCAGGGGGTCAGCGCGGTCATGCGGATCGGGAGCTGCTCTTCGGGCAGAATCTCTTCGCGTACCGCGTTGGTTAGGCTCATTTCCGACGTCGAGATCAGCCAGCGGCCGTCGGTGGTCTGAAACAGATCCTCGCGGAATTTGGGAAGCTGGGTCGTGCCGAACGCCGCCTCGTCGCGGACCATCAGCGGGGTCGCGCATTCGGTGTAACCCTGCTCGATCGTCTGGCGGTCGATCATATATTGGCCGAGCGCGCGTTCGAGGCGTGCCATCTGACCGCGGAGGAAGGCGAAGCGGGCGCCCGACATCTTGGCCGCCGTCTCGAAATCGAGTCCGAGCGCGGGCGCGAAATCGGCGTGTTCCTGTGGCACGAAGTCGAAGCTGCGCGGGGTGCCCCAGCGCGAGATTTCGACATTGCCGTCCTCGTCTTCGCCCTCGGGCACGTCGGCGGCGGGCAAGTTGGGGAGCGCGGCGAGCCTGTCCTGCAGCGCCGCGAGTTGATCGCGCTCGGCGGTTTCCTGCGCCGGGAGCGCGGTCTTGAGGCCGGCGACCTCGGCCTTCAGAACCTCGGCTCGGTCCTTGTCGCCCTGCGCCATCGCCTGGCCGATCAGCTTCGACGCTTCGTTGCGCCGTGCGAGCGCGCCTTGCATGTCGGTCTGCAGCGCGCGCAGCGATGCGTCCATCGCCAGGATTTCGGCGGACAGGGGTTCGAGACCACGGCGGGCGAGGCCGGCGTCGAACGCTTGCGGGTTGTCCCGGATCAGGCGGATATCGTGCATGGCCGCGCTATGACGGCGCGGCGCTAGTGGTGCAAGTCCGGTTTAGCGGTCGATAAGCGCCGCAAGCTGGCCGATCGCGGTACCCCAGCCCTCCTGAAAGCCCATCTCGTCATGCTTGGCGCTGTCCTCGGGGTTCTTGTGGAGGACGCGCGCCGCGTAGAGCGTGCCGCCGTCCTGCGCCTCGAAGGTCAGGATCGCGGTGATCGCGAGCCATGGTTCGGCGGGTTGCCATCCTTCGGTGAGGACGGTGGTGAAGACGAGCCTTTTCTCGGGCACCGCCTCCAGGAAGCAGCCGTCGACGTGCGGCTGAAACGCGCCGTCGCCCTCGCGCATCCGGGTAACGAAACCGCCGCCGGGGCGCAGGTCGAGCGTGTCGACGCGGCATTCGATCGGTGCGGGAATCCACCATGCAGCGAGCTTGGCGGGGTCGCTCCAGGCGTCCCACACCGCCGACGGCGGTGCCTTGATCAGGCGCGAAATGGTCAGTTCGGTTTCGTTGCTCATGGGTTCTTCTCCTGGGGGATTTGCGATTCGACGAAGGCGGCGAGGCGGTCGGTGCGGCCCTGCCAGATGGCGCGCTGCTGCGAGAGCCAGCTTTCGGCCGCCGCGAGGCGGTCCTCGTTGATGTGGCAGGTCCGCACGCGGCCCTGTTTCTCGGACCGGATCAGTCCCGAGGTTTCGAGCACCGTCAGATGCTTGAGGAAGGCGGGAAGGCCCATCGCGAAGGGTTCGGCCAGCCGCTTCACGGGCGCCGCGCCTTTGAGCAGGCGGCTGATGACCGCGCGGCGAGTCGGATCGGCGAGGGCGTGGAAGACGGTGTCGAGGGGTGTTTGTTGGTTTACCATCTAGTGAACCATATGAAACAGTTTTCCATATGGCAAACTGTTTCTGCGGCGCCAAGAAAAAGGGCCACCCTTGCGGGCGGCCCTTGAAATGGTGGTCCGGATCGGACCTCCAGTGGATGGCTTATGCGGCGTCCTGTTCCTGGCCGTTGCTGTTCGCGGCGCGGCGGCGCGCGACGAGCGCGGCGGCGGCGGCGCCGAAGAGCAGGAGCATCGGCGGGGCCGGAACGGGGGTCGGGGTGCCCGACGAACCGCTGCTGGTACCGCCCGAGCTCGACGACGAGGAGGAACTCGACGACGAACTGCTGCTCGACGAGGAGGATGAGGAACTGCTGCCGGTCGAACCGAAGCTGCTGCTGCCGCCGGTCGCGCCCGACGAGGTGGCCCCCGACGACGTGCTGCTGCTCGAGGACGAAGACGAAGAAGAGCTCGACGAGGACGAGCTGCTGCCGCCCGAACCACCCGAGCTGCCGTGCGACGAACCGCCCCAGCCCGAACTGCCGTGCGACGAGCCGCCTTTCGACGAATTGCCATGCGACGAACCGCCGTGCGAGCTGCCGCCATGCGACGAGCCGCCCTTCGACGAGTTGCCGCCGCCCGACGACGAGGAACTCGACGACGAAGAGGAGGAGGACGAGCTCGACGACGAACTGCTGCTCGACGAGGAGGTCGAGACGTTGCCAGACGACGTGCTGACATTGCCCGACGAGGTCGAGACGCTGCCGGTCGAGGTCGAGACGCTGCCGGTCGAGGTCGAGACGCTGCCGGTCGAAGTCGACACGCTGCCGGTCGAAGTCGACACGCTGCCCGTCGAGGTGCTCACACCGCCGGTCGAGGTTGAGACATCGACATTGCCGGTGGAGGTCGAGACGCTGCCGGTCGAGGTCGAAACGCCCGACGAGGTGCTCGACGAGGTGCTGACGCCGCCGGTCGTCGTCGAGGTGACGACGATGCTGCCGCTGCTGCCGCCGCCGCTCGATCCGCCGAAGAAACCGCCAAAGAAGCCGCCGCCGAAGCCACCGCCAAAGCCGCCGCCGACCACGGTCACACCGCCGCCACCGCCGCCGCCGCCTTCCCAGCCGCCGCGCTGCGGGAAGGGCGCATAGGGGATCGGGGGCAGGGGGATCGTCTGGGTGACGACCTGGGTCTGCGGAGTTACGGTGCGGATAACGCGCTTCGTCGTGACGACGCGGCGCACGCGCTTGACCGGCTTCTTCGCCGCATGGCGCTTGCGCACGACGGGTTTGCCGGCGCAGGGCGAACAGGACTTGGTCGTTTGCGCCCGTGCCGCCGGCACGTCGCTGATCTGCATCGCGCCGGTACCGATGATCGCACCGCCGCAGGTGCAGGCGCAGAGCTTTGCGAGGGCCATTCGGACAGACATAGGTTTCTCTCTCTTTTCCCGTTGCTTGGTGGGAAGGTGCCACACCCCGACACCCGCTTGCACCTGTTCTGGTGCCAAAAGGCCAAAGCTTTGTGAACGCCGCAATTGCGTTAACCGCGTTTGACTGTCCGACAGCGGGAAAAGGAGGGCGGAATCAACTCCCGTTGCACCCACTGTCCCAAAACGGAACGGAAATTTGGACGATTCCCCGGCTGTGGTTAACCCGAGTGCCAAAAACAGGCGTTTGGCGACCGCGATGGCGACCGACGAGAATCGCGTCGGCGGTGACGGCGGTTCAGCCTTGCTTCACCCTGCAAACGCCATCCACCGCTTCGACGCTTGTATCGCATCCAACGGCTGGTTATAGGCGCGCGCACTCCCCCGGTCCGCCATGCCCGGCGGTCCGCGAGACGAAAGGACGCAAGAGCCCGTCATGCCGACACAGACCGCCGACATTGGTGCCGACGCGCTCCGCGAAGCCAAATCCAACCTCGATACGGACTATGTCCCCCGCGACGACGAGCCGTTCATGAACGAACGGCAGCAGGACTATTTCCGCGGCCTTCTGGTCGCCTGGAAAAGGTCGATCCTGTCCGAATCCGAATCGACGCTCGCCCAGCTTCAGGACGGTCCGCTACGCGAACCCGACCTGGCCGACCGCGCGTCGAGCGAAACCGACTGGGCGATCGAACTGCGAACCCGCGACCGCCAGCGCAAGCTGATCTCGAAAATTGATTCGGCGATCCGCCGCCTCGACGAGGGCGAATATGGCTATTGCGCGGTGACCGGCGAGCCGATCTCGCTCGCGCGGCTCCAGGCACGCCCGATCGCGACGATGACGCTCGAGGCGCAGGAACGCCACGAGCGCAACGAGCGGATCTCGCGCGAGGACTGATCGAAGACCGGCAGCGCCTGCCCCAGAGTGGGACGGACCGGCGAAATTTACGTTTCCGCAAGGGCTGCGCCCTAGATTCGCTATCCTGACTTTTAACGCGGGGAACGGGTCGCAATGGAATCGCGCGTGCCGACATCGATAGACGAAGAAGTGGCGGCGCTGTCGCGCAGCGCCGATCGGGACAGCCTGTTCATGCAGGCGAGGGTGGTGATGGCCGGAAAACCCGAACCGATTCTTGTCCGCGTTCGCAATCTGTCGGCGGGCGGCATGCTCGCCGAAAGCCCGATTTCGGTCGTGCAGGGTGCGGTGGTCGAGATCGAACTGCGCAATGTCGGACCGGTGCCCGGGCGGATCGTCTGGACCGGTGAAAAGAAATTCGGGATCGCCTTTGACCGCGCGGTCAATCCGCAGGCGGTGCGCCGTGACGTGGCGCCGCAAAAGGAGGATGTGCCGCCGACGCTGGCCGGCCTTCGTCTGAATAGGGGCCGACCGCCGATCCGTCCGCGCTGACCCGTTCCGCGTTCGGAAGGCGCAGCGGGCGATCAGCGGCCGAACCTGGCGCGATCGTTAGCCGTTCGCGAACAGCTCTTCCTTGATTTTCAGCTTCTGCTTTTTCATCTGCGCCAGCAGGCCCACATCGGGGGCCGGTCGCCGTTCTTCATTCGCAATTTTCGCATCGAGGTCCGCGTGACGGGACTTCAGGGCGGAAAGGTGCGACATGTTCATCGGCCAGTCTCCTTCATTTTTCGACTCGGTTGGCAGGACCGAATAAAACATGGATCACAGAGTTTGTCGCGCCGTTAACGCGGCGATTCGGTCAGCCGGTCCCCGTTGCGGATAGATTGTGATCGTGGCAGGAAGCGGCGCGTGAACCCCGACGAGATCAGCCAGCGCCTCGAACTTCTTCGTATCGAGCATCGTGACCTCGATGCGGCGATCGCCGCGCTCGGCGTGACGGTGGTTCCCGACCAGCTGCAACTGGCTCGACTCAAAAAGAAAAAGCTGCGGCTGCGTGACGAGATCGCGTGGTGCGAGGACCAGTTGATCCCCGACATCATCGCCTGACCCGCGGCGTCATCCGACTCAAAATGGGACGGGCTTTCGAAATATTGGTTAGCGCCGTTGCAGGCATGGCGCCGGCCGTGGCATTTCCCGCCGCATGAACAGGGGCGTTTCAGAATTGGCGACGATCGGCCTGCCCGTGCGGCGAGCGCAGGTCGAAAATCTCTATGTCGAGGCGATGGTGCTGGCCGACGAAGCGCACACCGCTTTCGCCGCCGCGCGTGACCTGGGGGTGGTCGGCGTCGGGGGCACGCGTAACAGCCTGCTTCAGATCGGGCTTGCCTGCGAATCGCTCAAGACGACGACACGGCTGATGCACATCATCGCCTGGCTGCTCCATCGCCGCGCGATGATCGGCGGCGATCCCGGGGCCGGGCCGAACGACAGCGCGGCGCGCATCGGCGAACCCGTCGTCGCCGACTGGGACATCTGCGTCCGGTTCGACGACCCCGTCCGCCGGATCATCGCCGCGAGCGAGCGCCTGTTCGAACGCATTGCGGCGATCGAGGCGGGATGGGACGCGCCCGTCGCCGCGCCGCCGGTGCAGGCGATGCTGGCGCGGCTGGAGGCGCGGCTTTGAGCTTTGGCTGATCGACGGCGGCTTTGGGGTGGGGAGTGGACGTCGCCTCATTTTCCGTCGTCATCCCGGACTTGATCCGGGATCCCGCTTTTTAAGGCATCAGCAGGCTTCAGCCTCAAGCGGGACCCCGGATCAAGTCCGGGGTGACGAAACAAGAAAGGCCGACTCTCGCTTGTTAACAGTCAGCCGGCCAGCCACTCGATCCATGCGCCATGGGCGTGCGCGCGGCCGAGCATCTTCGGTGCGCCATCGCCCGGCCAGTGGCGCACCACCAGTTCGTGATGGTGCACGGTGCGGTTCGCTTCGAGCGCGATCCAGGCGAGCGGGCGGTCCGCGGTGGCGCGGGCGCCGGCGGCCTCCATCGCCGCGGTGACGCGCGCCTGCTGATCGGCGGGGACATATTGCCAGACGATCGAATGCATCAGGACGCGCGTCGTGCCCGCGGCCTGCGGTTTCGCAAGTTCGGCCTCGACAAAATCGGCGGCATTGCTGTGGACGATGTCGGGTTTCTGCGCGGTCGCGGCGGCGATCGCGGCCTCCATGCGCGCGAAGCGGATATGATGCTCGGGCCAGATATAGGCTTTCAGACGCAGCGCCTGCGCCGGGTCGGTGAGGTCGACGGGGGCGACGTCGCAGCCTCTGGTACCCAGGATTTCGATCTTGTGCTGTGGCGGATGGCGCCCACGCCATTCGGGGGTGAACGCCATCGCGCCGGGCAAAGGCCCGACCTGCACGCCCGCGAGATCATAATGATAGCGCGCGAGCATCAGGTTGATCCCGGCGCTCGACCCGATTTCGAGGCACTGGAAATGCGGTGGCAGGCCTTGTTCGGCCAGCCAGAGCATCGCGGCGATGAAGTTCGACGAGCGCCCCGCCTCGTTGGTCTGCGGCGGGCCGTCGAGCCAGGGGAGGAGCGCCGCCTCGTGCCGCTGCACCGTGCCCGCGACGATCGCGGCGTCGTTGATCCCCTCGGCATCGGCATAGATGGGGGCGAGTTCGTGCGCGATCCCCGCAAGGTGCAGCGCATGGAGTCCGCCCGCGGCGCGCAGGGGCAGGGCGTCGGCGAGCGGCGGACCTTGCCATTCGGCGATCCTCCGCGCGAATTCGGTCGCGGGCGTGTCGAGCAGGGTCGCGATCGCGGCGACGATGCGCGCGGTCACCGGCGCGTCGTTGGCCCGGCAATAAAGCACCTGGTTGGCGAAGGCGCCGCGTACCGCGTCGGCGCCGGTGTCGCCGAGTTCCATCGGCTGGGGTCGCTCGCTCATTGCCCTTTCTCCCGGGCCCGCTTATGGGCTGGCGCGCTTATGCCCGAACCCATCATCTTTGCCATCCCGAAAGGGCGGATTCTCGACGAGGCGTTGCCGTTGCTGGCCAAGGTCGGCATCGAACCGGCTGCGGACTTCTTCGATCCGAAGAGCCGCGCGCTGGTGTTCGCGACCAACCAGCCGCATGTCTCGCTGATCCGCGTGCGCGCCTTCGATGTCGCGACTTTCGTCGCGCATGGCGCGGCGCAGCTCGGTATCGTCGGCTCGGACGTGATCGACGAGTTCGATTACAGCGAGCTTTACGCGCCGGTCGACCTGGGCATCGGCCATTGCCGCCTGTCGCTTGCCGGGCCGGCGGACAGCGCGCCGCCGGGACTGGGGTCGAGCCATATCCGCGTCGCGACCAAATATCCCGCGACGACGCGCCGCTGGTTCGCCGCGCAGGGCATCCAGGCCGAATGCATCAAGCTGAACGGTGCGATGGAGATCGCGCCGAAGCTGGGGCTCGCGTCGCACATCGTCGATCTGGTTTCGACCGGACGAACTTTGGTCGAGAACGCGCTCGCCGAGCAGACGATCATCAGCGAGGTGTCGGCGCGGCTGATCGTCAACCGCGCCGCGTTCAAGCTGCGCTCGGCCGAGGTGCCGGCGCTGGTCGAACGGTTCCGTCAGGCGGTGGGCGATGCGGCGGCTTGATGCCTCCGAACCCGGTTTCGCGGCCGCGTTCGACATGCTGGTCAATGATCGGCGCGAAAGCGATTCCGATGTGTCGGCCGACGTCGCGGCGATCATCGCGCGGGTGAAGGCCGAGGGCGACGCCGCGCTCGCCGACTATACCGCCAGGTTCGACCGCTTCGACCTCGACGCGAGCGGCTGGAGCATTTCGAAGGCGGACTGCGCCGCGGCTTACGACGCGCTCGCACCCGAACTGCGCGATGCGTTGAATCTCGCGGCCGACCGCATCCGCGCCTATCATGCTGCGCAGTTGCCCGAGGATCGCGACTATCGCGACGGCATCGGCGCGCGGCTTGGCGCGCGGTGGAATGCGGTCGATGCCGCGGGGGTCTATGTTCCCGGCGGACGCGCTGCCTATCCCTCGTCGGTGCTGATGAACATCATTCCCGCCAAGGTCGCCGGGGTCGGGCGGATCGTGATGATGACCCCTACCCCGGGCGGCGAGGTCAATCCGGTGGTGATGGCCGCGGCGCATATCGGCGGGGTCGACGAAATCTGGCGGATCGGCGGCGCGCAGGCGGTCGCGGCGCTCGCTTATGGCACCGAGCGGATCGCGCCGGTCGATGTGGTCACCGGGCCGGGCAACGCCTGGGTCGCCGAGGCGAAAAGGCAGGTTTACGGGGTCGTCGGCATCGACATGGTCGCGGGGCCGAGCGAGATCGTTGTCGTCGCCGACAATCGCAACGCGCCACATGTCATCGCCGCCGACCTCTTGAGCCAGGCCGAGCATGATCCGACGAGCCAGTCGATCCTGTTCACCGACGATGCCGCGTTCGGCGAGGCGGTGGCGGCGGCGGTGGCCGGGGTGATCCCGGCGCTGGCGACCGCATCGACGATGGCGGCGAGCTGGGGCGACAATGGCGCGGTGATTATCGTGCCGACGCTGACCGATGCGATCCCGCTGTGCGACCGGCTGGCGCCCGAGCATCTCGAGCTCGCGGTCGATGCCGAGGTTGCCGATGCGTTGTTCGCCAAGGTGCGCCACGCGGGGTCGGTGTTCCTGGGGCGGCATACCCCCGAGGCGATCGGCGACTATGTCGCGGGGCCGAACCATGTCCTGCCCACCGGGCGCCGCGCGCGTTTCTCGAGCGGGCTGTCGGTCGGCGATTTCATGAAGCGCACCAGTTTTCTGGCGCTGGACGAATCGGCGCTGCGCGCTATAGGGCCCGCCGCCGTTGCGCTCGCGGGCGCCGAGGGGCTGCCCGCCCACGCGCTCAGCGTCCAGAACAGATTGAATTGAATATCATGAACAAACGCGCCCAATCCCGTTCCGCCGCCCGGCTCGCCGCCGTGCAGGCGCTGTACCAGCATGAGATGGAAGGCACGCCGGTCACCCGGCTGATCCACGAATTCCACCAGCATCGCATCGGCGCGACGATCGAGGATGCCGAATATGCCGACGCCGACCTCGCCTTCTTCGATGATGTGGTGAAGGGCGCGCTCGCGCGGCTGCCCGAGATCGACGCGGCGATCGTCGCGCGGCTGGCCAGCGGCTGGTCGATGGAGCGGCTCGACCGCACGATGAAGGCGATCCTGCGCGCCGGCACCTATGAACTGTTCGCGCGCGGCGATGTGCCGGTCGGGGCGGTGGTCAGCGAATATGTCGATGTCGCGAAGGCGTTTTTCGATGCGCGCGAGGCCGGGTTCGCCAACGGGCTACTCGATGCGATCGGCAAGGATGCGCGCAAGCCTTCCTAAAAATTCCCGTTCGTGCCGAGCGAAGTCGAGACACGTGAAGCCTAGCGCGTCCCAAGCGTGTCTCGACTTCGCTCGACACGAACGGAATTAGGGCACATTGTTTCGGCGAGAGGGTCGTAATGTCCGAAGCCGATTTCATCGCTCGTCTGCAGGCCATCGCGACCGATCCCGCCGCGCGCGGGCTGGTCGATGATGCCGCGGTGCTCGGCGACCTTGTGCTTACCCACGACATGATCGTCGAGGGCATCCACTTCCTGCCCGACGACACGCCGCAGGATGTCGCATGGAAACTCGTCGCGGTGAACCTGTCCGATCTGGCGGCGAAGGGCGCGGCGCCGATCGGGGTGCTGGTCGGCTACAGCCTCGGCGACGATGACTGGAACGGGGCCTTCGTCGACGGGCTCGATGTCGCGCTGCGGCGGTTCGGGATCGTCCTGCTCGGCGGCGACACGGTGCGGGTGCCGGCGGGGACGCCGCGCAGCTTTGGCCTGACCGCGATCGGCCGTGCGCCGGCGGGCGGCGCCCCCTCGCGCGGCGGGGTGAAGCCCGGCGACCAGCTGTGGGTGACCGGGACGATCGGCAATGCGGGGCTCGGCCTCGCGATGCGGCTCGGACAGGTCGAACCGAACGAAACCTGCCTCGCGGCCTATCGCCGCCCGCAGCCGCAGCTGACCTTTGGCCGGGCGGTGGTTCCGCATGTCCATGCGATGATGGATGTTTCCGACGGCCTGCTGATCGACGCGCAGCGGATGGCGGCGGCGAGCGGGTGCGAGCTTGGGATCATGCTCGAATCGATACCCTTGTCGGCGGCGCTGCTCGCGGTGCGGCCCGATATCCTCGACACGCGCCTCGCCGCGGCGACGGCGGGCGACGATTACCAGCTGCTTTTCGCGGCCGATCCGGGCGCAGCGGCGGCGATCCGCGAGATATCGGCGGGGCTGAATGTCGCGGTCACGCCGGTCGGCCACGCCGGGGTCGGCACGGGAATCATGCTGACCCACCGCGCGCAGCGGATCGCGCTGCCCGCGCATCTCGGTTTCATGCACTGAGCGCGAAAGCCCCAGGAAACGGCCGAATAACCGGGCTTGCCCTCGTTTCGCTTTCTTCCCATAACGCGGCGTCCAATTTGGGGCGGTCGCATCAGGGGAGAGAGCGAACCGGCATCAATAAGTCGGACGTTCGACTGCTATCTTCGCGTTCGCCCTTCTTCAATGGGGAAGGAATAGACACGCATGAATCCGGTTATGATCGCGATAGCGTGCGGCCTGGTGGCCGTACTCTATGGATTCATTACCTCGCGGCAGGTGCTCAGCGCATCGGCGGGTAATGAAAAGATGCAGGAAATCGCCGCCGCCATTCAGGAAGGCGCCAAGGCCTATCTCGGCCGTCAATATCGCACCATCGCCATCGTCGGCGTCGTCGTCGCCATCCTCGTCTGGTGGTTCCTTGGCGAAGTTTCGGCGACGGGCTTTCTGATCGGCGCCATTCTGTCGGGCGTCGCCGGCTTCGTCGGCATGAACATCTCGGTAAAGGCCAACGTCCGCACCGCGGCCGCGGCGCAGACGGGTCTTCAGGCCGGCCTGACCATGGCGTTCCGCGCCGGCGCGATCACCGGCATGCTCGTGGCGGGCCTGGCGCTCCTCGCGATCTCGGTCTTCTTCTGGTATCTGATCGGTCCCGGCGGCTACACCGTCGGCGGTGACGATCGCACCGTCGTCGACGCGCTCGTCGCGCTCGCCTTCGGCGCTTCGCTGATCTCGATCTTCGCGCGTCTCGGCGGCGGTATCTTCACCAAGGCCGCCGACGTCGGTGCCGACCTCGTCGGCAAGGTCGAGGCCGGAATTCCGGAAGACGATCCGCGCAACCCCGCGGTGATCGCCGACAACGTCGGCGACAATGTCGGCGACTGCGCCGGCATGGCCGCGGACCTTTTCGAAACCTATGTTGTCACCGTCGGCGCCACCATGGTGCTGATCGCGCTGCTCTTGAAGAGCGCGGGCGACCAGCTGCTGCCGCTGATGAGCCTGCCGCTGCTGATGGGCGGCGTGTGCATCATCACCTCGATCATCGGCACCTATTTCGTTCGTCTCGGCGGCGGCAAGAATGTCATGGGCGCGATGTACAAGGGCTTCCTCGTCACCGCGATCCTGTCGGTCCCGGCGATCTGGTTCTCGACCAGCTATGTGCTGAAAGGCGACATGGATACCGTCGTCACGGGTCAGGCGTTCAACGGCTGGGACCTCTTTTATTGCTCGCTGCTCGGCCTCGTCATCACCGGCCTGATCATCTGGATCACCGAATATTACACCGGCACCAATTACCGCCCGGTGCGGTCGATCGCCAAGGCTTCGGAAACGGGCCATGGCACCAACGTCATCCAGGGTCTGGCGATCAGCCTTGAATCGACCGCGTTGCCGACGCTGGTGATCTGCGCGGGCATCGTCATCGCCTTCCAGATTGCGGGCATCATCGGCATCGCCTTTGCGGCGACCGCGATGCTGGCACTCGCCGGCATGGTTGTCGCGCTCGACGCCTATGGCCCGGTCACCGACAACGCCGGCGGCATTGCCGAAATGGCGGGACTCGACGACAGCGTGCGTGAAAAGACCGACCTGCTCGACGCCGTGGGCAACACGACCAAGGCGGTGACCAAGGGCTATGCCATCGGGTCTGCGGGTCTCGCGGCCTTGGTGCTGTTCGGCACCTATACCGCCGACATCACCGAATATTCGGCGAAGCTCGGCCTCGACGCGCCGCTGACCTTCTCGCTCTCGTCGCCCTATGTCATCGTCGGGCTGCTGCTCGGTGCGCTCTTGCCGTACCTCTTCGGGGCGTTCGGCATGACCGCCGTCGGCCGCGCGGCGGGCGAGGTCGTCAAGGATGTTCGCGAGCAGTTCAAGAACAACCCCGGCATCATGACCTATGAGAGCAAGCCCGACTATGCGCGCACGGTCGACCTGGTCACCAAGGCGGCGATCAAGGAAATGATCATCCCGTCGCTGTTGCCGGTGCTGGCGCCGATCGTGGTGTATTTCGTCATCCGTGGCGTCGCGGGTCCGGCCGCGGCGCTCGAAGCGCTCGGTGCGCTGTTGCTCGGCGTGATCGTCGGCGGGCTGTTCGTCGCGATCTCGATGACCTCGGGCGGCGGCGCATGGGACAACGCCAAGAAATATATCGAAGACGGCAACCACGGCGGCAAGGGCAGCGAGGCCCATAAGGCCGCGGTGACCGGCGACACCGTGGGCGATCCGTACAAGGACACCGCGGGTCCGGCGGTCAACCCGATGATCAAGATCACCAATATCGTGGCGATCCTGCTCCTCGCGGCGCTGGCGCACGGCGCGGCGTAAACCGCCTTCGCCTGCGGGTGAAACAAGAGGCCCCGTCGGAGCGATCCGGCGGGGCTTTTTGGTTTCAATTTCAACTTATGTCGGTTGCCATCCCCGCGCGCGCTTTCTAGGCTGCGCGGTAGAGGGAAGCGCGGGCAATCGGCCCGAATGCCAGTGGGTTGCGCTCTCCGTCGGGGCATGAATACGGAGATTATAATGATCAAGAAGATGTTTGCCGCCGCCTTGCTGGCATCGGCAGTGGCGTGGCCGGCGGTCGGCATGGCGCAGGCGAGCGATATCGTCGTCACCGCGCAAAAGGGGCGCGTCGACACCGCCGTGTTCGGCAAAAGGCCGTTCATGCGCGATCCGCGCCTGTCGCCCGACGGCACCAAGATCGCGGTGATGATGAGCCGCGATGGCGTCGACAATCTGGTCTATCTCGACCTCGCGAAGCCGGGCAGCGCACCGACGCTGATCGCCAAGGCCGAAGAATTTCGTGAGGCGGGCGACCGGACCATGGGGGGCTGGCGCTGGGTCGGCAATCGCACGCTGATCGTGACTTTGCTGTCGCGCGAGAACATCTTCGGGCAGCGCGCCGACCTTCGCCGCCTTGCCGCCTATGATCTTGAATCGGGCAAGCTGACCCCGATCGCGTGGACCGAAGCCGGCGGCGATGGCGGCACGATCCTGCACATCGACGACGAGAAGGAAACGATGCTGATCCAGCGCGGCTTCTTCAAGGACGGCAGCTTCTCGGTGGGCCCCGAAGTGCTCGACGTCGATGTACGCACCGGGAAATTCAAGACCGTCCAACGCCCCAATGTCGAGGTCAGCACCTGGCTGGTCGACGGCAAGGGCGTAATTCGCGGTGGTCTGGGCCAGGACGACAAGGGCAACCAGCGCCTGATGTATCGTTCGGACGCGAGCGGGACGCTCAAGACCGTGTCGAACGCGAAGGACCCGACCTTCACCAATTCGCAGATCGTACCGGAAGTCTTCCTCGACGAACCCGACATGGCCTATGCGACCAGCAACAAGGACAATCTGCGCCGCGTCTACAAGGTCAATATGAAGACGATGGAAGTCGTTGGCGGCCCGGTGTTCCAGCTCAGCCGCTACGATGTCGATGGCATTGTCGTCAACGAGGCTGAGAACGACATGCTGGGTGTCGCTTTCACGACCGACAAGGAGCGGCGCAAATGGACGGATCCGCGCCTCGCGCAGGTCCAGGCATTCTTCGACGAGGATTTCGGTGAAGGCAATGCGATCATCACCTCGACCAACGACGGCGACACCAAGCTGGTCGTTCGTGTCGGCGAGACGAGCGATCCGGGCGGCTATTATCTGTACGATACCGAAAGCGGCAAATTGCAGCTGCTCGGCTGGGTCCACCCGATTTTGCAGGGTGCGAAGATGAATCCGACCGACACGGTCCGCTACAAGGCGTCGGACGGGATGGAGATCGAGGCGGTCGTCACCTATCCGCGCCACCGCAAGGGTGCCAAGAACCTGCCTGTCGTGGTGATGCCGCACGGCGGGCCCTATGGCATCCGCGATGAAGAAGGCTTCGGCTTTTTCCCCTGGCATCAGGCGGTCGCCGAACTCGGTTATGTCGTCATCCAGCCCAATTATCGCGGCTCGGGCGGCTACGGGAAGGAGTTCGTCAAGGAAGGACGCAAGCCCAACGGCTATGGCAACCGGATGCAGGACGACCTCAACGACGCGGTCACCTGGTTCGCCGGGCAAGGCCTGATCGATCCCAAGCGGGCCTGCATCATGGGCTGGTCCTATGGCGGCTATGCGACCGCACGCGGCGCGCAGCGCGACGGCAATCTGTGGAAATGCGCGATCGCGGGTGCGGGCGTTTATGACTTCCCGATGATGAAGTCGTTCGACACCGGCACCTTCGGCAGCTTCGGCGCCAATTTCCAGGCCACCGCCGCCGACCTGATCTCGATCTCGTCGGCACGCAACACCGACGGGAAGTGGTCGCCGATCCTCATCGTCGCCGGTCTGCGCGATGCGCGTATCCCGATCGAGCAGTCGCGCACGCTGGTGTCGCGCCTGAAGGGATCGGGCAAGAAGGAAGGCGTCGACTTCCGCTATGTTGAACAGCCCAAGGGGACGCACAACCTGCCCTATGAGGATGTGCACACCGAATGGCTGGTCGAGACCGAGAAGTGGCTGGAGCGGTTCAACCCCGCCTATATCGCCAGCGATCCCGACAAGCCGGTGCCGGTCGTGGTGACCGTCGACACCAAATAGCATCGGCTATCATTGGAACCCGAGGCGGGCCGCGGAGGATTATCCTTCGCGGCCCGCTTTCATTTGGGCGGCATAGCCGGCCTGGACCATCGCGCTCATCCGGTCGAACAGCGCGTCGGGATCGCTGCGGCGCAGGCCGGGGATCGCAGCTTCTGCACCTTCGGCGACGACGAGCTCGCGCGTGCCCGCATCGACCGCGGCGATAATCTCGGCTGCGGCGAAATCGGGCGACAGGCCATTGTCGATCGCTTTGTCACTTTCGCCGCGCACGCTGCCGTCGGCGTTGAGCGCGTTGCGGCTGACGTTGGTCGCGATCGATCCGGGAGCGACGACGAGCACTCTCAGCCCGAGATGTTCATTTTCGGCGCGGATGCTGTCGTGATAGCCGATCAGCCCATGTTTGGCGGCGCAATAGGCGCTGCGCAGCGGCACCCCGGCGATGCCCGCGACGCTGGAAATCGCGACGATCTGGCCACCGCCCGCCGCGACCATGCGCGGCAGCAGTTGCTGGGTGAGGGCAATGGGGGCGAGCAGGTCGACGTCGACGATCTTCTGATACACCGAAAAATCGGTCTCGATCGCTAGGCTGCGCTGTGAGATGCCGGCGTTGTTGACGAGGCCGTCGATCCGGCCGCACCAGTTCCACGCTTCCTCGGCCATCAACGGCAGCGCGGCGTAATCCGTCGCCTCGAAGGGCAGGATCATCGTGCCGGGGCCGCAATCCTTCGCCACGGCTTCGAGTGCCGCGACATTGCGCCCCGACAGGATCAGCCGCGCGCCGCGCGCCGACAGCGCGCGCGCCAGTGCGGCACCGATCCCCGAAGACGCGCCCGTGACCCACCAAACTTGATCCTGCATATTGGCATCCTATCTGTCATTTCGTCCCAGCCTGAAACGGCTGTGCGGGGGCGTCAAGGCGCCTACCCACGCATTTCCGTGCAGGGGTGGCAATTTTGTTGCGACTCTGTTATAATAAATATCAACACGCCGACATTCTGTCTCTTCCCGTCGCTGGGCTGGGGCACGTTCGGCGTTTCCGATGGAGCCATATCCCTTGTCACTCTGACTGGCTAGCGCCGCCGAAATGCTCCGATCCCCCTCGCAGGAGGGCAGGATGCACCGGCTTTGACCCGCTTCCCCGTCCCCGACAAGGCACAGAAAGGAAACTGCATGTCCGCAAACACCCTCCTCTTCGAAGTCGGTGACTATGTCGTTTATCCGAAGCATGGCGTGGGGCGCGTCATCGAACTGCAGCGGTCGGAAATCGCCGGTATGCAGCTTGAGCTTTATGTCCTGCGCTTTGAAAAAGAAAAAATGACCCTGCGCGTTCCGACCAACAAGGCCGAGGGCGTGGGCATGCGCAAGCTGTCGTCGGACAAGACGCTGAAGGAAGCGCTGCAGGTTCTGACCACCAAGCCGAAGGTCAAGCGCACCATGTGGTCGCGCCGCGCCCAGGAATATGAAGCGAAGATCAATTCGGGCGACCTGGTGTCGATCGCCGAAGTGACCCGCGACCTGTTCCGCGCCGACGACCAGCCCGAGCAGAGCTATTCGGAACGCCAGATCTTCGAAGCCGCCTCGAGCCGCCTCGCCCGCGAACTGGGCGCGATGGAAGAGAGCGACGAAAAGACGGCGCAGGCGAAGATCCTCGAGATCCTGAACGAAAATGCGCCGCGCTATTATGTGGAGAAGGTGGTTTAAGCCAGGCTTCGACGCGATGCCAAAAAGGAAAGGGCGGTCCGAAAGGGTCGCCCTTTTTTCTTGCCCTCTCCCATTTAGGGAGAGGGCAGCGAGACTTGGTGGCTCTGCCACCTAGTCGCAGCGGGTGAGGGCGTTTTTCGAAACCTCCGGACCCTCACCCTCCCATTGCTGCGCAATGGGTCCCTCCCTCTCCTTAGATGGGAGAGGGGATTCAGGGATATTTCGCCGCCACGAAATACAGCCCGTCGGGCGGGGCGTTCAGGCCCAGCGCGTTGCGATCCGCGGCCTCCAGCGCCGCCCGTAAATCACGCGCCGACCATTTCCCGTACCCGACCAGCGCAAGGCAGCCGACCATCGAGCGCACCTGGTGGTGGAGGAAGCTGCGCGCCGCGGCCTCGATAATCAGCTCGTCGCCATGGCGGCTGACGGTCAGCTTATCGAGCGTCTTCACCGGGCTTTGCGACTGGCAATGCGCCGAGCGGAAAGTCGTGAAATCATGCAGCCCCAGCAGCAGTTGCGCCGCGTCGTGCATCGCCGCGGCGTCGAGCGGCCGGGCGAATTGCCAGGCCAGTCCCTTGTCCCACGTCAACGGCGCGCGGCGATTGACGATGCGATATTCATAGGAACGACCGATGCAGGCGAAGCGCGAATGCCAGTCGTCGTCCGCCACCTCGCACCCGATGATCGCGATCGGGGCAGGGCGAAGCTGGGCGTTGATCGCCTCCATCAGGCGGAAGGGCGCCAGCGGCTTTTCGATATCGACATGGCCGCGCATCGCGATGGCGTGGACCCCGGCATCGGTGCGTCCGGCGCTGAACACCGCGGTGTCTTCGCCGGTAATCTTCGTGACGGCTTGCTCGATCGCTTGCTGGACACTCGGCCCATGCGCCTGCCGCTGCCAGCCCATATAGGGACGGCCGTCATATTCGATGGTGAGGGCAAAGCGCGTCATCGCCGCCCCTTAGCCGTTCGCATCGAGCGAAGTCGAGATGCTCATCGGTCGCGCGCGCCTTCGAGGTGTCTCGACTTCGCTCGACACGAACGGAAATCAGGCGAGGCGCGTGCCCTGGGGAATCGGGCGGCCGCGCAGCAGGTCGGGGGCGTCCATCGCGGGCTTGCCGGCGCGCTGGACGCGCGTCGCGCGGATCGCGCCGGGGTTGCAGGCGATGGTCAGCGCATCGTCGAGCGTGACGCCCGGCGCGGCGCCCGGGGCGCTTTGCGTCGGATGGATCACCTCGACGGCGAGCAGTTTGTACCGCTCGCCGTCGAGTTCGAAAAAGGCGCCCGGCATCGGGTTGAAGGCGCGGACCTGGCGCTCGACCTGCACCGCACTCGTCAGGAAATCCAGCCGAGCCTCGCTCTTGTCGATCTTGGCCGCGTAAGTAACGCCGTCGTCGGGCTGCGCTTCGGGCAGGAAGGCGTGGAGATCGCTGAGCGCCTTGACCATCAGCGCGGCGCCCATCGCGGCGAGTTCGTCGGTCAGCTCGCCCGCGGTCTTGTCGTCGACCCCGGTCCGCCCGACGAGCCGCATCGCGCCGGTGTCGAGCCCCGCGTCCATCTGCATGATCGTCACGCCGGTCTCGCCGTCGCCCGACAGGATCGCGCGCTGCACCGGCGCCGCGCCGCGCCAGCGCGGCAGGATCGAGCCATGGACGTTGAGGCAGCCCTCGCGCGGCGCGCTCAGGATCGCCTGCGGCAGGATCAGGCCGTAAGCGGCGACCACCGCGACATCGAGGTCGAGCGCGGCGAATTCGGCCTGCGCTTCGGGGCTTTTCAGACTCTTGGGCGTGCAGACGGGCAGGCTATGGTCTTCGGCCCAGTTGTGGACGGCGCTTTGCTGCACCTTCTTGCCGCGCTGGGCGGGGCGGGGGGGCTGGGTGTAGACCGCGACGATCTGATGCCCCGCGGCGTGGAGCGCGGCGAGCGTCGGTACCGCGAAGGGCGGCGTTCCCATGAAGGCGATGCGCATGGGTGCGGGCTTTGGATGAGGTTGCGATGCGGCGCAAGTCCCTCTCCCATCGGGAGAGGGTTGCGCAAGCTTGGCAGCTTGCTGCCTAGCTGGAGCTGGGTGAGGGGATGCGCCCGGTCGATGACTCACCGCCCCTCACCCAGCTTCGCCTAGCGAACGAGTTCGCAAGTCTTCGCAACCCTCTCCCGACGGGAGAGGGGATATTGCGCCGACCCCGCAGCCTCACTACCACCACCCCATGGCGTCCACCGAAATCGAAGCCCTCGTCCAGCAACTCGCCCGCCTGCCGGGCCTCGGCCCGCGCTCGGCGCGGCGCGCGGTGCTGCACCTGATGAAGAAGCGCGAGAGCAGTTTTGCGCCGCTGCTCGCGGCGTTGCAGAGCGTGTCCGAACGGCTCGTCACCTGTACCATTTGCGGCAATGTCGACACGCAGGACCCGTGCGCGATCTGCGCCGATCCGCGCCGCGATGAGCGGTCTTTATGCGTCGTCGAGGAGGTGTCTGACCTGTGGGCGCTCGACAAGTCGCGGCTTTTTCCGGGCAAATATCATGTGCTCGGCGGACGGCTGTCGGCGCTGGAGGGGGTGCGGCCGCAGGACCTCAGCATCGATGCGCTGGTCGCGCGCGTCGCGGCGGGCGGGATCGACGAGGTGGTGCTGGCGATGAACGCGACGCTGGAGGGGCAGACGACGGCGCATTATCTCGCCGAGCGGCTGGAGGGCTATCCGGTGCGGCTGACGCAGCTGGCGCATGGCCTGCCGGTAGGCGGCGAGCTCGATTATCTCGACGAGGGGACGCTGGCGCAGGCGCTGAGGGCGCGGCGGCCGGTGGGGTGAGAAGCTACTTTCGTCTTCTGCTCGTTTGTATGCTGGTTGCCACCCTGCCTGCATTGTTCGCAGGTTTCGCCGCTTGGGCGCATAATCCGCAGGGCGAATTCGTCGATCTGGAAACCGGCGTGTGGAAGAGCGACCTTTATGAGATTTTCGCAGCGTGGTGGATCATGTCGGGCGTCTTCCTGGTTGTTTTGGCGACCTGTTTCATCCTGATCCGAACGGTCATTTCGCGTTGGCGCCAGCGGGCATGAAATGGCGATGCGTCGCCTTGATCGCGCTTGCCCTGTCCGCTTGTGCCGCGCGCGAGGTCAAGCCGACCGAGGCTGAAATGGACCGGGTCGAGGCGGCATTGGGACGCGAGGAGTGTATAGGCGATCTCAAAAGCTGGCTTCGCCGCTATCATTACAAACTGGAATTCTCGCCGGAGGAGTCAGAGGCAGCTTGGAAGGAGCGGCGTGAGCCGCAGCCGACCGCCTATAACAAATCTGTTATCGAAGTGGATTTGCGCGAGGCTAATTTTGAGGAATTTGGGAACGGAAGACGGAGCTATTCCAACTATCCCGAGGGTTCGGGCGGGATAGATGATCGCGATTATCGGATGGCTTTTGGGACGTTCGACGTTGCGACGGGGCTTCTAAATCTGGCCGCCTGTGGTGAAAATATGGCCCCTTGACCCTGCGCCTCTCCGACCATACCTGCACGCCATGGCCCTTTTACCCATCATAGAGACCCCCGATCCGCGGCTGCGCGTCATTTCGAAGCCGGTCGAGACCTTCGACGCCGAGTTGAAGACGCTGATCGCCGACATGTTCGAGACGATGTACGACGCCCCCGGTATCGGGCTGGCGGCGATTCAGGTCGGCGTCGCGAAGCGCATCCTGGTGATCGACCTGCAGGAACCCGATCCCGAGGATGAGAGCGGCGAAAGGCTGCTGCGCACCCCGCGCGTGTTCATCAACCCCGTTTTCTCCGAGGAAAGCGAAGAGCATAGCGTCTATCAGGAGGGCTGCCTGTCGGTCCCCGAGCAATATGCCGATGTGACGCGCCCCGCCGAGGTCACCGTCGACTGGCAGGACGCCGACGGCAAGCCTCACAGCGAACGCATGACCGGGCTGATGGCGACGTGCATCCAGCACGAGCATGACCATCTGGAAGGCATTCTCTTCATCGACCATCTGTCGCGGTTGAAGCGCGAGATGGTGCTCAAGAAGCTGATGAAGATGCGGAAAGCGGCTTAAATCCCTCTCCCATCTAGGGAGAGGGCAGCGAAACTTGCGAATTTATTCGCTAGTTGCAGCGGGTGAGGGCGTTTTGCCGCCGATAGGGCGCACCCCCTCACCCAGCTTCGCCTAGGCGGCAGAACCGCCAAGGCTGCGCAACCCTCTCCCTCAAGGGGAGAGGGAAGGGGCTATCCCGCCTTTGCTACCGCGACCATCGCGGGGCGCAGCAGGCGGTCTTTCATCATATAACCCGCCTGCATTTCCTGCACGATCGTGCCGGGGGTCTGATCGCTCGGGATTTCGAGCATCGCCTGGTGCTGGTTGGGGTCGAGCGGCAGGCCGATCGCGGCGATGCGGGTGATGCCGTTGCGTTCGAAGACGCTGAGCAATTCGCGCTCGGTCGCTTCGAGCCCGGTGACGAGCGGCTTGATCCCCTCGTCGGCGCGCTGCTCCTCGCTGAGAGCGGCGAGCGCACGGCCGAGATTGTCGGCGACTGACAGGATATCGCGCGCGAATTTCGTCGCGGCATAGGCGTGCGCGTCGGCGACTTCCTTTTCGCCGCGGCGGCGGACGTTCTGCGTCTCGGCGCGCGAATAGAGCAGGTCCTGCTGCAGCGCCGCGACCTGTTCGGCGAGCTTCGCAACTTCGTCATTCTCACCGGCGGTGGGCGTCGTCGCATCGGCCTCGGCCGCGACATTTTCGGGGGTCAGCGCGTCTTCGGCGCGCGTGTCGTTGTCAGTATTTGTCATAAACCTATCGTATCAGTCTGGAGAGCGATTGGGCGGTGAAATCCACCATGGGAACGATGCGGGCATAGTTCAAGCGCGTCGGACCGATCACGCCGACAACCCCGACCACGCGCCCGTCCGATCCGCGATAGGGCGCCGCTATCACGGACGAGCCCGAAAGCGAGAATAATTTATTCTCCGACCCGATGAAAATCCGCGTCGCGGCCCCCTCGCGCGCGCTGTCGAGCAACCCGGCGATCTCCTGCTTGGTTTCGAGTTCGTCGAGCAATTGGCGGACCCGGTCGAGGTCGCCGACCGCGCTCTCGTCGAGCAAATTGGCTTGGCCGCGCACGATCAGCACCGGGCGGTCGGCGCCGTCGGACGACCAGACCGCGAGCCCGCGCGACACCATATCCTGCGCGGCGCGGTCGATCGCGATGCGTTCGGCCTCGATCTCGCGGCGCACCCGCGCCATCGCTTCGGCGAGGGTGAGGCCCGACAGGGTCGCGCTGATATAATTGCCCGCCTCGATCAGCGCCGAAGGGTTCAGGCCGGGCGGAATGGCGATGACGCGGTTCTCGACCGCGCCGTCGCCCGCGACGAGCACGACGAGCGCCTGGCTGGCCGACAGCGGCACGAAGGCGAGCTGTTTGAGCACGCGCTCATGCTTGGGGACGAGCACGAGCCCGGCGCAGGCCGAGAGGCCCGAGAGCGCCGAGGTCGCCTGCGCGAGCGCGCTTTCGATCGGGCCGGCGTCGGACAAGGACGCCTCAATCTGGGCGCGGTCCTCGGCCGATGGTTCGGCGACCTGCATCATGCCGTCGACGAACAGGCGCAGCCCCTGTTCGGTGGGCAGGCGGCCGGCGCTGGTGTGCGGGCTGGCGAGCAGGCCATATTCCTCGAGATCCTGCATCACGTTGCGGATCGACGCGGGGGAGAGGTTGAGACTGGCGAGCTTCGACAGCGTGCGCGAGCCGACCGGTTGGCCGGTTTCGAGATAGGCGTCGACGACCATCCGGAACACGTCGCGGGCGCGCGTGGTGAGTTCGGTGATCGGCGGCGTGGTCATGGGGAGGATTTAGGGATGCAGGAGGCCGAGCGCAACAAAGCTGGACCTCGGCTCCTCAACGATCGTCATCCCCGCCTTTGCGGGGATGACGAAAGGGGGTGCAAAAGGCGATTCTTCTGCCTAGCCTCCGACCGGGGGAGAGACACATGACCACACGCCCGCTGAATCAGGACGATCCGCTCGACGATTTCGACCATCGCGACATCGCGCTGCTTGGCCGCAAGCACCCCGTCTACACGATGGGCAGCGGTCCGGCGGTGATCGTGATGACCGAAATGCCCGGGATCAGCCCGCATGTCGCGCGCTTCGCGCGCTGGGTCCGCGATGCGGGCTTCACCGTCTATATGCCGCATATTTTCGGCAAGGACGGCGCGGTGCCGCGCATGCCGGGTGCGGTCTTCACGATGATCGGCGGGTGCATCAGCCGCCAGTTTCGCGCCTTCCAGGCGAATGAAAGCTCGCCCGCGACGTTATGGCTGCGCGCGCTCGCGGCGTTCGCGCATCTGGAATGCGGCGGCAAGGGCGTCGGCGCGATCGGCATGTGCTTCACGGGCAATTTCGCACTGTCGATGATGCTCGAACCCTCGGTACTCGCGCCGGTGCTGTCGCAGCCGTCGCTGCCGCTGAACGACGCGGCGGGCATGCATATCGCCCCCGACGAACTCGCGGCGGTCAAGGCGCGGATGGAGGCCGAGGATCTGACCGTGCTCGCCTACCGCTTCGAGGGCGACAAATTCTGCAAGGCGGCGCGCTTCGCGGCCTATGAGGACGCGCTCGGCGACCGGTTCATCGGCAAGGTGCTGCCCGACGAAGCCGCGAACCCCGACAGCCCGATGAAGAACCCGCACAGCGTGGTGACGATCCACCTGATCGACGAAGCCGGCCAGCCGACGGTGCAGGCGCGCGACGAAATCCTCGATTTTTTCAGGATGCGGTTGACGGGGTAAAGTTCAGCGCGCGAGTTGGGCGTCGATCTTAGGATCAAGTCTGTAGTTTCGCGGTAAGGCAGGAGCAATGGGGTCAAAGGCGGCGTCGAGCGTTGCAACGTTTTCCAGTTCGCTTTCAATGCAAGGCGTGGTGGCTGTGTAACGAGCTGCGGGACCCCGCACCCGCAGATTCACGATCTTGGGGCCGGGTTTGACGGCAACGAAAGCTCGACTGGGCAATGCGTCACTAAAATTCCTATTGCGATCTTCGCAGCCGACCGACGCGGAATCTTCTATGCCAGTGTCGCTCCAGAGCGGCGTCCAGTGCAGACTCCTCAGCTCGCCGAGCATTTTTTCAAGTTTGGCCCGATCCAGCACAAATTTGGTTCGGGTGATGACGGGTTCTTCCCACATCTTTTTGTCGTCCTTCCCCGGCTCATAGATGGCGGCAATCGTGCAGCCATGATTATCCGGATTCTGCACATACCAGACGATCTCGACATGGCCGGTTCGTTTCACGAAAATATCGCGTCCCAACGGACATGTTCCGAGCGCTCGCGGTTGGCCATGCTCGACGTTTCGGGTGTAGACGATCTCTTCGAACCCATCGAGACGTCTGGGATCGGCATCGACCAAGGCGATTCCCAAAGTCACGCCGATTGCAATCAACGTAGCTGTTACAGCGGCCATGATCGCGCCGGTTCGCATGGCTGGAGATGCTATACTCTTCCATTTCGATTGGCACCGGCTTTTTCTGGTCAACTCCTTCGCGCGCCGCTAAGCGCCCCCCACATATTCACAGGAGAATCCCCCATGCGCCCTTCCGGCCGCGCGCCCGACCAGATGCGTCCCATCGGCATCGAGACCGAATTCACCATCCATGCCGAGGGCAGCGTCCTCGTCAGCTTCGGCAACACCAAGGTGCTCGTCACCGCCAGCGTCGATGAAAAGGTGCCGCCCTTCCTGCGCGGCAAGGGGCAGGGCTGGGTCACCGCCGAATATGGCATGCTGCCCCGCGCGACGCATACGCGCGGCAGCCGCGAAGCGGCGAAGGGCAAGCAGTCGGGACGGACGCAGGAAATCCAGCGGCTTATCGGCCGCAGTCTGCGCGCTGTGGTCGATTTCAAGAAGCTGGGCGAACGCCAGATCGTGATCGATTGCGACGTGATCCAGGCCGATGGCGGCACGCGCACCGCGTCGATTTCGGGCGCGTGGGTCGCGCTGCGGATCGCGGTCGACAAGCTGCTCGCGTCGGGTGCGATCGCCGAGGATCCGATCGAGGACAAGGTCGGCGCGATCTCGTGCGGCATCTACAACGGCACGCCGGTGCTCGACCTCGATTATGACGAGGATTCGGTCGCCGAGGCCGACGGCAACTTCGTGCTGACCGGGCGCGGCCAGATCGTCGAAGTCCAGGCCAGCGCCGAGGGTGCGACCTATGACGAAGAGGGCCTGCTGCGTCTGCTGCGGTTGGCGCGTATCGGTTGCGCCGAGATTTTTGCGGCGCAGGACAAGGCGACGGGGCGCTGAGGTGAATCGCAAGCTCGTCCCCGGCAAGCTCGTCATCGCGAGCCACAATGCGGGCAAGGTGCGCGAGATTCGCGCGCTGCTCGAACCGTTCGGGATCGAGCCGGTTTCGGCGGGCGACCTGGGCCTGCCCGAACCCGAAGAGACGGGGACGACCTTCCGCGAGAATGCGCTGTTGAAGGCGCATGCGAGCGCGTCGGCGGCGGGGCTGCCCGCGCTCGCCGACGACAGCGGGCTCGAGGTCGCGGCGCTTGGCGGGCGGCCGGGGGTCTACACCGCCGACTGGGCCGAGCGGCAGCGCTTCGAGGGCAATCCGGGGCGCGACTGGTATCTCGCGATGGGCAAGGTCGAAGGGCTGCTCGCCGAACAGGGACCCGACGTCGACCGCAGCGCGCGCTTCGTGTGCACGCTGGCGCTGGCGTGGCCCGACGGGCATGCCGATGTTTACGAAGGTGCCGCGCAGGGCAGCCTGACCTGGCCGCCGCGGGGCAAGCTGGGGTTTGGTTATGACCCGGTCTTCGTTCCGGCCGGTAACACACTGACTTTCGCGGAGATCGATCCGGCGGAGAAGCATCGGATCAGCCATCGGGCGGATGCCTTTGCCAAGCTGGTGGCGGGGGCGTTTTAATTCCCCTCCCGCTTGCGGGAGGGGCTAGGGGAGGGCCTGTGGCCACCACTGATCCACGAGACATGCCCTCCCCCAACCCCTCCCGCAAGCGGGAGGGGAGTGAACCGCTCGCCCTTTATGTCCATTGGCCTTTTTGCGTCAGCAAATGCCCCTATTGCGACTTCAACAGCCATGTGCGCGACAGCGTCGACCAAGAGGTCTGGCGCGCGGCCTTGCTGGCGGATTTGCGGTATGAAGCGGCGTTGCTGCCGGGGCGGACCGTGTCGTCGATCTTCTTTGGGGGCGGGACGCCGAGTTTGATGCCGCCCGCCACGGTGGCGGCGGTGATTGCCGAGGCGGGGGCGCTGTGGGGGCTGGCGGACGATTGCGAGATCACGCTGGAGGCGAACCCCAATTCGGTGGAAGTTGCCGCTTTCGCCGATCTGGCGGCGGCGGGGGTCAATCGCGTGTCGATCGGGGTGCAGAGTTTCGATCCAAAAGTGCTGGAATTTCTGGGTCGCGCGCACAGCGGGGACGAGGCGCGGCGGGCGATTGCGGCAGCGCAAACTTATTTCGACCGCGCGAGTTTCGACCTGATCTATGCGCGGCCGGGGCAGGCGCTTTCCGACTGGGAACGCGAACTGGGCGACGCGCTGGCGTTCGGGACAGGGCATTTGTCGCTGTACCAGCTGACGATCGAGCCGGGGACGCGCTTTGCGACGCTGGCGGCGAAGGGCGACCTCGTCATTCCCGACGGCGATGCCGCGGCAGACCTGTTCGACGCGACGCAGGCGATGACGCGCGCGGCGGGGCTGCCGCGCTACGAAGTGTCGAACCATGCGCGGCCGGGCGAGGAGAGCCGGCATAACCTGACCTATTGGCGCTATGGCGACTATGCGGGCGTCGGGCCTGGGGCGCATGGGCGGCGGCTGGCGCAGGCGACTGAACGGCACAAGAAGCCCGAGAATTTCATCGCGGCGGTGGAGCGCAACGGGCACGGGCTGAAGGTCGAGAATGACCTGCCCGCGCAGGAGCGTGCGACCGAGGCGATGCTGATGGGGCTGCGGCTGAGCGAGGGTGTCGATCTGGCGCGGGTCGAGGCGCGGAGCGGGCTGGGGCGCGCGGCGTTCGTGGATGATGCGGCGGTGGCGCGGCTGGCGGGCCTGGGGCTGATGCGCGCCGAGGGCGACCGGCTGGTGGTGACCGGCGAGGGGATCTTGCTGCTCGATTCGATCCTTTCCGAGGTGGTGAAAACTCAGTAACCTTCCCGCACCGTTCGTCCCGAGCGAAGTCGAGGGACGCGCGGCATGGCGCCAACGTGTCTCGACTTCGCTCGACACAAACGGGATTTGAAGGGCGGTCTTTGGCTTCAGACATCATTCGCGACTGGGATGCCCATCTGGCGCATGAGCGGCGCCGGTCGGAGCATACGCGGCGCGCCTATATCGCGACGGCCGAGCGTTTCGCGGCCTTTCTGTCGGGTCATCATGGTGGCGCGGTCGATGCCGCGATGTTGCGGCGGACGAGCGCCAATGATTTGCGCGCCTATCTGGCGACGCGACGTTCCGAGGGGCTGGGCAATGCGTCGGCGGCGCGCGAGCTGTCGGCGCTGCGCGGTTTCCTGCGTTTCGTCGGGGGCGAGGGGGCGACCTTGCCCGCGCTGCGCGGGCCGCGCGTCAAGAAGGGGCTGCCGCGCCCCGTTGCGCCCGCCGAGGCGTTGCAACTGGCGCAGGATGTCGAGGACAATGCGCGGCTGGGCTGGGTCGGCGCGCGCGACTTCGCGTTGCTGCTGCTGCTCTATGGCGCGGGGCTGCGCATCGGCGAGGCGCTGTCGCTGACCGGCGCGGTGCTGCCGCTCGGCGATGTGCTGCGGGTGACGGGCAAAAGGAACAAGACGCGCGTGGTGCCGATCCTGCCGGCGGTGGCGAAAGCGGTGGCGCGTTATGTGGACGCCTGTCCCTGGCCGATGGCGAAGGAGACGCCGCTGTTTTTGGGCGCGCGCGGCGGGCCTTTGCAGCCCGGGGTGGTGCGCGCGAGCGTGCGGTCGGCGCGGCGCGCACTGGGGCTGCCCGAGCGGACGACGCCGCACGCGCTGCGCCACAGTTTCGCGACGCACCTGCTGGCGGGCGGGGCGGATATGCGGTCGCTGCAGGAATTGCTGGGCCATGCCAGCCTGGCGTCGACGCAGGTCTATACGGCGGTCGATGCCGCGCATCTGCTGGATATTTATCGGAGTGCGCACCCTAGGGCTTGAGCGGCGCTATTCCCTTTTCCGTTCGTCTCGAGTGAAGTCGAGAGACGTTGTGCTGGCGCTTTCCTTCGCGTGTCTCGACTTCGCTCGACACGAACGGCGTTGGGTTGGGCTCTATGCTTCGTCCTCGCTTGCCTTCGGCTTCCACCTAATCACGCGCCAAACGTAAATCAGCACCAGCGTCCCGATCGCGATTAGCGCGAGCGGGCCGACGAAGGCGTCGAGATTGGCGAACTGCTTGCCGAACCAGTGGCCCGCGCCGGCGAGCGCGGCGATCCAGATCGTCGATCCCGCCGCGGTCCACAGCAGGAACTTTGCCAGGTTCATCCGCACCATGCCCGCGGGCAGCGACACCATCGTGCGCGCGACGGGCATGAAGCGCGCGAAAAAGACGATCGCGGGACCATATTTCACGAACCAGCCGTGCAGCCGTTCGACCTCGGCCCAGTCGAGGGTCAGCCAGCGGCCGTGGCGGTCGATGAAGGGTTTGAGGCGCTCATAGCCGATCCAGCGCCCGATGGCGTACCAGACCCAATTGCCGGCAGTCGTCCCCGCGACCGCGACCGCGACGAGGGTCCAGAAGTCGAAGCGGCCCTGCGAAACCGCGATGCCGCCGAGTCCCATGATCACTTCGGACGGGATCGGCGGGAAGACATTTTCGAGGACCATGAGGATGAAGATCCCCACATAGCCCCAGGCCTGGATCAGGTTCAGAATAAAATCGGTCATGTCAAAAAATGCCTCGTCATTTCGAGCGGAGCGAAGCAATCCAGGGGCAGCCTTACACCGCTCTGGATTGCTTCGTCGCTTCGCTCCTCGCAATGACGCTTACCATGGCCTAAGCGATCCGCCGCAGGATCGCATCCCAGATCATGCCCGCCGTGTCGCTGTTGTTGAAACGGTCGATCGCGACGATGCCGGTGGGCGAGGTGACGTTGATTTCGGTGAGCCATTCGCCGCCGATCACGTCGATGCCGACGAAGATCAGCCCGCGTTCCTTGAGTGCCGGGCCGAGCGCGGCGCAGATTTCCGCCTCGCGCGGGGTCAGTTCCGCCGCCTCGGCATAGCCGCCGACCGCGAGGTTCGAACGGAATTCGCCTTCGCCGGGCTTGCGGTTGATCGCGCCCGCGACCTCGCCGTCGACGAGCACGATCCGCTTGTCGCCCTGGCTGACGCTGGGCAGGAATTGCTGGACCATGAAGGGTTCGGGCCAGACCTGTCCGAACAGTTCGACGAGCGCGCCGAGGTTGCTGCCGTCGGCGTCGATCTTGAACACCGCCTTGCCGCCATTGCCGTGGAGCGGCTTGATCACGACCGCGCCGTAGCGCGCCTGGAAATCCTTGGTCGCCTCGAGGCTGCGCGTGACCATCGTCGGCGGCATGAATTGCGGGAAGTCGAGCACGAACACCTTTTCCGGCGCGTCGCGCACCGCCGCGGGATCGTTGACGACCAACGTCTCGCCCTTGATCCGTTCGAGTAGCCAGGTGCCGGTGAGATAGCCGAGGTCGAAGGGCGGGTCCTGCCGCATCAGCACGACGTCGATATCGCGGCCAAGGTCGAGGGTGACTTCCTCGCCGAATTTGTAATGCGCGCCGGCTTCGCGCTGTGCCTCCAGCACCCGGTGCGCTTTGGTCGTCAACCGCCCGGCCTCCCATGTCAGCCCGCGCACGTCGTAATGATAGACGGTGTAGCCACGCTCGAGCGCGCTCAGCATCAGGGCAAAGCTGCTGTCGCCATTGATGTTGATACCATCCATCGGGTCCATTTGCACGGCGGCGCGCAGGGTCATGCTATTCTCCTTGGGCGCCGTCAGGGCTGCCAGACGTGGACCAGATGGCGTGGCAGGCGGCGCGGCGCAAGGAGCATCACGTCGATCCGGATGTCGTCGCGCGGCCGGGCGAAGCGCGGGGCGAGCATTTCGGCCGCCGCGGCGACGCGGCGCAGGCGATATTGGTCGATGGCAAGGTCGAGATCCTCGGGCCGGTCGCGCCATTTGACTTCGATGAAGGCGATCGTGCGGCCGCGCCGCGCGACCAGGTCGACTTCGCCGACCGGGACGCGCAATCGCCGGCCGAGGATGCGCCAGCCGTGGAGGCGAAGCCACCAGGCGGCGCGGCGTTCGGCCTTGCGCCCGCGCGCTTCGGCCTCGGCGCGTTTCACCCGGCGCCCTTGAGCGTGAGCGCGCGGGCGTAAACATCGTGACGGTCGAGCCCGAAGCGCTTGGCGACCGCCTTGGCGGCCTGCGCCACCGGCTTGTCGGCCATGGCCTCGCGCAGCGCCGCATCGAGGGTGGCGTCGTCAGCGGTTTCGGCCACCGCTTCGCCCGGCGGGCCGACGATGACGACGATCTCGCCCTTCGGCGGGGCATCGGCGTAGCGTGCCGACAATTCGGTCAGCGTGCCGGTGACACATTGTTCGTAGAGCTTGCTGATCTCGCGCGCCACGGCCGCCTCGCGGTCGCCCAGTCCTTCGGCAAGCGCGGCGAGCGATGCCGAGAGGCGCGGGCCGCTTTCGTAGAAGACGAGACTTGCGCGCAGGCCGGCGAATTCGGCGATGGTGTCGGAGCGGGCCTTGGCCTTGCTGGGCAGGAAGCCCGCGAACAGGAAGCGGTCGCTGGGCAGCCCCGACAAAGTGATCGCGGCGATCGCGGCGCAGGGGCCGGGCAGGGTGGTGACGTGGCGCCCCGCCGCGCGCGCGTCGCGCACCAGCTTGTAACCGGGGTCGGAAATCAGCGGGGTGCCGGCATCCGACACCAAAACGACGACTTCGTCGGCCATCCGCGCAACCAGCGCGGCGCGCGTGCGTTCGTCGCTATGGTCGTGATAGGGGGTCATCGGAATTCGCAAACCCAGATGCGAAAGCAGCTTCGCCGTCACACGCGTGTCTTCGGCGGCGATCAGGTCGGCGCGGGCCAGCGTCGCCGCGGCGCGCGCCGTGATGTCGCCGAGGTTGCCGATGGGGGTCGCGACGATATAGAGTCCGGGCAAGGGAGAATTTGAGATGGTCGAATCCGGCATGATGCCGCAAATGGCAGAAACTGCTGCCGAGCGCCAAAATAATGCGTCGCCGCGGCGGCAAATGCTGCGCATGGCGGCGGTGATGGCGATGGCGGGGCTGCTCGCGGCGTGCCAGGTCGTGCCCAAGGGCAATGGTCCGACGACGGTGGTGACGCCCGATCGTCCGCCCGAGGCGATCGAACCCGGACTGCCGACCGATACCGACCGTCACCGCGTCGCGCTGCTGGTGCCGCAGACCGGACCCAATGCCGATGTCGGCATGGCGATCGCCAATGCGACGACGCTGGCGCTGCTCGACACCAAGACCGAACGCGTCCGCATCACCACCTATGACACCGCGCTCGGCGCGGCGGCGGCGGCGCAGCAGGCGGTCGCCGACGGCAACAAGCTGATCCTCGGCCCGTTGCTGACCGAGGATGTCGCGGCGGTGGCGCCGGTCGCCCGCGCCGCGAAGGTGCCGGTATTGAGCTTTTCGAACGACAGCGGCGTCGCCGGCAATGGCGTCTTCATCATGGGCTTCGTCCCCGGCCAGTCGGTCGAGCGCGTCGTCGCCTATGCGCGCGGCAAGGGCCATGTCCGCTTCGGCGCGCTGGTGCCCAAGAATGTCTATGGCGACCGCTCGGCGGCGGCATTCCGCGCTGCGGTGGCCGAAGCGGGCGGCACGCTGGTCGCGGTCGAAAGCTATGACCGCAGCGCCACCGCGCTGACCGGTGCGGCGCGGCGGCTCGCCAATGGCGGCGCGATGGATGCGGTGCTGATCGCCGATTCGGGCGGCAATGCGATCCGCGCGGTGCCGATCATCAAGGGCACCGGCGGCAAGCAGATCCTGGGGACCGAGCTGTGGAACACCGATTCGTCGCTCGGCACTAACGCCGCGATGCGCGGGTCGTGGTTCGCCAGCGTGTCGGACGGGCTCTATGGCCAGCTCGCGGGCAAATATCGCACCCGGTTCGGCAAGGCGCCCTATCGTCTCGCCAGCCTGGGCTATGACTCGGTCCTGCTGACGGTGCGGATTTCGCGCGACTGGAAACCGGGGACGAATTTCCCGGTGAACCAGCTGCTCGCGGCCGATGGTTTCGGCGGGATCGACGGCATTTTCCGCTTCAACAACCGCGGCATCGCGATCCGCGCGCTCGAGGTCAGCGAAGTCGGGGCGGGCGGTTTTCGCGTGATCGAACCCGCGCCGACGAAGTGGTGAGCGGGGTTCGCGCCTCTCCGAGCGTGGCATAGTCGCCACAGTCGGGCGAAAAGCGGCACCCATTTACCACGGGCAGCCTTTACGACGGCTGCGCGTTCCCTATATGAGCGGTGCGCGCGATCGCGTCGATTCCGCGCGCCTATTATTCACGATCAGGAGATACAGCTATACCACCGCCCACAATTCGCCGCCCGATGGCGCCTATGCCGCCCAAGAACGGCCCGCGATACAATGAATTCATCGCCTCGCCCAAGGTCCGCGTGATCGACGAGGAAGGCGAAAATCTGGGCGTCATGCTGACTGCTGAAGCGATCGAACAGGCGGCCTCGGTGGGCCTCGACCTGGTCGAAGTATCCCCCAACGCCGATCCGCCGGTGTGCAAGTTCCTCGACGTGGGCAAGTATAAATACGAAGCCCAGAAAAAGGCGAACCTCGCTCGCAAGAGCCAGAAGACGCAGGAAATCAAAGAGATCAAGATGCGTCCGAACATCGACGATCATGATTTCGACGTGAAGATGCGCAAGGTGTTCGACTTCCTCGAGGAAGGCGACAAGGTCAAGATGACCATGCGGTTCCGCGGCCGCGAAATGAGCCACACCCAGCTCGGCCTCAACGTGCTCCAGCGCGTCGCCGAACTGACCTCGGAAATCGCGAAGGTCGAGGCGCATCCGCGCACCGAAGGCCGCCAGATGCTGATGGTGATCGCGCCGAAATAAGCGCGCGGGCGTCAGCCTATCGAAAAATTGCGGGCGGTCGTTCCAATGGGGCGGCCGCCCGCTTCGTATCGGCGCTCGGTCATCTGCACGCTACCGTCGGCGGCGATCAGGACGAGGGTCGAGGCGCGGGTGCCGTAAAGGTCGCCGCGCAGGAACAGCGCGGGATCGTCCTCCTCCATCAGCGTGTCGAGCAGCGATGCCGGATCGGTGCGCGCTTCGACCACCGCCGCCAGCGCGGCGCGCAGCCGTTCGGCGCGCGGGCAGGGCTGGTCGACGGGTTCGTTGGCGAGCGCGTGGACGCCGGGCGCGAGCGGCATGATCAGCGGCACCGGGCGATTGGTCAGCAGCCGCGCCTCGCCGCCGCCAACGGCAAGCAGATTGAAGGCGTTGAACCGCGGCAGATCGTCCGCTTCGGGATCGGCGAAGCGGCCATCGCCGCGCAGCATGTCGGTGACGAGCGCGCCGCGCGATTCCTTCGCGGGGTCGGGCATCGCGCCGCGCACATTGGTGACGACGACAACCCGGCCGCTCGGCGCATGGACGCCGAGCCAGGTACCGCCCGCCTGCAGGTCGCGGCCGGCGACGATGCCGCTGCCGTCGTCCCATGCGGCGAGCGGCGCGGCGGGGCGGCCGTGAAATTCATCGCGGTTGCCGATCAGGATCAGTGGCCAGTCGGGATGGACCTGCCAGGCGAGGGCGACGACGCACATGGCGGTGCCTATCGGGTGCTGCGGACCGTTTGCCAAGCCACCTCTTCAGTGTATTGTGTCGATATATCACTCATTGCCCGCGTCTTGAAATGGTGATAGCCTTCGCGCCTCTTTCTGGAGGGGGAGGTGAATATGAACAATGGGGTCAAAACACCCTGGCATCTATGGGTGGTCGGGGGTCTATCGCTGCTATGGAACCTGTTCCCGGTGGTCGATTTCACGATGACAAACATGCAGAATGAATTCTGGCTGTCGCAATATAATGAGGCGCAGCGCGCCTTTTTCCTGTCGACGCCGACGTGGGCCAATCTGGGCTGGGCAGTTGGCGGTTTCGGTTCCTTCATCGGTTCGCTGCTGTTGCTGATGCGATCGCGCCATGCGCCGATTGCCTTCATGGTGTCGGCAGCGGGGTTGGCGGCAGTAAGCTATTACCAGCTTGTGCAGAATGGCGACCGGCTGAAGCAATTGCTTGGCGACATTCCGCTCTACACGAGCATCACCGTCTGGGTGATCCTGCTCGCGCTGTTCTTCTATGCCCGCGCGATGGCGGCGAAGGGCGTGCTGCGCTGACGTGCCAGGTTTGGAGAGCGGATCCGACGCCATTTGACGCGTCGCCCCCGCGAAGGCGGGGGCCGCCATCGGTTCACGGGGCGCTGCTGAACAAGGCGGCCAGCGGCCCCCGCCTTCGCGCGGGGGCGACTAGCGTTGTTGCCCGGCACGGGCCATTCGCCCGCGCTCAACGCGCCCGGATGAAGGCGCGCACATCCTCGGACAATTTGTGGCGATCCTCGTCGCGGATATACATCATGTGGCCCGCGCCGTAGTAAGTGTAGTGGATGCGGTCCTGCGGGATGCCGGTGCGCGACAGCGCATATTCGGCGGCGAAAAAGGGCGTCGCGAAATCATAATAGCCCTGGGCGACCAAGACCTTCAGCCCTGAGTTCTCGCGCAAGGCCTGCCCGATATAGGGCGCGACGTTGAGGTAGGCGTTGGTGTCGCGGCCGCCGATGCGCCAGTCCCACTGCCCGCCGATGCTGCCGATCGACTGATATTCGCGGTCGGTCTTGAAGCCGAGGCCGTCGCGCGCCCAGCTGTTGATCGCGGCGGTATAAGAGGCGTCGATGCCATAGAAGCTGGGGTCGTTGTCGGGTCCTTCGCCGGCATTGTCATAATCCTTGCCGGTGTAGCGACTGTCGAGGCGGCCGACGGTGAGGCCGCGGTCGCGCAGCAATTCCTTGTAGAAGCGCTGCGGGGTGACGCGCAGGTCGGCCTGTTCGAGATAGGTTTCGCTAAGGCCGGTAAAGCGCGCGAGCTCGCGGCGGATCGCGGCGCGTTCCTCGCCCTGGAGCTTCTGGCCCTTGAGCAGCGCCGATGCATAGGGGCCGATCGCCCATTGGCGCGCTTCCTCGACGAAGCCCTCGACCGACGGCGCGCTCGCCTTGCCATGATAGAGCGCGGTCGCGGCCATCGAGGGCAGGTTGGTGATCGGCGACAGCTCGTTGCCCGGCGTGTCGGCGCCCGCCGCGAAATCGAGCACGGTCGAGATCAGGATGATGCCGTTGAGCGCGACATCATTGTAGGTGTCGTTCATCAACTCGTTGGCGACGGCGGCCGAGCGGGTGGTGCCATAGCTTTCGCCGCCGAGATATTTGGGGCTGTTCCAGCGGCCATTGTCGTTGAGCCACAGCCGGATGACCGAAGCGACGAGCTTGGCGTCCTGCGTGACGCCATAATAATCCTTCGGGTCGGCCTTGCCGATCAGGTGCGAGAAACCGGTGCCCGGCGGGTCGATGAACACCACGTCGGTGACGTCGAGCAAGGCGTCGGGATTGTCGACGATCGGATAGGGCGGGGCGCCGTCGTCGACCCCGGTGCCGGGGATCGCGACGCGCTTTGGCCCGAAGGCGCCCATCATCAGCCAGACGGTGCCCGATCCCGGGCCGCCGTTGAACAGGAAGGTGATCGGGCGGTTCGGGTCGCGCGGCTCCTTGATATAGGAGGTGGTGACGACCGCGACTTCGGGCACGCCGTCCTTGGTCTTGATGATCGTCTCGCCGATCGTCGCGGCGTAATTGATCCGCTGGCCGCCGAAGGTTCCGCTCAGTTTCGTTGTGCGAACCTGCGGGGTGATGTCGGTGGGCTTTTCTGCCTTGGCCTTGTCGGCGGGCGCGTCCTGCGCATGGACGATGGGAGGCGCGGCAAAGGCGAGCGCCAGGGCGATGAGCGACGGACCCGATTTCATGATTTTCTCCCCGGTTGAGGCGCGGACGCTAATCCGGGCACGGGGAGCGGGCAAGGGTGTCGGTCGGTGGCGGTGGGGCTTTGGTCGAAGCGGAGAGCCTCAGCGGCGCGACAGGATTCGGTCCATCACCCAAGCGGTATGCGCGGCGCTTTCGCCGGTCGAGGGATGCGGGCCGCGACCCGCGAGATGATCGCGCATCGCCTCGACGTGGAAATGCTGGATGACCGGTGGATGCTCGACGACCGTCTCGACGGCGGTGCCGTCGCGAACGAGCCGCAGGGGCGCGTCGTCGAAGATCGAAAACAGGATGCGGCCGCCGCTGCCAATGATCTCGACCCGGTCCTGCCGCTCCGCCGCGCCGAAATTCCAGCTTCCCGACCCCGTCACGCCCGCCCGGTGCAGCCAGCATCCGGTCACCGCATCGGCGGCGCTGTAACGGCCCTGCTGGTTGACCGCGAAGCCCGCGACGTCGGCAACCTCGCCGAACAGCCAGCAGAACAAGTCGAGGCCATGGCTCGCGAGATCGTCGAAATAGCCGCCGGGCGCGACCGCGGCGTCGACGCGCCAGTTGGTCGCTTCGAAATCGGCGGGGCTGGCAGGCTTGGTCAGCGTCCAGTCGACATGGCGCACGCATCCGATCACACCCTCGTCGAGCCAAGCCTTGACCTGCCGGAAGCGGGGGAGCGTGCGACGGTAATAAGCGACGAAGAGCGGCAGGTCGCGCGCGGCGAAGGCGTCGCGGATACGGACGCAGGCAGCGTGGTCGGGTGCCATCGGCTTTTCGATGCAGCAGGGCTTGCCCGCGCGCGCGACGTCGAGCGCATAGGCCTCGTGGCTGTCGGGCGGGGTCGCGATATAGACGGCGTCGATATCGGAGGCGTTGATCAGCGCCTCGGCGCTATCGAAGACATGCGGTACGCCGTGACGGGCGGCATAATCATCGGCCTTTGCGCGGATGCGGCCATAGAGGCCGTGCAGGGCGAAACCCTCCACCAGCTGATAGGCGGGCGCGCTTTTGCGCTCGGTTACGTCGCCGCAACCGATCATGCCCCAGCGGATCACAGCCATCGGGTCGTCACCGGCCCCACTTGGTCTTGCTAGCCTTTCCGAACCGCCCCTTGCGCGTGCCCGGCTTGCCCTCGTTCGAGCGCCCGACGCGCGGTGCCACTTGTTGATCCGCCGGCAGGCCCAGTTCGTCGGCTTCGAGCCGGCGGATTTCGTCGCGGAGCTTGCCCGCCTGCTCGAATTCGAGGTCGGCGGCGGCGTCGCGCATCTGTTTTTCGAGGTCGGCGATGTACGCGCGGAGGTTGTGGCCGACCATATGCGCCGGCTTGTCGTCGCCGATGTCGATCGTCACCTGATCCTTCGACGCGACATGCGCGATGATGTCGCCGATGTTGCGCTTGATCGTCGTCGGGGTGATGCCGTGCTCGGCGTTATACGCCTCCTGCTTTTCGCGGCGGCGGTCGGTCTCGCGCATCGCGCGTTCCATGCTGCCGGTGATGCGGTCGGCGTAGAGGATGACGCGGCCGTCGACGTTGCGCGCGGCGCGGCCGATCGTCTGGACGAGGCTGGTTTCGCTGCGCAGGAAGCCCTCCTTGTCGGCGTCGAGGATCGCGACGAGGCCGCATTCGGGGATGTCGAGCCCTTCGCGCAGCAGGTTGATGCCGACGAGCACGTCGAACACCCCGAGCCGCAGGTCGCGGATGATCTCGATGCGTTCGAGCGTCTCGACGTCCGAGTGCATGTAGCGGACCTTGAGACCCGCTTCGTGGAGGAATTCGGTGAGGTCCTCGGCCATGCGCTTGGTCAGCGTGGTGACGAGGGTGCGATACCCCGCCGCCGCGGTCGCTTTCGCCTCCATGATCAGGTCGTCGACCTGTTCCTCGACCGGCTTGATGAACACCGGCGGGTCGATCAGGCCGGTGGGGCGGATCACCTGCTCGGCGAAGACACCTTGGGTGCGGTCCATTTCCCAGGTGCCCGGGGTCGCCGAGACGCTGACCGTCTGCGGACGCATCACGTCCCATTCGGCAAAACGCAGCGGGCGATTGTCGATGCACGAGGGCAGGCGGAAGCCATATTCGGCGAGCGTGATCTTGCGGCGGTGATCGCCTTTCGACATCGCGCCGATCTGCGGGATCGTCTGGTGGCTCTCGTCGACGAAGAGCAGGGCGTTGTCGGGCAGATATTCGAACAAAGTCGGCGGCGGCTCGCCGGGCAGGCGGCCGGTGAGGAAACGGCTGTAATTCTCGATCCCCGCGCAACTGCCGGTCGCGGCGATCATTTCGAGGTCGAAATTGGTGCGCTGTTCGAGCCGCTGCGCCTCCAGCAGCCGGCCTTCGGCTTCGAGCTCTTTCAGCCGCTCGGCGAGTTCATGCTTGATCGCCTCCGACGCCTGCTTGAGCGTCGGGCCGGGGGTCACATAGTGGCTGTTCGCATAGATGCGGACATGGTTGAGGTTGGCGATCTTCTTGCCCGTCAGCGGGTCGAACTCGGTGATCTCCTCGATCTCGTCGCCGAAGAAGCTGACCCGCCAGGCCATGTCCTCATAATGCGAGGGGAAGATTTCGAGGCTGTCGCCGCGGACGCGGAAATTGCCACGCGCGAAGGCCTGGTCGTTGCGCTTATACTGGAGCGCGACGAGCTTGCGGATGATCTCGCGGTTGTCGACGACCTGACCTTTCTTGAGGTCGAAGATCATCGCCGAATAGGTCTCGACCGAGCCGATGCCATAGAGGCACGACACCGACGCGACGATGATCACATCGTCGCGTTCGAGCAGCGCACGCGTCGCCGAGTGGCGCATGCGGTCGATCGCCTCGTTCACGCTCGACTCTTTTTCGATGTAGGTGTCGGAGCGCGGCACATAGGCCTCGGGCTGGTAATAGTCGTAGTAGCTGACGAAATATTCGACCGCGTTGTTCGGGAAGAAGCTCTTGAATTCGCCGTATAATTGCGCCGCGAGAATCTTGTTCGGGGCGAGGATCAGCGCCGGGCGCTGTAGCGCCTCGATCATCTTGGCCATGGTGAAGGTCTTGCCCGAGCCGGTGACCCCGAGCAGCACCTGGTCGCGCTCGCCGGTCAGCGCGGTATCGACCAGTTCGCGGATCGCGGTCGGCTGGTCGCCCGCCGGCTCATATTCGCTGACCAGTTCGAACGCCCTGCCGCCCTCGACCTTGTCGGGGCGCGCGGGGCGGTGGGGGACGTAATCGGGGGCGGTATCGATTTCGTCGAGCGAGGTGCGAATCTGAATTGCCATCCCCGCCAATATGGAGGTTATAGGCGCCAATCCAAGGCCGAAAGGCGAGGGGGTCGGGCTTTCGAGGGGGATAGGGTGTCGCTGTCTGTTTTGCCGCTTATTTTCATGGCCATGACGCTGCAGGGCGATGCCACCGCACCAGCCGCGTCGCCCGCCGAAACGGTCGAAGTCGGAAAAAGTCCGGCGATGGTCGAGGCGCTCGCGAACCAGGCGCAGATGGCGCGGGGGCCGCGGCTGATCGGCGAATTCCAGCCGGCCTATAGCGACGAACAGCGTGCGGCGGGAATGCTGGGCCAGGGACGCATATCGATCATCGTGACCGCCGAGGGGAGTGTCAGCGAAGCGGCGATCCGGTACAGCAACGCACCGCCCGAACTCGACGCGTCGGCGCTGGCTGCGGCGCGCGGGCTGAAATTCACCCCGGCGGTCGACAAGGCGGGCAAGGCGATTGCGGTCCCCGCGCTGTTGCCCTTTTCGTTCGAAGCGGCGGGCGGTCATCCCATGTATGTGACGCGCGTCGAACCGGTGTTCAGCGATGCGGCACGCGCGGCGGGGGAACATGGCAAGGTGGTGATCGACGGCAAAATTGGTCCCGACGGGCGGATGATCGACGCGGTCGTATTCCAGAGCAGCCGGTCGGCCTCGCTGGACGCGGCGGCACTCGAAGCCGCCACCGCGTCGCGCTATCGCCCCTATCGCGATGGGGCGGGGCAGCCTTATGCGCTGCCGGTGCGGGTGCCCTTCAGCTTCGACAATTACCGCACGCCCGGGCCCGGCGGCGGCATATTGCGCTATCGCTGCGACCAGTTCGCGCGCGACGAAAGCTGGTGGGCCGCCAATTGGCCGGCGAGCGAGAAGAATGAATTCTATTCGATGATGCTGGGCATCAGCGCGCTGTCGCAGGGCATGCTGACGCAGGTTTCGCAGTTCAAGGAAAAGAAGGCGGCGTTCGACATGCGCTTTGCCGCGGCCCGGCTCGAATGTGCGGCCCGGCCCGACAAGCTTTTCGTCGACGTCATGAAGGTCGAAGGACCGATCGCGCGGCGGATGGCCGAGAAAGCGAAATAGCGCCGCGATATTGGCATTGCCAAGCCGGACGATATGGGGAGGATGATCGCATCATGATTTCGAAGGACAGGGGAATGGCCATGACAAGAGGCATGGTTCTGGCGTTCGCCGGCAGCCTCGTCCTCGCGGCGTGCGGCGACAAGGGGGCGGCCGAACAGGCGCCGCCCGAAAAGCCCCGGCCCGGCAGCTGGACGCAAAAGATCGAGGTTCTCGAACTGAGCGGCGAAGGTGCTCCGGCGAATGCCAGGGAAGAGTTGAACGCGATGTTCGCCGAACTGGGCAACGCAACGCTGTGCATCACGCCCGAACTGGCCGAGCGGATGGATATTGCGAAGCGTGTCGCGGATCTGGCTTCGCAAGGTGGCGATTGTCGCTTTGGACGGCGGATTTCGAGCGGCAAGAATGTCGATTTTTCCGCGACATGCGAAGGGCCGGGCGGATCGATGACGATTGCGGGCAAGGGAATAAGCGGCACGACCGCGCAGGATGTGACGGCGACGATCACCGGGCTCAAACCCGATGGTTCGGTCAAGGGCAAGATGGTCTGGCATGTGACCGGCGAACGCAAGGGTGAGTGCGGGCCGGATGATATCGTCATCCCGGTCCCCGAAGCGCCGGTCGCGAAAATCTGAAGGGAGACGAGTCATGCTGGGTTATGTGACCATGGGCGCCAGCGATCTGGACCGGGCGCGGGAATTTTATTCCGCGCTGCTCGGGACGATCGGCGCCAGCGAGTTGATGCGCATGTCGGATACGGAGGCCAACGGTTTCACGCTGTACGGCACCGGCTGGGGCCAGCCGGGGATCGCGGTGACGCGGCCCTATGACGGCCAGCCCGCGGATCGCGGCAACGGCCATATGGCGGCGCTGGTCGTTGACGAGCGTGCCAAGGTCGATGCGCTGCACGCCAGGGCGCTCGAACTCGGCGGGACGTGCGAAGGGGCGCCGGGGGTGCGCGGCGACGAAGGCGAGCAGGCCTTTTACGCCGCCTATTTCCGCGACCTCGACGGCAACAAGCTTTGCGCCTTTCGGATCGGCCCGGCCTGAGCGCCGCGGTCTGGCTCGACCGGCGGTGGACGCCGCTCCTCATCGGACTGGCGGCGGGGCTGGTCGCGGTCGGCGCGGCGTTGCTCGCCGGCAAGGGGGCGCCGCAGGAGGCGCTGCTCGCGGCGCGCTGGACCGCCCGTGCCGCCGCGCCGGTCTTTCTCGTCGCCTATCTCGCGTCGACCCTGTGGCGGTTGTGGCCGGGGGCGATCACCGCCGCGCTGTTAAGGCGCCGCCGCCAATGGGGGCTGGGGTTCGCGCTGGCGCATACGATCCATCTCGCCGCGCTGCTGGTGAACATCATCGCCTTTCGCCCGCGGCCGGTCGCGACGCTGGTCGGCGGCGGGCTGGCCTATGCGATGATCTATCTGATGGTGCTGACCTCGAACGACGCGTCGCAGCGCCTGCTCGGGCGCGGCTGGACCTGGCTCCACCGCATCGGCATCCATTATATCTGGCTGATCTTTTTCATCAGCTATGCGAGCCGGGCGATCCACGCCGACCCCGCCTATCATGTCGAGGGGCGGATATTGGCGCCGCTCTTTCTTGTCGCGCTCGCGCTGCGGCTTTATGCACAGCGCAGGCGACGATGATGCGCCGGCAAGGGCGCGCGCACATGATTTTCGGCTGTGGAAGGATGGATGGACTTGCCGGGCGGGAAAACAGGTGGGGCTATTCGCCCGCCCGGCGAAGTCTCTTTGTATGAGGCGGGCGAACCATATGACCGGCGCCAGGGACCAGCTCGCACCTGCCGATTCACCAACCTCAATTCGTCAAGCCAGACCAAGGCCCGGACCAGACAGCGACGTCATGAAGACAACGTCGCCACAATCATGGAATGCCCGAAATGGGACAAGTTGGCGAGTTACATCGGGTCACGTAGCGGGTTGTCGCAATCCATTAAGGAATTTTTAACCTTGTTTGGGCTTTTTCCGCACACACTTTGCCGCCGCGCAATATTATGTTATGGAACTCGCGTTCGTTGTTACCGTTACGAAGAAGTAACAACGGCTGGTCGCGCCCCGTTATTGGCGTATCTACCACGCCGCAGCTCGCTTGTGGGCATTTGGGGGTAGTATGGACCGCACGAAGGCGAGCGTTGACCAGAGCAGCGATGATGCCGAGCGGATCGTCGCCGACGAACTGGCGCGCCTGCTCGAATCGCCGATGTTCGTGCGGTCGCCGGTGCTCACCCGCCTGCTTCAATATCTGGCCGACCACCGGCTGCAGGGCAATCGCACCGCGCCCAAGGCCTATGCGATCGCGACCGAGGCGCTGGGACGCAGTGCCGATTTCGATCCCGCGGTCGACAGCTATCCGCGCGTGATGGTTGGCCGGCTGCGCAACCTGCTCGACCGTTATTATGCTGAGACGCCGTGGCTGCACCGTTTGCGCGTGCCGCAGGGTAGCTATGAGATCGTCGTCCAGCATCGCGCCGCGCCGCCGAGTTCGCGGAGCGCCGAGGCGCCCGACGCGCCGCACGATGAGCAGGGGCCAGCCGGCGCCGCGATCCCGGAAGCCGCGGGCGGGAGCGCCGTACCCGCCAGGCCGGCGCAGGCCGCCGCATCGCGGCCGCGCGGCATCTGGCTGTGGCTGGGTTTTGCGGTGGCGCTGGCGCTCGCGGCCGCGGCCGGATGGTGGTTCGCCCGTTCCGACGGACATTTGCTCGGCGCCGATTTCGTCGCCATGCCGACGATCGAGGTGAGCAGCCCGGCGGCGGGCGACACCGGGCCGTCGCGGGCGATGGCGCGCGGGCTCGACAGCAAGCTGCGCGACGGGCTGCGGCGTTTCGAACTGGTGCAATTGCTGTCGTCGCGCGGTCCCGGCGCCGCGGCGCGGCAGACCCCCGCCGACTATCGCCTCGATGCCTCGATCGTCCGCGCGCTCGAGGGCGGTGCGGTCGACGTGACGCTGGTGCTCAACCGCGTTGCCGACGAGCGCGCGATCTGGTCGCAGCAGATTCGGCTGGGGCAGGACGATATTCCCGAATTTCGCGGACTCGAGCCGGCGATCGCGCAGATGGCGGGCGATTATGGGATCATCGTGCGCGACCAGTTGCAGCGCGAGCCGAACAATTATGCGCCGGGCTTCCCGTGCCTCGCGCAGTTCAACCGGTTGCGGCAGATGCGCACTCCCGTGGCGGCGCAGCGGGTCGACCGTTGCCTGCGCGCCACGATCGTCGACCTGCCGGGCGATCCGGTGCCGCTTGGCGCGCTGTCGTTGCTGCGTTTCGGCGATTGGCAACCGCTGCGCGCGACGCCCAAGGGTAAGCAAGCCTTTGCCGAGGCGCAGGATTTCGCCCGGCGCGCCTATACGGCCGCGCCGAACAGCGCAGCCGGAATTTTTGCGATGGCGCGCGCCCATTTTTATGTCGGTCAATGCCAGCGCGGGGTGGCGATGGGCAACGCCGCGGTCGAGCTCAATCCCTATGACCCCGATCTTGCGGGGTTCATGGGGCTGTTCAAGACATCGTGCGGGCTGACGGCGGACGGCGAGGCGTTGCTGACGCGTTCGGTGATGCTCGACGATTCGCACGCCGGGGTTCCCGCGGTGACGCTCGCCTTCCTGCGCTCGCAGCGCGGCGAGCAGCCCGAGGCGCTGGCGCTGCTCGACCGGATGCCCTCGCCGAGCAATATGGAACCGCAATATCTGATGGTGCGGTCGGTCGTGCTGGCGCGGATGGGCAAGGTCGACGAAGCGCGGATATTGTGGCGCCGGCTGCTCGACTATACCGGCCAGCCGGCCGCCGCGCCGCCCGAAATGGTGCTGCGCCAGTTCATGATCACCCCCGCGGTGATCGCGCGCGCGTCGATCGCGCTGCGCGAATCGGGTGTCGTCGGGCCGGGATCGGCGGCGCCGCCCGCCGCAGCCAGGGCGACCAATTGACAGTGGGTTCGCGGGCGAACAGGATCGCCCGATGCTGACCGCGATAGCCGCCCTGACCCTCGCCGCCGCGCCGGTTCCGCCCGCCGCGGTCGCGGTCGCGTTCGACCGCGAGGGCCACATCGAAACGCGGGTCGTCGAAGGCGCGGCGGATCGCGATGCCGGGCGACTGCTGACCGCCGACGATCCGGTACGGATCGCGTCCATTTCCAAACTGGTCGTCGCACTCGGGGTGATGCGGCTGGTCGAGGCCGGGACGCTCGATCTCGACCGCGACGTGTCCGACTATCTCGGCTGGCGGCTGCGCGCGCCGGGGCATCCCGATGCGCCGGTGACGCTGACGCAATTGCTCGGCCACCGCGCCGGGCTGACCGACAATATCGACTATGCGCTGCCGCTCGGCACCGATCTGGAAAGGGTCCTGCGAAATCCCGCGGCGTGGGACATCGCCCGACCGCCGGGGGGCGATTTCGCTTATGCCAATCTGAACTATCCGGTGGTCGCCGCGGTGATCGAGGCGGCGACCGGCGAACGGTTCGACCGGGCGATGGCACGGCTGGTCCTCGAGCCGCTCAAGCTCGACGCCTGTTTCAACTGGACGACGTGCGGCGACGGAGCGGTTGCGCGCGCGGTGGTGCTGTACGGCGCCGACGGCAGCGTTCAGCGCGACGACCTGAAAGGGCGGCGACCGGCGTGCCCGGTCGTCCCCGCCGCCGATGGCAGCTGCGACCTTGCCACCTATCGCCTCGGCCGGCATGGCGCGGGGTTCAGCCCGCAGGGCGGTTTGCGTATTTCGGCGAACGGGCTGGCGCGGATCGGCGTGATGTTTCTTCGCCGCGGTGGCGGCTTTCTGAAGCCCCAAAGCCTGGTTCGGCTGGAGGCGATGGCCCCGGTGCATCCGACGAGCGGCGAGGGGACCGGCGGCTTTTTCTGCGAATATGGCGTTGCGATGCATAGCAATGGCGGCCCGGCGCTTGCCGATCCGGCGTGCCGCGACGATTTGTTCGGCGACGGCCGCCTGCGCCTTGGTCATTCGGGCGATGCCTATGGTTTGCGGTCGGGATTGTGGTTCGACCTTGAACGCGGGCAAGGCATCGCCTATTTCGTCACACAGGTGCCGGAGGGGCAGAAAGGGAAGCGGTCGGCCTATAGCGCCGCAGAGGAGGCATTGGTCGACAAAGCACGCGCCGGGCACCCCGACGCCAGCCCTCTTGCCAGCCCCGCTGGCGCACACTAGGGCAAATTTCAACATTCACGGCTTAGTCAGAAAAGGAATAGCGCATGAGCGATTCGGCCGAAAAGGTTAAGAAGATCGTCGTCGAACATCTGGGCGTCGAAGCCGACAAGGTCACCGAGGAAGCGAGCTTCATCGACGATCTGGGCGCAGACAGCCTCGACATCGTCGAACTGGTGATGGCGTTCGAAGAAGAATTCGGTGTCGAAATCCCCGACGACGCGGCGGAAAAGATCGCCACCGTCAAGGATGCGATCGACTATATCGAAGCGAACAAGGGCTAACGCCCTGCGGTCCGGCCTGGCCGGACGCGGCGGCGACGCCGCCCACGCGTTTCCGGCTTCCCGGTCCCGAGCGCTCGCGCGCAGAGACCGGGAAGCTTTTTTTATGCGCCCGCTTTCCCTAAAAGGGCGCCGATGATGCTGCCGGGTCCCGGGCGAACGGGGACCGACGAAAGGAATGACTATGCGCCGGGTTGTGGTGACGGGATTGGGTTTGGTGACGCCGCTGGGCGCCGATGTGGAAACCACATGGGCCAATCTGCTCGCCGGTAAATCGGGCGCGGGCCAGATCACCCATTTCGACGCCTCCGACCAGAAATGCACCATCGCGTGCGAGGTCAAGGGGCCCGACCATGAATATGGTTTCGACCCCGGCAAGCGCGTCGACCACAAGGTGCAACGCCAGGTCGACCCCTTCATCATCTTCGGCATCGACGCCGCGGGCCAGGCGATCGAGGACGCCGGCCTCGAGGATATGACCGACGAGCAAAAGCTGCGCGCCGGCTGCTCGATCGGGTCGGGCATCGGCGGCCTGCCGGGTATCGAAAGCGAAAGCCTGTTGCTCGCCGAAAAGGGACCGGGCCGCGTTTCGCCGCACTTCGTCCACGGCCGTCTGATCAACCTGATCTCGGGCCAGGTCAGCATCAAATACGGGCTGATGGGTCCCAACCATGCCGTCGTCACCGCCTGTTCGACCGGCGCGCATTCGATCGGCGACGCGGCGCGCATGATCCGCGACGACGATGCCGACATCATGCTCGCGGGCGGCGCCGAGGCGACGATCTGCCCGATCGGCATCGCCGGCTTCGCACAGGCGCGCGCGCTCAACATGAGCAGCAACGACGCGCCTGAAAAGGCCAGCCGTCCTTATGACAAGGACCGCGACGGCTTCGTCATGGGCGAGGGCGCGGGCGTGGTGGTGCTCGAGGAATATGAGCATGCCAAGGCACGCGGCGCCAAGATCTACGCCGAGGTGGTCGGTTACGGTCTGTCGGGCGACGCCTATCATGTCACCGCGCCGCACCCAGAGGGCTTCGGCGCCTATCGCTCGATGGAAATGGCGCTGAAGAAGGCAGGCATGACCCCCGGCGATATCGACTATGTCAACGCGCATGGCACCTCGACGATGGCCGACACGATCGAGCTCGGCGCGGTCAAGAAATTGTTCGGCAACGAGATCGCCAATGTGTCGATGAGCTCGACCAAATCGGCGATCGGCCATCTGCTCGGCGGCGCTGGCGCGGTCGAGACGATCTTCTGCATCCTCGCGATCCGCGACCAGATCGTCCCCCCGACGCTGAACCTCGACAATCCCGACGAAGGCACCGACGGCGTCGACCTGGTGCCGTGGAAGGCCAAGAAGCGCGTCGTCAAGGCGGCGCTCAACAACAGCTTCGGTTTCGGCGGCACCAACGCCAGCCTGATCGTCAAGGCGGTCGATTGATGCGGGCAGCCGCGGCGCTCCTGGCACCCGTGGTGCTGTGCGCCCCGGCGGCGTGCAGCGCGAATGCGCCGGCCCCGGCGCAATCGCCGGTCGAGCGACGCGTCATCGAGATCGTGTCCGAACATCTGGGACTTGCCCCGGGCAAGGTTACTGCGACGTCCAGCTTCACCGAACTGGGTGCCGACAGCCTCGATTTTGTCGAACTCATCATGGCGTTCGAAGAGGAATATGCGATCAGCATTCCGGACGATGCCGCCGAACAACTCTGTTCGGTCGACAAAGTCGTTGAATATATCGCGAAGACCAAGGCATGATCCGCAAAAGGCTGTTTGTGACAGCCCTGCTGGCCCTGCTCCTCGCTGCCTGTTCGGGCGGTGCGCCGCGCGATGCCGTCGTCGTCATCCCGCAGGGCGCGAGCATCGCCAAAGCGGGCGAAATCGTCGAAAAGGCGGGCGCGGTGTCGGCGTCGAGCTTTCGCAATGAGGCGCGCTTCTTCGGCGGCGCCGCCCCGATCAAGCCCGGCGAATACAGGATCGAGAAGGGGATGGACGCGGGCGACATCCTCGCGCTGTTCCAGTCGGGCAAGACGATCCAGCGCCTGGTGATGATCCCGGAGGGCATGCCGTCGATCATGGTGTGGGACCGGCTGATGGCCGAAAAGCGGCTCAAGGGCGAAATCCCGGTGCCCGCCGAGGGCAGCATATTGCCCGACAGCTATGCCTTCACCACCGGCGAAAGCCGCGCCGCCGTCGTCAAGCGGATGCAGGCGGCGATGGACAGGGCGTTCGACGCCTTGTGGAAAAAGCGATCCCCGCGCACCGCGGTCAAGGATCGCAACGAGGCGATGACCTTGGCCTCGATCGTCGAGAAGGAGACCGGCGTCGCCGCCGAGCGCCGCACCGTCGCGGGGGTTTACACCAATCGCCTCGGTGTCGGCATGCGGCTCCAGGCCGACCCGACGATCATCTATCCGATCACCAAGGGCAAGCCGCTCGGCCGCCGCATCCTCCGCTCCGAAATCCAGGCGGTGAACGGCTATAACACCTACAGCATGGCGGGCCTGCCGCAGGGTCCGATCGCCAACCCCGGCAAGGCGTCGATCGCCGCGGTGCTCGATCCCGAGGCGAACGACTATCTGTTCTTCGTCGCCAAGGGCGACGGCGGCCATATTTTCGCGCGGACGCTGAGCGAGCATAATGCCAATGTGCAGAAATGGTACGCGCTGCGCCGGGAGCGCGGAGAGATCGAATAGGTCGCATCGGCGGCGGCGAGGGGAGACGGTATGACGGCAAAGCTTTTCCTCCACGGCGTTCCCGACAGCCCGGCGATCTGGCGACCACTGCTCGCCGAACTCGACCTCGGCGACACGCCCGTCGCGGTGCCCGCGCTGCCTGGCTTCACCGCGCCGCTGCCCGTGGGCTTTCCGGCGACCAAGGAGGCTTATGCCGACTGGGCGGTGGGGCAGGCCGAGGCGTTGTTCGCGGCGCATGGTCCGATCGATATCGTCGGCCACGACTGGGGGGCGCTGATCGCGCAGCGGGTGGCGATGCTGCGGCCCGACCTGTTGCGCAGCTGGGCGGTGTCGAACGCGGTGATCGACCCCGACTATCGCGGGCACCGGCTGGCGCGGATCTGGAACACGCCGATCCTCGGCGAATTGTTCATGGCGCTGAGCAAGCCCGCGAAGCTCGCCCAGGGACTCGCGGCGGCGGGGATGCCCGCCGACATCGCGGCGGAGGAGGCGGGGCAGTGGGCGAACAAGGACAAGCGCCGCGCGATCCTGAAACTTTATCGTTCGGCGAAGGGGCTGAGCTTCGCGCACGACTGGGCGCTCGATATTCCGAAGCTGCCGAAGGCGGGCGCTCTCGTCTGGGGCGCGGGCGATCCCTATGTGGAATTGTCGGTGGCGCAGCGCTTTGCGGCGACCACCGGCACCCCGCTCACGGTGATCGACGGGGCAGGGCATTGGGCGATCGCCGAGCGCCCGGTCGAGGTCGCCGCGGCGCTGAAGGCGTTCTGGAGCGGGCTAAGCACCGGATAATATTATGTCATCGCTTTGTACGATTATTGTGACGAACAAAATCGATTGGAAGTTTGCGGGCCGGCGAACCACATGCGCGGCGATCCCGAACGGGTGTCCCATGGACGATGGCCATCCCCCTCCTCCCTGCCGCGCCCAATTCCGTTCGTGATCGGCGATCCGGCCACCCCCCCTCCCGGCCGGGTCGCTGGTGCCGCGCCCATCATCGTGACCGCGACGATGGGTGCGGCCGACCAGCGCTTTTTCGATGCGCTGCGGCAGACCCATTTCCCGCCCGAGCGCAATGTCCTCCGCGCGCATCTCACGTTGTTCCACCAACTGCCGCCGTCGTGCCTTGCCGAACTCGACCGACTGCTCAAGGCGATCGTCGCCGACGGGCCGCCGCCCGCGACGGTGAGCGACATATTTTCGCTCGGTGGCGGGGTCGCCTATCGCGTCGACAGCCCCGAACTGCTCGCGATCCGCGAATATATCGCCGACTGGTTCGCCGGATCGCTGTCAGCGCAGGATCGCGGCATCCCGCGGCTCCACATCACGGTCCAGAACAAGGTCGAGTCCGCGCAGGCGAGGGCGCTGCTCGCCGAATTGCGGCGCGATTTCCATCCGCGTCCGCTGTCGATCGTGGGACTGGCCGCGCATCATTATCGCGGCGGTCCTTGGGAAACCGCGGTCACGCGCAATTTTCGCGGCAGGCGCTGACGAGGTCAGCGAGCATATTGACCGGGGCGCACCGCCTATCTATAGGCGCGGCTCGCCCGCCCGATCTTGGGTGCGGCGGCCTTTCGGGGCGGAGTAGCTCAGCTGGTTAGAGCACCGGAATCATAATCCGGGTGTCGGGGGTTCAAGTCCCTCCTCCGCTACCAAATCTTCCCATATCGATCAGGCAGGGCCGGGACGGTCCCTACGTCCTTCGATCTCGAACGCGCTCGTCGCCATCGTCCGGCCGTTGACGATCAGGTCGACCGCGTGGCGGCCCGGATGATGGCGCCGCGTGCTGAAATCGCGGATCGTCTGGCGGATCGCCAGCGCTGCGGTTTCGCCGGCGGCGAGGTCGAAGCTCTTCCATTTGAACACCTTCGCCGCGGTCTTGCCGCCGGCGCGGGCATAGTGGATGCGATAGTCGACGACGAGCGACTGCGCGTCGGTCGCATCGGACGCGAGGGTGGCCGCGATGGCGATCTGGTCGCCGAGGCGGATGGTCGCGGGTTCGACGGCAAAGCGCTGTACGGTGACCGCGGCGCCATGGCCGACCCCGATCAGCGCCAGCGCGCGCGGGTCGCCCGCCTTGATCAGCGTGCGCAGCGCGTGGCGGACGATCCACTTTGTGGCGGCATCGGCCTGCGACCAGCCGCCGAGGCGATCGAGCAGCCAGTCCGGGCGGTCCTTGGCGATGTCGTTGAGATGGTTGGCGACCGATTTGCGCACATAGAGCGCGGGGTCGGCTTTCAGCGCTTCGAGAATCGGGGCGCCGAGCGTCGGATCGGCCTTCAACGCCGGAACGCGTGCCGCCCAGGGCAGGCGCGGGCGGCAGCCTTCGCTGGCGAGGCGGCGGACATGCTCGTTTTCGTGATCCGTCCATCGCAGCATCATAGCGAGGGTGCGATCGGGAGCTTGGGCGAGGAACGGCCGGATCGCGAATTCGGCGGTGCCATGGCGGGTGAGGTCGGCGAGCGCCGCCATCGATGCCTCGAAATCGCCGAGGCCGTGGCGCGCGACATATTCGGTGACCGCAACCGCCTGGAAACCGTGGGTCAGGCGCGGCGCCATCGTGCGGACGATCGGCAGCGCGGCCGGGTAGTCGGCGGGCAGGGCGACGGCGAGCGCGTCGGCGATATGGCGCACCCGTTCCATGATCGACAGCGCGTCGAGACCGTCCGAGGCGGCGGCGAGAAACGCCTCGCGATCGAAACGCGGCGAGGCGGCGCGGCCGGCATCGGCGATGGTCGTCAGCGCCTGGACCCCCAGAATATCCTTCAGCAGGGCGGGGGTGCTCGGCTCGCTCATTCGTTCGGCGCGGATTTTTTTGCCGGCCAGCGCCGTGCTCGCCCATGTTTCGCCGTCGACCGCGGCGTCATAGGCGGCGAGGTGCGCGGGATCGGCTTCCAGCCACGCGGTCAGCGCCTCCCAATCGCCGAAGGCGGGGTCGCCGACGCGGATCGCCCAGCGGCGGGCGATCTCGTTCAGCTCGGATGGATGCGTCGGCATTCCCCACTTCCCTGTTTCGACGGGATTTTACCCCATGACGAAGCCGGGTGACCTATTCCGCATCGAAGCGCGCCTTCAATTCCGCAATCGCCCGATAGGCCTTTTGCAGGTCCTTTTCGACCGAACTCAGGCTGATCCCCCATTCGGCGGCGATATCGGCCTGTCCGGCGCCGTCAAGCCGATAACGGCGGAAAATGCGTTCGGCGCGCGGGCCGAGCGCGGCGAGCGTGGCCTCGATCGCCGTCAGCTGCTCGCGCGCGATCAGCGCCCGCTCGCCCGCCGGCCGGTCGTGCGGCGCGTCGGACAGGCCGTGCCATTCGGACTGGCGCCGGTCGCGGCTGATCGCGGCGCGGCGCATGTCGCGCATCAGATTTTCGGCGGCGCGGAACAGGTAGGACAGCGGGTCGTCGACGGCGCGGTCGGGCAGCACGGCGACCTTCTGCCACAGGTCGTGAAACAGATCCTCGGCCTCGTCCCCGGCGCCGCGCGCGGCGAGGAAGCGGACCAGCCGGGGTCGTTCGCCGAGCAGCACCCGCTGCAGATCGTTGGCGGTGTCGCCCGCTTCCATCGTCTAGCGCGCTTCGGCCGGCGCGCGGCGGCGCGCGAAGTCGGAGATATGCGGCGCGGGGGGCGCGACCGGGGCATCGGCGATCGCGGCGCGCGGCGCGGCGGCGCCGCCGAACCAGCCGAGCGGATCGGTCGGGCGGCCGTTCATCCGGACCTCGAAATGCAAATGATTGCCGGTCGAGCGGCCGGTCGATCCCATCAGCGCGATCGCCTGTTCGCGCGATACCGTTTCGCCCGGCCGCACCAGGATCTGCGACAGATGCGCATAACGTGTCTTGAGACCGCCGCCATGGTCGATCTCGACCATCTGGCCGTAACCCCCGGCGCGGCCCGCGAAGGCGATCGTTCCCGGCGCCGCGGCAAGGATCGGCGTCCCGGCGCGACCGGGCATATCAAGGCCCCGGTGGGCGCGGTGGCTGCCGTCGATCGGATCGACGCGGGTGCCGAAACCCGAGGAGAGGCGAGGCAGGCGGGCCGGGGCGGACGGTGCGCGCTGCTGCGGCGGCGGTGCGAGGACGGGCGCGGGCGGCGGCGCGGACCAGCCGGTCATGCGTTCGCGCACCGCGGTGCTGTCGCCCGACGGAAGCACCGCCTGTTCGGCTGCTGTCGCGCTTCCCGCGGCGCAAAGCAGCCACAAGGCGAGGGTTGGACGAAGAGCCGGGGGCACAGGCATTTCCTGTAATGACGGAACGGTGCGTGCCTAGCCTTGGATCGGCCAGCAGAAATATTTTTGTGCTGAAATCCTTACGGAATGCACCGCCTTCCTTCGTCTTCGGCTGTGTCACCAGCCTTTGCACCGAAGGGAGACGGAAAATGAATTCCACCGAAAAACGCATGCTCGACATGCTCAAAAAGGGCCGCGACCACCACGGTGTCGTCGCGGTCAAGGCCGAGTTCGAAGCCGAGGGCACGCGCCCCGACGAACTGCTGCGCCTGCTCGAACTGACCTGGCGCGCCGACCTGAAATTCGCGCTCAAGATCGGCGGCTGCGAGGCGGTCACCGACCTCCACGCTTCAAAGCTCTACGGTGCCGACTACATCATCGCGCCGATGGTCGAGACGCCCTATGCGCTCTCGAAATTCGTCGATGCCGCCGCCAAGGTCTATGGCGCCGATCGCGGCGACACGCGCATGTTGTTCAACCTCGAAACCGAAACCACGCTCGGCAATCTCGACGCGATGCTGCCGCTGGCGAGCGAGATCGATGGGATCGTGTTCGGCCGCGTCGATTTCACGCTGTCGCGGGGGATGCCGCGCGGTGCGATCAACGAGCGCGCGATCACCGATGCGGTGCTGCGCGTGGCGCACGCCTGCGCAGAGCATGACCTCGAACTCGTCGTCGGCGGTTCGGTCGCGGTCGAGGCGGCGGCGGCGCTGCGCGAAGTCCGTGCGGTCCGGCTCGACCGCTTCGAGACGCGCAAGATCGTGTTCGACGGCGCGGCGGTCGAGAGCGCCGGCTTCGACGCCGGTGTCGCCAATGCCGTCGCGTTCGAACTTGCCTGGCTGCAGAACAAGCGCGACTATTACGGTGCGATCGCCGCCGAGGACTTGCCGCGCATCCGCATGATGGAAGAGCGCAGCGCGGTCGCCAAGCGCGCGCATCTCGCCAGCGTCGCCGCCTGAGCCCGATGCCGCTGCGCGACCAAGTCTCGACCCTGATGCGCGATGTCGCGGCGGACGTGGTGATGCCACGGTTCCGCCTGCTCGCGCCCGAGGAGATCGACGAGAAAAGCCCCGGCGAGATCGTCACGATCGTCGATTGCGAAAGCGAACGGCGGCTCCACGACGGTCTCGCGGCGCTCGGGCTTGGCGCGCGCATTGTCGGCGAGGAGGCGGCCGAGGCCGACGCCGACGCGGACTTGCTGGAGGGCGTCGATCGCGGATTGCTCTGGTTGATCGACCCGCTCGACGGCACCGCCAATTTCGCCGAAGGGCGGTCGCCTTTCGGCATGATGGTGGCGCTGGTCGAGGATGGCGCGCCGCTGGCGGCGTGGATCCTCGACCCGCTCGCCGGGCGCCTGTGCCATGCCGAGCGCGGCAAGGGCGCGACCTGCGACGGCCAGCCGGTGCGGGCGCGGTCGGCGACGCGCAGGGTGCCGCGCGCGGCGCTCGGAACGCATTTCCTGCCGCCCGACCGCCGCGAGCGGGTGCATGCCGCCGCCGCGAACGGCCTCGACGTCCAGCCGGTGCCGCGCTGCGCCGCCGAAAGCTATCCGCGGCTGGTGCTGGGGCAGGACGATGTCGCGCTGTTCCAGCGCATCCTGCCGTGGGACCACGCCGCTGGCGCTCTGTTCCTGACCGAGGCGGGCGGCAAGGCGACGCATTGGGACGGGCGGCCGTATCGGGTCGGCGGAACGGGGCAGGGGATGTTGGCCGCGGCGACGCCCGACCTGTGGCAGGCCGCCGCCGACATATTGCTCGGCGCCGAAGCCGGGCTGGTGGACATGAAAGACATATCGCGATGAGCCATGGGTGGAAGCGGCTGGCGACGGTGTCGCTGGCACTGTCGTTGGTCGGACTGGCGCCCGCGTCGGCGCAGCTCGCGTCGCCGGTCGGCGCGCCGGGCGACAATGCCGCGAGCCGCGGCGCCGCCGAACAGGTCGCGGTGCCGGTGGTCGAACTGCCGCCGATCGCGCCCGCGGTGATCGAGGCTCCGACGCCCGTGCCCGAAGCGCCCGACGAGGGCGGCCGCCGCCCGGTCGGCAAGGCGCCGCCGGTCGCGAGCGAGTTCGAAACCTGGGTGTCCTCGGTCGCCGGCAAGCCGCTGCGCCGTTTCGGGTCGGACCTGTTGATCCCCGGCGCGCGCGATTTCACCGCGCCGTCGACCACCGCGATTCCGCCCGACTACCGGCTCAACCCCGGCGACGAATTGCTGATCGGCCTCACCGGATCGGTGCAGGCGTCGGGCCTGCGCCTCGTCATCGACAGCGAGGGGCGCATCTTCGTGCCGCGCGTCGGCGCGATCCGCGTCGGCGGGGTGCGCTATGGCGATGTCCATGGCGTGATCGAGCGCGAAGTGTCGCGCCAGTATCGCGGTTTCCACCTCGAGGTCGGGGTCGCCAAGCTCAAGGGCATCACCGTCTATGTCACCGGCTTTGCCGCGCGTCCCGGCTCCTATTCGGCGAGCAGCCTGTCGACGCTTGTCAACGTCGTGCTCGCCGCGGGCGGACCCGCGACGGGGGGCAGCTTCCGGTCGATCCAGCTGCGCCGCGGCGGCCAGCTGATCTCCGACTTCGATCTCTACGACCTGCTGCTCAAGGGCGACACGCGCGGCGACGCGGTGCTGCAGAATGGCGACGTCCTTTATATCGCGCCGGCGGGCGCCGAGGTCGCGGTGATCGGCAGCATCAACCGCGAGGCGATTTTCGAACTCGCGCCCGGTGAGACGCTGACCGACGCGATCGTATATGCCGGCGGGGTCAACACCGTCGCCGACGACGGGCGGCTGATGGTGCTCAACGCGCTGAGCCCCGATGCGAGCGGCTGGCGGGAATTGTCCGCCGCCGACGCAGCGAGCAGCAAGGCGCGGCGCGGCGACGTGATCCGCATCCTGTCGAACATCGGCATCGCGCGGCCGCTGCGCCAGCAGCCGGTGCTCGTGACGCTGAGCGGTGAGGTGGCGCGGCCGGGTCATTATTATGTCCAGCCCGGCACCCGCATGGCCGATGTCGTCGCGCAGGCGGGCGGGCTGACCGGCGAGGCCTTCCCCTATGCCAGCGTCATCACGCGCGAGAGCGTTAAGCATCAGCAACGGCTGAGTTACGACCGCGCGATCAGCGACGTCGAATTGCTGCTCGCGGCGCAGCCGGTGACCTCGGTCAACCGCGCCCAGCTCGCGCAGCCCGGCAATATCGCGCTGATCAACAGCATCGTCGACCAGCTTCGGCGCCGCGAGCCCGACGGGCGGCTGGTGTTCGACTTGGCCGTAGACGCTGCGGCGCTGCCCGGCGACCTGATCCTCGAGAATAACGACGTCGTCCATGTCCCCGCACGGCCGGTGACGGTCGGGGTGTTCGGCGCGGTGCCGAGCCCCGCGTCCTTCGCCTACCGTCCGGGCGCGAGCGTCGAGGATTTCGTCAAGTCCGCCGGGGGCGTGCAGAATATCGGCGACAAGGACGAGATTTTCGTCGTGCGCGCCAATGGCACGGTGCTGGCGGGCGGCAAGCGCGCGCTGCGCGCCGCGGCCTTGCCCGGCGACCTTGTCTATGTCCCGATCGACGCCAATCGCGGCGAGTTCTGGGCGCGGCTGCGCGACATCACCGGGACATTGTTCAGCGGGCTCGTCGGCGCGGCCTCGGTCGCGGCGATCACGAAATGAGCCGGTTGATCGCTTTCGCCGCCGACCCGCGGTGGCGCCGTCGCGGTTACGCGCTCGCCGCGCTGATCCTCGCGCTGCTGACGGTCTTTCCGCAACCCTATGTCGCACGCGCCAAGCTGCTGCCGCAGGACAGCAGCAGCATCGGGCTCGGCTCGACGCTCAACGCGCTCGGCGGCCAGTTGCAGGGGTTCGCCGCGCTGTTCGGCGGCGCGAAGCAGCAGACCGACATGTATCTGGCGGTCAGCCGCAGCAGCGAAGTCGGCGATGCGGTGATCAAGCGGCTCAAGCTCGTCGGGCCGGACGGCTATGCCAGCGCGACCAGCGCGCATGTCGCGCTGGCGCAGAAGGTCGACATCCACACGCTGACCGGCGGCATCGTCGAGGTCGAGGTGCGCACGCGCGACGCCGAAGAGGCCGAGAATCTGACCCGCGCCTATGTCGCGGCGATCGGCGACCGCATCGTCGCGCTTGGCAAGGACCGCGTCGAGCGCAAGCGTGCGATCGTCATGCAGCGCTTCAAGGAAGCCGGCGACCGTGTCGTCGAAACCGAAACCGCGCTTAATGATTTCCGCCGCCGCAACCGGCTCGCCGAACCACAGGCCGAACTCGGCGCGGCGCTGTCGCTGCGCGCGGGGCTCGAGGCGCGGCTGCAGGCGAAACAGGTCCAGCTGCAGACGCTGGAAAAGGTGCAGGGCCCCGAAAACCCCGAACTGCTGGCGGTCCAGACCGAAGTCGCGTCGCTGCGCGCCCAGATCGCGCGCTCGGCGCAGCCCGCAGCCGGTGCCGCCGGCCCGAACGTCGCGGGCCTCAGCGAAGTATCGGGCGAATATCTGAACCTCTATCGCGACTATCGCTTCGCGCAGGCGCTGTACGAGGTTTATGCGCGCTCGTCCGAAGAGGTCGCGGTCGAAACGCTTGCGGGTGAGACCGCGGCGAGCGTGCAGGTGCTGGAGGCGCCGCGGCTCGATCCAGACCGCAAATATAATGTCGCGGCGGTCGCGCTGCTGGCGCTCGTCATTCTCGCGGCGCTGTTCACCGAAATCTATGCGCCCGTGACGGGGATCCGCCTGTTTGCGGCGCGCAAGGCGGACGGCGCGGCATGACTGCGGACGCCGCGCCCGAACTGTCGGTCGTCATTCCCTGCTATAACGAGGCGGCGAATGTCGCGGCGATCTGCGCCGCGGTGACCGCCGAGGCCGAGGCGCATGCGGCGAGTCACGAGATCATCCTGATCGACAATGGCTCGACCGATGGCACCCGGGCGATCATGCGTGCGATCTGCGCCGTCGATCCGCGCGTGCGGGTGATCTTCAACAACCGCGATTACGGCCAGATGCGCTCGCCGACCTATGGCCTGTACCAGGCCGAGGGGCGGGCGGTGATCGGCATGTGCGCCGATTTCCAAGACCCGCCCGAGATGATCGGCGCCTTCGTCGCGCGGTGGCGTGAGGGCGCACAGGTGGTGCTGGGGCAGCGGCGGTCCGAACGCGCGTCGCCGATGCTGCGCGCGGCGCGGCATATGGGCTATGGCTTCCTGCGCCGTTTCGGCGACTATCCGGTGATCCCGGGCGCGACCGGTTTCGGGCTGTTCGACCGCATTGTGATCGACACGCTGGCGGCGTGGAACGAGCCCGAGCCTTTTTTTCGCGGCATGGTGGTCGAAAGCGGTTTTCGCCTGGAACTGGAGCCGTTCGACCGGCCCGGCCGCGCGGCGGGCGAGAGCAAGAATGACTTCGTCGCGCTCGCGTCCTTCGCGCTGTCGGGGCTGGCGGGGTCGGCGAAGTCGCTGTTGCGGTTGCCGTTGTTTCTTTCGGTCTACATCGCCGCATTGGCGCTGTGCCTGCTGGTCGCCGCGCCGGTCGCGCTGGCGCTCGATGGCCCGGTCTGGGCGCTGCTCGGCCTGGCGCTCGGCTTTGCGCTGTTCGCCATCCTGCTGCTCTTCCTCGGGCTGATCGGCGAGCAGGTGCGTATGCTCGCCGAACGCAGCCGCAACGTGCCGCTGGTGATCGAGGAGGAGCGGATCAATTTTCCCGCCGACCGGTCGCGGCCCGCGGCCCGCACCCACATCCGCCGGCCATGACCGCGCCGCGCGTCCGCCTGCTGCCGCTGGTCCCGGAAGCCTTGCTCGCGCTCGCCGTGGTGGCGAGCAGCGCGTGGACGCTGCGTTTCTTCCTCGAGTTCGGCTATTTGCCTCAGCCCTTCGTGTTCGACACCAACGACACGTTCATGGACTGGTTCAACACCGCCTATTGGGCGAACAATCCCGGTATCTACAATGTGTGGCGGAGCATCTATCCGCCGCTGTCGTTCGTCTTTCTCGACGCGACGAGCCTGCCGGGCTGTTACCTGCACAACAGCTTTACCGCGCGCGATTGCGACTGGCTGGGGCGCGGGACGATCTACATCTTCTATGTCATCGACGTGGTGCTGGCGTGGGTCTGTTTCCGCCGCCTCGACCGCCGCACCGCGCCGATGCGGACGATCGCGATCGCGCTTGGTTTGCCGATGCTGTTCACGATCGAGCGCGGCAATCTGATCCTCGTCGCCTTCGCCTTCTTCATGATCGCGCACGGGCCGGTGACGTCGTCGAAGCCGTGGCGCTGGTTCGCCGCCGCGGTGACGATCAATTTCAAGCCCTATCTGGTGCTGCCGATGCTGGCGCATGCGGTGAAGCGCGACTGGCGGACGCTCGAAGTCGCGGGGATCGCGACGATCGCGCTCTATCTCGTCACCCTCGCGCTCGTCGGATCGGGGACGCCGATGGAGCTGGCGGCGAACACCGCCAACTGGGTCGTCTTCCAGGGCGGTCAGGTGTGGAACGAGGTCAATTATTCGACGAGCTACGCGCCGCTGTTGATGTTCCGCACCCTCGACATCCCGCTGCTGCAATTCGTGCCGTCGCGGCTGATCGAGACGATCGAATTTCTGGTGCCGATCGTCATCCGGTCGAGCCAGCTGGTCGCGCTCGCCGCGCTCGCCGCGGCGTGGCTCCAGCCCAGGGCGCTGCCGACGCACCGCATCGCGGCGATCCTGCTCGGGGCCTATCTGGTGACCCAGTCACCGGGCGGCTACACGCAATTGTTCCTGCTGTTTCTCGTCTTGATGGAGACATGGAAGGGCGCGGGGCCGATCGCCGCGATCGTCTGCGCTTACCTGCTCTGCCTCGTCGGCGACTGGCCGCTGGCGACGGTGCTCGACGTGACCAGTGCGAGCTGGCTGGGCGAGCGCACGGTGACCGCGAGCTTCGGATTGACCGCGGGCCATTTCATCCGGCCGGGGCTGATCGTCATCATGCTGTGGGCGTTGTCGCTCGACAGCATCGTGCGCGTCGTGCGCGCGCATCGCAGCCAACGCCCTTCGCTGGGGCTGGTGGTCGCATGATCTTGACCGAAGACCTGACCGCGATCGACCGCCAGCTGGCGCCTTACTGGGCGGGGCTGGACGGCGCGCGCATCTTCATGACCGGCGGCACCGGCTTCATCGGGCGCTGGATGCTCGAAGCGCTGGCATTTTCGGATTGCGATGCCGAAGTGGTGATCCTCAGCCGCGATCCCGATGCCTTCGCGGCGCGCGCGCCGCATCTGGCCAGCCGATTCGAGTTCGTTGCCGGCGACGTCATGGATTTCGCCGCGCCGCCGGGCCGCTTCACCCATGTCATCCACGCCGCGACCGATGCTAGCGCGGCGCTCAACGCGAATGACCCGCGCCGCATGTTCGACACCATCGTCACCGGTACCCGCAACGCGCTCGATCTCGCGATCGAGCGGCAAGCGGGGCGGGTCCTCTTCCTGAGTTCGGGGGCGGTCTATGGCGCCCAGCCGTGGGACGTCGGCCATGTCGCCGAGGATTGGCATGGCGGCCCCGACCCGCGCGATCCCAAATCATCCTATGGTGAGGGCAAGCGTGCCGCCGAACTGCTCTGCGCCATTTACGGCCAGCAGTTCGGGCTCGACGTCGTGACGTCGCGTATCTTCGCGTTGCTCGGCCCCTTGCTGTCGCTCGATATCCATTTCGCGGCGGGCAATTTCATCCGCGACGCGATGGCGGGGCGGGCGATCCGGATCGAAAGCGCGGGGACCGCCGTCCGCTCATATCTCTATGCCGCCGATCTTACCGCCTGGCTGTGGCTGATGCTGCTGCGCGCGCCGCGCGGCGCGACATGGAACATGGGGTCGGAGGAAGCGGTGTCGATCGCCGACCTCGCGCGGCGCACCGCCGCCGTCCTCGGCGGCCCGGGGGTCGAGGTGCTGGGACAAGCCGACGCCGGGTGGAACCCCGGTCGCTATGTCCCCTCGACCGCGGCGATCCGCAGCCGGCTCGGCGTCGCGCCGACCATCACCCTCGACGCGGCAATCCGCCGCACCGCAATTTTCAATGGATGGATAGAATGAGCCAGATCAAGCTCTCCGACTGGGTCGCCCAGACCCTCGCCGACCGCGGCATCACCGACGTCTTCATGCTGACCGGCGGCGGCGCGATGCACCTCAACCATTCGCTCGGCACCCACCCCGCGCTGACGACGACCTTCACCCATCATGAGCAGGCGCTGTCGATGGCCGCCGAGGCCTATTATCGGCTGACCAACCGGCTCGCGGTGGTCAACGTCACCTCGGGTCCCGGCGGCACCAATGCGATCACCGGCGTTTACGGCGCCTTCGTCGATTCGATCGGCATGCTGGTAATTTCGGGGCAGGTGAAGACCGAGACGACGGTGCGCCACACCGGGTTGCCGCTGCGCCAATATGGCGACCAGGAACTCGATATCGAGGAACTGGTCCGGCCGGTCACCAAATATGCAGTGATGGTCACCGACCCGCGCTCGATCCGCTATCACTTGGAAAAATCGCTCTATCTCGCGACCAGCGGCCGGCCGGGGCCGGTGTGGCTCGACATCCCGCTCGACGTGCAGGCGGCGAAGATCGACCCCGACGATCTGCTGCCGGGTTTCGACCCCGCCGAACTCGACGAGCCGTGGAAGCGGGGCGACCTCGACGCGGTCGCGACCGAGATTTTGGAGCGCATCGCCAAGGCCGATCGCCCCGTCGTGTTCGCGGGCAGCGGGGTCCGGCTGAGCGGCGCGCACGCGCAATTCCTGACGCTGATCGAGCGGCTCGGCGTGCCCGTGGTCACCGGCTGGAACGCGCATGACGCGCTGTGGACCGACCACCCGCTCAATTGCGGCAAACCCGGCACGGTCGGCGACCGCGGCGGCAATATGGTGACGCAGAGCGCCGACCTGTTGCTTGTGCTGGGAAGCCGGCTCAACATCCGGCAGGTCAGCTACAATTGGAAAAGCTTTGCGCGCGGGGCGTACAAGATCTGGGTCGATATCGACCCGGTCGAACTCGCCAAGCCGACCGTCGTCCCCGACATGCCGGTGACCGCCGACCTTGCCGAGCTGATCCCCGCGCTGCTCGCGCAGCCCTATGCCGGGCCGACCGAGGGGCAGCGCGAATGGCTCGGCTGGGCGCGGCAGCGGGTCGCGAAATTCCCGACCGTGCTGCCCGAATATCGCGACCATGCGACACTGGTGCATCCCTATGTCGCGATGGACGAACTGTTCGGCCAGCTTGGCGGCGAGGACATCGTCGTCACCGGCAATGGTAGCGCCTGCGTCGTCGGTTTCCAGGCGGCGCATCTGCATTCGGGACAGCGGCTGTGGACCAATTCGGGCTGCGCGACGATGGGCTATGACCTGCCCGCCGCGATCGGCGTCTGCACCGCGACCAAGGGACAGCAGCGGGTGATCGCGATTGCCGGCGACGGCAGTATCATGATGAATTTGCAGGAGATGCAGACGATCGCCGGATACGGTCTGCCGGTGAAGGTGATCCTGATCAACAACAGCGGTTATGTCTCGATCTTCCAGACCCAGCGCAATTTCTTCAACGGGCAGGAAGTCGGCGGCGGGCCGAAGAGCCATGTGACCTTCCCTGATTTCTCGAAGGTCGCGGGCGCTTTCGGTTTCGCTTATGCGCGCGCCGAAAACCATGCCGAGCTGGCCGGCGCCATCGCCGCGACGCTCGCGGCCGACGGTCCCGCCTTTTGCGAGATCATGGTCGACGAGCATGTCGGCTTCGCCCCCAAGCTCGGCGCGAAGCAGCATCCCGACGGGCGCATCACCTCACCCGCGCTCGAGGATTTGTCGCCCTTCCTGCCGCGCGAGGTGCTGGAAGCGAATATGCGCATTGCGTTGATGGACGAGGAATGAGCCGCGTGGTGACCGCGCGTTTCCTCCGCCTCGGGAAGCCTTTGCGCTTCCTGATGGTCGGCGGCGTCAACACGGCGTTCGGTCTCAGCTTCTATCCGCTGCTGCTGTGGTCGGTGCCGCTGTTCGCGGTCCATTATATGGTCGCGCTCGGGATCGCGCAGGCGGTGTGTCTGTGCTTTGCCTTCACGACCTACAAGCTTGCGGTCTTTCGCACGCGGGGCAATGTGCTGCGCGAATTCGGGACCTTCGCGAGCTTTTACCTCGCCAACTATGCCGCCAACTGGCTGGCGCTGCCGCTGCTTGTCGAAGTCGGCGCTGTACCGCCGGTGATCGCGCAGACCGGCTTCACGCTCGTTGTGATCGTCGGCAGCTGGTTCTGGCACAATCGTGTCACCTTCCGCGACAACGGCGCGCGATGACGATCGCCGCCCGCTGGCGTCCGTCAGCCGAAGCCCTGGCGTTATGGGCGATCCTGCTCGCCGCGCTTTGGCTGCGGCTCGACGGGGTCGGCTTCGGGCTGCCGGCGCTCAACGACCCCGACGAGCCGTTGTTCATGATGACCGCGCTCGAAATGCTGCAGAAGCACAGCCTCGACCCCGGCTGGTTCGGCCATCCGGGGACGATCACCCTCTATTCGCTCGCGCTGGTCATCGCCGCGGTCGGCGGCATCGGCATCGCGACGGGGCGCTTCGCCGACGCCGATGCGTTGGCGGCTGCGGTTTATGCCGATCCCGGTATCGTGTTCCTGCCCGCCCGGGTGATGATCGTGCTATGCGGCGTGCTGTGCGTCTGGCTGACCTTCCGGCTCGGCAAGAGGCTCGGCGGCGCGCGGATCGGGTTGGTCGCGGCGGCGATCCTCGCGGTCAATGCGGTGCATATCGAATATTCGCAGATCATCCGCACCGATATCCAGGCGAGCGTCTTCATGCTCCTCGGCGCGCTGGCGGCGATCGGCATCGCCGAGCAAGGCCGGCGGCGCGACTATCTGTTCGCCGGCATCTGCGCCGGGCTGGCGTGCGCGACGAAATGGCCAGCGGCGGCGATATTGGTGACCGCGCTCGGCGGTTGGGCTTATCGACCGCCAGGTGAGCGCCATTGGAGCCGGCTGGCGATGGTGGTCGCTGCGGCGATCATCACCTTATTCGCGGTGTCGCCCTATCTGTTGATCGACCATGCGACGGTGATCGCCAATCTGTCGGGTGAGGCACGGCCGCTGCACCCCGGCGCGACGGGCGGTGGCCTTTTCGCCAATTTGAGCTGGTATGTCGCGGGCCCGTTGCTCGCGTCGCTGGGCGTCGGCGGGCTGTTGCTCGCCGCGGCCGGCCTCGTCTGGGGCGGCGGCAAAAGGCGCCTGTGGGTCTTCGTGATCCTGCCCTTCTGTCTGCTGTTCTTCGCGATGATCTGTTTCCAGTCGTTGCGTTGGGAACGCTGGGTCGTGCCGCTGCTGCCGTTCGCCGCGCTCGCCGCCGCGCGCGCCTTGTGCGGGCTCGCCGACCTGTTGCCGCGCCATCGGTTGCGCATGGCGGCGTTGCCCGTCGCGCTGCTCATCCTGCTGACCCCCATCGTCTGGGAGGCGCAGATCGAGGCGGCCGAGCGGCAACACGACACGCGCCAGATCGCGTCGGCGTGGCTGCGCGATCACGCGCCGCCGGGGAGCAGCGTGCTGATCGAACATGCCGCGTTCGACCTGCTCGCCGCGCCGTTCGAACTGCGCACCGCGATGGGGTCGGCGGGATGTGTCGACGTCCGCGATCTGCTGTCGGGACAGATCCGCTATTCGAAGGTCGACCGCTTGCGCGGCGGCGGGGCGATCGTCGACGTCGGTCATGTCGACAGGACGAAGCTGGAATCGTGCCGTGCCGATTTTGCGGTCGTCACCAACCACCTTCGCTATCGCGCCGATCCGGTTGGCTATCGCAAAGAACTGGCGCGTTACGACTCGCTGCTGGCGGGTGGCACGACCCGCCTGATCGTCAAGCCTCGGCGCGGCGAGCGGTCGGGTCCGGAAGTGCATGTCGTCCAACTGGTTCCCGCGCGCTGACCGATCGCCGATGTTTTCGCGATAGATACAGGCCGCCCGAAATGCTCTAGTCTCGCGAGGAGCATTGGTTCGGGACGCGATATCATGGCCGGTGAGAAACCGAGATACAAAAGCTACAATAGCCCCGCTGGCGGCTGGGGCGCGGCGGCGGCGACCGCCAAGGTGCTGCTCGAGCAGAGCGTGGTGGGCAAGGGCTCGCGCGCCCTGTTGTCGATGAACCAGCCGGGCGGCTTCAAATGCCCCAGCTGCGCCTTTCCCGACGCGAGTTGCACCAAGACACTCGAGTTCTGCGAAAATGGCGCCAAGGCGCTGGCGCATGAGGCGACGAAGTTTCGCGTGACGCGCGAATTTTTCGCGGCGCACGGCGTGACCGCATTGATGGCGCAGTCGGACTATTGGCTCGAAATGCAGGGCCGGCTGACCGAACCGATGCGCTACGACGCCGCGACCGACCACTATGTGCCGGTCAGCTGGGACGATGCCTTCGCGTTGATCGGCACGCATTTGCGCGCGCTGGGGGATCCGAACGAGGCGGAGTTCTACACCTCGGGCCGCACCGCGAACGAGACCGCCTTCCTCTATTCGATCTTCGTGCGCGAGTATGGCACCAACAATTTCCCCGACTGTTCGAACATGTGCCACGAACCGACGAGCCGCGGGCTGCCGCATTCGATCGGGGTGGGGAAGGGCACGGTGATCCTCGACGATTTCGAGCATGCCGAGGCGATTTTCCTGATCGGCCACAACGCCGGAACCAACGCACCGCGGATGATGACCCCGCTGGTCGAGGCGAGGAAGCGCGGGGTGCCGATCGTCGCGGTCAATCCGATGCCCGAACGCGCGCTGATCAAATTCACCGAGCCGCAGGACATCGTCCAGATGGCGACCTTCGGTTCGACCGAGATCAGCAGCGAATTCGTCCATATCGCGATCGGCGGCGACCTCGCGCTGCTCAAGGGCATGATGAAGGTGCTGTTCGAGCGCGAAGCGGCGGGCAAAGCCGTGCTCGATCACGCGTTCATCGCCGAACATAGCACGGGGTATGAGGCGCTGCACGACGACATCATGGCGCAGGACTGGGCCGAAATCGTCGCGGTGTCGGGGGTCGATGAGGCGCAGATCCGGCGCTGCGCCGAAATCTACATCCGCTCGTCGGCGACGATCATCTGTTACGGCATGGGGATCACCCAGCATCAGGAGGGTTCGCGGCTGGTGCAACAGATCGCCAATTTGCTGTTGCTCAAGGGCAATTATGGCAAGCCGGGTGCGGGCATCTCACCGATCCGCGGCCATTCGAACGTCCAGGGCGACCGTACCGTCGGCATCGACGAGAAGCCGAGCCAGGCGTATCTCGACAAGGTGCGCGATGTGTTCGGGTTCGAACCGCCGCGCGCCGAAGGGCATCATAGTGTCGAATCGGTCGCGGCGATGCAGGCCGGAACCGCCAAGGTCTTCATCGGCATGGGCGGCAATTTTGTCCGCGCGGTCCCCGACACCGATCATGCTTATGCGGCGATGCGCAAGTTGAAGCTGACCGTCGGGATCGCGACCAAGCTCAATCGCGGGCATCTGGTGCATGGTCAGGATGCGCTGATCCTGCCGGTGGTCGCGCGTTCGGAACGCATCGAAACCGCGAAGGGCGAGCAGTTCGTGACGATCGAGGATTCGATGTCGAACGTCACCGCCTCGCGCGGGGTGCTCGACCCCGCGAGCGAGCATTTGCTGACCGAGACGGAGATCGTCTGCCGCATGGCGATGGCGACGCTGCCCGACAGCAAGGTCGATTGGGCACGCTATATCGACGATTATGACGCGATCCGCGACAAGATCGCCGCGGTCTATCCCGACATCTACGACGACTTTTCGGAGCGGATCAAAAATCCCGGCGGCTTCCACCTCGACATTCCGCCGCGTCGCCGGGTGTGGGCGACGCCGAACGGGAAGGCGAATTTCCTGATCCTGCCGGGGCTGCACGCTAACGACCCTGTCGTTGATCCGGCGATGCTGCGGCTCGCCACGGTGCGGTCGCACGACCAGTTCAACACCACGGTGTACAGCTATAACGACCGCTATCGCGGCGTGTATGGCGACCGGATGGTACTTTTCGTCAACGCCGAGGATCGCGAAGCGCGCGGCTTTGCGGCGGGAGCGAAGGTCGCGCTTGAAACGTTCAGCGACGATGGTGTCGTGCGGCGCGTCGAGGGGCTGACCCTGCTCGACTATCCGATGTCGCGCGGCGCGGTCGCGGGCTATTATCCCGAACTCAACCCGCTGTTGCCGCTCGCTTTCTACGACAAGATCAGCGGCTGCCCGGCGGCGAAATCGATCCCGGTGCGGATCGTGGCGGCGGAGGAATCGGCGGCGTGACGGCAAAGAGGGGTTTCGCGCCCGGGCGCCATATCGCGCCGGTCCGTTTCCTGACCTTCGCCGCCGTGCTGGTCGCCATTTCGGGCGGCGCGCTGGCATGGGGCTGCGATACGCGCACGGCGCTGCTGCTCGGTTTCGATGCCGCCGCGGCGGTCTTTCTCGTGTCGATCGTCTCGCTGCTGTCGGGCGATGCCGATGCGATGCGCCAGCGGTCCGAAGACAATGACGCGAACCGCGCGAGCCTGCTCGCCATTTCGGTTTTGCTGTCGCTGGTCGTCCTCTTTGCCGTGGGGGCGCTGATTGCCGATCCCGGCAGCCTTGGGCGCGGCGACGTCATCCTGATTATCGTCACGCTGGTGCTCGCCTGGCTGTTCGCGAACATGGTGTTCACGCTTCACTATGCGCATCTCTTCTACCTTCAGGCGAAGGGAAGCGACCGTGGCGGGCTCGAGGTGCCGGGGACGCACGAGCCGGATTATTGGGATTTCCTCTATTTCGCCTTCACCCTCGGCATGACCTTCCAGACCTCGGACGTCAGCGTCACCGGCGCGCATATGCGCCGCGTCGTGCTCGGCCATTGCATGGCGGCGTTTTTGTTCAACATGGGGATATTGGCTTTCACCGTGAACGCGCTCGGGGGCTTATAGGCTTGTCTCGCGGTCGAGGTCGGCGACACTGTTGATGTTCGGCGGGACAAAATCGCTGGCGACGGCGCGCGCGCCGATGCTGTTGCCGAAGCGGCGGACCGAGCGGTCGTCGCCCCCGATCAGCTGTTTTTCGAACGCGCCGCGTGCCGACACCGGCCAGAGGGAGATCACCGGCTGGCTCGCGAGATAGGCGGGGGCAGGGGTGAGCAACGCGCGCAGGTCGGCGGGCAGGCGGACGCAATCGACCGAGATGCAGAGCAATTGGTCGAAGCCGGCGGCCTCGGCATGGCGCAGCGCCCCCGCGATGCCGCCCATCGGCCCGAGGTCGGGCGCCGGCCAGTCGGCGATCATCGGCTGGCCCTCGATCGCGCGACCGACGACCACGACGGCATCGACATGCGGGCGCAGCGCCGCGAGCGCATGGTCGAGCAGGCTTTGCCCGGCGAGCAACGCGGCTGCCTTGTCCGACCCGAAGCGCGACGAGCGCCCGCCCGCGAGCACCGCGCCGAGCGTCTTCATCGGATCATCCCGTGCGGGTCGCCGACGATCAGCGCTGAATCCGCGCGCGCCAGCGTGACGAGCGTCAGTCCCGCCGCGACCGCGCGCTCGGCGGCAAGGCTGGTCGCCGCCGAGATGGTGACGAGCATCGGGCAACCGGCACGCACCGTCTTTTCGACCAGCTCATAACTGCAGCGCGCCGACAGCAGGATGAAACCGCCCCCCGGATCGATACCGTCCCGCGCGAGCGCACCGATCAATTTGTCGAGCGCGTTGTGGCGCCCGACATCCTCGCGGACGCGGAGGATGTCGCCGTTGGGGCTGCAAAAGGCGGCGGCATGCGCGGCGCCGGTGGCGCGGCCGAGCGGCTGATGGTCGGGCAAGGCCGCCAGCGCCGCCGCGATCGCCGCGCGATCGGTCGCGATCCGCGCCGCGTTCGCGGGCAGGGGGCGCAGCACCTCTTCGATATTCTCCATCCCGCACAGCCCGCAGCTGCTTTCGCTTACCCGCTTGCGCGCGCGTTCGAGTGCCTTTTCGGTCCGTTCGGGCGGTAGCCAGATACGCAGCGCGAAACCGCCTTCGACCGGATGGACGTCGATGCTGCGGATTTGCGCGGCGGTTTCGACCAATGCTTCGCCGAGTGCGAAGCCGATCGCATAATCTTCCAGGTCCGACGGCGTCGCCATCATCACGGCATAGCCGATGCCGCAAACCTCGACCGACACCGGCGCCTCGATTGGCAGGTCGCGCAGCGTCGCGGCGTCATCGGTTCCGGCGAAATCGAGCCGGCGCATCGTCAGGGAAAGGGTCTGCAACTGCGTCATGCGTCCGCAATAGGATGTTGCGGTCGGCGTGCAAGCACCGCGCACTTAGTCCTCAGCGGCCTCCGCGGGCAGGCCGTCCTGCATCGCGCGGTAGCGGGCGATCGATTTGTCCATGTGCCGCCGCGCCGCGCGGCGCGCCGCCGCCGGGTCGCCGGCCAGAATCGCGTCGTAGATCGCCTGATGGTCGCGGTTGATCGTGCGCGCATATTGCTGGTGCCGTTGCCGGTCGCTGCCCTGCAGATAGAGTTTGCGCGAGGGGACCAGGCGCACGCCGAGAAACTGGGTGAAGCGGAGAAAATAATCGTTGCGCGTCGCCGCGGCGATCGCGGCGTGAAAGGCGGCGTCGGCGACGACCGAGGCGTCGACGTCCTCGCTATTCTCCATCGCGTCGAGCGCGTCGCGGATCGCCGCAAGGTCGGCATCGGTGCGGCGGCGTGCGGCGAGGTCGGCCATTTCGGCCTCGAACCCCATGCGCATTTCGAGCAGGCGGAGCACATCCTCGATCTCGCTGAATTCGTCGGCGGCGATCTGGAAGGCGCGATAGCGCGCGCCGTCGGCGACATAGGCGCCCGATCCGCGGCGCGACACCAGCAGTCCCCGCGCGGCGAGGCGCGAATAGGCTTCGCGCACCACCGTGCGGCTGACCCCGAACGCCTCGGTGATCGCCTTTTCGGTCGGGAAGCGCGATCCGGCGGGCATGTCGCCCGACTCGATCTGTTCCTCGAAGCGCTGGACCAGATCGTCGGCCAGCGATGCCGCCTTGGTTACCCTCATGGGCGATAGCGTTATCATCGCGTCTTCGGGCTGGCTAGGGGCGGAAATCGGGGCGCTGGGCATCGACATATGCGGTCCAGGCGTCGCGCGTCGCAAAGTCGCCCCCGCCGTCCCACGCCGCGCCGCTGTAATAGGTAAAGGGTCGGCCCGGGGTAACGCGGACGAGGATCAGATAATTGTCGGCATCCTCGGCGAAGCCCGCGAAGGCGGCGGGATCGACGATGACGGCGGCGGCCATGCGGCCCTTGCCACCATCGCCTTCGCCATCGGCGGGTCCCCACCAGTTCATCCGCGCGGCCTTCGCGTCCTTGACGATCTCGCCAAGCTTGCCGCCGTTGATCGGGCGTTTGGAGATGCCGATGCCGACGATCATCTCGGCGTCGCTGCTCGACGCGATGGTCGAGGTCAGGCGGGTGAAGTTGGTCCCGGCGGGCAGGGTGAAGCGCCGCGTTTCGCTGACCGTGCGTTGCATGTCGACCGGCCACGGGTCATAATCGACGCGGAAGTCGGCGACATCGGGCCCGGCGCTGAGAATGTGCGGGCGGACATAGTTGCGCGAGGTCCACAGCTTGTTGTCGTACCAGATGCCGAGCCCGCCGACGCCGCGCCCGGTGCCGACGTTATAAAAATCGAGCCCCTCGCCATGATTGTCGTGCTGCTCGCCAGTGCGCAACTGGCGTTCCATGAAGGGCCAGCGGACAGTCTTGCCCCAGGCGTCGATACCCGAGGTCGAGGGCGGCTCGGCCCGTTCGAGCGCGCGGCCATAGATGCGAAACGCGGTGCGGTCATTTTCCCACAGCAAATCATCGTAGCGATAATCGGCGATGGCGACCGCGGCGCGCGCCTTTTGCTCCTCGGCCGTCGCGGGCCGCATGGGCTGCTTGTCCTGCGCCGCGACGGGTGCGCCAAGCAGCAAAAGACCGAGCAGGGCGCTGCGCATCACCAACTCCACATCGTCCCGTCCTCGAGCCGGTTCACCGGCAGATAGGCGCGGGCATAGGGGTGGGTCTCGGCACGTGCCTCGTCGATATCGACCCCCAGCCCCGGCGCCTCGCCCGGATGCATCAGCCCGTCGGTCAGGCTGTAGGCGTGGGGGAAGACGGCGTCGGTCTCATCGGTGTGCCTCATATATTCCTGGATGCCGAAATTGGGGATCGACAGTCCGAAATGCAGCGCCGCCGCCATCGTTACCGGCGACAGGTCGGTGGCGCCGTGGCAGCCGGTGCGGATTTGGTAAAGGTCGGCGAGCGCGGCAATCTGGCGCATATGGGTGATGCCGCCGGCGTGGAGCACGGTGGCGCGGATATAGTCGATCAGCCGGTTCTCGATCAGCCCCTTGCAATCCCAGACCGAGTTGAAGATTTCGCCCACGGCTAGCGGCGTCGTCGTGTGCTGTCGGATCAGGCGGAACGCCTCCTGATCCTCGGCCGGCGTCGCATCTTCGATCCAGAAGGGGCGGTAGGGCTCGAGGTCCTTGCCGAGCCGCGCCGCCTCGATCGGGGTCAGCCGGTGGTGAATGTCGTGGAGCAGGTGGACGTCCCAGCCCAGCGCCTCGCGCGCCGCGGCGAAGAGCTCGGGGACGACGCGCAGATATTTCTCGGTCGACCAGATGTTTTCGCTCGGCAGGTCGGCGTCGGCGGGTTCGTAGAAATAGCGGTCCTTGCTGACGCCATAGGTCGACGCCATGCCCGGCACCCCGCATTGCAGGCGGATCGCCCTGTACCCCTGGCGCTGGTAGTCGAGCGCCGCCTCGATCGTGTCGGCGATCGTCGTGCCATTGGCATGGCCATAGACCATACAGCCGCTGCGCGCCGCGCCGCCAAGCAATTGGTAGACGGGCAGTCCCGCGACCTTGCCCTTGATGTCCCACAGCGCCATGTCGACCGCGGCGATCGCGGTCATCGTCACCGGTCCGCGCCGCCAATAGGCGCCTTTATACAGATAGTTCCAGATGTCGCCGATCTGCTGCGCGTCGCGGCCGATCAGGCAGGGGACGACATGGTCGGCCAGGTAGCTCGCCACCGCCAGCTCGCGCCCGTTGAGCGTCGCGTCGCCGACGCCGGTGGTGCCGTCGTCGCATGTGATTTTCAACGTGACGAAATTGCGGCCCGGAGAGGTGACGATCACCCGGGCAGACACGATCTTCGGCATTCCATCCCCTTTGGCGCGATTCCGCGCTTGGCTCAGTTGTCAGACAACCTTATTGACATGTTTCCCGGAAAAGGAAAGATATTGTCACCGGTGTCAAGGGTAAAAGCCCGACTATGTTTCGAGGGAGGTGGATGTGGTTCGAAGCGTGTGGCTCGTCGGCACGAATATCGTCGCGCTTGGGCTGACGGTATGGCCGAGTCCGGGAGCGGCCCAACCCGCCGGTCCCGCCGTCATGGTCGAGGCGTCGCCTCAGATGCCGCGCGCATCGGCGATACTGACCGAAACGCGCCGGGTCGCCGACTGGCAACTCGCCAACCGCACCAACTGGGCGAAGATACCCGCCGGGCGCAAAAGCGTGCGCGAGCCGCGCGGCTGGGAACAGGCGACCTTCTGGGTCGCGCTCACCGAACTCGCGAACCGCGACCGGCGCTACGCGCAGCCGCTGCTCGACCTTGGCCGCGAACAGGCGTGGCGGCTCGGCGACCGGCCCTTCCACGCCGACGACCAACTGATCGGGCAGGCGTGGTTGTGGTCGGCGCGTCATGGCGCGGGCAAGGCGGCGATCGCGCCGGCGCGCGCCTATTTCGACCATGTCCTCGCTAACCCGCCGCCGATCGGGCTGGAATTCATCCCTCACGAACCGGGCAAGGGCACGTCGGACTGCACCGACCGCTGGTGCTGGTGCGACGCGATCTTCATGGCCCCGCCGACGCTGCTGCGGATGACCAAGGCGACCGGCGATCCGAGCTACGCCGATTTCGCGCACCGCGAGTTTCGGGCGACCACCGACTATCTCTATGACCCGACCGAGCAGCTCTATTTTCGCGACAGCCGCTTTTTCGACCAGCGCGACAGTGCCGGGCGCAAGCTGTTCTGGAGCCGCGGCAATGGCTGGGTGATGGCGGGACTGGTCCGGATGCTGCAGGCGATGGACCGCAAGGACCCGAAAAGACCGGCGTATGAAAAACAGTTCAAGGACATGGCGGCAAAGCTGCTGAGCCTGCAAAAGGTCGATGGCTATTGGTCGCCCTCGCTGCTCGACACCGACCCCGACACGCCGACCGAAACCAGCGGCACGGCCTTTTTCACCTATGCCTTCGCGTGGGGTGTCGACGCGGGGTTGCTCGATCGCAAAGCCTATGAGCCGGCGGCGATCCGCGGCTGGAACGCTGTCGTTCGCGCGGTGCAACCCGACGGCATGCTCGGCTGGGTGCAGCAGGTCGGGGACCGGCCCGACAGCGTCTCGGCGACCGAAACGCAATTCTATGGCAGCGGGGCCTTCTTGCTGGCGGGCTCGGCGATGTACGACCTGGCGCGCAAACGCGGGCGTTACTGACCCGCGGCGCCCGTGCGGGGCCGGATCACAACATCGATTGACTTAAGTTGTCCTACAACTATGGTGTCGATCCTATGATGGGGCACCATCCTCGATATGTGATCTGGCCGGCCCAGCACGACCTCCCGCTGGTTTCGGTCACAGCCGCCGCCGCGATGCCACTCGCGGCGGCGGTATTTTCTCCTCCCCGGATACTGGCATGATCGCGCGCCGTGCGTTGCTGCTGGGCCTGATGCTCGCCGGTCCGGTGGCGGTGCTGGCGCGGGGCAGGGGCCTGCCGCTCGATATCGCCGCGATCGAACGCGCGCGCGTGGTGCCGCAGGCGCTCGCGCTGCTCGATGCGGCGCCGCGCACGATCGCGGCGATCCCTGCGCCGCGCAGCCCGGCCGGGCGGCAGGATTATTATTCGGAGGGCGATTATTGGTGGCCCGACCCGGCGAACCCCGGCGGTCCCTATATCCGCCGCGACGGCCGGTCGAACCCCGACAAGTTCGACGGCCACCGCGACGCGCTGATCGCGTTCGGGCGCACCGTGCCGACGCTGGCGGCGGCGTGGCGGCTGACCGGCGACGCGCGCTTCGCGGCGGCGGCGATGCGCCACCTGGCGGCCTGGTTCGTCGATCCGGCGACGCGGATGAACCCGAAGCTGGACCACGCGCAGGCGATCATCGGGGTCAACAATGGCCGCGCGATCGGGGTGATCGACACGCTGCAGATCGTCGAGGTCGCGCGCGCCGCGCAGTTGTTCGTGCAGGCGGAGGCGCCCGGCTATGCCGCGATCCGCCCGGGTGTCGAAGGCTGGTTCGCGGCCTATCTCGACTGGCTCACCACGTCGCCCTTCGGCATCGAGGAGCGCGACGAAAGGAATAATCACGGAACCTGCTGGCTGTTGCAAGCCGCGTCCTTCGCGGCGCTGCTCGGCCGCAACGACGTGCTCGACGACGCGCGCACGCGGCTGAAGACCGTCATCATCCCGACCCAGATCGAGCCCGCCGGACGCCAGCCGCTCGAACTCGCGCGGACCAAGCCCTATGCCTATGCGCTGTTCAATCTCGACGTGCTCGCGGCGACCGCCTGGTTGCTGGGAGGCGAGGGCGACCTGATCGGGTGGCGGACCGACGACGGCCGCTCGATCGCGGGCGCGATCGGCTGGATGGCCCCCTATATCGCCGACAAGGCGGCGTGGCCGCTGCCGCCCGATGTCGAATATCCCGGCGGCTTTCCCGTGCGTCAGCCGAGCCTGTTGTTCGGCGGCCTCGCGCTGCGTCGCGACGACTGGCTGGCGCTATGGCGGCGACTCGATCCCGATCCATCGACCGGCGAGGTCGTGCGCAATTTCCCGGTGCGCCAGCCGCTGCTGTGGTTGCCCGACGCCATTATCGGTCGCTTCTCAGGGCGCTAACCGCACCAACGCCGCCCCAAAGGTTGTCATACAAGTTTTTTCTTGACAGGATTGCCTCAAGAATCGATCATGGCTGACACCGGTTACCAAGATCGGCGCACAAGAATTTGAAAATCAAAAAGTCGCCATTCCGCTATCGCGGGATCGAGCGGCCAGGGTGGGAGAGACGAGATGGCGATGCGCGGCACAAATTTTCTGGCGAAGCTGGCGGGCGGGGCATCGCTGGCGGTGCTCGCGATGGCACCCGCCTTTGCGCAGGACGCTGCTGTCGACGCGCCGCCCGAAGGCGAGATCGTCGTCAGCGGCATCCGCGCCTCGCTCGAACAGGCGGCCGACATCAAGCGCGAGGCCGACCAGGTCGTCGATGTCATCACCGCCGAGGATGTCGGAAAACTGCCCGACGCCAACGTCGCCGAGGCTTTGCAACGCGTCACCGGGGTCCAGATCACCCGCGTCTTCGGCGAAGGCCAGTCTGTCTCGGTCCGCGGGCTGCAGCAGGTACGCGTCGAGGTCGATGGCCGCACCCTGCTCGGCTGGTCGGCGCGCCTCTCGCCGCCCGAGAACGACCAGCTCGGCCGGTCGTCGGGGCTCGATTCGGTCCCGTCCAGCCTGTTCGGCCGCCTCGAAGTGCGCAAGTCGCCGCTCGCGAGCCAGGCCGAGGGTGGGCTCGGCGGCACCGTCAACCTCGTCACCCCGAAGCCCTTGAGCTTCAAGGAGCCGACCGTCTCGCTGCGCGTGCAGGGGGTCTATTCGGAGAATAGCGACAAGTTCGAACCTGCGATCACCGGCTTTGCGACGACCAAATTCGCCGACGGCCGCATTGGTATCATGCTGGCGGGCGAATATCAGAAGCGCACCTCGACCACCCAAACCTTCGAGCGCAACAATTTCCTCAACCGCAACTATACCGCGAACGGCGTCACCACCGTCCAGCAGACACCCGTGCTGCTGCAATATGAACAATTCACCGTCGACCGCTCGCGGCTCGGGCTCAACGGCGCGATTCAGTTCGAGGTGACCCCCGAATTCACGATCACCGCCGACGCGCTCTATTCGAAGCTGACGACGGGCCGGAAACAGGACTTCTTCGCGTTCCGCCTGCCGACCGGCACCAACCCGGTGACCAATGCGGTGGTCGAAAATGGCATGGTCGTCGCGGGCAATGCCAACGGCACCGTCACCACCGCCGGGCAGATCCGCAAGGAGCCGACCGAAAGCTTCCTCTATGGCCTCAACGGCAAATATGAGAATGACGGGCTGACGATCGAGGCCGACGGCTATTACAGCAAGGGCACGATCGACCAGACGATCCAGATCATCACGCTGCAAGGGACCGCGGCGGTCCCGGGCGCCTTCGATTTCCGTGACGTGACGATCCCGTCGCTGACGCTCGGCGGCACGTTCAACCCGACCAGCTATGCGTCGTACAACCCCGCGAACAACGGCGTGCGCAGCAACCGCCTGATCGGGCTGCTCGAGGAGTGGACCGGCAAGCTCGACGTCAGCTACGAAACCGCCGGCGGCGTCACCATCTCGGCGGGTGCGCGTTATACCGACCTGCATGCACGCTCGAATGCGTTCCGCAGCCAGGTCACCCCGACCCGCGCCGAACTCGAACCCTATCTGAACCTGGTCGACATGGGCCACTTCCTGTCCGACATCGGCGGGACCTTCCCGCGCAGCTTCCTCAGCACCGCACCGACCTTCGACTATGTCTTCACCCGCGCGCAGGCGGCCGAGCCCAATCCCAACGCCAACGGCCTGTCGACCCTGCTGCCCAATTTGCAGCGCGACTATGATTTCAGCGAACGCACGCTCGCGGCTTATCTGATGGTGTCGGGCGAGGGCGAGATCGTCGGCATCCCGTATAAGGCCAACGCCGGGGTGCGCATCGCGAGCACGCGACTGTCGGTCGACAGCTATGTCAATGTCGGCACCGTCAGCACGCTCGTCAACGACAAGAACCGCTATACCAATGTGCTGCCGAGCGCGAATATCGCGTTCAACGTCACCGACGATTTCCTCGTCCGCATGTCGGCGTCGCAGACGATGCAGCGCGCCTCGATCGCCGACCTTGCGCCATCGACCTTCTTCAACGCGACCAACCTGTCGGTGACCGGCGGCAACGTGAACCTCGAACCGCCGATTTCGACCCAGGCCGACATCAGCTTCGAATATTATACCGGCAAGAGTTCGCTGATCTCGGGCGCCTTCTTCTACAAGGATGTGAAGAATTTCATCGCCAGCTTCGTCACCACTGGCATCGATACCAACCTCGATCCGCAGGGGCGCGAACTGACCTTCTCGCGGCCCGAGAATCTGTCGAGCGCGCGGATCAAGGGTTTCGAAATCGGCATCCAGCAGTTCGCCGACTTCCTGCCCGCGCCGTTCGATGGCCTCGGCATCATCGCCAACTACACCTATTCGGACTCGGAGGATGCCGCGGGCTTCCCGCTCGTCGCGGTGTCGAAGAACAGCTACAACCTTGTCGGCCTGTTCGAAAAGGGTCCCTTCTCGGCGCGTGTCGCCTATAATTATCGCGACGAGGCGGTGTTCGAATTTTCCGAAGGGCGGCCGAGTTTCGTGGGCGCGCGCTCGCAGCTCGATGCGCAGGTCGGGTTCGACATCACCAGGAATTTCGCGCTGTCGCTGCAGGCGCAGAACTTGATGCCGCGGAAATCGGCGACGAGCGAGTATAGCAATTTCAACCCGACCGCGCTCAACAGCTATGCGCTGTCCGAGCGGCGCTACTCGGTCGGGTTGCGCGCCAAATTCTGAAGACGAGGACATGAAGTGATGAAGCCGCTCAACAGGGACAAGTGCGTCCTCGGCCTTGCCCTGTCGATCGCCGTGGGCACCGCGCTTCCCGCGCTCGCCCAGTCGTCGTCGCTGCCGAAGATCCTGTCCGATCGCGGAACGATGACGGCGACGCCGCTGCCCGATTATTCCTACGCCGGCTATGGCTTCGGCCTCGCGCCGATCCCCGACGATGCGGGCACGGTCGTGGACGTCACCGCCTATGGCGCGATCCCCGACGACGGGTATGACGACAGCAAGGCGGTGCTGCGCGCGCTCGATGCCGCCAATGCGGTCCAGGGCCGGGTGACCTTGCGTTTCCCCAAGGGGCGCACCCAGATCACCGAGGTGCTGCGCATCACCCGCAGCGATATCGTCCTCGACGGTGCGGGCGAAGGGGCGGGGGGCAGCGAGCTCTATTTTCCGCGCCCGCTCAAGATCATCGACAAGAGCCATGATTATGACGAGCTGCGCGAATATCTCGTCCGCGAGAAGAAGCAGCAGGTCGAACCCGAGCATAATATCGACTATCTGTTCACCGAATATAGCTGGGCCGGCGGGATGATCCTCGTCGCGCCCGAAAAGGCCCGGCCGGTCTCCTACGACGGCAACAAGGATGTGCGCGACGACAGGCTGGCGAATGGCGTGGCGGGCAAACAATTCGCGCGCGCGTTGCAGGTCGACGATGCCGCCAAGCTGCGCGTCGGCGACGTCGTCCAGCTGCAGTGGTTTTCGGTCGACGGACCCGACAGCAAGATATTGACGTCGCTCTATGGCGATACCGACCTGCCGATCGGTTCGCACCACTGGACATCGCCGAACCGGCCGGTGGTGGTGCAGTCGACGCGCGTCGCCGCGATCCACGGCAAGCGCGTGACGCTTGGCGATCCGTTGCTCCACGACGTGCGACCCGACCAGCCTGCGGTGATCGCCGCGTGGCGCCACCTCACCAACGTCGGCATCCAGAATTTGCGCCTGCAATTTCCCGAGGCGCCGTCGTTCGGTCACCATCTGGAGCAGGGATATAACGGCATCTACATGACCGGGGTGTTCGACGGCTGGATCCGCAACCTCGTCATCGACCGTTCGGACAGCGGCATTTTGACTGACAATGCGGCGAGCCTGACGATCTCCAATGTCACGACCACCGGCGACCGCCGCGCGCATTATTCGGTGCATGTCGGGGCGGTCCACAATGTGCTGGTCAAGGACCTCAAGGTCGAAAATCCGGTGATCCACCCGCTCAGCGTCAACACGCGCTCGACACGGTCGGTGTTCCTTCGGTCCGAGGTGATGCAGGATGCGATCATCGACCAGCATAGCGGGTCAAACCACCAGAATCTGTTCGACCAGATCGTCTTGCATATCGACCCGAAACAGGCGAAGGGCGAATGGGCCTATCAGCTGTGGGTCGGCGGCGGCGCGCCCTATTGGAAGCCCGGACACGGTCTGTACAACACGCTGTGGAACGCGCGGCTGGTGATGCCCGACACGGTGCCCGCCGACGCGACGGTGACGATCGCCAGCGGTCTCGAAGGACCGGGCGAGCGTATCGTCGGGCTGCACGCGAACCGCACAATCGCGATCAGCTACACCCCCGCGCCCTATATCGAGGCGACCGGGCAGGCGCTGGATGCGGTGCCGTCGCTCTATGACTGGCAGCTGGCGCGCCGGCGGCGCTAGGGTCGGCTACCCCGCCCAGACCTGCGCATAGAGCATCGCCATTTCGTCGGCATCGGGCACGCGCGGGTTGTTCGCGGGCGATCCCGACGCGGCCGCCTGCGCGCACATCGTCGGGACCAGCGCGTCCCAGCGCGCGGCGTCGATGCCCCATGCCGCCGGACCGGGCACCTCGAGCTCGCGGTTCAGCGCGGCGAGTTCGTCGAGCAGCCGCGCGACCGCCGACTGGTCGCCCTCGGCTTCGTCGGCGACGCCCATCGCCCGCGCGCAGTCGGCATAGCGATGCAGCGCCGCGGGCGCCGACCAGGCGGTGACCGCGGGCAGCAGCATCGCGTTCGACAGCCCGTGCGGGACATGGAAATGCGCGCCGATCGGGCGGCTCATCCCGTGGACCAGCGCGACCGAGCTGTTCGAAAAGGCGATGCCCGCCTGCGTCGCGCCGAGCATCATCGCCTCGCGCGCCGCCGCGTCGGTGGGGTCGGCGCAGACGCGGCGCAAATTCGGCGCCAGCGCGCGCATCGCGAGCAGCGCCATGCCGTCGCTGAACGGGTTGGCGCGCTTTGACACATAGGCCTCGATCGCATGGACGAGCGAGTCGATGCCGGTGTCGGCGGTCAGCCTTTTGGGCTTGGTGAAAGTCAGCTCATAATCGACGAGCGCGGCGATCGGCAGATAGGCGAGGCCGGGGCACAGCATCTTCTCGTCGGTCGCCTCCTCGGTGATGATCGTGAAGCGCGTCGCCTCCGACCCCGTGCCCGCAGTGGTCGGGATCGCGATGACCGGCAGGCCAGATTCGTCCTGAATGTGGGGCGCTTTATAGTCGGCCATCGCGCCGCCGTGCTTCGCGAGCAGGGCGATCGCCTTGGCGCTGTCGAGCGGGCTGCCGCCGCCGAAACCGACGACGCAGTCATGGTCGCCTTCGCGCAGGAAGGCCAAGCCCGCCTCGATCGAGGCGATGGTCGGGTCGGGCACGGTGTCGGCGAAGACACGCGCCGCGATGCCCGCGGCGGCCAGCCCGTCGTGCAATTCGGCAACGCGGCCGCTGCTTTGCAGGAAGGCGTCGGTGACGATCAGCGGGCGCGCGAGGCCCAGCGCCGTCAACACCTCGGGCAATTGCTTCGACGCGCCGCCGCCGATGCGCAGGATGCGGGGCAGGGCGATGCTGGCGATACTCAACTCATTGTCTCCTCGTCGAACGCGGCGTCACCCTAGCTTCATCGCGGCGCGGAGGAAATCGCCGACTGGTCAGTCGCCCGCGACGTCGATCTTGACACCGGTTACCTTGCGGCGTAGCAAGGCGGCCAATCACCAACATCTATCGCGAGGATGCCCCGATGTTTTCGAAGACCTATTATGCGACCCATCCCGTGATGATGGAGGAGGTGTCGAACGCGGAGCTTCGCGACCGTTACCTGATCCAGGACCTGTTCCGCACCGGCGAGTGCGTGCTCAACTACACCCACGCCGATCGCTTCGTGATCGGCGGGGTCGCCGTCGGCGCGGCCCCGGTCAAGCTGCCGGCGCAGACCGAGCCGCCGTCGGCGGCGGGTCATCCGTTCCTCGAACGCCGCGAGCTTGCGATCGTCAATGTCTCGTCGGTCGAAGGGACTGTCACGGTCGACGGCGAAAGCTTCACGCTCGGCAACAAGGATTGCCTCTATGTGACGATGGGCGCGACCGATGTCAGCTTCGCGGGCGAAGGCGCGCGTTACTATATGGCATCGTGCCCGGCGCATAAGGCCTTTACCACGCGCAAGCTGGGTATCGCCGATGCGAACAAGCTCGACCGCGGCAGCCTCGCCGAGTCGAACGAACGGTCGATCTACCAGCTCGTCATTCCAGGCGTCTGCGACAGCGCGCAGCTCGTCATGGGTCTGACCGTGCTCAACGAGGGCAGCGTCTGGAACACCATGCCGCCGCACATCCACGAGCGCCGCAGCGAGATCTATTTCTATTTCGAACTCGACAATGTCGACACCGACCGCGTGATGCACTTCATGGGCGAAGGCGAGGCGACCCGCCACATCGTGATGCAGAATGAGGAAGCGGTGATCTCGCCGCCCTGGTCGATCCATATGGGCGCGGGCACCAAATCCTATGCCTTCATCTGGGCAATGGCGGGCGAGAACCAGGACTATACCGACATGAACGTCCTCGACATCTGCCAGCTGTCGTAATGGCGGGTTTCTTCGATCTTTCGGGCAAGGTGGCGCTGGTGACCGGCGCCAACACCGGCATCGGGCAGGGGATCGCGCTCGCGCTCGCCGAGGCGGGGGCGAACATCGCCGCCGCGGGCCGCTCGCCCGCGACCGAGACGGTCGACAAGGTCGAGGCGCTCGGCCGCAAGGGTGAGAATTTCGCTGCCGACCTTTCGAGCGTTGCGGCGGTGCAGCCGCTCGTCGATGCGGTGCTCGGTGAGTTCGGGCGGATCGACATCCTCGTCAACAATGCCGGGATCATCCGCCGCGCCGACGCGGTCGATTTCACCGAGGAAGATTGGGACGCGGTGATGGACACCAATCTCAAGACCTTGTTCTTCCTTTGCCAGTCGGTCGGGCGCCACATGATCGGGCGCGGGTCGGGCAAGATCATCAACATCGCCTCGATGCTGACCTTTCAGGGCGGCATCCGGGTGCCGAGCTACACCGCGTCGAAATCGGGGGTCGGCGGCCTCACCAAGCTGCTCGCCAATGAATGGGCGGCGAAGGGCATTCAGGTCAATGCGATCGCGCCGGGCTATATCGCGACGAACAACACCGCGGCGCTGCAGGGCGACGAGACGCGCAACCGCCAGATCATGGAGCGTATCCCGGCGGGCCGCTGGGGTGATCCCAAGGATATCGGCGGGGCGGCGGTCTTTCTGGCCTCAAGCGCGTCGGATTATGTGCAGGGCCATATACTCGCGGTCGACGGCGGCTGGCTCGCGCGCTAGCATCGCGCATAGAACCGCAACAGGCGGCGAACGGAGTGGGGATGGCAGAGGGTAGACTCGTCTTTTTCGGCGAATTGCTGATCCGCCTGACCGCGCCGGGTAACGAGCTGCTGATGCAGTCCCCCGCGCTGTCGCTCCATGTCGGCGGCGCCGAGGCGAATGTCGCGATCGGCCTGTCGCATCTCGGCCATGATTGCGCGATGGTGAGCAAAATTCCTTCGAACGCTCTGGGTCGCGGAGCGGTGGCGGCGGTGCGCGGCGCAGGCGTCGATTGCACCGCCGTCACGCCATCGCCCGGGCGGATGGGGCTCTATTTCCTCAGTGTCGGGGCGGGGCTGCGCGCATCCGAGATCGTATACGACCGCGCGGGGTCGAGTTTTGCGGCGAGCGGGCCGCAAGATTATGACTTCGACGCATTGCTGACCGGCGCGCGTCTGCTCCACCTGTCGGGCATCACCCCCGCGCTCGGCCCGCGCTCGGCCGAAGCCGCGCTGGCGGCTGCACGCGCCGCCAAGCGGCTCGGCGTGCCGATCAGCTTCGACGGCAACTACCGCGCGATGCTGTGGGAGGCGTGGGACAGCGATCCGCGCGCGATCCTGTCCGAACTCATCGGGCTGACCGACATCTTGTTCGGCAACCATCGCGACCTGTCGCTCGTGCTTGGGCGCAATTTTTCCGGCGGGGGCGCGGACCGGCGGCGCGAAGCGGCGGACGCGGGCTTTGCCGCGTTCCCCGACCTCAAGCTGATCGCCTCGACCGCGCGACATACGGTGTCGGCCGATCATCACCGCATCGCGGCGCGGGTCGATCGGCGCGACAGCGCGCATCAGACCGACGAGATCGACGTCACCGGCATCGTCGACCGGATTGGCGCGGGCGATGCCTTTGCCGCCGGGGTGCTCCACGCGCATCTCGGCGGCGGTGATGCCAAAGCAATGGCCGACAGCGGCCTCGCGCTCACCTGCCTCAAACATAGCTTGCCCGGCGATGCGAGCCGCTTTAGCCAAGCGGATATCGACGCATTTCACGGGGGAGGGCTCGATGTCCGGCGCTGAGCCGTTTGGTCGTCGTTTGCTGCTGGGCGGAGCAGCAGGATTGGTCTTGCTGTCTTGTGCCGCGCCTTCATGGGCACAGCCGCCCAATGCGACCGTATCCGCAGCCGACGGCACCTATCGCAGCAAGCCGCGCAGCGAGAATGCGCCGCTGTGGGCGACTGCCTATCCCGGCATTCGTTACGCGCGCGCCGAACGGTTCCGCGCCCCGGTGCCGGTGACCACCGCCGAACAGCCTTTTGCCGATCAGGGGCAATATGGTCCCGCCTGCCCGCAAGCTGGCGACCGGTATCAGCCGCAATCCGAGGACTGCCTGTTTCTCAACGTTTGGACGCCGACGGCTGCAGCCAAAAAACCGCGCGCCGTGATGGTCTATTTCCACGGCGGCGCCTATTCGTCCGGCAGCGTGACCGACCCGCTCAACGATGGCGCGACGCTCGCGGCACAGGGCGACGTCGTGGTGGTGACGGTCAACCACCGGCTGAACGCGCTCGGTTACCTCTATCTGCCCGACCGCTTTCCCGACAGCGGCAACGCCGGACAGCTCGACCTGATCCTCGCGCTCAAATGGGTGCAGCGCAATATCGCAGCCTTTGGCGGCAATCCGGCCAATGTCACCGTCTTCGGCCAGTCGGGCGGCGGCGCCAAGATCGCGACCTTGATGGCGATGCCCGAAGCGGCGGGGCTGTTCCACAAGGCGATCACCATGAGCGGGCAGCAGGTGACCGCCTCGGGACCGCTCAATGCGGCCAAACGCGCGGCGGCGTTCCTCGACAAATTGGGGCAGGGCATCGATCCCGCGACCGCGCCGGTCGAACAGCTCGTCGCGGCGCTGTCGGCGACCGACCCGATCATCGGCGGCGGGGTCTATATGGGGCCGGTGCTCGACATGAAGCATCTGACGCGCCATCCTTTCTGGCCCGATCCCGCGCCGCAGTCGCTGGGCATCCCGATGATGCTCGGCAATACGGTGATGGAAACGCGCGCCTTTTTCGCCGCCGACGGCAAGCAGCTTTCGGGGCTGAGCTTCGACAATCTTGCGGCACGCATCGGCCCCGAAATGCGCGTCGACATCGATCCGGTGTGGGTCGTCGCGCAGTTCCGCGCGCATTATCCCGGCGCCCAGCCGCTCGAGCTCTTCCACCGCATCGTCACCGCCGCGCGCAGTTGGCGCGGGCAGGTCGAGGAGGCTGAGGCCCGCGCGCGCGCCGGCGCGCCGGCCTTCGTCTATCAGCTCGACTATATGGAGGCGAAGCACGCCGACGACATCGCCCTCGTCTTCGGAACCGGACCCGACCAGTCGACGTGCAAACATCAGGTGAGCGCGGCGATGATGACCGCCTTCACGCGCTTCGCGAAAACGGGCAATCCGGGCTGGGCGGCTTATGACCTCAAGAAACGCCGCACGATGATCTTCGACGCCGGTCCCCGCGTCGAGGACAATCCGCGCGCGTGGGAGCGCGAGCTGTTCGCGCGAGTGCCGTACATCCAACCCGGTTCGTAATCATCCGTCATTGCGAGGAGCCGAAGGCGACGCGGCAATCCAGAGTCGCGTAGGCTGCGCTGAATTGGTTGGTCTGCGGCTGCCTTCAGCCCGCTCCGCTCGCAATGACGAAGGTTTAGACAATCTTTCGCGCTGCCAACCAGTTCCAGAACAATTCGGGCCAGACCGCCACGGGAAGCCCTGCGGTCTTCATCAGCCCGAAGCCATGCCCGCCTTCGGCGAAATAATGCGCCTCGCAAGAAACACCGATCTCCCGCGCCGCGTCGTGGAGGCGCAGGCTGTTCCCCGCCTGTACGACATCGTCGTCCTCGGCATGGAGCAGGAACAACGGCGGCATGTCGCCGCGGACCTGCCGCTCGGGCGAGTAGAGCGCCGCGCGCGTCGGGTCGGGGGCGGGGCCAAGCAATTTTTCTCGGCTGACGGCGTGGGCAATCGCGGGATCCATCGACACCACCGGGTAAAAGGCGGCGAGGGTGTCGGGGCGCGCCGACAGCGTGTCGGCGGCATCGAGGGGCGCATAGACCTTGGCATCGAAACGCGTCAGCAGGCTGGTCGCGACATGGCCACCCGCCGAAAAACCGCCGAAGGCGACGCGCGCCGGGTCGATGCCGTCGGCCTTCGCCCGGCTGCGCACCAGCCGCACCGCGCGCTGCGCATCGGCGAGCGGGACGTTCGAGCGGTCGGCCCAGCCGTCACCGGGCAGGCGGTAGAAGAGGACATAGACGGTGACCCCGCGATCGCGGAGCCAGCGCGCGAGCTCATAGCCCTCCTTGTCGACCACGACATAGCGATAGCCGCCGCCGGGGGCGAGAATCACCGCCGCGCCACTGGGCTTTTCGGGGCGGAAGATGTCGAGGCGCGGGCGGGTGATGCCCTGCAGCATCCGGTCGCTGGCGTTCGGGTCGTCGCTGCGCTGGACCACGCTTTCGACCAGGCCCGCCGGCACTGCCAGATGATCCTCGGGCCACAGTGCGATACTGTCGTCGGGCGCGAGGCCGGCCGGGCGCGTCCAGGCGCTTTTCGCACTGGCATTTCCCGCGGCGATCAGCGGCAGCGTCAGCCCGGCGGCGAGCAGGAGGCGGCGACCGAACCGCATCGCTTACTCGGCGACCTTGTTGGGATAAGCGATGATCAGCACCAAGGGTTCCTCTCCGGTCTGGCGGATGCCGACCTTCGCGCCCTTGTAAAGCCAGGCGGCGGTGCCGGCCTTGAGGTCCTTCTCCTCGCCGTCCGAATGGACGATGCCGGTCCCCGACAGGACATAATAGATTTCGTCATGGTCGATCGGATGGACACCGATCGCGGCGCCGACGTGCAGCGCGCGTTTGCGGAATTCGAAGCTGCGCGGCGCGGGGACGGCATCGCTGATCCGGTACGCCGTCGACATCCCGATCGCGCCGTGCGGCGGCGCTTCCTCGCGTAGCGTCGCGGCCTCGTCGATCACGACCATCGCGGGCGCCGCGCCGCCGGCGAGCAGCAGGGCGAGCAGCGCGCTCATTTCACGCCGCCGCGCGAGTCGAGGTCGCGCGCCGACAGATGCTCCTGTGGCATCGGCGCGGTCTGTGCGGGATAGAAGAGGCCCCAACGCGGTTCCATCGTCGCCAGGTCCCAGTCGCCCTCGACGAAGGGCGCTCGGATCGCTTCCTTGACCTTGGGATAGCCGCTGACCTCCTTCTCGTCGTCGATCACCTCGCCACGGCCCTCGGCGACGAAGAACAGCACGCGGATTTCCTCGGCATCGCGCGCCCAGGGACGCGCCCCCGCCGTCGCGAGCAGCGAGGTTTCGACGTCGCGGACCGGCAGGATTCTGTATCCCGCGATCGGCGCGAGCGGCGCCTTGGCGCGGATCAGTTGCGCGCGCGTTTCGCCATAGCGGCCAACCTCGGGTAGCGGCTCGCCATGGCGGTCGACCGCCAGATTGTCCTTGCCGTAAAATTCGAGGTCGCCGTCGCCGCCGAGCATCAGGAAGGGCAGGTTCGGATCGGTGTCGTTGCCGCCGCGCATGACGTTGGCGATCGCGGTGATCTGGCCCGTCACATAGGGATGGCCGACCCATTCGAGGTTCATCAGATTATAGTGCACCGCGCGGTGTTGCGGATTGTAGATCAGGTTGTTGATCATCAGCGCCTGCGCGCCGCCCTTGATCAGCGGATTGCGCTCGACATTATGCGCCCAGACATTGCGGTAAAAGACGATGCCTGTCGCATTGTCGTGGATCAGCGACCCCTTGCTGTGCTCGCCCTTGGGGTGGCTCGCGTCGGCAAGGCCCTCGGCGGCGAGATTGTTCGAAAAAGTGATGTTGTGGCTGGTGCCCTGGCGCCATTCGTCGACCGTCTTGCCGGTGAAGCGCGGACCCGAGGCCGACATATTCTCGTCGATCGCCCACAGGAAGGTGCAATGGTCGACGATCACATTGGCGGCGGCGACGGTCGAAAAGGCGTCGGCCTCCCACCCGCTGCGCTTCGGTTGGCCGTCGACCCCGGTATAGACGCGCAGGTGACGAAAGATCACATCGTGCGTCTTCACGTCGATGCCGATGCGAATCAGCGTGATGCCGGGACCCGGCGCGGTCTGGCCGGCGATGGTGAGGAAGGGGTGCTTCACCTCGATCGTCGTGCGCCCCATGTCGATCACGCCGCCGACCTCGAACACGACGATGCGCGGTCCGGGGGTCTCGATCGCCGCTTTCAGCGAGCCGGGGCCGTCGGGCGCGAGCGTCGTCACGCGCAGGATCTGGCCACCGCGCCCGCCGGCCGTCTGCGCCGCCGGACCCACCGCGCCGGGAAAGGCGAGGGGCGACGAATCGGCGGCGGTGGCGGGGTGTGCGACGATGGTCGGCGTCAGCAAAAGCGCTGCCAACCAGAGCTTTTTCAGCATCCTGCCTCTCCTTCTCATTGGGGTATTGACACAATGGTCACATTCCTTCAATCTTCCTGACACCGGTTACCCCAACCGGTCAACGAGAAAATATTGTCGGGGAGAGGCCAATGGATGGCCCGTCGCGAAATCGCGACGGCATTGCGCTACTCTCTTAAATTTCTGGACAAAGGATCGGGGCGATCAACTTTGTCGCGTAAAGTAACCGGTGTCATTCATGCCTGAAGCGCTGGATGGACTGGCAAAAGGGAGGAACATGATGGCTATTCACGCAATGCAGGGCGTCCGCAATTTGAGCAGGTTGGCATGCGGCGTTTCGCTTGCCGTGCTGGCGGTGTCGCCGGCCTCTGCGCAGGATACCGCGACGGACGCCGCCGACACCCAAGTATCGACCGAGGACGAAATCGTCGTCACCGGCTTTCGCGCCTCGCTGGAGGCCGCGCTCAACGTCAAGCGCGACTCGGTCGGTGCGGTCGACGCGATCGTCGCCGAGGACATCGCCAAATTCCCCGACCAGAATCTCGCCGAATCGCTGCAGCGCATTCCCGGCATCTCGATCCAGCGTGACGGCGGCGAGGGCCGGGCGATCACCGTTCGCGGGCTCGGTGCGCAATTCACCCGCGTTCGCGTGAACGGGCTGGAGACCATCGCGACCTCGACCGACGGTGCGTCGTCGAACCGTGATCGTTCGTTCGACTTCAACGTCTTCGCGTCCGAGCTGTTCAGCAGCATCGTCGTTCACAAGACCGCCGAAGCCTCGCTCGACGAAGGCTCGCTCGGCGCGGTGGTCGACCTCAACACCGGCAATCCGCTGGGTGGAAAATCCGGGCTGCGCGGTGCGCTGTCGATCGTCGGTTCCTATAACGACCTGTCGAACAATGTCGGGCCGCGCGTCGCCGGGCTGCTGAGCTGGCGCAACGATGCCGGCACCTTCGGCGTGGCGGTGTCCGGTGCCTATTCGAAGAGCGATACGTTGGAGCTTGGCAACAACTCGGTCCGCTGGGCGCAGGCACGGTTCGACTCGGTGGATGGAACCAACTGCTGGACCACCGCGAACAGCGGCGGCACCTATGTTCCCAGCGCCGGATGCACAAAGGCCGCCCTGTCCTTTCACCCCCGTATCCCGCGCTATGGCGAGATCGAACATCGCCGTGAACGGTTGGGGCTGACGGCTTCGGTCCAGTTCGAACCGAGCGATTCGACGAAATTCTCGATCGATGGCCTCTATTCGCGCTTCAAGGAAAGCCGTGAAGAGAAATGGGGTGAGGTGCTGCTGCGCTCGAACGAGCGTTCGATCAACGTGGTCAACCCGGTTTACGATGCCGACAACAATATGATTTCGGCGACGCTGAACGATGTGTACGTCCGCACCGAACATTATCTGCGCAAATCGGATACCGAATTCTATCAGCTTGGCGGAACCTGGGACCAGGATATTTCCGACAGCCTTCGTTTCACCCTGCTCGGCGGCTTTTCGAAATCGAACGCCGACATTCCGGTCGAAACGACGGTCGTGTTCGATGACCGTGATGCCCAGAATTATTTCTACGATTACAGTGATATGAAGAGTCCGGTGCTGACTTTCGGCACCAGCGTCACCGATCCGGCGAACTTCCAGCTCGCCGAAATCCGCGATCGTCCGTCGAACGTCACCAACCGGTTCAAGACGGTCCAGCTGCGCACCGAATGGGATGTCGCCGACGGATTCCAGGTCAAGGCGGGCGGCATGTGGCGCCGGTTCAATTTCGACACCATGGCCTTCACTCGCGACACCGCGGTATGCGGAAATGGCGGTACCAGCCTCGTGACCAGCACGTCGGGGACGATCACCTGTACGCCGACCAGCCTCTTCGGCCCGAACGCCGTTTATGGCTTCCCGGCCACGGCGGCCCTGTCGGAGCTGTTCACGCTCGGCCAGGCGGGACAACCGGCGGGCACGACGACGCAGTGGCTGATTCCGGCTTTCCCGGCCGCGACCGATTTCACCCGGCTCTACAGTCGCAACCCCGCGATCGATGCGGCAAACACCCGTTCGGTGCAGGAAACCACATCGGGCGGCTATCTTCAGTTCGATGCCAAGGGTGAACTTCTCGGGCTCGAATATGCGGCCAATGCCGGCATCCGTTATGTCCGGACGGCGCAGATCTCGTCGGCGGCCAATGGCGTGAGCGTCAAGCGCAGCTATGACGACTGGCTGCCGTCGGTCAACGTCGCGCTCTACCCTTCGCAGGATGTCGTCGTGCGCGGCGCGATCGGAAAGGTGATGACGCGGCCCAGCTTCGGCAATCTCAACCCCAGCGGAACCTTCGATGGCTTCAACTATCGTGCGACTTACGGGAATCCCTATCTCAACCCCTATCGCGCGACCAATTTCGATGCCGCGATCGAATGGTATTTCGCGCCGCAGGCCCTGTTGTCGGTCGCCGGCTTCGTGAAAAAGATCGAAAGCTTCCCGGTGTCCGGCACCTATCAGGCGACGCTGGCGCAACTCGGTGTCGACCGGAGCGTGCTGCTGCCGAGCTCGCCCGCCTATATCGCGAACGATCCCAGCCAGCTGTACACCGTTTCGGCGCAGGTCAATGGCACCGGCGCGACGCTGAAGGGCGTCGAGCTGGCGGCTCAGATACCGTTCAGCGCGTTCGTCGATCAGGGTGTATTCAGCCACTTCGGCGTGCTCGCCAATGCCACCTTCATCAGCTCGACCGCCGATTACACGGTCCAGGGTCCCGCGATCACCGACTGCGTGCTGCCCAACTGCACCTTCGGCCCGCTGGTCAGCGCCACCCGCACCTCGACCCTGTTCGGCGTGTCGAAGCGCGCTTACAACGCCACGCTCTATTATGACGACGGGGCCTTCAGCGCGCGCGCATCGGCAAGCTATCGCAGCCGCTATGTCGATTCGAACAGCGGCACCGGCAATGTCTTCGAAGGCTATGGCGCGACATGGAATGTCGATGCGTCGATCCGTTACAAGCTGACCGAGTGGGTCGAACTGTCGGTCGAGGGGACCAATCTGCTCGACACCTATCGCTATCGCTTCACCGATTTCGATGCCGACCGCAGTTACGAGAACAACCATTTCGGCCGCACCATCCTGTTCGGTGCGCGTTTCAAGATGTGATGATCGCGAGTTAGTCCCCGGAAAGGCCCGGTCTTCGCTTGCGGGGGCCGGGCCTTTCTTTTTCGAGGAACGCACTATGACCCATCGCCGCGAGATGCTGAAACTGGCCGGAACCGGGCTGCTCGCGACCGGCCTGTCGGGATTGGCCGCCCCCGCCGCGCTGGCGCAGGCAGCGCCCGCGCCGAGCGGCGTCGCGCCGCCCTGGGCCAGGGGCTTCGACGGCCAGCGCAAGGCCGACCTCGGCGACGGACGCTTCCTCAACCCGATCATGGCGGGCGACCATCCCGATCCGTCGATCCTGAAGGACGGCGCCGATTATTACATGACCTTCTCGACCTTCGACAGCTATCCGGGGCTGGTCATCTGGCATTCGCGCGATCTGGTGAACTGGCGGCCGATCGGTCCGGCCTTGCACAAGAATATCGGGTCGGTGTGGGCACCCGAATTGTGCAAGCATGACGGCCGCTATTATCTCTACATCCCCACCAAGGGCCCGAACACCAGCTGGGTGATCTGGGCCGATCGGATCGAGGGGCCGTGGAGCGACCCCGTCGACCTGAACCTGCCCAACCATATCGACCCCGGCCATGCGGTGGGTGAGGACGGATCGCGCTGGCTGTTCCTGTCGGGGGGCGACCGGGTGCGGCTGGCGGACGACGGCCTGTCGCGGATCGGCGAACCCGAACATGTCTATGACCCCTGGCGCTATCCGTCGGACTGGGTGGTCGAGGGCTTCGCGCCCGAGGGGCCGAAGATCACCCGTCACGGCGATTATTATTACATGGTCACCGCGGTCGGCGGCACCGCCGGCCCGCCGACCGGCCATATGGTGATCGCCGCCCGCTCGAAGTCGATCCATGGCCCGTGGGAAAATTGCCCGGCGAACCCGCTCGTCCACACCAAATCGGCGGGCGAAAAATGGTGGTCGCGCGGTCATGCGACGCTGGTCGAAGGCCCGGCGGGTGACTGGTGGAGCGTCTATCACGGGTTCGAGAACGGCTATTGGACGCTGGGGCGGCAGGCGCTGCTCGACCTGATCGAGTGGACCGACGACGGCTGGTTTCGCATGACGGGCGGCGATTTGTCGCAGCCGATCGCCAAGCCCGAGGGCGGGGCCGTCGCGGGATCGCATGGCATGGCTCTGTCCGACGATTTCAAGACGCTGGCGCTCGGCGCCAAATGGAATTTCTTCAAGCCCGCCCCCGACGAGCGCGACCGCGCGCGGGTCGAGAATGGCGCGCTGCTACTCACGGCGCGCGGCAAGGCGCCGTCGGACTCTTCGCCGCTGCTGCTGATTGCGGGCGATCAGGCGTACAGGTTCGAATGCGATATCGAGATCGCGCCGGGCGGGGTCGCCGGGCTGATCCTCTTTTATGACGAAAAGCTCTATTGCGGGCTCGGCTTCGACGGAGAGAAGTTCGTCACCCACCAATATGGCATCGAACGCGGTCGCCCGGCCAACCCGCATGGTCGCAGCATGCGGATGCGGGTGACCAACGACCGCCATATCGTCACCTATGACACCAGCGGCGACGGCGGAAAGAGCTGGCATCGTTTCGATCGCGGTATGGAGGTGTCGGGGTACCATCATAATGTGCGCGGCGGTTTCCTGATGCTGCGGCCGGGACTGTATTCGGCGGGAGAAGGGGAGGCGAAGTTCCGCAACTTCCGCTTCGAGGCGCTGGCGTAGCGATATCTGTTTCGCGCAAAGACGCAAGGACACCAAGCAGGCACGCGCCAAGGATCTGCGCTCGCCTTTTCCATGCGCCAAGAAACCCGCGTGCCGAACGTCGGCTTTGGGGTGGGAGGCGGGCTGGCAGTTTTAGAATCAGCGATTAAAAGACCCGGCATCAGTCCATTGCCTGCCCCGAGTTTATGGCCAAGCCCGAAAAAGTATATGTCCGTTTCGTCTGCTATCAGCAGGTTGAATCTCAACGCCAGCGCTTGGGCTTGTTCCAAGCCTTGGACGAAGCGCGAGAGTGTAGTTTCGCCCCTTCTTGGGCATTGATGCAGATTGGCGAAATTTACGACTGGTTCAAAAAGAATTTGGCAGTTCCCAGCCAGTTTTCACGTGGCGGCTGGAAGGGCCGCGGACAGCCCGGTCTGTCATGGTTCAAGCCTGTTGCGATCGAGCATATCAGGCAAATGCACCAACTGAAGTTGGCGTTGGAAGCCTGTGGTGTTCATGTAGATATTTTGACCACCCGCGATCCCGGACATATTATCTGGCAGGACCAGCATCAGTTAGTTGCCGAACCAGGCGCTCGGAAATTCTGACGCTCTATGTCCGCAATCTGTCGACACCGGTAGTCCCTCATTCATCTTCGCAAACGTCCAAAAATTGTCAAAAAAGCCCGCTTGCGGTGGCAACAGGCTTTGCAATCTCGCACGCCTTCTTCGTGTCTTTGCGTCTTTGCGCAAAACTTTTCCTGCGCGGCGAACCCTTAAAGCGTGACGCCCGATTTCCAGATCGCGATGTCGCGTTCCTCATTCGCCTCTGCGCGCGTCGGCGCACCCGAGGCGGTCGCGGCGATCAGGTCGAGCAGGGCATCCGACGCCGCGTCGAAGCCATCCGCCAGCACCCGCCCGGCGTCGAAATCGATCCATCCCGCCTTGCGCTGCGCGAGCGCGCTGTTCGATGCGATCTTGAGCGTCGGAGTGGGGAAGCCGAGCGGGGTGCCGCGCCCGGTGGTGAAGAGGATCATCGTCGCGCCGGCGGCGGTGAGCGCGGTCGACGACACCGCGTCATTGCCGGGTGCTTCGAGCAGGGTCAGCCCGGGCAGCACCGCTTCGCCGCCATAGAGTTTGACATCGACGAGCGGTACCTGCCCGCCCTTCTGCACCGCGCCGAGCGACTTTTCCTCGAGCGTCGTGATGCCGCCGGCGATATTGCCGGGGGAGGGGTTTTCGCTCACCGGCTCGCCGTGGCGGATGAAATAGGTTTTGAAGCTGCGGACCAGTTCGGCGGCGCGGTCGAACACCTCGCGCGACACGGCGCGGTCCATCAGCATCTGTTCGGCACCGAAAATTTCGGGGATTTCGGTGAGGATGACCTTGCCGCCCGCTCCCGCGACGGCATCGGCCATGCGCCCGACGAGCGGGTTGGCGGTGAGCCCAGAAAGGCCGTCCGATCCGCCGCATTTGACCCCGAGGGTGAGGGCGGAGAGCGGCACATCGCTGCGTATCGTCGCGGCGGCGATCTCCACCAGCTCATCGACGAGCGTCAGCGCGGCGGCGAGATCGTCCTCGACCGCTTGCGCCGACAGCGTGCGGATGGCCGCGCGCCGATCGGGCGGGATGGTGTCGAGCAGGGCGCCGAGCTGGTTGCTCTCGCAGCCGAGCCCGACGATCAGCACCCCGCCGGCGTTCGGATGCTGCGCGAGCGCCGCGAGCAGGTCGCGCGTGTGCCCCAGATCGTCGCCAAGCTGCGAACAGCCGAAGGGGTGTTTGAAAGCATGGACGCCATCGACGCGCCCGGCATGGCGCGCGCCCGCGATCCTTGCGACCCGCGCCGCGAGATTGCCGACGCAGCCCACCGTCGGCAGGATCCAGATTTCGTTGCGCGTGCCGACACGTCCGTCGGCGCGGCGGTAACCGGCAAAGCTGCGGATCGCGACCGGCGGGGCAGGGGGCGCGGCACCGCGCGGCGCATAATGATAATCGTCGCCGCCGCCGAGCGCGGTCGCCAGATTGTGGCTGTGGACATGCGCGCCCGCCGGGATGTCGGCCGTCGCGACGCCGATCGGAAAGCCATATTTGATCACCGCATCACCGCGCGCGATCGGGGCGAGGGCGAATTTATGCCCGCGCGGGATGGCGTCGATCAGGGTGATCGTCGCCATATCCACCGTTATGCGATCATCCGCCGCCGTATCGGCCAGACAGATCGCGACGGTGTCGCCGGGATCGATCCTCAGCGCGGTTACCGGTGTCAACGTCGTCGGAGGATCGGATATATTCGCCATCGCCTCAGCCTTTCGGCGCGGCGACCGACTGGCGTTCGACGAAGGTCGACGCCATGACATTGGGTTCGTCGGACGATTTGGTGCCGATATCGAGGAAGTCGGGGACCAATGTCCGCGCCGCGCGCACCCCCATTTCGCGGATCGGCCAGCGCACGGTGCTCAGCGCGGGCCAGATATGCGTCGCGGTCGGGCTGTCGTCGAAGCCGATGATCGACAGGTCGGCGGGCACCGCGATGCCCTTGCTGTGCGCGACGCTCATCACGCCGGCCGCCATCTCGTCGTTCGAGCAGAAGATCGCGGTCGGCGGCGCGGTCAGCGACAGCAAGGCCTCGCCCGCCTCGATGCCCGCAGTATAGCGATAATTGCCCGGTGCCGACAGTTCGGCGGGGAGCGTCAGTCCGGCCGCGGCCAGCGCCTCGTGAAAGCCTTTTTCGCGTTCGGCGGCCGACCGGAAACCGACCGGGCCGCGCACGAAGCCGATGCGGCGATGGCCGAGTTCGACAAGCTTGCCGACCGCCTCGGCAACGACTTCGCGGTCGTTTGACGACACGCAATGCTTGGCGTCGTCGAGTTGCGCCGATCCGACCCGGACGTAGCGCACGCCCAGATCCTCGCACAGCGCGGCGAGTTCGTCATTCTCCGAAATCGGCGGCAGCAGCATCGCGCCGATCGGGCGCTGCTTTTCGAGGAACACGCGCACATCGTCGAGCATCCGGTCGGACCCGCGATCGACCGGGCGGACGAGCAAGGCGAGGTCGCTGTCCTTGATCGCGTCGAGCACGCCCTGCTGGAAATTGAGCACCGTCTGCGCGTTCGGATTGTCGTGGAGCAGCGCGATCAGGAAGTTGCGGCGAAAGGCCAGCGCGCGCGCCTGCGGGTTGGGCACGAAACCGAGCATCTTGATCGCCTGTTCGACCGCCTGGCGCGTCTTGTCGGTAATGAATTCGGACCGGTTGATGACCCGGCTGACGGTCTTTTTCGAGACGCCGGCAAGTGCCGCGACGTCGTTGATCGTCGGTTGCTTGCCGCTTTTTTCCCGCGTGCGTGGCGCCATGGAGGTTTCACTTTTCCTGTGCGGACCCGGTTGGTCCGGCCCGCTGTTTCCTACTGCGCGCCCGCTGTCACAAAATCAACCGCGCTGATGGCTATTCGCTTGCTTTTGACACCGGTGTCTCTTACAGGAATTTTCGGATGAGGGAAATGACAAAGATGCTGGCAACGAGCGAACAACAAGCCATAGCCAAGGCGTTTCTGGCCGCGCGGGCCGCAAAGACACCGCTTACCGACTATCCCGGCGCCATGCCGCAGGGCCTGGCCGAGGCCTATGCGATCCAGGATTCGGCGATCGCCTTCGACGGTCGCCCGATCGGCGGCTGGAAGGTCGGGCGGATAGCCGACGAACTGGTCGCGCGTTTCGGAGGCCACCGCATCGCGGGGCCGATCTTTACCAATGAGATCGTCGATGCCGCCGACGGGGCGGTCCCCGCCATGCCGGTCTACGGCGGGGGGTTCGCGGCGGCCGAGGCCGAGGTGCTGCTGCGCTTCGGCGACGTGGGTACGCGCGAGTACGACATCGCCTCGGTCCGCGACGCGATCGACGAAGTGCGCACGGGGATCGAGATCGCGAGTTCGCCGTTTCCCGATATCAACAAACATGGCCCCGCGGTCACGGCGTCGGACTATGGCAATAACAAGGGGCTGGTCGTCGGCCCGTGCATCGCCGGATGGCAGGATGCCGACCTGATCGCGATGCCGGTCGAATTTCGCATCGATGGCGAACGGATCGGTGCGGCGACGATGGAAACGATGCTCGACGGCCCGTTCGGGTCGGCGCTGTTCCTGATCCGCGCGCTGCGCGCCCGCGGTATCGCCATCCCGCCCGGCACCTGGGTGTCGGCGGGGGCGATCACCGGGGTGCATGAAATTCGCCCCGGCCAGGACGCCGAGGCGCTGTTCGACGGAAAAATCCGCGTCAGCTGTAAAATCACAAGCTAACAAGAGCCGATAACGGGAGAGAGTCATGGCACAGGCAATCGCGGACGGAGGTACGGCGTCGCCGGTGCCCCGGGCCGGACGGTACCGCTGGCTGATCATCGCGCTGCTTTTTGCCGCGACGACGGTCAATTATATCGACCGGACGATGCTGGGGCTTCTCGCCCCCGTGCTCGGCGACGATCTCGGCTGGTCCGAGAATGATTATGGCAACATCGTCACCGCCTTCCAGGCGGCTTATGCGATGGGCTTCCTGTTGATGGGCTGGCTGATCGACCGTTTCGGGCCGAAGGTCGGCTATGCGATCGCGATTTCGATCTGGACGATCGGCCATGTCGCGCATGGCTTCGCCTCGTCGGTCGTCTCCTTCATGATGGCGCGGGTCATCCTCGGCGTCGGCGAGGCCGGGCATTTCCCCTCGGTCGTGCGGGCATCGAGCGAATGGTTTCCGCAGAAGGAGCGCGCCTATGCCATCGGCTGGGTCAACAGCGCGACGACGATCGGGGTCATTCTGACCGCCCCGACGATCTGGCTGTTCATGGTCTGGATGGGTTTCGACTGGCGCCAGACCTTCATCTACACCGGCATTTTCGGCGCGATCCTGCTCGTCCTGTGGCTCTGGCTGTACAGCAATCCGCGCGAGAGCGGCAAGGTCAGCGAAGCCGAACTCGCATGGATCGAGCATGACCCGCCCGAGAAGATCGAACGCCTCGGCTGGAGCAAGATCGTCACCAAGCGCGAAGCCTGGGCCTTTGCGGTCGGCAAGTTCCTGACCGACCCGGTGTGGTTCCTGATGCTGTTCTGGCTGCCCAAATATTTCAGCACGACCTATAATGTCGACCTGAAGGTCGTCCTGCTGCCGATGATCATCATGTATCTGCTGTCCGACGTCGGCAGCATCGTCGGAGGCTGGACCTCTTCTAAGCTGATTCAGCAGGGACATAGCGTCAATTTCGCGCGCAAGGTCACGATGCTGGGCGCGGGATTCTGCGTCCTGCCGCTGCTGTTCGTCACCGGCCTCGAAAATATGTGGCTCGCCGTGGTGCTGATCGGCATCGCGCTCGCCGGACATCAGGCCTTCTCGTCGACGATCCTGTCGATCCCCCCCGATATGTTCCCGAAACGCGCGGTGGGGTCGGTGATCGGGCTCGGCGGGTTCATGGGCGGCGTCGGCGGCATGATCATGGCCAAATCGACCGGCCTCGTCCTCGACGCGACCGGCGGCAACTACACGCTCATCTTCGCCGCGTGCACCACCGTCTATTTCCTCGCGGTGCTGGCGATCCACCTGCTCAGCCCCAAGCTTGCGCCGGTGACCGTAGAAAGCGATGCTGCCCCCGCATGACCCGTCCGCTCGCCCTCAATCCCGATCGCCTGTTCCCGTCGGACCCGGGGCAGCGCGATATCGCGCGGCGGCTCTATGCCGAGGTGGCGGGGCTGCCGATCATCAGCCCGCACGGTCACACCGACCCCAGCTGGTTCGCGGACAACGCGCCGTTCGGCAACGCCGCAGAGCTGCTGCTGCACCCCGATCATTATGTGTTTCGGATGCTCTATTCGCAGGGCGTGTCGCTCGACGCGCTCGGCATTCGCAACCCCGCTGCCGATCCGCGCGAAAGCTGGCGGTTGTTCGCCGAGCGCTATCACCTGTTCCGCGGCACCCCGTCGCGGATGTGGATGGACTGGGTGTTCGCCGAGGCGTTCGGCATCGAAGTGCAGTTCGAGGCGGCCACGTCGGACCTCTATTACGACCGGATCACCGAGGCGCTCGCGACCGGGCCCTTCCGCCCGCGCGCATTGTTCGACCGCTTCGGCATCGAGGTGATCGCGACCACCGAAAGCCCGCTCGACACGCTCGAGCATCATCGCGTGATCCGCGCCGCGAACGACAGCGGCGAATGGGCGGGGCGGGTGATCACCGCCTATCGCCCCGACCCGGTGGTCGATCCCGACTTCGAAGGGTTCTACGCGAATCTCGCGCGCTTCTCCGAGCTGACCGGCGAGGATGCGTACAGCTATGCGGGCTATATCGCCGCGCACCGCAAGCGCCGGGCCTTTTTCGCCAGCATGGGCGCGACCTCGACCGACCATGGCCATCCGACCGCCGCGACCGCCGACCTGACGCGCACCGAGTCCGAGGCGCTGTTCGCGCGCGTCACGCGCGGCGAGGTGAGCGCCGCCGATGCCGAGCTGTTCCGTGCCCATATGCTGACCGTGATGGCGGGGATGAGCCTCGACGACGGGCTGGTGATGCAGATCCACCCCGGCGCCTTGCGCAACCACAATGCCTGGCTGTTCGACCATTATGGGCGCGACAAGGGCGCCGATATTCCGATGAGCACCGATTATGTCCAGGCGTTGCGTCCGCTGCTCGGCAAATATGGCAATGAGGCGGCGCTGACGGTCATTCTCTTCACGCTCGACGAGACGAGCTATGCGCGCGAACTCGCGCCGCTCGCGGGCCATTATCCGGCGCTCAAGCTTGGCCCCGCCTGGTGGTTCCACGACAGTCCCGAGGGGATGCGCCGGTTCCGGAATCAGGTCACCGAGACCGCGGGTTTCTACAACACGGTCGGCTTCAACGACGACACCCGCGCCTTTCTGTCGATCCCGGCGCGGCACGACGTCGCGCGGCGGATCGACTGCGGCTTCCTCGCCCAGCTCGTCGCCGAGCACCGCATGGAAGAATGGGAAGCCGCCGAACTGGCGACCGACCTCAGCTACAATCTCGCCAAGGCCGCGTACAAGCTGTGAGGCTTTCGGCGCAAACGCCGCTCCCGGCGTCGGTGCGGGTGCCGGGTTACGACCGCGCCGCGCAGACCGCGGGGATCGTCCATATCGGCATCGGCGCCTTTCACCGCGCGCATCAGGCGGTCTACACCGACGATGCGATGGGCGCGGGCGACCGCGACTGGGGCATCATCGGCGTGTCGCTGCGCTCGGGCGATGTCGCGGCGCAGCTCAATCCGCAGGGCGGGCTTTATTCGGTCGCGACGCGCAGCGCGGCGGGCAGCGAACTGCGACTGATCGGTGCGGTGCAGAAGGTGCTCGTCGCGGTCGAAGACGGCCAGGCGGTGATCGACGCGATCGCCGCGCCGACGACGCATATCGTCAGCTTTACCGTCACCGAGAAGGGCTATTTGCATGGCGCCGATGGGGCGCTCGATCTCGCCGCGGCGATGGGCGTATCGAGCCTCTACCGCTTCGTCGCCGCCGGAATGGTCCAGCGCAAGGCGGCCGGACTGCCCGGCCTGACCCTGCTCAGCTGCGACAATCTGGCGAACAATGGCGCGGTGCTGCGACGGCTGATGCGCGAGTATCTGATAGCCTATCATTCCGACCTGACCGCCTGGTTCGATGCGACGTGCCGCTGTCCCGCGACGATGATCGACCGCATCGTCCCCGCGACAACCGACGCCGACCGCGCCACGATCGCAGCCGAACTCGGGGTGCGCGACGAGGGCGCGGTGGTCACCGAGGGTTTCAGCCAGTGGGTGATCGAGGATGATTTCGCCGGCCCGCGCCCGCGCTGGGAGGCGGTCGGGGCGCAGCTTGTCGCCGATGTCGCGCCCTATGAAACCGCGAAGCTGCGCCTGCTCAACGGCGCGCATTCGGCGCTTGCCTATATCGGCCTCGGGCGCGGCCACGCCTATGTGCATCAGGCGATCGCCGATCGCGCGATCCGGCCGGTCATCGAAAGCCTGATGCGCGACGAGGCGGCGCCGACGATCGACGCCGCGCCGGGGCAGGATTTGTCCGTCTATGCCGATGCGCTGCTCGACCGCTTCGCCAACCCCGCGCTCGACCACCGGCTGATCCAGATCGCGATGGACGGCAGCCAGAAGATCCCGCAGCGCTGGCTCGAAACGCTCGCCTGGCACCAGCGGCGCGGCGCGCGCTGTCCGTCGCTTCTCGCGGCGATCGATGCGTGGATCGCCTTTTTGCGCGGTGGTGCTTTCCCGATCGACGACCCGCTCGCCGATCGGCTGCGCGAAGCCGTGGCAGGTCCCGATGCGATGACGGCGTTGTTCGGAGCGGACGGGGTCCTGCCCTCGGAATGGCGGCCCGAATAAGCGCTTGGGTTTGCCCGCCAATCACCGCATAGCTGTTGCAACAAACGGGAGACACGGTTTGGAACAACGGGGAGAGGGGCAGGGGGCACAAGCCGCCGCCGCGACGCGCGATATTGAGCAGGACGAACGCTATCAACGGCTGGTGACGACGCGGTCGCGCTTCGGCTGGCGGCTGACGATCGTCATGCTGGTCATTTATTTCGGCTATATCCTGCTGATCGCGTTTGAACCGCATATCCTCGCGCGCCCGCTGGGGAGCGGCGTGACCTCGCTCGGCATTCCGCTCGGACTCGGAGTGATCGTCGCGGGCATCTTGCTCACTGCGCTCTATGTGCGCCGTGCCAACAAGATATTCGATCGCGACCTCGATGCGCTGCGCCGGGATTATGGCGCATGAGCCGCTTTCCGATCACCCGCACTGCGCTGATCCTGCTCGCGCTCGGCTGGCCCGCGATCGCGGCGGCCGACGCGCTGACCGGCCAGACCGAGCAGCAGGCGGCGAACTGGCCGGCGATCCTGATGTTCTCCGCCTTCGTGCTCGCGACCCTCGGCATCACGCGCTGGGCGGCGGGGCGCGTGCGTACCGCGTCCGATTTCTACACCGCGGGCGGCGGCATCACGGGGTTCCAGAACGGCCTCGCGATCGCCGGCGACTATATGTCGGCCGCCTCCTTCCTCGGCATTTCGGCGCAGATTTTCGCCGACGGCTATGACGGGCTGATCTATTCGACGGGCTTCCTCGTCGGCTGGCCGATCCTGCTTTTCCTGCTCGCCGAGCGGCTGCGCAATCTCGGCCGTTACACCTTCGCCGACGTCGTCAGCTTCCGCTTCGCGCAGACCCCGGTGCGGCTGTTCGCGGCGTTCAGCACCCTCGCGGTCGTGCTCTTCTATCTCATCGCGCAGATGGTCGGCGCGGGGCAGTTGATCAAATTGCTGTTCGGCTTGCCCTATACCTATGCGGTGCTGATCGTTGGCGCGCTGATGACCTGCTATGTGCTGTTCGGCGGCATGATCGCGACGACCTGGGTCCAGATCATCAAGGCGGTGATGCTGCTCGGCTGCGCGAGCTTCATGGCGTTCGCGGTGCTGTGGAACTTCGGCTTCTCGCCTGAGGCGCTGTTCGCCAAGGCGGTCGAGGTGAAGACCGGGCTTGCCGCCTCGGCGGGTGCGACGCCCGCGGACGCGGCAGCGAAGGGCCTGTCGATCATGGGGCCGGGCGGCTTCATCAAGGACCCGCTGTCGGCGATCAGCTTCGGCATGGCGCTGATGTTCGGCACCGCGGGCCTGCCGCATATCCTGATGCGCTTCTTCACCGTTCCCGACGCGAAGCAAGCGCGCAAGTCGGTGCTGTGGGCCACGGGCTGGATCGGCTATTTCTATATCCTGACCTTCATCATCGGCTTCGGCGCGATTACCTTCGTCGCGTCGAACCCCGACTATCTGATGCCAGACGGCTCTCTGCGCGGCGGAGGAAACATGGCGGCGATTCATCTCGCCTCGGCGATCGGCGGCGATATCTTCCTCGGCATCGTCAGCGCGGTCGCCTTTGCGACGATCCTCGCGGTGGTCGCGGGGCTGACGCTGTCGGGGGCGTCGGCGGTGTCGCACGACATCTATGCGTCGATCGTCAAGAAGGGGCAGGCGAATTCGGCCGACGAGCTCAAGGTGTCGCGCTACACCGTTCCGGTGCTCGCGATCCTCGCAATCCTGCTCGGTATCGCATTCGAGAAGCAGAATGTCGCCTTCATGGTCAGCCTTGCCTTCGCGCTCGCCGCGTCGGGCAATTTCCCGGTGCTGGTGATGTCGCTGCTGTGGGATGGCTGCACGACGCGCGGCGTCGTCGTCGGCGGCTTCGTCGGGGTGCTGCTGGCGCTGGTGCTGACGATATTGTCGCCGGCGATCTGGGTCGCGGTGCTCGGCCATGCCGACCCGGTCTTTCCGTACAGTTCGCCGACGATCTTCTCGATGCCCGCGGCGTTCCTCGCGATCTGGCTCGTCTCGCTCGCCGACAAGAGCGGGCGCGCGGCGGTCGACCGGGCGGGTTACCCGGCGCAGCGCGTCCGCGCCGAAACCGGTATCGGCGCCGCGGGGGCTGCGGACCACTGAATTCGGCCCGCCTGATTCGTTTACCCTCACCCTTCCGGCGCTTCGCGCCTCCCTCCCTCTCCCGCCGGGAGAGGGAGGGGGCCCGCCGGCAAAGCCGGTGGGAAGGGTGAGGGTAGTTCGACTCATAGCCTATGATTTCTGCCAAACTTTACGCATAATTCGTCCCTTCCCACAACATTCACACACGAGAGAGTGAATATTGACTCATCCGTGAAGTCTCGGCATAAACGTCCCGACGCCGACACCCGATCGGCGCATGCTGGGAGAGATATGATGAGGGCAATTTTCTTGGCGTCCGTGTGCGCGGGCGCGCTGTTCACCGTTCCGACCATCGCCGTGGCGCAGGATGCCGGGGGCACCGCCCCGCAGGCCGAGGAGCCGGATGGCGACGACGGGTCGATCATCGTCACCGCCACACGCCGCGCCGAACGCATCCAGGACGTGCCGCTCAGCATCTCGGCCTATTCGCAGGAAGAGCTGACCGAAAAGGGCATCGTCGGTTATGAGGGCATCGGGCGCGAGACGCCGGGCGTCGTGCTCAACAAGCCGACCGCGAACTTCAACAATTTCACCGCACGCGGCATCGCGACCAACGGCTATAACGCCAACCTGCAGAGCTCGGTCGCCATCTATATCGACGAACTGCCGGTCTCGACGATCGGTAACACCACTGTCGTCGATCCCAATCTGTTCGACGTCGAGCGCGTCGAATTCCTGCGCGGGCCGCAGGGGACGTTGTTCGGATCGGGTTCGCTGTCGGGCGCGATGCGCATCCTGCAGAAAAGCCCCGACCTCAATGATTTCGACACCGCCGCGCTCGTCGATCTCGGGCTGACCGGCTCGGACAGCGTCCGCCAGCGTTATAATGCGATGGTCAATGTGCCGCTGGTCGAAGACAAGCTGGCGCTGCGCGTCGTCGGTTTTTACCGCGACGAGGAAGGCTATCTCGACAATGTCGGGACGGGCGTCCACAATTCGAATACGCTGATCGATTATGGCGGGCGCGCGACCCTGCTGTGGAAACCGACCGACCGGTTGTCGATCAAGCTGCTCGGCAGCTACGAATATAGCAACCCCAAGGACAGTTCGCTGACCAGCCCGTCGCTGGGGCGCAACAAGCGCGTTTCGGACGAACCCGATCGTTTCACCGGCAAGCAGCTGATTGCGAACGCGACGATCGACTATGAGTTCGATTTCGCCAAACTCACCAGTTCGTCGACATATTCGGATTTCGAGCAGCGTTTCTACGTCGACCTCGCCGGCACCTTTCAACCCGGCTCGTTCCCGGGGGCGCCGATTGCCTTCGGCCTCGACGCCGATGGCTATGACAAGGTGTTCGTGCAGGAAACGCGCCTCGCCTCGACGCTCGACGGCCCGTTCCAGTTCGTGGTCGGCGGCTTCTATCTCGATCGCCGCCGCGACGTCGATTATTTCTACCGCTCGAGCTTGGCCTTCCTGGCAGAACGCAACTACACTGGGTTGCCCGACAAATATTATCAGAAGCAATATACGCATTCGCTCAGCAAGGAACTCGCGGGCTTTGGCGAGCTGACCTATCGCTTCTCGGACAAGTTCTGGCTCACCGGTGGCATGCGGTACGGTGAGACGTCGGCGCAGGGCTTTACGAAGGCGGGCGGTTATCTCTCCACCGCCGCAGGCTTTGGCTATTTCGATTACGCCCTGCTTGGGTTCCGGAACATAAACTTTACGCAAACGCCTTTTGCAGCCGTGACCGGACTCAAAGCGAAAGGATCCAAGCCGTCATGGAAAGCCAGCGCGACCTTCAAGCCGAGCGACACGCTGACCACATATGCCACCATCTCTACCGGTTTTCGGGCGCCAATTGTTAACGCCTTCGCAAATCGCCCGCCGCCGGCGACAAGCCCCAACGACATCACCATTCCCTTTGGTGCGACGTCCGACAGCCTCAATAGCTATGAAGTCGGCGCCAAAGGGCGCTGGCTCGGCGGGCGGGTGAGCATCAACGCGGCCTTCTATCTGATCGACTGGACGAACATCCAGGCGCAGGCGAACCGCGTGTCGGACTCGGTGCAGTTCGCGACCAACATCGGCGCGGCTCAGAGCAAGGGTTTCGAGTTCGAGGTCGCGGTGATCCCCGTGACCGGCTGGTCGATCGGTTTCAATGGCGCCTATAACGATAGCAAGATCACCAGGCTGTCGCCTGCCGAGGCGGCGATTTCGGGCGCGGTGCTCGGGCACCGGCTGTCGGCGCCGCGGATTCAGGGATCGGCCTATATGTCGTATAATTTCAAGATCGGGTCCGACGTCGATGCGTTGCTGGCGGTCAATGCGCAGCATATCGGGTCGTACAACAGCAGCTTCCCGAACACCCCGGGCGCGCCGAACGTGCCGCTCGCGACCTTCGGCAAGACCGATGCTTACAGCAACGTCAACCTCAGCCTCGGGCTGAAGAAGGGCGATATCTCGGCGCAGCTATATGTCGAGAACGTCTTCGACGATCATTCGATCACCTACATCCATCCCGAGGCCTTCCTGAACAGCCGCTTCGGCACGATGCGGCCGCGCACCTTCGGCATTCGTCTCGGCTACAGTCTCTAAGCCGTGGCGGTCGCCGATCTCTCGCCCTCCGCCGCGCCTGGTGCGCGGCCGAGCGGCAAGCCCGGGTTCGTCTTGGGGATGCTCTGCTTCGTCTATGTGCTGAACTTCCTCGACCGCCAGCTGCTGTCGATCCTCGCCAAGCCGATCCAGGATGCGCTCCAGATCAGCGACGGCCAGCTCGGGCTGATCAGCGGTCTCTATTTCGCGATGTTCTATTGCTTCATCGCGATCCCGGTCGGCTGGTTCGCCGACCGGACGAGCCGCGTCGGGGTGCTGTCGCTCGCCTGCGCGGTGTGGAGCGGTGCGACCGTCGCGTGCGGGATGGCGGCCAATTATACCCAGCTCGCGATCGCGCGGATGGTCGTGGGCTTTGGCGAGGCAGGGGGCGTGCCGCCCTCCTATGCGATCATCACCGATACCTATCCGCCGGGCAAGCGCGCGGCGGCGCTGGGCATCTTCAACCTTGGCCCGGCGATCGGCGCCGCGGCGGGGGTGGCGTTCGGCGCGGCGATCGCTGAGCATTTCGGCTGGCGTATCCCCTTCATCGCGGTCGGCGTCATCGGCATCGTCACCGCGCTGGTCGTGTGGCTGACAGTGCGCGAGCCGAAGCGCGGGGCGACCGATGTTGCGGCGCCGGTTTCGAGTTCGCCTGCGGACGAGAAGGCGGAGTTCTGGCCGACGGTGCGCATGTTCCTGTCGCACCCGATCCTGATGCTCGCGGCGCTCGGCAGCGGCGCGACGCAGTTCGTGACTTATGGCCTCGGCAATTTCGCGGTGCTGTTCCTGATGCGCGAAAAGGGCATGGAACTGGGCGACGTCGCGATCTGGTACGCGCTGGTGCTGCTGGTCGGCATGGGCGGCGGGATGATCGTGTCGGGGCGGGTGATCGACCGCATGGTGCGGAAATCGCGCGCCGGCTATGCGATCGCTCCGGCGCTGTCGCTGGTCGTCGCGATGCCCTTCTATATCGGCTTCGTCTGGGCACCGGGCTGGCCGTTGGCGCTCGCGCTGCTCAGCGTCGTGATGGTCTTCAACTATTTCTATCTCTCGGCATCGGTCGCGCTGGTGCAGGAGGAAGTGAAGCCGAACCAGCGCGTGCTGGCGGGCGCGCTGCTGCTCCTCATCATGAACTTCATCGGGCTGGGACTCGGGCCGACATGGGTCGGTTTCGCAAGCGACTGGTTCAAGGCGCAGGGCGACGCGCACGGGCTGCAGACCGCGCTCTACACGCTGACGCCCTTCTATCTGGTCGCCATCGCTCTCTTTCTCTGGCTCGCACGGCGGCTGCGCCGCGAGGAGGCTTCGGCATGAAAAAGACAACTACGCTGCTCGCCGCCGCGATGCTGGTGGCGACGCCCGCCATCGCCGCCGCGCCGGTGGTCGACGCCCCCGCCGGATCGGTCGAGGGCAAGGCGGTGGGCAAGGTCCGGATATTCAAGGGCATTCCCTTCGCCCAGGCGCCGGTCGGCCCGCTGCGCTGGAAGCCGCCGGTCGCGCTGCCCGCGTGGCAGGGGGTGCGCAAGGCGCAGAGCTTCGGCGCCGCCTGCATCCAGCCGCGCCCGACCGCGATCGGCATCTATACCAACCCGCCTGCCAAGGCCTCTGAAGACTGTCTGACGCTCAACATCTGGGCGCCCGAGGCGGCCAAGGACGCGCCGGTGATCGTGTGGATCCACGGCGGCGCGCTGACCAACGGCTACAGCCATGAGGCGATGTACGATGGCGCCAAGCTTGCCGCGCGCGGCGCGATTATCGTGTCGATCAACTATCGGCTCGGCGCGCTCGGCTATATGGCGCACCCCGAACTCAGCAAGGAATCGCCCGACGGGGTGTCGGGCAATTACGGGCTGCTCGACCAGATCGCGGCGCTCGAATGGGTGAAGGCCAATATCGGCGCCTTTGGCGGCGACGCGAACAATGTCACGATCGCGGGCGAGTCCGCGGGCGCGCTCAGCGTGATGTATCTGATGACCGCGCCCAAAGCGCGCGGCCTCTTTCACAAGGCCATCGCGCAGAGCGCCTATATGATCTCTACCCCGTCGCTCCGCGAGGCGCGTCACGGCGAGATTCCCGCCGAGGCGATGGGCACCAAGGTCGCCGCCGCGCTCGGCGCCGCCGACCTCGCGGCGCTGCGCGCGATGGACCCGGTCGCCTTGACCGAGGGCGCGGCGAAGGCGGGCTATTTTCCCTGGGGCACCGTCGACGGCAAGGTCTTGCCGCGCCAACTCGTCGACAGCTTCGATCGCGGTGAACAGGCGCCGGTGCCGATGATCGCGGGGTCCAACATCGGCGAGATCCGCTCGCTGCGCATGCTCGCGCCGCCGCCGCCTGCGAGCGCGGCCGCCTATGAGATCGCGATCCGTGAACGGTATGGCGATCTCGCCGATGCGTGGCTGAAGCTTTATCCCGCCAGGAATCTGAACGAAGCGGTGATCGCGACGACCCGCGATGCGCTCTATGGCTGGACGTCCGAGCGGCTCGCGGTCAAGCAGAGTGCGCTCGGCCAGAACGCCTATCTCTATTTGTTCGACCATGGTTATCCGGCGACCAGCGAGGCCGGGCTGCACGGTTTCCACGCCGCCGAAATCCCCTTCGTCTTCGGCACCGCGACCGACACGCCGCCCTATTGGCCAAAAATCCCCGACACCGTCACCGAGCGCCGCTTCGCCGCCGCGATGGGCGATTATTGGGTGTCGTTCGCGCGTACTGGCAAGCCCGAGGCGGCGGGGCAGGCGGTCTGGCGGCCCTATGGCCAGGACGCCGCCTTCCTTGCCTTCGCCGACATCCCGCGCCCCGGCGCGCGGCTGATGCCCGGCATGTATGCGCTGCACGAGGCGGCAATGTGCCGCCGCCGCGCCGCGGGCAATGTGCCGTGGAACTGGAACACCGGCATATTGTCGCCGGTGCTCGCGAAGGGCGCCGATTGTCCATGATCGACGGGAGCATGCAGGATTATCCGCTGACGCTGAACCGCTTCCTCGACCATGCCGCGCGCTGGCATGGCGACGCCGAGGTGGTGAGCGCGCGCGACGACAGCAGCGTGACGCGCGTTACTTACGCCGCGCTCCGCGACCGCAGTCTGGCGATCTCGTCGCTGCTTGCCGGTTTCGGAATCGGGCAGGGCGACCGGGTCGCGACGCTCGCGTGGAACAGCCAGGCGCATGTCGAACTCTGGTATGCGGTGATGGGCATGGGCGCGGTGTGCCATACGCTCAACCCGCGCCTCACCGGGCCGCAACTCGCGTCGATGGCGGTGCAGTCGGGCGCGAAGATCCTCGTCGCGAGCGCCGACCTGTTGCCGCTGGCGAAGCTGATCGCCGAGCGCGCGCCGGCGATCGAGCGGATATTGCTGATCGACGGCACGGCGGGGGAGGGCGCCTTTGTCGGCGTATCGGTTGTCGCGCTCGAACCCCTGATCGCCGATGCGCCGGGCGGAGCCGTCTGGGGCGATTTCCCCGAAACCGCGCCCGCGGGCCTCTGCTTCACCTCGGGCACCACCGGCGCGCCGAAGGGCGTGACCTATACCCATCGCGGCAGCTTCCTGCATACGCTGCGCAGCCTGCAGGCCGACGTCATGGCCTTCACCAGCCGCGACGCGGTGCTCGCGGTGGTGCCGATGTTCCACGCCAACGCCTGGGGTCTGCCCTTTGCGCTGCCCGCGGTCGGTGGCAAGCTGGTGCTGCCAGGCCGCATGGCCGATGGCGCCAGCCTCGCGCGGCTGATCGCCGCCGAAGGCGTGACGATCGGGGTTGGGGTGCCGACGGTGTGGCTCGGGCTGGTCGAACATCTCGAGGTCGTGGGCGGCGAATTGTCGTCGCTCAAACGCCTGATCGTCGGCGGCGCCCCGATGGCGCCGGCATTGATGGAGCGGCTCGAAAAGCGGCTCGGCGTGACGGTGCAGACGAGCTGGGGCATGACCGAATTGTCCCCGCTTGGCGTCATCGCGCCACCCGATGATCCCGGTCGCAGCGCGGCGGTGTCGGGACGGCCGGCGATCGGCGTCGACCTGCGGCTGACCGACGCAGGCGGCATCCCGCTGACCGAGCAGCGCGGCGGCGAGGGGCATCTCTATGTTTGCGGTGCGTCGGTGGTCGACCGCTATTTCGGCGAGGAGGCGCCCGCGACCGATGCCGAGGGCTGGTTCCCGACCGGCGACCTCGCGCGGATCGACGCGCGCGGAAATTTGATCATCACCGGCCGCGCCAAGGATCTGATCAAGTCGGGCGGCGAATGGATCAACCCCGCCGAGATCGAGGCGGTGGTCGGCGCGCTGCCGCAGGTGTCGCTGGCGGCCGTCATTGGCCGGCAGGACGCCAAATGGGGCGAGCGCCCGGTGCTGCTGGTCGAAATGCGCGGCGGCGAGGAGATCGACGATGCGGCGCTGCTCGCGCCGCTGGCGGGACGCGTCGCACCCTGGTGGATCCCCGATGCGGTGGTGCGGCTCGCCGCCATGCCGCTGGCGCCGACCGGAAAAATCGATAAGATTCGCTTGCGGAACGAGCATGGAGCGGGTTGAGCGGACTGCGGCGCGGGGCGCCGGGGAACAGGGATCGGAAGTGGTGCCAGTGGCAGACGAGCCAAAAACGCGTCGGCGGTCGACCAAGGCCGAACAGCGCGCCGAAACGATCGAGCAGATGCTCGACGAGGCCGAATATCTTTTCTCGAAGCACGGTCTGCACGGCGTCACGCTGAAGGACGTCGCCAAGCGCGTCGGGGTCCACCACACGCTGCTCAACTATTATTTCGCGGACAAGAAGAGCCTGTTCGACGCGGTCTTCGCGCGCCGTGCGGTGGTGACCAGCGAGCGGCGGATGAAGGCGCTCGACGATTATGAGAAACTGGCGGGCGACAAACCGACCGTCGAAGGCGCGCTTCATGCCTTTCTCGACACCGACCTCGACCTCTATATCCATGGCGGCGAGGGCTGGAAAAATTACGGCGCGCTCGGCGCGCTCGTCGCCAACACCCCCGAATGGGGTGCCGATTTGATGGACAGCCATTTCGACCCGGTGGTGCTGCGGCTGATCGCCCTGCTCAAGAAGGCGCTGCCCGATTGCGCCGAGCGCGACATCTTTTGGGGCTATCATTTCGTCACCGGCGCGCTGATGGTCACGCTGGCGCGGACCGGTCGCATCGACAAATTGTCGGGCGGCGTGTGCAAGTCCGAGGATTTCGAAGCGATCAAGGCGCGCATGGCCTCGTTCATGGCCGCGGGCTTCCTGCAGATCTGCAACAAGACGGCCTAGGCGGGGCGGGAGTTGCGCAGCGCGTAGCGTCCCCGAAGCTCCGCTGGGGATAACATTAACTAACTAGAGAGTGAATTAAGGAGTTCTCAGGATGACGACATCGGGTTCGGAATTGCCGCTCGGCGGCCGCGTGGCGATCGTGACCGGCGCGGGTGGCGGACTCGGCCGCGCGCACGCGCTGTATCTGGCGAGCCAGGGCGCCGCCGTCGTCGTCAATGATCTTGCGATCGAACCGGCGAAGGCGGTGGTGCGCGAAATCGAGCAGGGCGGCGGCACCGCGCTCGCGGTCGCGGCCTCGGTCACCGACGAAGCGGCGGTCGAGGCGATGGTGCGGCAGGTGCTCGACCAATGGGGCCGCATCGACATATTGATCAACAACGCCGGCATCCTGCGCGACAAGAGCTTCGCCAAGATGAGCCTCGACGATTTCCGCACCGTGATCGACGTCCATCTGATCGGCGCCGCGATCTGCTGCAAGGCGGTGTGGGAGGTGATGCGCGCGCAGCAGCATGGCCGCATCGTCATGACCACCTCATCGTCGGGGCTGTGGGGCAATTTCGGCCAGGCCAATTATGGCGCCGCGAAGATGGCGCTTGTCGGGCTGATGCAGACGCTGGCGATCGAGGGCGAGAAATATGGCATCCGCGTCAACGCGCTGGCGCCGACCGCGGCGACCCAGATGACCGAAGGCGTGCTGTCGGACGCGAGCCTCGCTGCGCTCGACCCGGCGCTGGTCAGCCCGGCGCTGCTGCCGCTCGTCGCCGACGATGCGCCGACCCGTATGATCCTGTGTGCCGGGGCAGGACATTTCGCCGCGGCCGAGGTCACGCTGTCGCAGGGGCTCCATATCGGCGGCGGGACCGATGCGGGACAGCGGCTGATCGCCGAACTGCCGCGCGTGACCGACCGCGACGGTGCGATCGTGCCCGCTTACGGCTTCACCCAGGCCGAACGCGAAGTCGCGAGTGCCGACGCGGCGATGGCGGGGGCCAGCTAAGCGCGCGGCCAACCTGTCATACAGCTGTTGCCAAGAGCTGTCTGACAGGTTTAAACGACGCATGGGAGAACAGCCATGACGTCGAAGCATGTGGTGATCGTTTCGCAGGACATGACGAGTTTTGTCGGGTCGGGGGGCTGCGATCGCCGCCACTTGCCGTCCGACGCGCTGCTGCTCGGTTTTGGCGGGGTGCAGGAACCGGTGGTCAGCACGCTCGGTCTCGCCGAACTCGATGCTGTCGCCGACGATCATCTGCTGATCTTCGCGGTGTCGCGCGCCGCGTGCCGCCGCCTGTTCGGCGACCTGCCCGATCCCGCCGCGCGCTGGTATCTGCCGTCGGATCTGCGCGGGCTCGGCCAGTCGATCGTCGCGCCCGACAGCGATCCGCGCGCCGCCGACACGCTGCGCCTCGCGCGCTCGCTCGAACTGCTCTGCCAGTTTTTCGCCGCGCTCGCCGCAGGGCGCATGGTGCCGGTCGATGGCCAGCCGAGCCTGTGCGAAAGCGACATCGCGCGCATCGCCGCGGCGCGGCGGATCGTCGACGAACGTTGGCACGAAAAACTGACCATTGACGATATCGCGAAGAGCTGCGGCCTCAACCGCGACAAGCTGACGCGCGGCTTTCGCGAACTCTATCGCTGCACCGTCGCCGAGGCGCTGAGCGAACGGCGGCTGCGCCAGGCGCGGCAGATGCTCGCGGCAAGCGACCTGCCGGTGGCGAGCATCGGCTATCGCTGCGGCTATCTCAACAACGCCAGCTTCACCCGCGCCTTTTCGCGCCGGTTCGGCATGGCGCCGACCGCGATGCGCCGTATCGGCGTCGCGGCATGAGCCGCGTCGCCGCGATCGATGCGACCGCGAGCCGATCGCTCGTCGAGCGCGCGATGGAGATGGTGCGCGATCATATCCGCACCCACGACCTGAAAGTCGGCGACAGCTTGCCGGGCGAGGGGAGCTTCGCCGCGCAAATGGGGGTCAGCCGCCCGGTGATGCGCGAGGCGTTCGGGGCGCTCGCGGCGCTCCGCCTCGTCGATGTCGGCAACGGCCGCCGCCCGCGCGTCGGCGCGATCGACGGGTCGCCGATGGCGGCATCGCTGGGCCATGCGATCAACACCGCGCAGGTCAGCCTCGCCGACGTCTGGGACGTGCGCCGCACGCTCGAACTGCGCACCGCCGAACTCGCCGCGCTCAACCGCAGCGACGATCAGGCGCGCGCGATATCGGCCGCCGCACACCGCCTTGCGGTCGATCGGGACGAGGGCGCGCGCACCGCCGCCGATACCGAATTCCATCAGGTGATCGCCGCCGCGAGCGGCAATCCGCTGTTCTACCAGATCATCTGTTCGTTCGAGGAAATGATGGCGCGCGCCGTCCCGCGCGCCTGGCAGGAGCGTGCGCTGCCCGAAGAGCGCGCCGAATCGCTGACCCTCCACCACGAGGTCGCCGATGCGATCGCGGCGCGCGAGCCGGCGCGGGCGCGGGCCGCGATGGAGCGGCATTTCGCCAATTCGGTCGGCGAGCGGCTGCGCGACGCCCGATGACGACGACCGCACCCGCGCCGGCCGGCCGTTTCGCCGGGGTCGAACTGGGCGGGACGAAGGTCGTCGTGACCCTCGCCGACGGGCTCGACATCGTCGACCAGCGCAGCCTTGCGACCACGAGCCCCGACGAAACGCTGAGCGCCGCGGTCGATATCGCCGCCGCATGGGACCGGCAGGCGCCGATCGCGGCGATCGGGATCGCCAGTTTCGGCCCCGTCCGCGTCGACCCTGCCGCGCCCGACTATGGCACGATCCTCGACACCCCGAAGCCCGGCTGGACCGGTGCGCGCGTCGTCGCCCCTTTCGCCTCGCGTTTCGCCTGTCCGGTGGCGCTCGATACCGACGTCAACGGCGCCGGGATCGCCGAGGCCGAGTTCGGCGCCGGGCGCGGCTGCAGGACGATCGTCTATCTGACCATCGGCACCGGCGTCGGCGGCGGGGTGATCGTGAACGGTCAGCCGGTGACCGGGCGCCTTCACCCCGAAATCGGGCATATGTCGCTGCGCCGCGCCGCGGGCGATGGTTTCGTCGGCGCCTGTCACTTCCACCGCGATTGCGTCGAGGGGCTGCTGAGCGGGCCGGCGCTACGCGCGCGCTTCGGGCGCGATCCCGCGACCGTCGATCCGGCCGATCCGGGTTGGGCGGCGGTCGCGTCCGACCTCGCCGAACTCCTTGCCGTGCTGATGCTCGCCCTGTCGCCAGACCGCATCATCGTCGGCGGCAGCGTCGCCCTCGGCCAGCCTGATGTGGTGGCGCGCGCCGCGATCCTCGCCGCCGAAAGACTGGTGATCTATATCGCCGATTATGACCTTACGGCATTGTCGTGTATCGTCGCTCCGCCGGCGCTGAAGCAGGATGCCGGGCCGCTTGGCGCGATTTTGCTCGCCGTCCGGGCGGCGCAACGCGGGACACCCGGTGTCACAACGGGCTTGCGTTCGGTCGCCCTTCGTGATTCAGCGGGGCATAGATAAAAATCGGGTCGGCTTCCGCCGATGAGCACAACAGCGAGCGGAGACTAGAATGAAGCGATTTGACATCTTGTCGAAACAGGACGGCGGCATCGCCGGGCCGCCGGTGCGGTCGCCGCATGCGCGCGCCACAGCGTTAACACCTAGTTAGCCAGCTTGCTTTCGACTCGAGATGTACTATTCCCGACCCGTGCAAGGCGATCCTGACAATTACATCAGCCTGCTGTCTGCCGCGCAAATCGAAACGCTGCGGCATGTTTTCGAGCATAAAAATTCCAAGGAGATCGCGCGGCTGATGAACGTGTCGCCGCACACGGTCGACGAACGCGTGCGAAGGTCTCTAAAAAAACTCAACGTTTCCAACAGGGTGGAGGCCGCAACGATATTGGCTCGTAACGGTGTCTTCGAAGATGTTACCCCTTATCAGCCTTTGACATATCAACCGGTTAACCTTTCCGATTCCCTGCCCGCCGACGAAGGCGACCCGGGGCACGGGTCGTTTCGGCAGATCTTCAATATCGGTTTGCCGTTTCCGACCAAGTCCCAGCCGATCAATCGGCATGGGTTGTTGGAAAGGATTATCTGGCCGATCTTGATCGCATTCGTGACGATTTTGGCCTTCTCCGCTCTCTACTCGATCCTTGTCGGACTTGGTCGGTTGACCTGACGTTCGAGCCGAATGCTGCGGGGGGGAACCGGTAGCATTCTTTTTTCAAGGACCAAGAAATGCTGAACCAAAGACTCTCCGGCGCGAAAAAAATCGCTTCCGAATTGCACCAGGCCGAAGACGCCATCGACGAGGTGATGATCCGCATCGCCAACCTCGCCGCGACCCTGCCCACCGTGCGCCGCGACACCAACATGTCGGCGATCGTCGGTCAGGAAGCGATGTCGAAAGTCGCGCACGCCCTGGCCGCCGCCGGCGACGTCCGCCAGCTGCTCACCGACGCGCATCTCGCGCTGACCGTGACGCAGAAAGAGGTCGGTCTCGGCACCCGCATGTTCGGCGCCGGAGTAAAGCCCGCCAGCGCGTCGCTCGACGAGGGCAGCAACGATCTGGTTCGCGCCGACGTCGTGGAAATGCCGCTGGCCAAGGCTTCGTAATCACTACGGAAGGTTGACGAAAGCCACATGTGGGCCGTTGCGATTTATTACAGCGTTTTGTTGATCACGGTGGCCGTCGCGATGAAGCGCGGCGGTCCCCTGGAACGCTGGGCGGCTTACACCGCGCTGATCGCATCGGTCTGCTCCACATTGGTGTCACCCGTTCCGGAATGGACAAATATCGAAATCAATATCTTCGTCATAGACCTCATCGTCTTGATAAGTTTCTGGTACATCGCCTTCAAAACAGAGCGTTTCTGGCCCTATTGGATCGCCGGTTGGCAGCTCATCGCGATTTTCGGGCATATCCAGAAGCTGATGTTTTCGGAGATATTGGCGCGTCCCTATTCGCTGCTTTCGATATATATATCCTATCCGATCCTGCTCGTGATCATGTACGCGGCGGGATCGACGGAACAGAGGGGTGACGTGAGGGCGACCGCATAGCGGGCGCCCCGGGGGTCCCAATCCATGCAGCAATTTTCGAATGTTGAAATTGCGGAAATCAAATCGCGGATCGACCAGATCCAGGAAATGCTCGGCAGCGGTGCTGGCGGGCAGGTCCCGGTCGTGTCGCAGCCCGACCGGATCGACGCGCCGGTTCCGGGCCTGATCGAGCAACTCAACTTCAGTCTTCAGATGCGCCGCACGCGCAAGTCGCATTTCGGCAGCAACCAGCTGACCGGGCCGACCTGGGACATGCTGCTCGACCTGATGCTGGCCAAGACCAATGACCGCGAACTCAGCGCCAGCGATCTCGCGACCGGCGCCGGAGTGCCGCTGTCGTCGGGGCTGCGCATGATCGCGCTGCTCGAACAGCTCGATCTCGCCGAACGTTTCATCGACGAACGCGACCGCCGCCGCTCGATCGTGCGGCTCACCGACAATGGCGTCGACAGCATGACGCGCTATTTCGAAAAAATGGGCCATGCGTGGAACAGCCGTCGCCGGCTCGCAATGTAGTCCCCTCCGGCCGGGATGCGGCGGCTGGCCCCCCCGGTCGCCGCGCCCGGTCATCCTATTCGGTGATATCGCGCAACATCCGGTCGATCTTGGCCATCGCGCCTGCCTTGATCTGGCACACGCGGGCCGCGCTGACATCGAGCGTCAGCCCGATTTCCTGCAGATTGAGTTCCTCGAAAAAATAGAGCTGCAGCACCAATTGCTCGCGCTCGGGTAGCCGGGCGATACACTCGCCCAGCGCTTCGAGCAGATCGTCCTGTTCGCACCGGTCGTCGGCCCCGTCGCTGTCGTCGGCGAGCAGGAAGCTGCCTTCGTCCAGCATCGCGTCGAGTGAGGTCGACCGCCCGTGCGTCGCGCTGCGTTCGAGTGCGAAATATTCCTCCGCCGACATTTCGAACGCCGCCGCCATTTCGGCGGTCGTCGGCGCGCGCATCAGATTCTGTTCGAGCGCCGCGCGGACGCTGCCGATGCGCTTGCTGGCGACCATCGCCGATCGCCCGACGTCGGCCTCGCGACGCAGTTGGTCGATCATCGCGCCGCGGATGCGCGTCGAGGCGTAGGTGGCAAAGGCGAAACCGCGTTCTTCATAGTGGCGGCTCGCCTCGATCAGCGCGATCAGCCCGGTCTGGACGAGGTCGTCGAGGTCGCTCGTCCGCGACAGGCGCGAGAACACCTGCCAGGCGATCTTGCGCACCAGCGGCGCATATTCGTCGATCAGGTCCTCGGCGCTGGTGCCATAGCCCTGCGGCGATGCGGCGCGCGCCGCCGCGCCGGCGAATTGCTCGGCAGGCTCAATTCTCATGATGATGGTCCTTCATCTGCTCGGCGCTTTCGTCGGCTAGCCGCGGCACATCGGCACCGATCGTCGCAACGATCTCGGTCGCCTTGCTGGCGGGAATTTCGAGGTAGGAAATGACCGCGACGTCGGGGAACGTCGCGCGGACGAGCCGCGACAGCGCGGGGCGGCAGATCGGCGACGCGACCAGCGCGAAGCTGCGCGTCGACAACAGCAGCGGTTCGACCGCCTCGCCGATCTGTCCGACGATCTTCATCGCCATGCCATGTTCGAACGGCCATTCGGCGCCCGGATTGGCGCGCACCGCCTGGTTGAGCAGCATCTCGATCTCGGGTGTGAAGGTCACGACGGGCAGCGGCATGCGGCTCGGCACGATCGTCTGGACGATCAGCGCGCCGATGCGCTGGCGCACCGCCTCGACCAGGTCGCTTTCGCCAAGCTGCTGGCCAGAAAAGGCGACCATCGCCTCGGCGATCTTGCGGAAATCGCGCAAGGGGATGCGCTCGATCAGCAGCGCCTTGCACAGGCTGGCGATGCGCGGCAGAGCATAGCCCGCCGGGGTCAGGCTCGCCGCGAGCTGCGGATATTGGGCCTTGAGATTGTCGATCAGCGCCTGTGCATCGTCGATACCGAACAGGTCGGACGACGCGGCGACGATGCTGTTGTTGAGGTGGGTTGCGACAACGGTCGCCGGATCGACGACGGTATAGCCGGCCGCGATCGCGTCGTTCTGGCTGCTGCGCGGGATCCACAAGGCGTCGAGGCCGAAGGTCGGGTCCTTGCACGGCCGTCCGGTGACTTTGGTGACGAGGTCGCCCGAGTCGAGCGCGAGCATTTCATTGGGGAAGACCTCGTCCTCGCCGACGATCACCCCCGCGACCGAGATGCGATAGACGTTGCCGGGCAGCGACAGGTCGTCGCTGACCTTCACCGCGGGGACGACAAAGCCGAGTTCTTTCGACAGCTGGCGTCGGATGCCGGTGATCCGGCCCATCAACGGCGCGCCCTTGCGTTCGTCGACGAGGGCGACGAGGGCATAGCCGATCTCGAGCTGGCACGGGCTCGAATCGCTGACGTCGGACCATTCGATCAGGTGCGGGTCGGGCGCGGGCAGCGCCGGTTCGGGAGTTGCGGCGACCGCGGCGGCGGCCTTGCGCAACTGCCATCCCATGCCGAGCGACAGCGCCGCGGCAGGCAGGATCAGCATCTGCGGCATCGCCGGGACCATTCCGAGAATGAACAGGATGCCGCCGACCGCGAACCAGACATGCGGCGAGGCGAACTGGCTGCCGATCTGGTCGCTCAGGTTGAGCGGCGAGGTGACGCGGGTGACGATCGACGCGGCGGCGATCGACAGCAGCAGCGCCGGGATCTGCGCGACGAGGGCGTCGCCGATCGCGAGAGTGACATAGGTGCTCCCTGCTTCGGAGAAGCTGAGGCCGTGGCTGAACACGCCGAGGATCAGGCCACCGACGATATTCACGAACAGGATCAGCAGGCCGGCGACCGCGTCGCCCTTCACGAATTTCGACGCACCGTCCATCGAGCCATAGAAATCGGCTTCGGTCGCCACTTCGAGGCGCCGCGCCTTGGCTTCGTCGGGGGTGAGCAGCCCGGCGTTGAGGTCGGCGTCGATCGCCATCTGTTTGCCGGGCAAAGCGTCGAGGGTGAAGCGCGCCGACACTTCGGACACGCGCCCCGCGCCCTTGGTGATGACGACCATGTTGATGATCATCAGCACGACGAAGACGAACAGCCCGACGACATAGTCGCCGCCGATCAGCACCTGGCCGAAGGCTTCGATGACATGACCCGCGGCGTGCGTGCCCTCGTGGCCATGGACGAGCACGACGCGCGTCGAGGCGACGTTGAGCGCGAGGCGAAAGAGGGTGGTGAGCAGCAACACCGTCGGAAAGGCCGAGAAATCGAGCGGCTTGGCGGCCGACAGCGCGACCATCAGAACCGCGAGGCTGACCATGATGTTGGCGACGAAGCTGATGTCGAGGATCAGCGGCGATACCGGGATCACCATCAGCGCGACGAGGATCAGCATCCCCGCCGGCAGCGCGGCGGCGCCGGCGAAACGACCGGCGTCGCGGGCGTTGAAGCTCAGGTTCATGCGCCGCCTCCGAGCGAGGCGAGGCGTTGATAGGCCTGGGCCGCGAAGCCCATCGAGAGTTTCTTGGGCATTGGTTGAATATCCATCATCGAAAGCGGCGGACGCCCGGCCTGGGTGCCGCTCATGCTCGCCATCTGCATCCGCCAGCCGGGGGCTGGGGCAGTGCCGCCGGGGAAGGCGCCGGGGGTGAAGCCGGGCTCGCCGCCGGCATCGAGCTTGGCGCGGAAGCGTTCGCGAATGTCGCCGAGGCTGCGCATGCTGCCGTCGGCGGCGTAGAAGATCGATCGGTTGGCGGCCGCGGCCTCGGGCAGCATCGTCGCGCCCGCCTGGTCGGGGTCGGCCGCCCACGCCGACAGGAATTTCACCGCGCCGCCGCTCCCCAGGAAATGGGCGAGGTACAGGTCGACGGGCTCGGCGGTGCGGCCGGTCCGGCTTTCGACATAGGCGCGATTGTCGGAGGTGAAGGCGGCGGCCATCGCGGCCGAAGCGGCGGGGTCGTCGCGCAGGTCGAAGATCTGCTGGCGCAGGGTGGGGTCGGTGACGGTGAGCCGCCCCGAAGCGTCGCGGCCGATCGCGTTGGCGGCCCAGCCGAGGCCATGGTCGGCGCCGTGGCGGTCGAGCGTCGCGAGCCAGGTCGATTTGGTGAACTGGTACAGTCCGCGCGCCGACGAGGTCGAGGCCTTCGCGGTCGGGTTGAACCCGCTTTCCACGCGCGCGACATCGACCAGATAGTCGAAATCGACCCCGGTACGGCCCGACGCGTCCTGCACCGCCGCCATCACGGGGGAGGCGGCGCTGCTGGCGGCACTGTTGTTGATCGTCGTCATGGCTGTTGGTTCCGCTGCATTCAGCAGACCAAAAGCAATCATCGTGCCATTCTTCGGAAATGGCGTAGTTGTCTTGGTTAATTAATAGCTTAGCGCGATGCCCTGCGGCCCGGTGCCGCGGACCTGGTGGTTTCTGTCAATCCTCTGACGCGTCCAGTCCTTGAGGACATTGACCCGGATCGCGGCGGCCTCCAGCTTGCGCAGCACCATGTCGATCAGCATCCGCGCATGGTCTTCGCGGCCCGGCGGAACCTTCGCGCTGCGGAACAGGATCACCGCGGTGGCGAGCGCTTCGGTCGCCGCGATGATCGCGCCGGCGTCGTGCCCGTCGAGCGCCGCGACCAGCGTGTCGAGCTGGGCCTGCACCTCTTCCATCTGCATCATCATGCGTCGGCGCCGCGTCCGTGGAACTGCATCATCGCGCGCGCGGTGGCGGCGGGGTCGAGGACATAGCTGCCCCCGGCGATGGCGCCGCGGATCGCCGCAACGCGCGCGCCGTCGATCGGTGCGGGCTGGCTGGCGATATCGGCGGCGAGGCTGATCAGGCTGGCGACCGGTACCGGTTCGCTCGCGGCCCTGGGCTGCGCGGGCGTCGGTGCGGGTTCGGCGGTGGCGCCGGCGATCTTGCGCACGGCGCCGATGCGCACGACGTTGCCGACCTGCAGCCCGATTTTGCCGTCTCCCGTCATGTGCGCCTCCTTTCCTCGGGTCCGTCAGAAAAACGACGGGCCTGTTCGAAGGGACTTAACGGACGCGAAATCGGGCGATTAAGCGCGATCGGTCAAAAAAACCAAAGAAAAGGCCCGGCGGCGTCGGGAAACCGACAACCACCGGGCCCAGGGCAAGGCTCGGGACCTTGATCAGGAAGGGTCAGTCGACCAGGCGCGCGCGGCCGGGGCCGGTGACGACGGCGCTCAGCGCGCTCTTCGTGTCGCTGCCGCGCAGCGCGATCAGGTCGCCGACGCGGCCGTCCTGCGTCGCGGTGGCGGCATAGCTGATCGAGAAGCTTTCGGTATCGATGGTGACGCGGACATTGTCGCCGCGGCGCACCACCGGCGCGGCGGCGGCGGGCTTGGCGACGAAGCCGCCCGCGGCGCTGGCCCCGGCGGGGGCGGTCATCGGCACGCGCAGCCGCCAGCCGAGCGACGGGCAACGGACGGCGAGCGTCGAGCTGTCGACGGCGGTCACCGATGCCTGTTCGGGGCAGCGCGCGAGCTTGATGCGGCGGTCGATCGGGGTCGCGGTGCGGCCCATGGCACTGGCCACCATCGCGGTGAGCACGTCGATCGTCTGCCAGTCCTCGCTGGTGGTCTGGCCCGGCGCTTCGGCAGGGATCGCCATGGCCAACGCGCCGATGGCAAGGAAAAGATTGCGGTTCATGACCCATCTCCTTTGGTCCAAAATGGTCGCTCGCCTGATTGCAGGATGCGTGCCAGTCGCGCTTTGCCGCGGCTTTCGGGGCGGCCCGCCGCACGGCCGTCAAAAATCTGACCCTCGCGCCGACAGCTCGCACAACTGACGGTTCCGGGGCCTGAAAAATGGCGGAAATCCGGCAATAGTCCACGTTTGGCACGCCGATTGCATTATGCCTTGGTGTTTTTCGCGCGTCTGCGCCGGCCGGTGCCGGAGCGGACCACCGAAAGAAGGATTGTGTACGATGGCATCAGAGAAGCTCTTCGGCATCCACGCCAATGCGCTGCAGCTCCGCAGCCAGCGGATGATGCTGCTCGCGTCGAACATCGCCAACGCCGCGACGCCCAATTACAAGGCGCGCGACCTCGACTTTTCGAAAGCGCTCGACCTCGCGCAGCAGGGCGGCTCGATGGAAGGGGCGATCGAATATCGCATTCCCGTCCAGTCGTCGCTCGACGGCAACACCGTCGAAATGGCGACCGAGCAGACCGCCTTCGCCGAAAACGCGCTCGCCTATCGTTCGAGCCTCTCCTTCCTCTCGGGTCGCGTCAACACGCTGACCCGCGCGCTGAAGGGCGAATGACGATGAACGGCAATTTCTCGGTCTTCGACATCAGCGGCCGCGCGATGTCGGCGCAGCTGATCCGGCTCAACACCACGGCGTCGAACCTCGCCAATGCGGGCACGACCGCCGGCAGCGAAGCCGGCGCCTATCGCTCGATGAAGCCGGTGTTCCGCACCGTCATGGACGAAGGCGGCCGCGCGACGGTCGCGGTCGACCAGGTCACGCAGACGAAAATGGCGCCGTCGAAACGGCACGATCCAAACAACCCGCTGGCCGATGCCGACGGCAATGTCTGGGACGCCGCGGTCGATAGCGCCGCCGAGCTGGTCGAGATGGTCGAGACCGCCCGCCAGTATCAGAACAACGTCCAGGTCCTCGAAACCGCCAAGGGCCTGATCAACGAAACCCTGCGGATGGGACAGTAAGATGGCCGTGAACAGCGTCACCAACACCAGCAATGTCGTGCTCCAGCCGAAGGGCAGCGCGAACCAGATGGGGCAGAGCGATTTCCTGCGCCTGATGACCGCGCAGCTGAGCCAGCAGGACCCGTTCAACCCAGTCGATAACCAGCAGATGGTCGCGCAGATGGCGCAATTCTCCAGCCTCGCGGGGATCACCGAGACGAACACGACGCTTCAGACGATTTCCGACCAGCTCACGGCACAGACCCAGCTGCTCAAGGACATCAAGGCCTCGACCCCGGCGCCGGCCACCACCACCGACACCACCAGCACGCAGTAAGGAACCGATCCCATGTCTTTCTACACCTCGCTTTCGGGCCTCAAGGGCGCCCAGACCGAAATGTCGGTCGTTTCGAACAACATCGCCAACGCCGGTTCGATCGGCTTCAAGCGCAGCAAGGCGCAGTTCGGCGATATCTTCGCCGCCTCGCCGAACCAGTCGACCAAGACCGTCGCGGGGCAGGGCACGCGCCTGACCGGCATCACCCAGCAGTTCACCCAAGGGTCGTATGAATCGAGCGAAAAGACGTTCGACATGGCGATCATCGGCGACGGCATGTTCGTCGTGAAGGGCGAACCGCCGCGCAACCAGGTCACCTACACCCGCAACGGCTCCTTCTCGCCGCTCGAGGATGGCCGCGTCGTCGACTCGACCGGCGCGACGCTGCAGCTGCTGCCCGTCGATGCCGACGGCAATGTCACCAGCCGCACCCTTGCCTCGACGACCGACTTCGTCGTGCCGCAGCACGCCGCCGGCAATCCCGACGCCGCGCTCGTCAACGTGTCGATCGGCCAGGACGGCCTCGCCACCGCGACCTTCGCCGATGGCTCGAACCAGACGCTCGGCAAGATCGCCATGGCGACCTTCCCCGCGACCGAGGGCCTGCGCCCCGTCGGCGATGCGCATTGGCAGGCGACCGGCGAGAGCGGCCAGCCGACGATCGATGCGGCGACCAACGGCCCGATGGGCACGATCCAGTCGGGCGCGCTCGAACGCTCGAACGTCGATATCACCGAGGAACTGGTGATGCTGATCGCGGCGCAGCGCAATTTCCAGGCGAATGCCAAGGCGATCGAGGGCGCGTCCGCGCTGACCCAGACGATCATCGGCCTCCGCTGATAGCTCGCGATTAGCCGCCTGCCAGGAGCAACCCCATGGACCGCGTCATCTATACCAGCCTCACCGCGATGCGGGGCAGCATGGCCCGGCAGACGGCGATCGCCAACAACCTCGCCAACGCCCAAACCCCCGGCTTTCGCGCCGACATGGCCGAAGCGCAGTCGCTGTGGCTGCACGGCAGCGGTGCGGGCGGACGCGCCATGGCGTCCGAGGAAGTCGTCGGCGCCGATATGCGCGCCGGCACGATCACCGCGACCGGCCGCGACCTCGATATCGCGATGGCCGGCGACGCGATGCTCGTCGTCCAGGCGCCGAATGGCGAGGAGGGCTATACCCGCCGCGGTGACCTTCAGGTTTCGCCCAGCGGACTGCTCACCACCGGCGACGGTCATCCGGTGCAGGGTTCGCAAGGACCCGTCACCATCCCGCCCGCGGATTCGATCAAGATCGACCAAGAAGGGCGCGTCTTTGTCGTGCCCGCCGGCGGCGATCCTGAAAATCCGCAGGAGGTCGATCGGCTGCGCCTCGCGACCCCGACGGGGTCGGACATCGTCAAGGGGCTCGACAATCTGTTCCGCGTCAAGGGTGGCGGCATCCTGCCCGACGATCCCGAAGCGCGCGTTATCACCCGCTCGATCGAGGGCTCGAACGTCACCGCGACGGTCGCCCTCGTCGACATGATCGAGGCCAGCAAGGCCTGGGATTCGCAACTCAAGCTCATCAGTGACGCGCGCGACATGGACAGCGCGACCGCGAACCTGATGGCGCTGCCCCGTTAAGGAGACAAGAATATGAGCTATGGTGCCTTGCACGTCGCACGAACCGGTCTGGACGCCCAGGGCTTCCGGATGCAGGTGATCGCGAACAACCTCGCCAACGTGAACACCACGGGTTTCAAGCGCGACCGCGCCAATTTCGAAACGCTGGGCTATCAGATCATGACGCAGGCGGGGGCGCCTTCGTCGGCGGAAAACCGCTATGCGACCGGGCTCAACCTCGGCACCGGCGTCGAACTCGCCGGCACCTCGCGCATGGACACGCAGGGCACGCTGCAGACGACGGGCAATGCGCTCGACGTCGCGATCGAAGGCGCTGGCTATTTTCAGGTCCAGATGCCCGACGGGCGCACCGGATACACCCGCGCGGGCAATTTCAACCGCTCGGCCGACGGCACGATCATCACCCCCGATGGCAAACCGCTGCAACCGCAGATCCAGATTCCCGAGGATGCGACGAGCATCTCGATCGGCGCCGATGGCACCGTCTCGGCGCAGGTCGCGGGCCAGTCGGAAGCGACCGAACTCGGCCGCATCGAGATCGCGCGCTTCGCCAATCCCTCGGGGTTGCAGGCGATCGGCGACAATATCCTCGTCGAGACCGCCTCCTCGGGTGCGCCGCTGGTCGGCGCTGCGGGCGAGGAAGGCCGCGGCACGCTGCGCGGCGGCATGCTCGAGGGATCGAACGTCAATGTCGTCGAGGAACTTGTCGACATGATCGAGACCCAGCGCGCTTACGAGGTCAACTCGAAGATGATCCAGGCCACCGACGAGATGCTGAAAAATGCCACGCAAACGCTCTGACGGCCTGACCGGCCTCCTGTTCTTCGCGCTGCTCGCGGCTCCGGCCGCGGTCGAGGCGAAGAAGAAGGACCAGATCGCGCCCGACGCCTTTTCGATCACCATGCCCGAACCGGCGCCGCCGGTGTCGCCCGCCAATGGCTCGATCTTTCAGGGCAGCTATGTCGCGCTCACCTCGGGTGGGCGTGCGGGGCAGGTCGGCGATATCCTGACCATCCAGCTCGTCGAACGGACGATCGCGGCGAAGAGCAACAGCGCCGGCACGACGCGCGACGGCAGCGTCGGGCTGACCCCGCCGGCCACCGGACCGCTGTCTTTGTTCAATCCCAGCGATGTCGCCATGGGGGGCGGGTCCCAATTCAAGGGCAAGGGCGACGCTGCCCAGTCGAACACGCTGTCGGGCGAGGTCAGCGTGACCGTCGCCGCCGTCTATCCGAACGGCACGATGCTGGTGAAGGGCGAGAAGCTTCTCACTCTCAACCGCGGCGACGAGCGCGTCCAGATCTCGGGCATCGTCCGCGCGATCGACATCAGCCCCGACAACCGCATCCTGTCGACCCGCGTCGCCAACGCCCACATCCGCTACGTCGGCAAGGGCGAGATCGCCCGTGCCAGCCAGCAGGGTTGGCTGCAACGCTTCTTCTCGATCATCAGCCCGTTCTGACAGACACGAAGGGACCAACTCCGTGCTCATACGCCATGCCATTTTCGCTTTCCTTGCCTTGCTCGCCGCGAGCTTCAGCTTCGCCGCTCCGGCGCAGGCCGAGCGGATCAAGGACATGGGCCAGTTCCAGGGCCTGCGCGCCAACCAGCTGACCGGCTATGGCCTTGTCGTCGGGCTCGCGGGCACGGGCGACGACAGCCTCGATTATTCGACGCTGGGCATGAAGGGCGCGATGTCGCGCTTCGGCCTGACCCTTCCTCCCGGCGTCAATCCGGCGCTGAAAAATGCCGCGGCGGTGATGATCACCGCCGAACTGCCGCCCTTCGCCAAGCCCGGCCAGCGTCTCGACGTCACCGTCTCGGCGATCGGCAAGGCCAAGAGCCTGCGCGGCGGCACCCTCGTGCTCGCGCCGCTCTATGGTGCCGACGGACAGATTTACGCGATGGTGCAGGGCAATCTGGTCATCGGCGGGCTCGGCGTCGATGCCGCCGACGGGTCGAAACTGACGGTCAACGTCCCGTCGAGCGGCCGCATCGCGGGTGGCGCGACGGTCGAACGATCGGTCGACACCGGCTTCGCCAGCAGCGAGATGCTGACCTTCAATCTCCACCAGTTCGATGCGACCAACGCCAAGGCGGTGGCCGACGCGATCAACGCCGCGATCCCCGGCAGCGCGTCGATGATCGACGGCGCCAGCATCGCGATCCGCGCCGCGGGTGGCGGCGACCAGCGGATGCGCCTGATGTCGCAGATAGAAAATCTCGGCGTCCGGCGTGCCGAACCGCCCGCCAAGGTCATCGTCAACGCCCGCACCGGCACGGTGGTGATCAACGGCGCGGTGCGTGTCGGCACCGCGGCGGTGTCGCAGGGCAAGCTCACCGTTTCGATCAAGGAATCGCCGACGGTCGTCCAGCCAGCGCCCTTCAGCCGCGGCCAGACCGCGGTCGAAGAGTCGAGCGACGTCCAGGTGACCGAAGAATATCGGCCGATGATGCTGGTCAAGCCGACCGCGTCGCTGTCCGAACTCGTCGATGCGATCAACCGCATGGGCGTCCCTCCCGGCGACCTCGTCGCCATCCTCGAGGCGCTGAGCCAGGCCGGCGCGCTCACTGCGGAACTGGTGATCATATGACGACGCCCATTTCTTCGATCGGCGCCACCCCGGCGGCTGCCGGCGGCGGCGACGGCGGGCTGCGCAAGGCGGCCGAGGCTTTCGAGGCGGTTATCCTGCGCCAGCTGATGGCGTCGATGCGCCAGGCGAAGCTCGGCGAAGACGTCTTCGGGTCGAGCGCGACCGATAATTTCCGCGAGATGGCCGACGCCAAGACCGCCGACAGCATCGCCGCGATGCGCCAGTTCGGCATCGCCGACATGGTCGAACGCCAGTTCAGGGGCATCACGGGCAGCGGCCCGAGCAGTCTGGGCGGAGGCACACAATGAGCGACCTGCTCAGCATCGGCGCGAGCGGGCTGAAAGCCTATTCGCGCGCCATGTCGGCCGTCGGCGACAATATCGCCAACGCCCAGACCCCCGGCTATGCCCGGCGTACGCTGGCGCTCAAGGAAATGGCGAGCGGCACCGAATCGGCGCTGGTCGGGCGGAACGTCAGCCCCGGCGGCGTGACGATCCAGGGCATCGGTCGTTCGGTCGACAAATGGCTGATCAACGACGCGCGCATCTCCTCGGGCGAAGCCGAGCGCGCGGCGACGCGCGCCGACTGGATGACCAAGGTCGAAAGCGCGCTGAGCGACGACGCCAACGGCATCTCGACCAACCTCACCAAGCTGTTCACCACCGCCGACCAGCTGACCGCCGATCCGAACAATGTGACCCTGCGGGCGCAGTTCCTGCAATCGGTCGACGATGTCGCGTCGGGGTTCCGCTCCAGCGCCACCCAGCTTGGCGCGATGTCGGAAGGCATTTCGGACGCGGCGCAGTCGTCGGTCACCGATCTCAACAACAATCTCGATGCCCTCGAAAGCGTCAACGCCGGCCTGCGCAAGGCGCGCGCGGGGTCGACCAACGAGGCGAGCCTGCTCGACGAGCGCGACCGGTTGATCGACCAGATTTCGTCGCAGATGTCGGTGACGGCCAGCTTCGACGACAAGGGCACGGTCACGCTGCGCGCCGCCGGAACGGGCGACACGCTCGTCGGCAATGCGAGGGTGACCCATGTTGCGATCGCCACTGCCGCCGACGGCCGTCTGGGCTTCACGGCCGGCGGTGCTGCGATCGACCCCGGTTCGGGCAACCTCGCCGGACTCGGTCAGGCCGCCGACCATGTCGCCGACCAGCGTGCCGGGCTCGACGCCGCTGCGGCGCAGTTCGCCGGCCAGCTCAATGCCGCGCATCAGGCCGGCACCGATGCCAATGGCAATGCCGGCCAGCCGCTGTTCGCCGGCACCACCGCCGCGACGCTGACCGCGACGCCGTTGTCGGCCAGCCAGGTCGCCGCCGCCAACGGCAGCGGCACCAACGGCAATATGCTCGCGATCGGCGGCATGCGCGGAGCCAATGACCCCGAAGCGGCCTGGGCGTCGCGGCTCGCGTCGCAGGCGCAGGCCACCTCGTCGAGCCGGGCGCAATTTGCCGCCGCCGCAACCCGCGCCGACGGCGCCGCCGCCGCGCGCGACAGCGTCAGCGGGGTCGACCTCGACCAGGAAGCCGCCGACCTGCTGCGCTTTCAGCAAGCCTATTCCGCCGCCGCGCGCACGATCCAGGTCGCGCGCGAGACGATGCAAGCGCTGCTCAGCGCGATCTGACGATAGAGAAGGGACCGCGCGATGATCAACGCCGTGGGCAACCGCATGACGCGCGAAATCGCGCGCCAGTCGAAACTCTCCGACCAGCTCGAACGCATCCAGACCCAGATTTCGGGCGGCAAGAAATTGCTCCGTGCCTCCGACGATCCCGCCGCCTCGCAGCGGATCGCGACGATCGGCAAGGCGCAGGCGAGTGCGAAGACCTGGGCGGCGAACGTCAAGACCGCGACCGCGCAGGTGTCGCAGGCGGACAGCGCGCTGGGTTCGGTGAGCAACCTGCTGACCCGCGCCCGCGAGCTGACGATGACGGCGGCAAGCGCGACGACCAATCCCGCCGACCGCGCCAGTATCGCGGCCGAACTGTCGGCGATCGCCGACGAGATCGACGGCTTTGCCGCGACGCGCGATTCCAATGGCGAGCCGATCTTCGCGACCAATGCGAAGCAGGTGCGTTTCGATGCCGATGTCAGTTTCGCACCGGTGCCGTCGGCCAGCACCGCCTTTGTCGTCGACGGCAACAGCGTGTCGACGGGCCTGCGCGATGCCGCGGCGGCGATCACCGCGGGCGACAGCGCCGCGATGGGTGCCGCGCTCGAAACCCTGTCGGGTGCGATCTCGCACATCGCCGACCAGCGCGCGGCAATGGGCCTTTCGGCCGGTCGGCTCGAACGGATCGGCGACAGCCTCGATTTGCGCGGCATCACCCTGTCCGACGAACGATCGGCGGTCGAGGACACCGACCTGTCGGTGGCGATCGCCGAGCTCAATGCCCAGAAATTGACGCTCGACGCGGCGCAGGCGGCCTTCGCGCGGATCAACCGGCAGACCTTGTTCGATATTTTGAGCTGAGGCGAGGGCGCTTCGCCCTAAATCTTTCGCCGCTGCTGCCGTTAATCATCAAGACGCCCTGATTTTCGGGGTACCGCCCCGACAGGAGCCCACCGCGCATGTTTCCCGTAATCGGCATCGTTGTTCTTCTCGTGCTGGTGTTCGGGGGCTTTGCGCTGACCGGGGGCAATCTCGGCCCCGTCATGCACGCGCTGCCGCACGAAATGCTGATCATCGGCGGCGCCGCGGTCGGATCGCTGATCATCGGCAATTCGGGCAAGGAGCTGAAGGCGCTCGGCGGCGGCTTCGGCAAGGTGTTCAAGGGGCCGACATACAAGAAGTCCGACTATCTCGACTGCATCCTGCTCGTCTCGACACTGATGAAGATGATGCGCACCGAGGGGCCGGTCGCGGTCGAACCGCATATCGAGGATCCGGCGAGCTCGCCGATCTTCCAGCAATATCCGAAACTCCTGAAGGACGACACGCTCGTCCACCTGATCTGCGACACGCTGCGCCTCGTCGTCGTGTCGTCGGGCACGCTCGACCCGCACGCGGTCGAAGAGGTGATGGACAGCGCGATCAAGAACCACCACCATCATGCGATCAAGCCCGCCGACGGGCTGCAGAGCCTGGCCGATGCGTTGCCGGCGCTCGGCATCGTCGCCGCGGTGCTCGGCGTGGTGAAGACGATGGGCTCGATCGACAAGCCGCCCGAAGTCCTCGGCGGCATGATCGGCTCGGCGCTCGTCGGAACCTTCCTCGGGGTGTTGCTCGCCTATGGCCTCGTCGGTCCGTTCGCGACGCGCGCGCGTGCGGTGATCGAAAGCGACGCCGCCATCTATCACACGGTGAAGCAGCTGATCATCGCCTCGCTCCACGGCCATCCGCAGCCGCTGGTGATCGAGGCCGCCCGCTCGGGCGTTGACCATGACAACCAGCCGACCTTCGCCGAGGTGTTCGACGGTATGCGGGGCCGGTAATGGCCGCGCGTCCGAATACCCCGCTGCGCCCGATCATCGTCAAGAAGATCATCGAAGCGCCGCATGCCGGTCATCATGGCGGCGCGTGGAAGGTCGCCTATGCCGACTTCGTGACCGCGATGATGGCCTTCTTCCTGCTGATGTGGCTGCTCGGCGCGACGACTGAGAAGCAGCGCAAGGCGCTCGCCGATTATTTCGCCCCGACCATCGTCCAGACCAAACAGGACACCGCGGGCTCGACCGGGCTGTTCGGCGGCGACTCGCTCGTCTCCGTCGACAAATATCCGAACGCCGCGGGGCAGACGGGTACGCGCGCGATGACGATCCCGCGCGACGCCACCGGCGGCCCGCGCGAGGCATCGGGCCGCGAGATCCAGCGCGCCAATTTCCAGAAGCTCGCCAAGTCGCTGCTGCGCGAGGTCCAGGCGAAAGCCGAGATCCGCCGCCTCGCGCCCAACATCCGCTTCACCGAAACGCGCGAAGGGCTGCGCATCGACATCGTCGACGATGCCGATTTCTCGATGTTCGTCGTCGGCACCAACCAGCTGACGCCGGAGGCGAACAAATTGTTCGCGCAGATCGCGACGATCGTCGCCGAGGTTCCGAACCAGGTGATGATCCGCGGCCATACCGACGCCAGCCCTTATTCGGCGAAGGCGGGCACCAACAACTGGCGCCTGTCGGTCGAGCGCGCGGAGGTCACGCGGCAATATCTCGCCTTCCGCGGCATCGGTTCCAGCCGCTTCGCGCGCATCGAGGGGGTGGCCGATACCGAACCCTACGTCCCCTCGAATCGATATGATCCGCGCAACCGTCGCATCTCGATCACCCTCGGCTGGGACAATGGTGGCAGCTGATCGGAACAATTGGTGCCAATTTGGCAGCGTTATAATCCTTAACAACGGACATCCGCCACCATTGCTGCCAGATTGGCAATAACTCTTTGATTTGAAGGGGTTAGGTCGGTTTGGTTAGTCTTTTGTTTACCAGATTCCGCAATCTCTTGGTTCATCGAGAAGCGCCGAATTCGGGGGGCGCGGTGGAGATCGAAATGACCAAGGTGGGGAACGGCAGCGACCAGGCTGCCCTTGAAATGCTGATTATCGGGACGAGCCCGGCGGCCGCGCAGCTGCGCGACATGATCCGCCGCGTGGCGCGTTCGAACGCCTCGGTCATGCTCTGCGGCCCTTCGGGCTCGGGCAAGGAACTGGTGGCCCGCGCGATCCACGACGAAGGCGTCCGTTCGGGCAAGGCCTTTTCCGCGATCAACTGCGGCGCCATCCCCGGCGACCTCATCGAATCCGAATTGTTCGGGCATGAAAAGGGCAGCTTCACCGGCGCCCATGCCCGCCGCATCGGCCATTTCGAAGCGAGCGAGGGCGGTACGCTCTTCCTCGACGAAATCGGCGACATGCGTTTCGACATGCAGGTCAAACTGCTCCGCGTGCTGGAAGAACGGATGATCGTCCGCGTCGGCAGCAGCGATGTGAAGGCCGTCGACGTCCGCGTCATTTCGGCCACCCACCAGGATCTCGGCGCCGCGATCGCCGATGGCAAATTCCGCGAAGACCTGTTCTTCCGGCTCGGCGTGGTTGTGCTTCAGGTCCCCAGCCTTGCCAGCCGCGTCGAGGATATTCCCGCGCTCATCCGCCATTTCCAGCGCAAGATGCCCGGCGAAGCCAAATGCCGTTTCGACGATGAGGCGATGATCGTGCTGATGCAGCACCGCTGGCCGGGCAATGTCCGCGAATTGCGCAACTTCGTCGAGCGCGCCAGCGTGCTGCACGGCGGTGAGACGCTCGGTGCCGACGATGTCGCCATTCTTTTGAACCCCACCGCAGCGCTTGCGCCGCGACAGGCTATCCCCACCAGCTTTGTCGCGGCGCAGGCCAGCGCGGAAGATAGCACGCCCGCCGCGCCCTTCGGCAAGACGCCCGCGCCGGGCCGCCCGATCGACCTCAAGCGCGAGATCGAGACGATCGAGCTCGAACAGATCCACGTCGCGCTCGACCTTGCCGACGGCATCATTTCGGAAGCCGCGCGTCTCCTGACGCTCAAGCGCACCACGCTCATCGAAAAGATGCGCAAATATGGAGTTCAGCAACAGGCAGCCTGAGGCTACCCCACCAGTCTCAGTGCCGCTGAATCGGCACCGGTTCGTTCCTTCTGTCGCCAGTCCCCACCTTGGCGATGAAAGAGGGAAGGGGCCGGTGCCGAAGTTTTTTTGGGCAAGCTGAAATCCGTCATTGCGAGCGAAGCGAAGCAATCTCCAGCCATCGGCGCAGCGCCAGGCCGATGGCTGGAGATTGCTTCGCTTCGCTCGCAATGACGGCTCTTACCTGAGCTGCCGCCACGCCCCGCTTACGGTCTTCACGCCTTCCAGCAGCTCATCCAGGTCCGCGTCGCTGTTCGCGGCCACCGCCTTGTCGAGCTTGCGGCGCATGCTGCTGTAAACCCGCGACAGCGCGCCCGCGACGTCGCCGCCGGCTTTGTGGTCGAGCCCGGCGTCGAGCCCGATCAGGATCGCGCGCGCGCGGTGTGCGGGTTCGGTGGCCGAAATCGGCTGGCCCTGCCGTACCATCGCGGCAAGCACGCCGATCGCGATCTCCAACTCGTCGTAGAGCATGGTGACCAGTTCGACCGGGTCGGCGCCGGCCGCGCGGCTTTCGCTCTGCATGCGGCGGTACTGGCCGGTCGCGCGGACCGTGGACGCGGTGGCTGCCATGGCGATCGCCCTTAATTCTTGTTCTGGTTGTTCCACATCTCGATCTGCTGTTCGAGATAGGATTGGGTCGCCTTGAAAGCCGCGAGCTTGGCATCAAGGCCGCCGAACTGCTTTTCGAGCCGTGCAGCGTAGGATTCCTCGCGCTGTTCGATTTTTTCGAGCGTCTCGGCGAGCGCCTCGCTTTTTGCGGCGAGCGATTTGGAGACGCGATCCATCACCCCGTCGGTCGCGATCGCCTTGTCGCGGATCGCGTCGAGCGCGAAAGCGATGCCCGGATCGCTGGTCTCGTTATGCGTCGCGTCGCGGCGAGGGTTGAACAGGGCCTCCACGGCGCCGGCATTCGTCGCGAGCGCCTTGTCGAGCTTTGCCGTGTCGAGTGAGAGCAGGCCGTCGCGGGTCGAACCGATACCGATGTCAGAGAGCTTGTTGATGCCGCTGTTGCTGGTCAGCACCTTGCCGACCAGCGCCTGCAATTCGCGTTCGAGCTCGCGCAGGCCCGTCGTCGCGCCGGACATGCTCGATGCCGAGGCGAGGCTTTTCTTGAGCTGGTTATAGACGTCGACGAAATCGCTGACGGTCTGCTTGATCATGTCGAGCGGCCGGCTCGCGCCGATGTCGACGGGTTGCCCCGGCGCCGCTTTCTTGAGCGTCAGCGACATGCCGGGCACGACATCGTCGACGATGTTGCTCGCGCGGCTGAAGGCGACGCCGTCGATAGTGAATTGGGCATTGGTCGCCGATTGGCCGAGCGTCATGCCGCCGCCCGGGCCATAAGCGAAACCGGCGAGTTCGGGGGTGGCGGTTTCCAGCGTGAAGCCGTTCGCCTCGCCGCTCGGCCCCTTCAAAATCATGCGATGGCCGCCCTCGTCGGCGACGAGCGAGGCGGTCACCCCGGCGCCGCTGGCGTTGATCGCATTGACCAGGCCGTCGAGGCTGTTGTTCGCGGTGCCGATGGTGATCGTCTTGGCGACCCCGCCGACGGTCAGCGTCATCGTGCCGGCGCCGATCGCGGCGCTCTTGTCGGCGACGATGCCCGAATAGACGGTCTGCGCGCGCGCGAGCTGCGTCACCTCGATCGTCGCGGCGAAGCTGTCGGCCGACAGGCCGGCGCGCGACGTGGCGCTGAGGACGCTGTCGTCGGAGACGGTGGGGGTGCTGCGCAGCGTGCCGTCGGACACCATCTGGCCCAGCGAGTCGGCAAAGCCTTCGAGGTTCGATCGCGCCTGCGCCAGCGCGCTGATCTTGGCATTATTCTGCTTGGCCAGCAGGGTGACGCGCTCGACCTTCGGCGCGCGCGACGCCGCGGCTAGGTCGGTGACCAATTGCTTGGTGTCGATCCCCGATCCGAAACCGAGGCTGTTAGCGATTGAACTGACCATGCGCGATATCCTTCGCAGCTATTAACGGCGGCGCGCGGGAGAGCTTAAGCGGTGGCGGTGCGGGTTTTCTGGGGCTGGAGATGGTTTCGGCGTGGGGCGCGGACATTCGCCATAGCCTGTTCCCCGGCTTGGCTATGCCGCGTCCCGGACCCCGAACCCAGCCTCAGCCCTGCTTGCGTCCATCCGCATCGAAGTGATGCGACACGGGCACGTCGACCGCCGGCTGCGCCATCCCCTCGGCGACTGCGCGCTCAAGGCGGAAGACGAAGGCCAGGATCGTTGCGACCGCGACGAACAATTCCTCCGGGATCACGCGCCCGGCGCGCGCGGTGAAGTAAATCGCGCGCGCCAGCTGTGGATATTCGAGGATCGGCACATCGGTGCCGCGTGCGAGTTTGCGGATCGCCAGCGCGACGTCGCCGCGCCCGCGCGCGACGACGACCGGCGCCGCATCGATGCCGGGGCGGTACCGCAGCGCGACCGAGAAATGGGTCGGGTTGGTCAGGATCACCGTCGCCTCGGACACCGCCTTGCGCGCCGACCCGCTCAGCATCTCGTGCGCGCGCTGGCGCTGCGCCTGCTTGAGTTCGGGAGCGCCGTCGGACTGGCGCATCTCGTCCTTGATTTCCTGCTTGCTCATCATCAGGCGGCGGTTGCGCTGATACCATTGCGTGGGAACGTCGATCAGCGCGATGACGACGAGTCCACCGGCCATCACCAGCACCGCATGGCCGATCGCTTGCCCCGCAAGCCCGACCGCGCTGTGCAGGTCGCTCGACGCCATGTGCAGGATCGCGGGCAGGTTCTTGGCGACCAGCCAGTAACCGATGCTGCCGAGCAGGGCGACCTTGGCGAGCGCCTTGCCGAGTTCGGTCGCGCCCTGCGCGCCGAACATGCGCTTGAGCCCGCTCATCGGGTTCATGCGGTTGCCCTTGAATTCGAGCGATTTGCCGCGCCAGCCGAGCGAGCCGAGCAGGCCAGGCCCGGCGATCGCGGCGAGCAGCGCCGCGGCGAACAGGCTGGCGAGCGGCAACAGCAGCTCGACCCCGTTGCGCAGCAGTGCTTCGCCCGGCGCAAAATCGGCGATGTCGCGGTGGTCGATGGTCAGCCCGCGCGACAGCAGGTCGCCCGCCGAGCGCACGAACCAGCCGCCCGCCGCGATCAGCCAGCCCGCCGCGACGAGCATCATCAGCGCCGTCGCCAGTTCGCGCGACTGCAGCACGTCGCCGTCGCGCGCCGAATCGGCGAGCTTCTTCGGCGTCGGCTGTTCGGTTTTCTGGTCCTTTTCGGTCTGTCCGGCCATCGCTCAGGTCCCCGCGACCATGCGCGCGGCGTCGAGCGCGTCGGACAGGATATGTGCGAGACCCTCGGCCATCACCGGGGTCGCGACGCCGAGCAGCACGACGCCGGCGAGCAGCGTCGCCGGGATGCCGACCGCGAACAGGTTGAGCGCGGGCGCCGACCGGCCGATCACGCCCATGATGATCTGGACCAGGATCAGCACGAAGCCCACGGGCAGGGCGATCGTCAGCCCCGCGGCGAACATCAGGCTGCCGAAGCGCAGGATGCCCCCGATCGTCTCATAGGAGGGAAAGGCGTGGCCCGGCGGCAGGGCATTATAGCTGTCGACGATGATCGAGATCAGCACCAGATGGCCGTCGGCGGCGAGGAAGATCGCGGTCGCGAGCATCGACAGGAACTGCCCGATCGCCGAGCTCGAGGACCCGCTCAGCGGATCGATCATCGACGCGAAGCCGAGACCCATCGCGTTGCTGATCGCCTCACCCGCGATCAACGCCGCGGCGAGCCCCATCTGGAGCACGAATCCCATCGCAAGCCCGATCACGACCTCGCCGATGACCAGCAGGAATCCCGGGACCGACACGATCCCCTCGGGCGGCAGCGTCATCCCCGATGCGGCGACCGCGGGAACGCCGACCGCGAGCGCGATGACGAGACGGAGCTGGATGGGCACGTTGGTCGCGCCGAACACCGGCGCCGCCAGGAAGCAGGCGCCGGGGCGGATCATGCCGAGCATCCACAGCTGCAGCATCGCCTCCACATTCGGGATGTCGGCGGGGTTCATCGCCTGCTTATCGGACGAGCGTCGGGATCTGCGCGAAAATCTCGCGGGTGAAATCGGTGAGCAGCACCAGGATGCTGCCGCCGAAGATCGCAAGGCAGACTGCGGCCACGATCAGCTTGGGGACGAAGGTCAACGTCTGTTCGTTGATCGACGTTGCCGCTTGCACCATGCCAAGCAGCACCCCGATCACCAGGATCGGGATGAGCAACGGCGCGGTGGCGAGCGCGAGGATCCACAGCGACTGCTGCGCCACCCCGATGAAATAATCTGCTTCCACGTCGGCCTCCCTAAGTGCCGAAGGAGGCGGCGAGCGAGCCCATCGTCAGCGCCCATCCGTCGACAAGGACGAAGAGCAACAGCTTGAAAGGCATGGATATGATTGTTGGCGACAGCATCATCATACCCAGCGACATCAAGGCCGAGGCGACGATCAGGTCGATGATCAGGAAGGGCAGGAAGATCAGGAAGCCGATCTGGAACGCGGTCTTGAGTTCGCTGGTGACAAAAGCGGGCAGCAGGATCGAGAAGGGCACGTCCTTCGGACTCGCATAGCTCGGTGCTTTGGCGATCTTGGCGAACATCATCAGGTCGGACTTGCGCGTCTGGGTCAGCATGAAGCCATGCAGCGCGTCGCCCGACCGCGACACCGCGACGCCGATGTCGATCTGTTCCTGGCCATAGGGCTCGATCGCGACGCGGTTCACCTCGGTGATCACCGGCGCCATCACGAACAGCGACAGGAACAGGCTGAGGCCCACGAGCACCTGGTTCGGCGGCGTCTGTTGCAGCCCGAGCGCGTGGCGCAGGATCGACAGCACGATGATGATGCGGGTGAAGCTGGTCATCATGAGCAGCAGCGACGGCAGCACCGTCAGCAGGCTCATCAGGACGAGGATCTGGAGCGACAACGACAGCGGGCGGCCATCGCCGCCGAGTTCGTTCACCGCGCGGCTGAGGCCATTGGCCTCCTGCGCATAGGCCGCGGGCGCCGCGACGAGCAGCGCGACGCCGCCGGCGATCGCCGCCGCACGCAGCCAGTTCGTCCTAGTCGACATGGAAATCGCCCTGGCTGTTGTCGGCGAGGCGGGTGACCGCCCCGCGCGATACCGACAGCAGGATGCGCTGGCCGGCGAATTCGACGACGGTCAGCTTGGTTCCGGGACCCAGCGGCAGCACATCGATCATCTCGATCGCGCGCGTCCGTTTCGCGCCCTGCCCGGGCAGCTGGAGCGTCCCCATCTGGACCTTTTTCCACAGCCACAGGCTGCCCCACGCCATGCCGCCGACGAGCGGCAGCAGGATCAGCAGGCGCAGGATATATTCGAACATCAGGCCCTCCGGTCGAAACCGGCGAGGCCGCGGTCGGGGGCGACCACTTCGGCGACCTGGATACCGTAACGGCCGTCGACGTTGACGATCTCGCCGCGCGCGATCAGCGTGCCATTGGCATAGATGTCGAGCAGTTCGTTCGCGGCGCGGTCGAGTTCGACGACGCTGCCCTCGGACATCGCGAGCAGGTCGGCGAGCGTCATGCTCGTCGATCCGACCTCGACCGAAACGCGCAGCGAGACCCCCGCGAGCAGGTCGAAATTGGGCGCCATCGCCATATCCTTGGCGTCGCGGCGATCGCGGCGACCGGCGCCTTCGCTCATGTCACTCATGATCCGATCCTTTTTCGATATGCTCGATCATTATGGCTGCATTCCCATTGGCTTCGCCGATGCTGCCGACCGCGAAACTGCGGCCGGCGACGGTTACCGGAACATTGCGCGGAATGGTTAACGGAATGATATCACCGACCTCCAAACCGAGCAGTTTGACCAAAGAAATTTCCGGACGGGCCAGAACCGAGCGCACCGGAAGGCGCACACTCTTGAGCGCGCTGCCCAGCGTCGCTGCCCAGGCCGCATCGGCGGGGCTGGTTTCGCGCGCTTCGGGGGCGGGTTCGGCGCCCGCGATGCCGCGCAGCGCCGCGACGGGATAGGCGCAGGTGATGGTGCGGCCGTCGAGCTTTCCGCCGCGCAGCGTGAAGCGCTGGACGAGCAGTTCGTCGTCGGCGCGCACCGCGGCGAGCTTGGCGGGATCGCCGGTGACGCAGTCGAGTTCGGGCGCGATCGCCAGCTTGTCGCCCCAGGCGGCGGTCAGTTGCAGCCCCATGTCGCGGCCGAGCCGCGCGGCGAAACGCTCTTCGGCGTCGGTCAGCTCTTCGCGTTCGGCGCCGAGCTGTCCCTTGCCGCCATAAAAGATGTCGACGAGTTGGAGGATCAGCGGACGTCCGCCGGCGAGCAGGATCGGACCCTTAAGCGGCGGCGCGTGATAGCGCCAGAAGATCGCCGGCGCCGACGCCTTGGTCCAGTCGGCGAAGCGCACGACCTCGGCGGCCTCGCGCTCGACCTGCACCGTCGGGGCGCCGAGCGCGCGGACGAGGTCGCGCAGGCTGCGCGCGAACTGGTTCGCGACGCTGTCGAGCAGCGGAAAGGCATAGCCGCCCTCGGCCTTGCGCAGCAGCAGCGACGCCCTGGCGTCGTCCGCCGCGGCTTCGGGTGCGGGCTTCGCGGCCGGCGCTTTCGGCGCCTTGAAGGGATTGCTTTTCGTGGTCACTGGATCACCAGGCTCGTGAAATAGACATTGTCGATGCCGCCGAACCCTTCCTTGTCGCGCAGCACCTGATTGATCGCGCCGGTCAGCTGGCGCTGCAGCTGCTGCTTGCCGTGCGAAGTGGACAGCAGCGCCGGATCCTGCTCGGCAAGCACCATCAGCACCGCCGATCGGATCGGCACGTCCTGGCGCGCGACGTTCGCGACGACCTTGCCGTCGTAAAAGGTCGACAGGCTGATCCCGATCTGCAGGAAACCCGACCCGTCGGCCAGGTTGGTCGTGAAGCTCTGGGCGATCGGCACATAGGTGATCTCATATTTGCGCGGGTCGACCTTGAACTTGTCGTTCGGGACCGAAACGGTACCGACCTTCGGCGCCGGGGCTTCGTCGCCTTCGCCCTTGGCGGCGGGTTCGGCCGAGGGATCGCGCACGACCAGCTTGGGGTAGTGATCCTCGGGCTTCGCGGCATGCGCCGCCATGCCGACACCGAAATACATCCCGGCCCCGGCCCCCGCGCCGATCAACACCGCGGCGCCGACGGTGATCATCAGCAGCTTCTTCATCTTGCCCTTCTTGGGTGCGGGGGCGTCGGTCTTGTCCTTGCTCATCACTCAGTTCCTCGTCAGGCGAAGCGGCTGCGGCGGTCGCCGCTGCGCTCTTGGTCACGGGTTTCGGGGCGCGCGTCATGCGCGGTGGCGGTTTCGATCAGATGCGCCGCGTCCTGCGCCGGGCTGCGACCCTGGCCCTGTTGCGATTGGCGTCCGGCGTCGGTCGGCGTGTGGGTCACCTGGGTCTCGGCGACGCGCACGCCCTGCTGGCGGAGGTCGTCGACGAGGCGGACCTGCGCCGCGGTGACGATGGTCGCGGTCGCTTCATGCTGGGTGTCGAGCTTCAGCGACACGCCGTCGTCGCCCATCATCATCGACACGTCGAGCCGGCCGAGGTGGCGCGGCATCAGGCGGAAACTGACGTCGTTCGCCGCCGATTTGGTCGCGGCGATGTCCGACGCGAGCTGTTCGATCCAGGCATCGTCGCTGGTCAGGTCGAGCACGCGCTCGGCGATGACGACGGGCTTGGCGGCTTCGGCGACCGCACCGGCCTGCGTCGCGGGCTGGGCGAAGAGCACGGTCATCGACGGTTCGGCGGCGGGCCTGACGGCCTGCGGTTCGGCGGCGGAAGCGGCGACCGGGACGGGCGCGGCGTCGCGCGCCTTGGGCGCGGCCATCGGCAGCGTGGGAGTCTCGTCGCGTCGCGGCGCGACCGGGACCGTTTCGATTGCGGGCTTGGCGGCGGCGCGGGTCTCGACCGCCGGTTGCGCCGGCAGCATCGTGGCGACCGGCGCGGCGTCGGTGACGGCTTCACCCTCTTCGCCGGTTTCGGTGTCGCTTTCGCTGTCGCCCTTGGCTCCGGCGACCGGCTTGGCAATCGCCGGCTTGGGAGCGGCGGCGGTGAAGTGGGCGAGCGTCGCAAGCAATTCGTTCGCCGCGACCACCGCCTTGTCGGTGGCGGGGCGGGCGTCGGCGGTCGGTGCCGGGACCTCGCCGCTGGTTTCGTCGGCGTCGGCGAGCTCGGGTTCGGCGGCGATCGGGCGCGCGGGCTTGCCGGGAGCGGCGACGACGGGCGCGGGCTGGGCGCTCGGTGCATCGACCACCGCGAGCGGGGCCGGAGCCCCGGCGGCGGGGACGACCGACAGGACCGGGGCGGTCACGACAGCGGCGTTCGGCGCCTGCTGCGCGACGAGCAGCTCGAACGCGCCGCTTTCGCCAGCGCCGACAGCCTGCGCCGGGGCGAGCGCCGCGAGCAGCGAGGGCAGTGCCGGGGTCGAGGTCTGCGGCAAGGTGGCCATCATGCCACGCCGCCGTCGATCAGGCGCAGCCGCATGCCGCCGCGTGCGCGGTGCGGGCGGTTGGCGTCGCTGCGGCGTTCCATTTCCTGCTCGGCCGATTTGCGGCCGCGTTCGTACAGGCGAACCGCCGATTCTTCCTTGACCATGGCGCGCTGCGCGAGCGCCCCCATCTGGTCGCGGCGCGCGCTGGCGCTCACCATCGGGGCGGCAAGATTTTCCTTCGCCATGTCGAGCCGCATGCCGAGTTCGCCGATCGTGTTGAGCGCGCGCCCGGCCACTGCGCCCTTCGCCATGGCGAGGTCGCTGCGCAGCGTTTCGAGCCGCTTCGACAGCTCGACCAGGTTCGCCAGTTCGTTGGTGGCCCGCGCCAGATTGGCTTCGGCCATCTGATGCTCGACGCCACGAACGCGGATGATCCGTTTGCGGCGCGCGGTGCGAGAGGTCATGCAATATATCCTTCAACGAGTGACTGGCGGGAGGTTTGAAAATCGACCTGGGCCTTGGCCGGCTGCGACACATAGGCGAGCTGGTCGGCGCGGCGGGCGATGGCTTCGTCGAGCACCGGATCGCCGCCGGCGACATAGGCGCCCATCAGCATCAGGTCGCGGTTCTCTTCATACGCCGACCACAGCTGGCGGAAGCGTGCAGCGGCGGCGCTGTGCTCGGCATCGACCGAGTCGACCATCGTCCGCGACAGCGAGCGGGCGACGTCGATCGCGGGATAGACGCCCTGTTCGGCCATGGTGCGCGACAGGATGATATGGCCGTCGACGATGGCGCGCGCGCTGTCGACGACAGGGTCGTCGATGTCGCCGCCGTCGGCGAGCACGGTGTAGAGCGCCGTGACCGACCCGCCGGTTTCCTTGTCGATGCCGGCGCGTTCGCACAGCGAGGGGATCAGCGCGAAGACCGAGGGCGGATAGCCCTTCATCGTCGGCGGTTCGCCCAGCGTCAGGCCGATCTCGCGCTGCGCATGCGCGACGCGGGTCAGGCTGTCGATCAGCAGCAGCACCTTCTTGCCCTCGTCGCGAAACGCCTCGGCGATCGCGGTGGCGCGCATCGCGGCGCGCAGGCGGAGCAGCGGCGGATGGTCGGCGGGAACCGCGACGACGACCGACTTCTTGCGGACTTCGGGGGGCAGCTTGGTTTCGACGAAGTCGCTGACTTCGCGGCTGCGCTCGCCGATCAGGCCGACGACGATCACATCGCATTCGGTGCCCGCGATCATCTGGCCCATCAGCACCGACTTGCCGACGCCCGAACCCGCGATGATCGCGACACGCTGGCCTTCGCCGACGGTGAGCAGCCCGTTGATCGCGCGCACGCCCATGTTGAGCGCCTTGGTCACGCGGCCGCGGCGCAGCGGATTGACCTTGCGCCCGGCGAGCGGCCACAGGAATTGCGACTTGACCGGCGGGCGGCCGTCGAGCGGATTGCCCTGCGCGTCCATGATGCGGCCGAGCAAAGCCTTGCCGACGGGGACCATCGACGAGGCGCCATGCGGTTCGACCGGCGCGCCGGTGACCAGCGGCTTGTTCATGTCGAAGGGGAGGACGAGGCTGCGGTGGCCGCGAAAGCCGACCACTTCGCCATAGACATAGTCGTTGTCCGCCGACTTGATGCGGACGTTGCTGCCCAAAGGCTGCGGGAAACCGGACACCTCGAGCATGATGCCTTCATGCGCGACAAGCGTGCCGATGCGGCGCGGGCTCGCCTTGCCGAGGTCGACGGGGGCGAGCAATTGCTGTGCGGTCATGGCCATGCGGCGGGTCATGCGGCACCGCTTTCGCCGCCGAGCGCGGCGCGGAGTTCATTCAGATAGACGGCGCGGCCATGCTCGATCCAGCCGCCCGAAGTTTCGATGCGGACGGTGCCGCGGACCATCGCCGCGTCGGCGGAGATCGGCAGCGTGAGCGCGCAGTCCATCAGCAGCGCGGCGTCCTGGGGGTGGACCCAAAGGGTGCGCGCCTTGTCGCATTCGGCGACCAGCGCGGCGGCGGTTTCGGCTTGTTCCTCCAGCCACTCGGCATCGATCGGCGCGTCGGCGACGATCTGGCGGACCAGCCGCTCGACGGTCTCGGCGATCATTTGCGCCAGTTCCTCGCTGGGTTCGTCCTGCAGCGCCTGGGCGCCCGCGACCAGCGCGAGCAATTGTTCGCGTTCGACCGCGAAGCCCGCCTCGGCAAGGCGCTGACCTTCGGCGAGACCCGTAGCGAAGGGATCTTCGCCCGGCTCGACCTCGACCGGTTCTGCGGCAGCCACGGCTTCGCGGGCACGCGCGGCCGGGTCGAACGACAGCGGACGAAAGCCGGTGTCGCGCGCCATGATCTGCGCGAGCGGGGTGGGGGCGAAGCTCTGGTCAGACATAATCGTCGCCCGCACCCGCGATCATGATTTCGCCCGATGCCGCCATCTGGCGCACGATCTGCATGATGCTCTTTTGCGCGTCGTCGACGTCGCTGCGCTTGACCATCGTCATCTCGGCCATTTCGTCGCGGATCGTTTCCGACGCGCGCTGCGACATCGTCGACAGGCACAGGTCGACCATATCGTCGTCGGCGCCCTTGAGCGCGATCGACAGCTGCGCCGCGTCGACGCCGCGCAGGATCGTGCCAAGGCTCTTGAGATCGAGATCGCGCAGGTTTTCGAAGATGAACATTTCCTCCTCGATCGTCTGGGCAAGCTGGCGGTCGGCCTTTTTCAGGTTACGGATCGTCCGCTCGCTGGCCGATTTCGACATTTTCTTCATGATCCGGGCGACGTCGCTCGGGCCACCGATCGGCTGCTTGGCGACGCGCTGGCCGCCGACATTGGCGGAGGCGAGCACCGATTCCAGATCCTCGATCGCCGCGGCGGGGACCGAGGTCAGCTGGGCGGCGCGCAGCACCAGGTCGGCCTGCAGCCCTTCGTCGAGCGTTTCGATCGCACGCGCGGCGATGTCGGGGACAAGCACCGACAGGATCAGCGCGCCGACCTGCGGATGTTCGCTGGCGAGCAGCCCGCTGATCGCGTCCATGTCCATCCAGCGCAGCATTTCGAGCGACGCGGCGCTCGACTGCGGCGCGACGGCGGCGAGGATATTGTCGGCGCGGACGTTGCCGACGGCCTGGTTGATGACGGTACGGATGCGCGTGTCTGCGCCGACGCTGAACGCGCTGACGTCGCGGCTGCGCATCACGAAGCGGTCGAGCGCATGCTCGATCTGTCCTTCATTGGCGTTGGCGGCGTCGAACATGCCCTTGGCAAGCTGGCGCACTTCATCGGGATCGAGGTGCTTCAGGATCGTCGCGGCGTCGCTCTCGTCGAGCAGCATCAGCAGGATCGCGGCGGCGGCCGAACCCTCGACGGCGGGCTTGGCGGGTGCGGTTCCGATCGCGGTGTCGAGTTCAGGCACGGGCGCCCTCCTGCATCAGCTGGCGCACGACGATCGCGGCACGGGCCGAATCCTGGCGAACGAATTCGCGGACGAGGTTGGCGCGCGCTTCATAGCTCGGCGCCGCCTCGATCATTTCGAGGGTGATTTCGCGGCCGGCGCGCGGGGCGCCCAGCGCGGACTGGTTGGCGGCGCTCGCCATCAGCGATTCCTCCAGCGCGGCATCGCGTTCGGCGCGCGCCGCGGCCCTGGCCTTCGCCGAGCGGATCAGCGGGCGGCCGATGAAGAAGAAGGCGAGGATCGCGGCGAGTACCGCGCCGACCTGCTTGACCAGCGGCATGAACCAGCCCTGTTCGTAAAAGGCCGGGCTGGCGTCTTCGATCTTGGCGAACGGACGCTGGCCGATCGCGACCTGATCGCCGCGCGTCGCATCGAATCCGATCGCACCCTTGACCAGGTTGTCGATCTTGGCGAGGTCGCCCTGGCTCAGCGCCTTGCTACCCTGGTTGAGCGCGACCGCGACCGACACGCGGCGAAGCTGGCCCTGCGGGCGATGCGTCACCGAAATCTCGCGGCCGACTTCATAGGCCCGCTGGGCGTTTTCGTTGCTCTGGGTTTCGGTCGTCGCTGGGGCGGCGCCCGTCGGTGTCTGATTGAGCGTCGAGGCCGGCGGCGGCTGGTTCGACAAGGCGCCGGGGATGCCGACGGCGGGGGCATTGCCCTGGCCGCTGACCGAACGGATCACCTGCTCGCTGCGCAGCGCGCGGTCGTTTTCGGGAAAGCTTTCGCGTGTCGCCTGGCTTTCGGACATGTCGACGTCGGCATGGACTTCGACGCTGTAATTGCCGGCGCCGAGCATCGGGCCGAGCAGGCTGTCGAGGGCGCGGCGGAAACGGTCTTCCATCTGGGTCTGGAGCTGGAACGCCTGCATGTCGCTCGACGTCGCCGAGTCCGACAGCAGCGCGCCACGCTGGTCGATCACCGACACCTGTTCGGCATTCATGCCGGGGACCGACGAGGCGACAAGGAAGCGGATCGCCTGGACCTGGCCGTCGCTGAGCGTGCGGCCGTTCTGCAGCGTCAGCATCACCGACGCGGTCGCGGGCTTGTCCTCGCGGACGAACAGGCTGGGTTCGGCGGCGGCGATATGGACGCGCGCCCCCTTGACCGCGTCGATCGCCTCGATCGTGCGGGCGAGGTCGGCTTCGCGGGCGCCGCGCAGCGTTTCGCCTTCGATCGCGCGGCTCGCGCCCATCGGCAGCGCGCCGATCATCTCGCTGCCGTCGGCCGAGGCTTTGGGCAGGCCTTGACCGGCGAGCGCGATGCGCGCGGCATGCAGCTTGTCGGCATCGACGGTGAGCGCGCCGGTGGCGGGGTCGATCGTGTGGCCGATGCCCTGCGCGGTCAGCGCGTCGGCGACCGCGGACTTGTCGGCGTCGGCAAGGCCGGCGAACAATTGGGTCTGCGGGGCCGCGGCGGTCGCGAAATAGGCGAGCGCGGCGATGCCGATCGCGGCGGTGGTGGCGATCGCGGGCAGCGCGCGCTGGACGGCGGGCTGGCGAATGAACTGCTGCACGGGGGCCAGGCGGCCGCCCATGACGGGGACGGGCAGGCGGTTCGCGCTGCCGTCGTCGACGGGGGTGAGGATCTGGGCTTCGGCCATCGGATCAGACCGGCATGTTCATGATGTCGCGGTACGCGGAGAGCAGCTTGTTGCGCACCTGCAACGTCGTCTCGAAGCCGAGCGAGGCTTTCTGCCGCTCGATCATCACGCTGACGATGTCGTGGGTGTCGCCGCGCTCATAGGCTTCGCTGAGGTCGCTGGCCTTCGCCTGCTGGTTGTTCACCTGCTGCAGCGCGTTGCTGATAGCGGCACCGAAGTCGGCGCTCTGGTTCGCGCCGCCGACGCCCGTGTCGGCGCCGTCGACGCCGCCCGCCGCACCGCGGCCCGCGGCGCGTTGCAGCGCCTGGTTCTGATTGAGGATCGAACTGCGCATCTGCAGCAGCCGGCTCTGGTCAATCGTGCTCATAATCTCATCCGTCCTCGAGGCGGCATCGCGCCGCACGCCAAGAACAATGCAAAGCGCGTGCCAAAAATTTTTATCTCAGGAAAACATAAGATTAATGCGGGGGTGGCGCGCGAATTATCCCTGTCCGGCGTTTTTTTGACGCGCCCCGCTTAAGCCCCGCCGCGTCCCGCCGTTACTGCAATCGTGAAGCTCACCGAGCCTTACACCACGGGAATGGCCCTTGGGGGGCCGGAAAGGGAACATATGACTGTTATCAACACCAACGTGAGCGCGCTTCGCGCCCAGAACAACTCGCGCGTTGCGGGTCGCATGCAGTCGGAGGCGATGGAACGCCTGTCGAGCGGCAAGCGCATCAACAGCGCCAAGGACGACGCCGCCGGCCTCGCCATCGCCACCCGCATGGACGCCAACGTCCGCGGCCTGAACCAGGCGATCCGCAACTCGAACGACGGCATCTCGGCCTCGCAGACGGCTGAAGGCGCGATGGGCGGCATTTCGAACATGCTCGTCCGTATGCGTGAACTGGCCGTCCAGGCTTCGACCGGCACGCTGGGCGACGACGACCGTGAAGCGATCCAGACCGAAGTCACGGCGCTGATCGCGCAGATCGACGACGTTGCGACGCGCACCACCTTCAACGGCACCGCGCTGCTCGACGGCACCGCCGACCTCGACATCCAGACCGGTTTGAACGACGGCGAAGTCGTGAACATCACCATCGCCGACATGCAGTCGGCCGGTCTCGGCGTCGACGGCCTCGACTTCTCGACCGCCGCCGGTGCGTCGGGCGCGCTCGCCACGCTCGACACCGCGATCCAGACGGTCGCCACCGAACGCGCCAACCTGGGTGCCCAGCAGAACCGCCTCGAAGCCACTGTCGACAATTTGACGTCGACCGTCGTGAATCTGGCGGACTCGAAGTCGCGCATCGAAGACACCGACTTCTCGGCGGAATCGACGAAGCTCGCGGCGGCCGGCATCCTGGCCCAGGCATCGACCGCGATGCTCGCCCAGGCGAACCAGAGCCAGCAGGGCGTCATGAACCTGCTGCGCTAAGACACAGAGTAACCGAGACTCAGGCTATATTTGGTTGGTCCCTTAATTAGCCTGATCGAACGCCCCGGCCCCCCACGGCCGGGGCGTTCACTGTTTTGAGCGCTTCGCTCGCGAAGCGCTTGCCCCCGCCGCGCAAATGATCCAACGGGTCCCCGATCATATTGGGGAGCCAGAAATGAGCCATCAGCAAGCCGCCGCCGCGACCGTCTCGGATCGCGCGCTCGACATCGGCGCCCGCGTCGAAACCTTCGTCCGCACCGTCGTCGCTCCCTATGAAAACGACCCGCGCCGCGATCATCATGGCGCCCCGACCGACGATCTCGTCGACGAGCTCAAGGCCAAGGCGCGCGCCGCCGGTGTGCTCACCCCGCATATCCTCGCCGACGGCGACCATCTGACCCAGGTCGAGACCGCCTATGTGCTCCAGAAATCGGGCCTGTCGCCGCTCGGCCCGCTCGCGTGCAACACCGCCGCCCCCGACGAGGGCAATATGTATCTGCTCGGCAAGGTCGGCAGCCCCGAGCTCAAGGCACGCTTCCTCGACCAGCTGGTGCAGGGCCAGGCCCGCTCGGCCTTCTTCATGACCGAACCCGCCGAAGAGGGCGGCGCGGGCTCCGACCCCTCGATGATGAAGACGACCTGTCGCATGGACGGCAACCACTGGGTGATCAACGGCCGCAAATGCTTCATCACCGGCGCCGATGGCGCCAAGGTCGGCATCGTCATGGCCAAGGCCGAGGACGTCGCGGCGGGCGGCGGCGCCTGCATGTTCCTCGTCGACCTGCCCGACCCCGCGATCCGCATCGAGCATGTGCCGAACACGATCGACAGCTCGATGCCCGGCGGCCATGCGACCGTCGTCATCGACAACCTGCGCGTCCCCGCCGACCAGATGCTCGGCGAGGCGGGCGAGGGGTTCAAATATGCCCAGATCCGCCTGTCCCCCGCGCGCCTGTCGCATTGCATGCGCTGGCACGGCGCCTGCCAGCGCGCGCACGAGATCGCGAGCGACTACGCCAATCGCCGCACCGCCTTCGGCAAGCCGCTGATCGACCATGAGGGCGTCGGCTTCATGCTCGCCGAGAATCTGATCGACCTCAAGCAGGCCGAACTGATGATCCGCTGGTGCGCCGAAGTGCTCGACACCGGCGACCTCGGCACCGCCGAAAGCTCGATGGCGAAGGTCGCGGTGTCCGAAGCGCTGATGCGCATCGCCGATCGCTGCGTCCAGGTCATGGGCGGCACCGGGGTCACCGACAAGACGATCGTCGAACAGGTGTTCCGCGAAGTCCGCGCCTTCCGCATTTATGACGGCCCCACCGAGGTCCACAAATGGAGCCTCGCCAAGAAGATCAAGCGCGATTGGAAAAACGCGCAGGCTTAAGGCGCGATCCGCCCTTCGTCGCGCCCCGGCATTGGGGCGACGGCGTGGAGGATCGGCACCGACAGCGCCAGCCAGCCGCCGCCGGCCAGCACGGCGGCGGGCAGCGTCCACAAATCGGCGATCATCCCGAAGACCCACGCCCCGAGCGCCAGCGCGCCGAAGGTCACCGCCTGATAGATCGACAGGCAGCGCCCGAGGATCGCGTCGGGCGAGCGCAATTGCATCGCGACGTTGAGCGAGGTCAAAGTGCCGACCCACGCCATGCCGGCAATGAAGGCCGCGGCGAGCACCGCGGCGACCTGATCGGTCAGCGCGACCGGGACCAGCGCCGCCGCAAAGGCCAGCGTTGCGACACTGACGACGATCTCGCTGCCCCAGCGCCGCCGCGCCGCACCGACCCATAGGGCGCAGATGATCGACCCCAGCCCGAAGGCGCCGAGGCAGAGGCCGTAGTCGAGTTCGCCGCCCCTGAGCTGGTCGCGGACGAGCGAGGGGAGCAGCGCCTGAAAGGCCGCCGCGCCGAAGCCGAACGAAAAGCCGCGCATCAGCACGCGGCGCACCGGGTCGGACTGCGCGCAGAAGCGCAGTCCCGTCGCGATCGCGGCGAGCATCGGGCTGCGCTTCGGCGGCTCGGTTTCGGGCTTCCAGCGCAGCAGCACGACGATCAGCGCCAGATAGCTCAGCGTGTTGAGCGCGAAAGCCGGAGCCGGCCCGGTGAGCGAAATGAGCAGCCCGCCGAGCGCCGGGCCGACGCTGCGCGCGAGGTTGAAGGCGATGCTGTTGAGCGCGATCGCCTGCGGCAGATGCGCGTGCCCGACCTGCTGGCGCACCGAGGCCTGCCAGGCGGGCGAATTGACCGCGGTCCCGCAGCCGACCGCAAGGGTGAAGAAGAGCAGCGACAGCGGTCCGATTGTGCCGAACCATGTGACCGCGGCAAGCGCCGCCGAGGCGGCGAGCATCCCCGCCTGCGCCCACAACATCACCCGCCGTCGATCATAATTGTCGGCGATCGCCCCTGCGAACACCCCGATCAGCAGGATCGGGATCGTCGCCCCCGCGTTGACCAGCGCGATCAGCAGGTGCGACTGGGTCAGCTCGGTCATCAGCCAGGCCGCACCGACCGACTGGATCATCGACCCCATGTTCGACGCGAGATTGGCGATCCAGATCGCGCGGAAAGCGGGGAATTGAAAGGGGGCGAGCGGCGAGACGGGGGCGGGGCGAGGCTCGCTCCCGTCGGCCATCTTAATTACGGCCCCCGACCAGCCCGCGCGCGATCACTTGCGCCTGGATCTCCGCCGCGCCCTCGAAAATGTTGAGGATGCGCGCGTCGCACAAGACGCGGCTAATCTCATATTCCATCGCATAGCCGTTGCCGCCGTGAATCTGCAGGCTCGCATCGGCGTTCGACCAGGCCGCGCGCGCGCCGAGCAGCTTGGCCATGCCCGCTTCGATGTCGCAGCGCTTGCCGCCGTCCTTGGCGCGCGCGGCGGCATAGGAGAGTTCGCGCGCGGTGACGAAATCGACGAGGCTCATCGCCAGCTTGTCCGACACGCGCGGGAAATGGAGGATCGCCTTGCCGAACTGCTTGCGCGTCGTCGCATAGTCGAGCCCGAGTTCGAGCGCGCGACGCGCGACGCCCACCGCACGCGCGGCGGTCTGGATACGCGCGCCTTCGAAGGTGCGCATCAATTGTTTGAACCCCTGACCTTCCTCGCCGCCGAGAAGCGCGTCGGCGGGCGCGTGCATCGCGTCGAACTGCAGCGCATATTCGCGCATCCCGCGATAGCCGAGCACCTCGATCTCGCTGCCGCTCATGCCGGCGGCGGGGAAGGGCGTCTCTTCGCTGCCGCGCGGCTTGGGAACGAGCAGCATCGACAGCCCGGCATAGCCTTTGGCATCGGGCAGGGTACGCGCGAGCAGCGTCATCATGTCCGACCGCGCGGCATGGGTGATCCAGTTCTTCGCCCCGTCGATCACCCAGTCGCCGTCCGCATCGCGGCGTGCGCGCGTCTGCAACGATCCCAGGTCCGATCCGACATCGGGTTCGGTGAACACCGCGGTCGGCAAGACCTCGCCGCTCGCGATGCGCGGCAGCCAGTCGGCTTTTTGCGCATCGGTGCCGCCGAGCACGATCAGTTCGCCCGCGATCTCCGATCGTGTGCCGAGCGACCCGGTGCCGATCCAGCCGCGCGACAATTCCTCGGTGACGATGCACATCACCAGCTTGCCGAGTCCCAGCCCGCCAAATTCCTCGGGAATGCAGACGCCGAAGGTGCCGAGGTTGGCCATTGCCTGCACCGTCGCATCGGGAATCAATGCGTTGGCAAGGTGCCAGCCATGCGCGTGCGGGACGATCTCGCTGTCGGTGAAACGCCGATATTGCTCGCGGATCGCGTCGAGGTCGGTGTCGTGAAGCGTCTCGCTCGGCCATTGGCCGCCGGCGAGCGCCGCCGCCACTTCGGCGCGCGTCGCCGCATGGTCGGCGTCGAGCAGGGGCGCGCTGGCGGCGGCGAGCTTGGCGGCCGCGGCGGTCAGGCCAAGGTCGGCGGGACGAAATATCTCATTCTGTCCCATCGGCAGTCCGCCGACGAGCTGGCCGATGCCTTCGGCGAAGGCGAGGGCGGCGATTTTCGCATCGAGGGGGTTGGCACCGCCGCCGGCTTCGAGCCAGCCGAGCGTCGCCTCGAGCGCCGCCACCGTCGTCGCAACCCATGCGAATCCGTGCGCCGCGCGCTGTTCGCTGTCGATAGCCGTGTCTTGCAACCGTGCGGCGAGCGCCGCCTGCGCGGCGCCGCGATAGTTCTGTGCGGCGCTGAGCGCCTGCCCGTAATTGCTCATTCCATCATCCCGTTCGTCGCGGCGGCGATGCACCGAACGAGGGCGCTCTGCAACCCTCAGTTAGTATACTATCTTCCAAATGCGACGCCGCCCCGCCTTGGCTCGCGATACCGGCCAAAGCGCGACCTGCTCCGCCGCGAAATAATCGCCTTCTCCCACTGGCGCGCGCGGGGCCGACTGGTTACATGGGCCGCCACCAATCGACTCGCGCGTGCCGCCCCGCCAACGGGAGCAGGCGCCGCCAAAAGCAGAAAGTGGCTCCCATGGAAATCATCACCGGCCTGACCTTCGACGACGTGCTGCTGGTGCCGGGTCCTTCCGAAATCCTGCCGTCCGACGCGGTGCTGTCGACCCAGCTGACCAGCGAGATCAGCCTCAACATCCCGATCCTGTCCTCGGCGATGGATACGGTGACCGAGGCCGATATGGCCATTCTCATGGCGCAGATCGGCGGCATCGGCGTTCTCCACCGCAATCTGACGATCGAGGAGCAGGCGGCGGCGGTGCGCCAGGTCAAGCGTTTCGAAAGCGGCATGATCGTCAACCCGATCACCATCACCCCAGACGCGCCGCTCTCCTATGCGACCGCGCTGATGGACCAGCACAGAATTTCGGGCATCCCGGTGGTCGAGACCGGCGGGCGGCTCGTCGGTATCCTCACCCACCGCGACGTGCGCTTCGCCGACAATCCCGGCCAGCCGGTACGCGAACTGATGACCGCCGACAATCTCGCCACCGTGCGTCCCGGGGTCGGGCAGGACGAGGCGCGCAAGCTGCTCCACCAGCGCCGCATCGAAAAATTGCTCGTCGTCGATGATGATTATCGCTGCATCGGGCTGATCACCGTCAAGGATATGGAAAAGGCGGTCAACTTCCCCGACGCGACGAAGGACGGCAGCGGCCGCCTGCGCGTCGCTGCGGCGACCAACACCGGCGATAGCGGCATCGAACGCGCCGAGGCGCTGCTCGATGCCGAATGCGACCTGATCGTCGTCGACACCGCGCACGGCCACAGCAGGATGGTCGCGCAGACCGTCGAGAAGATCAAGAAACTGTCGAATCGCGTCCAGATCCTCGCGGGCAATGTCGCGACCGGCGACGCCACCAAGGCGCTGATCGACGCGGGCGCCGACGGGGTGAAGGTCGGCATCGGCCCTGGCTCGATCTGCACCACCCGCGTCGTCGCCGGCGTCGGCGTGCCGCAGCTCACCGCGATTCTCGACAGCGTCGAAGCGGCGTCGAAATTGGGCGTCCCCGTCATTGCCGACGGCGGCCTGCGCACTTCGGGCGACATCGCCAAGGCGCTCGCGGCGGGCGCGTCGAGCGTCATGGTCGGCTCTTTGCTCGCGGGTACCGCCGAGGCGCCGGGCGAAACCTTCCTGTTCCAGGGCCGCACGTACAAAAGCTATCGCGGCATGGGCAGCGTCGGCGCGATGGCGCGCGGCAGCGCCGACCGCTATTTCCAGCAGGACATCAAGGACCAGATGAAGCTCGTCCCCGAGGGGATCGAGGGCCAGGTGCCGTTCAAGGGTCCCGCGAAGGACGTCATCCACCAGCTCGTCGGCGGCGTGAAGGCGGCGATGGGCTATACCGGCAGCCGCACCCTCAAGGATTTGCGCGAGCGGGCGAAATTCGTGCGCATCACCAACGCCGGCCTGCGCGAAAGCCATGTCCACGACGTCGCGATCACCCGCGAAGCACCGAATTATCCGGTCGGGTAAATTTGCCCGTCCGTCATTGCGAGCGTAGCGAAGCAATCCAGAGCGGCCTTGTGCAACGCTGGATCGCTTCGTCGCTTCGCTCCTCGCAATGACGGGGAGGAAAGGTTGAACCCATGACCCCCGCCGCACGCGTCCACACCGCGATCGAAATCCTCGACGCCATCGCCGCCGCCGCGCGCGATGGCGGCCCGCCCGCCGACGCGATCTTCGCCGAGGCGATGCGCGCGCGCCGCTACGCGGGGTCGAAGGACCGCCGGGCGATCCGCAACCATGTTTACGACGCGATCCGCGGCGTGCGGTCGGCGCCCGTATCGGGCCGCGCCGCGATGCTCGCGCTCGCCGATGCCGACGCCGAACTCGCCGCGCTGTTCGACGGCGCCGCATACGGGCCCGCGGTCATCACCGCCGACGAACCGCGCGCCGAAACCGGGCTCGCCACGCCCGCGCTGCTCAAGCTGTTCGACCCGCTCGTCGGCAAGGCCGAGCGTGCGGCGATGCTCGCCCGCGCCCCGCTCGACCTGCGCGCCAACCGGCTGCGCTCGAGCCGCGACGAACTGGCACGGATCTTCCCCGAGGGCGAAGCGATCGCCGGCCTCGCCGATGGCTGGCGCCTGCCCGGCGAAACCGCCGCCGTCCAGCATTCGGCCTATACCGAGGGCCAGTTCGAGGTGCAGGACGCCGCGAGCCAGCTGGCGGCGGTCGCGCTCGCCGCCGAAGCGGGGCACGTCATCGTCGATCTGTGCGCCGGCGCGGGCGGCAAGACCCTCGCCATCGCTTCGGCGATCAATGACGAGGCCGCGATTCTCGCCTGCGACACCAACCGCGCGCGGCTCCAGCAACTGCCGCCGCGCGCCAACCGCGCCGGCGCGACGCGCATCGAAACGCTGCTGATCAATCCGGGGCAGGAATCCGCGATGCTCGCCGATCGCATGGGCAAGGCCGACCGCGTCATCGTCGACGCCCCCTGTTCGGGCAGCGGCACCTGGCGCCGCAGCCCCGAACTGCGCTGGCGCTCCACCCCCGCACGGCTCGACCGCCATGTCGCCGAGCAGGCGAAGCTGTTGCGCCTCGGTGCCGATCTGGTGGCGCCGGGCGGCAAACTCGTCTATGCGGTGTGCTCGATCATCGCACGCGAGGGGCGCGCCCAGGTGGACGACTTTCTGACCCGCCATCCCGGCTGGACGGCCGACACGGACTATCTCCCGACGGGCGTCGGGCGCGCCGCGGGTGGCGGTTTTCTGCTGACTCCGGCGCATGACGGCTGCGACGGATTTTTCCTCGCCCGATTGACGGCTCCGTGATAGCCTCGCCTTCAATGAAGCGATGGGAGAATGCGATGCGCATCAGTTTCCTGGCCCTCGGCGCGGGTCTTGTCCTTGCCAGCCTGCCGACGGCGTCCGACGCGCAGCGGGCCGATAACGACATCCTGCCGGTCTCGATCGGACTGCAGGAACAGGGTGTGAAGGCGCAGCATTCGGGCGATCTCGTCGCCGCCACCGATTTTTATGAATCGGCACTCGCCGCCGACCCGCGCAACCGCAGCGCGATCATCGCGCTGGCGCAGGTCGCGCGCGCGCAGGGCCTGCCGGGCAAGGCGATCGGCCTGTATCGCGAGGCTTTGCTGCTCGAACCCACCGATATCGTCGCGCTGACCGGGCAGGGCGAGGCGCTCGCCGACAAGGGCGCGCTCGAACTCGCGCGCGAAAAGCTCGCCGAGGCGAAGCGCCTCTGCGCCGAAAAATGCCCGCAGGTCGCCGCGCTCGAAAAGACGATCGGTGCGAGCGCGGAGAAGCGCGTGGTCGCGGCCGAAGCGCTGATCCCCAAGACGGTGGTCACGACCAGCCAGAATTGATCTAGCGGCTGAGCACCCGCGCCAGTTCGACCCACTCCGCGACGCTCACCGTCTCGGCGCGCCGCGTCGCTTCGATCCCGCACGCCTCGAGCGCCTCGATCGCGCCCGGCATGCCCTTGAGGCTCTGGCGCAGCATCTTGCGCCGCTGACCGAACCCCTGCGCGGTCAACTGCGACAACAGCTTCGGCTTGACCCCTTCGGGCTGCCCGGCGGGCACGACATGGACGATCGCCGACATCACTTTTGGCGGCGGGGTGAAGGCCGAGCGGTGGACCTTCATCGCGATGCGCGGGGTCGATCGCCACTGCGCCAGCACCGCGAGCCGGCCGTAAGCCGAGGTATCGACCTTGGCGACGATGCGTTCGGCGACCTCCTGCTGGAACATCAGCGTCAGCGACAGCCACTGCGGCGGCCAGGCCGCGGGCTCCAGCCAGCGCGTGAACAAGGCGGTGCCGACATTATAGGGCAGGTTGGCGACGATATGATACGGCCCGCCGGCGAGCGCATCGGCGTCGATCGCCATCGCGTCGTCGGCGATCACCGTCAGCGCGCCGCCGAACGCCTCGCTGAGTTCGCCGAGCAGCGGCAGGCAGCGGTCGTCGCGCTCGACCGCGATCACCTGCGCGCCCGCGCGCAGCAGCGCGCGCGTCAGCCCGCCGGGGCCCGGCCCGACCTCGAACACGCGCGCGCCGTCCAGATCGCCCGGCAGCGCCGCGATCCGGTCGAGCAATTGTTCGTCGAACAGGAAATTCTGCCCCAGCGCCTTGCTCGCCTGCAGCCCGTGCGCGCGCACCGTCTCGCGCAGCGGCGGCAGGCTGGGGAGGGGCCGCCCGGTCACGCCGCGGGGGCGCAATTGCGTTCGCGCATCGCGGTCAGCGCGGCCGCCATGCGGATCGCCGCGATCGTCGGCCCCGGATCGGCGCTGCCGGTGCCCGCGATGTTGAACGCCGTGCCATGGTCGGCCGACGTGCGGACGATCGGCAGCCCGAGCGTCAGATTGACGCCGTCATCGAAATGCAGCGCCTTGAACGGCGCCAGCGCCTGGTCGTGATAGCAGCAGAGCAACGCATCGTAGCGCGTGCGGACGTGCGGCGCGAACAGGCTGTCGGCGGCGAGCGGCCCCTCGATCGCGATCCCGTCGGCCAGCAATTGCTCGACCGCGGGACGGATGATTCGTAGCTCCTCGTCGCCCATCTCGCCGCTCTCGCCCGCATGCGGGTTCAGCCCGGCGACCGCGATCACCGGTCGCTCGATCCCGAAATCGCGCTTCAGCGACCGCGCGACGATCCGGCCCTTGGCAACGATCAACTCGCTGGTCAGCCGCTCGGGCACTTCGGCCAGCGGGACATGCACGGTCAGCGGCACGACGCGCAGCCGCGGCCCCGCCAGCATCATCACCGCATTGGTCGCGGTGACGCCGCAGCGCTCGGCGATGAATTCGGTCTGTCCCGGATGCGTATAACCGATGCCATAGAGTTGCGACTTCGACACCGGCCCGGTGACGAGCGCGCCGGTCGCCTGGCCGCGGGTCAGCCCGATCCCGGTTTCGAGCGCGTGCAGGGCACAGGTCGCGCCTGCCTTGCTCGGCGATCCCGGCACCACCGGACCGCTGTCCTCGAGGTGCCAGACGGGCAGGGCGTCGTCGAACAGCCGTTCGGCTTCGGCGATATCGCCGACGCGTTCGACCGGGCCGTCCCACACCGCGGCGATCGACGCGATATCGCCGATCGCCACGAAGGGCGGCAGGTCATGATCCTTGCGAACCGCCCAGGCGCGGGCGGCGACTTCGGGCCCGACGCCGGCCGGGTCACCGAGGGTGACCGCGATCGGACGCGGGTTTGCGGAATCGGACATCAGCTGAAGTCGATCACCGCGTCCCGGCGCATGTCGCGCAGATAGCGCTGGGCGCGCTTGTTGACCTTTTCCTCAAGCAGCCGGCCCTCGATTTCCTCGAGGTTGGGCGCGGTCGCCGTGTTCGGCAATTCGCGGCCGCACAGCACGAGGACGCTGACGCCCTCGTTGGCGGCGCCGAAGGGTTGGGTCGTCTGGCCGACCTGCAGGTCGATCAGCGTCGCCTGCAGCGGGGCGGGCAACTGGCGCATCGCGATGCCGTCGCGTGCGACGACCTGCGCGCCCAGGCTCTGGGCCACGGCGTCGGCGCCGCCGCAACCGGCGATCCCGCGCGTCGCTTCGGCGAACTGTCCGGCGAGCTCGGCGCCCCTGGCAGGGGTCGTACCCGCCGGGAAATCGAGCGAAATCTGCTTGAGGCTGAGCACCGCGTCACGCGGATCGGCGGTCAGCACCTGACGCCGGTCGACCATCAGCATGATCGACACGCCGCCCGGAACCTCGATCGGCCCGACCAGCTGGCCCGGCTGCATCTGGCGTGCCGCGTCGGCCATCGAGTCGGGCAATTGTCCGCCCTTGACCCAGCCGAGGTCGCCGCCGACCACCGCGGTCGACGCCTCGGAAAACTGGCGCGCATAGGCGGCGAAGCTGCCGCCCGATTGCAGCGCCTGGACGATCTTCTGGGCGTTTTCGGCGACCGACTGGATCGTTTCGGGGGTCGCGGTCAGATAGATTTCGGCCAGGTGGAACTCGTCCTGCCCCTTGGCATCGGTCATCCGCTTGACGACCGCCTCGACCTCTTCGGTCGACACATTGGTCGTCGACTGGATGTTGCGCGCGAGCAGGCGGTCCCATGCATATTCGCCGCGGATCTGCTGCTTCACTGCCGCCGCCGACGAACCCTTCGACGCCAGATATTCGGTGAACTGCTGGGGGGTCTGCTTGTAGCGCGCGGCAAGCCGGGCGAACTGTTCGTTGATCAGATTTTCGTCGATATCGATCTTCGCCGCTCTCGCTTCCTGAATCTGCAACTTCTCGTCGATCAGGTTGCTGAACACCTGCTGGCGCAGGCGCTGTTCTTCTTCGGGCGGCAGCTCGATATTGTTGTTCGCGACGCGGATCAGCCCCATGCGCTGCTCGATGTCGGTGGCGGTGATGATCTCGCCGTTCACCGTCGCCGACGGGCGATAGACATTGCCCTTGGCGTCGCCGAAAATCTGGACATTGCCGGGGATGCTCAGACTGGTGGTCGGCACGTCGCTGTCGGGGACGGTCTGCGCCAGCACCGGCGAAACGCACAGCGACACGACAGCGGTCAGGCCGATCAAGGTCGAAATTTTGGTCATTTTTACCCTATGAAAGAGGTTCCGGTTCGCTCCGTATCAGCCGAAACGCCCGATGGTCCAGCGCAAAGCGCGCGCAAGCGCATCATAACTGGGGTCGGACTAACCGCCGAACGCTGAACGCAAGCTGAGCGAATGGGATGAGATGTCGGTCGCGCCTGGCCCGTCGGCGGCTTCAGGGTGGAGGCGGACGTTGCCGATCCTCCCTGTCGCGCAGCGATGGGGAGGGGGACCGCCGCCGTAGGCGGTGGTGGCGGGGCGGCGACGTCGCGCTATAGCCCCTCCGTCAGCGTTTCGCGCTGCCACCTCCCCATGGCTTCGCCACAGGGAGGATTTTCAAGGCCGCTACCGCTCGAAACCCGCCTCAGAACCCCAGGTTTCTCAACGCCACGCGGAACGAGAAGCTGTTGCCGCGCCGCGCGTCGCCGGTGTCGATATAGTCGCGGCGCCAGGTCAGCGCGATCGACAGGCATTCGTCGTCATAGGCGACGCCGAGCCGGTGGCGGATCGGCTCGAAGCCGTCCGACAGGCTCAGCGGATCATCGGCCTTGCTGGTCAGGTCGATGATCGCCGAACCGAAGACCGACCAGTTGCGGGCAAAGGCGACGCGGCCGCCGACGCGGGCTTCCTCGCGGTCCTGCAGATCCTCGGCGACCGTCGTGATGTCGCGGTTGAGCCGCGAGTACCCGAGCACGGCATAGGTCGCACGGGTGCCGATCGTCGCGTCGAACTCGTTGCGCCGGATCGCCAGATTGTCCTTGTCGAGCCGGAAACGATGGGTCAGCCGCAGGAAATCCTTGTACGCGACGGTGGTGCGGCCGACGACGTCCGACGTCCGGTCGGTCAGCCCGGTGCCGTCGGGGAACAGGCTCGGCTTGTCCGACAGGCGGTAACTTTGCCCGACGATGCTGTTGATGTTGAAACCCGGCCGGCTGTAATTCCATTCGGCGCCATAGGTGATGCGCGCGCCGTCCTCGAACCGGTCGTAGCCGCTGAAGCGGTTGATCGCGAACAGGTTGCTGTCCTCGAGGTCGAAGGCGCGGCTATCCTCGTTCGGAATGTCGAGGTTTTTCAGCTTCGGCGTCGCGACGAGCTGGACGCGCGGGGTCAGCGTCTGCGTCCCGCCCATGAATTCGCCGACGAACGGCCAGCGCATGTCGGCGGCGAAGGCGGCGATGCCGCGGCCTTCCCAGCCCGACTTGCCGCGATAGCCGGGAATCGCGGTGAGCAGATTCTCGTCGCTGTGATAGACGTCGCCGCGTACCATCGCGGTAAAGGTCACTTCCTGCCCCAGCGAGGTCAGGCGGCGCAGGTCCCAGCGCACCCCGGCAAAGGCGCGCTGCGTGTCCTGCCCCGCGGTGCGGCCGATCGCCAGCGTGTTGAGCTGCAACTCGAACTGGCCGCCGAACAGCGGGTCAGTCAGCCGCTGACGATAATCGAGGATCGGCAGCGCGATCGGCTGCTGCCCCTGCTTGTCGCCGGCGCGCAACGTCTGCGTCGCCCAGCCGGCGATCGACAAATAGCTTTGTCCGCCGATCCGCTCGACTTCGAAGGTCGACCGCAGCCGGTCGTCGCGGGTGATGTCGTACCGGCGCAGGAAGGTGCGGTCGCTCGCGATGCGGCCGGAGTAAGTGACGCTCCAGTGCGGGCTGAGCTGAAACTTGCCCGCACTCTCCAGATAGCCGCGCAGCTCGTTGTTGCCCGTGCTCGGCGTGCCGTTGAGCGGGACCACCGAACTATAGGTGCCATACCCGTTGATGCGGAACGACCCGACGTCGGTCAGCGCGCGAAACTCGCCCTCGATCATCGGCGCCGCGCCGGTGTAGAGGTGCGGGGTGATCGTGACGTCGCGGTCGGGCGCGATCCGCAGATAATAGGGGACCGCGATTTCGAAACCATTGGTCCGGTCGAGCCGGATTTCGGGAACCAGCAGCCCGCTGCTCGGCGAACTGTCGAGCGGGTGGCTGAGACCGGGCAGCGGGATCAGCGGCAGGCCGAATATCTCGATCCGCGCGCCCTTGTAGCGGACCTTGTTCTTGGCCTTGTCGTACAGCACCTTGACCGCGCGGACCTGCCAGCTCGGATTCTTGGCGCAGCCCGCATTGTCCTCGACGGGGCAGGGGGTGTAGGCGGCATTCTCCAGTTCGATATTGCCATTCTCGAACCGCTTTCCGCGCACTGCGGCAAGCCGCGATCCATTGTCGAGTACCACCAGCATGTCGTCGACGATCCCGTCGCGCAGGGTGTCGGTCAGGACGATCCGGTCGCCATAGGCGGTGTCGCCTTCGGGGTTGGTGATCGCGACATCGCCCTCGGCGACGACTTCGCCGGTCTTGCGGTTCCACGTCACCTTGTCGGCGCGCATCTGGATCGCTTCGCGGTTCATCTGGACATTGCCGTCGGCGACGACGATCTCGGTATCGCTGTCGTAATTCAGATTGTCGGCGGCAAAACCGACCTGCTGTTCGCCCGCGACATCGGGCGCATCGGTCTTCCCGGTCGATACATCGGGGGTCTGGAGGTCGGGTTCACCCTGCGGCGCGGGCACAACCGGCGGTTCGGCACCGGTCTGCGCCGCGGCCGGAACCGCCAGCAACGCCAGCGCGCTGGCGGTCGCGAGCCACAGCGGCCGGTCGCCCCCTTGGAACAAAGTCCCCGTCATTGAATCCCTTTGTCCCGTCACCTGGAGCCTGCGGCCCGCTTGAACCCGCAGCTTTGTTTTTGCAACTCGCAAGCGAAACCCCTATCGGTCCGGCACGTTCCAATCAATCATCGCATAAGAAAGTCACAGGATGGACATTCAGTTTGTCGCGCAAATCGATGCGTCTGCCGACGTCGTCGCCTTTCCGGTCCGTAAGGGCGGTGCCGCCGCGCTCGGCGCGTTGCTCGGCGCCGCGGCGGCGCAGGCGCGCTTCGACGCTGCGGCGGGCACGGTGGCCGAAACCGCGGCGATCGACGGCGACCGTGCGAAGCGGCTGCTGCTTATCGGCATCGGCGAAGGTGGCGTCCACGACCTCGAACGCGCCGGCGCGGCGCTGACCGCGCGGCTGCAGACGAGCGGCGTCGCCACCGTCCATGTCGATTTTGTCAGCGCCGGGCCGGTCGATGCCGACGATATCCTCGCTTTCGCCACCGGCGCGACGCTGCGCAACTGGCGCATCGACACCTATCGCACCCGTCTCGCCGATAATGCCCGGCCGAGTCTCCAGTCGATCGTGATCGCGGCGCCCTGCGGGGCGCCCGCGGGCTGGGCCGAGGCGCAGGCGATCGCCGACGGCGTCGCCTTCACCCAGACGCTCGTCGCCGAGCCGCCGAACATCCTCTATCCCGAAAGCTTCGTCGAACGCTGCCAGCATCTCGCCGACTTGGGCGTCGAACTCGAAGTTCTCGACGAACGCCAGATGAAGGCGCTCGGCATGGGCGCGCTGCTCGGCGTCGCGCAGGGCTCGACCCGCCCGCCGCGGCTGCTCGCGATGCGCTGGAATGGCGGCGAGCCGGGCGCGAAGCCCGTCGCCTTCGTCGGCAAGGGCGTCACCTTCGACACCGGCGGCATCAGCATCAAGCCCGCTGCGGGCATGGACATGATGAAATGGGACATGGGCGGCGCGGGCGCGGTCGCCGGCGCGATGAAAGCGATCGCCGGCCGCAAGGCGAAGGCGAATGTCGTCGGCATCGTCGGCCTTGTCGAGAATATGCCCGACGGCAATGCGATGCGCCCCGGCGACATCGTCACCACAATGTCGGGCCAGACGGTCGAGGTGCTCAACACCGACGCCGAGGGGCGGCTTGTCCTGTGCGACGCCGTCACCTGGGCGCAAAAAATCTATGATCCCGCGGTGATCGTCGATCTCGCGACGCTGACCGGCGCGATGGTGATCTCGCTCGGCCATGAATATGCCGGCATCTTCGCCAACGACGATGGCCTCGCCGACCAGCTGATCGCCGCGGGCGAAGCCAGCAACAACAAGCTGTGGCGCTTCCCGCTGTCGGCCGCCTATGACAAGCTGATCGACAGCCCGATCGCCGACATGAAGAATATCGGCCCGCGCGAGGGCGGCTCGATCACCGCGGCGCAGTTCATCAAGCGCTTCGTCGACGAGGGCGTCAAATGGGCGCATCTCGATATCGCGGGCATGGCCTGGCACGACAAGGACGGCCCGGTCTATGCCAAGGGCGCGACCGGCTATGGCGTACGCCTGCTCGACCGCTTCATCGCCGACAATTTCGAAGGATGATGCACCGGACCTCGTCATTGCGAGGAGCCGAAGGCGACGCGGCAATCCAGAGTGTGCGTAAACCGCTCTGGATTGCTTCGCTACGCTCGCAATGACGATGGTCTTGTAATCCATGCCCCGCGTCGACTTTTACCGGCTGACCCGCGACCCGGTCGAACGGGTGCTCCCCGCCATCGCAGGGCGTATCCTCGCCAACGGCGACCGCCTGCTGGTCGTCGCGGGTCCCGCGATGCAGCGCCAGGCGATCGACGAGGCGCTCTGGACGCTCCAGCCTGCGAGCTTCCTGCCGCATGGCGCCGCGGGGTCGCCCGACGAGGCGATCGAGCCGATCCTGATCGCCGGCACGCTCGCCGCACCACCCCCCAATGGCGCGACGCATCTCGCGCTCGCCGACGGCGAGTGGCGCGAGGAGGCGCTCGGTTTCGCGCGCGTCTTCCTGCTCTTCGACAACAGCCGCATCGACGATGCCCGCGCGCTGTGGCGCAGCCTCGCCGCGCGCGACGATGTCGACAACCGCTTCTGGAAACAGGACGAAAATGGCCGCTGGTCGGAAGGACCGTGACTGTGACCGGCGTCACCGCGCGGTCCGCGTCCGCCGCTATGAAAATCGCAAACCGTCACAGGAGCTTATGATGACCAACCGCCCGACGCTGATCCTCGCCGCCACCGCCGCCGCGCTTCTGCTCGCCGCGTGCAGCTCGAAATCGGAGCAGGAGGTGACAAGCGGCACCTACACCGATCCCGACACCGGCAAGACCGCCGACTATAAGGTCACCAAGAGTGCCGACGGTGAGGACGGCGCGGTCAGCATCAAGACCGCCGACGGCGAGGTGAGCTTCGGCGGCGGCGTCGCCAATGCCAGGCTGCCCGCGGGCTTCACCGCCTATCCCGGCGCCAAAATGACCGGCGGCATGTCGGCGTCGGGCAAGGACGGCGAAAGCGGCATGGCGAGCTTCGAGGTCAAGGGACAGGCCGCCGACGTCATCGCCCACTTCCGCAAGCAGGCCGAGGCCGCGGGGCTGAAGGTGTCGAGCGAGGTCAAGGCTGGTGACATGATGATGTTCAGCGCCGAGAAGGGCGAAGGCGGCAAGGGCGGGGTACAGGTCACCGCGACCCAGGCCGGCGCCATGGTCAACGGCACCGTCACCTACGGCGGTTGACCCCGGCGCGGGGTGTCCGCCTCCTTCCTGCCTTGCAGTGCGGCAAAAGCGCGGCTAGACGCGCGCCGATCATAAAACACACCCACGCAGGAGCTTTCCCATGGCGGTCACCCGCACCTTTTCGATCATCAAGCCCGACGCCACGCGTCGCAACCTGACCGGCGCGGTCACCAAGATGCTGGAAGACGCCGGCCTGCGCGTCGTCGCGTCGAAGCGCATCCACATGAGCCGCGACCAGGCCGAAGGCTTTTATGCCGTTCACAAGGAACGCCCCTTCTTCGGCGAACTCGTCGATTTCATGATCAGCGGCCCCGTCGTCGTCCAGGTCCTCGAAGGCGAAAACGCCATGCAGGCGAACCGCGACATCATGGGCGCCACCAACCCCAAGGACGCCGCCCCCGGCACGATCCGCAAGGAACTCGCCGAGAGCATCGAAGCGAACAGCGTCCACGGGTCGGACAGCGACGAGAATGCGGCGATCGAAATCGCTTATTTCTTCAAGCCCGAAGAAATCGTCGGCTGACCCTTTCGGGATAGCGAAATCGAAAAGGCCGCCGGAGCGATCCGGCGGCCTTTTCAATTGCGGCTTATCAACCGGTGACGACGCAAAATCTCATCATGGTAGGCCATTCTGGCTTCTGACATCGCGCCACCAAGCAATGAGACGGCAAAGCCGCAATCACAATCGATAAACGAGCGGTGCTCCTTCTTACCGTTGAACGTGTGAGAGCGGCCACATTCCCTGCACTTGATCGGGATGGGCCCATTCAACACATCGTCAATCGTCCGCACACCAGACTTTTTGCGAGCCATCTAAGCCCGCTACTCAAAACTCCTCGGCAATCCCCATCAAGCCCGCCAGCTTCTTCGGCGCCACCGAAAGCCAGCTCTTGCGCAGCCAGTCGCCGACCGCGTCCCAGTCGGTATCGCCCAGATCGAGCCGGATGCCGACCCAGCCGTCGCCGAAATAGGCGGGGCGGTAATAGCGATCCGCGTCCATCTCGATCAACGCCGCCTGCTCGTCGGCGCCGCTGATCTTCACCAACAGCGCGGTCTTGCCGTCGCCATGATGGTCCTGCGAGACATAGGCGAATTTCTTGCCCTTCAGTATTCCGAAACACGGCATGCCGTGCGAGCTGATCTCGTCGGCCTCGGGCAATGCCAGTGCGAGGTCGCGCACCCGGCCGATCAGATAGTCGGGATTGCGCTCGCGGCTCACAAACGCCGCCAGCGTCGGCGGATAAAGCTGATGCTCGGCGATCCGCACCCGCGCGCTCAGGCTGTCGATGGTGTCGCCCGCGACGATCGCGACCGGCGTCTGCGCCAGCACCGGCCCGTCGTCGACCCCCGGGGTCACGATATGCACGCTGCACCCGCCGAAGCGGTCGCCGGCGTCGATCGCCTGACGGTGGGTGTTCAGCCCCTTGTAGAGCGGCAGCAGGCTCGGGTGGATATTGACCATCCGGCCCGCCCAGCGGCCGACGAAATCGTCGCTCAGGATTCGCATATAGCCGGCCAGCGCGACGAAGTCGGCTTTCGCCGCGCGCAATTGCGTATCGACCAGTGCGTCGAACGCATCGCGATCGAGTCCCTTGTGCGAAAGGCTCCATGTCGCGACGCCCTCGGCTTCGGCGATCGCCAGCCCCGGTGCCTCGGGATCGTTGCTGGCGACCAGCACCAGCTCATAGGGACAGTCGGCGGCTTTCGCCGCATAGAGCAGCGCCGCCATATTGGTCCCGGCGCCCGAGATCAGGACGGCGACTCTGGCTTTCACGAAAATCCTCCCTGTCGCGCAGCGATGGGGAGGGGGACCGCCGCGAAGCGGTGGTGGAGGGGCGGCGACCCATCGGTTCGTGCCGCCGCCAAGGCCCCTCCGTCAGCCCCTACGGGGCTGCCATCTCCCCATTGCTGCGCAACAGGGAGGAATGGTTTATGCATTATGCGTCGCGCTCCACGCGCCCATCGCGCTCCAGGTTTCGGCACTCCCGGTCACGGTGCAGCCCTTCGCGCCGTCGGCGATATGCCCGATCCGCAGCACTGTCTCGCCTGCATCGGTCAGCGCCGCGGTAACAGCGTCAACATCGCCTTCCGCGACGACGACGGCCATGCCGATCCCGCAGTTGAAGGTGCGCGCCATCTCCTCGGGCTCGATATTGCCCTGCGCCTGCAGGAAGGCCATCAACCGCGGCTGCTCCCATGCATCGGCATCGACATGCGCGTGCAGGTTCGCGGGCAGGATGCGCGGGATATTCTCGAGCAACCCGCCGCCGGTGATATGCGCCAGCGCGTGGACCTTGCCGGTCTTCACCAGCGGCAACAGGCTCTTCACATAGATGCGCGTCGGCGCCATCAACGCGTCGATCAGCAGCACCTCCTGGTCGAACAGCGCCGGGCGATCGAGTTTCCAGCCCTTGTCCGCCGCCAGCCGCCGGACGAGCGAGAAGCCGTTCGAATGCACCCCCGACGAGGCGAGGCCGAGGATGACGTCGCCCGCGGCGACCTTGTCGGCGGTCAGCACCTCGTGCCGCTCGACCGCGCCGACGCAGAAGCCGGCCAGGTCGTAATCGCCTTCGCTGTACATGCCCGGCATTTCGGCGGTCTCGCCGCCGATCAGCGCGCATCCGGCCTGCTTGCAGCCCTCGGCGATGCTCGCGACGACGGCGGTCGCGACGTCATTGTCCAGCTTCGCGGTTGCATAATAATCGAGGAAGAACAGCGGCTCGGCGCCCTGCACGATCAGGTCGTTGACGCACATCGCGACCAGGTCGATTCCGACCCCATCATGGCGTCCCGATTCGATCGCGAGCTTCAACTTGGTGCCCACCCCGTCGTTCGCCGCGACGAGCAGCGGATCGTTGAACCCCGCTGCCTTCAGGTCGAAAAAGCCGCCGAAGCCACCCAGGTCGGCATCGGCGCCGGGACGCCGCGTCGCACGGGCGAGCGGAGCAATGGCACGGACCAGCGCATTGCCGGCGTCGATCGATACGCCCGCCTGGGCATAAGTGTATCCGGCGGGCTGCCCGTCCGATTTGTTCTGCTTGGAATCCATGGCACGCGCGACTAACGACTCTGGCTACGAAATGCCATGATTTCCTTGTCGGCGACATCGGCTTTGGCGTAGGGCATGCTGAAATCGTCATCCCGGCGAAGGCCGGGATCTCGACATCGCGTCAGAATGCGACGATTGAGATTCCGGCCTTCGCCGGAATGACGAAAAAGGATCTGTCGCCCCTAAGGTTGGGAACGAAGCGTAAGAACTATATGATTTCGGCTGCTTTCCCTCGCTTCGCGCCCCGCCTGACCCTCGATGCCATTCGTCCGCGCGACTGGCGCTGGGCCGCGCTTTTCGGTCTCTTCTTCGCGATTCTCGTTGTCGGTGTCGTCGATGGCCAGATTACGCGCGGCGATCGCGGTATCACCCCGATCAACAGCAGCGGCGACTTCCTGACCAGCGGCATCCTCGTCGACGTCACCGGCGACAATGCCGACGACGCCCGGACCAAGGGCTGGCGCGAGGCGCAGCGCCAGGGCTGGGCCCAGTTGTATCGCAAGACCAACGGCAGCGACGGGCCGGCGCTCAATGATTCGGTGCTCGACGGCATCGTCACCGCGATCGTCGTCGAGGACGAACAGATCGGCCCGCGCCGCTATGTCGCGCGCCTCGGTGTCCAGTTCGACCGCGTCCGCGCCGGCCAGATCCTTGGCGTCAGCGGCCGCACCCTGCGTTCGCCGCCGCTGCTCGTCATTCCCGTCTATTCGATCGACGGCATGCCGCAGGTGTTCGAACAGCGCAGCGCCTGGCAGCGCGCCTGGGCCGAATATAATACGGGGCAGAGCGCGATCGACTATGTCCGCACCGCGGGCACCGGTGCCGACACCCTGCTGCTCAATTCAGGGCAGGTCGGCCGCCGTGGCCGCGTCTGGTGGCGCGTAATCCTCGACCAATATGGCGCCGCCGACGTGCTGACCCCGATCGCGCGCGTCGAATATAGCTATCCCGGCGGGCCGATCACCGGTCATTTCACCGCGCGCTTCGGTCCCGACAACAAGCTGATCGGCGGTTTCACGATGACCGGCCCGACCCCGCGCGCGCTGCCCGACATGATGGAAAAGGCGGTCGCACGGATGGACCGACTCTATACCGACGCGCTTGCCGCCGGGGTGCTGCGCACCGACACCTATCTCGTGCTCGAAAAACCTGTGAAGGTCGAGGAACTGCCCGACGTGGCGGAAACCGACACCGACGCACTGCCCATCGAAACCGATGCCAGCGTGCCGACCGCGCCGACCGTCGGCGTCGCCAGCTTCACCGTCCAATATAGTTCGCCTGACGTCGAATCGGTCTCGGCAACCGAGCGCAGCGTCGGTGGGGTGTCCGGCGTCCAGTCGGCCTCGACCACCAGCCTCGCGCTCGGCGGCACGTCGGTGATGCGCGTGACCTTCCGCGGCGACATCGCCGCTTTGAAAGCCGCGCTCGAAGCGCGCGGCTACAAGGTACAGGCGAGCGGGAGTACGCTCCGGATCAGCCGCTGATGGCCGGCGCGTCCAGGGTTCCGATCCATTACCAGCAAGCCCGAGGTTTGAAGCGATTTTGTTCAGTGCGAGGAAGCAAGGCGCAGGAATATGTCGATATTTTAAGGCTTGCTGACGAAGCAATGGACAAAATCGGTCAAATCCCGAAGGGACGCCAAAATGGCTTCGATCTCGAACCAAATGACCCTTGGAAACAGAACCACTGTTCCCTTCGGTTCATTCGGCTCGATATCTTTGCCATTTTGACGCCTCGGGCTTGCTGGTAATGGATCGGAACCCTCGACAGATCGCGCTCCCGCTCGACTGGAGCGCGGGGGGCAGCAACGACGGCCCGCTGATCGTCGGCACCAGCAACGCCGACGCGGTGCGTTATCTGCGCCATGTCGGAACATGGCCGGTCCGCACCGCGGTTCTCACCGGCCCGCGCGGGTCGGGACGCAGCCTGATCGGCCGGCTGTTCGCGCGCGAAACCGGCGGCCGTGTCATCGACGGCCATGACAGCGTCTCCGAAGAAGAGATGTTCCATGCGTGGAACGCCGCGCAGGCGAGCGGCGACCCGCTTCTCGTCATCGCCGACGCGCCGCCCACCGACTGGGATATCCGGCTTCCCGATCTCGCCTCGCGCCTGCGCGCCGTGCCCGTGCTGGCGATCGGCGAACCCGATGATTGCCTCGCGCGCGACCTGATCGAGGCGCTGTTCGCGCAGCGCGGCATGGCGCTCGCGCCCGAGGTCGCGTCCTATATCGTCCCGCGCATGGAGCGCAGCTATGCGACGCTCCACCGCATTGTCGCCGCGCTCGACGCCGCCTCGCTCGAACAGGGACGGCGCGTCGGGGTTCGTCTTACGCGTGAAACATTACTGTCACAGGGGCTGATCGATCCCGATCTCCTTGAAAGGCAGGATGAAGACACATGTCGATAGCTGGCGGCCCCCTACGCGCAGACAATGATGCCGACACGGCGCGGCCATCCTTCGGCCCCGAACGCTTCTTCAACCGCGAACTCAGCTGGCTCGCCTTCAACCGGCGGGTGATGGAGGAGGCGCGCAATCCCGCGCATCCGCTGCTCGAACGGCTGCGCTTCCTGTCGATTTCGGGCAGCAACCTCGACGAATTCTTCATGGTCCGCGTCGCGGGGCTCAAGGGCCAGCAGTTGCAGGGGATCGATGATCCCAGCGCCGACGGCCGCTCGCCTGGCCAACAGCTCGCCGAGATCGAGGCCGAGGTGAACCGCCTCGTCGATCAGCAGCAGAGCGAATGGCAATTGCTGCACCGGCAACTCGGCGAACAGGGTATCGTCGTCCACGGCGACCATTCGGACGCCGGAAAGCTCCGGACGCTGCTGCGCCAATATTTCATCGACCAGATTTTCCCGATCCTCACCCCGCAGGTGCTCGATCCGGCGCATCCCTTTCCCTTCATCCCCAACCGCGGTCTCGGGGTGATCCTCGACCTAGAGCGCAAGGCGACGGGTGAGACGATCCGCGAACTGGTGATGATACCGGGCTCGCTCCCGCGTTTCGTGCCGGTCCCCGGCGAGGCGTCGAATTTCGTCCCGATCGAATTTCTGATCGAATTGTTCGGCGACATCATTTTCCCCGGCTACCGTATCCGCGCGCGCGGCGTCTTTCGCATCATCCGCGACAGCGACATCGAGTTGGAGGAAGAGGCCGAGGATCTCGTCCGCCTGTTCCGCACCGCGATCCGCCGCCGCCGTCGCGGCCGCGTCATCCTTTTGGAGCTTGAGGCCGACATGCCCGGCGAACTCGCCGCGGTGCTCAACGCCGATATCCAGGGGCATGAAGCGATCGTCGCCAAGATCGACGGCTTCGTCGGCCTCGCGGCGCTGTCGGCGCTCGTCGACGTCGACCGCCCCGACCTCAAATTCCCCGCCTTCTCGGCGCGTTTTCCCGAACGCATTCGCGAACATGGCGGCGATTGCTTCGCGGCGATCCGCAGCAAGGACATCCTCGTCCACCATCCCTATGAAAGCTTCGAGGTCGTTCTCGCCTTCCTGCGGCAGGCGGCGGCCGACCCTGACGTCGTCGCGATCAAGCAGACGCTCTACCGCGCCGGCGACCAGTCGCCGGTGATCCGCGCGCTGATCGAGGCGGCCGAGGCGGGCAAGTCGGTGACCGCGGTCGTCGAGCTTAAGGCGCGCTTCGACGAGGAACAGAATCTGCTCTGGGCGAACCAGCTCGAACGCGCCGGGGTGCAGGTCGTCTATGGCTTCATCGAATGGAAGACCCACGCCAAGATTTCGATGGTCGTTCGCCGCGAGGGGCAGGGGTATAAAACCTACTGCCACTTCGGCACCGGCAACTACCACCCGGTGACCGCGCGCATCTACACCGACCTCAGCTTCTTCACCGCCGACCCGCGCGCCGGCCGCGATGCGGCGCAATTGTTCAATTACATCACCGGCTATGTCGAACCCGAACGGCTCGACATGATCACCATGTCGCCGCTCAACATGCGCGCGCATCTCAGCCAGCTCATCGATGCCGAGATCGCCGCGGCGCGCGCGGGGGCGCCCTCGGGCGTCTGGGCCAAGATGAACAGCCTCGTCGACCCCGGCATCATCGACAAGCTCTATGAAGCGAGCGTCGCCGGGGTGCCGGTCGAACTCGTCGTGCGCGGCATCTGCTGCCTGCGCCCAGGGGTTCCGGGCCTGTCCGAAACGATCCGCGTCAAATCGGTCGTCGGCCGCTTTCTCGAGCATAGCCGCATCTGGGCCTTCGCCAACGGCGCTGCGCTGCCGCACCGCAACGCCAAGCTCTATATCTCCAGCGCCGACTGGATGCCGCGCAACTTCGACCGCCGCGTCGAATATATGATCCCGATCGAAAATCCGACCGTCCACGACCAGATTCTGGACCAGGTGCTCGTCGCCAACCTCATCGACAATGAACAAAGCTGGGTCCTGCTGCCCGACGGCACCTATGCACGCTTAACACCGGACGATAAGCCATTTAACTTGCACCACTATTTCATGACGAACCCGTCGCTTTCGGGTCGCGGCACCGCGCTCCACCAGCGCCAGGACGTGCCGACGCTCATCCTCAATATGCGCGATGATTGAAAAATTGCGTCCCCAGTCCAAACTCCACCGCTCCGCGGTCATCGACATCGGTTCGAACTCGGTCCGCCTCGTCGTTTATGAAGGCCCGCCGCGCGCGCCGGCGGTGATCTTCAACGAAAAAGTCGCCGCCGGCCTCGGCCGCGGCCTGTCGATCGACGGTCGTATCGCCTCCGAAGACGCCAAGCGCGGCCTCTATGCCCTGCGCCGTTACGCGCTGCTGGCCCGGCACATGGAGGTCAAGGACCTGCAGTGCGTCGCGACCGCCGCGGTGCGCGACGCATCCAACGGCCCCGACTTCATCGCCGGCGCCGCCGAAGCGGGACTTCAGATCCGCCTGCTGTCGGGCCAGGAAGAGGCCGAGGCGGCGGGCTATGGCGTCATCGCCGCCATCCCCGACGCGCACGGCATCGCGGTCGATCTGGGCGGTGGCAGCCTCGAACTCGCGGCGGTGTCGAACGGCCAGGTCGGCCGCCGCAACAGTTTTCCGCTCGGCGTGCTGCGGCTTCCCGCGCTGCGTAAGGACGGGCCGCAGGCGTTCGAGCGCGCGATCCGCAAGATGCTGCGCGCCAAGGACTGGCCGGGCGATTGCGCCGGGCTGCCGCTTTATCTCGTCGGCGGCTCATGGCGCGCGCTGGCGCGTCTCGACCTTGAACTCACTCATGATCCGCTCGCGGTGCTCGACCAGCACAGTCTGCCGCGCACCGCGCTGCGCCGGCTGCTCCGCGCGACCCAGCGGCTGAGCTTCGAGGAACTGAAGGCGATTCCCGGCATGGCGTCGAATCGCGCCGCATCGCTGCCCGACGCCGCGGCCCTGCTCGCCGCGCTCGCCAACATCATCGACGTTCCCGACATGACGGTTTCGTCGTCGGGTTTGCGCGAAGGGCTGCTCTATCAGGCGCTCGACGCCGGGACGCGGGCGCAGGACCCGCTGATCGTTGCCGCCGAATTCGAAGGCCGCCGCCTCGCGCGCTTTGCCCCGCACGGTCCCGCGCTTGCCGAATGGATCGCACCGCTCTTCGCCAGCGAAGACGCCGCCGACAGTCGTGTCCGCCTCGCGGCCAGCCTGCTCAGCGATGTCGCCTGGTCGGCGAACCCCGATTTCCGCGCCGACCGCGGCACCGAAATCGGCCTCCACGGCAACTGGCGCGGCATCGACATTCCAGGCCGCATCCTGCTCGCGCGCGCTCTCCACGCAGGTTTCGGCGGCGCCGACGGCGATTTTCCGGCGATGGGATCGCTCGTCGCGGCCGAGCGGCTGGCGCGGGCGCGGCAATGGGGGCTCGCGATCCGGCTGGCGCAGCGCCTGACCGGCGGGGTCGAAGCGCCGCTAAAGGCGAGCCGCATTGCACTCGAAAAGGGCAAGCTGGTCCTCAGCCTCGAAGCGGGCTGGCACCACCTCGCCGGCGAATCGGTCGACCGCCGCCTGCGCTCGCTCGCGCAAGCGCTCGACGCCAAGCCCGAATTGCTGCTTCTTTAAGCTTGAGTCGCGTCGATCGGGGCCGCGTCGATCGGGGTCGGGGCCTCGATCTTGCTCATCACCAGCTTGCCGTGCTGGACGGCAAAGCCCATCCGTCCCTCGACCAGGTCGAGCGCGGCATGGCCGAACACATCATAGCGCCAGCCCTGCAACATCGGAATATCGTCGCGCCGTCCCGCTGCGAGCGCTTCGAGTTCGTCGCTGCGCGCGATCAGCCGCGCTGCGACATTGAGCTCGCGTCCGCGAATCTTGAGCAGCAGCTTGAGCAGGTCGGCGACGAGCACGCCTTCCTTGCCCAGTCCCGGCCCACGCGGGGCGCGGTCGGGCATGTCGTCGCGGTCGAGCGGCTTGGCGTTGTCGAGTGCATCCATCAGTCGCCCGCCGATGTCGTTCGAGCGCCACGTCGCCGACAGGCCGCGTACGCGGCCCAAGCCGTCCTGATCCTTCGGCGGATGCGCCGCGAGGTCGGCGAGCGTTTCGTCTTTGACGATCCGGCCGCGCGGCAGATTCTTCGACCGCGCCTCGCGCTCGCGCCATGCGGCGAGTGATTGCAGGCGACCGAGCACGTCGGGTTTGCGCGATGGAATCTTGATCCGGTGCCACGCTTGGTCGGGGTCGACGCTGTAGTTCGACGGATCGGCGAGCTTTTCCATCTCCTCGTCGAGCCAATGGCCGCGCCCGGTCTTGACGAGCTTCTTCAGCATCATCGGGAAAATCTTGGCCAAATGGGTGACGTCGCCGATCGCATAATCGATCTGGCGCTTGTCGAGCGGCCGACGGCTCCAGTCGGTGAAGCGCGCGCCCTTGTCGAGCTGAATGCCCAGCCACGCCTCGACGAGGTTCGAATAGCCGACCTGTTCGGCCTGGCCGAGCGCCATCTGCCCGATCTGGGTGTCGAAAATCGGGTGCGGCGTTTTGCCGGTCAGATTGAAGATGATTTCGACATCCTGCCCGCCGGCATGGAAGACCTTCAGCATGTCCTCGTTGTCGACCATCAGGTCGAGCAGCGGTTTCATATCCATGTCCTTCGCCAACGGGTCGATACCCGCGGCATGGTCGCTGTTGGCGACCTGAATCAGGCAGAGTTCGGGCCAGAAGGTATTCTCGCGCATGAACTCGGTATCGACGGCGATGAATTCGCTGTCCTTGATGAGATCACAGAATTCGACGAGCGCGGCGCTGGTTTCGATGAGCGGATGGACTTGCATGCCGCGCCTATACAGCTAGTTGATGCAGACGGGCAGGAAAAATTGCCCACGCTCTTCGGGTCGCGAAGCCGGAACATCGGCATGTTGAAACGCGAGGGGGTATCGGCACATGATGTGGGTCGGCTGGACGCTGGCGGCGATCGGTTTTGCGCTGCTTTTCGGGCAATATATGGCGGGGCAGGGCGACATCTTCGTGTCGATCGCCAATCCGCGGCCACTCGACGAGGAATCGATGGTCGTGACGCTGAGATATTGGGGACTCGCCGCCGCGGCGCGGCAACCCTTTGTGACGCCGGAGGCCGATCACGGGCTGTGCGACCTGCGAGTCTATGCGACGCGCCGGCAGACCCTGGTTGCTATCGCGACGCTTGGCTTGATCCGCCCGGTGACCGTCGCCTGGCGCGCCCATGCCGGTATTCAGCCGCTGGGAGACGCGTGATGCCCATTGTTCCGCTCGGCGAGTCGGGTCGCTGGACCAATTATCACGGCACCGGCGTGTGCGAGGATGCGACGCGTTTCGCGCTGCGCAGCGGCGATGCGGCGCGCGGGCGCGACGAGATCGCGATCGCGGCGGCGACGGTGCGCGAATGGCTTGGCGAAGCGCTGGCGAAGGGGAAACGCGTGCGGCCGCTCGGCGCAGGCTGGTCGCCATCGAACGTCAATATCTGTTCGGACGCTTGGCTGCTCCACACCCGCCGCTTCAACCGCTGCTTTCGCATCGCCGCGAGTGACGTCTTGCCCGGTGTCGATGCCGCCGGGCTGATGCTCGTCGAGGCAGGGACGCTCGTCGACGAGGTGTCGGACAAGCTCGAGGCAGAAGGCCGCTCGCTGTGGACGAGCGGCGCGGGCAACGGCCAGACCTTCGCGGGCGCAGCGGCGACAGGGACGCACGGCTCGATGGTCGCGCGCGGCGGCATCCAGGATCATATCCGCGCGCTGCAACTGGTGACACCTGCGGGCGTCCATTGGGTCGAACCCGCGGCCGGGGTGATGAGCGACGCCTTCATCGCCGCGACCGGGTCGACGGTCCTGCGCGACGACGACGTCTTCGCCGCGGTCCAGTTGCCCGTCGGGGCGCTCGGCATCGTCACCGCGCTCGTCGTCGATAGCGTCCCCAAATTCCTCGTCCGCCCGATCCAGAATCTGCGCAAGGTTGACTGCGCCGCGCTCGACTGGCTCGCGGTCGGCGACTTCCGTCGCTTTTCGGCCGCCTATGCGCTCGATCGCGATCCCGATTTCGTCCAGATGATCGTCAATCCGTACAAGCCGTTCAAACGCCCCGCGATGCTGCGTTTCCTCTATGCCGAGCCCTGGCGCGCTAATTACGACCAGGCGACGCCGGGGGAAATGGGCGCGGGTTACGACGCGCTCAGCCTGCTCGGGCGGCTGCTCGACGATTACCCCTGGGCGCGCGGCGCGCTGCTCCAGTTCGCGATGAAGATGGGCTATGCGGCAGGTCCCGACGTCGATGACCCGCCGGTGCATGGCACCTGGGGGGAGGGGCTCGACACCCACCGGCCGCTCGCCGATCTGTTCAACGCCTCGGTGACGATCGACCGCAGCGATTTGGCGCATGTGTTTGAGCTGATCTGCGGCGTCTACACGCGCCACGGCGGTTCGACCGCGGTGACAGTGCGCTTCATGGAACGCGCGCAGGGGCTGCTCGCACCTGCGCGTTTCACCCACAATGCAGTGATCGACTTCGACGGTCCGCGCAGCCCGCGGACCGCCGAAGCCTATGCGCGCGTCGTCGAACTGCTCGACCGCGAGGGGGTGGACTTCACGCGCCACTGGGCGAAAAGCTGTCACCTCGATGGGGCACGCGTCGCAACCGATTATGGCGAGGATTTGCAACGCTGGCGCGCCGCCCGCAACCGTCTGATCCCCGATCCCACGCATCGCGCGATCTTCGGCAGCGCGGTGCTCGACGGGCTGGGGCTGACTGGTTGAATCGCCCTTCTACCCTTGACAAATGGCGCGTCGCCCTGCCTTAGGCGCGGCCATATCGGTGCGGCTTTCGCCCGCGCTCCCCGACGATTGAAAGACGAAAAAATGCACGCCTATCGTACGCACACCTGTGCCGCCTTGACCGCCGCCGAAGTCGGGCAAGAGGTCCGCCTGTCGGGCTGGATCCATCGCACGCGTGAACATGCGAACGTGCTGTTCGTCGATCTGCGCGACCATTACGGCGTGACCCAGATCATCGTCGAGACCGGGTCGGACCTGTTCACGATCGTCGATGCGGCCGGACCGGAATCGGTGCTGACGGTGACGGGCAAGGTCTCGGCCCGCTCGCCCGAGACGATCAATCCGAAACTGCCGACCGGCGAGATCGAAATCTATCCCAGCGAGATCGTCGTCCAGTCGTCGGCCGACAAGCTGCCGTTGCCGGTGTTCGGCGATACCGAATATCCCGAGGATATCCGCCTGCGCTACCGCTACCTCGATTTGCGGCGCGAGCGGCTTCACGCCAACATCATGCTGCGCTCGAACGTGATTTCCAGCCTTCGCCGCCGGATGATTGGGCAGGGCTTTACAGAATTCCAGACGCCGATCCTGACGGCGTCATCGCCGGAGGGCGCGCGCGACTATCTGGTCCCGTCGCGGGTCCATCCGGGCAAATTCTATGCCCTCCCGCAGGCCCCGCAGATGTTCAAGCAGCTGCTGATGGTCGCCGGGTTCGACAGATATTTCCAGATCGCCCCCTGCTTCCGCGACGAGGATGCGCGCGCCGACCGTTCGCCCGGCGAATTCTACCAGCTCGATTTCGAGATGAGCTACGTCACCCAGGACGACGTGTTCGCCGCGATCGAGCCCGTGCTTCATGGCGTGTTCGAAGAATTCGCCGACTGGCAGGGCAAGGGGCGCACCGTGTCGCCGCTGCCGTTCAAGCGCATCCCATACCGGGAATCGATGGCGAAATACGGCAACGACAAGCCCGATCTGCGTAACCCGTTGCTGATCACCGACGTGTCCGACCTGTTCAAGGGGTCGGGTTTCGGCCGCTTTGCGTCGATGGTCGAGGCGGGCGACGTCGTCCGCGCGGTGCCCGCGCCGAACACGGCTGAAAAGAGCCGTAAGTTCTTCGACGAAATGAACTCGTGGGCGCAGTCCGAAGGTTTCCCCGGCCTTGGCTATGCGACGCAGAAGGACGGCGTGTTCGGCGGGCCGATCGCGAACAATCACGGGCAGGAGGGCATGAAGGCGATCGCCGACGCGCTCGGTCTTGGCCCGAACGACGGCATCTTCTTCTCGGCCGGCAAGGAGGCGCAGGCCACGAAGCTCGCCGGACTCGCCCGCACGCGTGTCGCCGAGCAGCTGGAACTGATCGACCAGTCGCGCTTCGAATTCTGCTGGATCGTCGACTTCCCGATGTTCGAGGCTGACGAGGAAACCGGCAAGATCGATTTCAGCCACAATCCCTTCAGCATGCCGCAGGGCGAGTTGGAGGCGCTGACCTCGAAGGACCCGCTCGACATATTGGCGTATCAGTACGACATTGTGTGCAACGGCGTCGAACTGTCGTCGGGCGCGATCCGGAACCATCGGCCGGACATCATGTATAAGGCGTTCGAAATCGCCGGTTACAGCCAGGCCGATGTTGACACCAATTTCGCCGGCATGATCAACGCGTTCAAATTCGGCGCGCCGCCGCACGGTGGCTCGGCGCCGGGCGTCGACCGCATCGTCATGCTGCTCGCGGACGAGCCCAACATCCGCGAAGTCATCGTCTTCCCGATGACGCAGAAGGCCGAGGACCTGATGATGCAGGCCCCGGCGCCGGTCAGCGACAAGCAGCTCAAGGAACTCGGCATCCGCATCGTGGACGGGCCGAAGGGCTGAGCATGACGTCGGCGGCGCGGGAGCACCGGCTGTCGACGCCGGATGGCGAGATTTGCTGGTTCGAATGGGGCGAGCCCACCAACCGGCCGTCGGTGTTGCTGCTTCATGCGACGGGCTTTCACGCCCGGTTGTGGGATCAGGTCGTTGCGGCGCTCCCGGCCGGGACGCATGTGGTGGCGCCTGACAGCCGCGGTCACGGGCGCAGCGCAAAGCCGGCTTCGCTGTCCGACTGGGCGGCAACGACCGATTTCCTGTTGCCGCTGATCGACCCTTTTGCGGGAACAACATTCGTCGGCTGCGGGCACAGCATGGGCGGCTATCTGCTCACGCGGCTCGCCGCCGAGCGGCCGCGGGCTTTCCGTCACCTGATTCTGGTCGATCCCGTGATCATGCCGCCCGAATTTTATGCCGAAGCAGTCGGGCAACCCGTTCCCGACCCCGCCGAGCATCCGGTGGCGCGGCGGCGGAATCGCTGGGATGGCTGGGAGGCGATGGCCGCGCACTTCGCTACGCGTCCGCCCTATGCGCATTGGCGGGCCGAAGCGCTCGCCGATTATTGCCGGTTTGGATTGCTTCCCGCTGCGGATGGCGAGGGGTGGGAACTGGCTTGCCCGCCCGCGTTGGAGGCGTCGGTCTATCTCAACGCGCTGCGTACCGACCCCCATCGCTGGTTTGGTGGGATTTCGGCGCCGATCAGCGTGATCCGTGCCAAGACCGGCGAGCGCGCAGGCACTCTCGATTTTTCCGTCAGCCCGACATCGCCCGGCCTGGGCGCTTCGCTCGGCGCAGTGCGCGACGAGCATTGGGCCGAACTCAGCCATTTCATCCCGATGGAAGCGCCCGAGCGCCTGGCCGACTTCATCGCCACCGAACTTTGACTCGCTTGGCGGGCTGCGATAGCCCGGCAGCGGGTCGATGGGCGTCGGGGGGAAATGATGAGCCATTCGCGATGGATACTGGCCGGTGCGCTGGTCTGTAGTGCGGTTCCCGCAACGGCGGAGACGCTGACGATCGCGGGTGCCAACCCGGCCGGAAGCCCCAACGTCAACGATCTGGTCAGTATCGCAGTCGACCGCTTCGAGGGCGAGGACGGCAGCATCCTGTCACAGGCGCTGGAAAGCGAACTCGCTGGCGTTCGCTTTGGCGGCCGGCCCTATTTCCGGGTGGTTGCGCCCGAATCGGGGGTGCCGACCGATGCGCTGGTCACCGGCAATGTTCGCGTCGGGGTCGACGAAACCGCCACGACCGAGAAGCGCAAGCGCTGCGTTGAACAGGACCCCGCCGACAAGAATAAATGCCTGAAGGAAGAGGAATATGACATGCGCTGCCGACGCCGGGTGGCGACGGTCAGCACCAATGTCCGGCTGGTCGCGATGGGCGACGGCAGCGTGCGCTATACACGCCCGCTGAGTGCGCGCGACGAACTCGTCTATTGCCCCGACCGCAAGGCGAGCCGCACCGTCGATGCGTTCGTCGAAACGACGTTGAAGGCGCAGGTCGGGACCATCCGCCGCGACTTCGCGCCGAGCGGCTTTTCCGAAGACGTCCGCGTCGAGGAAAATCGCAAGGGCCTGCCCAAGGCGGCGGCGGAGGCGTTCAAAGCCGCGATCCGCCAGACCAAGGGCGACGAGGCGGGTGCCTGCGACAGTTGGGCGGCGATCGGACGCGATGTCGAGCCGACCGCGGCGCTTGCCTTCAACCTCGGCCTCTGCGCCGAGGCGCGACGCGATTTCACCGCCGCGATCGACTGGTACGGGCAGGCGCAGCGCCTGGGGTCGACAAACCGCGACATCGGCGAGGGGCTGGCGCGTATCGACCGCCATCGCCGCGCGCTTGCCGACTGGGACGCGCGACAAGCCTATATGGCCGGGCAGTAACAAACGCTCGCTGCGCTGTGCCAAAGGGCGACAGCGGTGCAACGGGCGCTTGGTGATCGCGCATCGACCGGGCTAAGGTCGCGCGATGACCATCGACCTGTCCGACTTCGAATCCGGTGCCAAATATGATGGCGATTATGGCGAGGATCTCGCCGCGCTGCAGGGGCGGCTCGAACGCATCCAGGCGGCGCATATCACCCACGGCCAGCGCAGCGTCATCATGTTCGAAGGCTGGGATGCGGCCGGCAAGGGCGGGATCATCACCCGCCTCGCGGCGCAGCTCGACCCGCGATATTTCGAAGTCTGGCCGATCAGCGCGCCGACCGACGAGGAAAAATCGCGCCATTTCCTCTGGCGTTTCTGGAAACGGCTGCCGGGAAACCGCGAATTGTCGATCTTCGACCGCAGCTGGTACGGCCGCGTCCTCGTCGAGCGGGTCGAGGGTTATGCGAGCGAAGGCGAATGGCGCAAGGGTTACGACGAGATCAACGAGTTCGAGGCGCAACTGACCGGGTCGAAGACGCATCTGGTCAAGCTGTTCGTCCACATCACGCAGGACGAACAGGACAAGCGCTTCGCCGACCGGCTCGACGATCCGTGGAAGCGGTGGAAGACCGGCGCCGACGATTATCGCAACCGCGCGCGCCGCGCCGACTATCTCGCCGCGATGCACGACATGTTTGCGCAGACCAACACACGTTGGGCGCCGTGGACGGTGATCGACGGCAACAACAAGAAGGCGGGACGCATCGCCGCATTGACCCACATCGCCGACACGCTCGAGGCCGCGGTGCCGATGACCCCGCCCGACCTCGACCCCGCGACGGTCAAGCTGGCGCACAAGGCGTTCGGGTATCAACCGAAGGATTGAAGTCCTAAAGCGACAAAAGATACGCATGTGCGCATCGAAACTGTCTCCTTTGTCGCTTTAAGCGGTGATGGGCGACGCGTGACAAATCACCGGGACATGCACGATCGAAAGAGCCAGGCAGCGGATGCTCGCACAGCGATCTTTTTTAGGAAAGCGCTTTTTTCGGCGCGATTCGGCGCGGTCGGCTAGCCATTTCCGGCCCTCGTCGCTACATGGGGTCGGATGAGCCGCGCCAAAAGAACCGACGACTGGGGTTTTCCCCGCTGGCGCCCCTATGGATCGTCGCGCGAGGCGCAGAAGGTGCGGCTTTGCGACCGTCACGGTTGCACCAACCCCGGCAACTGCCCTGCGCCCAAATCGCCGAACAACCCCGATCGCTGGTATTTCTGTGAAACCCACGCCGCCGAATATAATCGCGGTTGGGACTATTTCGAAGGGCTGAGCGCCGAGGATGCCGCCGAACGCGCCGCCGACGAAGCGCGCGGCGCGCGCAGCTACGCCCGCGCCCAGCATTATGAATGGGGCGGGTCGGGCGACGGCAGCCGTAGCGCCGACGAGATGCGCGCGCTGGAAATATTGGACCTCGAACCCGACGCCGATTTCGAGGCGACGAAGAAGGCGTGGCGGGGCCTCGCCAAGGAATGCCATCCCGACGTCAAGCCCGGCGACGCAGAGGCCGCGAAGCGCTTCGCGGCGGGGCAGGCGGCGTTCGAAGTGCTTAAACAGGCCGAAGAGCGAAAGAGCTGGAAACCGGCGTAGGCGGGACGCGCAAGCGCCAACAATGTAAATTCCAATTGACTCCATGTTATATATTTTTAACATAGAGTGAATCAGGGCGAACATGGGGGATGGACGATATGCGAACGATAATCGCGATGCTGCTCACTGCGGCGCTGACGACGCCTGCCTTGGCCCAGTCCGGGGGGTTTCGCGATCAGGGGCTCGGTCGTGCCGAGGGCATCGTTGGCGTTGGCTTCACGCTGCCTTTGGGCGGCGGCCGGCATAAGGAGGCACCGCGCCTCGAACTGCGTCTCGCGCGCGACACCATCAACATCGACGGCAGCCGCCAGTCGGATCGCGAAGTGCGGCGCTTCGAGAGCCGGATCGGCATCGCACTCGACGGTGAACAGAGCCTCCTCCTCAATGGTCGACCGCTCGAACGGAAACAGCGGAACAATCTCTCGACCGAGGTGGGGATCGCGATCGGTGTCGTCGCGGTCCTCGTGATCGGCGGACTGTTGGTCGCCGACGCGGCGCGCGACGCGTCGGAATAGGGCCGCCGCAGGCGACCTGGACGAGAGGGAAATGGCTGGTTTCGGGCGATAGTGGCCCTATCGGACCCGTTCCCTGGCCTTCGCCGGGGAACGGGTTGTGCCGGAGTGTCCGCTTACCATCCCAAGCCGCCATTGACCTCCAGGTGGTGAGCGGCGTCTATTTGTAGATGCAGGCATCCAGCCCCTCGCGCCGGACCACCCCGATGCGCGCGCGGATCGTGTTGCCGTAACGGCGGGTGAAGCCCGACGGGCTGATCGCCTCGCGCTTCTTGGGCAAGGGCAGGATCGCGGCGATGCGCGCGGCCTCCGAGGGGGTCAGCTTGCTCGCGCCATGCTTGAAATAGCGCTGCGCCCCGGCTTCGACGCCATAGGTGCCGAGGCCGGTTTCAGCGACGTTGAGATAGACCTCCATGATCCGCCGCTTGCTCCACAGTTTTTCGATCAGGAAGGTGAACCAGATTTCGGGAACCTTGCGGACGTAGCGCGTCCAGCCGCTGCCCTGCCACAGAAAGACATTCTTCGCGGTCTGCTGGCTGATCGTCGATCCGCCGCGCAGGCGCTTGCCCTTGGCGTTGCGCTCGATCGCCTGTTCGATCGCGTCGCGGTCGAAGCCGTCATGGCTGCAGAATTTCCCGTCCTCGGCGGCGATCGCGGCGCCGACCATGTTGCGGTCGATGTTCGACAGGCTGGTCCAGTCCTTGGTGATGCCATTGCCGTCGGTCAGCATCGTCACCGTCACCGGCGGCGGCACGACGGCATAGACCAGCACCCACAGGGCCGACAGGATGACGAACCACAGCAACCATTTGAACGGCCGCAGATACCAGGGGAGTTTGCGCTTCGACGCGCGGGTCTTCGTTGCCATGCGCGGCAAACTAGCCGCTCATCGCCGCGAGGCAAGCGGGCTTGATTGCAATCGCGCTTTCCGGGACAAGAAAGACCGGCCGGACACGAAGGGGAATAGGATGCCACTGCGGCAGATCATGCTGTTCGCCGCCGTCGCGGTGAGTGCGCCGGCTTTTGCGGCGGAGGCACGCGACCTTTGTCCCGACCGCCCGGGGCTTGGCACGCCGGCCTGCACGGTCGATGAGGGCCGGACGATGCTGGAGATCGGTCTCGCCGACTGGACGCTCGATCGCGGCGCGGACAGCCGGACCGACAGCTGGGTGTTCGGCGATGCATTGCTTCGCGCGGGCCTCACCCCGTCGCTGGAGTTGCAGGTCGGCTGGACGATGCTCGGCCATGTGCGCGAGCGCGATCGGGCGACGGGCCACACCAGCAGCACGACACGAACCGGGGACGTCACGCTCGCGCTACGCCAGAACTTGCGCAATCCCGATGGTTCGGGGTTCTCGATCGCGGTCATGCCCTATGCGACCCTGCCGGTGGGCGGCGCGGGTGTCGGCTCGGGCGATTGGGGCGCGGGGCTGCTCGTTCCCGCCAGCTTCGACCTGGGGGCGATCTCGCTCGGCATGACGCCGCATGTCGACGCGGCGGTCGATGCCGATGGCGACGGCCGCCATCTGGCCTATGGCACGGTGGTCGGGCTGGGTTTCGGTGTGTCGGACGATGTGTCGGCGGCCGCCGAACTATCCCTTGCGCGCGACGACGACCCCGGCGGGCGCAGCACCGAGGCGCTCGCGGGCCTGTCGCTGGGCTGGCAGCCCGACGCCGAGAGCCAGTGGGATGTCGGCGTCAACGCGGGCCTCAATCGCGACAGCCCCGATGTCGAACTCTATGCGGGTTATGTCCGGCGTTTTTGACGGTCGTGGTTTTGATGGGGGCGGTCAGTCGACGATGATCTTGCCCGTCATGCCCATCGTCGAATGCATGAAGTGCGAGCAATGGACCTTGTAGGTGCCGGCCTTCGGGACCAGCGTCACATCGGCGCTTTCGCCCTTGCCGAGCGAGACGCGGCCCTTGTCGCCGCCGACGTGCGCGCGATTGGCCGCGTCCATCGTCGCCGCCGCGAAAAATTCTTCGGCGGTGAAGTCGTGCCCGCCCGACCCGGTGTTGACGAAATGGATCGTGACGCTGTGTCCGGCGTGCAGATGCAGGTCGGCGGGGGTGTAGCTGAAATTCGCCATCTCGACCGTCACCTTCGCGGGAGCTTCGGCGGCGGTGACGGGCAAGGCGATGGCGAGGGCCGCGGCGGCGAGGGTCAGGAAACGCATGGCAAACACTCCTTCATCCGGAAAAGCCCGGTCGTGTCGCCCCGATTTCCTGCGCCCGGTCAGGCGCCGACCAACCGCCGGTCGCCCGCGAGCTTGAGCATCGCCTTCTGCAGCTTTTCGAACGCGCGCACCTCGATCTGGCGGACGCGTTCGCGGCTCACGTCATAGACCTGGCTCAGATCCTCGAGCGTCTTGGGATCGTCGGTCAGGCGGCGCTCGGTCAGGATATGGCGTTCGCGTTCACCCAGCGTGTCGAGCGCCTCGTTGAGCAACGAGTGGCGCACGTCGCGCTCCTGCGCTTCGGCAACGCGCTCGTCCTGCAACGGGCCTTCATCGCCGAGCAGGTCCTGCCACTGGCTGTCGCCATCCTCGCCCATCGGCACGTTAAGCGACGTGTCGCCGCCCATCGCCATGCGGCGGTTCATGCTGGTGACCTCGTCCTCGGTAACGCCGAGGTCGGTCGCGATCTTGGTCAGATGTTCGGGCGTCAGGTCGCCGTCCTCGAACGCTTCGAGCTGGTTCTTCATCCGGCGGAGGTTGAAGAACAGCTTCTTCTGCGCCGCGGTGGTGCCCATTTTGACGAGGCTCCACGAGCGCAGGATGAATTCCTGGATCGAGGCGCGGATCCACCACATCGCGTAGGTGGCGAGGCGGAAGCCGCGATCGGGGTCGAACTTCTTCACCCCCTGCATCAGGCCGATATTGCCTTCGCTGATCAGCTCGCTGACCGGCAGGCCATAGCCGCGATAGCCCATGGCGATCTTCGCCACGAGCCGCAGATGGCTGGTGACGAGCTGCGCCGCGGCTTCATTGTCGCCATGTTCCTGGAAACGTTTGGCGAGCATGAACTCCTGCTCGGGGGTGAGCAGCGGGAATTTGCGAATTTCGGACAAATACCGGTTGAGGCTGGCTTCGCCGCCAAGCGCCGGCACCGTCGCGGGAACATTGCTTTTGTTAGCCATTGGAGAGCGTCTTCCCTTAAATCCTTGAACCATGAATGCCGCAGTTGGGTCCCGCGGTCAAAATAGATTTTCATTCGAAACCTAAACGCGCAATATGTCGATCAGTTCCCGCATATCGGGGGGTATTTCGCTGTCGAGCGCGATGACGTTACCGGTCACCGGATGAATAAAGCCCAAATGGGCGGCGTGCAATGCCTGGCGCGTGAAATTCCGCGCTTTCAGTACGTCCGACAGCGGCTTTTTGGCGCGGCCATAGACCGGGTCTCCGACCAGCGGGTGACCGATATGCATCATATGGACGCGCACCTGGTGGGTGCGTCCGGTCTCCAGCCGGCATTCGACGAGCGTCGCGCCCTTCAGCGGTTCGACCGTGCGATAATGGGTGATCGCATGCTTGCCGCGGTCCTCGGCGACCACCGCCATCTTCTTGCGGTTGGTCGCTGAACGCCCGAGCGCGGCGTTGACGGTGCCGTTCGCCGGCATCGGGCGGCCGGTGGCGAGCGCCAGATAACGCCGGTCGATGCTGTGCGCGGCGAATTGCTTCGCCAGGCCTTCGTGCGCCTTGTCGTGCTTGGCGGCGACGATCAGCCCGCTGGTGTCCTTGTCGATGCGGTGGACGATCCCCGGCCGCGCGACCCCGCCAACGCCCGACAACTGCCCGGCGCAATGGTGGAGCAGGGCGTTGACCAGCGTGCCGTCGAAATTGCCTGCCGCCGGATGGACGACGAGTCCCGCGGGCTTGTCGACGACGATCAGATGCTCGTCCTCATAGGCGATGACGAGGCCCAGGTCCTGCGCGACATTATGCGCCGGCGCGGGTTTGGGCAGCCGCAGTTCGAGCGTCGCCGGCACGGCCTTCGCCGAGGGGTCCCAGAGGATCGTGCCGTCGCCGCGGGCGACGCGGCCGCCCTTGATCAGCGACTTCAGCCGCTCGCGCGAAAGGTCCGGCAAGGCCTCCGCCAGCGCCCGGTCGAGCCGCAGCCCGGCGGCGCTATCGCCGAGCGCCACGGTCAAAACTTGGTCGTCCCCCTGCATTGGTTCGAATGTGGTTTCGGGGCGCCGAAATTCAAGGGGGCGGGGGAGGCTTCAGGAAGTGCGGTTTCGCCGGTCGAAGCGCCATTTTCGGAGGATCAAAGACGCGATCATTGCCGACGCAAAGACGTAGAAGGCGATCAGGAACATGTCCTCGCCGCTGAAAGCCTCGGTCCGAAAGCTGAAACTGAAGAGCAACAGGAGGAACAGCGTCAGCATCATGACATAATAGCGATAGCTGGTGCCGGCGGTCATGATGTCGCGCATTTCGGCGCGCGATCGTTCCTGGCCCACTGCTGGCCGGCGTTCCAGCGCCCGGGCGGGTGCGCTCCAGACCCGAAGATGGGCGATCAGGAAGAGCGCCGACACGCTTCCCACCGCTGCGTAGATGACCGGCTTCGAGAGATCGCGTTCGATGACGACCGCGATCGTCACCAGCCCTAGCAATGTAACGACGGCGCCGGCGATCATGGCAAGATAGGCGCGCGGATAGTCGCGTTCGAAGGCAGATACGAAATCATCGCGCTCCCGAGGGGTCACGCGAATAGGGGCGCCCTTGCGGTATTTTCGATACAAAAAGCCGTCGCCGTCGGCCTCGAATTGCTCCGCAAACATCCTGCGCGTGCGATCGATGAGGCCGAGCTTGAACATGGCCCTGTCTTGCATCGCTCGCATCGCTCCGCAAGCCCCGCACGACGCACAAGCCTTGCACTGGTCGCTATGCCTGCCCTAGGAGCAGCCAGCCGGAAACTGCCGGATCCGCGGGGAGCATAGCCATCCATGTCCGACGATCGCGTCGATTTCGCCTCGATGCTGGCATCGCGCCTGTGTCACGACCTTCTCAGCCCGGTAGGGGCTTTCGCCAACGGCCTCGAACTGCTCGCCGATGAACGCGATCCCGAAATGCGCGCGCGTGTCACCGAACTGCTCGAACAGAGCGCGCGGACGTCGGCGAACAAGCTGAAATTCTTTCGTCTCGCCTTCGGATCGGCGGGCGGTTTCGGCGAGCTGGTGCCCGCCGATGAGGCGAGATCGGCGATCCAGGGGATCATCGGCGATCGCGCGATCGACCTCAACTGGATGATCGGCGCAGAGCCGCTGCCGAAGCCCGCGGTGAAGATCGTCCTCAACCTCGCGCTGCTGCTGGTCGACGCGCTGGTGCGCGGCGGGCGGCTCGACATCGGGTGCGAGAATCATGGCGGGGGCATCGAAATCGCGCTGCACGTCGAGGCCGAGCGCATCTTCCTCGACGCCGATGTCGAACGCATCCTGAAGGACGGCGAAGGCGCAAGCCCGATGACGTCGCGCACCGCCCCCGCGATCCTCGTCCAGGCGGTCGCGGCGCAGAATGGCGGCACCGTGATGCTGGCGCGCGAGACGCCGACCTCGCTGCTCGTCGGGGCCGTCCTGCGCGGCTGATTTCGGGCGCGGGCAAACGCTCCGTTAACCATTGTCCTTCATGGTGAAGCCTCAGAATTTTGGGGCGCACCGACAACGTGATGGACGATCTGCTCAACGATTTTCTCGCCGAAACGGCAGAAATATTGGCCGAGGCCGGTGGCGCGCTCGTCGCGTGGGAAGCCGACCCCGCCGATCGCGCCGGACTCGACGCGATTTTTCGCCTTGTCCATACGATCAAGGGCAGCTCGGGTTTCCTGTCATTGCCGCGCGTCACCGCGCTGTCGCACGCCGCCGAGGATGCGCTCGATCAGGTCCGCCGTGGCAATCGTGCCGCCGACGCCGCGCTCGTCACCGCGGTGCTCGCGATCGTCGACCGCCTGTCGAGCCTTTGCGCGGCGCTCGGCAACAGCGGCAAGGAACCGCAGGGCGACGATAGCGATGTGATCGGCGCACTGGCGGCGGTCGACCAAGGCCCCGCCGCACCGGCCGTGCCCGCCGAACCCGTCGCCGCGCTGACCGACGAAGACATCAACGCCGAACTGCAGAGCTGGCGTTCGATCCGGGTGCCGCTGCCTTTGCTCGACAGCGTGATGACCGGGGTCACCGACATCGTGCTCGCGCGCAACGAATTTGCACGCCTGCTGCGCGAATCGGGCGCCGATGCGTCGGTGATCGCCTCCTTCGACCGTCTGTCCGATTCGATCGCCGGCATGCGCCAGTCGGTCAGCCAGATGCGCATGCAGCGCATCGACAAGCTTTTCTCTCCCTTGCCGCGCATCGTCCGCGACCTCGCGCAGGATTTCGGCAAGAAGGTGCGTTTCTCGACCAGCGGCGGCGAGGTCGAACTCGACCGCGAGATGATGGAGAATATCCGCGACCCGCTGATCCACATCGTCCGCAACGCGATCGACCATGGCATCGAGCCGCTCGACGAGCGTGTCGCCGCAGGCAAGGGCATCACCGCAAGCATCGACGTGTCGGCGCGCCAGTCGGGCAACCAGATCGAGATCGTGGTGCGCGACGACGGCCGCGGGCTGTCCCCCGACGCGCTGGTCGCCAAGGCGATTTCGGCGCGGGTCATCGGCGCCGCCGAGGCCAAGACGCTGACCGCGCGCGAAAAGCTTGAGCTCATCTTCCGCCCCGGCTTTTCGACGGCGGCGAAAATCACCGCGATCTCGGGCCGCGGTGTCGGCATGGATATCGTCAAGGCGAACCTCGAAAAGATCGGCGGCGTCGTCGAACTGCGCAACGAGGAGGGCCGCGGCCTGACCATCGTGCTGCGCGTCCCGATGACCCTCACGATCATCTCCGGCCTGATGGTTCGTGCGTCGGGCCAATATTTTGCGATTCCTCGGGGTTCGGTGCGCGAAATCCTGCTCGAAACGAGCGATTCGGTCCGCATCGACCGTGTTGGCGGCGGCGAACTGGCCACCGTGCGCGGCGAGCAATTTCCGCTGCTGCGGCTCGAACATGTTCTTGGCTGCACCGTCGACGACAGCGAGGACCAGGACGACCGCGCGATCATCCTCGTCCGGCCGGGGCAGGGGCACAGCTATGCGCTGAGCGTCGCGGCGATCCACGACCATGAGGAACTGGTGATCAAGCCCGCGGCGCCGATGATCATGGCGACCGGGCTCTATGCGGGCACGACCCTGCCCGACAACGGCCGGCCGGTGCTGCTGCTCGATGTCCAGGGGCTGCTTGCGGCCGCCGGGGTCGACGCGTCCGAAGCGGGCCGCATCCACGATGCGAGCGCCGAAGCCGCCGCCGAAGCCGCCGCCGCGCGCGACGCGGCGCAACTGCTGCTGTTCCGCGATGCGGGCGGCCGCACGCGCGGGGTTCGCCTGTCGGTGATCGAACGCGTCGAAGAAGTGCCGGCGTCGGCGCTGTTCGAAAGCGCGGGCGCGGTAAAGGCGCAGATCGGCACCGAAATCTTCCCGGTCCATGCCGCTGTGGTTCCGGCCGGACCCGAAGCGGTCAAGCTGCTCCGCCTTCACGACGGCCAGTCGGTGCTCTGCTATCCGATCGCGGCGGTGATCGACATCGTTCGCCTGCCCGACGCGGTCCAGCTGGCGTCGGCGCCGGGGCTGATCGCCGGGGTCGTGCTGATCGGCGGTGAGCCGGTCGAACTGATCGATCCTTTCTGGCTGATGGCGCAATATGGCGCCGGCCAGGCCGCGCCGCTGCTCCGCCAGCCGCTTTGCCGCCTGTCCGATGATGCCGACGGCTGGGCGGCGAACTTCCTCGCGCCGATCCTGCGCGGCGCGGGCTACCGCGTCGTCAGCGGTGACGAGACCGCCGACGGCGAACGCCCCGACGTTCAGCTTTGCCTCGTCGACGAACAGTCGGCGCCGGTTGCCGCCGACGTCCCGCTCGTCCGCCTGCGGTCGTCGGTTGCGGCGACGGGCCCCGACGACGACAGCATCTATCGTTACGACCGCGGCGCGCTGCTCGAAGCGCTGCGCACCCGCGTCGCAGGAGCCGGTTCATGATGGAAAAACTCTATTTGATCGCGCGCATCGCCGACACGCGCGTCGCGCTGCGCAGCCGCGCGATCAATTCGGTGGTGACGGTGGGAACTCCCGTTCATGTCCCCGCGGCACCGCCGCATGTCGCGGGCCTGTTCGCGCTGCGCAGCCGCGTCTTCACGCTGATCGACCCGCATGTCGTGATCGGCCTGCCGCCGACGGCCGTCGCGCCGGGGCAGCGGGTGATCGTCGTCGATGTCGCCGACCATGGTTATGCGCTGCTCGCCGACGCGATCGAGGATGTCTGTTTCATCGACGCGCCCGAGACGCGGGTCACCGGACGGCTGCTGCCTGGCTGGGCGCGCGTCGCCGATGCGATGATCGAGCATGAGGGCGCCTCGCTGCTCGTCGTCGACCCGTCGCATTTCATCACGTTGCCGGTCGCCAGGGCGGCCTGACATTAACGGGCTGAACACCCCTTTGCCTTTAGGGTGGTTCCATCACCCGGGGGTCGGAGTAAATTTATGTCGAAATCCTGTCTGGTAGTCGATGACAGCAAAGTGATCCGCAAGGTCGCACGCCACATTCTCGAAGGCATGGCCTTTTCGGTCGACGAGGCCGCCGACGGGCAGGAGGCGCTGACCTTTTGCCGCGCCAATCGTCCTGACGTGATCCTGCTCGACTGGAACATGCCCGTGATGAGCGGCATGGAATTTCTGGGGGCGTTCAACGATCTCGACTATGGGCGCGAAGAACGCCCCCGTGTCGTATTCTGCACCACCGAAAACAGCATCGACCATATCCGTGCCGCGATCGAGGCCGGGGCCGACGAATATGTGATGAAGCCGTTCGACCGCGAAACGCTCGAAGGAAAATTGCAGCTCGTCGGCGTCGCCTGAGGTTCGGCGGGTGGCGGCTTCCCGATCCCTGGCGCGCGAAGGTGCCGCGGATGCGCCGATGCCGGTGGCGCGCAACGTCCGCGTCATGCTCGTCGACGACAGCCTTGTCGTACGCAGCATCCTCGAACGAATCATCGACCAGACCGACGGCCTGACGGTTTGCGCGTCGATCGCCTCGGCGCAGGACGCGCTCGCTTTTCTGGCCCGCGAACCCGTCGATGTCGTCGTGCTCGACATCGAAATGCCGGGGATGAACGGCATCACCGCGCTGCCGCTGATGCTCGAACGCGCCGAAAAGGCGCGCGTGCTGATCCTCTCGTCGAACTGCATCGAGGGCGGACCTGCGGCGATCGAGGCGTTGTCGCTTGGGGCCAGCGATACGCTCGCCAAGCCCGGCCGCGGCAGTTTTTCGGGACGGTTCGCCGAAGTGCTGACCGACCGCATCCGCACGCTGGGCCACCTGCCGTCGATCGCCCCCATCGAGATCCGCGCCGCGGCGCGCCCGGTGCCGGCGCCCGTGCCGATCGCGATCGAGACCGACCAGCCGCTCGAATGCATCGCGGTCGCCGCCTCGACCGGCGGCATTCCCGCCTTCACCAGCTTCCTCACCCATCTCGACCCGCGCATCACCGCGCCGATCCTGCTCACCCAGCATCTGCCCGATGCCTTCATGGAATTTTACGCCAAACAGATCGCGACGATGACGACGCGCAAGGTCGTCGTCGCGGCGGCGGGCATGGTGGTGGAAAAAAATCATATCTACCTCGCGCCCGGCGACGCGCATCTGATTGTCGTCGCCAGCGGCCGCCGCCGCGAAATCGCGCTCGACCGGCGTCCGGTCGCCAATGGTTGCTGCCCCTCGGCCGACCCGATGTTCGATTCGCTCGCCGACGTCTATGGCGGACGCGCGGCGGCGGTGGTGCTCAGCGGCATGGGCCGCGACGGCGCCGACGGTGCGGCGCGGCTGAAGGCGGCGGGCGGGACGATCTTTGCCCAGGCGCCTGAAAGCTGCGTCATCTGGGGCATGCCCGGCGCGGTCGCCAAGGCGGGGATCGCCGCCGCGACGCTCAATCCCGATGCGATCGCGCTGATGCTCGGCAGCTTCCTGAAAGGGCGGATCCGGTCATGATGGGCGGGACGGCGAGCGAATCGGCCTATCGCATCCTGATGGGGGTGCTCGAATCGCGCACCGGCCAGACATTGTCGCCGAGCCGTATCTGGCGCATCGAAATGTCGCTGAAACCGGTGATGCAGCGCCATGGCATCGCCGATCTCGACGCGCTGGTCGCGGCGCTGGTGACCTCGAACAGCCGCCAGCTGCTCGACGATACGGTCGACGCGATGCTCAACAACGAGACATTTTTCTATCGCGAACACAGTGTGTTCGATGACATTGCGAAGACGGCGCTTGAACAACTTCGCGTCATAAATGCCGACAAGCGGCGCATCACCATCTGGCATTGCGGCGTGTCGACGGGACAGGAGGCCTATTCGCTGGCGATGCTGCTCGCCGAGCAGGAAGCGAAATGGGCGGGGTGGCAGGTCGACATCGTCGGCACCGACGTCAGCTATCATGCGATCAGCCGCGCGCGCGTCGGCCTGTACAGCCAGTTCGAAATCCAGCGCGGCCTGCCGGTGCAGCGCATGGTGCGCTGGTTCGACCAGACCGAGGCGGGCTGGCTGGCGAAGGCCGACCTGCGCCGCCGGATCGATTTTTCGGTGCAGAACATGCTCACCGACCGGCCGCCGCTCGCGAGCCCCGCCGACCTCATCTTCTGCCGCAACCTGCTGCTCTACTTCGCGCTGCCGATGCGGCAGAAAGCCTTTGCGCGGATGCGCGCGATGGCGGCCCCGCAAAGCTTCCTGGTGCTCGGCGCGGGCGAGACGGTGCTTGGCCAGACCGACCAATATGTCGCGAGCCCGCGGCTGCGCGGCCTCTACGAACCCGCCGACCAGCAGGTGCGGCGCGTGGCGGCCGCCTGAACCCGCCTTGCAATTTGCGCGGGGCTGGCGCAGGTGAGGGCGGGTTTGCAACGATTGGGCCGCGACACGCATGAGCGATTTTATCGAACGCTGGTCTCCCAATTTCGACGAGCGCGTGCTACCGGTCTCGATGATCATACTCCATTATACCGGTATGAAGAGCGGTGCCGAAGCCATTGATTGGCTTGCCGATCCTGCGTCAAAGGTGTCGGCGCACTATGTCGTCAGCGAGGATGGCCAGATCACCCATATGGTGCCCGAGGACAAGCGCGCCTGGCACGCCGGGCGCGCGCATTGGCGCGGGACGAGCGACATCAATTCGGCGAGCGTCGGGATCGAGATCGTCAACCCGGGGCATGAGCATGGCTATGTGCCCTTTCCCGAACCGCAGGTCGCCTCGGTCGTCCGCCTCGTCCATATGATCAAGGACCGACACGAGGTCACCCGCGGCAATGTCGTCGGCCATTCGGACATCGCGCCGACGCGCAAGCAGGATCCGGGCGAACTCTTCCCATGGCACGAACTCGCGCGCCGCCGTCTCGCGCTGCCGCGCCCGACCAAGAAGCTGACCGATCCGCTGTGGACCGACGCGGGGTTCCTGCTCGCGCTCGAACGTTTCGGTTACGACGTGACCGACGGCTTTGCGGCGACGGTGGCGTTCCAGCGCCGTTTCCGGCCCGAACTGATCGACGGCACGATCGATGGCGAATGCCGCGCGATCCTGTTGGCGCTGCTGCTGCCCCAGCCCGAGGGGGATTGAGGGCGACAGTGGCACGCTTCGATGCAGATTGGATGCGGAAAGACGCGAAACTGACCTTGATATTGCTTGAGGCAGTTTGTGTTTCTGCTCTGCTAGCCTACTCCATCAAGCAGGTGTTTGGTATCGATCTAGGCGTGAGCGATCATGACGCTGCGGCTGCAGCGCTGGTCGGGGCAGCGGGGGGGCTGATTTATTTCGCGTACTCGGCGCTACTCAATGCAGTACACCGCAGCGGGCACTAGTCTGTGCGACATAAGATTGGAGTGGGCTCGGCAGACCTCCCATCTTAGCGCGCCCGTATCATACAATCGCTCGTAAATGGATTTCGTTCGCGCTATGCTCGTTCCCGCCAGAGGGTCGGGCGATCGCCGCCGGTGGGGTATCCCGCCGGGGGAGGAAAGTCCGGGCTCCACGGAAACCACGGTGCCGGATAACGTCCGGCGGGCCTGTCTTCGGACAGGTTCAGGGAAAGTGCCACAGAGAAGAGACCGCCACAGGCTTCGGCCCGGCGAAAGTTGAAAGGGTGCGGTAAGAGCGCACCGCGCGGACGGTAACGGACGCGGCACGGCAAACCCCACCGGGAGCAAGGTCGAATAGGGATGGCACGAGGTTACTCAGGACCGGCTCCGGTCTCGCCATCCGGGTTGACTGCTTGAGCCGTCGGGTAACCGCCGGCCTAGAGGAATGATCGCCTATCCCCGAAAGGGGTGGACAGAACCCGGCTTACAGACCCTCTGGCATCCTCTCCCCGCCAGCGGTGCGGGAACCGCGTCGGCGGCTCCCGCGTTTGATCCGCAATCGGACGAAAGGGAAAGACCATGAAAGTCGTCGATGAACATATCGAAGTGACCGATGAGGAAGCCAGCGGCGGCGTGAAGGGGCACAATGTCCGCTACGTGCTGGCCTTTTCGCTGATCGCGGCGATCGTCGTGATGTCCGTTGCGTGGATCGTTCCCGCGCTGCTCAAATAGCGCGGGGCGGACGGCCTATTTCGCCTTCGTAAAGGCGACAAGCTGCCCCTCGGGGTCGGGCGTATCCTCCATGAAGACCGGCTTGCTCGGCCTTTTGAAGCGCTTGACGAACGCGTCCTCATAGGCGGCGTCCTCGCCTTCGCCCGTCAGTTTCAGCACCTTGGTTTCGACGTCGCCGGTGATGAGGTTCCAGCTCATCGCGTTGCCGTCATGGGCATAAGTGCGGCTGTACACCGTCGTGTCGAGCCCGATCAGCCGCATCTTCGGCCGGCTCTTGTCCGCGCGATAGCGATAGGTCGCCGACAGTGCGGTGGTGCCGCCGGTCAGATCCTCGACCACCAGCACACCCTTGCCGATCGACAGCGTCGCCGGCCCCAGCGGGTCGGGACCCAGGCGGAAATTGCCTGCGGGTTCATGCCCCATGTCGACCTCGCCGTGATAGCTCAGGACGACATACAGCGTCCGCGCGTCGGGGCTCGCCACCACGAACACCGTATCGGCATCGCCGTCGCCATTGAGATCGCCATCGACCCGGCCCTCGATCTCTTCCCCGAGTTCCAGCCCGTCGAGAAGCAGGGCGTCGGTGATCGGCGGCATCGGGGTGCGGGCCGGCGCGGCGTGCGCGGTGCCGCAGAGCAACAGGGCGGCGGCAATCGCTAGGCTTCGCATCATCGTCACTCCCTCCAACCCGATCAGAGTATCAGCTGTTAGCCGATCGTCCAGTCGATGCGGGTGATGCGGCACACAGGGCAGTTAGCGCTTTCCTACAATATGCCGCTGGCTTACCCTCGCGGCGGCATGAAGCGGGGGCGCGGGGTTGCCGCCGAACATGCGATCGCGTGTGAAGTTGGGCAGTTTTCCGGGGTTTCGGTGCGGCGGTATCGATCGCCGCGACTCGGGGCAGGGGGCAGAATGAAACAGGTCAGGCGGATCATCGCGCTCGTCGCCGGACTTCTCGCGCTGGGCGGCCTCGCGCCGGCGGCTGCGGCGCAATCCTGCGGCACCGCGCCGCTCAAGGGCGAGCGGGTGGCGCTGCTCATCGGCAACAGCGCCTATAATGACTTCGAATGGCCGTCGCTGAAGAACGCGGTCAACGACATCGACTATGTCTGCGAGGCCTTCGAACGCGCCGGCATGGCGCCGCGGATCGTCCGCAACGCCGACAAGGCGGCGCTCGACAAGGCGCTCGACGATTTTGCCGCCGAGGCCAGGGGCGCCAGATCGGTGCTGATCTATTATGCCGGGCATGGCTTCGAATATGGCGGGCGCAACTGGCTGGTGCCGATGGACGCGCCGCCCGCGACGCGCCGCGCCGATGTCGAAAAACGCTATCTGTCGATCGAGGCACTGGTGAAGCATGTCGTTCCCACAGGCGCCTTCACTCTGCTCTTCGTCGATGCCTGCCGCACCACCGAACCCGTGGTGCGGGTCGAGGATGTCGATGTCGCGGCGGGGGTGGCGGGGTCGGCGCCGCTCGGTCTGCTCGACATCGGGCAGGGTGCGGTCTTCTATTCGACCGCGAAAGGACGGCCGGCGCTCGATTTCGCACCGGTCGGGTCGCCGGTCAGCCCCTTCGCCGCCGCGGTGGTGCATCAATTGGCGATCCCGGGGCTCGAAATTTCGGACTATTTCAAGATCGTGTCGCGCGACGTCTACAAGGCGACCTTCGGCATGCAGCTCGGGCCGCAGCAGCCCTTCCACTATGGCAGCTGGTTCGACGACTATTATCTCGTCGCGCCGGTCGAGGTCCCGCAGGCGCGCGCCGCCGCCGCGGCGTTGCCAGTCACGGCGGCGGCGGCACCGCCTGCGGGCGCAACGCGGGGGCCGGCGAAACCGGCGGCCGATCCGCTCGCGGACATTTCGCTCGACCGGCTGGCGATCGAGGACGAACCGCTGCTCGTCGCCGACGTCCTGGCGCATCATCCCGCCGCCCAACTGGTCGCACTCGCCGACGGTGGCCACCCGCTCGCGCAGCATCTCGCGGGCTATATGTTCTCGCTGGGTGTCGGGGTGAAGAAGGACCTGCCGCGCGCCCGCGCCTACCTCGAACAATCGGCGGCGCAGGGGTTCCCGGCCGGGCAGCAGGAACTCGCTTATCTGCTGCTCGAGAATGACCCGTCGCCGGACGATGTGAAGCGCGCCTACGACCTCTATCTCGCCTCGTCGAACGCCGGATTTTCCAAGGCCAAGACGCATCTGGCCTATCGTCTCGCGGTGGGCACCTTCGGCCCCGCCGATTTCGTTCGGTCGCAGGCGCTGTACGCCGAAGCCGCGGCGAAAGGGCATCCGGCGGCGATTTTCGCGCTTACCTATTTCCCCGACACGCGCACCGCGAACATGGCCCGACTGCGCGCGCTCGCCGACGGTGGCAATCCCGAGGGCAATCACTGGCTGTGCGAGGCGCATTTCGCCGACAAGACGCGAAGGGACGCGATCGAGGATTGCGGTGTCGGTGCCCGCGCGGGCTTCGCCGGCTCGCGCGCCATTCTCGCCGACGCCTATGCGAAGGGCGACGGTGTGCCGGTCGACGCGAAGGAGGCGGCCTTCTGGGCCAAGCTGGCGCGCGACCTTCCCGAACTCAGGAAGGACCAGCGCGACCTGATCGCCGGAGTCGGGGAATGACGCGCCGTCAGGGATAGCGGACGGCGATGATTTCCCATTCCTTGGGTCCCGCCGGCAATTGCACGGTGCGCAAATCGCCGACCCCGGCGCCGCGCAGCGCACGGGCGAGCGGGCTGTTCCAGCCGATCCGGCCGTCGCCCGCCTCGGCCTCGTCGTCGCCGACCAGCGTGACGGTGCGCCGAGCATCGTCATCGTCGGCGAGCTCGACGGTGGCGCCGAACCAGATGCGGCTCTTGTCGGGCTGTTCGGCGGGGTTCACCACTCGTGCCGCCTTCATCCGGCGCGCGAGGAAGCCGAGGCGCCGGTCGATCTCGCGCAGCCGTTTGCGGCCATAGATATAGTCGCCATTCTCGCTGCGGTCGCCGTTGCCCGCCGCCCAGCTGATCACCTCGACCAGTTTCGGGCGTTCGTCGCCGAGCAGCGCGTCATATTCGGCGCGCAGCGCGGCGTAGCCCGCCGGGCTGATGATATTCGCCTTGTCCCCCGCCATGAGCGATCAGCCGGGGGTGCGCTTGCCGAGGTAGAAGCTCAGCGGCGCATTGGGCAGCGGCCGGTCGCGCAGCGTGTCGTAGACGACGGCATTTTCGAGCACGCGCTGCACATAGTTGCGCGTCTCGAAGATCGGGATCGCCTCGATCCAGTCGATCATCTCGATCGTCCCGTTGCGCGGGTCGCCATTGGCGCGCAGCCATTTGTTCACATTGCCGGGTCCGGCGTTGTACGCCGCGACCGCGAGCGGATAGCTGCCGCCGAAATAGCTCAGCATCTGCTGGAAATAGGTCGACCCCAACGTCATGTTGTAATTGGTATCGACGGTCAGCGACCCGGCGTCGTAGTTCAGGCCGAGCTTGCCCGCGACCTCGCGCGCCGTGCCCGGCATCAGCTGCATCATCCCGCGCGCGCCGGCGTGGCTGATCGCTTGCCGGTCGAACTGGCTTTCCTGGCGCGTGATCGCGTGGATGAAGGTCCAGTTGCCCTCATGGCCCGCGGGAACGCGAACGGTCGGGAAGCCCGACACCTCGACCGCGTCGAGGCTGTTCGCCTGCGCGCTGCGCCCGATCATCACGCCAAGGTCGAGGCGCCCGATCGACGACGCCAGCTGGCCGGCGAGGACATGGTCGGAAGGCGTTGTCGCACGGTTGGCGAGCGCGCGCAGGAACAGCGACTGTTCGCGCCACGCGCCGATCTCGCCGAGCGCCCGGGCGGCGCGAACGAGGCGGTCGTCCTCGAACGCGGTCTTTTCGGCCTGGCTGATCTGGATCGACGGCACGGGCGTCGGGCGCGGCTGCGGCCGGTTCAGCCGCTCGAGCGACAACTGGCCGTAATATTGGTCATAATGCTGCGCGGCATCGGCGAAATGGGCATTGGCCGTGCCGCTGTCGCCGGCCGCGAGCGCGGCGCGCCCGGCCCAGTAGAAGCCCTTGGTCCGCGTCTGCGCCGACCGCGCCGCCTCGCCATAGGTGCGGTACAACTGCACGGCTTCGGCCGGGCGCCGCAAATCCCTGAAGGCAAGTTGGCCCGCGAGCCACGCAAGCGAAGTAAAATCGTCGCGCACGCTGAGCGGGGTTTCGCGGACGACGGTGCCCGGCGGGAAGGTGTCGCTCAGCTGGCGCGCGATGTTGTAGGCGGTGAGCTTGTCGCCCGCGCTGTCGGCCGCGCGCGCATTGGTGAGCAGGGTTTCGAGCCATTCCTCGGCATCGGTCGGCGCGCTGGCGAGGCTGCGCGGCGCGGCGAGCAGGGCACGCGCCTCGACAACGCGGTTCGCCTTGCGCAACCAGGTCGCCTTGTCGGTGATATAGCCCGCGTCGCTGCGGGTCAGTCCTGGGTCGGCGCTTTCGACCGCCGACGCCTGCAGCGCGGCATCGACGGCATTGCTGCGCATCGCCAGCCGGGCAGCGAAGACCGCGCGCCGTTGGGGCGACACGAAAGCGAGTTGCCGGCTCGCGGCGCCGGTCGCGCCCGACCACAGCAGGCGGTCCATGCGCGCGTCATGGTCGGCCAGCGTCAGCGCGCCGGGGAAGAAGGACAGCGCCCGGCTCGTCTCGACCTCGTCGAGCGTGCCGCCGGTCCAGGCGCGGCGCACCGCGGCATTGGCTTCGTCGCGGCGGCCCGAGGCGTTGAGAGCGAGCGCGTAACGCAAATGGCCGCTCGCGGTCTGCGGCGGATAGGTCTGGAAATAGGCGAGGGTGCGCGCGGGGTCATAGCTGTCGATCGCGATCGCCTTTTCGGCGCGCGCGCGCATCTTGTCGGAATCGGGCCAGCCCTTGTTGGCGAGCAGGAAGCGCGACAGCTGGTCGAACGAGGCGCCGCTGTTGGCGGTCAGCCGCCGCCATTCCATCACCGCATCGCCTACAGAGTTGGTGCTGACCGGTGGCGATGCCGACGCCGTGGCGAGCCCCATCTGCGCCCGGTACCAGGCCATTTGTTCGGGGGTGAGTTCGCTGGCGTGCGCGATGGTGGGAAGAAAGAGGGCCGCGGCGAGCGCGAGGCGGGAAACGGGTAGCAGCGAATTCATAAGGGCCATGCTAGTGGCAAACTCCTTGCGGGGCGCTGAATAGGCGTCCATGAGCGGGCGCGCTTTGGCCAGCTATCGGTCGCGCCGCCGTTTTTGTAAAGGAGTCCGGCATGTTTTCGGGTTCGATTCCCGCCTTGGTGACGCCGTTTCGCGACGGGGCGTTCGACGCTCCGGCGTTCGCACGGCTGGTCGACTGGCAGATCGGCGAGGGGACGAGCGCGCTGGTGCCGTGCGGGACGACCGGCGAAAGCCCGACGCTCGGGTTCGAAGAACATTATCAGGTCATCGACTGCTGCCTCGATGCCGCTGCGGGCCGGGTCCCGGTGATCGCCGGCTGCGGGTCGAACGACACCGCCACCGCGATCCGTCACATGCGCCACGCCCAAGCCGCAGGCGCCGCCGCCGCGCTGATCGTCGCGCCCTATTACAACAAGCCGAGCCAGGCGGGCATCCTCGCCCATTATCAGGCGCTCGCCGATGCCAGCGACCTGCCGATCGTTGTCTATAACGTCCCCGGCCGGACCGTCGCCGACATCGGCGCCGAGACGATGAACAGGCTCGCCGAAATTCCGAGTGTCGTCGCGGTCAAGGACGCCAGCGGCGACCTCGCCCGCGTGACGATGCACCGGGCAGGGGCGGGCAAGGATTTCTGCCAGCTCAGCGGCAACGACGATCTGTGGCTGCCGCACGCCGCGATGGGCGGCGTCGGCTGCATCTCGGTCACCGCCAATGTCGCGCCGCGCCTGTGTGCCGACTTCGCCGCCGCCTGCGCCGCGGGCGACTGGGCCAATGCGCTGACGCTGCACGACCGCTTGTTCGATCTGCACCAGGCGATGTTCAGCGACAGCTCGCCCGCGCCGGCAAAATATGCACTGTCGCGCCTCCACGACTGGTTTTCGCCCGAAGTGCGCCTACCTATCATCCCGGCGTCCGATGCATCGTGCAAGGCCGTCGATGCCGCATTGTCCGCGGCTGGAGTGATCTAGGTTCAAAATGGCCCGCCCGCAGTCTGCCGCCGAATTCGACAAGAAAAAGATCGTCGCCGAGAACCGGCGCGCACGCTTCGACTTTGCCATCGAGCAGGTGTTCGAGGCGGGAATCGCGCTGCAGGGGACCGAGGTCAAGGCGCTGCGCTTCGGCGAGGGCACGATCGCCGAAAGCTATGCCGAGGTAAAAGGCGGTGAAGTGTGGCTGATCAACGCCAACATTCCCGAATATAGCCACGGCAACCGGTTGAACCATGAACCCAAAAGGCCGCGCAAGCTGTTGCTCAACTGGCGCGAGGTCAACAAGATGCACGCCGGCGTCGCGCGGCAGGGCATGACGCTCGTGCCGCTGTCGGTCTATTTCAACAGCCGCGGCCGCGCCAAGGTCGAACTCGCGCTCGCCAAGGGCAAGAAGGCGCATGACAAGCGCGAATCGATCAAGGAACGCGACTGGAAGCGCGACAAGCAGCGCCTGATGAAGGACCGCGGATGAGCGGGCCGGAGAAAAAGGTGCGCGACAAGGCGGCGGTGATGAACTGGATCCGCCGCAACTCGCCCTCGCGCGAGGAGTTGCTGGAAAGCCGCTTCATCAAGCCGTTCGCGCACCGCGTCGCGCACAGCCATTTGTGGCGCTTCACGCGCACTTCGGTGCGGCGCGGCACCGCGCTCGGGCTGTTCGTCGGTATCTTCTTCCTCATCCCCGGCGTCCAGATCCTTGGCGTCGCGCTGCTCGCGCTGCCCTTTCGCGCCAATATCCCGATCGGCGCTGCGATGACTTTCCTGTCCAACCCGGTAACCACGCCGCTGATCCTCGCGGCGTCGGTGTGGCTCGGCAGCTTCCTGTTCGGGCTGCACACCAATGTCTCGAACCTCTACATTCTCTATGATGAGGGTGCCTCGCTCGTCGAATGGTGGGACTGGTTCACCGCGAATGCCGGCACCGCGCTGCTCGGCGGGCTGGCGGGGCTGTTCGTGATCTCGGCGGTGTCGGCGGTCGTTGGCTATGTGCTCGCGTCGGTGATCTGGGACAATTGGATTCGCCTCCGCTGGCGCCGCAAGATCAGCCGCGCGCGCGACAAACGACTTGAGGCATCGACGAGCGACACGGTGGTCGGTTGAACCGCCCGCGCGGCGGCGTATAGATTTTCCCATCGCAAGATCGCCCCGCATGCATCGCGGAGCCATATACCACTGGGGAATATCATGACTCGTCCGACACAGCATCCTCGCCTTCTGGCGACCGCGGCGCTTGGCGCCCTGCTCTTTGCCGCCGTGCCCGCCATCGCCAAGGAAAAGGCGACGACGACCGAGGCCGCCGCGAAACCCGCCGCCAAGCCCGAGATCGGCGATTTCGGTTTCGACGCGACCGGCATGGACAAGAGCGTCCAGCCTGGCGACGATTTCTATGCCTATGCCAATGGCGCCTGGGCCAAGAAGACCCTCATCCCCGACGACAAGTCCAATTATGGCATGTTCACCGCGCTCGCCGACCTGTCGCAGACGCGCACCCGCGAAATCCTCGACGTGGCGAAGAGCGACCCGAACAGCATGATCGGCCGCGCTTACGCCTCCTATCTCGACGGTGCGGCGGTGGAGGCCAAGGGCCTGGCGCCGATCCAGCCCTGGCTGGCCAAGATCCGCGCCGTCGACAAGGCGGGGCTCGCCAAGCTGCTCGCCGAAGCCGACCGCAGCGGCGTCCAGCATTTCTTCGGCGGCTATGTCGGCCAGGACGACAAGAACCCCGACGTCTATATCTATTCGGTGTTCCAGGGCGGCATCGGCATGCCCGACCGCGACTTCTATCTGAAGGACGGCGAGCGTAACGCCAAGCTGCAGGCGGCGTATCTCAAGCATCTGGAAAATGTGCTGCTGCTGGCGGGCGAAACCAACGCCGCGGCGCGCGCGCAGGCGATCTATGACTTCGAAAAGCAGGTCGCGACGGTCCATTGGGACAAGAACGACAGCAGCGACGCGACCAAGACCTATAACAAGATGACGATAGGTGAATTGACGCAGGCGGCTCCCGGCTTCGACTGGGCGGCCTTCGTCAAGGGCATCGGCATCAACGAAACCTCGCTGATCGTGGCGCAGCCGACCGCCTTCACCGGCGAGGCCAAGCTGCTCGCCGACGCGCCGATCGGCGTGATCCGCGACGCGCTGATCGTGCGCAGCCTCGACGCCTTCTCGGGTGTGCTGCCCGATGCCGTCGCCAAGGAAGCCTTCTCCTTCTATGGCACCGCGCTGTCGGGCACGCCGCAGATGCAGGAGCGCTGGAAGCGCGCGGTCGATTTCACCACCAACAATATGGGCGAGGCCGTCGGGCAGGATTATGTCGCGAAATATTTCCCGCCCGAAACCAAGGCGGCGATGGACGGGCTGGTCAAGAATGTGCTCGCCGCGCTCGACACCCGCATCGGCAACCTCGAATGGATGCAGCCCGAAACCAAGGTGAAGGCGAAGAAGAAGCTTGCGAATTTCACCACCAAGATCGGCTATCCCGACCGGTGGAAGGATTATGGCAAGCTCGAGATCAAGGCCGACGACCTGTTCGGCAATGCGTTGCGGTCGAACCAGTTCGCGCATGACGACAATGTCAGCCGCCTCGGCGGTCCGATCCGTCGCTGGGAATGGGGGATGACCCCGATGGAGGTCAACGCTTACGCCAATTTCGGCATGAACGAGATCGTCTTCCCGGCCGCGATCCTGCAGCCGCCCTTCTTTGACCCGCACGCCGATGCGGCGGTCAACTATGGCGGCATCGGTGCGGTGATCGGGCACGAGATCAGCCATCATTTCGACGATCAGGGCGCGAAATATGACGAGACCGGCAAGCTCGCCGACTGGTGGACCCCCGCCGACGTCGCGGCGTTCGAAGCCGCCGGCAAGGCGCTGGTCGCGCAATATGACGCCTATGAAGTGCTGCCCGGCGAACATCTCGACGGCACGTTCACGCTGGGCGAGAATATCGGCGATCTCGCGGGTCTGACGATCGCCTATGACGCCTATCAGAAGTCGCTGGGCGGCAAGCCGGCGCCGGTGATCGACGGACTGACCGGCGACCAGCGCTTCTTCCTCGGCTGGGCGCAGGTGTGGCGGCGCAACTATCGCGAGCAGAATCTGGCGCAGCGCATCACCACCGATCCGCATTCGCCCTCGATCCAGCGGACTTGGGTCTCGCGCAACCTTGACCCTTGGTATAAGGCCTATCAGATCAAGGAAGGCCAGAAGCTGTATCTGGCGCCGGCGGACCGCGTCCGCATCTGGTAACGCCTTAAAGGGACATCTCATTGACCACCACGAGCCTGCCTTCCGCTGAAAACGACTTCAGCAGGGGGGCGGGCCCGGGGGTGTCGCCGGAGCTTGCCGGCGGGCTGTCGCGGTTCGACGCGGCGCTGCTCGGCGGGTTGGCGATCGTGTCGATGGCGCTGTTGTTCTGGGCAACGCGCGACGCGGTGCTGGCGGCGGGCTTCCTCGCCGGGCTGGCGGTTACCGGCGGCGCGGTGATCCTGCTGCGCCGCCTTTTTCCTGCGGCGGTCGGCGGCGAGGCGGCGTTGCCCGACTGGACGATGCTGCGCGCTGCGGTCGATCATGACGATGTCGGTATCGCGGTGACCGACCGCGCCGGGCGACTCGTCTGCGCCAACGACCTGTTCGCGACCTGGATGGGCGGCTTCGTGACCCCGCCCGGCCTGCCGCTCGAAGGACGCGGCGCCGAACTGCTCAAGAACGCCGGGCGCACCGCCTGGCGCGACGGCCAGGGCGAGGTCGAAGACCTGACGGTCGGCACCCTCCACCTGCGCGCGCAGGTGATCCGCACCGGCCTGTCCGAAGATTATCTGGTGTGGCGTTTTTCGGCGGTCGAACGGCTCGATCTCGTCTCCGAAATCAGCCGCCATCTCGACGGCCCGGCGGGCCGCACGCTCGGCCAGGCGGGGATCATGGCGGCGCTGGTCAACGCCGAGGGACGGCTGCGCGTTGCCAATCACGCCTTCCTGCTGCGCGCGCTCGGCGAGAGCGACGCGACCCATTATGCGGGCCGCGACGTCGCGCCGCTGCTCCGGCTCGACGATGCCGGGACGCTCTATTTCGGGCGCGAGGGCGAACGCGCGACGCCGGTCCGCTTGCTCCAGATCCCGTTGATCCCCGCCGACAGCCATGGTCCGATGCTGCTGGCGCTGATCGACGAGGAGGTCGGCGCGGCCGATCGCGGCACCGCGCAAACTTATGTCGAGACCTTGCTCTCGCTTCTGCCCTTCGGACTCGCGATGGTCGATCGCGACGGGCGCTTCCTCTATATGAACCGCGCCTTCGTGCGCGCCGCCGGATTGTCCGAGAGCAAGATGCCGCGCTACCCGGGCGATATCGTCGTCAGTGAGGACAAGGGCCCGCTCGCCGACATGATTCGCCGCCACAGCAGCGGACAACAGGTCGGCGGCGACCTGTCGATCCGGCTGGCGGGGCAGGGCGACGAGCCGGTGTCGATGCGCGTCGTCGGGGTGCGCGGACTCGGCGAGGCGGCGGTGCTGCTGAGTCTGAAGGATTCGAGCGAAGAATCGCGCCTGAAGCGCCAGGTCGCACAGGCGTCGAAAATGCAGGCGGTCGGCCAACTCGCGGGCGGCGTCGCGCATGATTTCAACAACATCCTGACCGCGGTGCTCGGCAGCTGCGACCTCATGTTGATGCGCCACACGCCGGGCGACAGCGACTATGACGATATCCAGCAGATCCGCAGCAACGCCAATCGCGCCGCGAGCCTGACACGGCAGTTGCTCGCCTTCTCGCGGCAACAGACGCTGCGCCCGCAGATTCTGCAATTGCCCGACGTGATTTCGGAGGTGTCGCATCTGCTCAAGCGGCTGATCGGTGAGACGGTGCAATTGTCGGTGCGCCACGGGCGCGGACTGGGCGCGGTGCGTGCCGACCCGGGGCAACTCGAACAGGTCATCATCAACCTTGCGGTCAATGCGCGCGATGCGATGGCCGGGCAGGGGACGCTGACGATGGAGACCTATCCGGTCACCGCCGCCGAGGTGCGCGCGATGGGCAGCGACGTGATGCCGCCCGCCGATTATAGCGCGCTCAAGGTCAGCGACACCGGCGGCGGCATTCCCGCCGACGTGCTGCCCAAGATTTTCGAACCCTTTTTCACCACCAAGGATGTCGGCAAGGGAACCGGACTCGGCCTCTCGACCGTCTATGGCATCATCAAGCAGTCGGCGGGCTTCATCTTCGCCGACAGCAAGCCGGGCGAGGGCGCGAGCTTCACCATCTACCTGCCGGTCCATCGCGCCGACAAGGATGCGCCCGCCGTCGCGCCGCCGCCCCCCAAACCCAAGAAGAGCCAGTGGGGCACCGGCACGATCCTTCTCGTCGAGGACGAGGATATGGTGCGTGCGGTCGCCGAACGCGCGCTGACCCGTGCCGGCTACACCGTCGTCACCGCGTCGCAGGGCGAGGAAGGGCTCGAACGCTTCGGCCAGATGGACAAGGTCGACCTGATCCTGACCGACGTGATGATGCCGACGATGGACGGGCCGGCGATGGTCCGCGCGTTGCGCGCCAAGCGTCCCGAGCTGCCCGTTTTGTTCATGTCGGGCTATGCCGAGGAACAATTGCGCCAGTCGATCGATATTGATCATGTGTCCTTTCTTCCCAAACCCTTTTCGGTCGCGCAATTGACCGAGGCGACCTCGGCGGCGCTCGACGCCGCGGCGCAGCGGGCCGGCTGATGACGGCGAATCGCAACATCCTGCTCGTCGAGGACGATGTGCTGATCGGCATGATGCTGGTCGACATGTTCGACGCGCTGGGCTTCCCCGAACCCGCACAGGCGGCGAGCGTCGAGGATGCTCTGGCGATCATCGCGGCGCAGCCGGTCGACGCGGCGCTGGTCGACATCAATCTCGGCGAGGCGAAGGGCTGGCCGGTCGCCGATGCGCTCGCGGCGAAGGATATTCCCTTCGCCTTCACGTCGGGTGGTGGCGACGCGATTCCGCCGGCGCACGCCCACCGCAAGCTGGTATCGAAGCCGTTCCGGCTCAGCGAAATCGAAACCGTTCTCAACGAATTTTTCGACGGATAAGTGTGCGGTTCGCGCCGCCGCAATTAATTTTGTTCCACTCTTGTTCCTAAAGAACAAATGCCGTACACAGGTCCGGCGTTGCGATGCTTCTGCCTTCGCGATAGAGCAGGAAAGGGACGGTCATGGCCGGTCAATTGTCACTCGTCGAATCGGGGAAATCAGTGAACAGCACGGACAGGCAGAAGGCGCTCGACGCCGCCTTGGCACAAATCGATCGCGCCTTCGGCAAGGGCTCGGTGATGAAATTGGGTTCGAAGGAGACGATGCAGGTCGAAGCGATTTCGACCGGATCGCTCGGACTCGACATCGCCCTCGGCGTCGGCGGCCTGCCGCGCGGGCGCGTCATCGAAATCTACGGCCCCGAAAGCTCGGGCAAGACCACCCTCGCGCTCCACGTCCTTGCCGAGGCGCAGAAGGGCGGCGGCACCGTCGCTTTCGTCGACGCCGAACATGCGCTCGACCCGGTCTACGCCAGGAAACTTGGCGTCAATATCGACGAACTGATCGTGTCGCAGCCCGACACCGGCGAACAGGCGCTCGAAATCGTCGACACGCTGGTGCGCTCGAACGCGATCGACGTGCTCGTCGTCGACTCGGTCGCCGCGCTCGTTCCGCGTGCCGAAATCGAGGGCGAGATGGGCGACAGCCATGTCGGCCTGCAGGCGCGCTTGATGTCGCAGTCGCTGCGCAAGCTCACCGGCTCGATCAGCCGCTCGCGCTGCATGGTGATCTTCATCAACCAGCTGCGCATGAAGATCGGCGTGATGTACGGCAACCCCGAGACAACGACGGGCGGCAACGCGCTGAAATTCTACGCTTCGGTTCGCCTCGACATCCGCCGCACCGGCCAGATCAAGAATGGCGACGAGATCGTCGGCAACACCACCCGCGTCAAGGTCGTCAAGAACAAGGTCGCACCGCCGTTCAAGCAGGTCGAATTCGACATCATGTATGGCCAGGGCATATCCAAGATCGGCGAGATTCTCGATCTCGGCGTCAAGGCGGGCATCGTCGAGAAATCGGGCGCCTGGTTCAGCTATGATTCGATCCGCATCGGACAGGGCCGTGAGAATTCCAAAACCTTCCTCAAGGATAACCCCGAACTGATGGAACGGCTGGAAACCGCGATCCGCGGCAAGACAGACCAGGTCGCCGAGGAAATGATGGTCGGCCCCGACGACGACACCGACGACTGATAGGAATCCGGTCGGTCCGTTCCTGCGGACCGGCCGTCCAACGGCGGCGGGTTCCTTGCCCCTCAGGTTCGCAACCCTCTCGCGGACCGGCCCGCCCGCCGTTGGCCTTGCGCGGCCCCTTCGAGCGGCTACAAGCACGCCATGCCCGCGATCCGCCTCTTTGGCCTGCCCACCGACGTCAACAGCAGCTTCGAACGCGGCGCCGCCGCCGGCCCCGCCGCGATCCGCGCCCAGCTCTGGAGCGAGCGCGGCAATATGGCGAGCGAACTCGGCCCCGAACTCGGCACCGACATCGCCTTCACCGACGACGGCGACCTCGCGCTGACCGAGGACACCGCGCGCGACGACGCGATGATCCGCCGCCACGTCGCGCTTGTGCGCGAAGATGGTGAAATTCCACTCGCCCTCGGCGGCGACCATGCCGTGACTTTTCCGCTCGTCGAGGCGGCGGCGGCCTGTTTCGGGCCGGTCAACATCCTCCATATCGACGCGCATCCCGACCTCTACGACGATTTCGAGGGCAATCCGCGCAGCCACGCCTCGCCCTTCGCCCGCATCTACGATGGCGGCCATGCCGCGCGGCTTGTGCAGGTCGGCATCCGCACGCTGAACCGACACTGCCGCGAGCAGGCCGACCGCTTCGGGGTCGAGATCGTGCCGATGGCGGGTTTCACCCCCGACGCGGTGCCGGTACTCGAAGGCCCGCTCTACATCTCGATCGACATGGACGGCATCGACCCGTCGGCGGCGCCCGGCGTCGCGCATCCCGAGCCTGGCGGACTGACGGTGCGCGAATTGCTCGCCGTCCTGCACAAACAGACCGCGCCGATTATCGGCGCCGATATCGTCGAACATCATCCCGGCCGCGATACCGGTGAGGTCACCGCGATCCTCGGCGCCAAGCTGGTGCGCGAGATCGCGGCGCTGATCGATCGCAACGGGACCTACAAACCATAAGAGGAGAGCGACATGAGCCTGATCATCCACCACCTGAACAACAGCCGTTCGCAGCGCATCCTGTGGCTGCTCGAGGAACTGGGTGCGCCCTATGAGATCAAGCATTACCAGCGCGACGCGGTGACCAACCTCGCGCCGCCCGAATTGAAGGCCATTCATCCCCTCGGCAAATCGCCGTTGCTTGAAGATGCGGGGCGGGTGATTCAGGAATCGGGCGCGATCGCCGAATATCTGTGCGACAATTATGGCGGTGAGGCGCTGGTTCCGGCGCGCGGCACCGACGACCATGTCCGCCACCTCGAACTCATCCACTTCGCCGAAGGATCGGCGATGACCCCGATCCTGCTCAACATCTACCTTGGCCGGCTCGGCGACGCCGCGGCGCCGGTGAAGCCGCGGATCGACGAGCAACTCGACGCGCATTTCCGCTATCTCGACAATGAACTGAACGACGCCGGCCATTTCATCGGCGACGGGCTGTCGGCGGCCGACATCATGCTCAGCTTCCCGGCAGAGGTTGCCGCGATGGGCGGCGCCGACCGATATCCGAAGCTGGCGGCATTCGTGGCCGCGATGCACGCACGCCCGACGTGGCAGGCGGCGCGTGCGAAGGGCGGGGCTTATTTTGTCTTCTGACCGCCTGCGCATTATTGCCACCGCCGTCCTGTTCGGCCTCGCGGTTCCGGCGGCGGCGCAATCGCCGCTGCTCGGTCCCGAGGTCGAGCGCGTCGTCAACGCCCCCGAAGGCGCAAGCTTCGTGCCGGACGCCGCCGACGAGAGTGACGCGATGGGCCGTGTCGCATCCTATACGATGGCGCTCGCGCGGCGCGATTTCGCGTCGGCCTATGCGATGTTGCGGCTGTCGTTTCAGGCGTCGAACCCGCGGCTAGAATGGGAAACCAATTTGCGCAAGCGCGAGACGCTTTGGGCCGACGGCATCATCCGCGTCCTGCGGCTGAGCTGGTACCAGGATCCGGCCGGGCAGCCGCCGGGGCTTTACGCCGCCTTCGATTTTCGCGGCGATCGCGCCGACGGTACGATGGATTGCGGCTATGTCGTCGTCCACCGCGCGGCCCCGGGATCGGGCTTCACCATCGTACGCACCGACACGTCCGAGGTGCCGATCGAGATGATGGAGGATGGCATCCCCAAGGCCGAAGTCCTGCGCCAGCTGCCCTGTTATCTTGGTAAGGGGATCGCGACCGCCTTTTGACGGTACAGGTCTGAAACCCAAGCAAATTCGGCTTGCGGTGCGATATGGCGCGCGGCAAGCTTCGCGCGCCGCCGTCCGGCGGTTTCCGGTGGGGGAATGATCATGGCGGTGATGGCTCTTGCGTTGCTGGCGGCTGCGGCCGGCCAGCCTGAAATCAAGGTCGCGCCGGTGCCCGGGAAGGGCTTTGTCGCGACCGTCGCGGTGATCGACGCCGATCAATATGATCCCGTCATTGATCGCATCAAGGTGCTGGCCACTCAACGCTGCGGGGCACTCAAGGTCCGGTTTGGCCGCTATTATTTCGACAACCAGATCGACGTCGATCGCGGTGTGACGGTGATCAAGGATTTCCGTCAGAACTTCTCCTGCTACGATCCGGCGACCGATCCCTATAAGCCCGTGCCCATCGACTGGACGGCGAATGCTGTCGAGATCGGGGCGGCCACACAATTTGCGACGCGCTTTCTGAACAATCTCGACCGAGGGAATAGCGCGACGCTGGCGGGCATGATGGACCCGGCACTTGAGGCGACCCCGGACGAAATGGCCCGCTTCAGCAAGGAAGCGAAGATGCACCAGACGGGCGCGGGGCAGTTCACAGCGCGGCTCGACGGCTGGCTCAACAATCCCGAGGATGCGGCCTATCCCGGCGCCTATGCCTATTTCGCGGTTCTGAGCTCGCATCCCGGGATCGTGGGGACCTGTGGTGGGCTGCTTCTTTATCGCGTCCGCACCGGCGTCTATAACGTATCGCAATATGATGTGCGCTACGTCTCGCAGGCCTTGATCGACGAAGCCGGATATTCCGATGAGGAGCTTAATCGGCTTTGCCAGCGATAGGTTGGGGGCAAACCAACCATCATGCTTGAGAAACGCGGCGTAGCGCACTAGATCGCGCGGATGACATCGACCAACGACATTCGCCGCTCGTTCCTCGACTATTTCGCGGGGACCGGCCACCATATCGAACCGTCGGCGCCGCTGGTGCCGTACAACGACCCGACGTTGATGTTCGTCAACGCCGGGATGGTGCCGTTCAAGAATGTCTTCACCGGGCTGGAGAAGCGCCCGTACAGCACTGCGGCCTCGTCGCAGAAATGTGTCCGCGCCGGCGGCAAGCACAACGACCTCGACAATGTCGGCTTCACCGCGCGCCACCATACTTTCTTTGAAATGCTCGGGAATTTCTCCTTCGGCGACTATTTCAAGGAACAGGCGATCCACCATGCCTGGACGCTGATCACCAAGACCTGGGGCCTTGCACCCGAGCGGCTGACCGCGACCGTCTATCACACCGATGACGAGGCCTATGACCTGTGGCGCAAGATCGCGGGCCTGCCCGAGGAGCGGATCATCCGCATCGCCACCAGCGACAATTTCTGGTCGATGGGCGACACCGGGCCGTGTGGGCCGTGCAGCGAAATATTCTACGACCATGGCGACCATATCTGGGGCGGCCCGCCGGGATCGGCGGAGGAGGACGGCGACCGCTTCGTCGAAATCTGGAACCTGGTGTTCATGCAATATGACCAGCGCGGACCGGGCGACCGCATCGACCTGCCGAAGCCGAGCATCGACACCGGCATGGGGCTGGAGCGCGTTGCCGCGGTGCTGCAGGGCGTCACCGACAATTATGACACCGACACCTTCAAGGCACTGATCGCGGCGTCGGTAGATCTGACCGGCGTTCCCGCCGAGGGCGCAACGCAGGCGAGCCACCGGGTAATCGCCGATCATCTGCGCGCATCGAGCTTCCTGATCGCCGACGGGGTGCTGCCGTCGGCCGAGGGGCGCGGTTATGTGCTGCGCCGGATCATGCGCCGCGCGATGCGCCACGCGCATCTGCTCGGTGCCAAGGACCCGTTGATGTACCGGTTGCTGCCGTCGCTGACCGCCGAGATGGGCGCGGCCTATCCCGAGCTGATCCGCGCCCAGCCGCTGATCGCCGAGACGCTGGAGCGCGAGGAGACCAAGTTTCGTCAGACGCTCGACAAGGGGTTGCGGCTGCTCGACGAGGCGACCGTCGGCATGGCCGCCGGCGCGACTTTGCCCGGTGATGTCGCGTTCAAGCTCTATGACACCTACGGCTTCCCCTATGATCTGACCGAGGATGCGCTGCGCACGCAGGATATCACGGTCGATCGCGCGGGCTTCGACGCGGCAATGGCGCAGCAGAAGGCGGCGGCGCGCGCGGCGTGGAAGGGCAGCGGGCAGAAGGCGTCGGAAGAAATCTGGTTCGATCTGGCCGAGAGCAACGGCAGCACCGAATTCACCGGTTATGGCGCGACGGTCGGCGAGGGCGAGGTGATTGCGCTCGTCAAGGATGGCGTGCAGGTCAATGAGGCGAAGGCGGGCGACGAACTGGTCGTGCTGACCAACCAGACGCCCTTCTATGGCGAAAGCGGCGGCCAGATGGGCGACAGCGGTACGATCGCGACGCTCGGCGGCGCGGCGGCGACGGTGAGTGATACGAGCAAGCCGCTCGGGCGATTGCACGCGCATCAGGCGAAGCTGGAGAGCGGGACGCTGAAGGTCGGCGACACCGTGCAACTGACCGTCGATGCGGCGCGGCGCGACCGGATTCGCGCCAACCACAGCGCGACGCATCTGCTGCACGCGGCGCTGCGCAACCGGCTCGGCGGGCATGTGACGCAGAAGGGGAGCCTGGTCGCCGAGGACCGCTTCCGCTTCGACTTTTCGCACCCCAAGGCGCTGACGGCGGAAGAGATCGCCGACGTCGAGGCCGATGTGAATGCGCAGATCCGTGGCAATGAGGCGGTGACGACGCGGTTGATGACCCCCGACGATGCGGTCGCGGCGGGCGCGCTGGCGCTGTTCGGCGAGAAATACGGCGACGAGGTGCGCGTGCTCAGCATGGGTGCGGCGGACGATCATCATTATTCGGTCGAGCTGTGCGGCGGGACGCATGTGCGGGCGCTGGGCGATATCGCTTTGCTCAAGATCGTCGGCGAATCGGCGGTGTCGTCGGGCGTGAGGCGGATCGAGGCGCTGACCGGCGATGCGGCGCGGTTGTGGCTGAACGGCCGCGACGAGGCGTTGAAGGCGGCGGCGGCGGCGCTCAAGACCTCGCCCGACGATGTGCCGGCGCGCGTTGCGGCGCTCGCCGAGCAATTGAAGAAGGCCGAGCGCGAACTGGCCGACGCGAAGAAGGCGCTCGCCCTTGGCGGTTCTGGCGGCGGCGGTGTCGCGGCGGGGCCGGCGGTGGAGCAAATCGGTGATACCGCCTTCCTCGCGCAGGTCGTCGAGGGGCTCGATCCCAAGGAACTGCGCGGTACGGTCGATGGCTTGAAGAAGCAGGTCGGCAGCGGTGTGGCGATGCTGGTTGCGGTTAACGACGGGCGCGCTTCGGTTGCGGTGGGCGTGACCGAGGGCGTAGTCCACAATGCCGTCGATCTGGTCAAGCTCGCGGTCGCGGCGCTGGGCGGACAGGGCGGCGGCGGTCGTCCCGACATGGCGCAGGGCGGCGGTCCCGACGGCGCTGCCGCCGATGCCGCGGTCGCGGCCGTCAAAGCCGCGCTCGCTTGAAACCGACCAAGAAGACGCGGCGTACCGATCATGCCGAACGGCTGATCGCCGCGCCGTTGGTCGATGTGTTTGCCGCCTTCACCAGCGAGGCGAAGCTGGCGCGCTGGTTGCCGCCCGAGGGCGCGACGGGGACGTTTGAGCATATCGACTTGAGCGCCGGCGGCGGCTTTCTGATGCGGCTGACGTTCGACGACGCCGATGTCGAGACCAAGAGCGACGACGAGAGCGATGTCGTCGAGGTATATATTCCGGTGCTCGACGACGGGCGGCTTGTCGTCTGGGAGGTCGAGTTCGTGTCGGACGATCCGCGCTTTTCCGGCACGATGGCGATGCATTGGTATCTGTCGCGCCAGAGCGGCGGCACGCTGGTGACGATCGACGCGCATCATGTGCCGCCGGGGATTTCGGCGAAGGACCATCTGGAGGGACTGAATTCCTCGCTGGCGAATCTGGCGGCGGTGGTGGAGGAATAACGACACCATAGAAATCCCGTTCGCATCGAGCGAAGTCGAGATGCCTCGAAAGCGCTGCACCCGACGGGTGTCTCGACTTCGCTCGACACGAACGGGATTTGAGGTGGGCTTTGCCGTTTTTAGCTCTCCACCCCCTTTGCCTTCCCCCACGCCCTAGCGGCGGTGTAGCCCAGATAGCCCGTGCCGAAGAGCGCGTAGAGCGGTTCGGGGATGCCGGCGAGATAAGCGTTCATACCCTCGGCGATGCCCTTTGCCATCTCGGGCCGCGCCGCGGCGATCAGGCCCATCGGGATCGCCCACAGCAACAGGGCGTACATGACATAGAGGAAACTCGGCCGCGCGCGGCTGGTCCACGGGTCGGCGCTGTTCGCCTCGGCGACGATCGCGGTCATCTGGGTGCGGATCGCTTCCATTTCCTGTGTGCCCTCGAGCTTGAGCAGTTCGAGCTTGGCGCGGTCGCGCGCTTCGGGGTCGGGGATGATCTTATCGATCAACTTGGCGATCGGGCCGATCAGGCCTTCGATGATGCTCATGACGTCATTTCCTTTTTGCTAGAGAATCCTCACAACTTCACACTGAATCGACATGGTCTCGAAAGGTCAGTCCGACCCGATACGGTTCGCCAGCCAGCCGTAGAGAAAGGCCTCCTGGCTGGGGCGGCGTTCAGCGAGCGCGATGTAGCGTTCGCCCTGCAACGCCTCCATCGCGCGTAGCAGCACCGTCTCGCCGCCCGCGCCGCGCACCCGGAGGAAGGCATCGAGCGCGGCGAGGGTGCGCGGGCCGACCTCGCGATCGACCGCGACGTCGGGATAGTCGCGCGCCGAGCGGTTCAAGGCGTTGAGCGCGCGCTGCAGAAAGCCGGTCGAGGTGGCCGTGCCCATGTTGACGCCGGTATCGAACAGTTCGGCGGCGATCGTGGGCGCGCGGTGGGCGACCCGGTCATAAGCGGGGCGCTGCCAATAGAGGCGGCGGTAGATCGACACGGCCTCCTCGCGCGGCAGGCCGCGCATGTCGCCGCCATAGCCCTGCGCGCGAGCGACGGCCTCGGTGATTCCCCAGCACGTCGCGCCGCCACGATCGGCGGAGTGGTTTACATAAGCGCCTTCGCGGTCGATGACGGCATCGATCATCGCGTCGGCGTCGAAAGACGATCTTTGTGGTCTGGGCATGAGTCGCATCTCCGGTTTGTTGAACGGACAAAGCGAACCATATTGGAATAAATTAGGAAAGGCTTTTCTCCATGCAGGCTTTGCAGGTCCGTGAATTGGCGGAAAATCATGGTGGCTGCGGGTTGGTCGACCTGGCCGTCCCCGAACCGGGGACGGGCGAGGTGCGGGTGCGGGTGCGCGCGGCGGCGGTGAATTTCCCCGACCTGCTGATGACGCGCGGGGCGTATCAGTTGAAACCCGACCTGCCGTTCGTGCCGGGGCTGGAATTTTCCGGCGAAGTCGACGCGCTGGGCGAGGGGGTTTTGCGCTGGTCGGTCGGCGACGCGGTGATCGGCGGCAACCGTTTCGGGGCGATGGCAGACTATGTCGTGGTGCCGGCGGCGGCCCTGCGCGCCAAACCGGGGCGGCTGTCGTGGGAGGAGGCTGCGGCCTATGGCGTGGCGTATCTGACGGCCTATGTCGCGCTCGTTCGCTGCGCGCGGGTCGAAGCGGGCGAAACGGTGCTGGTGCACGGCGCGGCGGGCGGGGTCGGTCTGGCGACGGTCGATTTGGGCAAGGCGCTGGGCGCGCAGGTGATCGCGGCGGCGAGCAGCGGGGAGAAGCGCGCGGCGCTGGCCGAATATTATGCGCCCGACGCGGTGATCGCGGCCGATCCGGGCTTTCGCGACGAGGTCAAGGCGCTGACCGGCGGGCGCGGCGCCGACGTGATCTTCGATCCCGTGGGGGGCGATATATTCGACGAATCGACCCGCTGCATCGCGTTCGGCGGGCGGCTGCTGGTGATCGGCTTCGCATCGGGACGCATCCCCGAGGTGTCGGTCAATATGCCGTTGATCAAGGGCTTTTCGGTCGTCGGGGTGCGTGCGGGCGAATATGGCCGCCGGTTCCCGGCGCGCGGTGCCGAGAATATCGCGGCGATCGATGCGCTGGCCGCCGAGGGACGAATCCGGCCGCATGTCCATGCCGCGCTGACCCTCGCTGACTGGCGCGAGGGCTTTGCGATGCTCGAACGGCGCGCGGTGGTGGGGAAGGTCGTCCTGATCCCCTAACGCCTGACCGCCGAATCGCCGTGCAATCGCGGCGGCCCGAATCCTTGCGATATGGTCTTGCGGCGATCCGACCGTCATAGCGGCGCCGGGGCTCTCCGGCGGAAACGCCGCTACCTATCCGAGAGGAAATGACGTGAAGACATTGCTTATGATCGCCGCACCGCTGGCGCTGGCCATCCCGGCCGCCTATGCGGCGGAACCGGCTCCCAGTGGCGACGCCCTGTTCGCCAGGATGGATGCCAATGGCGACGGCAAGATCGACAAGGCCGAACTGACGAAGGCGGCCGAAGCGCAGGCCGCGAAGAAGGGCGACACCGCGCCGGTCGACACCGCGAAGATCGACGAAATGATCAAGCGGATCGACACCAACGGCGATGGCGCCGTCGACAAGGCCGAGATGGACGCGATGCGCAAGGCGCATGCCGCCGACGGCGAAGCGAAGCACTGACGATGGAAAGGCGGCGCCGGCCCTGAGGGGACGGCGCCGCCCGTCCTATTTGCGCGGCTTTCCTTTGGGATGGTCCGCGAGTTCGTTCAATATCGTCACCAGTTCGTCGTGCGGTCGCGAACCGGGCGCGCTCATCGCGGCGACCGAATTGGCCTCGGTCAAGCGGTTGAGCCGGGCGAGCAACCGGACGCGTCGGCGCCGGGTCAGCTTGGTCTCTGTCGTATTCCAGCGAAAGAATATCCGGCGCAGTTCGCCATGCCCGAACAGATTGTCGAGTTCGTGGATCGTGACATAAAGCAGGAAGAGCAGCATCAGCCAGACCTGGATGAACAGGAAACGGCTCCAGCTGAAATGATCGACGAGATAGGGCAGGAAGCCGCCGGGGGTCCCGTGCTCGATCACATAATGGACCAGCGCTTCGGCCAGGCGAACGAGGAAGACGCACAGCCAGTAGATTGCGCTTTTGAAAAGGATCGGCTGGATCAGCGGCGCGCCGTCGAAGCGCGCCATGAAACGGATGCTGTCGGTGACCAGCACCGCCTTGCCCACAAGCAGAGCGGCGATGGTCGCGGTGGCAAATCCCTTGACGTCGATGCCATGTTCGGCGAGCGCGAGCCGCGTGGTTCCTAAAATCAGGTTGAAGCCGACGAAGAAGAACAGCGTCGGCGGCGCCATGTGCCGGACGAGCTTCAACCAGCCGGCGAACGCGCGCCCGATCAGAGATCGACGTGCGGCGCTCGATGGCTCCGTCACAGGCTCGCTCCGGGACCCGCTTCCCGGATTATGGACTGGAAATATCCCATCGCACGCTCCTGCTGGCTCCCCCGCCAATAAAGCGGTGCTGTTTCAGACCGGCCGAAGCCAGCTTGCCATCGACAGGAGCCGATGCGCAAGCGTTTCGCGGCAATCAAGCCGTCGTTTCCGGAAAGTCCCGCCTTGGTTGCGGATTGAATTGGTCGGGACGAGAGGATTCGAACCTCCGACCCCCACACCCCCAGTGTGATGCGCTACCAGGCTGCGCTACGTCCCGACCGGCCCGATTGGGCAGGCGAGGCCCCTAGCGCGGCTTGGTCGGCGATGCAAGCGGAGAGGCGAGGGCAATGCAATATCGTCGCGGCGCGCCTTGAACTCGCTTGGCGGCGCCCCATTTCCGCCCTGCTTGCCGGGGGGGACGGCTTGCGGCGCCGGTTGCACGCCGCGCCCCCGCGTGATAGGCGCCGCGCCATTATCTTGCGCGCCTGTCCCGGGTGGGGATGGCGCTGCATCGAACGGAAAGTTTTTCATTCATGTCGACGACATTGCTTCTGTCCCAGGCGGCCGGAACCGGGGGAGCCGCCTTCCCCTTCGCACAGCTTATCCCGATGGTCCTGATCTTCGTCGTGTTCTGGTTCTTCCTGATCCGCCCGCAACAGGTGCGGATGAAGGATCATCGTGCGAAGATCGCGGCGGTGAAGCCGCGCGACCAGGTGGTGACCGGCGGCGGCATCGTCGGCAAGGTGACGCGCGTGGACGATGACTTCGCCGACGTGGAAATCGCGCAAGGGGTGAAGATCAAGGTCGTCAAGGCGACCCTGTCCGACGTCCTGCAGCCCGGCGGCAAACCCGCCAACGATTGATCCGGCGGGTTGCGCGCCGCGCGACCCCGCACCCAAGTTATCGGACCAAAAACATGCTCGATTTCCCGCGCTGGAAGACCGTCGGCATCAGTATCATCCTGCTGCTCGGCATCCTGTTCTCCATCCCCAGCTTTCTGCCGCAAAAGACCGTCGACCAGTTGCCCGGCTTTGCGCAGATCAAGGTCAATCTGGGCCTCGACCTTGCCGGTGGCAGCCACTTGTTGCTCGAAGCCGACCTTGCCGACCTCAACAAAACGCAGCTCGCCAACATGGAAAAGACGGTGCGCGCGGCGATGCGCGGCGAGCGCGGCCCCGACGACGATATCGCGATCGGCGATTTCAAGGCGTCGGGCAGCACGATCAGTTTCCTGATCCGCGACCAGAAGCAGCTCGACGACGCGCGCGACCGGCTGGCCAAGGAAACGCAGGGTGCGGGCATGACCGGTCAGCGCGACTGGCGCGTCGATGTCGTCGACACGACGCGAATCGTCATGACGATGACCGCGGCCGGGCGCGACCAGGCGGTCGCCCGCGCGATGGAATCGGCGCGCGACATCGTCGACAAGCGGGTCAACGAACTGGGCACGCGCGAACCGACGATCATTCGCGAAGGCAACGACCGCATCGTGGTGCAGGTCCCCGGCCTGCAGGACCCGAAGGCGCTCAAGGACCTGCTCGGGCAGACCGCGCGGCTCGAGTTCCGCATGGTCGATCCGAATGGCGGTGTCGGTCCCAATGGCGCGGCCAATGTCCCGGTCGGCAGCGAGCTCGTTCCCTATGCGCCCGGCGAGGGCGGCGGTGCCCCCGGTGAGGTGCTGCGTCGCCAGGTGATGATCAGCGGCGACCAGTTGATCAGCGCCAAGCAGGATTTCAACCAGCAGCAGATGCCGGCGGTGTCGCTGCGCTTCGATTCGGCGGGGTCCAATACCTTCGCGCGCGTCACCGGCCAGAATGTCGGCAAGCGCTTTGCGATGGTACTCGACGGCAAGGTGCTGTCGGCACCGTCGATCAACGAACCGATTCTGGGCGGCAGCGCGCAGATTTCAGGCAATTTCACCGTACAGTCGGCGAACCAGCTCGCGATCGCGCTGAGTTCGGGTTCGCTGCCGGTCAAGCTCGACGTCGTCGAGGAACGCACGGTCACGCCCGAACTGGGCGCCGATTCGATCCGCAAGGGCGCCATCGCCGGGATCATCGCGACCGTTTCGGTGCTGGTGCTGATGCTCGTCGTCTATGGACGCTTCGGCGTCTATGCGAACATCGCGCTCGCGTTCAACGTGTTCCTGATCATCGCCATCATGGCCGCGTTCAATGCGACGCTGACCTTGCCCGGCATTGCCGGTTTCGTGTTGACGATCGGCGCCGCGGTCGATGCCAACGTGCTGATCAACGAACGAATACGCGAGGAATTGAAACGCGGGCGGCGGACCTTCCAGGCGGTCGAGCTGGGTTATACCGAGGCGAGCCGCGCGATTTTCGACGCCAACGTCACCAACGTCATCGCCGCGGCGCTGATGTTCTGGTTCGGCACCGGTCCGATCAAGGGCTTCGCGGTCGTGCTGACGATCGGCATCGTCACCAGCGTCTTCACCGCCGTCACCGTCACCCGCATGTTCGTCGCCCATTGGCTGCGGTCGGCGCGTCCGACGTCGATCAACATTTAAGGGAGCGAAAACGATGCGCTTGCTCAAACTCGTCCCCGACGACACCAACATCGACTTCCTGCAATGGCGGAAAGTCGCTTCCTTCATGAGCTTTTTCCTAGTGGTCGTGTCGATCGCGCTGGTCGCGGTCAAAGGCTTGAACCTCGGGGTCGACTTTGTCGGCGGCCAGTCGGTCCGCGTCGAATTCAAGCAGGAAATGCCGCCGATCGACGAAATTCGCGAGAAGGTCGCCACGATCGGCCTTGGCGAGCCGACGATCCAGCAATTCGGGTCGGACAAGGCGATATCGATCCGCACCGCACTGCCCGAGGGCGACAAGGCGACGGCCGATCGCGCGGGCGAACAGCTTGTCGCGGGTATCGCGAAGGCCTTTCCCACCGCCAAGACGGGTGCGGTCGAAACCGTGTCGGGCAAGGTGTCGGGCGAATTGCTTCGCACGGGTGCGATCAGCCTTGCGCTCGCGATTCTGGGCATTTCGATCTACATCTGGATCCGCTTCGAATGGCAGTTCGGCGTCGGCGCGCTCGGCCGCCTGTTCCACGAGGTGTCGCTGACCTTCGGTTTGTTCGCGGTGACGCAGATGCAGTTCGACCTGAACAGCGTCGCGGCGCTGCTGACCATCGTCGGCTATTCGCTCAACGACACCATCGTCGTCTATGACCGTATCCGCGAAAATCTGAAGAAGTACCGGAAGATGGAGATCATTCCGCTTCTGAACCTCAGCATCAACGAGACGCTGTCGCGCACGGTGATGACCACGTTGGCGATGGTGCTGGCGCTCGGCATGTTGCTGATCTTCGGTCCCGACGTGATCTTCGGCTTCACCGCGGCGATGCTGTTCGGCGTATTCATCGGCGGCTATTCGTCGGTCCTGATGTCGACCCCGGTGCTGGTGTGGCTGAAGGTCGGCCCCGACAGCTTCGTGCCGCGCACCACGTCGGGCATTGGCGGCGGCGAGCGTATCGAGCGCAAGGACGACGGCGCGGTCGTCTGAGTATCGCTCGTCCCGAGGGAACCAGAGGGGGGCTTCGGCCCCCCTTATTTTTGGGTGCAGCGGCGCAGGTGGTCGGCGAGTTCGCGGCCGTTGCGGTCCCAGTCGAAGCGGCCTGCAAGCGTCGCGGCGACGTTCTGCGGAGTCGGCGGGGCGGCGAGGATCGCCTTTACGGCTTCCGCGATGGCCGCAGGCGTGCGCGCGACGATGCGACCCGCGACCGGCGAGGTGACGAGTTCGCCGGCGCCGCCGGCGTCGCTGATGACGATCGGCGTGCCGCAGGCGAGCGCCTCGACCCATGCGTTGGCGAGGCCCTCGCTGGCCGAGGGCATGACCACGATGTCGGCGGCGCGGTAGAGCCCCGGCAGGTCAGCATTGGCGATGGGGCCGCGGAAATGGACGCGGTCGGCGACGCCGAGCCGCTGGGCCAGCGCGCGATAGCGCGCTTCCTCTTCTCCCGCACCGACGAGCCAATAATGGATCCCGGGCAGCCTGGGCAGGGCGTCGATTACCAGCGCTTGCCCCTTGCGCGGGATCAGCGCGCCGACGGTGAGGATGACGGGGGCGTCGTCCATGCCGAACGCGGCGCGCGTGGCGACGCGGTCGCCGGGCGCGAAGCGGGCGGTGTCGATGCCGGTATAGTGGACGGCGATCTTGGCTGGGTCGATTCCGATCGCAGCCATGTCGCGGCGCATCGCGTCGGAGACGGCGAGCAGGCCAGCGGCCTTGTCGGCGGCCTCGATCAGTTGCGGCGTGGTCACCGGGTCATGGCCGAAATGGCTGATATCGGCACCCCGCGCCTTCACCGAAAAGGGCAGGTCGAGCGCGTCGGCCACGCGCATGGCTGCGGGGCCGTCGGGGTAGAAGAATTGCGCATCGACAACGTCGAAGGACTGGTCGCCGGTGGCGCGAAGCACCGCACGCGCGATCTTCGCGGGGTTGAAGCGCGAACCGACTTTTGGGAGCAGCGTGAAGCGCGGGCGGCGGACGGTGAGGCCGTTCCAGTCTTCGTGAAGCGGCAGGTCGCGCAGCGCGCGGTAGCGTGGATGGAGCGACAGCGGGAAGGGCGGCAGGCCAACTGGGGCGACGATGGTGAGGTCGATGCCGGGTTGCGCCGTGAGGGCGCGCAGGCTTTTTTCGACGAACAGCCCGAAGTTGGGGCGCGCGGCATCGGGAAAAAGCGTCGCGATCGACAGGATGCGGAGGGGAGTCATGTCGCAGGTCCCATCAATTCGTCATTGCTTTGCTTCGCTCGCAAGGACGAGTGTTTTGATCACAGGCTGCGGATCAGCCGGACCGCGACCGCCGCCCAGGGCGGGTTGCTGACGACCTGTTGGCGCTGGCCGATGCCGAGCGGGAGCAAATGGAGCTTTTCGCCGTCGACGTTGAGCAGGCGGGCGAAGAAGAAGCGGCCGGCGGGGCGCGGGACGAGCAGGTCGCGGTTGAGCGCGCCAGCCCAGTCGCCCTCGATCTTGCGGCACCAGATTTCGTCGCCGGCGCGATAGTCGCCGATCGACGCAGACACGCGCACCGCGACCATATCCTCGCCCGGGCGTGCGGTGAGTGCCTGTTCGACGCGTGTCGGGGCGATCGCGCCGTCGGGACCGAGCAGCGCGGTGACCGTGAGCTGGGTGTCCTGCGGCAGTTGCACAAGCTCCGCCGCTTCGACCCCGAGCGCCTTGGCGATGCGGTTCATCCAGCCGAGCGACAGGGTGCGGGTGCCGGTTTCGAGGCGGCCGATCGTCTGCGCGGTGGTCGGCGGGTTGCAGCGCTGCCCGACCTCTTCGAGTGTCAGACCCTTGGCGCGGCGGACGGCGCGGATGCTGTTGATCATGGCGACCTCATCATTGAAATTTGTTGATAACCAAATCGGTTTCTTCTTTCCTAAAAAACATTCCATTGTCAAGCCGGGGTTTCGACGAAGGAGACTCGCATGCCTGCACGCCGCCTTGAAACCCGAATCCATCCCGACGACCGGCTCGATCCGGGCAAGGCCGGGCCGCAAGTGATGCGGCATGTCACGGTCAATTTGGGCGAGAGTCCGATCGCCTGGCTCGCGGCGCGCGGTCATCTCACGGCCGCGCAGCTTGATGCAGGCGAGCGGCTGCGCGGCGATTATGAGCGCGCGGGACTGTCGGCGCGGGTGACGATGCGCTGGGACGCGGCGGCGCCCGCGAAGACGCGCGGCGGCGCGAAGGCGGCGGACGCATCGTTGGCGCGGATCGACGCGCATCGGCGCTTCCATGCCGCGCTTGATGCGGCGGGGCCGGGGCTGGCGGACATTTGTTGGCGGGTTATCTGCGCGAGCGAGGGGATCGGGTGCGCTGAGAAAGGGCTGGGATGGCCGGCGCGGTCGGGGAAATTGGTGCTGGGGCTGGCGCTCGACCGGCTGGCGCGGTTTTACGGGACGGCGTGATGGCATTCGCATTCAAGAACAATCAAACCCTTTCGGCCGCCGAACCGGCTTGTTGGCTATCGTGGCCCTGCTATGCCTGCGATTTGGAGAGCCTGAAATGAAATGGTTGATTGGCATATTGGTCGTCAGCACCGCGATGCTTTTTTTGGCAAGCCTGATGGTGACGGGCAGGCGAAGTGACACGGGTGGAGGTGGCGGAGTTTCATCGGAGTCCATATCGGGCAACCAAGCGTCAATCGCCGTCCAAGGTTGGCGGAACGATGAGCTTCGGAAAATCCTAAACGACTTCTGCCAGAAATATGGTTTGGATGAGGACCTGATGAGCGTCGAGACCGACGATCATGGGGTGAGCACCGTTCGCTTTCGCTCGGGGATTCCTGCCGATGCTTTTGTTTTTCTGGTCAACTACATCCACTATCCGAACGATTTCGACTTGGGAGGGCGACGTATATCGGCAATCGGAAACTCTGTAATAGAAAAGCAGTTCGGCCTTCCGGGAGCCAAGTTTTCCGGCAAGCGCGTAACATTTTATGTCCCAGCGGACGACAAAGAGTATGATGAAATTTATGCCCGAATTGACGGGGCGCAGTATTTTAGGGTTCCGTTTACAAATTTGTCGTGGATTCCGGTATCTGACCCACGCATGCCCAAAGAGTTAGTGCGTTAAGATCACGGGGACGTGCTTAGCCCAACGTCTCGACCTGTTCCGCCAGTTCGAGCCAGCGATCTTCCGCGGCGGCCTTTTCGTCGCGTAGCGTTTCGAGCTTTTCGGTGAGCGTCGTGAAGCGCTTGTGATCGCGGGTGAACAGGCTGCCGTCGGAGAGATCGCTTTCGATCCCGGCCATTTCCTTTTCGATCGCCTCGATCCGCGCGGGCAGCAGGTCGTAGTCGCGCTGGTCCTTGTAGCTGAGTTTTTTGCGCGCCTGCGGCGGCGGCGGCGCCGCCGCGCCGGTGGATGCGGACTTCGCCTTTACCGCGTTCGGCTTGACCCGCTTGGCTTCCCAGTCGGCATAGCCGCCGGCGACGATGTCGACCTTGCCCGTTCCGTCGAGGCCGAGGGTGACGGTGACGGTGCGGTCGAGGAAATCGCGATCGTGGCTGACGAGCAGCACGGTGCCGGCATAGTCGGCGATGACTTCCTGCAACAGGTCGAGCGTTTCGAGGTCGAGGTCGTTGGTCGGCTCGTCGAGCACGAGCAGGTTCGATTCGCGGGCGAATTCGCGCGCGAGCAAGAGCCGCGAGCGTTCGCCGCCCGACAGCGCGCCGACGCTCGCCTCGACGACGCCGGGGTCGAAGAGGAATTCCTTGAGATAACCCTGAATGTGCTTCTTGACCCCGCGCACCTCGACCCAGTCGCCGCCGTCGGCGAGGATATCGCGGACGCGCTTTTCGGGCGACATCAGGCTGCGCTGCTGGTCGATGACGATGCCGTCGAGGGTCGGGGCGAGGGTGATCTTGCCGCTGTCGGGCGCGATTTCGCCGGTGAGCAGTTTGAGCAAGGTCGACTTGCCCGCGCCATTGGCGCCGACGATGCCGATGCGGTCGCCGCGCTGGACGCGGAAATCGAAATTCTTGATGATCGGGCGGTCGCCGAAGCTTTTGCTGACATTTTCGGCGACGATCACCGATTTGGAGCGGACATCATCGTTGGCGAGGCCGAGCCTGGCGACGCCGGGACCGCCGATCATCGCGGCGCGGGTGGCGCGCATTTCCTTGAGCTTTTCGAGGCGCCCCTGATTGCGCTTGCGGCGCGCGGTGACGCCGCGCTCAAGCCAGTGCGCTTCCAAGCGGAGCTTGGAGTCGAGGCGCTGTGCGGCGCGGGCTTCCTCCGCCGCGACCGAATCACTCCATTCCTCGAAGCCGCCGAAGCCGATTTCCTTGCGCCGGATGCTGCCGCGGTCGAGCCACAGCGTCTGGCGCGTCAGGCGGGTGAGGAAGGTACGGTCGTGGCTGATCGCGACAAAGGCGCCGGTGTAGCGCGCGAGCCAGCTCTCGAGCCAGTCGATCGCGGCGAGGTCGAGATGGTTGGTCGGCTCGTCGAGCAACAGCACGTCGGGGTTTTGGGCCAATGCCCTTGCCAGTGCGGCACGGCGGCGCTCGCCGCCCGAGGCGCTGGCGGCGGCGCGGCTCATGTCGATGCCGAGTTGGTCGGCGATCGCCGCGACCTCATAGGCCTCGGGCGCGTTGGGCGCGGCGACGGCGAAATCCATGAGGGTATCGAAAGGTCGGAAATCGGGTTCCTGTTCGAGCATCACGACATGGGTGCCGGGCACGATCACGCGCTTGCCTTTGTCGGCGTCGATCTGTCCGGCGAGCAATTTGAGCAGGGTCGTCTTGCCCGCTCCGTTGCGGCCGATCAGCGCGAGGCGGTCGCGCTCGCCGACATAGATGTCGAGATTCTGAAACAGCCAGCCGCTGCCCTGCACAAGGCCGAGGCCTTCATATGATAAAATCGGGGCTGCCATGATGAACGGCTCGCTACTGAGGTGTTCAGCATCATGCAAGCGCCGTGGAGGCAAAGGCCGGAACGGGTCGCCTCCGTCTGCGTTCGGGGGGCACGACCCGGAACTGGCCGGGGGTCCGGCCGACAGGAGAAGAACATGACGAAGCATATGCTCACCGCTATGGCCAGTGGACTGGCGCTGATGGCGGCAACGCCCGCGCTTGCACAGCAAGGGGGAACGACGGTGACGACAGCGACGACGCAGGGCCCGATCCTGACCTTCAGCGTCAGCGAGGAAGTGCGCTCGCGCCCCGACCAGGCGACCGTCGGCGCCGGGGTGACGACGACCGCGCCGACCGCGGTCGAGGCGATGCGCCAGAATGCCGCCGCGATGGACAAGCTGATCGCCGCAGCGAAAGCGCGCGGGATCAAGGCCGAGGATATCCAGACGAGCGGCATCAACCTGTCGCCGCAATATGACTATAACAATCAGGTGGCGGGCCAGCCGCCGCGCTTCATCGGCTATCAGGTGTCGAACACGGTGCGCGCGACCACGCCGAAGATCGACGACATCGGCCCGCTGCTCGACGCGCTGGTCGCCGCGGGCGGGACGAACATCGACGGTCCCTATTTTTCCATGAAGGACCCCGATGCGCAGCTCGTCGGTGTGCGCGGCACGGCGATCAAGGCGGCCGAGGCGAAGGCGGCAGACTATGCCAAGCTCGCGGGATATCGCGGTGCCGAGCTGGTGTCGATCAGCGAAGGCAGCTTTGGTGGCCCGCAGCCGCCGATGCCGATGGTGCGCCTGCAGGCGATGGACGCCAAGGCGACCCCGGTCGAGCCGGGCCAGGTCGCGAACACGCTGACGCTGAGTTTCGAGTATCGGTTGGTGCGGTAATTCGGGTCGGGAGCTGGCTAGTCCAGCTCCCCCTCCGCCCACGGCCAGGGCCGTTCGCGGAACCATTTTGTGATGATATATTTGCGTCCCTTGCGCACCTTCATCCCGTGGTGGAGCGTGTCGTCGTTCGCCGTGCCGTCGGGGCGGACATTGTTCCAGGCGAGCAGCTTTCCGGCCTCGGGCTGGTGCATCTTGCCGGTCGCGAGGAAACGCGTCGCGCCGCCCGCGGGCGGTTCGTTGAGGTAGATCATCAGCGTCCAGCTGCGCTGACCGGGGATCGCGCAATATTGCTCCCAATCGGAGCCACGCGGATCGAAAAAATCGGTGTGCGCCTTAAATTCCTGTCCGACGTCATAGCGCTGACCCTGCAGCGGCTCGCCATAGGACAGGGGAATGCCGGTGAGCGCGTGGAGCCTGTCATTCACGGCGCGGACGACAGGATCACGATGGTCGAGGTCGCAGGTCGCGCTGGTGCGGAAGGCTTCGTCGCCGTTGGGATCGGCGATCGTCGAGGGGCGCACGTCGCGATCGATGCGCTCGATCAGCGCGGCGCAGGTATCGGCGTCGAGGAAGCGCGAGAGCATATATTGCTGCAGCTTGGGCGTCGGCGCGCGGCGGATGCCAGGCACGGCGGCGAGGCGATCGGCTGTGCGGTCGGCGCCCGAAGTGGCCATATCGACGATCCTGTCGGTCATGCCGCGCTTTTAGGGGGCATATGTTTCACGAACAATGCTTGACGAACGGGGCCTCCCGCGCCTATCGCCGCGCGCTGTCGAGGCCGCTTAGCGCGCCCTCTTCGCTTATGTGGCGACCATAGCTCAGTTGGTTAGAGCGCCGGTTTGTGGTACCGGAGGTCGCGGGTTCGAGCCCCGTTGGTCGCCCCATTTTCTCAATCATCGCGCATATGCGGGATTTGGGGTGACTCATCGTCGCTATTGGATTATTACGTATCAACGTAATTTTCTAACGCGAGGAGTCGCGCATGTCTGCTGTCTGGGATTTCGCCGATTTCGACGATCATGAGCATGTCCACATGTTCCGCGATCGCGCCAGCGGGCTGACCGCGGTCATCGCGGTGCATTCGACCCACCTCGGCCCCGGCGCGGGCGGGGTGCGCTATTGGCATTATCCGCAGCGCAAGGCGGCGATCACCGATGCGCTGCGCCTGTCGCGGGGCATGAGCTACAAGAACGCCATGGCGGGCCTGCCGATGGGCGGCGCAAAGGGCGTGATCCTGGCCGACGAGGGCGCCGAGAAGACGCCCGAGATGCTTGCGGCCTTCGGGCGCGCGGTCGATTCGCTGGGCGGTGCCTATGTTACCGCCGAGGATGTCGGCATGTCGGTCGCCGACATCGTCGCGATTTCGCACCAGACCAAGCATGTCAGCGGACTGCCCGTAGCGAGCGGCGAAGTGGGCGGCGATCCGGGTCCGCAGACCGCGCTGGGCGTTTATCTGGGGATACTCGCCGCGATCAAGAACGGTCTCGGCACCGACAGCGCCAAGGGCGTGCGCGTCGCGATCCAGGGTGTCGGCAGCGTCGGCGGCGGGGTCGCGCGGCGGCTGGCGGCCGATGGCGCGATCCTGACCCTCGCCGACGTCAATCTGGCGCGCGCCAAGGCGCTGGCGGACGAACTGGGTGCCGATCTGGCCGATTCGGCGGCGATCATGGAGATTGAGGCGGACGTTCTTAGCCCCAATGCGCTCGGCGCGATCCTGACCGAGGAAAGCATCGCCAAGCTCAATGTCCCGATCGTGTCGGGCGGCGCGAACAACCAACTCGCGACCGCCGCCGACGGCCAGCGCATCCACGACCGCGGCATCACCTATGCCCCCGATTATGTGATCAATGCGGGCGGCATCATCAACGTCGCACTCGAATATCTGGGGCAGGGCAACGCCGAGGAAGTCGAGAGCCGCATCCGCCAGATCCCCGGCCGGCTGGCCGACATCTGGGCCGAGAGCAAGGCGAGCAGCATCCCGGCGTCGGTCGTCGCCGACCGGATGGCGCAGAAGCTGATCGGGCGCGGGTAATTTCGGGAAATCGGAGCGTCGCGTTGTGATGCTCTGGATTGCCGCGTCGCTTCGCTCCTCGCAATGACGAGATTGTGATGCGCTTCGTCATTGCGAGCGAAGCGAAGCAATCCAGAGCGGCAAAGCGCGAGCGTCGGGGATGGCGGACCGCTCAATTTCCGCTAAGCCCGCCCGTGATGAAGCGGCATTTCTACCTCGTCTGTGGCTGGCTGTCGCTCGCGCTCGGCGCGATCGGGGCGTTCCTGCCGCTGTTGCCAACGGTACCGTTCGTTATCCTCGCGGCCTTTTGTTTCGCCCGCTCGTCGCCGCGGCTCGAGGCATGGCTGGTCAATCATCCGCATTTCGGCCACCATATTCTCGCCTGGCGCGAGAAGGGGGCGATCAGCCGCAAGGGCAAGATCGCAGCGACGGCCGCCTTCGCTTTCAGCATCCTGCTCGCTTTGCTCTTTTCGCCCTGGCCGTGGATGATGGTGCCGATCGTCGTGGCGGGGGTGACCGGGAGCTGGATCTGGACGCGCCCCGAGGGGTGAGGCGAATTTTGACCTCGCTCAATGCGATAGACGGTGCGGGGTGCCGAAGCGCGGCGCTTGACCTTGTTCGCAGGGCGGGCGAGAGAAGCGCCGCCGGGTCGCGCCGGGCAATTCACTGGACCGATATATCGGCCTCACCTAAAGACGACGCGAACCGATGCACGCCTATGCGAATCCGACCCGTTTCCTGGCAATCGCCAAACCGCTGACACCGTGGCTGCTCGGCGTCGGGCTGCTGTTGCTGCTCGCGGGCAGCTGGGCGGGGCTCGCCGTGGTGCCGGGCGATTACAAGCAGGGCGAAACCGCGCGGATATTATATGTCCATGTCCCGTCGGCCTGGCTCGGCATGGGCGGCTGGACGAGCCTCGCGATCGCCGGGCTGATCCAGCTCGTCTGGCGCCATCCGCTCTCGGGAATCGCGGCGCGCGCGATCGCAGTGCCCGGCATGTTGTTCACGGCGCTGTGCCTCGCCACCGGGTCGATCTGGGGGCGGCCGACATGGGGGACCTGGTGGGAATGGGACGGCCGGATGACGTCGATGCTCGTCCTGCTTTTTCTCTATGCCGGCTTCATCGCGCTGACCAATGGCGACGAGGGGCAGAAGCAGGGCGGATCGCTGTCGCGTGGCGCCGCCATCTATGCGCTGGTGGGCGCGATCAACATCCCGATCATCAACCGCAGCGTCGTGTGGTGGAACAGCCTGCATCAGGGGCCGAGCATCACGCTGCGCGGATCGAGCATCGACGGCGCGTTGCTTTGGCCGCTGGGTTTGACCGTATCGGGTTTCTCGCTGCTGTTCGGCGCCATCGTGCTGATGCGGATGCGGCGGATCATCGCCGACAACCGCGTCGCCGCGCGATTGCGGCGGCTCGCCGACGATGAGGGGAATTGACGCGTGACCGGGGTGATCAGTGGGGGCGGCCAATGGGCCTTTGTCGCGGCGGCCTATGGGCTGACCGCCGTGCTGACCGGCATCGTGCTGTGGTCCAGCTGGCACGCTATGGTGAAGGCTGAGAAGCGCAGCGATGCGCTGCGCGCCAATAATCGGCGCGGCGAGATCCCGCGCGGGGACCCGAAATGAAAGCCAAGCATCAAAGACTGATCCTCGCCGTCGTGGCGCTCGCGGGCGTCGCGGGCGCGGGCGTTCTCGGCGCGAGCGCGCTCCGCGACGAGGCCGCCTATTTTCGCACGCCGGAGGAGATCAAGGCCGGCAAGGCGATCATCGGCGAGCCGATGCGGCTCGGCGGCATGGTCGCCAAGGGCAGCATCGAACGGCAGAGCGACGGCGTGACGATCCGCTTCGTCGCGACCGACGGCAAGGCGTCGGTACCGGTGCAATTCACCGGGATCGTCCCCGACCTGTTCGCCGAGGAAAGCGGCATGGTTGCCGACGGCCGGATGCGTGCCGATGGCACATTTGTGGCCGACAAGATCCTGGCCAAGCATGACGAGAAATATATGCCACCGCAGATGGAAGGCATGGACAAGGCTGTGGCCAAGGCGGCGCCGCAGACATGAGTATTATTTTTACCCGTCATTGCGAGGAGCGAAGCGACGAAGCAATCCAGAGCGGTGCAAGGCCGCCCCTGGATTGCTTCGCTTCGCTCGCAATGATGAGGTTTTTTGGTGGGCCGGAGGGGGCGCTGGATAGATGATCGCCGAACTTGGCCTTGCCCTGTTGTGGATCGCGGCGGCGCTCGCGTGTCTCTCGCTCGTCGCGGGTACGCTGTATCTGCGCGGTGGCCAGAAGGACCTGGCGGCGCTGGTGCGGCCCGCGAGCGTCGCGCAGGGCATGCTGACCGCGGCGGCCTTTGGCCTGCTGATCGCGCTGTTCGTGCGGTCGGACATGTCGGTCGAGCTGGTCGCGCGCAACAGCAACAGTTTGAAACCGATGCTGTTCAAGGTTGCGGGCGCGTGGGGCAATCACGAAGGGTCGATGCTGCTGTGGCTGACGATCCTGGGGATTTCCGGCGCGCTGGTCGCGATTTTCGAGCGGCGATTGCGCGAGGATACGCTGATCGCGACGCTCGCGGCGCAAGCGGCGCTGAGCCTTGGCTTCTTCGCCTTCCTGATCTTTTCGTCCAACCCGTTCAACCGCTTGCCGGTCGCACCTCCCGATGGGCAGGGGCTCAACCCGCTGCTCCAGGACCCCGGCCTCGCCTTTCACCCGCCGACGCTTTACGTTGGCTATGTCGGGCTGTCGGTCGCGTTCAGCTTTGCGGTCGGCGCGCTGATCACCCGCGAGATCGGCCCGGCGTTCGCGCGCGCGATGCGGCCGTGGGTACTCGGAAGCTGGATTTTCCTGACGCTGGGCATCACCGCCGGCAGCTATTGGGCCTATTACGAACTCGGCTGGGGCGGCTGGTGGTTCTGGGACCCGGTCGAGAACGTCTCGCTGATCCCTTGGCTCGCGGGGGCTGCGCTGCTCCATTCGGTTGCGGTGACCGCGACGCGCAACGCGTTGCGCGCGTGGACGGTGATGCTCGCGGTGATCGGCTTTTCGATGTCGATGGTGGGGACCTTCATCGTCCGGTCGGGGCTGCTGACCAGCGTGCACAGTTTCGCGGTCGATCCCGAGCGCGGCACCTTCCTGCTCGCGCTGATGGCAATCTATATCGGCGGCGCGCTGACTTTGTTTGCGCTGCGTGCCGGGACGGTCGCCGAGGGCAAGAAATTCGCGCTGCTGAGCCGCGAGGGATCGCTGGTGATCAACAACCTGCTGCTGACGACGATCCTCGCGCTCGTGCTGCTCGGCACCCTCTATCCGATCGTCGCCGAGGCCATGGGCGAGAAGATTTCCGTGGGGCCGCCCTATTATAACAAGGTAGCGGGGCCGCTTGCGCTGATCCTGTGCCTCGTCATGGTCGCGGGTCCGTTGCTGGCATGGCGCAAGGACGATGGCCGGAAACTGCGGTCGCGGCTGCCGATGGCGGCGTTTGCCGGGGCGCTGGTGCTGGTTCTGCTGGTGATTTTTGGCGGCAAGGTCGGGATTTTGCCGCTGCTCGGCATGTCCGTCGCAGGCGTCGTCGCAGTTGCCAGCCTCGCACCCTTGTGGGGTCGCAATCTTCGCCGCACGCCGCTGCCGACCTGGGGCATGGTGATCGCGCATTTCGGGGTCGCGGTGACGCTCGCCGGGATGGGCGCCGAGAGCGCCTTCATCAAGGAACGGCTGGTCGCTGCGGCGCCGGGGGAGACGGTGCGGGTCGGCGATTTCGACGTATTATTCAAGGGTGTGCAGCCGGTCGCGGGGCCGAATTATACCGCGATCGAAGGCACGCTCATCGCGACGACGGGCGGCGGGTCGCATGTGCTGAAACCCGAATCGCGGATGTTCCCCGGGCTGATGGGCACCGCGCCGACCGAGACCAACGAAGCCGCACTGCTGACGCGGCCGGGCGGGCAGCTGTATGTCGTGCTCGGCCAGCCGGTGCCGGGCGCCGATGGCGCCGCCGACCGGTACCAGCTGCGGCTATGGTGGAAACCGCTGGTGTGGTGGATATGGCTGGGCGGCGGGCTGATCGCGCTCGGCGCGGCGCTTTCGATGCTTGGCCGCGCGCAATTGTTGGCGCTGTGGCGGGCACGGCGCGCGCGCAAGGATGAGGGCCGTTGGAAATGAAGTCGCGCTGGGTCCTGTTCGTGCCGCTGGCGATCATGGGATTGCTGTTCGGTGCCTTTGTCTATCGGCTGACGGTGCCGGGCGAGAAGCTGATCGAGTCGCAGTGGATCAACAAGCCGATGCCGCTGTTCGACCTGCCGCCCGCGACCGCGGGGGTCGAGGGATTGAAGAGCAGCCAACTTGCCGACGGGCGGCCGCGGCTGGTTAACGTCTTTGCCAGCTGGTGCATCCCGTGCCGCGCCGAAGCACCGCAGCTTGAGGCATTGAAGGCCGCAGGGGTCCCGATCGACGGCATCGCGATCCGCGACCGGCCGCAGGATGTCGCGCAGTTCTTGGCTGACGTGGGCAACCCGTTCGACCGCATCGGATCCGACGTGCAGAGCAGCGTGCAGATCGCGCTGGGATCGTCGGGTGTGCCCGAAACCTTCCTGATCGATGGCAAGGGCATTATTCGCGAACAGATTCAGGGCGTGATCCTCGCCGAACAGGTGCCCGAGATCGTCGCCAAGCTGGAGGCGATGAAGTGAGGCCGCGCCTCGTCCTGCTCGCGCTGCTGACGCTGGTCGCGGCGCCGGTCGCGGCGCAGGACCGGTTGCCGCCGGCGCCCTATGCCTATCAGCAGCTCGCCGATCCGGCGCAGGAGGCGAAGGCCAAGGCGCTGATGGACACGCTGCGCTGCCTCGTTTGCCAGGGCCAGTCGATCGCCGACAGCGACGCGCCGCTGGCGGGCGACATGCGCAACGAGGTGCGCGGCAAGATCGCCGCGGGCGAAAGCCCCGATGCGATCCGCGACTGGCTTATCGCGCGCTATGGCAATTGGGTGAGTTACGATCCCCCGTTCGACATGGCGACCGCCTTCCTGTGGCTCGGGCCGCTGCTGTTCCTTGCGCTTGGCGGCTGGCTCGCCTTCGGGCGCTTCCGGCGCGGCGATGCCGAGGGGGAGGATGCGGCATGATCTGGCTGTGGATATTGCTCGCCGCGGCGCTGACGATCGGTGCGATGATGTGGCTGGGCAAGCTGCCGCCGGCGGCGCGGCCGCTCGCGGGGGCGGCGGTGATGCTGGGGCTTGCGGGCTATGCGCTGCAGGGCAGTCCGGCGCTGCCCGGCAAGCCCGTAGCGGCGGCGGCCGACGACTCCGGTTTCGGTCAGGCGCTGACCGATCCGCGGCAAGGCATGGCCGACCGGTTCGGCCCCGCCGCCCAATGGCTGGGCATGTCCGACGGCTTCGCGCGCACCGGCAGGACCCAGCTTGCGGCGCAGACGCTGGAAAAGGGACTCGAAAAATATCCCGACAATGTCGACCTGTGGGTCGGCCTTGGCAACGCGCTCGTCGCGCATGGCGGCGGGGTGATGTCGCCGGCGTCGGCGCTGGCGTTCGACGAAGCGGCGCGGCGCGACCCAACGCACCCGGCGCCGCCGTTCTTCGCCGGACTCGCGCTGGCGCAGGGCGGCGATCTGAAAGGCGCCGAGGCGGTGTGGGGCGAATTGCTGCGGCGCAGCCCCGCCGATGCGCCGTGGCGCCCCGACCTCGAGATGCGGCTAGGGCAGCTTCGCCAGGCGATGGGGCCGCAGCTGCCACCCGAAACACCGGCTGGGGTGCCGGGCGGCGCGGCCCCCGAGACCACCGGGGCGCCGTGACGCGCGCACGGTCCATTTTCTACCACTGGCCTTTTCCCACGGCTGGGCTAAAGGCGCCCGATGACTGCTGAGTCGCACATGGCGGCAGGCGGCGCCGACGGCGCCGCGCCCGACGCCGCCGAAACCGGACAACCCGGTCACGGCCATCACGGTGACGGCAAGCTGAAGCTTGCGGTCGGCGCCGTCGGCGTCGTGTTCGGCGACATCGGCACCAGCCCGCTCTACGCGTTCCGCGAGACCTTTGCCGGCCATCATTCGATCGATGCCGACCGATTGCACATCTATGGCGTGCTGAGCCTCGTCTTCTGGTCGATGATGCTCGTCGTCACCTTCAAATATGTGCTGACGATCATGAAGGCCGACAACAAGGGCGAGGGGGGCAGCCTGGCGCTGCTCGCGCTGATCAGCCGGTCGTCGGGCGAGAAGCGCTGGACCTGGCCGATTATCCTGCTCGGGGTGTTCGCGACCGCGCTCTTCTATGGCGACAGCATGATCACGCCCGCCATGTCGGTGCTGTCGGCGACCGAGGGGCTGAGCTATATCAACCAAGGCTTCGATCCCTATATCGTGCCGATCGCGCTCGCGATCCTGATCGGGCTGTTCGCGATCCAGTCGCGTGGGACGGCAAAGGTCGGGATGCTGTTCGGGCCGATCATGCTTTGCTATTTCCTGATGCTCGCGACGCTGGGGGTGATGCATATCGTCGACCATCCGTCGATTATCATCGCGACGCTCAACCCGCTGAATGCGCTGAACTTCTTCTATGTCGACGGCTTCACCGCCTTCATCGCGCTGGGCGCGGTGGTGCTTGCGGTGACCGGGGCGGAGGCGCTCTACGCCGACATGGGGCATTTCGGGCGCGGGCCGATCGGGCTCAGCTGGCTCGCCTTCGTGCTGCCGGCGCTGATGCTCAACTATATGGGGCAGGGCGCGATGGTGCTCGAGGCCGACGTCGGGCAGCGGCTGGGGCTGATCCAGGATCCCTTCTTCCTGATGATGCCCGAGGCGTGGCAGGTGCCGGTGGTGATCCTGGCGCTGCTGGCGACGATCATCGCCAGTCAGGCGGTCATCTCGGGCGCCTTCTCGCTGACCCAGCAGGCGATCCAGCTCGGCTTCATCCCGCGCCTGCGCGTCGAGCATACCAGTGCGTCGGCGGCGGGGCAGATTTATATCCCGGTCGTGAACTGGTTCCTGATGACGATGGTCATCATCCTCGTCCTGTTCTTCGGATCGTCGAGCAACCTCGCCGCCGCCTATGGCATCGCGGTGACGGGGGCGATGTTCATCGACACCTGTTTGCTGAGCGTCGTGCTGTTCACGTTGTGGAAGTGGCCGGCGTGGAAGGCGCTGCCGGTGCTCGCGGTCTTCTTCATCGTCGACATCGCCTATTTCGGCGCGAATTTGATCAAGGTGCCCGACGGTGGTTGGGTGCCGCTGGCGATCGGGCTGATCATCTTCACGATGCTGACCACCTGGTCGCGCGGCCGCAAGCTGATGCAGCAGGAAATGGCCGACGGCGCGATGCCGATCCCGGTGTTCGTCAAGTCGGCGGCGAACAGCGCGACGCGGGTGCCGGGCACCGCGGTGTTCATGACGTCGAGCGCCGACGGAGTGCCGCACGCGCTGCTCCACAATCTCAAGCACAACAAGGTGCTGCACGAGCGGATCATCCTGCTGACGATCAAGATCGCCGACGTGCCCTTCGTCCCCGAGGCGAAATTCTGCACGCTCGACGATCTGGGGCAGGGATTCCACCGGCTGATCCTGCATTACGGGTTCATGCAGCCGGTCGACGTGCCCGCGGCGCTGCACCGCGTCACCGGATGCGGCGGCGATTTCAAGATGCTCGAGACGAGCTTTTTCCTGTCGCGCCAGACGCTGATCGCGGCGAGCACGCCGGGCATGCCGATCTGGCGCGAACGGCTGTTTGCGTGGATGCTGCGCAATTCGGAAAGCGCGATGGAATATTTTCGCCTGCCGACCAACCGCGTCGTCGAACTGGGCAGCCAGGTCGCGATCTGACGCGCCTCCGTTTCGGACGTATCGTCGCAATAAGCGTTTGAACAAGGCGGGCAGTCTTGCGATGCTGCCGCGAACCGAGGCCAGCGGGTCAGGACCCCAGAGCGTGATGCCATGATATTGACCCGCCGCGACCCGACGACCCGGCCGGAGGTGCACGCGCCCTTTGCGTTGATCGTCGGGAAAGCGGTGGCCGACGATGCGCTCGAAGGCGTGATGCGGCGCATGGGGCTCCGGCCCGACGCTGCGCGGGCGGGCGGATTGCCGTTGCAGCTGACGCTGGGAGGGCTGACCGTGACGATAGACCGCGCGGCGCCGGACGACTTCGCGCTGGCGGATCCGGGCGATGTCGCGACGAGCAGCCTGGGGACGCCGCTGCCCGCGGATTGGCGCGATGCCGGGGGGAGCTGGATCGTGCGGTCGGCGCGCGGCGACGGGATCGCGGCGGCGCCGTTCGATACCTTGTTCCAGATGATCGTGCTGCTGATCGACGCCTTCGACGCGGACCACATCTTCTGGTCGCCGGCGCGGTTGTGGACCGACGCAAGGCAGTTTCGCGGCGCGATCGCCGAGATGCAGACGAGCGGCATGCCGCCGGTGCTGCACCTGATCGCCTTTCGCCGTCGCGACGGCGCCGCGGCCCCGCATGTCGCGACGCGCGGGCTGGCGATCTTTGCCGGGCAGGAACTGGACGCCGCGGTTCCGCCGGGGTGGGACATGGCAGCGATGGTCAAGCGGCTGGCGCGCCTGGCGCTCGATATCATGCTCCACGGGCCGGTCGTGCAGCCGCAGCAGACGCCGGGGCTGCAGGCCGGGGAGTGGGTCGCACTGACCCCGCAGGGCGGCGCGCGCGACGGGCCGGCGGCGGTGCTGGTCGAGTTCAGTTTCGATCGGTGATGGGCGGGGGCGCTGCGCCCGATCCGCCCCGATGCCGCTGGTCCTGCGCCGCGCCCGCCGAAACGGGATATCAGCGCCACCACCTGATCCCCGTCGTGCTGCTACAGCGACCGCAGATGGCGGCGATGTTTGCGCAATTGCACGGTGCGGGCTTCGCGCTGCAGCGCTTCGATCGCAACGGGCTGTTGCTGCCGGGCAACGAGCGGCTGGCGCTGGTGTCGGGACACGCGCTGCACCGCGGGCCGCATCACGCGTATAGCGACGTCGTTACGGCACGGGTAGAACAGGTGCGCGCATATCATGCGTTGCAGGCGGCGCGCGATCCGGTCGCGGCAGCGCGCGTCGCGGCGATGCGGTTGCGGTTGTTGCAGGACGTGCTCCGGCGGTCGCTGACCGACCGACACGGCACAACCTTCTGGCTCAACCGTCGCGACCCGATGCGGTTGTTCGCCGACCGACCCTATCTCGACGATGCGATCGACCGGTTGTTTGCCGGGTAGGACGTGGTTGCCGAGGCCGGGCTATGCCTGCTCCCAAACATCCGTAAAGAGGGAGCATGATCAGCTTTTTCACGCACCATAAAAGTGGGTCGAGCGCGCTTGTTTCCTTTTTGGGGCAATTGAGTGACGGTAGCGGGCAGCCATTGTTCCTGTCGCATCTGGGATCCACGCGGCCGCCGACGGGCGACGGCATCTGCTGCTTGTCGAATGCCCAATATGATGTGGTTAAAGGCCATGTTCCGGGTTTTGCGCTGCACCTCGTCAGGAACCCGCTGAACATCGTTCAGTCTGCCTATTATTCGCACAGGCACACACATGGCCTGGATGGATGGCCGCAACTGGCCGCGCAGAGGGAGATGCTGAAAACCGTCGACAAACCGCGCGGCATGCTGATGACCGCGACCTTCTGTAACAGTGAGGAATTTTATCCGGAAACGGCCGGACCCTTATATGCGATACGAAACTGGAATTACGACGATCCCGCGATCAAAACCCTGCGCATCGAAGATGGCTTCGACAAATTTACCGATTTTTTGCGCGCGGCGCTGGGGGAAGCATCGGGGTCGCTGAAATGGCCGGACCAGGCGAACTTCACCTTCGAAAAGCTCTCCGTCGGCAGGAGAGCCGGCGAAATCGATGACGGATCTCATTATCGTTCGGGCGATGCCGGTGCGTGGAAGACCGAACTGCCCGCCGAGGTTGTCCGCTACGTCGTCAGCGAATGCCGGGAGGTGCTCGAGCGCTTCTATCCCGAAAGCCTCAAATGGGCGCAGGATCACTTTTAGGCATTGAGGCGCCGGCCTGCCTTTAAAGCCGAACTTTCGCCTCCAACTCGCGGCGCGCACTGAGATATTGGTCTTCAAGCTGGGCGACGAAGTCGGCCACGGGCAGCACGCCGCGTACCGGGCTGATGCCCTGGCCCGAACCCCAGATGTCCTTCCACGCCTTGACCTTGGTGTTGCCGCCCGATCCGAAGTTCATCGTCTTGAGGTCGCCTTCGGGCAAATTGTCGGGGTCCATACCAGAGGCGACGATCGAGCCGCGCAGATAATTGCCGTGCACCCCGGTGAACAGGTTCGAATAGACGATGTCGGCGGCGCGGCCCTCGACGATGCCGTTCTTGTAGCCCGGATCGGCATTGGCTTCGGCGGTCGCGATGAAGGCGCTGCCGATATAGGCGAGGTCGGCGCCGCACGCCTGCGCGGCGAGGATCGAGCGGCCGTGGCCGATCGCGCCCGACAGCGCGATCGGGCCGTCGAACCATTCGCGGATTTCCTGGACCAGCGCGAAGGGCGACTGGACGCCGGCGTGGCCGCCCGCACCTGCGGCGACGGGGATCAGGCCGTCGGCACCTTTTTCGACCGCCTTGCGCGCGAAACGATCGTCGATGACGTCGTGGAGGGTGATGCCGCCCCAGCCGTGCACCGCCTGATTGAGTTCCTCGCGCGCGCCGAGCGAGGTGATGGTGATCGGCACCTTCCACTTGGCGCAGGTCGCGATGTCGGCTTCTAGCCGGTCGTTCGATTTGTGGACGATCTGGTTGACCGCATAGGGCGCCGACAGGCGGTCGGGATTGTCGCGGTCCCATGCCGCCAGTTCTTCGGTGATCTGGTGGAGCCATTCGTCAAGCAGGGCCTGCGGGCGCGCGTTGAGCGCGGGGAAGCTACCGACGACCCCCGCCTTGCACTGCGCGATGACGAGTTCGGGCCCCGAGACGATGAACAGGGGCGAACCGATAACGGGCAGGCGCAGGCGGTCGAAGATCGGGGGAAGGGCCATGAATCACGCACTCCGGTTGGTTGCTCTTTGCAACTGACCTTAACGTAAACGGAAAGCGAGGCAAGGGGGAACGATGAGCCGGCCATTGTCAAAAAAGGGAACTCGTCATTGCGAGCGCAGCGAAGCAATCCAGAGTAGCGTATACCACTCTGGATTGCTTCGCTGCGCTCGCAATGACGATGTGATCAAAGGAACCGTCTGTGCTGGAATCAGAGCGCCGAGAGATCGATGTCTCCATGCCGGTCGAGCCACTGCGGGGCCTCGGGCATCGGGTATTTGAGGCCGGTGGCGCAGTTGAACAGCACGACGCGCTCGTCGGGATCGACATGGCCGTCCCTGATCGCCTGGTGATAGGCGGCGAGCGTCGCGCCGCCTTCGGGGCAGAGCAGCAGGCCGTCCTTACGCGCCGCTGCGTCGACCGCGGCGAGGATCGCGGGGTCGCCGACCGCGAGCGCGGCGCCGCCTGACGCGCGGACGGCGCGCAGGATCAGGAAGTCGCCGACCGCGCGCGGCACGCGGATGCCCGCGGCGACGGTCGCGGCATCCTCCCAGCGTTCGGCATGCTCCTCGCCCGCCTCATAGGCGCGGACGATCGGGGCGCAGCCCGATGCCTGCACCGCGTACATGCGCGGGCGCTTCGGGCCGATCCAGCCGAGCGCTTCGAGTTCGTCGAAGGCTTTCCACATGCCGATCAGCCCGGTGCCGCCGCCGGTGGGATAGAAGATCGCGTCGGGCAATTCCCAGCCGAATTGCGCCGCGAGTTCGAGTCCCATCGTCTTTTTGCCCTCGATCCGATAGGGCTCTTTCAGCGTTGAAAAGTCAAACCAGCGGCCCTCGGCGGCGCCGCGTGCGACGATCGCGCCGCAATCGTCGATCTGACCGTTGACGCGCCAGACGCGTGCGCCTTGGGCGGCGATCTCGCGGACGTTGATTTCGGGGGTCTCCTCGGGACAGAGGACGATGGTTTCGATGCCGCAGCGCGTCGCATAGGCGGCGAGCGCGGCGCCGGCGTTACCGTTTGTCGGCATCGCGATTTTGGTCACGCCGAGTTCGCGCGCCATCGCGACCGCCATCACAAGGCCGCGCGCCTTGAACGATCCGGTCGGCAGGCGACCTTCGTCCTTGACGAGCACATTGGTCCCGCCCGAGCGCGGGATCGGGATGAGCGGGGTTTCGATCTCGCCGAGCGAAACGATATTTTCGGTGCGACGAACCGGGAGCATTTCGCGCCAGCGCCACATATCGGTCGGGCGTGCCGTCAGCGTGTCGCGCGTCAGCGCGGCGCCAATGGCGTCGAGATTGTAGCGGACGAGCAGCGGCCGGCCTGCGGCGGACAGGCCGTGAAGCTGGTCCGCCGGGTAAATCTCGCCGGTCAGCGAACATTCGAGATGGGTGACGAAGGTCGGGCGGTCGGAATGGATGTTTTCGTTGATCATCAGCGCGACCCGATGCCCGGCGTCGGCGCATCCTTCCAGTCGACTCGGTACAAGTCGAAACGGCGGTCGCGCAGGTTCTGCACCGCGCCGCTCTGGCGGCTGGTGAGCAGGTCGGCGAGGCTGAGGTCGGCGATCGCGATCGTTTCGGTGTTCGGCGCGGTGTCGGCGGCGACGCCGTCGCGCGCGAACGCGAAGTCCGACGGCGTCAGGATCGCGCTTTCGGCATAATGAATGTCCATATTCTCGACGTTCGGCAAATTGCCGACGACCCCCGAGGTGATGACATAGCATTGATTTTCGACCGCGCGCGCGTGGCAGCAATAGCGGACGCGGAGGTAGCCGCGGCGCTCGTCGGTGCAGAAGGGAACGAACAGCATCATCGCGCCCTGGTTGACCAGATGGCGCGCGAGTTCGGGGAATTCGCTGTCGTAACAGATCATCACCCCGATCGGTCCGCAGTCGGTGTTGATCGCGTCGGCGCCGTGGCCGCCCTTGATGTTCCACCAGCGGCGCTCGGACGGGGTCGGGTGGAGTTTCTGCTGGGTATGCACCGACCCGTCGCGCAGAAACACGTACGCGACGTTGAGGATGTCGCCATTGGCACTGCGCGTCGGGTGCGAACCGCCGATGATGTTGATATTATAGCTGACCGCGAGCTTTTCCATGAAGGCGATATAACGCTCGGTATAGTCGGCGATCTTTTCGATCGCGGCTTGCGGTTCGAGCTTTTTCTTTTCGATCGACAGCAATTCCAGCGTGTAAAGTTCTGGAAAGACAACAAAATCGGCCTTGTAGTCGGCGGCGACGTCGACGAAATATTCGACCTGTTCCTCAAACTCCTCGATCTTCGAGATGCCGCGCATCTGAAACTGGACGGTCGCGACGCGGACCGAGGCGGGCAGGCGGTCGGGGACCGCGCCGCGCGCCTTGGGGTTCGCGGCGTCCTGTGGTTCAAGCGGGTTTTCCCAATACATCAGCACGGCGTGGCCGCCGCTGTCGAGGTCGCGGCGGTCGTAATGATGGAGTACCGAGCGCGGCTCGAACCCTTGCGCGATCTGGAAATTGATCACCGGGTCGCGCAGCTGCTTTTCGATGACCGCGTCGAGATAATCCTGCGGGTCGGGATATTTGCGGCGGCGGCGGGCGTAACCCGGCATGCGGCCGCCAAAGGCGATGCCCTTCAGCTCGTAGGATTGGCACAGTTCCTGGCGCTTGCGATAGAAGCGCTGGCCGATGCGCAGGCGGCGGTAATCGGGATCAACGCACACCTCCATGCCATAGAGGATGTCGCCGTCGGGGTTATGGCTGGTGCCAAAGCCGCCGCCGCTGATCGCGCCCCAGCGATGATCGGTGAACACCGCCTCCTGCGGGACGATGAGCGTCGCACAGAGGCCGACGATCGCGCCTTCATATTCGGCGACGAACTGGCCGTCGGGGAAATTATTGATCTGGCCGCGGATCTGCGCCGCCGAATAGCCTTCGCCGCGGCCATAGACCTTGGCGGTCAGGCGCGCGATCGCGGCGGCGTCACGGGGAGCACTGTTGCGGATGACGAGCTTGGCTTTGGTGGAGTCCATGGAGCCTGCATATAGAAGGGGAGGGCAGGCTGTCCAACGGGCGGCGCGGGGATTGGTTCACTACGCCTTAGACCGATGCGGCAATCTCGATGCGATTCCGCCCGTTCTGCTTGGCGAGGTAGAGCGCGTCGTCGGCCGCCTTGAGCGCCGCGCGCGCGTCGCCGAAGCCGAAGATGTCGGCGACTCCACCAGAGAAGGTGATCTGACCGAAGGGTTCGTCGGTCTTGCGATTGATCAGGCGGCGCGCCGCGAGATGCTCGCGGGCCTGGTCGAGCCGTTCGGCGGCCGCAGCCGGATTCTTGCCACGGAACAGCATGACGAATTCCTCGCCGCCGTGGCGCGCGACATGGCACTGGTCGTCGCTGATTTGCGACAGCGTGTCGGCGATCGTCTTGAGCACCCGGTCGCCGGCCTCATGGCCGTGGGCGTCGTTGATCGCCTTGAAATTGTCGATGTCGCAAAAGGCGACGCTGAGCGGCTCCATCGCCATCTGCGCTTCGCGATACTGGACTTCGAGCAGTTCCTCGAAGGCACGGCGGTTGGGCAGGCCGGTGAGATAGTCGATCTCGGCATCGCGCTTGGCGCGTTCGAGGCTGCGGCGGAGCGATTTGGCTTCCTCCTCGCTCTTGCGCATATCGTCCTCGGCCTTGCGGGTGCGTTCGAGCATCGTCTTGGCGAGGTCGGCGAGGTTCGATACGATCTGGCCGGTCTTCTGCAGCTGTTCGAGATCGCTCACATGCTGTTCGAGTTCGCTGCCATAGTCGACGGCTTGCTTGTGTGCGGACTTGCTCTGCGCCTGAAAGGCGTCGAGATTGGTTTCCAGCCGCGCCATCAGCCGTTCGAGTTCGGCCTGCGCCGAGCTGTCGGCGGCCTCTTCGGTCAGCTCGTCGAGCCATTTCTGCGTCACGCCGCCATTGCCGGTGCGCGCGGTGATCTGGCGCGCGAGGCGCGGGTTCTTGCCCGAAAAGGCGCTGTGCGCGAAGATCAGGTTTGCGGGCGTCACGTCGAGGTCATTGTCGATCAGGAAGGCGCCGATCGCATCGACCATGTCGCGCCGCGTGAGGCGGGCAAGGTCGCGTACACCCCCCGGCTCGGCCGCCGGTTGGGAGTCGCCGTTCCGGGGGGAGCGAAGCCCGAGCCATCCGAGGAGCCGCCCTACCGGCTCGCCTGAAGAAGGTGCAATGGTGGTCATGCGACGATTAACGGCGGCGCGTGAAGATGATTAAGCGCGGTTCACCATATAACGCTCTTCGGCATAGCGTCATGACGAAAAAAATTCGCGACCTGTCGATTCCGCAACCGACCGTTCGTCGTCTAGACAGGAGGCCATGCCGGCCCCGGCGAAAAGGAGACGGAAAATGCGTGTAATGGTGTTCGTGAAAGCGACCGAGGATAGCGAACGCGGGATCGACCCGACGCCCGAGATGACCGCGATGTTCGAGGCGATGGGCAAGTTCAACGAGGAACTGGTCAACGCCGGCGTGATGGTCGACGGCGACGGGCTGAAGCCTTCATCGGCGGGCAAGAGGATCGCCTTTGACGGGGCGAACCGCAGCGTGATCGACGGGCCGTTCGCCGAGACGCGCGAACTGGTCGCGGGTTACTGGGTCTGGGAGGTCAAGGACATGGACGAGGCGGTCGCCTGGGCCAAGCGCTGTCCGAACCCGATGCCGGGGCCCAGCGAGCTCGAAATCCGGCCCTTCTATGAAATGGAGGATTTCGGCGAGGTGCTGACCCCCGAGATCATCGAACAGGAACAGAAATTGCGCGACCGGATGGCGGGCGAATAACGCGCCTTGCCGCCATGCTTGCCTCCCCGGAACGTCTGGCCGAGAAGGCGGGCATGGCGCAGGACGAAACCCATCGGGCGATCGCGGCGGTGTTCCGTATCGAGCGGGCACGTCTGATCGCCGGGCTGGCGCGGATGACGCGCGATGTCGACCGCGCCGAGGAACTGGCGCAGGACGCGCTGCTGATCGCGCTGACCGAATGGCCGAAATCGGGCGTGCCCGACCGGCCGGGCGCCTGGCTGATGGCGGCGGCGAAGCGGCGCGCGATCGACGCGATGCGTCGCGCTGCCATGCGGGAGCGCAAACATGCCGAAATCGCCCGCGAGCTGGACAGGGAAGGCGACATGAGCATCGACGCGGTCGAAGCGGCGATCGCCGATCCGCTCGGCGACGAACTGCTCGGGCTGATCTTTGCGGCGTGCCATCCGGTGATCGCGCCCGAAGCGCGGGCGGCGCTGACCTTGCGGCTGGTCGGCGGGCTGACGGTCGGGGAGATCGCGCGCGCCTTCCTGTCGAACGAGGCCACGATCGCGGCGCGGATCACGCGGGCGAAAAAGGCGATCGCCAGGGCCGGGGTGGCGTTCGAAGTGCCGCGCGGTGCCGAACTGGAAGTCCGGCTCGGCTCGGTGCTCGAGGTGATCTATCTGATCTTCAACGAAGGGTATGCCGCGACCGTGGGGGAGGCGCTGGTGCGCCCGCCGCTGTGCGCCGAGGCGCAGCGGCTTGGACGGATATTGGCCGGGCTGATGCCGACGGAACCCGAGGTGCTGGCCCTGCTCGCGTTGATGGAAATCCAGGCGTCGCGGTTGGCGGCGCGCTCAGGACCCGACAGGCTTTTTGTCCCGTTGAACGAGCAGAATCGCGCGCGCTGGGACCAGTTGCTGATCCACCGCGGACTGACGGCGCTTGCGAAGGTCGAGGCGCTGGGCGGCGCCGATGGACCCTATGCGCTGCAGGCGGCGCTGGCGGCCTGTCATGCGCGGGCGCGGCGGGCCGAGGATACCGATTGGGTACGGATCGCGTGGCTCTATGACCGGCTGGGCACGGTGATGCCGTCGCCCGTCGTCGAGCTCAACCGCGCGGTGGCACACAGTATGGCGTTCGGGCCCGAGGCGGGGTTGCGGCTGGTCGATGCGATCGCCGGCACGGCGGCACTGCGCAATTACGCGCCCTTGCCGGCGGCGCGCGGCGATTTCCTGTTTCGCGCGGGGCGGTGGAGCGAGGCGAGGGCGGCGTTCGAAGATGCCGCGGCCCTGTCGGGCAATGCGCGCGAGCGCGAATGGCTGCAGGCACGCGCCGCGGCGTGCGCCGATTAGGCGGCCGCTTCGTCCTTCGCCGCGTCACGGCGGGCGCGGGTCTGTTCGGTCAGGAGGATTTTTTCGGCCATCGAGCGCCACGCGGCCTCGGCGCGCAGATTGCGATCGCGGACCTGGGTGAGCGAGGTGGCGGCCGCGTCGCTGGCGCATTTGTCGGCCTGGGCCAGATAGAAGTCGCTGGTGGTGGACACGGCCGTTTTCTCCTTGTGCGACGGCCGGGAGGGCCGCCGCCGGGGTGTATGTCGATCAGTCGATCATGTCGGCGATCAGCCGTCGCAACTCGCTGCGCGAGAGCATCGGCGAGCGACGCGATGCCTGGGCCCGCTGCGGGGCCTTGGGCGAAGAAAGAACCGCGACATGCGGAAAGGCATTGGAATGATTAAACATAGTCTCTCGTAGTTTCTGTTGTCGTTGACGTGATATTCAGGTCATTTTTTGGGGAAATCAGCGGCGTCGTTGTGCGCCGCCGCCGGGACCTCCGGGTCCGCGCTCGCGATAGACGAGGCGCCCCTTGCTGAGGTCATAGGGGGTCATTTCGATCTTCACGGCATCGCCGACGACCGACCGGATGCGAAAGCGTCGCATCCGGCCAGCGGTATAGGCGATGATGCGATGACCATTTTCAAGCATGACGCCGAAACGGGCGTCGGGCAGGATTTCGTCGATCACACCATCGAAGGTGATTATTTCTTCTTTGGCCAAAATCAGGCCGACTGAAGATTCACGGCCGAGGTCTTGCCGCGGTTGTCGGTTTCCAGCTCATAGGTGATGCGCTGGTCCTTGTTCAGGGTCGCGAGACCCGAACGCTCGACGGCGGTGATGTGGACGAACGCGTCGCCCGAACCATCTTCATTCGAGATGAAGCCATAGCCCTTGTCGGTGTTGAAGAATTTGACGGTGCCGGTCGGCATGGGAGTTTCCTTTCACGAAAACATAAATAACCCACCGGCAAATGCACCGGCAGGGCTGGTAGCGAGTGAAGGGAAGTATCCACCCCGAGGGGGCATCTATTTTCCGTCGCAGGCGACGTTAGCGGAGCCGATATGGCAGGCGTGCTGCAAAAAGTCAAGGTTTTGGACCGCGTTCGCTGCCAGCGATCCTTTGTCAGGTCGCAAGGTGGCGGTTGGCGGGCGGTGGTTAGGAGGGGGGTGGTACGTGCAGCGGCTACGCGCAGGCGATGGCGATCGCCGCGTTTCCGGCTTGCTCCCGTCCGGCGACCTATATACCGCGATATATAGATTCGCGGCGGCAACAACCGCCTGCGACCGCATAAAGGGGATATGATGCGCCGGATTCTTCTCAGTGCCGCCTGCCTGATCGCTGTGCCCGCCTGGGCGCAGGACGTCGCGCCGGCTCCATCCAAAAGCGGCGCTGACGACAGCGCCTTCGAGCTGGGGAAAATCGTCGTCACCGGCTATCGCAGCGTCGATGCGGCGATCGAGAGCGACCGCGTCGGGCAGGAGGCGATCTATCGCTTCGACCGCCGCACGCTCGACGATGCCGCGAGCCTGATCCCGGGCGTGGTGGCGAGCAATTCGGGCGGGTCGCGCAACGAGCGGCTGTTGTTCGTGCGCGGGTTCGACCGGTTCCAGGTGCCGCTGTCGATCGACGGCATCCGCGTCTACCTGCCCGCCGACAACCGGCTCGATTATGGGCGCTTCCTGACTCCTGACGTGGCCGAGATCCAGGTCGCGAAAGGCTATGCGTCGGTGCTCGACGGACCGGGCGCGATGGGCGGCGCGGTTAATCTGGTGACGCGCTCGCCGACCAAGGCGCTGGAGATCGAGGGGCGGGCGCAGCTCAATCTCGATTCCGACCTCGATTATGGCGGCTTCACCGGATTCGGGCTTGTCGGCACGCGGCAGGACAAATTTTATGCGCAGGCGAGCTACGCGATCAACATCACCGACCATTGGGATCTGCCGGGCGGTTTCGCGCCGACAGTCAATGAGGATGGCGGCGCGCGCGATTTTTCGAGGGCGCGCGACTGGCGCGTCAATGCCAAAATCGGCTTTGCGCCCAATGACAGCGACGAATATGTGCTGAGTTACACGCGGCAGGAGGGGCGAAAGAATGCGCCGCTGCACATCACCGACACCAGCAATGTGTCGCTGCGCAACTGGAAATGGCCCGAATGGAATGTCGAAAGCGTCTATTTCCTGTCGACCACCGCGCTCGGCGACCGGGCGACGTTGAAGACGCGCGCCTATTACAACCGGCTGGCGAACCTGTTGCAGTCGTTCGACGACCGCACGCAGACGACGCAGATACTGAACCGTGCGTTCGACAGCCCCTATGACGATAACGCCTATGGCGGGTCGGCCGAACTGTCGCTGCGCACCTTTGGCGAGGACGACCGGCTGGCGCTCGCGCTCCACTATCGCCGCGACGAACATAATGAGGCGCAGACGAGCCGGCCGGGATTGCCGACGAGCACCCCCGAGCCCAACCAGCGCAGCATCGAGCGGACGTGGAGCATCGCCGCCGAGAACAGGCTGGCGCTGGCGCCGCGGCTGACCTTTGCCGCCGGCGGCAGTTTCGACTGGCGCGAACTGGCACGCGCCGACGAATTCGGCCTGCCGCCGGGCGCGACCGGGGCGAACCGGCTGTTCGGCTACCCGCTGCGCAACGCCAGCGCTTGGAATGCGCAGGGGCGAATCGACTGGCGCGGCGAGAATGGCACCGAGGTCCATGCCAGCCTGTCGTCGCGGGCGCGCTTCCCGACTTTGTTCGAGCGCTTTTCGAGCCAGTTCGGGACCGCGGTCGCCAATCCCGACCTGAAGCCCGAGCGCGCCACCAATGCCGAGATCGGCGCCAGCAGCGCGATGGGCGCGGTGACCGTGTCGGGCGCGATCTTCTATAGCTGGATCGACGATGCCCTGGTGTCGGTGCGGACGCCGCAGAACCTCAACCGGCGCGAGAATATCGGGTCGGCGGATTATTATGGCGCCGAGATCGCGGTCGACCTGCGGCTCGGCGGCACGCTGAACGCCGGGGTCAATTACAGCTATATCCATCGCAGCTTCGACATCGGGACGCCGCCGCCGGGCGGGCTGATCCGCCCGTTCGAATTGACCGACGTGCCCGCGCACAAGGGCTTTGCCTATGTGGCGTGGAAGCCGGTCGCGGCGCTGGAGGTGGTGCCGAGCCTGGAGTTTGCGTCGGGGCGGACGACGGTGACCCCGGCGTCGGCGAACGGGCTGGCGCCGGTCTATTACAAGACCGAAGGCTATGTCACGGCGTCGCTGCGTGTCGATTTCGACGTCACCGACCGGATCACGCTCGGTGTCGGCGGGCGCAACCTGTTCGACGCCAATTATGCGCTGACCGACGGTTTTCCCGAACCCGGGCGCAGCTTTTTCCTAGGGGTGCGTGCGCGTTACTGAGGGAAGGGCTCAGACCAGCGGGTGGTTGAGCTCCAGTCCCAGTTGCTGGCGCCCGACGAGTTCGCGGGTGGTGTCCCAGTCCCAGAAGGCGTGCGAGCAGACGGTGTTGAGGTCGCGCCAGAAGCGCTGGAGCGGCTGGTCGACATGGAAGCTCGACGCCCCGGCGGCGGCCATGATCGCATTGGCGCTGTCGCGCACATGCTGCGAGACGAAGGCGAGATGGCCCTTGAGCGCGACTCGGTCGTCGAGCGTGAAGGGGCGGCTGTGGAGGATTAACTCGATCTTTTCGATCAGGCCGCGCGCGAGATCATGTGCGATCATGGTGCGCAGTTCGAGATCGCCGAGCGCGACATGCGCGTGCTGCTGGTCCTTGACGACGGAGCCGCTGAAATTGCGCACGCGCTTGGTCACGATGTCGCGGTAGGCGCGCATCATGCCGGCCAAGCCACCCGAGAGGACGCCGACGACGGTGCAATAGGCGAGCGGGAGTTGCGGCATCGAATAGAGCGGATTGGCGTAGAGCGCCGAGCCCGCGGTGGGGCCGGCGCGGAACTCGACGCCATTGGTGACGCGGTGGTTGGGAACGAAGGCATCGTCGATCACGATGTCGTTGCTGCCCGTGCCCGCCATGCCGGTCATGTGCCACACATCCTCGACCCGGACGTCGGCGACGGGCAGAGCGAAGGCGCGCGGCCCTTCGGCGGTCAGCCCGCTGACATAGACCCAGTCGGCGTGCATGACGCCCGAACCCCATGAGGCGCGACCGCTGACGCGCCAGCCGCCCTCGACGCGCACCGCGTTCATCGTCGGCGAATTGGCGCCGGGCATCAGCGTGAAGCCGCGCGTGCCGAAAATCTCCTGCTGCAAGGCCTCGCTGAACTTCGCGGCATAGACATTGTGGTTGATGTAGAAGGAGGCGATCCAGCCGGTCGAAACGCAGGCGGCGCTGATCTCCTCGACCACCCCGAACATCGTTGGCAGGTCGGATTCGGGGGCGCCCCAGCGTGCGGGGACGAGCATCTGGAGGATTTCCGCCTCGACCAGCGCGGCGATGGTTTCGTCGTGCGGCTTGCGTTGCCGCTCGGCGTCCGGCGCGCGGGCGGCAATGGCGGGTGCGAGCGCGCGGGCGCGTTCGCGGAGCTGGTCGCTGGTGGTCGGCATCGAATCTCTCCCTCTATTAATTAGAAGGCTAAGCATTAAATGACCATCTGTCTAATTAAATTTGAAGCCCGGCGTTTCGATGCTAGGAAGCGGCGATGAACGGGACGGGACAGCAGGGGGTGCGCAAGCGCGGGCGACCGGCGATCGGCGAGATGACGGTCGATGACGCGGCGTGCCTGAACGCCGCGCTGACCGCCTTTGCCGACAGAGGCTATGACGGCACCTCGGTGCGCGAGGTCGCGCGGACGCTGGGGGTCAGCCACGGGCTGCTCAACGCCAAATTCGGATCGAAACGGGCGCTATGGGAGGCGGCGGTGGGTTATGGCATGGATCGGCTCCACACGCATATGTCGAAGCTCGCGGACAACCGCGCGGGCGACGACGACATCGTCGGGCGGATGCGGCTCGCGTGCCGCAACTTCGTCGTCGGGCTGGCTGAGGTGCCCGCGATCATCCAGCTGATGAACGTCGAGGGGGCAACGTCCGGCGACCGGCTGGCCTTCATTGCCGATCGTTTCTTCCGCAGCAGGACCTGGCCGATCCAGAGCCTGCTTGAGGCGGGCCAGGCGCAGGGCCTGTTCCGGCCGGTCGCGGTCGCGGTGCCCTTCACCCTGCTGGCGCATGGCGCGGGGGCGCTGATCGCCTTGCGCCCGCTGGTCGAGGCGACGGGCGGGGAAGGGACGCCGCCGCCTTTCGACCATGCGATGGAGGCCGCCGAGCTGATCGTGCGCGGCTTGCTGGTCGACGGCGCGTCACGCGGCGCTTGACTTATTCATAACTCATTGGTTATGGAATAGGTCCATAGCCAGTGAGTTATCCGTTTCATGCCCGATCGCCAGAATATTCTGTTCAAGACCCTCGCCGATCCGACCCGGCGCGCGCTGTTCGAGCGGTTGTGCCGTGACGGCGAGCAGACCGTGGTGGCGCTGACCGCGCTGGCCGGGGTGTCGCAGCCCGCGGTGTCGAAGCATCTGGCGGTGCTGAAAGCCGCGGGGCTGGTCGTCGATCGGCCCGAGGGGCGGCTGACCCATTATAGCGCGCGGCGCAGCGCGCTGGCCCCGCTGGTCGACTGGACGAGCCGGATGGCGGGTTTCTGGGAGAGCCGGTTCGACAAGCTGGAAGATTTGCTGGCGAGGATGGATCAATGAGCACAAGCGACGTTCGCACCGTCGTGGTCGAGCGCGAGATCGCGCATCCACCCGAAAAATTGTGGCGCGCGCTGACCCGGCCGCATTTGATCGCCGAATGGCTGATGGCCAATGATTTCCTACCCGACGTCGGCCACCGCTTTCAGTTGCGCGGCGAGTGGGGCGGGGTGCTCGATTGCGAGGTGCTCGAGGTCGAGCCGGGCGAGACGCTCTCCTACACTTGGAATCACGCCAGTGCCGATGCGGCGTTCAACCTCGAAAGCGTGGTGACCTTCACGCTGACCCCGGTCGGCAAGGGCACCTTGCTGCGTATGGAGCAGACCGGTTTCCGGCCAGAGCAGAAGCAGGCGTTCGGCGGCGCACGCATGGGGTGGCAGCAATTTTTCGACAAGCTCGAGCAATTGCTCGAACGCCTCGATTGAAGGAGCGGCTCATGAATTTCAGCCAATTTATGCGGCAGGGCCATCGCTGGCTGTCGATCCTGTTCACGCTGACCGTGATAGCCAATTTCGCCGCGATGGCGATGGGAGCGCCGCCGATGTGGCTCGTCTATTTGCCGCTGCCGCCCTTGTTCCTGATGCTGGCAAGTGGGCTGTATCTCTTTGCCTTGCCATATGCCGCGCGGCGGCGGGTGAAAGGCTGAGCCATGGCGGGCAAGAAGGAGGTCGTGCTGCTGTCGGGCGGCAATCCGCAGATCGCCAAGGGCGACGGCGACGCGCCGGTGCAGGCCTATATCGCCGCGATGCCGGGGTGGAAAAGGGTGGCGGGGAAGAATCTCGACGCGCTGATCGAACGGACGGTGCCGGGGGTCGAGAAAGCGGTGCGCTGGAACTCGCCCTTTTACGGGGTGCCGGGGCAGGGGTGGTTCCTGTGCTTTCATTGCTTCAACCGCTACATCAAGCTGACCTGGTTTCGCGGCCAGCAACTCGACCCGGTGCCGCCGGTCGGCTCGAAGGACCCCGATGCGCGCTATTTCCATATCCATGAGGATGAGGCGATCGACGAGGCGTTGTTGGTGAGCTGGATCCGCCAGGCGGCGGCGCTGCCCGGCTGGATTTCGCATGCGAAGGACAAGGCAGGATGACCCCAGAGAGAACCCCGGCAGAGCTGATCGACGCGCGCATCGCCGAACTCGGCGACTGGCGCGGCGAGGTGCTGGCGAAGGTCAGGGCGCTGATCAAGGCGGCAATCCCCGACCTGGTCGAGGAATGGAAATGGCGCGGGGTGCCGACATGGTATGCGGGCGGCAAGATCGTGTGCACCGGCGAGACATATAAGGACAAGGTCAAGCTGACCTTTGCCAAAGGCGCGGCGCTGAGTGATCCGAAGGGACTGTTCAACGCGAGCCTGGATGGCAACGCTCGCCGCGCGATCGATTTCGGCGCGGGCGATCCGATCGACGAGGCGGGGCTGAAGGCGCTGTTCGCGGCGGCGGCGGCGCTCAACGCGGGCCCGGCGACGCGCTGACCAGCCGGGGCGCCGACCGCGAACGGGTGCTCGGCTAACGCAAGGCGAGGGCGCCGCCGCGGCACGTTTCGGTCCCCGAAAAGCGTTCGCCGCTGGCGGGTTCGAGGACGCTGCCGACGAAATCGATCTGCGTATCGGCAAGCGCGCTTTCGTCGGGGGGCCGGCGGGGTTCCGCTTTGAGCAACGCCAGCAGCATCGTCGCGCTTTCGCGTGACTGATTCCAGTCTGGCGTCGGCACGCGATCGATCGGGTCGGCCTTTGCGGCGTCGCGCATCAGTGCGATCAATTTGTGACGGGGGAAATTCGGGCCGAGCGCTCCGGAGAGCGCGGCGCGAAACAGCCGCTGCAAGGCGGTGAATTGTTCGGCCTTGCCGAGAATCCGCGCCGCCACGGGGTTGCCTTGGGCGAAGGCCATGGTGCGGTCGCCGACCCCCTTGGCAATGACGGGAAACTCCCAAGGCACTCCGCCAGCTTCCGGGCAGTCGCCGTCTTCGCACTCGACCTCGTTCTCGAAGGCGACCTGGAGCATGAAACGCAGCACCGGATCGCCGTCGGCTGACGCCTGGGTCGGCGTCAGACCGGCGACGGTCAACGGATAGGTGGCTTCGCGGACGCCGCTCCAAATCGCAAAAGGCTGCGGCGGCTTCGTCGTGAAGCTTTCGGCGACGCAGCGCATATACGCATCGCGTCCTTCGGCGGCCTTCGGTCGACATTGCTTCATCTGGCCCACGAGGTCCATGTCGAAGCGCTGGGTGTCGTGCGCGAACACCGACTGGGCGGCGTCGGATTGTCGCCAACTATCAGGAAAAGCATCGTTTATCGCTGCCGTGAACAACTGCGCTTCGGCGCCGTCGAACATCCCGAGTGCGCCGCGGTCGCCGGCGGCGGCGTTGTAGACGGCCAACTGGGTGTTCACCATATTCGACCAGAGCGACCGATCTGACCAGTCGCCGGTGGCGGTGTCGACGAAGCGATCGAGTTCGATCATGTGGCAACCGAGTTCGGTATCGACGAGGCTTGGATGCAGGTGAACGCGGAGGATTTTTGGCATCAGCGGCCCCGAGGTCATGGTCACCGTCGTCGGGCGCTCGTCGGCGGCATAGGCGAGCGCCTGCTGGACCGTCTCGCCGTCGAAGCGCCCGACATCGATTGTCCGGTCCGCGAGTTTGAGCGTCAGGGCGAGCGTGGCGCCGTCGACACGCCAGCCGATGTCACGAACGTCGAGGGGCGCGCCGGCGGTCGGATCGGCACCGATCAGGACCCCGCCAACGCGGACCGAACCGCGCAGCCTGGTGAAGCTGCGCGATGCCATGCGCGTGTTGCCGGGGCGGTCGCCGGACGCCGCGCTTCCGCCGCCACCGCCGCCAAAACCGCCACTGGCAGCCTCGGCGACCGCGGCAGGAAGTTCGGTCGTCGAGCCGTAAATTCGCGCAAGCGCGCGCCCAAGCGGTGATTCGGCATGTGCCTGTGCGCGTCCGGGAAAGAGATCCTCATAGGAACCGGCCGAGCCTTCAATCGCCCGCCGCAGGTCGTCGCCGCCGCTGACGACTGGACGCAGTTGCGACACGGCACGTTCGACACGCGTCGTGGCTTTCGGTGAATTCCTCTTCTCCAGACTGGGGTGAAGATCATCCGCCGTCGCGGCCACGCGTGCCATGTTGAGATCACCATCGACCACCGCGGCGCGCGCGCGCACGGCGTCGGCCTGCGTGAACAGAGCGGGGACGTTTCCACGGGCCTGAACGCGCGCCATCGCATCGGCGTAGCCACGGCCCGATTCGATATCGGCCAGAAACTCGGTCAATTTGACCTGCACCATGCGCGATGCGGGGTCCTGCAAGCCCTTGCGCGCCGCGTCGTCCGCTTGACCCGCGAAGAGCGCACGGTCGGCGGGATCGGGCAGCGCTGCGTCGAGCGAGGATGACAGCGTTTCCTCCAATACGGTCCCGAACATGTCGCCGAGCGTCGCGGGCTGTCGAAAAGACGCCATTCCGGCCGCAAGCCGTTGGCGAAAGGCGGGCGACGCCTCCGCCTTCGCCCGCATCCACCGTTCGATACGGTCGACGAGCGGGCTGCCCTGCGGCGCGGCCGCGTTGCGAGCGACAAAATCGCGAAACTCGCCATATTGTCGGCGCGCGCTTTCGGGCATGGCGTCGGCTTCGCCAAAGCCGACCCCCCGGATCGGGATCGCGCGCTCGGCCGCATTGGACGAGAATTGGCGCAAGATATTGTCGCGGATCGCGACTTCTTCGACCAGCAGGTCCACCCGTCGCGCCGTGGTCGCCGCAAGGTCCGGCTGAGCCCGCGCCACCGACGAACGCCAGTCGGACGAGGCGATAAGGGCGCGGGCGAACTGCTCGGCCGCCAGACGATAATTCGGTACCGGTGAACTGGCGGCCGGCAAGGCATCGGCCGGTTCCTGCACCGCGGCCCTGGCGATCTTTTTGAGGCTATCCTGAGCCGCTTGCTGCGATCGATAGACTTGAATGTCGTTGATCGAACCGAGCGTAGGGACAAGCCCGGCATTGGCGAGCACGGGCGAGCCGACCCCGATGACGAGGAGGCAGGCGGCCGCGATGCCGCCGCGTCTCAGCAACTTGTCCGACGCCGAGAGGCTTTTCTGCATGCCCTTGCTGAAAAGCCCGAGGCGCAACCGGGACCAGAAACCCTCTTTTGCCGGCGCGGGGTCGGCGATCGACACGTCGGACAGGTCGATCCGGCGATCGACATCGAGAAAGGCATATTGTGAAACCAACGCGTCGCGCAATTCGAGGAGTTGCTTCAACTTGGATTGCGCGCCCGCATCCGGGGTGCCGGCGAGGTCGGCGGCGAGCATGTCACAGGTCGCGATATTCTGTGCCAGCTTGTCCATGTCCGCGGTCGGCGGCAGGTCCGCTAGCGTCGCATTTTCCGCCAGCAGAACGTCGATCTGTCGCCGCCGCTCGGTTTCGAGCGTTTTGGTCAGATCGCCTTTCTTCATCCGCCACGCCCACCAGAATAGTCCCAGCAAGGCGATCCAGAAGATCGCGCCGCCGAGGAAGGTGCGTACCGGTTCGGTGAGCGCGTGGAGCCAGGCGACAAATCCGTAGCTGGCATCGAGCAGCCCGGCGCCGAAAACGGGGGCTATCAACGACAGGATGGTCAAGATCAGGAAGGCAATGCCAAAGACGATCAGGGCAATTTTCAGGAAGTCGGCGAGCGTCTTCGTCGCGGCGATCGTCCCCAATTTGGCAAATTTTCCGATATTCCCGCTGGTCTTCCAGCTCTTTTCCAGGGCGGGTGCGATGATAAAATGCAGCATAGAAAAAGATGCGGCGATGATGATTAGAGAAAACCAGAGTTTCATAAGCCCTTCCCCCAGTCAGGCGACTCGTGTTTCTACACTATCCCAATACGAAATATTCCCCGAAAAAACTATGCCGGACATGGATATTTGTTTCGTCAAATTGTGCAGTTTGTCGGTCTGCGGCGATTTTTGTCGTGGTGTCGATCCGGGCGAGGGGGCGACGCCCGCACCGACACGGGCAGAGGAAATCGCCATGTCGCGGAGAGTACACCGTAACATCCTTGCGGTGACGCCATGGCAGCGCGACAAGCCGTCGGCCAGCGCGGTTCCCCCGCCGCCTGAACCAGAGAAAATGCCCCATGCTCCCGATCCGGAAACGCCAGCCGGTGCCCGCTCGCACCGCGCCCCCGCCCGACCGACGCCGGTCGTTGGTCGATCCGGAGGGGCCACCCGTCGATGAAGCATAGAATGCTTCCCTTTTACGGCGATGGAATAGCATAGATTTTCAAGGGCATCGCCGCGCCTGCGCGCCGCGACCGGCCCGCCAGTGGAGATGCCATAGCCGTTTGATCCTGTCCGCCCGGTGGTGCGTGCGACCCGTCGCGCATGCCGCCCCTTCGATCCCCCCACGAAGGTTTTGCCCCTTTGAAGCTCCCCCAGCAGAATCCGAAAGGCCGCGATGGCGGCTGCGACTGCCTGCCGCGCCCTGCCGCCAAGGCTCCCGATGCCGCGCCGCCGCCCGTCGAAGCGAGCGCGGCGACGACCTATGTGCTGCGCTATGAGGACCGGTGGTTCGGGATGGAAAAGCGTGTCGCGTTCGAGGCGCCCGATGTCGCGGCGGCGCTGGCGATGATGGAGCATGAGCCGATCGGCGGCTGGGCCGAGCTGTCGCTGGACGGCGAGATCGTCTGCCGTCGCGGCGGCGAGCCGGGTGGCGCCGCCGATTATTGGGTCGCGGATTAGCGCGCCGGTCAGAGCGACTTGCCCATGCGGATCAGCGGCACGGTGACCCCGTCGGGTCCCGGCGCCGCGACATGCTCGATCGGGGTATAGCCGCAAGCACGGTAGAGCGGTTCGCCCGACAGCGTCGCCATCATTTCGGCGCGGGCAAAGCCGGCGGCGCGGGCGGCGTCTTCGCACAGCGCCATGACCAGGCGGCCGACGCCCCGCCTTGCGAAATCGGGGTGGGTGTACATGGCGCGGATACGCGCGGCGTCGGTGGCCGGGTCGAGCAGTGCGGGGTCGCGCAGGTCCTTGCTGTGATCGCCGCCATAGAGGGTGGCGCGCCGCGACCAGCCGCCGCAGCCGGCGATCGCGCCGTCGGCATCCTCGATCACGAAATAGGTCGCGTCGGCGATCAGCTGGGTGTCGAGGCCCATCACCGCGTTGCTCGCGGCGATCTGTTCGGGGGTGAGGAAGCCCTTTTGCAGTTCGGCGATGGCGAGGGCCATGACGGTGCGGAGAGCATCGAGGTCGGCAGGGGTGGCCAGACGGCTGGTAAAGGGGCGGTGGGTGAACATGGGCTCGCCATGCCGCGCCCGCCGCGCCTGCGTCAACCGCCCGGTCAGTAGCCGCCGGGTGCGCCGGGCGCGCGGTAGAAGCGGTGGCGCGCGACCTCGCCGTCGATCAGATGTTTCTTGAGCTTGCGGCGCATCTGGTCGGCGCCGTCGGGCGAGACGCAGACGAGGCGGGTGCCGCCGTTCGGCAACGGCTCGATCGCGCTGATCGCGACGCCCGCGGTGCGGCACATGTCGGTGACCCCGGCTTCGTCTAGCGTGACGTTCATGGCGCGGCTCATGCCGCGTCCGCCGGCGCGGTCCAGGCGCGGATGACCCCGGCGACGCGGGCATAACCCTCGGCGCTGGCGGTGGCGATGGCGAGCGGGCGGCCGCCGAGCGCGTCATGGTCGCTGTTGAGGAAGGCGATGGCGGGATCGCGCCCGCCCATCTGGAGATAGGCGAGCTGGCTGATGTCGCCCTGGCGCCGCGCGTCGGCGGACGGCAGCGGGGTGCCGCGCTTGCGGAAAGGACTGTTGGTGCGGCGCGTGACGGCGGGGCTGGCGGGCGGCTGGTCCATGGGACGGCTCCTGTCGGTAAGCGGGAGCGCACGCCTGTCTCTCAGTCGCGGCGGCTTACGGAAAGGCGTGCCGCGATGGAAGAGATATGGGGATGCGGGGGCGCGATTGTAAGGTGCGGGGCGGGCGGCTTTTCGGTGGGGAGCGGACGCCTCCATCATCGTCATCCCGGGCTTGACCCGGGACCCGCCTTCTTGCGGCGCCGGATCAAAGACAAGGCAGGCCCCGGGTCAAGCCCGGGGTGACGGGAAATGGAACGTCGCGTTTCGCCCGAACACAGCCCTTCAGGTCTCAACGCTTTCGCGTCTTCGCGTCTTTGCGCGAAACATCCTGTTCTTTCGTCTTTTCCGTGTCGTTCGCCGGCGTCGGCAGGCCGAAGAAGGCGCGGCGGGCGGCTTCGCCGGCGGTGCGCAGCGGGGCGGTTTCGGCGGCGCGTGCGGCTTCCATCGCCTCCTCTTCGTCGGTGTCGAGGGTGCGTTCATAGGTCTCGTCGCCGAACTGGCCTTCCTCGATACCGAGAAAGTCTTCGGGCGGCGGGAAGTTGGTGCGCCATTCGCCGCGTTCGTCGTCGTGCCAGACGGTCATCTCGGCGGCTTCCTTCTCGGGGGTCTGTTCGACGTCGACGTCGTCGTCGAAATCGTCGGAAAACTGCGCAACTTCATCCGCGATCGCACTGCCGCGCCACAGCGCCGCGAGCGGGTTGGCCCGGTTGTCGCGGCCGGCGAGCCAGAGCGCGAGGGCGGCGGCCATGCCTTCCGCCCGGTCGGCGTCGGGGCTGTCGGGGGTGGTTTCGGACGCGTCCCCGGCGGCGGTGGTGGTGCGCGCGGTTTCGGCGGCGTCGAACAGCGACAGGAAGCCCGTCCAGTCGCCGGCGATGACCTGCGCCAGCATCTCCTCGCCGGCGCGGGCGCGGGTTTCGACCATGCGGTCGAGCCGCGCGAGCATCGCGAGGCCGAGGCGCGCGTCGGTGCGGCGGCGCTTGACGAAGCTGCGGTCCTCTTCGCGCAGGATGGTGGTCGTCTCCTCATGCCCCCAGATCGCGCGGTCGAGCAGTTCGTCGGCGAGGCGGCCCCGCGCGATCAGCACCGCCGCCGCCCAGCCGAGCCGGAACGCCGCGCCCGCGGGCCGCTGCTTGAGCTGGTACGCGGCGGCGGGCGACATGCCGACGCGCGCCGCCGAGATCGTTACCGAGCCGGTGGTGGCGACATGCTCGAGAAAGTCGCGCTGGAGCCGTAGCGTCCAGTGATAGCTGGCGGGGGCCGGGATGTCGGCGGGGTTGTGGGCAAGGTTTTCCATCGAGTCGCTCCTGTGGTTAGGTGAAACTGATAGAATGAACCATATCGGTGTTTTTTAGGAAAGGGGTTTTTGAGTGTGGGGGGGCGGATTTGCACCGCCCCTCGCGTTCTCTCAGCCCGACCTTGGGCATTCGGATCTTCTTGTTGATAGCGTGGTTGCTCGTCCCAACTAGGCCCACAGAACCGCGAGAGCTTCCATACCAGTTTTGAACGCAGCTTTCATAGACGCCTCCATTTTTGCATCGATATTGAAATACAATTCAATGCAGGCCCAGAGAACGAACAACCACGCTCCAACATCTCCAATCGTAAAACCCAAAGTCACCAACGCTGAACTCGGATTGACTTGGATTATAGCAGCTCCCCTACCACTTGGGGAGGGGCCTCAAACGAGAGGCCAATTGCTCGCAACAGATTGGGCTACCCAAGACTCGTGAATCTAACAGTCCTTGCCGGATAACCTATCATTCTGGTGCCGCGGATTTTGCTGCCTTCGCAGCGCGTCGGCGTTGGGTGCTCTCAGCCTTTTTTATCACATTTTTGGCCGCCGTAGCGCCGTCACCGTCGAGCGCGTCGCGCTTGATGACCTCGTTAGCCAGGATTACCCGGAGATCGGCGTCTGTCACCTTTAGGCCGTCAAAAATTCGCCGAAACTCCTTTCTGATCGAGCCGATCACGGCGTCGGATAACAACGTCGCAGCGATGACGTAGCGATTCACAATCTGCGCCTGCCGATGGAATGCGTCCAATGTTTCGCTGTTGATGCTTTCGCGGCAAAGCATGAAGAGTTTTGCGATGTCGTCGGCTGATCTGGTGATCTGCGAGAAATCGAAGCAAAGCACCTCCTCCCATTCGATGGGCTGGGCGAATTTGATCCGATAGATTTTCCAGACGATAGCGTTCGACAGGATGACCCATTCGATGCCCTGGTGGGCGCCGTAGTTGACGGCTTGGCGAAGGTGGTTGTCGTTCAGCGTCGTGCCTGCTGACTTCACTTCGCATAGATACTGGATTTTGCCTTCGACCTTTATGGCAAGGTCGCAGAACGTCCCCCTGATCTGCTGCTCGCTCGTCACCTCGACATATTTGTCATAGCCAAATATGTCGTTGAGCATGTCCTTGATGACAGTGACGGTGTCCGCCTCCGAAATATCGCGGGCGACAAGCTTGCGAACAATCGGCTGGTATTTCTTGATGCCTGCGAGAAGACGGTCTTGAACCTTCTTCGGGATTTTTACTGCGACCGACATAGTTCCCTCCCAACTCCGACGTGCAGAATTGGGAGGCTAGGACGACAAGCAAATTCAGTCCAGCTAATGTTGGGTGATTGTTGCGCGGTCGCATCGCCCCTCCACCACTCGCTTCGCGAGCGGTCCCCCTCCCCATCGCTTCGCGACAGGGAGGATTTGTTTGGTCCGGGGTGGCGCGGGTTTGGGTTTCTGACTTCCTCCCTGTGCCGTAGGCATGGGGAGGGGGACCGACGCCGCAGGCGTTGGTGGAGGGGCGGCGGCGCCGGCGTTTTTGCCCCTCCGTCAGCGCTTCGCGCTGCCACCTCCCCATGGCCTTCGGCCACAGGGAGGATTGGGGAGGAGGCTTGGGTGCGGCAGACTTCTAAAGCCACCGTCAAGAAGGCGCGGGGGTTGCGGCGGGTTATGTCGTCGCCCGAGGTGCTGTTGTGGCAGCGGTTGCGCGGGCGGCCGGGTGGGGCGAAGTTTCGGCGGCAGCATCCGGTGGGGGCCTATGTGGCGGATTTTTATGCGCCCGATGCGCGGATGATTGTCGAGGTCGATGGGTTGGCGCATGATTTTCGGGTGGAGCATGACGCGGTGCGCGACGACTGGTTGCGCGGGCAGGGGTTTGTGGTGGTTCGGGTGGCGGCTGCGGATGTGTTGCGGGACGTGGATGGGGTTGTGGCGGGGGTGGTTGCGCTGGTGACGTTGCGTTGAGGCGAAGGGGCGGCGCTATCGCCCCTCCACCACCGCTTCGCGGCGGTCCCCCTCCCCATGCCTTCGGCACAGGGAGGATTTTTGAGGACGGCGCCAAATCCTCCCTGTCGCGAAGCGAAAGGGAGCGGGCCTCGAGGCGGTAGAGGGGCCGGGTGCTTCGCTCAGCGAATCCGGATCCACTGATCCTCGATACCCACGCGGTTGTACTGGACGTTGGTCAGGTGGGTGCTCCGGACCTTGATCGCGCAGATCGCCGCGAATTCGGCGTCGACCGCGGGCTGGTCGAGCAGCGGCGCCTTGCTGCTGGCGAACAGCGCGTCGGTGCCGTTCATGACGATCGTCAGCGAGGCGAGATGGACCTCCAGCCCGGCCTTTTCGGCGCGGTCGATCAGGGCGGCGATCTCCTTTTCTGACGCGCCCGTCACGACGAAATGATAGGCGGCGGTGACACCTTGCGGACCGAAGTCGGCGACGACGGGCGCTTTGCGGCCGGGGCAGGCGTCCACAAATTTGAGCGGCCCGGGGCCGCGTTCGGGTTCCCACGGCTTGGCGCAACCGGTCAGGGCAAGGCCCGCTGCGATCAGGATGGCGATGGTGCATTGGCGCATGGCAATTCTCCCCCGGAGAGCGGAAGATCGCATGGCGTGCTTTTCAATTGCTTAAGGCGCGGGTGCCCCTCCACCACCCTTCGGGCGGTCCCCCTCCCCATCGCTTCGCGACAGGGAGGATTGGCGTGCCCAAATCCTCCCTGTGCCGGAGGCATGGGGAGGGGGACCACGCAGTGGTGGAGGGGCAGCGACCTCTCGGGTTACGCGCCGTTGGCCGCCGACAAGATCGCCCGAACACTCGCCGTCGCGACGTCGGTGTCGAGGCCGCAGCCGAACAGGCTTTTCCCGTCCGCCGTCCGGCACTCCACATAGGCCGCCGCCTGCACATTGCTGCCCTGGCCGATCGCATGCTCGCTGTAATCGACGATGTCCATGATCGGGCCGCCGCTTTCGCTGAGCGCCGCGATGACGCTCGACATCAGGCCGTTGCCGCGGCCGCTGACGGTGCGCGGGGTGCCTTCGATGGTCAGCTTGCCGGCGAAGATGCGGTCGGTTCCGGCATGGCTTTCGGACCAGTCGACGAGCTGAAAGCGCTTGTCCTCGACCGTCAGATAGGCGGTTTCGAAGGCGCCCCAGATGTCCTCGGCGCCGAGTTCGCGGCTCGTCTCGTCGGCGAGCGCCTGGACGATGTGGCTGAAGCTCGCCTGCATCTTCTTGGGCAGTTTCAGCCCCTTGTCCTGTTCGAGCACCCAGGCGACGCCGCCCTTGCCCGACTGGCTGTTGACGCGGATTACCGCTTCATAGCTGCGGCCGAGGTCGGCGGGATCGATGGGCAGATAGGGGACGTGCCAGCGTTCGTCATTCTGGCGTTCGCGCGCGGCGAAGCCCTTCTTGATCGCGTCCTGATGGCTGCCCGAGAAAGCGGTGTAGACCAGCTCGCCGCCATAGGGGTGGCGCGGGTGGACGGGGAGTTGGTTGCAATATTCGACCGTCGCGATGACCTCGTCGATGTTCGAGAAGTCGAGTTCGGGGTCGATGCCCTGCGTGTACATGTTGAGCGCGATGGTGACGAGGCACGAGTTGCCGGTGCGCTCGCCATTGCCGAACAGGCAGCCCTCGACGCGGTCGGCGCCGGCGAGCAGGCCGAGTTCGGCCGCCGCGACGCCGGTGCCGCGGTCGTTGTGGGTGTGCAGGCTGATCAGCGCGCGGCCGCGGTTCGGCAAATTCTTGGCGAAATATTCGATCTGGTCGGCGTAGATATTGGGGGTCGCCGCCTCGACCGTCGCGGGCAGGTTGAGGATGATCGGGTTTTCGGCGGTGGGCTGGAGGATGTCCATCACCGCGGCGCAACATTCGATGCTGAAATCGAGCTCGGCGGTCGAGAATGTTTCGGGGCTGTATTCGAAGCGCCAATTGGTCTGCGGCAGGCGCGCGGCATTGTCGCGCAGCTGCTTCGCACCCTCGATCGCGATTTGTTTGATCTCGGGCATTTCCAAACCGAAGACGATCTGGCGCCAGGCGGGGCTGACCGCATTATAGACATGGACGATCGCGGTCTTCGCGCCGGCGAGGCTGTCGAAGCTGGTGCGGATGAGGTCGGCGCGGCTTTGGGTCAGCACCTGCGGGGTGACGTCGTCGGGGATACGGCCATTGCGCACGAGGCCCGAGATGAAGTCGAACTCGGTGGCGCCGGCGCTGGGGAAGCCGACTTCGATTTCCTTGAGGCCGACGCGAACGAGCAGGTCGAAGAAACGCGCTTTCTTTTCGGCATCCATCGGGTCGATCAGCGCCTGATTGCCGTCGCGCATGTCGGTCGACAGCCAGATCGGCGCTTTGGTGGTGACGCGGCTGGGCCAGTCGCGGGTCGCCAGGGGAACCTGCGGGAAAGCGGTATATTTGACCGAAGGGTCGCGGAGCATGGTCATGGGTCTGGGTTCTTCTGCGAGAAGGGAGTTGGTGTCGAATTACCCTTGGGCGGTCGCGCGCCACCCTGGGCGCAGCGTCATCGTCACGCCCAAGGGCGTGTAAGTCGCAGAAGAAGGAGGGCGTTGCCGCGCATGGGCGACCCAATGATGCAAAATGTCGCGCTTGGCAAGGGGGAGGGGCGCAAAATGTCGCCGGACCGCGATACGGCGTTCGCGGTCCGGCGCAGGGGGGGATGCGGCGGCGGCGGGCGTCAGGCGGCCTCGCTGTCGGCGTCATCCTCTTCCTCGAATTCGAAAATCTCGTCCTCGACCAGGTTGTCGATGGCGTGGACGCGGACGCCGACGACCCAGTCGTCGAGCGGGCCTTCCCACGCGGCCTCGACCGGGGTGAGGGCGTCGGCCGACGTTTCCGCGGGGCGGTCGCCGACGAGGTCGAAGTCCTGATAGCCGTCCTCGGGCGGGGTGATATAGACATGCGCCTCGAGCCGGACGGCGGTCCAGCCGGTCGTCGCGGCCAGACCCTCGGCCTCGACGGTGAGCAGCGGATTGTCCTCATCGCCTTCGATGAAGGCGTTCACTTCGACGATTTCGCGTACCAGTTCGCTCATCACATACGCTCCTTGCGGGAATTGGGGGAGGGGCGTGTCTGGCCCCGGCCCGATTCCTACATGGTGCGTGTGACAATATGGGGTGCGGCGGTGCGCTACCCCTTGACCCAGCCGACCGCGGGATCGTCGAAGTCGACGACGTCGCCGAGTTCCCAGACATTGGCATAGCCATAGCCGACGAGGTTGATGAAGGTCTGGATATTGAGCGCCAGCGGGCGCGCCTTGGTCGGCACCGGGGCGCGGTTGTTCGAGAAATTATTGTTGCAATAGATGAGGATCGGGCGGTCCGAGTTGGCGCCGACGACCGCGGCGAGGCTGTCGGCGGTGAAATCGGTGAAGGGCAGGTTGACCGCGCCCGCGATATGGCCGCGCGCGAAGGCATCCTTCGAGCGGGCGTCGAGGAGCAGGACTTCGGGCTTCGCGGCCTCGGCCTTGAATGCGGCGAAGGGGAGCAGGCGTTCGGCGCGCTGCGGCTCGACTTCGGCGGTGAGCGCCTGGAAGCCGGGATAGTCGATCAGCGGATTGGTCTGCGCCAGCGCGGGGGTGGCGGCGAGAATGGCGGCGAGCAGCAGGGCCTTGCGCATGATGATCCTCCCTCTTTGGTGGCGGGAGGTTAGGGGGTGGGGGATGGATGGACGATGAACCATATCCCGTTGTCATTGCGAGCGAAGCGAAGCAATCCAGGGCGGCTTACGCACGCTCTGGATTGCCGCGTCGCTTCGCTCCTCGCAATGACGAGGGTGTTTACTGTTTCTCGAACGCCGCGTGGATTTCGAGGTCGACCGTATCGCTGACCGCGGGGATGCCGAAGGCGATGCCGAAGTCGCTGCGCTTGATCGTCGCCTCGGCGTTGAAGCCGATCGTCGCCTTCTTGTTGTACGGGTTGGTGCCGGCGCCGTGGAAATCGACGTCGAGGGTCACGGGCTTGGTGACGCCGTTAAGGGTGAGGTTGCCGGTGACCTTGGCCTCGTCGCCGTCGTCGTCGAGGACGACGCGGGTCGAGACGAATTTGGCGTCGGCGGGGGCGGCGCCGAAGAAGTCGGGCTTGCCGCCGTCCTTGCCTGCGCGCAGCAGATGGCCGGTGAGGCCGGCGCTGGCGGTGGTGACCTTGGCGACGGGGATCGTCACCTCGACCTTCGACGCCGCGGGGTTGGCGGGATCGAGCACCAGCGTGCCGGTGACGTCGCCGAAGAGGCCCGAATATTTGCTGAAGCCGAAATGATCGACTTCCCACACGACCATCGTGTGGCCGGGGTCGGCGGCATAGGTGCCCGCGGTGACGCGCGCCTTGTCGGGCGCGCCCGGCGGGCCGCTCTGCTGCGCGATGACGGGAACCGCGATGATCGCGGCGATGGCGGCGAGGGGGAGGGCGTAACGCATGGACAAGCTCCGGGCTGGTGGGGGAGGCTCAGGCTAGGCCAGCGGTGGGGGCGGCGTCAATCGGTGCGGCGGAAACGCAGCGTTTCCGGAGCAGGTCGAAGACGATGCCGATGCCATGCCGATGCCCAGGTTCGACAAATGCGCGTGGCTGGCAAGCTATTGAACAGAAAAGATATGTATTTTCAAAAAGAACAGATTGACTGGTTTCAAGACACCGGGGCAGAATGGCCAGTGCAGAACATTGTTTGATTCGTCGGGGGAGGGAATTTGGTGGGGGTCTATAAATACCTCGATTTCGCATTGGTTTTTTCTGTGCTACCGTTTATTTCCGTGCCGGCTTCAGCGACAGAGATGATCGCCTACAGTTATGATGCCAAGGCCCGGCTGGTGAAGATGGTTCGCACGGGAACGGTGAACAACAATGTCACCACCGAATACGAGCATGACAAGGCCGACAACCGGAAGAAGGTCGAAGCCATCATTCGCCCAACGCCCCTCCGCCGCGAATGGCAACAGGGTTTGAGAGCAGATGTCAATTTGGCTTAGCGTAAAATGACAGGAGCAGAATAGTGGTAGAAGCGACGCGATTGAAGGCGGCTTTTCCGAAGGCAGCCCGCCGAGCGTTCATCGTTTTTGCCGCATTCTTTTCGGTCATCGCCCCGTCGCAAAGCGCTCACGCACAGGCAGCACATTTGAGCGCACCATCACCGGAAGAGCTGGCGATCGCTCCAGGCGGCGTCGATATTCGGACAGGGCGTCCCGTCTACAACAAGAGCGATATTTCGATCGGCGATGGCCCGGGCGCCATCGACTTGGTCCGCATGACGCCTGTTGCAACCCGTTTGGACGGGGCGCCTTTCGGGAATCTGTACCACAATTGGGACATCACGGTCACAATACAGCCCGATCTTGTCGAAGCGTATAATGACTACGATTACCAAGCCCAAGTCAATTACGGCATGCGGTCGGCGGACTTCATCAAAATTTACATGCAGGATTCGACATTCCGGCCGATATCCCAGAACGACTATAACCGGCTGACGACAACGGGTTTCGCTGGTGCGGTTGGCGCCGTTTACACCTATCAGGCCAAGGATGGCACTACCGCCGTGTTCAGGCCCACGGTCTATGGGGAATGTGGCGCCGGCGAATGTGCGTTTGTTTCCTACATCGTGGAGCCGGACGGCACGCGCTTCGATTTCGAATATGAAAATAGAACGGCGACAGAAAATAAGACGAGATTGCGCAGTGTTAAAAGTTCGCGCGGATATGCTTTGCTATTTGAGTATGGCGCAGCCGAGGCGGGCTGGAATCAGATATCAAAGGCCTGTGTAATAAACCTTGGTTCTGTCGCCAAGCCGGCAAATAATATTTGCCCTGCGGGATCACACGCGACTGCGACATACAGCTATGTTGGCCTCTTTTCCAGCGCTATGCTTGCGAGCGCCACGGGTGCTGACGGAGCGACCGAGGCCTTCGGCTATGCCTTGAGCGGATCAGGCAGCGATTTTGTGATGTCTTTCACGAAACCGGGGGAAAACGCTCCGTGGAAAACAAACACAGTGTCGCATAGTACCACCTCGAAGGGGTATCCCGAGCCCATCATCACCGCGCAGAGCTTTATTGATGGATCTAGTTTTACATATAGTTATGAATACACACCTTTTACAGGTGATCCGTTCGGAACCACGACCAGCTTCATGTCGATCGCGGGCGGGGCGTTCGTAAATGCCTTGGGGCATATTACACAAGTACTTTATGATTTCCCACCCCTGCCATATTCACGGAGTCCTCCGCGACTGCCCGGGGCGCCGGGACACTCCTATGTGAACTTTGGTGATATCGTATATCAAGTAACCACAGGCCCGGCCTTGGTGTCTGATCCGCTGGGGCGTACGACGACGAGCAACTATTGCGACGCGGCTGCGATGGCGGGCCTTCCCGCCTGGGAGCACAATCGCTGCCTCGTCACGTTGTTGCAATCGCAGACCAACCCCGATGGTACGACAATCTATTTCAAACATGGTGTTAACCGCAATCCTATCGAAATCAGGCGTGTTGCAAAGGCGGGGTCGGGCCTCGCAGACATAGTGGAAACTGCAACCTACAGCGGCACGGCCTGTTTGAGTTTTTTGCCGTCCTGCGATCGTCCGCTTACAATCACCGATGCCAAAGGCATCACGACCGACTATACATGGTCCTCGACCCATGGCGGCGTGCTCACTGAAACCCGTGCGGCACCTACGACAGGCGCGGCGCGACCACAGAAGCGCTACACCTATCAGCAGTTCTATGCCTCGTACAAAAACGCGGCCGGAACGCTCGTCCAGTCGCCCTATGCGACATGGCTGGTGACCCAGATATCGGAATGCCGGACGGGCGCAGCGCCAGCCTGCGTCGGCACCGCCGATGAAACCCGCACGACCTTCACCTACGGACCGACCGGCAGCGCGAACAACCTGCTCCCCGTGTCGCAGACCGTCGCGTCGGGTGACGCCAGCCTCTCGGCGACAACGACCTGGACCTATGACGCGCTCGGCAACAAGCTGACCGAGGACGGGCCACTGGCGGGGGCGGACGATACGACGCGCTGGCGCTATGATGCACAGCGGCGGGTGATCGGCGTCGTTGCGCCCGATCCCGATGGAGCCGGGACCGCATACAAGTTCCGCGCGACCCGAAACACCTATGACGTGGCGGGCCGGCTGACCAAGGTCGAACAGGGCACGGTCGACAGCCAGTCGGGCACCGACTGGACGGCTTTCGCGACGCTGGTGACGACCGAGACCGCTTATGATGCGCTCGACCGCAAGACCCGCGTATGGGTCTCCGGCCCGACCAGCGGCACACACACGATGACGCAGTATAGCTATGACCTTGCCGGGCGGCTCGACTGCACCGCGGTGCGGATGAACCCCGCGGCCTTCGTGTCCCTGCCTGCGAGTGCCTGTACGCTGGGGACGCAAGGAACGGGCGCGAACGACTTCGGCCCCGACCGCATCACCAGGCTGACCTACAATGCCGCAGGCGAGATCACCAAGACGACGCTCGCCTATGGCACGCCGCTACAGACCGATCAGGAGACCAACAGCTATACGCTGAACGGTAAGCTCGCGACGGTCACCGATGGCGAGAACAACCGCACGACCTTCACTTATGACGGGCACGACCGCCTGTCGAAGACCTGTTATCCCGTGGCGACGGTTGGCGCCTTGGCGAGTTCGACCAGCGACTGCGAACTGCTGACCTTCGATGCCAATGGCAATGTCATTGAGCGTCAGCTACGTGACACGCAGAAGATCTACTACGCCTACGACAATCTCAACCGGATGACGGACAAGAATGTCCCGAACATCGTCACCGGTGAATATGACGTCACCACGACCTACGACAATCTCGACCGCCCGATCCTGGTCGCCGACACGGCGAGCAACAATGTCGGATCGACCTTCGACGCGCTGGGCCGGATGACGGCGCAGACCAGCCCGTTCGGCACGATCGGCATGCTGTATGACGAGGCAGGGCGGTTGAAGCGCGTCACGTACCCCGATGGCAATTATTTCACCTACGAGTACAACACCGCCGATCTGACCGGCATCAAGGAAAACGGCACCGTCGGCCTCGCTACCTATGCCTATGACGATCTTGGCCTGCGCAAGTCGATCACGCGCGGCAACGGGACGGTGAAGGGCTATCAATACAATGAGATAGGCCGGTTGCGGCGCATGCGCGAGGATCTGGCTGGGACGAGCCATGATCTCTTTGTCGAAGGAACGGGCAGTCCCAACGGGAACAGCATGATCTACAACCCCGCCGGGCAGATCGTGTCGCAGGTTCGGACCAACGACCTCTATGCGTGGAACGGACATTTCAACGTCGACCGCTCCTATGCGCGCAACGGGCTGAACCAGTTGACCAGTGCCGGAGCGACGCCGCTGGGTTATGACGGTCGGGGCAACCTGACCAGTTCCGGGACTGATGGGTATACCTATACCAGCGAGAACCGCCTCGCGACGGGACCGGGTGGCACCACTGTGTTGTACGACCCGACTGGGCGCATTTCGAGGCTGACCAAGGGCGGCACAACAAAGAAGTATGAGCACCTTGGACCGAGGCTGGTTATCGAGCGCGATGCGGGCAACAATATTACCAACCGCTATGTCCATGGGCCGGGCGACGATGAACCGGTGGTGTGGTATGTCGGCTCCGGATTGACGACCAAGCGCTGGTTGCACAGCGACGAGCGGGGCAGCGTGATCGCGGTCAGCGATGTGAGCGGGCTGGCAACGGCGGTGAACCGCTATGACGAATATGGCATTCCAGCGGCAACCAATGTGGGGACGTTCCAGTACACAGGGCAGGTGTGGATGCCGGAGCTGGGACTCTATTATTACAAGGCGCGCGTGTACTCGCCGACGCTGGGGCGGTTCATGCAGACCGATCCGATTGGGTACAGGGACGGGATCAACTGGTACGCATATGTCGCAAACGATCCGGTGAATGGGGTCGATTTCGATGGCAAAGAAGCGGCCAGCATTACCTGCATGAATAATTCTTGTGGCCAGCGCGATCTAAGTGCCGCGCAAGTGGATAATCTTGTCCAAGTGGGGGCCGTCGTAATCGACGTCCTGAATACGCCAATTTCTCCTGGTCCTGATGCCACGATTGTTGTCCAAGGCACCAGGCATGTTGGGTTCTTCAAACGTATTGGTCGCGCGATTGGTCGGCTCTTCGGTGGTGGTAAAAAGAGTACATGTTGCTTCGTCGCCGGAACGCTTGTCGATACCGAGGATGGCCTTCGCCCCATCGAGGATATCGCGGTAGGCGACAAGGTCTGGGCACACGACCAAGCTACGGGCGAAACAGCCCTGAAGGAAGTGACCAACCTCATCCGGCGCCACGAGCGGGTGATTTGGGAAGTGTCGCTGGCCGGAGCAAATGGCGAAACCGAAGCCTTCGAAACGACCGACGACCATCCTTGGTGGGTCACGGGGCAAGGCTGGAAGCGAACCGAAGAACTTGCTGCCGGAATGGCGGTGGTTACCAAAGATGGACGCGGCATGGTGGTTGCGTCAGTTGTCGAGACTGATCGCACCGACGCTACCTACAACCTGACAGTCGCTGATTTCGAAACCTACTTCGTCGGCGAGCGCCGCGTGCTGGTGCATAATTGCAGCCTTCCTAAGCCACCCAGAGGCACGGGTAGTGTTCCCAAGGGGCAGCGGGATGCTAAGCGCAATTGGACACCTAAGGAGCGAGAGGCTAAGCGCGCAGAGCAAGGTGAGAAATGTGCGAACGGATGCAGCAGTGACATTGACGCTTCAAATTCGCAGGGCCATCATAAGGAAAGGTGGGCTGACGGCGGTAAAACTGAGGATGCCAACCACGCCGAAGTTTGCATAAACTGTCATAAAGACCTTCATGCACCGGATTAAGAACATGATGTATTCAGTACCAGTTGAAAAGGATGAAGATCGAGAGTGCCCCGTTCCCTCTGTTTGGAGGGGCGTATTTTATCAAATCGTGGATCGTATTATTTCAGGTGACGTCTCAGAAATAGGAGAAATACCAAGCGTAGAGCCTCTGTCTCAATCAGATGCGGACAGAATCTTTGCAAATATATCTGACTATGGAGCGAGCTTGGTAAGTTTGCCTGAGGAGGCTTGGGTTTCATCGGTTTGTCAGTGGCAAATTGAATATTGGGATGTCCTTGTTGACCTTTTTACTGCGGAAGGATCGAGCGATCTCGTTATGTTTGCGAGAGTGTATGAGGATCATGGTAAAGAATCTAAATATAGATTCGAGATAATATCAGTACACGTTCCATGAAATATATATATGACTATTTTAGCATTGTAATTTGATCCTGATCAATTTCGGATTACGGTGACAGGTGCAATATTCACTCAATTAACTCGACCGTCCGATCGGGATAGTTTGCTGCCATGGCCGCCTTCCCCGCATCGTTCTGCCCGGTCTCCCGCATCACGTAACGCAGCGCGGCAATCGCCGCGAGCGGACCTTTTTCGAGGATGGGGACTACCAGCTTTATCTCGATCTTCTGGCGGAGGCGAATGAGTGTAGTGCGTAGCGATTTTCCAGCGGACGACGACGGTGAAGTTCTGTTCAGGCTTGCATCGAAGGGTATCGACCTGAACCTGAAAAGAAAGATCGACTTTACGTGCTGGGCAAGTGATCTGGACGCCGCTGAAAGTATCGTCATGGATTTGGAATCTTACGGCTATCAGAGCACAATCTTTGTTGATGATGGCGTGAATGGGAGCGGCAATATATCTGTCTATGCCGGTATCTTGATGCTTCCGGATCACGATCTGCTTTTGGCTGAGCAGCGCCGATTAGATGCTATCCTCAGATTCCACGGAACGTCGTGCGATGGCTGGGTCACCGAATCTTCGTAGCTCATCGGCGAGGCTTAATGCTTTCCGTTGAACGAACCGGGTGGGAATTACGGTGACAGGTGCAAAAGCCCCTAAATTCGCGGCGTGATCGCCCGATGCAATCGGCGGACCTCGGCAACGGGCTGACGACGCGTTCGCCTATGCCGCGCCGCGCAAAGCAGAAAGCATCGGTCGCCCGATCGGCTCGCCGCAATGCTTGGATGATATGGAGGCAAGGACCGGCCTTTTGCTCTGAGGCCGCGAAAGCGCGGGCCGAAGTCCGGGGCGAGTGGGGTTTGGGGGCAAAATAAGCTGTCGCCGTAATGGTCTGTCACCGCCGTGGCATGGGACAAGCTCCGGGCTGGTGGGGGAGGGCGGAGGCCAGAGCGGCGCGGGGGGGCGGCGTCAATGGCGCGACCCCCGGCGCGGCGGTGCTTTTTCGCCGCGATCATGCCTTTTCGGGCATCAAGTTGACGGGGGCGGGGCGCAAAGATAGCTTAAAGATCAAATAAATAGAAAATCGAGCATTTCCTTCGATTCGCGGCAAAGGGGATTGATCGCTTATGAGGATCTACCGAACGGCGTTGGCGATTGCTGCCATATTGGTACCAATTACTGCGGTTAATGCGGCAGAAACGATCACATATAGTTACGATGCCAAGGGGCGGCTGGTGAAGGTGGTGCGCACCGGCACCGTGAACAACAATGTCACGGTGGAATACACCCATGACAAGGCCGACAACCGCACCCGGCTGAAGACCACCAACTCGCCGAACCCGCCGCCCTAGGGGCTGTCGGGCGCATCAGCGCCATCGGATCGGGGAAAATCGGGGGCATCGGAATATGACGGCATTTGGGGCGCGGGCAGCTGGCAAGATACTGACCACATTGTTTTTGTTCGCGTCCGGAGGGCTGCTTGCTCCCGCCGCGGCACAAACGCCGCCGCCCTATGATAGCCGCGACGAGAATGGCGTCGACCGCGTCACCGGGCGCTTTTCGACCACGATGCCCGAGGGTGGCATCGGGGACGTCGCGATGGTGCGCTATTATGGCACGGGGGCCGGGGACAATTGGTCGGGCGAATTGGTGCGGTCGGATTATGGCGGCGGCCAATATGCGACCGTGATCTTCGGCAAGATTTCGGAGCGCTTCACGAAAAGCGGCGGATCCTGGGGCGCCGACAAGGGCAATGGCGCGACGCTGACCGAGAATATCGCCGACACCAAGTTCACCTATCGCGCGCCCGACGGCACGACCATCGTCTATATGACGCCGCAGTCGCTGGCGGGTCCGATATTAGGTGCGGGGGTGGTCAACGTTCCCCAATGTCCGGTCATTTCCGGCGGTGGTGTCGTCCTTTGCGCGGTGCCGACCGACGTCGCGCGACCGGATGGCGGCACCTACAAGCTGACCTGGCAAACGCCCTATGGCTGCGAATATCCGCAAGGACCCGGCGGCCCGCAGGTGCCCGAAGACGATTCGCTGGTGTGTAATGTCGTCTATCGTCTGTCCGACGTCCGCAGCAATTCGAGCTTCGGCATGAAGGTGAAATATCAGTCGGACATCGGACCCAACGCCTATACGGGCGTCACGGCGCCGGGTTGGTACCGGCGAGCGACCCTCAAATTCCTTGATCTCAGCCAGGTTTATTGCGACGCCACAGCGAACAATTGCGACGGCGTCGCGGGCACCTGGCCGACGGTGAGCTACTCGAACCCGTCGACCAGCGTTACCGAAATCACCAACAGTCAGAACGGGACCTGGCGCATCGACACCGCGACGTCGGGCCAGATCAATATCCGTCGTCCGGGCGCGACGAGCGACACGACCGTCGTCAATTTCGTGCCGACGACCGGCCGCACCACCTCGATCACGCGCGACGGGCAGACGATCACCTATAACTGGACGACATCGGGCAGCGATACGACCTCGACCGCGACGACGGGCGGCGGCGAGACCGACGCGGTCACCTCGAACCCGACGCCGCAGCAGCCGACCGCTGTGGTGGCGGGAACCAGCGCGACGACGACTTACGTCTATGATGCCTTCCAGCGGGTGACGCGCGAGACGCGCCCCGAGGGCGATTACACCAACTACACGCGCGACCTGCGTGGCAACATCACCGAGACACGCCATGTCGCCAAATCGGGCAGCGGGCTTGCCGATATCGTCACCACCGCCGATTACGACGTTGGTTGTACGATCGGTGCGAAATGCAACAGTCCGAACTGGACGCAGGACGCGCTGGGGAATCGGACCCACTATAGCTATGACGCGACGCACGGGCAGGTGACGCGTGTCCAGCTGCCGTCGCCCGACGCCGATGCGGCGGGGACCGAGACGGGGGTGCGGCCCGAGATCAATTACAGTTATACGGCGCTGACGGCGCAGGTGCGCGACGCCAGCAACACGCTGATTCCGCAAACGACGACGCAGTACAAGGTGACCCAGATCACCGCCTGCGCGACCGCGGCGACCTGCGCAGGAACTGCGAACGAGACCAAGGTCGCGATCGAGTACAACAATCCGAACCTGTTGCCGACCAAGGTCACGACCTCGGCGGGCGACAATTCGATCAGCTCGAGCGTCACCTATGCCTATGACGCGCGCGACAATCTGGTCAGCATCGACGGGCCGCTTGCCGGAACCGCCGATACCACGACCTATATCTATGACGCGCAGAACCGGCAGCGCGGGACGATCGGGCCCGATCCCGACGGGGCGGGTACGCGCCCGCGCGCTGCGAGCCGCTTGACCTTCGATGTCGAGAGCCGGGTGACCAAGGCCGAAACGGGCACGGCAACCGCCGCGACCGAGGCGGCGCTGAACCTGATGACCGTCTATCAGACGGTCGACATCGTCTATGATGCCGCCACCGGCAAAAAGCTGAAGGAGACGGTGTCGGGAACAGCAGGCGCGGTCAGAGTCGTGCAGCATAGCTATGACAGCGACAACCGGCTGCTCTGTACCGCGCTGCGCATGAACCCCGCGACCTGGGTGGCGCTGCCGACAAGCGCCTGCACCGCCGCGACCATGTCGACGACCTATGGTCCCGACCGGATCAGCCGCAACAGCTATGACAATCAGGGCCGGGTGACCAAGGTCGAAAGCGCGGTCGGCACGACCGCCGCCGCCGACGAGGTGCGCACCGCCTATACTGCCAATGGGCTGCTCGATTATGTGAAGGATGCCGAAAGCAACCGCACGACCTATATCTATGATGGGCACAACCGGCTGTCGCAGACGCGCTATCCCTCGACGACCAAGGGCGCCGACACCAGCAATACCGGCGATTATGAAGGGCTGACCTATGATGCGCGGAGCAGCGTGACGGCGCGCCGCTTGCGCGATGGAACGAGCATCGGCTACGCCTTTGATGATCTCGGGCGGCTCAGCGCCAAGGATATTCCGGGCGGGACCAATGAAGATATCAGCTATGGATACGACCTGCTCGGCCGTGCGCTCAGCGCGCAAAAGGGGACGGGAACCCCGCTGACCTTCGTCCATGACGCGCTCGGCCGGGTGACGAGCCAGACGCAGATGCTGGGGACCACCAGCTATACCTATGACGTCGCGGGGCGGCGCCTGACGATGGCCTATCCGGGCGGGGTGCTGACGATCAATTACGACTATGACGTCACCGGCAACGTCACCAAAATCCGTGAAAACGGCGCGACGAGCGGGGTCGGGGTGCTGGCGAGCTATGCCTTCGACAATCTCGGTCGCCGGTCGAGCGTGACCTTCGGCAATGGCAGCGTGCAGGGCTTCACCTATGACGCCGCGTCGCGGCTCGACACGCTGACCAACAATCTGGGCGGCGCGGCGACGACCCACGACCTGACGCAGAGCTTCACCTATAACCCCGCGGGCCAGATCGCGAGCGTGGCGCGGACCAACGATGCCTATGCCTGGCAGGCGCATTACAATGTCGACCGCGCCTATATCGCCGACGGGCTGAACCGGATCATGAGCGTGGGGAGCACGAATTTCGCTTACGACACGCGCGGCAACCTGACCAACGACGGGACCAACGGCTTCACCTATAACGCCGAAAATATGATGACCGACGGGCCGGGCGGCGCGACGTTCAAATATGATGCGCTGGGGCGCTTGCAGGCGAGCTTTGCGACCGGCCAGCCAGCGCCGACGCGGTTCGAATATGACGGTACCGACCTGATCGTCGAGTTCACCGCGCCATCGACGGTGAAGACGCGATACGTCCACGGCCCCGGCATCGACAATCCGATCGTGTGGTACGACGGCAGCGCGATCAACAGCACGACGCGCAAGTTCCTGATGGCCGACGAGCGCGGCAGCGTGGTGAGCATCACCGACTCGGTGGGCGCGACGATCCATATCAACGCCTATGACGAATATGGCATCCCCGCGCCGGGCAATATCGGGCGCTTCGGTTACACCGGCCAGACCTGGCTGCCCGAGCTGGGCATGTGGTATTACAAGGCGCGGATGTACTCGCCGACGCTAGGACGGTTCATGCAGACCGATCCGATCGGGTATTCGGATGGGATGAACTGGTATAATTATGTGGGGTCGGATCCGGTGAATTTTGTGGATCCGTCCGGGCTGAATTTGAGATCAAATGGATTTGGCATACTTTGTGATCCATCAGGCTGCTACGACGACGGAATTGATCAAATAGAGGTGGGTGGCCGAGATTTCGTAATGGGTAATCTTGCGGCATTGCTTCGTGGATTTGGTGAAGATTGTTTTATGGGTGATTGTCGAACTCCAGGAGAGTTAATATGGGATGGAATACCTGGTGAGATAGAAAAAATTTCCGAGAAAGTTAAAGACACATTTTGCGGTCTCGGTCCGCTCGAGGTGACCGGTGTTTTCGACGCTTATCTTGGTGTGGGGGCATCTGGGCAAATTGGCGGTAGCTTTGATCCTCGAACTCTTCAGCTTCGCCTTGTCATGGGAGGAAGCAAGGGAGAGGGGCTGGGGGCCGGAGCAGGCATCTCTGTTGCCGCTGGAGACACTGAAGCTCGCACTGTGTATACATCGGAGAATTGGACCTTGGGGGCAGGTCCGTTGTCGGTGTCGCGATCAAATAGCGGGAGCTTTTCAGGAACATATAGCGGGAAATTGAGCACTAGGGTTCTCTTAACTAGAACGGAAAGCTCGAAGAACACTTCTGAGCCGACGCCAAATTTGACGGGAGCGTGCGGTGTCAAATAAAGTTGTAGTCGCGAGAATTTTGCAATACTCTTTCTTGATATTAGGATTAACATTAATTCTCTTCGTGGTTCCAACGAAGTTAGAATATATTAAACTTGCATTTTTTTTAGCTTCTTGTTCAATTCTGTGCGTAATTATATTTGTTATGAAATGCAAGAAATGCGGAGTAAGTTTATACTTTGATCCCAATATTAGACCTATTTTTGGTCCAAATATTAACTTGCTTAAGCCTGCGTCGGTCATTTGTCCTAAATGCGGAGACAGCAGGAGCTAGATGAGTCCGCTCGAAACGCCTAATCATGACTACGTTGACAGGTGGAATAACTCCGAAATTGACTAGGTGCTCCGATCGGGATAGCTTTCTGCCATGGCCGGCCTCCCCCGCATTGTCCTGCCGGGTCCCCCGCATCATGTGACGCAGCGCGGCAATCGGCGCGCGCGGACCTTCTTCGAGGATGGGAGTACCAGCTTTAACTCGATCTTCTGGCCGAGGCGGCGGCGAAGGCGCGAGCGGCGATCTGGTCCTATGCCTGATGCCAAACCATAGGGACGTCATCGCCGTTCCGGTGGACGCCGACGGCCTGTACCGCAGCTTCCGCCATGTCCATCGCCCCTACGCGGATTTCATCAACGCGCGGGCATGCGCGACGGGGCATTCGGCCCGATCGGGCCGCGCGTCAGCATCCGCTATGTGATCCGGGCGATCGGGGCTAAGGTCCCGTCGTCATGACAAGCCGCAGGAAGAAGCCATCCCGATGAGTCCGGCCCCGGACAGCGTCCTTGTCGCCGCGGGCCAGTGGGTGGCCGCGGTTGCGACCGGGCCCGTCGCCACCGGCGTCGCGACGATCGCGATCGCTGCGGTCGGCTTTGCGATGCTCGCGGGGCGGATCGATGTGCGGCGCGGGGCGGTGGTGGTGCTGGGCTGTTTCATCGTCTTTGGCGCGCCGACGATCGCGGGGGCCTTTATGCAATGGGCGGGGGCGGGGGGCGATGCCGGGGTGCAGGTCGCGGCGAGTGTGCCGCCCGCGGCGCCGGTGCCCGCGCCGCCGCCGGCGCAGCCCAACGATCCTTATGCGGGGGCTTCGCTGATCCGTTAGCGCGTCGAGCGGCGCTCGGCGAACCATTGGCGCAGCATCGCGCTGGTGCAGCCGGTGAAGCCGTTGCTGCCGACCACCGAGCAGCTGTTCGGGCGATTGACGCGGGCGATGTCGTCATAGGCCTCGACCCGCGAGGCCCAGCTGCCGCCGCCGCCGACATTGTCCTCTTCGCGCAGTTCCTCGCGCAATTCCTTGGGCACGCGGTAGCGGTCGGCCTCGGGCTCCTGCGCGCAGACGACGATCTCGTCGCCCTGAGCCTCGGGGCATTCGTCCTTGCCATAGGCGATGAGGAAGGAGAATTTTTCGGGCGGCTGCGACGACATCGCGAGGCTGTCGTCCTGCGCCTGCGCCTGCGCGGGTACGGCGAGGGCGAGCGTCATCGGCGCCAGCGCGGCGAGCAGCGGGAGCAGGAGGCGGGCAGGCGTGGTCATTCTGGCGTCATTCCCTCGAACCGTCCCCGTCCTGTGGCGACGATAGGCGCGCGAGATGAACCTAAGCCTAACCCGCGGACAAGTCACGCCCGCGGGATCGGGGCGATAGCGGATCGGTTCGGGCCGATGAAGGCGGCAGGCGTTGGCGCAAGGCCGCGGCCCCTCCACCACTCGCTTTGCGAGCGGTCCGCCTCCCCATGGCTTCGCCACAGGGAGGATCGTTTTACAAGGTGTCGAGCGAGGCGGCGATGCTGGTCCACACCTGCGCCAGGTCTTCGGGGGTGATGCAATAGGGGGGCATCACGTACAGCGTGTTGCCGAGCGGGCGGAGGAGGACGCCATGGTCGCGGTAGAAGGCGATCAGGCGCGGGGCGAGGGCCGAGAGATAGCCGCCGTCGGGCTGGGCGATGTCGAAGGCGGCGATGGTGCCGAGGCGGCGGGGATGCTCGACGCGCGGGTCGTGGCCGAGCATCGCGAGGTGCGCGGCCTGCGCGTCGGCGAGGGTGTCGATGCGTTGCTGGACGGGCTCGTCGCGCCAGATCGCGAGATTTGCGTTGGCGGCGGCGCAGGCGATCGGGTTCGCGGTGTAGCTGCTCGAATGGTAGAAGGTCTTGGCGCGGTCGGTCGACCAGTGCGCCTCGAAGATCGGCTCGATGCAGAGGGTGACCGCGAGCGGCAGCGCGCCGCCGGTCAGACCTTTCGACAGGCAGACGATGTCGGGGATCACGCCGGCCTGGTCGCAGGCGAAGCGGGTGCCGGTGCGGCCCCAGCCGGTCATCACCTCGTCGGCGATGAAGAGAACATTGTGGCGGGCGCAGATCGCGCGCATCTCGGCGAGCACCCACGCGGGATAGATCAGCATGCCGCCGGCGCCGAGGATGAGCGGTTCGACGATGAAGGCGGCGGGCTTTTGGGCGCAGGCGGCTTCGAGCGCGTCGAGCGTGGCCTGTTCGCGGCCTTCGTGGGGGAAGGGGATGGTGTCGACGTCGAAGAGAAGCGGCTGCCAGGCGCGGTTGTAGACGCCGCGCTCGCCGACCGACATCGTGCCGATCGTGTCGCCATGATAGCTATGTTCGAGGACGAGGATGCGGCTGCGCGGCTCGCCGATATTGTACCAGTAACCGAGCGCCATCTTCAATGCGACCTCGACGCTGGTCGAGCCCGAGTCCGAGAAGAAGACGCGGGTGAGCGGCGCGGGGGTGATGCGGATCAGTTCGGCGGCGAGGGTTTCGGCGGGTTCGTGGGTCCAGCCGGCGAAGATGAGCTGGTCGAGCCTTTCGGACTGGGCGCGGATCGCGGCCATGATCCGCGGGTGGGCGTGGCCGTGGGTGGTGACCCACCAGCTGGAGATCGCGTCGATCCAGTATCGGCCGTCGGCATCATAGAGGCGCGCGCCGTCGCCGCGGGCGATCAGCGGGATCGGGTCGCCGAGGCCGTGCTGGGTGAAGGGGTGCCAGACGGGGGAAGGGGGTGTGGTCATTCGCGCGCCTTATACTAGTCCGCCATCCCGGCGAAGGCCGGGATCTCACCGGTGCGAAAGGATGCGAGGGCGGGATCCCGGCCTTCGCCGGGATGACGAATATCTATTGAAAGTCCGCGAGATCGAAATTCGCGCTGAACGCCGCCGCCAGCTTTTGCGGCGTCAGCGGATCGATGATCGGCAGGCGGCCCAACCGGCGGACGCCCGAAATCTCCGCGATGATCGCCTCGCTGTCTTCGACCGCGTCGCCGAGGAAGGCGAGGCCGTGGATCGGGACGCCGCGGGCGCGCAAGGCCTCGATCGTCAGCAGGCTGTGGTTGATCGTGCCGAGCGCGGTGCGGGCGCAGATAATCACCGGGATCTGCCAGCGCGCGAACATATCGGCGTAGAGCAGGGTGCGGGTGAGCGGGACGAGCGCGCCGCCGGCGCCTTCGACGATCAGGTCGCCCTTGGGGGGCGTGAGCTGGTCGGGGTCGATGGTCACGCCGTCGATCGCGGCGGCGCGGTGCGGGGAGGCGGGGGTGACGAGGCGGTAGGCCTCGGGCACTACCGCGACGTTGGCGAGGCGGGCGACGACCTCGCTGTCGGTTTCGTCGTCGAGGCCGGCCTGCACGGGTTTCCAATAGGGGGTGCCCGTCGCCCCCGCGAGCGCGGCGGCAAAGATGGTCTTGCCGATGCCGGTGTCGGTGCCGGTGACGACGAAGCGTGTCATGCCGCGGCCATCGCGGCGGCGAGGGTGTCGGTCATGCGGTCGATGTCGGCCTCGCCGACGTTGAGGGTGATCGCGATGCGCAGGCGGGCGGTGCCGTGCGGGACGGTGGGAGGGCGGATGCCGCGGACGTCGAACCCGGCGTCCTGCAGCGCGCCGGCGATGCGCATCGTGCGCGCGTTGTCGCCGATGACGACCGGGATGATCTGGCTGCCGCTGGCGGGCAGGCCGAGCGCGGCGAGGCGGGTTTCGGCGTGGGCAACGAGGTCGTGGAGGCGCGCGGCGCGTTCGGGTTCGCCCGCGACGATTTCGAGCGCCTGGCGGACGAGCCAGGCCATCAGCGGCGAGGGGGCGGTCGAGAAGATGAAGGGGCGGCCGCGGTTGACGATGAAATCGCGCACGATCGCGGGACCGCAGAGAAGGGCGCCTTCGCAACCGAGCGCCTTGCCGCAGGTGTGGAGGGTGATGAGATTGTCGCGCGGCGCCAGCGCGTGGGCGAGGCCGGCGCCGGCGGGGCCGTAGACGCCGGTGGCGTGCGCCTCGTCGACGATCAGCACCGCGTCGTGGCGGTCGGCGACCGCGGCGAGGTCGGTCAGGGGAGCGCGGTCGCCGTCCATCGAATAGAGGCTTTCGACCGCGATCCACGGGGTGCCGGTGCCGCCCTTGGCGCGCCAGCCGGCGATCGCGTCGTCGAAGGCCTGTGGGTCGTTGTGCGCGGCGGCGACGCGGTCGGCGCGGCCGAGCTTCATGCCGTCGTGCGCGCTGGCGTGGATGAGTTCGTCGTGGACGATGAGGTCGCCGCGTTGCGGCAGCGTCGCGAACAGCGCGGCGTTGGCGGCGAAGCCGGTCGGGAAGAAGAGCGCCGCCTGGCTGCCGTAGTGGCGCGCGGCATGGGTTTCGAGCGCTTCATGTTCTTCGTGGTTGCCGCGCAGCAGGCGCGAGCCGCCCGAGCCGGCGGGCAGACCGCGCTGGAGGCCCCGCGCGACGGCTTCGTTGAGGACGTAGGAGCTGGCGAGGGCGAGATAATCGTTCGAGGCGAAGTCGATGCCGGCGCGCGGCACGAGGGTGCGGCGGCGGTCGTCCGCCGCGAGTGCGGCGAGGTCGGTGTGGTGGGCGGCGAAGGGGGCGTTTGGCATCCTAATCCTCATTCGTCATTGCGAGCGAAGCGAAGCAATCCAGAGTCGCGTAATCCGCTCTGGATTGCTTCGCTTCGCTCGCAATGACGAAGTTTAGCGGCGCAAGGCCTGCCGCTCTTCGCCGGTCAGGCGGTGTGGCGTGGCGATGGGCTCGAGCGTCCGGGCGTCGAACAGTTCGCAGCGACGGCGATCGCCCGAGAGCATGTCCTTGATCATCCGCGGGAAGAAGCGGCGCATGAGCTGGCCCATGCTCATCCTGGGCAGCGCGCTGGTGTCGCCGATGCCGTCGTGCGTGAAGAGGTGGCCAAGCGGCGGGCCGACCAGCGTGTCGCGCGTCGCCGGGTCGCAGGCGGCGAGCTGGGTGGTGATGTAGGGGATTTTGCCGTTCGCATAGCTGTTGAACAGCGGCATGTTGCAGCAGACCGCGTACCAGCGGAGCGTCGGCTTGTCGGTCATATGGAGGCAGGCAAGCCGCTCGCGGCCGGTGTCGAGGCGCATTTTTGCGCAGCGCGACTGGTAGAGCGCGCTGCCGCCATGCGCGTCGAGTACATGTTCGGCGTGGCCGAGATGGCGCGTGAGGTCCTGGCAATCGGTGCAATGGCATATGACATGGTCGCCTTGGCCGGGGCCGACATCGAGCAGGGTGCCGGAAACGGCGCCGCATTGGCAGGCGAAGGCGAGGTCGGAGGACATGCCGCGGTCCTAGCTCTTTGCCTGCGATTGCGGAAGGCCGTGCGATCCTCCCTGTCGCGGAGCGATGGGGAGGTGGCAGCGCGGAGCGCTGACGGAGGGGCGATGACGCCGAGGTCGCTGGCCCCTCCACCATTCGCTTCGCGAACGGTCCCCCTCCCCATCGCTTCGCGACAGGGAGGATTTTCCGTCAGTTCTTCGACTTGTCGACGAGCTGGTTCTTGGCGATCCACGGCATCATCGCGCGCAGTTCGCCGCCAACCTGTTCGATCGGGTGCGCGGCGGCGGCCTTGCGGCTCGCCTTCAGCTCGGGCTGGCCGGCCTGGTTGTCGAGGACGAAATCCTTGACGAAGCGGCCCGACTGAATGTCCTGCAGCACGCGCTTCATTTCGGCCTTGGTCTCGGCGGTGATGATGCGCGGGCCGGTCTTGATGTCGCCATATTCGGCGGTGTTCGAGATCGAGTAGCGCATGTTCGCGATGCCGCCTTCATAGAGGAGGTCGACGATCAGCTTGGTTTCGTGGAGGCATTCGAAATAGGCCATTTCGGGGGCGTAGCCCGCCTCGACCAGCGTTTCGAAACCCGCCTGGATCAGGTGGGTGATGCCGCCGCAGAGCACAGCCTGTTCGCCGAAGAGGTCGGTTTCGCACTCTTCCTTGAAGCTGGTTTCGATGATGCCGCTGCGACCGCCGCCGACGGCGGAGGCGTAGGAGAGGGCGAGCGCCTTGGCGAAGCCGTTGCCCGACGAACCCGCGCCCTGCGCTTCCTGTGCTACCGCGATCAGGCAGGGGACGCCGCCGCCCTTCTGATATTCGCTGCGCACGGTGTGGCCGGGACCCTTGGGGGCGACCATGAAGACGTCGATGTCGGGGCGCGCTTCGATCAGGCCGAAGTGGATGTTGAGGCCGTGGGCGAAGGCGAGCGCGGCGCCGGGCTTCATGTTCGGGCCGATGTCGTCGGCGTAGATTTTCGCCTGATGCTCGTCAGGCGCGGCGATCATGATGACGTCGGCCCATTCGGCGGCTTCCTTGTTGGTCAGCACCTTGAAGCCCGCGGCTTCGGCCTTTTTGGCGGTCGCCGAACCGGGACGGAGCGCGATCGCGACCTCCTTCACACCGCTGTCGCGCATGTTCTGCGCATGGGCGTGGCCCTGGCTGCCGTAGCCGACGACGGCGACCTTCTTGTTCTTGATCAGATCCTGGTCGGCGTCGCGATCGTAATAAACCTGCATTGGATAAGTCCCTTCATATGCTCAATTAATTCGTCATCCCGGCGAAGGCCGGGATCTCGACGGTGCGGCAGGCCGCGAGGGTGAGATCCCGGCCTTCGCCGGGATGACGGGTGTGAAAATTCCTAAACCGCCTCCGCCCCGCGGGCGATGGCGACGACGCCGGTGCGGCCGACTTCGACCAGCCCGCATTCGCGCATCAGCGCGATGAAGCGGTCGACCTTGTCGCTGTTCCCGGTGATTTCGAAGATGAAGCTGGTCAGCGTGGTGTCGACCACCTTGGCGCGGAAGACGTCGGCAAGGCGCAGCGCCTCGATGCGCTTTTCGCCGGTGCCCGCGACCTTGACGAGCGCGATCTCGCGCTCGACATGCGCGCCCTGGTCGGCGAGGTCGACGACATTGTGGACGGGCACGAGGCGGTCGAGCTGCGCGATGATCTGGTCGATCACCGCGGGCGGGCCCGAGGTGACGATGGTGATGCGGCTCAAGGCATGATCGGCGCTGATGTCGGCGACGGTCAGGCTTTCGATATTATAACCGCGCGCCGAGAACAGCCCGGTGATCTTGGCGAGGATGCCCGCCTCGTTGTCGACGGTGACGGCGAGAACGTGACGCTCGCCCGCTTCGGTTTTGATTTTCATGTCTTACACCAGTGCCTTGGCTTCGTCGTCCATCGTGCCGGTGACGTCGCTCGGCTGGAGGAGCATTTCGGTGTGGGCGGCGCCCGACGGGATCATCGGGAAGCAGTTGGCGAGCTTGGCGACGCGGCAGTCGACGATCACCGGTCCCGGCGTGTCGATCATCTTCGCGATGCCGTCCTCGAGGTCGCCGAGCGTGTCGATGCGCAGGCCCGTCCAGCCATAGGCTTCGGCGAGCTTCACGAAATCGGGCAGGCTGTCCGAATAGCTGTTCGAATAGCGGCTTTCATAGGTCAGTTCCTGCCACTGGCGGACCATGCCCATATATTCATTGTTGAGGATGAAGATCTTCACCGGCAGCCGGTACTGGCTGACCGTGCTCATCTCCTGGATATTCATCTGGATGCTGGCTTCGCCCGCGACGCAGATGACGAGGCGGTTCGGGTGCGCGATCTGCGCGCCGACCGCGGCGGGGAAACCGTAACCCATCGTGCCGAGCCCGCCGCTGGTGAGCCACCGGTTGGGGGCCGAAAAGCCGAAATGCTGCGCCGCCCACATCTGGTGCTGGCCGACCTCGGTGGTGATGATCGGGTCGCGGCCGCGGGTCGCGTCGAACAGCGCGCGGACCGCGCGCTGCGGCATGATTTCGGCGGCGTCCTCTTTCTTTTCGGGGAAGTCGAGGCAGCGCGTCGCGCGCCAGCCGTCGATGCGACGCCACCATTCGCCGAGGTCGCGCGCCTTGTGGCCCGCCTCCTGCCAGCCGGCGATGATCGCATCGAGCGCGCGGCCGGCGTCGCCGACGATCGCGAGGTCCACGGCGACGATCTTGTTGATCGAGCTGCGGTCAATGTCGATGTGGATCTTCTTCGCTTCGGGCGCGAAGGCGTCGAGGCGGCCGGTGACGCGGTCGTCGAAGCGCGCGCCGACCGCGATGATCAGGTCGGCGCGGTTCATCGCCATGTTCGATTCATAGGTGCCGTGCATGCCGAGCATGCCGAGCCATTTGGGATCGTCGCACGGGAAGGCGCCGAGGCCCATGAGGGTCGAGGTGACCGGCGCGCCGGTGAGCGACGCCAGCTGGCGCAGCGCCGCGCTGGCATCGGGGCCGGCGTTGATGACGCCGCCGCCGGTGTAGAAGATCGGGCGCTCGGCGGCGGCGATCAGCGCGACGGCTTCGGCGATCGCCGCCGCGTCGGGTTCGACCTGCGGGCGATAGCTTTTGTGCGCGATCTTTTCGGGGATGACATAATTGCCGGTGGCGACCTGCACATTCTTGGGGATGTCGATCACGACCGGGCCGGGGCGGCCATGGGTCGCGATATAGAAGGCCTCGTGCAGGATCGGGCCGAGGCGTTCGGGGTCCATCACCAGATAATTATGCTTGGTGCAGTGGCGGGTGATGCCGACGGTGTCGCATTCCTGGAAGGCGTCGGTGCCGATCAGCGCGGTCGACACCTGGCCGGTGAGCACGATCATCGGGATCGAATCCATCAGCGCGTCGGTGATGCCGGTGACGGCGTTGGTCGCGCCGGGTCCCGAGGTGACGAGCACGACGCCGGGCTTGCCGGTCGAGCGCGCATAACCCTCCGCCGCATGGGTCGCCGCCTGTTCGTGGCGGACGAGAATGTGCTTGATCGTCGGGTGCTTGTAGAGCGCGTCATAGATGGGAAGGACCGCGCCGCCCGGATAGCCGAACACTGTGTCGACCCCGAGGTCGACCAGCGCCTGAACCACCATGTCGGCACCACTCATTTCCGTCACGACTATACTCCTCGTTTCTCGATCGTTGCGCACAAAGGCGAGGCTTGTGCGCTGCAACAGGTCGGCGGGCAATAGGTATATGATTCTATCCTGTCAACAGCATATCACGTAATATTATTTCTATTTTGTTGATCGAATCCTTGTTTAATGATTCCGCATGGCGTGGCCAGTCGGCGGGTGGCTGGTGGCGGAACCACGTAAACTGGCGCTTCGCATATTGGCGGGTGGCGGCCTGGGCGAGGGCGAGGGCTTCGGCGCGGTCGATCTCGCCGCGCAGATATCGCGCGATCTGGGGCACGCCGATCGCGCGCATGACGGGGAGGTCGGGGTCGAGGCGGCGCGCCAGCAAAGCCTCGACCTCGGCGATCGCGCCGCCGTCGAACATCGCGTCGAGCCGGAGGTCGCAGCGTGCGCGCAGCCAGTCGCGCGGTGGGAGCAGGAGGAAGGGGGCGAGCGCGATCTCGCCCGCGATGCCGCCCTCCTGCGCCGCCTGCCAGTCGGCGAGGGTGCGCCCCGTCGAGCGGACGACCTCGAGCGCGCGCGCGACGCGGGTGCGGTCGGCGGGGTTCAGCCGCGCGGCGGCGGCGGGGTCGGCGGCGGTCAGCGCGGCGTGGGCGTCGGCGACGTCCATCGCGCGCACCGCGTCGCGCACCGTGGGGGCGATGTCGGGCACCGGGGCGATGCCGAACAGCAGGCTGCGCAGATAAAGGCCGGTGCCGCCGACGAGGATGGGAACCATATCCGCGGCTTGGGCGTCCGAGATGGCCGCGCGCGCCTCGTCGGCCCAGCGCGCGGCGTTATGCGCTTCGGCGCCGTCGACATGGCCGAAGAGGCGGTGGGGAATCCCCGCCATCTCTTCGGTCGAGGGACGCGCCGAGAGGATGGCGAGGTCGGCATAGACCTGGCTGGCGTCGGCGTTGATCACGACGCCGTTGCCAAGCGCCTCGGCAAGGGCCACCGCCAAAGCGCTCTTGCCGCTGGCGGTCGGTCCGGCGATAAGCGCGATGGGCGGCCTCGCGGCCGAAGAGAGTGAAGGAGATGCCATGTTCGTAGCGACGCTGATAGCAGCCGGGAAGCTGACCGACGAGGTGGTTCGCGAAGGCATCGACCGGCTCGACGCGACGGGGCACGAGGTCGGCGCGCCGCATTGGCTCGACGTCGGCGACGCCGCCGATATCGTGTTCCAGGGCAGCCTGGTCAGCGCGCGCGCCGAACTGGCGAAGATGGACCATGGCGCGCTCGACGTCGTGGTGCAGCCGCTGGGCGACCGGACCAAGAAATTGATCGTCGCCGACATGGATTCGACGATGATCACCGTCGAATGCATCGACGAACTCGCCGACTATGCCGGGATCAAGGACCAGATCGCGACGATCACCGCGCGCGCGATGCGCGGCGAACTCGATTTCCGCGCCGCGCTGTTCGAGCGCGTCGGGCTGCTCGGCGGCCTGGCCGAGGGCGTGCTCGCCGAATGCCGGATGGAACGGGTGCGGCTGACCCGCGGCGCCCGGACGCTGATCCAGACGATGAAAGCGCATGGGGCCTATTCGGTGCTGGTGTCGGGGGGCTTCACCGCCTTTGCCGACCCGGTGGGCGAGGCGATCGGCTTCGACAAGGTGGTCGCCAACCATCTCGAGATTTCGGGCGGCAAATTGTCGGGCCGGGTGCTGGAGCCGATCGTCGACAGCGCCGCGAAGCTGGAAACGTTGAAGGCCGAGGCCGCGAAGCACGGCCTGCCGCTCGCCGAGACGCTGGCGGTCGGCGACGGCGCCAACGACATCCCGATGATCACCGCGGCGGGACTGGGCGTGGGCTATTACCCGCACCCGTCGGCGGGCGCGGCGGCGGCGGCGGTGATCCGGCACCATGACCTGACGGCATTGCTGTGGGCGCAGGGCTATCCGCGGCGGCAGTGGGTGATGGGGTAGGGGCGAGCGGCGACGGCCGCTCCCCACTCCCAAATCCGGTAGATGACGGCGGGTCTTCGGATCAAGTCCGGGGTGACGGGGATGGGCAAGGGGAGTATCGTGCGGGTCGGAGGATCGCATGGCCCAACATCGCATCTATTCGATCAGCGTCGCGAGCGTGTACCCGCATTATATCGCCAAGGCGGAGAAGAAGGGGCGCACCAAGGCCGAGGTCGACGAGATTTTCCGCTGGTTGACCGGATATGGCCAGACGGCGCTCGAAGCCGAACTGGCGAAGGGCACGAATTTCGAGGATTTCTTTGATCGAGCCCCGGGGTTGAACCCGTCGCGGTCGCTGATCACCGGGGTGGTTTGCGGGGTGCGGGTCGAGAATGTGGAGGAGCCGCTGATGCGCGAAATCCGCTATCTCGACAAGCTGATCGACGAGCTGGCCAAGGGCAAGGCGATGGCGAAGATCTTGCGGGGGTGAAATTCCTCCCTGCGGCGAAGCCGTGGGGAGGGGGACCGCCGCGAAGCGGTGGTGGAGGGGCGCGGCCTTGCGCCAGCTTTTGACGGCGTCGGCCCCTCCGTCAGCGCTTCGCGCTGCCACCTCCCCATCGCTTCGCGACAGGGAGGATTGGTTTCGCCTATTTGCCGCGCATCACCACGCAGGGCTGGCTCGCCGATCCGACGGTGGCGCAGAATTTGTCGGCTTCGGCCTTGGTCGCGAAATTGCCAGCCTGGAGGCGAGTGAGCTTGCCGTTCTTGACGAGATAGGGCTGGCGGTCGGCGAGGCCGGGATATTTGCGTTCGAGCGCGGCCCACAGATTTCGGGCGTTGCCGTCCTGCGAGAAGGCGCCGAGCTGGGCGCGCCAATTGTCCGCGCCGACGGTGTGGACCGCGGCGGCGGGCGGGGCGGGTTGCGGTTTGGGCGGGGTGGCCTTTACCGGAATGGGCACGGGTTTCGGCGCCGCGGGTTTCGGCGGCGCGGCGGGGGGCAGGTCGCCGCTTTCGGGCGGTGCGGCGTAGCTGGTGCCGGGCGCCGCCTTCGCGTCGGTGGCGGCCGCGGCGGCCTCGGCGGCGGCGTTTGCCGCGGCGTTGGCGGCGGCCGACGGCGGGAGTTCGGCGGTCTTGATCGGTTGCGGCACCGCGGGACGCGGCTCGGGCGGCGGCGGCGCGGGCAGGTGGTCGGGCGCGCGGGGCGGCGGCGGACCGGGGTCGGCCTTGATCACCGGCGGCGGCGTGTAGCTGGTGCCGGGAACCGAAACGGGCAGGCTGGCGGTCTTGACCGGTGAGGGCGCGGGCTTGGGCGGCGGCGGCGCGGCGGCGTTGACCGCGGCGAGGCGTTCGCGCTGTTCGGCCTTTTCCATCTCGGGCAGCATTGCGAGCCCCGCCTGGCGCTGTTCGAGCGGAATCAGGCTGTCGAGTTGGGCGAGGCGCGCCGAGGCGATGCCGAGTCCGGCGTCGCTGGCGCGCTTGGTGAGCGCATAGGCGCGCGGCCAGTCCTGCGCGGCGAGGTCGCCGTTGAAGTGCGCGGTGCCGAGCACATATTGCGCGCGGGGCTCGCCGCGCGCCGCCGAGCGGACGATCATCGGCATCGCCTCTTCGCGGCGGTTGGCGGTGAAGAGCACGAGGCCGAGATTATCCTCGGCCTGAAGATGCCCCTGTTTGGCGGCGCGGCGGTACCAGCTTTCGGCCTGCGCGAGGTCGGCGGGGACGCCGCGGCCGAGCTTGTACGCCTGACCGAGATTGAACTGGGCATCGGGATCGCCGGCGAGCGCGAGCGGGCGCCAGATCGATACCGCCTGCTGGGCGTTGCCGGCCTCCCATTGATCGACGCCGTCCTTGACGCTGGGCGTCGCGGCGGCGGGCTTGCTCGCCGCGGGTGCCGCGATGGCGGGTGCGGCGGACATCGCCACCGACAGCAACGGAAGCAAGGCGATGGTGCGGAATAGACGCATGACAATCTCCACTGACGTCAGCAGCCCGGACCCGGGCGGCGACAGTCCCCGGCCCGGCGCTAGGGGGTAATGGCTAACACCCCGTTAGCGACGCGTCGACCAGAGTGTTTCTGATCCGATACGGCACAGTTTTATCTTAAGTCGCTGTTTACCATGATGTCCAACGGACCGTTTACCGTCATTTTCACATCGTTAACCCAATCTTAGGCCCCCGCATGGCATTCCACCGCCAATTCGTGGTCACATTAGGGGGACAGCTGTGCGCGTTTTGGCATTGGCTTCACAAAAGGGCGGGTCGGGTAAGACGACATTGTCGGGGCACCTTGCGGTGCAGGCCCAACTCGCCGGCGCAGGGCCCGTTGTCCTGATCGATATCGATCCGCAGGGCTCGCTCGCCGACTGGTGGAACGAGCGCGAAACCGACCTTCCGGCCTTTGCCCAGACCACGGTCGCACGGCTCGCTTCGGACCTCGAAATCCTGCGCCAGCAGGGCTTCAAGCTCGCGGTCATCGATACGCCGCCGGCGATCACCATGGCGATCCAGAGCGTCATCGGGGTCGCCGAGCTGATCGTCGTCCCGACACGCCCCAGCCCGCACGATTTGCGCGCCGTCGGCGCCACCGTCGACCTGTGCGAACGCGCCGGCAAACCGCTGGTGTTCGTCGTGAACGGCGCGACGCCGAAGGCCAAGATCACCAGCGAGGCCGCGGTCGCGCTGTCGCAGCATGGCACCGTTGCCCCGATCACCTTGCACCACCGCACCGATTATGCCGCGTCGATGATCGACGGCCGCACGGTGATGGAGGTCGATCCCAACGGCCGCTCGGCCGACGAGATCCGCCAGCTGTGGTCCTATATGAACGACCGGCTGGAAAAGAATTTCCGCCGCACCGTGTTCAGCGGTGTGCCGATGCCGTCGCAAGGCGGCTATGGCGCCGTCCGTCCGATGGGCGGTGGTTTCGGCCGCCGCATCGCCGGTCAGTAAGGGGAGATGGAAGCCATGGGCGAACCCAAACCCCTCGCATCGCTGAACGCCGGTCTGTTGGCTCGCAAGGGCGCCGCGCGCCCCGCGATGCGCCGCCAGCCGCTCGGCAGCGGCCCGGTTCCGGTCAGCACGGTCGGTTACGACGACCTCGGCTGGAACGACATGGGCTATGACGTCGACCCGGTGCAGTCGAGCGAACCGACGCATATGGTCGACCTGAAGCCTTTGCTCAGCGGATCGGTGCCCGAACATAATCTGGAGGCCGAACATGCGGTCGAGGACAGCGCCGGCCACGAGGTCGTCGACTGGCTGGGCGAAAGCGAAGCCGCCGAGGAATTCGTCCCCGCGCCGTTGCCGGTCATTCCCGAAATCGTCCGCCAGCAGGAATCGCTGAGCGACCGCGTCGCCGCGGTAGCGCGCAAGGTCGAAGCGCGGCCCGCCGAGCCGAAGGCGCCGCGCGCGCCGCGCGCGCCGCGCGCGCCGCGCGCGCTGCGCGCCCGCGACAAGGCGGCGTTCACGCTGCGCCTCGACGCCGAACGCCATCTGCGGTTGCGGCTGGCGAGCGCGGTGACCAACCGCTCTTCGCAGGTGATCCTGACCGATCTGCTCGACGAATTTCTGTCAACGCTGCCCGAGATCGACGCGATGGCGAGCCGCCTGCCGGCCACGCGCCCGTCGCGTCGGACGATGCAGTCCTAAGTGAACAAGGGGGACCTGTCATGAACCGCAACCTGCTGATGAAGCTTGCCGTGTCGGGCTTTGTGCTCGGCCTCACGACCACCGGCTGCAGCATGAACAAGATGGCGAATGCGCCGTCGAACGCGCTCGGCAAACCCGAAACCGCGGTGAAGTCCGCCGACAAGGCGCGCGACGCGCTTACCGACGGCAAGGTCAGCAAGGCGGTCGCCTACGCCGAAGCCGCGGTCGCGGCGAGCCCGCGCGACGGCGCCTATCGCGCGCTGCTCGGCCAAGCTTACCTCAGCGACGGACGGTTCGCCTCGGCCTCCGCCGCGCTGACCGAAGCGATGGAATTGGGCACCACCGATGCCAATACGGTGATCGCGCTGACGCTCGCCAACCTCGCGCAGAACAAGACGAGCGAAGCGATGGCGCTGCTCAACGCGCATCGCGATATCTTGCCCGCACCCGACATGGGGCTGGCGCTGGCGCTGGCGGGCGACAGCGAGTCGGCGATCTATGTGCTGAGCGAAGCGGCCCGTGCCGAAGGCGCCACCGCGCGCACGCGCCAGAATCTCGCGCTCGCGCTCGCGCTGTCGGGCCGCTGGGCGCAGGCGCGCATCCTGGCATCGCAGGACCTGTCGCTCGACAAGGTCGAGGGGCGGATGGCCGAATGGTCGAAGCTCGCCAATGACAACAACAGCGCGCTGCGCGTCGCGAGCCTGATCGGCGTGACCGCGCAGGCCGATGGCGGGATGCCGGTGCGCCTCGCTCTCAGCAATTTCACCGGCACGCAGATGGCCACCGCCGACGCGCCGATGGTGCTGGCGAGCGCCGATCCGGCGCCGGTCGACAGCTTCGCGCCGCCGCCGCCGGCGGTCGAAGCCGCCGCGATCCGTACTGTCGAACTGCCGATGCCGCAGCGCGACGCCAATGGCGTCGTCCCGGTCACCGAACTGCCGGTGCCCGCCGCCGCCCCCGTAATCATGGCCGACGCCGCGCCCTATCGCGCCGCGCCGCGCGTCGCGGGCGAAGCCGCCGCCGCGCGTCCGTTCCACGAAGAGGCGCGCGCGCTGGCGACCAAATTCCTGCCGCAGCTCGCCTTCGACGCCAAAAAGCCGTCGGGCTGGGCGGTGCAACTGGGCGCTTATGACAGCCTGGGCATCGCCAAGGAAAAATGGGGTTCGCTGAAGTCGCGCAACGCGATGCTGGCGAATTTCCCGGCGTCGAGCCACGCCGCGACCGTCAAGGGCCGCACCTTCTATCGTCTGACCGTCAACGGCATCAAGACGCGCGCCGACGCCGACAGGCTGTGCGGCCAGTTGCGCGCCGACGGCCAGAAATGTTTCATCCGCCAGATGGGCGGCAGCGAGAGCATCCAGTGGGCCGCGCGCGGCACCCCGGTGCGGCTGGCGTCGCGCTGATATAGCGCTTTCCGGTTTTGGGAGAGACGAGGGGGCGTGGCCGCGAGGCTGCTCCCCTTTTGCTTTTTGATCATCCTCCCTGTGGCGAAGCCATGGGGAGGTGGCAGCGCGAAGCGCTGACGGAGGGGCCGACGCCGTCAGGCGTCGTGTAAGGTTTCGGCCCCTCCACCACCGCTTCGCGGCGGTCCCCCTCCCCATCGCTTCGCGACAGGGAGGATATCGCTCAACCCTCTTTCGCCGCCGGCAGCCGCGCGAGGGTGGCGACGAGCTGGGCCTGGCTGGTCGCGCCGGTCTTGCGGAACACGCCCTTCAACAGGAAACGCGCGGCGTTGACGCTGATCGCACGCTGCGCGGCATAGTCCTGCACCGATTGGCCGGCAACGAGCGCGACCGCGAGGCGCGCTTCGGACGGGGTGAGGCCGAACCATTGCGCGACGCGGTCGACCTCGACCACCGGGGTTTCCCCCGGCGCGCTGCCCAACGTGACGATCAGCGACGCGCCGAGCACGACGCCGCCGATCTGCGGCGCCGATTGCCGGGTGATGCGCGCGACGAGCACGGGGCATTCGCGGTCGTCCTTGCCGAGCGCCTGAAAGGCGAGCCCGGCCGGATTGGGGCTGCGCAAGAGGTCGTGCAGTCGTTTCTGGCTGGCGGGATGGGCGAAGGCGAAGCGGTCGCCCGCGATGTGGATGAAGCCCGCCTTTTCATATTGCCCGGCGCGGCTGTTGACGGCGAGGATGTTGAGCTGGTCGTCGAGGCTGAAGATCGCGAAGGGCGCGACGTCGGCGGCGGCGCGTGCGGCGCCCGCCGCGAGTTCGAGCGTGGCGAGCCGGTCGCTGATCCGCATGGCGCGCTGGATGTGCGGGGCGAGCGTGCGCAGGCCGCGCTTCAGCCGGTCGACGTCGCGGTCGCCGGGGCCGGGGAGCAAGAGCCCCAGACGCTCGCCGCCGCGGCGGTCGAGCAGCACCGCGATCAGGCGGTCGATTCCCCAAGGCGCCAGGAAATTGCGCGAAAATTCGGTCTCGGCAAACTCTTCGCGGGTCATGATGTCGTTGCTGTCGATGACGCTGCCATTGCCGTAGCGCATCATCTTGTGCGACCATTCATGGCGCCCGGCATAGACCGCGGCATAGATTTCCTGCACCCCGGCGGCGAGCCCGGTCGCGGCGACGAAACGGGCGCCGGGCGGATTGCTGCTTTCCCACAGGATGAAGGCGGCGTCCCAGCTCAGCGGGCAGAGCGCGTTGCTGATGTTGGCGAGGGTTTCGTTCCAGCGTTCGGGGTGCAGCACCGAATCGTAAATCTCGCCGATCAGCCCGTTGAGGACCTCCCATTCGGCCGACGCATTATGGCCGGACGGCGCAATCTGGACCTGATCGTTCGGCATCGGCTTCCCCAAAAGACGACAGCGGTGGGCGGGACGGTCGGATGGGGAAGAATGTCCCCATTTATCAGCGGATAATCATATCCTGCAAAAAAGTTTCGATCCTACCCATATGGGTAGCGCGAGCGGGGGTCAAATGGGTCATTCCATGGGGGCGACCCAAGCACAGGATGGCCGGAAACGGCCATCCTGTTTTTCTTGAAGCCCGTCGGTTTCCCGGCGGGCTTCTTTTTGTGATGTGTTGGGGGCGTGCGAAATCCTCCCTGTCGCGTAGCGATGGGGAGGGGGACCGTTCGCGAAGCGAATGGTGGAGGGGCGGCAGCGGTTGCGCCATGGCCCCTCCGTCAGCGCTTCGCGCTGCCACCTCCCCATGGCTGCGCCACAGGGAGGATTGTCGTTGGTCAGCGGATGCGCTGGCCGCCCTTCCACATCATCGTCGCGCGGCCCTGGACCGGCATGCCGTCGAAGGGGGTGTTGCCGGCCCATGCCGCCATTTTCTTCGCATCGACCTGCCAGGGCGTGTCGGCGTCGATGAGGATGAGGTCGGCTTCCTTGCCTGTCGCGAGTGTTCCGGCGTCGACGCCGAGCAGACAGGCGGGGGTGGCTGCGAGCAGTTCGAACAGGCGGCCGGGCGTGACATGGCCGTCGCGGACGAGATTCAGGCCGAGCGCGAGCAGCGTTTCGGCGCCCGCCATGCCGGGCTGGGCCTCGGCGAAGGGGAGGCGCTTGTCCTCGGGGCCGCGCGGGTCGTGGCCCGAGGCGAGGATGTCGATCGTGCCGTCGGCGATCGCGGCGAGGCAGGCGTGGCGGTCGTCTTCCGACCGGAGCGGCGGCGACAGGCGCGCGAAGGTGCGGAAATCGCCGATCGCGGTGTCGGAGAGCAGCAGGTGCGCCGGGGTGATGCCGCAGGTGACGGGGACGCCCTTCGCCTTGGCTTCGCGAACAAGCGCGAGCCCGCGCGCGGTGGTGACCTGGCGGAAATGGACGGGGGCGCCGGTTTCCTCGACGAGCGCGAGGTCGCGGGCGATCGCGATCGCCTCGGCGATGGCGGGGGCGGAGGCGAGGCCGAGGCGGGTTGCCATCTCGCCATCGGTGGCGACGGCGCCGGCGGTGAGGCCCTCGTCCTCGGCGTGGATGATCGTGACGAGACCGAGCGCGGCGGCATAGCTCAGCACGCGGCGCATGACGCCGCTGTCGGCGATGCGCGCGCGGCCGGTGGCGATGGCGCGCGCGCCGGCCTGTTTCATCAGGCCGATTTCGGCGAGTTCCCGGCCCTCGAGGCCCTTGGTCGCGGCGGCGATCGGATGGACCCAGAGGTCGGGCTTGCCGCCCTTGGCGGCGCGCTCGACAAGGCCGGCGCCGTCGAGCGGGCCGCTGTCGGGCATCAGCGCGGCGCGGGTGATGCCGCCGAAATGGAAGGCGGGCTTGTCGGTCGCGAAGACGCCGAGGTCGATGATCCCGGGGGCGAGCCACTGGCCCCTGGCATCGACGGTTTCGGTGCCATCGGGAAGCTCGGTCGGGTCGATCGCGGCGATGCGGCCACCCGCCGCGAGCAGGCTGCCCGGGCGCGGCGTGTCGCCGTCGACCAGCAGCGCGTTGACGATGTGAAGCGGGGTCACGCCCATCCTTCCACTCCCCGCTTGCGGCGCGTGAGGATGTCGAGGCACGCCATGCGCACCGCGACCCCCATTTCGACCTGTTCGGTGATCGTCGAGCGGACGGGATCGTCGGCGACATTGCTGTCGATCTCGACCCCGCGATTCATCGGGCCGGGGTGCATGACGATCGCATCGGGTTTCGCTTTCTCGAGGCGTTTGGGGGTGAGGCCGTAGAGCGCGTGATATTCGCGTGCCGACGGCAGATAGGCGCCGTCCATGCGCTCGTTCTGAAGGCGGAGCATCATCACGACGTCGGCGTCCCTTATGCCTTCGTCCATGTCGGTGAAGCTGGTGACGTGCATGCGCTCGATCGCGGGCGGGGTCAGCGTCGGCGGGGCGACGATGCGCACCTCGTTGCCGAGCAGGGTGAGCGCGAGGATGTTCGAGCGCGCGACGCGGCTGTGTAGCACGTCGCCGCAGATCGCGATCGTCAGCCCCTCGACCTTGCCCTTGCGGCGGCGGATGGTGAGCGCGTCGAGCAGCGCCTGCGTCGGATGTTCGTGGCGACCGTCGCCGGCGTTGAGGACCGGGCAGTCGACCTTGTCGGCGATGAGCTGGACCGCGCCCGAACTGCCGTGACGGATCACCATCGCGTCGGCGCGCATCGCGTTCAGCGTCATCGCGGTGTCGATCAGCGTCTCGCCCTTTTTCACACTCGACTGCGCGGCGTGCATGTTGACGACGTCGGCGCCGAGGCGTTTGCCGGCGATTTCGAACGACAGCAGGGTGCGCGTGGAGTTCTCGAAAAAGGCGTTGATAATCGTGAGGCCCGCGAGCCGGTCGTCGTGCTTCGCGGCGCCGCTGCGATTGAGTTCGACCCATTGCTCGGCGGCGTCGAGGACATAGCTGATCTCCCACGGGGTCAGCTGCGCGATGCCGATCAGGTGGCGATGGCGAAAGGCATCGCCGCCGGGCGGATAGTCGCTGGCGGGTCGGGTGGTGGAGGTTGTCATTAAAGCCGAGCGTTTAAGAGGCGGCGCGCCAATAGGCAAGCGCTGTGGCCGCCCATGGCTGCAAGAATCCGGTCGCCCACAGCAGGAGCAGCGCGATGTCGAGCCAGAGCCAGATCAGCATCCAGGTTGCGAAGGGCTGTTTGCGCGTCTTGTGGCGCACGAGGCGTGCGGCAAGGACCGTGCCGAACGCCCCGCCAAGGAAGGCCCAGAGGAGGAGCGTCGCTTCGGGAATGCGCCGGTCGCCGGCCTCTGCCTTCTGCTTGTCGAGCACCATCAGGACAAAGGCGATAAGGTTGGCCGCGATCAGCCAGTAGACGATATATTGCGTCATCCGCGCGTGAGCGCGTCGATTGCGCCCTGCAGGATGAAGGCCGCGGCGGCGCTGTCGACGCGTTCGGCGCGCTTGGCGCGGCTGACGTCGGCGGCGATCATCGCGCGTTCGACAGCGGCGGTCGACCAGCGTTCGTCCCAGAGCAGGATCGGCAGGGCGAGGGGGAGGAGGTTGCGCGCGAAGGCGCGGGTCGACTGGGTGCGCGGGCTGTCGCTGCCGTCCATGTTGAGCGGCAGGCCGACGACGAGGCCGACGACCGATTGCGTAATGACGAAGGCACGGATCGTCGCGAGGTCGGCGGTGAACTTCTTGCGGATGATCGTCTTGTCGGGGGTCGCGAAGGACCAGCCGGCGTCGCAGACGGCGACGCCGATGGTCTTGGTGCCAACGTCGAGGCCCATGAGGCGGCCGCCGTTCGGCAGCGTGGCGGCGAAATCGGGGGCGGCGGTGGTGATCATCGCCCCCCTTTACCCGTTGGTGTCGAGCGAAGTCGAGACACGCCGAGGCGTTCCGTGTCCCAGGCGTGTCTCGACTTCGCTCGACACCAACGGGATTAGCGGCGGGCGCCTTGGGTCAGGACCTGGCTTTCTCTTCGGCCACAGCTGTTTTGGGCGTCGCCGCCGCGGGCACCGCTACAGGCTCCGCCGCCGGCGGCACCGGCGAGGGTTTGCCTTCATAGGTTGCCAGCCGCCGCAGCACATCGGCGCGGACATTCGCCCAGAACAGGGTGATGTCGAAGACGTGGTAGTTGTTGCCCGGCAGCACATAGCTCGGCGCATAGTCCTTGGCGATATCGGCGTTGCCGACCATCAGCAGCCCGCGCGTGTCGTCGCATCGGGCACCGATCTTGCCCGCGATCAGCGAGCCGCCCTTGAACCCGTCGATCGGCTTGAGCGTACCGATGTTGGCCTTTGCTTTCGCCGTCGTGTCGGGGATGCCGGTGATCGGGTTGGTGCAGAGCATGCGCGTGTCGCGGCGCGGGCGGCCGTCGAAGCCGACGGTGCCGTCATAGGCGCCCAGCACCATCGACGGATCGGCGGGTTCGGCGAAGCTCGCCCAGCTGAGGATACAGCCCTTTTGTTCGGGGGTCTCGCAGGCGGGCAGGCCGAGCCCGGCGAGGTCGGTGTCGACGCTGACCGGCCAGCCGATGATGTAGGCGGCGACGATGCGCTTGGCGAGCGGAGTGCCCGCGATGCGGTTCTTGAGCAGGGTGGTGAGGTGGAGCGCGCCCTGGCTGTGGCCCGCAAGGATGATCGGCTTGTCCTTGGGGATGTTTTCCAGAAACGCGTCGAACGCCTGTTCGACGTCGCGATAGGCGGCATCGATCGCCTTGCCCGCGGTGACGCGGTCCTCGGCGAGGAAGGCGCCGAGCGTCGCCTGGCGATAACGCGGAGCCCAAACCTCGCCGGCATCGCCGAACGCGCTCGCCATGCCCTGCATGAACAAAGTCGCGCGGTAATTGGCGTCGCGGTCGTCGAGCGGGGCGTTCCAGCTCGACCGGCTGTAATAGCTGGTCGGGTGGACAAAGAAGATCGCTGCGTCGCCCTTTGGCGGGGCTGTGTCCGCCGACGCGGTTTCGGCCGGTGTGGCCGCTGTGGCGGCCCTGGCGGGCGGGATCAGCTTGTCGGTCGCCGCCTTGGCGCTGTCGGGGGCGCGGGCTTCGCCGCCATCGGCGGGCGGGCGCCAGTCCGACGGGTCGTTTTCGAGACCGGGGCGCGAGAACCACATTTTCGGATCGTCATAGGCATTGGGCGCCGCCGCGGTCTGTTCGACGAATTCGGCGCTGGGCACCAGCGCGGTGCGCGCGAACCAGCCCGGCGCGAATTGATAGGCAAGACCGACGCCGAGGATGAGGAAGATGACGGCGGCGATGAGGTAGAGGAACTTGCGGGCCATTTGGGCTCCATTGGGGACGGGGAGAGATGGGGTTCGGCGCCTCTTTACCCGTTCGGATCGTTTGAAGTCGAGATGCCCATCGGCGACGCGCGCTTGCGGGGTGCCTCGACTTCGCTCGACACGAACGGAAACAACAGTCCGGTCGTCCGGCGCCATCGCGTGCTATCTGGCTTGCGCGCGCGGCTTAAACAAGCCCAGATGTGGGGAATGACCGACATCCCCGCAAGCGCGCCCGCGCCCGATTCGCCCCATCCGTCGCACCGTCTGGACGACAGCGACGCGCCCTGGCCGCAGCGGCCGTGGATCATGGCGGCGATCTGTGCGGTCGCCGGGCTGGTCTTTCACCTGACGATCGACTGGCGGTACGAACCCAACCTCGATCCGGGGCGCAACGCGTTCGCGGCGTTCATCACGGTTTCGACGCTGGTCTTCGTGCTCGGGGTCGAGCTGCGCCGCTGGCACTGGGCGCTGGGTTTTTCGTTGTTGTGGGGCGCGGTGATCGCGCTGATCGTGTGGACGTCGGCGGCCTATAATGTCGATGCGTCGCCGTTCGAATGGCCCTTCTGGTCGGGGCTGCTCGCGGTGCTGATCGCGACGCCCTTGTTCCAGACACGGCGCGACGTCGCGCCCGACTGGCGGTTCTGGAAATTGTGGGAGATGCCTTACGAGCGGCTGCACAGCCATGCATGGACCGACGCGGTGATCGGCGCCGCGGCGCTGGCGTTCACCGGGCTGACCTTCCTGCTGGTGCTGTTGATCGGGCAGATGTTCCAGTTGATCGGGATCGACCTGGTCATGACGCTGTTCGAAAAGGGCTGGTTCCCGTGGATGCTGGCGGGGGCGGCGTTCGGCGGCGCGGTGGGTTTGCTGCGCGAGCGCGACAAATTGGTGTCGACGCTCCAGCGGCTGGTGATGATCGTGCTGGCGGTGCTCGCGCCGGTGCTGGCGGCGGCGCTCGTGATTTTCCTGTTGTCGCTGCTCGGCACCGGGCTGACCAAGCTGTGGGATTCGGGGTTCTCGACCGCGGCGCTGATGATGGCGGTGGCGGCGTTCGCGGTGCTGCTCGCCAATGCGGTGATCGGCAATGGCACCGACGACCGCGCGAACAATAGCCTGTTGCGCGTGGCGGCGGCGGTGCTGGTCGTCGCGGTGCTGCCGCTCGCGGTGATCGCTTATTATTCGATGCATTTGCGGGTGATCCAGTACGGCTGGACCCCCGAGCGGATCTGGGGCGTCGTCGCGGCGATGATTGCGCTGGCCTATGGCGTCGCGGGATTGTGGTCGGTGGCGAAGGGGCGCCGGGGCTTCGACGATGTGCTGCGGCCGTTGCAACAGAAGCTGGCGATCGGGCTGACGTTGCTCGCGCTGTTCCTCGCGCTGCCGATCGTCGATTTCGGCGCGATTTCGACGCGCGACCAAGTGGCGCGGTTGAAATCGGGCGCGGTGGCGTCGGAAAAATTCGACTGGGCGGCGCTGGCGTTCGATTTCGGACCCGATGGGCGCGCGGCGCTGAAGGATCTGGCGAAGTCGGTCGACAAGACGCGCGCCGGCCTCGCCGAATGGGCGCTGAAGGCGAAGGACCGCTGGGAACTCAATGGGTCGGGCAGTGAGATCGACGAAAGCGACATGGTCTATGGCGCGAAGCCGATCGAGCAGAAGATCCGGATTTTCCCCGCGGGCCGTAGTTTGCCGGCGGAGGCCTATGCCGCGTTGGCGGCGCAGGGCCAGTGCAAGACCGCGCCGTGCATCGCCTATGTGCTGGGCGACAGCCGCATCGCGGTGGTCAGCCGCGGCGGCAATGTCGGGCTGCTGGTGCGCGATGCGAAGACGCAGCAATGGTCCGAGAATTATGACGCGTTCCGGTCGGGGGACACGACCCGCGGGCTGACGATCGACGAACTGGAGAAGGCGGTCGTCGAGGTGCGGCCGGTGACGCGGCAGCAGGTCTTTGTCGACGGCAAGCCGGTCGGTGAGGATTTCGAGTGATTTGATCCTCCCCGTCGCGCAGCGATGGGGAGGGGGACCGTCCGCGAAGCGGATGGTGGAGGGGCCGCAACGTCGCGCCAATGCCCCTCCGTCAGCGCTTCGCGCTGCCACCTCCCCATGGCTTCGCCACAGGGAGGATCATGGTTGAAGCATTTCGGCGGTGATGCTAGCGGCGCAGCTTCTCCCGCAAAGGCAAGATGAATGGCAATCGATCAGGCAACGGTAAGGAAAATCGCGTCGCTGGCGCGCATCGCGATCAGCGATGCGGAAGCCGCCGCGATGGAAGGCGAATTGAACGGCATCCTCGGATGGGTCGAGCAACTCGGCGAGGTCGATGTGACCGGGGTCGAGCCGATGACCGCGGTGATCCCGAACACGCTGCGGCTGCGCGACGATGTGATCGACGCCGACCCGCTGACCGGCGGCAACCGCCGCGACGATGTGCTGGCGAACGCGCCGGCGGCGATGCACGGCTTCTTTGGCGTGCCCAAGGTGATCGAATGATGGTCCATCATTCGATCATCCCGGACAGTGGCGTAGCCGCGACCGATCCGGGATCCAGAAACGAAAAATTGGGCGCTGTGACGCTCTGGACCCCGGCCTTCGCCGGGGAACGGTGAGATAAATGACTGATCTTACGAATCTAACAGTAGCGCAGATCCGCGACGGGCATCGCGCGGGCGATTTCAGCGCCGTCGAGGTCGCCGAGGCGTTCAGCGCCAATGTGGCGGGCGCGAAGGCATTGAATGCGTTTATCGTCGAGACCCCCGAGCATGCGTTGGCGGCGGCGAAAACCGCCGATGCCGATCGCGCGGCGGGGGCGCTGAAGCCGCTTTCGGGGGTGCCGATCGGGATGAAGGATTTGTTCTGCACCGACGGGGTGCAGACGACGGCGGCGAGCCATATGCTCGAAGGCTTTGTGCCGCGTTATGAGTCGACGGTGTCGGCGAAATTGTGGGACGCGGGCGCGGGGATGCTTGGCAAGCTCAACCTCGACCAGTTCGCGATGGGGTCGTCGAACGAGACGAGCTATTTCGGCAATGTGATCAGCCCGTGGAAGCGCAAGGACGGCGGCAATGCGGCGCTCGCGCCGGGCGGGTCGTCGGGTGGCAGCTCGACCGCGATCGCGGCGCGGCTGTGCCCCGCGGCGACGGGGACCGACACCGGCGGATCGATCCGCCAGCCTGCGGCCTTCACCGGCATTTCGGGGATCAAGCCGACCTATGGCCGCTGCTCGCGCTGGGGAATCGTCGCGTTCGCGAGCTCGCTCGACCAGGCGGGACCGATGGCGCGCGACGTGCGCGACTGTGCGATCATGCTCGAAAATATGGCGGGTTTCGATCCCAAGGATTCGACGAGCCTCGATTTGGCGGTACCCGCTTGGGAAGCGGCTTTGTCGGGCGATCTCAAGGGCAAGAAGGTCGGTATTCCCAAGGAATATCGGCTGGAGGGCATCGATCCCGACATCGACGCGATGTGGGATGCGGGGATCGCGATGCTGAAGGACGCGGGGGCCGAGGTCGTCGAGATCAGCCTGCCGCACACGAAGTACGCGCTGCCCGCTTATTATATCATCGCGCCCGCCGAGGCCTCGTCGAATCTCGCGCGCTATGACGGCGTGCGTTATGGTTTGCGTGACCTGCCCGATGGGGCGGGGTTGCAGGATATGTACGCCGCGACGCGCGCCGACGGCTTTGGCCCGGAAGTGAAGCGCCGCATCATGATCGGTACCTATGTGCTGTCGGCGGGTTTCTACGACGCGTACTACACGCAGGCGCAGAAGGTGCGGACGCTGATCGCGCGCGATTTCGACGCGGCGTTTGCGGCGTGCGACGTGATCCTCGCGCCGACCGCGCCGTCGGCTGCGTTCGGTCTGGGCGAGAAGATGGCCGATCCGCTGGCGATGTACCTCAACGACGTGTTCGCGGTGCCCGCGAGCCTCGCGGGGCTGCCCGCGATGTCGGTCCCCGCAGCGCTGAACCGCGAAGGGCTGCCGCTGGGGCTGCAGATCATCGGCAAGGCGTTCGACGAGCAAGGCGTGCTGAACGCCGGGCTGGCGATCGAAGAGCGGGCTGGGTTTACAGCGCGGGCGGAGAAGTGGTGGTGAGCGCATTAGGAGAAATCGTCGAAGCGGCTATTCAGGCCATTGGCGAACTCCTATCGGGACCTGGAAAGAAGGATTCTCAGCTAACCGACCAGGATTGTGCCCGGCACAAGCGGAAGGTTTGGCGCGAGATTATCCGTTCAAATCGAAGAGACGAGAGATGAGCGATTATCGCATCAAGGGTGAAACCGGCGAATGGGAGGTCGTGATCGGCCTTGAGGTCCACGCCCAGATCACCACCAACGCCAAGCTGTTCTCGGGCGCCGCGACGGCGTTTGGGGCCGAGCCGAACACGCAGGTGTCGCTGGTCGACGCCGCGATGCCCGGCATGCTGCCGGTGCCGAACCGCGAGTGCATCCGCCAGGCGGTGCGCACCGGCATGGCGATCGAGGCGCAGATCAACAAATATTCGCGGTTCGACCGCAAGAATTATTTCTATGCCGATCTGCCGCAGGGTTACCAGATTTCGCAGCTTTATCATCCGATTGTCGGCGAAGGTTTGCTGACGATCGAGGCCGATGAAAAGGCGGGCATCCCCGAACCCAAGGTGATCGGGGTCGAGCGTATCCATGTCGAGCAGGACGCCGGCAAGCTGATGCACGACCAGCATCCGACGATGTCCTATGTCGACCTCAACCGCTCGGGCGTCGCGCTGATGGAGATCGTCTCGCGCCCCGATATGCGCTCGCCCGCCGAGGCGGGGGCCTATGTGCGCAAGCTGCGTTCGATCCTGCGCTATGTCGGGTCGTGCGACGGCAATATGGAGGAAGGCTCGATGCGCGCCGACGTCAACGTCAGCGTGCGCAAGCCTGGCGACGAATTCGGGACGCGGACCGAGACGAAGAACGTCAATTCGGTGCGTTTCGTGATGGCGGTGATCGAGGGCGAGGCGAAGCGCCAGGTCGCGCTGATCGAAAGCGGCGGCACGGTGGTGCAGGAAACGCGGCTCTACGATCCCGACCGCAACGAGACGCGCTCGATGCGGTCGAAGGAAGATGCGCATGATTACCGCTACTTCCCCGATCCCGACCTGTTGCCGCTGATCCTCGACGAGGATTTCCTGACCGAGTGCCGCGACAGCCTGCCCGAACTGCCCGACGCCAAGCGCGCGCGCTATCTGGCGGCCGGGATTTCGCCGTATAACGCCGATGTGCTGACCGCCGAGGTCGAGAGCGCGCTGTGGTTCGATACGCTGCTGGCGACGGGCGCGAAGCCGGCCCCAGCGGCGAACTGGGTGACGAGCGAATTGTTCGGGGCGCTCAACCGGCTCGGCAAGAGCTTCGAGGATTGCCCGGTCGGCCCGGCGCAGGCGGGCGAATTGCTCGGCCTGGTCGCCGATGGCACGATTTCGGGGACGATCGCCAAGACGGTGTTCGAGAAGATGCTCGAAAGCGGCGACGGTGCGGGCGCGATCGTCGAGCGCGACGGGCTGAAGCAGACGAGCGACACCGGCGCGATCGAGGGTGAAATCGCGAAAATCCTGGCCGCCAATGCCGACAAGGTCGAGCAGTATAAGGGCGGCAAGGAAGCACTGTTCGGCTTCTTCGTCGGGCAGACGATGAAGGCGATGCAGGGCAAGGCGAACCCGCAGGTGGTCAACGAGTTGCTGAAAAAAGCGCTCGGCTGACGCGAGGGTCCAGGGTTCGTTGCAAAGTGGCCGCAAAGGCCCTTGTTTCCCCGCAAAAACTGTCATAGCAAGCCGTTATTGGGGAAAAACGGGGGTTTTCAGTGGGTCGCAAAACGGGTGCGGCAGCTTTGCTGCTGCTTTTATCGTCATGTCCGGCGTGGTCGGGGGTGGCCTTGGCCGCCGCCCCGGAGTCCGAGGCCGAGCAAGCCGATACGGGCGACGATGGCGCGAAATTCTTTCTGTTTCACAAGGCCGGGGTTTCCATCGATCAGGCGCGAGGCGACCTGATCTATTGCATCGGTCAGGCGCGACCGATCCTGTCGTTCCGCGACCGTTACGGCGGCAGCGGCGGGCTGTTGGGCGCGATGATCAATGGCCGGATGGCCGAGATCGACCGGTTCCGGATGCGCAATGCCGCCATGCGTAAATGCATGGGGATGATGAATTACGATCGTTACGCCATGCCGCAGGAACAGTGGAAAACGCTCGTCAACGAGGGCGATATCGTCCTCGACAATGATGGGCTGGTGAGCGCCGAAGTCGTCGAGCGCATGGCCGCCTATGCCAGCGGGCCGGTGCCCGCGACGGAGAAACTGTCGCGATGATCAGGAAAAGTGCAATCGGCCTCGCCGTCGCCGCGATGCTATTTGGTCCGCTGGTGACGACGGCCTCCGCCGCCGAGAAGCCGGCGAAGGTTCCGAAGATCAAGCTGGAGCCGCTGAAGCCCGGAAAGATCAAGCTCGATCCGCGATTGGGCTATATCCTCGTTCGCATGGGTCCGAGCAACGCCAGCGAAAAGCCCACTCCCGTCGCGTTCGTCCGGATCAACGCCGCCACCGGCAAGCCGTTCGAACCGGGCGACGAAGAAGCCGCCGCGCCCAATTTCGACCGGACGGTGCTGGTTGTCGTGAACGCCGGACGCAGTTTCGGGGAAGTCGATGGCCAGTCGGTCTATTTGCTGTCGGCCTATCCCGGTCAGTGGATCATTTCGAACGTCGGTGAAACCTGCCTGTCGCTCGGCACCTATCAATTCGAGGTCAAGCAGGGCGAAGTCGCCGATATCGGGAGCCTGTGGACGGCTCGCGAAGATGGAAAGTCTGCCGTTCCGCAACTTGCCGGCGTCACATTGTCCCAGGATCTCGTCGAATTCGGGACGATGATGAATATCGTCATGTCGACCGCGCTGTTCGCCGCGCCCGCCGACGGCACGCCGGCGCTGCCCGCCGAACTCGCCAGTTTTCCGGTGTCCAAGGCGGCTCTGTCGCCCGATTTCCGCATGGAAAACCGGTGCCAGGGCTTGATCAATCGTGCGGCAAGCCTGCCCCCGATGGAAAGCGCGCCGCCGATGACGCAAGCCGAAGCCCTGGCCGCCATCGACAAGATGAACCCGCCCGACCGGGTCGAAGCCGCGCGCAAACGCGCCGCGCAGAAGGCTGCGTCGGCAGCGGCGGCCAAATAGCCAAGGCCTTTGCAGTTGGTCGATGAGGCCGGGAAGGCGCTCAGCGGACCGGTGGGGGTCGATGATCGGTGCGCATGTGGGGGTGAAATGCGGAATTTCCATCTATCGGTCGCGATCGCGGCGATCTGTCTGACGATTCTGCCATCGGCGGGTTACGCGCAGGCGATCAAGCCGCCGCCGCCGATGCGGGCCTTCTCCGCCGAGGAAGTCGCGGCGATCGCCATGCCGGACACTGCGTTCGCGGCAACGCCCGACGATATCAAGACATATGACAAATATTTCTATTTCCATCGCGACGGCACCGATTTCGATACCGCCTTCAACGATCTGAGCGAATGCGATGCGCTGGCCAGCGGGCTCAGCTACTATGCGAGGCAGGATCCGCTCATGGCGAACTACTATGTCACCCAATATGGACTTGCCGGTGCTTTGGGCGCCGTGATCGCCTCGCCAATCGACGACGCGATCCTTGGGTCGACCGAACGTCGCAAGATTCGGCGGCTCAATATGCGCAATTGCATGGGATATAAGGGATATGACCGCTACGGCCTGGAAAGGGAGCGCTGGCAAGCCTTTCATTTCGAGGAAGGCTTCAATCGCGTCGATGACGACAAGCGTACCGCCTATCTGATGAAACAGGCGCGGGTGGCGTCCGGTCCCAAGCCGACGGCGGAGGTTCTGATACGATGATCCGTATGGTGACGCCCGCGCTGGCGTTTGTGGCGGTCGCCGTCTCGTCGATCGCCTGCGCGAAGCCGGCCGGCTATGCCGACACGATCCAGGAGCGGGACCTGTTGTCGGGCAAGGAAAAGATCGAGCCGGAGAGCGGTTATGTCTATATTCGCAGTCCGATTCCGCAAGGCGGCGTGCTGCTGCTTTTGCCCGATGAGGCGGCGATCGCCCGATACGAAGCGGAATGGGCGGCGGCGCTGGCTGTTGTTCAGCAGAAATATCCCGCCAAGCTGGAGGATTGGGAGTTTCGCACCCGCCTCGCCCACGGCAAGGGGCAAAAGTTGCCGGAAAAGCCGATCGAGCCGACGCCGGAGAATTTCTCGATCGGACCCATCGAAGAACGCAATCCGGTTTTCTATGGTCTGCATATCTCGGCCTCGACCGAAAGCCCGCAGAGCTACAGCTATTTGTTGCGCGTGGAGCCGGGGCGCTATGCCTATTATGGCCCGGTTTCCAAGGGGCGGGACGGCTTGAGCGGAACCTGTTATTGCATGGGCACGGTCTCGTTCGAGGTGAAGGCGGGAAGGATCACCGACACCGGGAAATTTTTTCCCGGTGGGATGCTCGCCTTTGGCCTGCCCGTTTCCCTGCAATCCTATCCCAACGAACAGGCGGACTTCCGCGCCCATGGGAAGCTCGACAATTTTTTCGGCCTTGCCATCGGCCGCATGCCACGGGTCGCCGGCATCCTCGCCTATGACCGCGACAGGGTTATCGACCTGAAGGCGCAGGCCGAGGCTGCCGCAGTCGCGACGCCGGATGCCGGAGCGGTCGAAACGACACCCGTCGCGGCGACGGGTGTCGAAGGCTAAGCTGCCAAGGGGGCTTGGACCCTAGAAGCGCCGCTGGCCCGCGCCCCAGTCGCCGCTGTCGCACTGGCCCGAAAAATTGGTGATCGCGTCGATCGTGATCCGGCCCGAGCGGCGGTCGACGGTCAGCTTCGGCTTGTTGAGCCCGTTGATGCGATAGCTGGCGGTGATGCGGTCGGGGGTGACGACGAGATTGTCGAGGTCCCACCAGCCATGATCGTCGCCGCTGTGGATCGGCGCGACGAGCTTCGGGCCGAGGTGGATACGCCCCTGATCGCCGTAGAGTTCGATCTGGACATCGCTGGTGAAGCCCTGCGCGCTATTGCCGACCTGGTTGCTCCACTCCCACTTATGATCCCACGGGTTCCACTTGTAGGTCGGTTTGACATCGACGGTGGGGCGGGTGCCGGCGCCGTAACAGACGAGGACGAGCGAGCCGGGGTCGCGATAGCCGCTTTCGGCGGGCCGGTCATAGGCGTGCGGTTGCGGCATATGGGCATCGCGCGGCGGGCCGTTATCGCAATTTTCGGGGGGCACCGCGATCAGCGCGCCATAGCGGCCGTCGACGGTCGATACCGACAGGCAGCGGCCGGTGCGCTGGTTCCACCAGAAGGTGTAGCGCTGTTCGCCGACGGTGGTCGAATAGCGCGATTCATAACCGCGCGCGAGCAACTGGGTTTCGCCGCCCGCGGCGCGCGCGCCGATGAGGTCGGCGACATCGGATGCCGGCTGGGCCGAGGCGGCGAGCGGGACGGCGGCGGAAGCGAGGAGGAGGATAGCGAGCGGGAAACGCATAGGGACTCTCCAGTCGCGAGATGCCCCGATCCTATCAGAAACCGGCGCCAGCTCCAATCAAGCCCGAGCGGCTATGCCGAAATTAAACTCCCGTTCTGGCATCATTTTTCCGCCTTCCACACGCTGCGGCCTTCCTTGATGGTTTCCAGGACCTTGATGGCTTTGATGCCGTCCACGGGCGTGGTCAGCGGGTTGCGATCGAGGACGACGAAGTCGGCGAGCAGGCCGGCTTTGATGCGGCCCTTGCGCTTCTCCTCGAAGACCTGCCAGGCGGGGGCGGTGGTGAGCGCCTGCAGCGCTTCATAGGCGCCCAGCCGCTCGTCGGGGCCGCTGACGACGCCGGTCGGCGAGACGCGCGCCATCGAGGTCCAGAGCATGAAGCGCGTGTCGAGCGGGGTGACGCTGTAGTCGCTGTGGTTCGATGGCGTCAGGCCCGCCGCACGCGCCGAGCGGAAGGGGCTGATGAAATCGACGACCTCTTTCGGGAAATTGGTGCGGTGGACATCGGCCCAATACCAGGTGTGGTTCGAGAAATAGGCGGGACCGACGCCGATTCGCTTGTAGGCGGCGAGCTGGTCGGGACGCTGGAACTGCGAATGGATGACGATCGGGCGGCGATCGTCGGCGGCCTTGATGCCGAGCGCGTCGAAGCAGCGGATCGCCATGTCGATCGCCGCGTCGCCATTGGCATGGGCGAAGATCTGCCAGCCGCGATCGTGGACCTTGCGCGCCTGGGGGCAGAATTCCTCCTCGGAAAGGACGGGCTGGCCGTGCCAGGGGTGCGAGCCGTCGGGGCTGCCGCGCTGATAGTCGCGGGTGAAATAGCCGGTGCGTGCCTGGACCGATCCGTCGAGGACGAATTTGATCCCCTGCAGCTTCACATGGTCCTGATAGACGCCGAATTTGACCGCCGGATCGGCGAGCAGCGCATCGAGGCCGGTCGAGAAGGGCAGGAGGGCAAGGTCGATTTTCAGCCGCTCGCGCGCGGCGGGGCTGGTCAGGAAGGCGATGTCGGGGGGCTGGGTCGCGCCGTCCTGCGCATGGGTGTAGCCTTCGGCGAAATAGGCATTTTGCGCGGCGTCGAGCGCCGCGAGCTTCTGTTCCGCCGTCGGCTGCGGCATTTTGGCGAACAGCAGATACATCGCCTTTTCGAGGAGAACGCCGTTGAGCTTGCCCGCGTCGTCGCGGAGCATGATGCCGCCGGGCGGGACGGGGGTCGCTTCGTCGATCCCCGCAGCCTTCAGCGCGGCGCTGTTCGCCACGGCGCCATGGAGTGAGACATGCAGCACGACGATCGGCCGGTCGGCGGCGACCGCGTCGAGTTCGGCGCGGGTAATGTGGCGCTTTTCGGCGAGGGTTTCATGATCATATTGCCAGACGACGATCCATCGGTCGGCGGGAAACGATTTCGCATAGTCGCGTATCGCGGCCTGCAATGCGGGAATGTCGGTGACGCCCGCGTGCGCCTTGTCGCGCAGGTCGAGTCCGCCCGCGCTCATCGTCGCCGCCGTGAAATGCGAATGGGCGTCGATGAAGCCGGGGAGCATGGTCGCGCCGTTGAGGTCATGGACCGCGGGAGCAGGCCCGGCGACCTGGCGCGCTTCCGCTTCCGACCCGGCAAAGGCGATCTTGCCGTCTTTGGTCACGACGGCCTCCACTGTCTGCGGTGTATCGCCGTCCATCGTCAGGATCGGGCCGCCACGGTAAATCGTGGCGTCCTGCGCAATGGCGGGTGCCGCCAGCGCCGCGAGCATCAGGGCAAATGCCCCGGTCGATATTTTCATCATCGTCTCTCCCCGCCCGCATCGTGGCGGCGGGAGAGGGGGTGGGTCAAGTGGTTCGCTTGCTAATTTTCTCTCCGCCCGATCGCTGTGCAACAGGCGGGGGTGGCCTCTATATCTGCTGCGGTGGCACTTCGCTGGGGCCGCGCCCCGGCTGGTCGATATCGCCGCCACCGGGGCTCCCGGGAATTTCGAGCGGCTGGCCGGCGGGGTCCTCCTGCGGGGTCGGCTGGACCGGATGTTCGGGCGGCGCCATCGGTTCGATCGTATCGGGCTTGGGCTTCGGCAGCGGGTCGGCCGCATGGACGTGCAGGCTGGCGCTATAGCTTGTCATCATTCGTCTCCTTAGCCGACCAACGTCCGGCACGCCCCGACGTTCCGGCTGCGTTGCGGGCCTTGCCCTCATCCGTCCGTCTGCTATAGCGCCGCGCGGCCCGCACGGGCGTGCGCGGCTTTTTCGCGCGTATTCGTGCATCCGGCCGAAGCTTCTCAAGCGGGCGTGGCGGAATTGGTAGACGCGCTGGTTTTAGGTACCAGTATCGCAAGATGTGGGGGTTCGAGTCCCTTCGCCCGCACCATCTTCGCGAGCAGAGGCACGGAAATGGGGAACGCCGTCGTCGAGACGGGGTTCGGATAGAGATTTTGAGCAAGGATAAGACCAAGGCAATGAAGACCGTCGAAACGCTGAACGAAGGCCTGAAGCGCGAATATCGCGTGACCATCACCGCCAAGGATATCGATGCCCGCGTCGATGACGAAGTGAAGAGCATTGCCCCGACGGTGCGCATGCCCGGCTTTCGCCCCGGCAAGGTGCCGGCGAACCTGATCCGCAAGATGCACGGCGCCGCACTGTCGGCCGACGCGCTGAACAAGGCGATCGAAGCCGGCGTTCGCGACCTGATGACCAGCGAAAAGCTGCGCCCCGCGCTGCAGCCCGCGGTCACGCTCGACGAGGGGTATGAGACCGGCAAGGACGCCGAGATCACCGTCGCGCTCGAAGTGCTGCCGGTCATCGAGACCCCGTCGATCGACGGGCTGAAGCTCGAGCGCCTGACGGTGCCCGCGGATGATGCCGCGGTCATGGCCAAGATCGAGGAATTCGCCACCCAGATGAAGCGCTTCGAAGAGGCGCCGAAGACCAAGAAAGCCGCAACCGGCGACCAGGTCATCATCGACTTCGCAGGATCGGTCGACGGCGTCGCCTTCGACGGCGGCACCGGCGAGGACATGGCGGTCGAAATCGGTTCGGGTCAGCTCATCCCCGGCTTCGAAGACCAGCTGGTCGGCGTGAAGGTCGGCGACGACAAGATCGTCAAGGTGACCTTCCCCGCCGATTATCCGGTCGCGGACCTCAAGGGCGCCAACGCCGAATTCGCCGTCACGGTGAAGGAAGTGAAGGTTCCCGCCGCGTCGAAGATCGACGACGAGTTCGCCAAATCGCTGGGTCTCGAGAGCCTCGACAAGCTCAAGGAGATCATGAAGGACCAGGTCGAGCAGGAACTGAACGGCCTGACCCGCACCCATATGAAGCGCAAGCTGCTCGACCAGCTCGCCGCGAGCCATGACTTCGACGTGCCGCCGACGATGGTCGAGGCCGAATTCGGCCAGATCTGGCAGCAGCTCGAGCATGAAGCGAGCCACGAGGAAGACGTCGAGGCGGCGAAGGCCGAGCTCGAAAAGGACAAGGACGAATATCGTTCGATCGCCGTCCGCCGCGTCCGCCTCGGCCTGCTCCTCTCGGAAATCGGCCAGGCGCATGGCGTCCAGGTCAGCCAGCAGGAAATGCAGCGCCTGGTCAGCCAGGCGGCCCAGCAGTATCGCCCCGAAGACCGCCAGCGCTTCCTGGAATATGTGCAGCAGGACGCGCTCGCCGCGGCCCAGCTCCGCGCGCCGCTCTATGAGGACAAGGTCGTCGACTTCCTGTTCGAAAAGGCAGAGATCAGCGATCGCGAAGTGACCCGCGAAGAAATCGAAGCGGCGATCGAAGCCGACGACGATGGCGGCCACGTCCACGGCCCGGGCTGTGGTCACGACCATGATCACGACGCCAAGCCGGCCAAGAAGGCGGCGGCGAAAAAGCCCGCCGCCAAGAAGGACGCGGTGACCGAAGAAGCCGCTGCCGAGGCGCCGGCGAAGAAGGCTCCGGCGAAGAAGGCCGCTGCTCCGAAGGCTGAAGCCGAGGAAAAGCCGGCTGCCAAGAAGCCGGCCGCGAAGAAGGCACCGGCGAAGAAATAAGCTTCGCGCTTAGCGAATGGCAAAAGGCCGGGTGGAGCGATCCATCCGGCCTTTTTCTTTTTGGGCGGTGTTGAAGGGGCTGCCTGTCGGCGATCGGTCCTAAATCGTCGCCCCCGCGAAGGCGGGGGCCGTGAGCTGCTTGCTCAGGCATCGCTCCTTAAGCCGCCAGCGGCCCCCCGCCTTCGCGGGGGAGACGGGAAGTCAGAACGCCCGCGTCCAATATTGCAGTTCGTGCCGCTCTTCCCTGCCGCCGATCGTCTTCCAGTCGAATGATGCGGTGACGCCCGCCAGCGGCGCGTAGCCGCGGCGGTGCCAGAAGGTGTCGAGCGGGCGGTGATCGGCAGGGCGGGCAGGGTGATCCGCGGCGCGGATGACGCTGCAGAAGGCGGCGGCGGTGGCGCCGCACGTGCGGGCCTGCGCCTCGCGGTGGTCGAAGAAGGCGTGACCGATGCCCCGGCCGCGATAGGCGTCGAGCAGCACCGATTCGCCGAAATGGAAGGTGCGGGTGATGTCGAAGCCGGCGGCGGCGAGCGGCGAGCGCCAGGCGGTGTCCTGCGTCGCCAGCGGGGCCGCGGTGGCGGCGCCGACGATTTCGCTGCCGTCTCGCGCGACGACGATCACGGCGCCCGCAGCGGCCGCGAAATCGGCGAGATAGGCGGCTTCATAGGCGGGGTCGCCATCGTAGAGATAGGGGAAGTCGCGGAACACCGCGATGCGCAAACGCGCGAGCGCGGGCAGCACCTCGACGAGGGCGCCGCCCGTGACCGGCGCGACGGTGACCGTCATGCGCCGACCTGTTTCAGCCAGTCGGAGAGGTTATAATAGGTGGTGATGCGGTCGATCCGCCCCTCGGCATTCACCGACAGGAAGGCGCCGGCGGGCAGGCGGTAGGTCTGGCCCGTCGCTTCGGGCAGGCCGTCGTCGGTGGCGAGATAGGTGCCATTGACCATGAACTCGGCGGCGGCGCGCTCGCCCTCGGCAAAGATCAGCATGTCGGTGAGCCGTTCGCTGTAGCAGCGTGTCATATGCGCGTTGAAGTCGGCGAACAGCGCCTTGCCGTGGCGCGGTTCGCCCTGGTTGACGTCGTGGCGCAGATCGTCGGCGACGAGCGCCAGCATGGCGTCGGTGTCGCCCGCGTTGAAGGCGGCGTAATAAGCGGTGACGATGTCGCGGGTCGTGGTCATGGCTATTCGGTCCCAATTTCAAGCTCGTCATTGCGAACGAAGCGAAGCAATCCAGGGCGGTGCCACGCAAATCTGGATTGCCGCGTCCCCCGGATCAAGTCCGGGGTCCTCGCAATGACGACGATGGGTGAAGGGGCGGGTCAGATCACCGCCATATTATAGCAATGCCAGCTGAAGATCGCCGCGGCGCCGCGGTGGGGGCGCCAGGCTTCGGCGATCTCGCGGATCGCCTTTTCGCTCGGGCGGGTTTCGTGCTGCATGATGCGGCCGACCGCTTCCTGCACCGCGAGGTCGCCCGCGGGCCAGATGTCGGGGCGTCCTTCGGCGAAGAGCAGGTAGATTTCGGCCGACCAGCGCCCGATGCCCTTGACCTTGGTAAGCAAGGCGATCGCCTCCTCGTCGTCGGCGGGGAGCGCGTCGAATTGCAGCTCGCCGTCGAGGATCAGTTGCGCGAGGCTCTTGGCATAGCCCTGTTTCTGTCCCGACAGGCCGCAGGCGCGCAGCGCGTCATATTCGGCGGCCGCCATCACCTCGACCGGGCAACCCTCGCCGAACGCCGCCTCGAGCTTGTTCCAGATCGAGTTCGCGGCGGCGACGCTGACCTGCTGGCCGACGATCGTGCGCAGCAGGGTGGTGTAGCCGGGGGCGCGGATGCGCGGCTCGGGATAGCCGGCATGGCCGAGCGCGCGCGCGAATCCCGGCTCGATCCCGGCGAGCGCGTCGATTCCGGCGTTTAGCTGCTGCTGGGTCAGGCCCATGCCGATATTCTCCTTTTGTTCCGAGTTGTCTAACTAGCAGCGCTTGATTTGCCGCGCAACGCGCGACATAGCGCACTCGAATCGAACGATATGGGGATGCACATGGCCAAGCTGATTGTCGTGACGCGCGACGGGACCGAACATGAGATCGAAGGCGACACCGGCCTGACCGTGATGGAAAATATCCGCGACGCGGGGTTCGACGAACTGCTCGCGCTGTGCGGCGGTTGCTGCTCGTGCGCGACCTGCCACGTCCATGTCGAGACGGCGGTCGGCGAGATGCCCGCGATGAGCGAGGATGAAAACGACCTGCTCGATTCGACCACCGACCGTGACGATAGCTCGCGCCTGTCGTGCCAGCTGCCCTTTACCGAGGCGATGGACGGGCTGAAGGTGCGAATCGCGGCGGAAGACTGACTTTCAATCATACCGCTCGTCATTGCGAGCGAAGCGAAGCAATCCAGGGCGGTTACCGCCTGCTCTGGATTGCCGCGTCGCTTCGCTCCTCGCAATGACGAGGTTTATCGGTGCTACGCTCCCGCCGTCGCGACCGCGTAGAGCGCGACCGCTGCGGCGTTCGAGATGTTCAGGCTTTCCATGCGCGGCGAGATCGGCAGTTTTGCCAGCACGTCGCAATGTTCCATGACATTGTGGCGCATGCCGTCGCCTTCGGAGCCGAGGACGAGCGCGACCTTGCTGCCGTCCAAGACCGACCCCAGCGTCGTGTCGGTGTCGCCCATCAGGCCGATGCGCCAATATTGCGCTTCGGCGATCTCCTCCAGCGCGCGCGACAGGTTGACGACGCGAATCCACGGCACGATTTCGAGCGCGCCCGACGCCGAGCGCGCGATGACGCCGCTTTCGGGCGGGCTGTGGCGGTCCTGCGTGACGATCGCTGCGGCATCGAAGGCGGCGGCCGAACGCAGCACCGCGCCGATATTATGCGGGTCGGTGACCTGGTCGAGGACGATGATCGGACGGCGGCTGTCCGAATCGATCTCTTCCTGCAGCAGGTCGCCAAGATAGATGCTCTCGAGCGGGTCGACCTCGATCACCAGCCCCTGGTGCGGCGCATCGCGCGCGACGAGTCGCGCAAGGTCGGTGACCTCGGCATAGCTGATTGGAATCACCGGCGGCAGGTCGAGCTGCCCCAGCGCTTCGCGGGTGCCCCAGATGCGCTTGACGGTGCGTTCGGGGTTGGCGAGCGCGGCGAGGACGGCGTGGCGGCCCCAGAAACGGATGGGCTGGCCGCGCGTGCTCGGGCCCTGCGTACGGCGATGACGGGAAAATTGTCTCATGGCCGCGCCTTTCCCATGACTGCCATTGACAGGCAAGCCTCGTTTCGCCATTGGGCCACTTCCCAAAGCGGACCCCATGGACAGGTGGCCGAGTGGTTAAAGGCAGCAGACTGTAAATCTGCCCGGGTTTCCGTACGCTGGTTCGAATCCAGCCCTGTCCACCATCCCCCTTCCGGGGGCGTCCGCTGAAATCCCTAGAAATCGCAGAAAACCTAGGTTATTATGCCCGCAGTATCCACCTGCGTCCGGCGTAATTTGCCTGCAGCCAGAGCACAGTGTGGGGGAAGTGTGGGGGAAGATTCGCTTTCCCCCACACATTGGTGCCCTCAAAGTGTGGGGGAAGAATGTGGGGGTAATCCCATGGGAAAACTCACGGCAGTCGCGGTCAAGGCCGCTTTGGCGAATCCCGGCACCTATCAGGACGGCGACGGTCTGTTTTTGAAGGTCGACAAGCGGGGTGGGGCGTCGTGGCTTCTGCGATTACAGCGCGACGGGAAGCGGCAGGACATCGGGCTTGGCAGTGCACGACTGATCACGCTCAAGGAGGTCCGCGAGAAGGCTAGCGAGCTTCGCAAGGCTATCAAGGTCGACCGACGCGACGTGCTCGCAGAACGAAAAGACGAGGCCGCGGCGAAGGTGACCTTCCGTGAGGCGGCGCTCCAGTATCACGCCGCGAATGAGGCAGGCTGGAAAAGCGAGGTTTACGCTCGTCAATGGCTGGCGGCTCTCGAGAACTATGCTTTCCCGAAACTGGGGGACGAACCGACAGGCGCGATCAGTGCAGCCGACATCATCGACGTTCTGACGCCGATCTGGCAGGAGATCCCGGAAACCGCGCGTCAGGTACGGAACCGAATCTGTACCGTCCTCGACTTCGCCCATGCCAAGGGCTGGCGCTCGCGCGAAGCGCCATCGGGCAACAGCAGCCTGAAGGCGGGGCGCGGACTACCGAGACAAGTGAAATCCCGCGAGAATCGGAAGGCGATGCCCTATGCAGCTCTGCCGGCCTTCATCACGGCGTTGCAGCGCAAGCCGTCCTACAGCCGGCTCGCGCTTGAACTGCTCATCCTGACCGGTGTGCGCAGTCAGGAGGTCCGGCTGGCGAGCTGGACCGAATTCGACCTGGGAGGGCGCCTGTGGACCGTCCCCGCCGATCATATGAAGCGCGGCAAGGCGCATCTGGTTCCGCTTTCCGACGCGGCGCTGGAGGTGCTGACCAAGGCACGCGCCTTCCGGCTTGTGGACACCGAAGTCGTGTTTCCGGGTTCGGCAGGCAAGCCGATGTCCGACATGACCTTGCTGAAGGTGCTACGCGATATGAGCGAGCCCTTCCACGTTCATGGCTTTCGATCGACCTTCACCGACTGGGCCGCAAATGAAGGCTTTGCCGATGCCGTCGTCGAGGCCGCGCTTGCGCACAAGACGCCCGATGCCGTGCAGGCTGCCTATCGCCGCACGACCTATCTCGGGACGCCGGATAGGCCGGGGGCGCGGGTCGAACTGATGGACGCTTGGGGTGCCTATTGCATTGGAAACGAGGGGAAGGATGCTCGCGAGCCGCCAACCGGTGCCGCGCCCGAATGATGCGGCAGCGCAGGCTCGCGCCGGCGGCCGGATAGAGTTTGTCGGCGCGGCCCAGCGAATCTGCTTGAAATCGTTCGGAGCGGAGCGGGGGGCACGCGGCTCGACACCCCAGAATGCCGCCTCGAACATTTCGTTGTCGGGAAAAATGTATTTGTTCTCGACTACCAGCGGCCGATAATATCTCCCGCGCGCGCGGCGGCACCGGCGCTCCGGGTTCGCGGCGCTCGGGTCAGGCGATGGCGGGCTCGCGCCTGATCCCGGCCGCGCGCAAATCGGCGATCGTCGGATAGCCGTTGACCGCCATCAGCAGATCGGCCTCGGCGAGAAGGCAGCGCAGCACATGCGCCGCGCCTTCCGCTCCACCGAGCGCGAGGCCATAGGCGAAAGGACGGCCGATGCCGACGGCACGGGCGCCGAGCGCCAGCGCCTTGGCGACGTCGCTTCCCGAACGCACACCGGAATCGAAGAGAACCGGCGTATCGCCGGCGGCGGCGACAACGCCCGGTAGCATGTCGATCGCCGCGATCCCGCCATTCGCCTGGCGTCCGCCGTGATTGGAGCAATAGATGGCGGCCGCCCCGGTATCGACCGCGCGCCGGGCGTCGTCGGGGTGACAGATGCCTTTGAGGACGATCGGCAACGAGGTGATCGAGCGAAACCACGCCATATCGTCCCATGTGAGCACCTTGCCGAACAACCGGCCCCAGAGCTGGATCGCTTCGGGCAGATTCTCCTCGACGGGTTTTCCGAGCAGCTTGCGAAAGACGGGATCGCTGAAGTAATTCTGCAGCACATGACCGCGCAGCTGCGGAAAATTGCCACTGTTGAGATCGCGCGGGCGCCAGCCGGTGAGCCAGGTGTCGAGCGTGACGACGATCGCGCGGTAGCCCGCCTGTTCGGCTCGCCGGACGAGGCTTTCCGCGAGATCCCTGTCCTTCGGCGTATAGAGCTGGAACAGGCCCGGTGTGTCGCCCATCGCCTCGGCAACGTCTTCGAGCGGGTCGTTGCCGAGGGTCGAGGCGACCATCGGAATGCCGGTCGCCGCAGCCGCGCGTGCGGCATGGAGGTCGCCATGCCCGTCTTGCGTGCACATGCCGGTGACGCCGATCGGCGCCATGAACAATGGTGTCGGCAGCGCGATACCGAAAAGGTCGATCGCAAGGTCGCGCGAGGACGTGTCGACCATCATCCGCGGCACGAGGCCCCATTGCCGGAAGGCGGCGGCGTTCCGGTTTTGCGTATGCTCGTCGCCGCATCCCCCCTGGACATAATTGCGCAGGCTTGCGGACATGGCGGCGACCGCGCGGGTTTCGAGCGTCGCGGCGTCGACGGGGATTTCAGGAAGAATGCCCTGGAGGCCGGCGCCGTAGATTTCGTTCTGATAGTCCCCGAATCCTGCCATCTCTCGTCTCCCAGCCTGTTGTCCGAAGCCGCCAGCCCACCGCGATCACCGGGCGGCGCTGCCGGATGCCTGCCGTGCATCACATAGCACTTGTCACGCGCCGATAATCATATAACAGTTGTTGTGTAAAATAATTTCGCTGCTGCAACCCGGGGTTGGCGCGCGGCGGTGGGCCCCGTTCCCTGTCTGTCGTCGCGATCCCCTCGAGCTGAAAGGCCCGCTTCATGTCTTCAATCGTCAATCGCCGCGATATTGATTTCCTTCTCTTCGAATGCCTCGATGCAGCGGCATTGCTCTCGACCGACCGCTTCCGCGATCTCGATCGCGATACCATCGCCAGCATATTCGACACGGCCCAGGCGATCGCCGAAGAGCAATATCTGCCACTCGCCGGCCCGCTCGATGCGAATGAGCCCCGCTTCGCTGGCGGCAAGGTCGAGATCATGCCCGAGGTCGGCGAGGCGCTCCGCGCTTACGCCGAGGCGGGCTTCTTCGCGGCGGGCGCCGGGCACGATATCGGCGGCATGCAATTGCCGCATGTCGTGACGATGGCGATCAACGGCATGTTTACCGCGGCGAATCTCGGCATCGCCAACTATTCCTTCCTCACGATTGCCAACGCCAATCTCCTCGCTGCCTTCGCGAGCGAAGAGCAAAAGGCGCTCTTTCTGCCGCCGATGCTCGAAGGGCGCTGGTTCGGTACGATGTGTCTCTCCGAGCCCCAGGCGGGCTCGTCGTTGTCGGACGTCAAGACGCGGGCCGACCCGCGGGGCGACGGCAGCTACAGCATCGCTGGCAACAAGATGTGGATATCGGGCGGCGATCACGACCTCGCCGAGAATATCGTCCACCTCGTGCTGGCGCGGATTCCCGGAGCGCCGCCGGGGGTCAAGGGCATCTCGCTCTTCATCGTGCCCAAATATCGCGTCGACGGGGACGGCGCGGTCGGAGAGCGCAACGGAATCGCGCTCGCGGGCCTCAATCACAAGATGGGGCATCGTGGCACAACAAACTGCCTCCTCAACTTCGGTGAGGAAGGCGAGAGTATAGGCTATCTGGTGGGCGAGGCGAACAAGGGCCTCTCCTACATGTTCCACATGATGAACGAAGCGCGGATCGGTGTCGGCCATGCGTCGGTGATGTCCGCGCTCGCCGGCTTTCTCTATTCGCTCGACTATGCACGCACGCGTGCGCAAGGCCGCACGCCGCAGGCGAAGTCGCCGACCGACCCGCAGGTCCCGATCATCGGGCATGCCGACGTCAAGCGGATGCTGATGGCGCAAAAGGCGGCGGTCGAGGGAGGGCTGGCGCTCTGCACCTATTGCGCGTTGCTTGTCGACCGTCAGAAGGCCAGCGAGGATCCGGCCGACGGGGCCGAACTCGGCTTGCTGCTCGACCTTCTGACGCCGATCGCCAAATCCTGGCCATCGGAACATTGTCTCGAAGCCAATAAATGGGCGATCCAGGTGCTCGGCGGTTATGGATATACCCGCGACTATCCGGTCGAGCGCTATTATCGCGACAACCGGCTCAATCATATCCACGAGGGCACGTTCGGAATCCAGGCGATCGACCTGCTCGGACGGAAGGTGCGAATGGAGGACGGACGGGCCTTGCGCCTCCTGCTCGGGCGGATGGCGGCAACGGTCGCCGAAGCCGCGGCAATCGAAATGCTTCGCGAGGAAGCGGCGGCGCTCGAAGCCGCGATGACCGCGCTCGACGAGACGACCCGCACCCTCGTTGCAAGCGCCGATCTCGACCGCAGCCTTGCCAATGCGACGACCTATCTCGATGCCTTCGGACATGTGGTCGTCGCTTGGCTCTGGCTCCGTCAGGCCGTGACGGCATCGGCGGCCCTGTCGGCTCAGCGCGAAGAAGCGGCCTTCTACGAGGGCAAGCTCGCCGCGTGCCGCTATTTCTTCCGGTACGAACTTCCGCTCGTCCATGCGCGGTTCGCCCTCGTTGCCGCGCTCGATCCGACCTGTATCGATCTGAAACCCGAGCATTTCACGGGCGATTGACGATCGGGAGGCAATATAGAAAACGATTGTTGTTTTAATTGACAGACAGTCGTAGACTGCTGCTCGCAAAGGACGGCGGAATGTGCGCGGTGGCGCACAGTCGGAGCAGGAAAGATGGAAAGCGCACTCAATTTCCTCGTGAAGATGTTGCCGTTCCTGTTCGGGATCGGCTTCCTCGCGCCCGTCATCGCCGAGGGCCTCGGCGTCGCGGGATTGTTCGAGCCTGGACACCGCCTCGCGATCGGTCTTGCTGTCGGGGGCGGGTGGGGGCTGCTGGCGTCGATTACGGGACGGTGGTTATGACGAGAATGACGAAAATGCCGACCGGCGATCTCTCTGCGCTGTCGAGCGCCGAGCTGCGGCGGCTCGAGCTGGAAATCGCGAAAAAGCACAGCGGCATGTTCCCGTGGGAAGTCGTCGTCTGGGCGTTCGGTAACATGCTGTGCTGGCTCGCGTTGTGGCCGCTCGTGATGCTCGATATCGTCCCGCTTTGGCTTGGCTTCATTGTCGCGAGCATCAATATCTCGCTCGTCTATCTGCCGACGCACGAAGCCCAGCATCACATCATCGGCCGTCCCGGAACGCGGTGGTTCTGGTTGAACGAAGCGGTGGGTCATCTCACGTCCTGGATGTTCGTCCATCCCTTCCAGATGCTGCGCGTGACGCACCTCGATCACCATCGCTATGCGAACAATCCCGACCTCGACCCCGACATCACCAATCATGCCGACGGAACGCTATCGGCGCTCTGGGAATCGATCCGCGGCCGTCAGCCGGGCTCGAAACGCGCCGAGGATTATATGAAGTGCCTGACGCGCGCGAAGCGCGACGATCTCGCGATCCTGACACTGGTCTATCAGCTGGCCTTCCTCGCGATCCTGGCCGGACTCGCCTGGTCGGGACATGCGCTCGAAGCCTTTTTCCTCTGGTGGCTGCCCTTTCACATCGCGCTTACCTATGTGAATTTCTTCTTGTCCTATGCGCCGCATAATCCGGGAATGAGCGAAGGGCGCTACCGCGACACGCGGAACTGGCGGTCGAAGGTCGGCAATATCGGATCGATGGGGATGCAGTTCCACATCGTCCATCATCTCCATCCCTACATCCCGCTGACGCGGACGCCGGCGGCGTATCACGACATGCGGCCGATCCTCGTCGCGCGCGGATGCAAGCTCGAGATGTAGCGCGTTTCGCCGTCAGGGGCGGAGAGTTTCGAAATAATGGAGGATCACGGCATTCTGCCTCGCGGAACCGAAGGTGTCGGGACTGACAGTGCCATGGACGCCCGCGCCTTCGAACAGGCACAGCAGTGTATCGGCCGCCAGTTGCGGGTCGATATCGCTCCTGATCTGGCCTCTCGCCGCCATCCCCCCGAGCGCCGCTGCCCAGGTCTTCCGCCAACGCTCGAAATCGGCGGCGTAGCGCGCGGCTTTGCCCGGTTGGGGGAAGAGATAGGCGAGGAAGGCGAAAAAGACCTTCCAGCTGTCGAGGCTCTCGTCGTCCTGTGGCAACGTTGTCGTGAGCGCGTCGATTAGATCGTCGACCTCGGCATCCGGGGGAAAGCGTCCGTCATATTTGCCGTGGCGTGTCGCGTGCAGGACAAGGTCGAGAATTTCTTCCTTGTTCTTGAAGTGGTGCGTCAACACCCCGGTCGTCGTGCCGAGCTCGCGTGCGATCGCGCGCATCGACGCCTTTTTGAACCCTTCGCGCGCGATCAGGCGGCGCGTCGCGCGCACCGTTTCGTGACGGCGTTCTTCGCCGAGCGAGGAACCGCTTTCGCCGGGGGTGCGGCTTTGGGGGCGGCCGCGCTTGCGAACCGTTGCAGTCGTCGCTGCATCGGGCGCCGGTGAGGCGGGCATCAGGCTTTGCGCGACGCGGTGGCGAGCGATGCCAGCGCCTGCGCCGCGGACCGGCGACCCGACCGGATGGCGCCGTCCATCGCGCTGGCGAAGCGCTCCGCCATATCGGTCCCGGACCAGAGAATGCGGCCCATCGGCTCGCGCATCACGCCGCCCCACCGGCTGAGGAAGCCCGGCGGATAGGGCGAGGTGCACGAGAGGCTCCAGGGATCGATGCTTCCCCAATCGACCTCATGATATTGCAGCGGCGCGCGTGCCGCATCGCCATAGGCCCGCGCGAAGGTCGCGACGATCGCGGCTTTCGCCAGTTCGGGTTCGGCCGGCAGCGCGCCTTCTCGGATGAAGCCGGTGAGGATGCCGAGCGAGGCGTCGGGCGGTGAATTGTCGGCGGACCAGAGCAGCGGTCCGCCGATCTCGAGCACCTGGCCGTTGAATCCGGCATCGCGCCAGAAGGGGCGGGCATAGACGAGCGCCATCTTGCGCATCTTGGCATTGGTCGGCCAGGCCTTCTGGAGGGCGGCGCGGTCGGCGGGGAGCGCCGGAACGAATTCGATACGGCGCGCCAGCGACTGGCTCATCGTGAAGATGACCCTTTTTGCGCGTACGATACCGGTCGCGCTGTGGAGCTCCACGATCTCCCGGTCCCAGCCGGCGATTCTCGTCACCGGCGAGCCGAGGCGAACCCGGTCTTTCAACGCCTCGGCCATCCTGGCGCAAAGCGCCCACGAACCGCCGACGATGCGCTTTTCCTGCATGCCGCCTTGCATGGACTCGACCTTCTTGAGGCTGCAGTCCGACGCGTTGATCAGCGTGAGATAGTGAAGCAGGCTAAGCTTCTCGGGCGGTGCGCCGTAGGTCAGCATCGCCGACAGCGAAAAGTTGACCCGCTCCTCGTCGCTTGCGGATTGGGCGGTGAGCCAGTCGGCGAGCGACAGGCGATCCCATTCGGCCGCATGCGGGGAAGTCCATGGTGCGGCGCTCGGAACGTCGCGGGCCATGGCGTTAATCCTGTCGACAATCGGGCTGTCGCGGACGATGCCGCCCTCGGCTTCGCCTGCCGTCACCATCTGTCCGCCGACGAAATAGACCGGCTTCCCCTTGTGATAGCTGTCGAAGGTGGGGATGCCGAGTTCGGCGGCGAGATTGTAAATCTCGTCCTGCCCGGGCCCGATCCACTGGCCGCCGCCCTCGGTAATCGCTCCGCCGCCGAGATCGATGTTGACCGTGCGACCTCCGACGCGATCACGCGCTTCGAGAACCAGAAAGGAGTCGCACCCCGCGCGAGCCAGTTCGCGCGCCGCCGTGAGCCCGGCAAGGCCCGCGCCGATGATCGCAACGTCGATGATGCCGCCGTCACCCGGAGTCGCCGCGCTCGCATCCCGGGTAACGCCGAGGCTGCCGGCGAGGGCGCCAAGGCCGATAGCGCCAAGGAGCGACCGTCTCTTCACCCCGTCGCCTTCGCTATCATTCATGCTGAATCTCCCCGCACCACAAATTATGATGACATTAGTTTTGTAAATGTGAAGCGGCTGCGTGGCAAGCGCTGAATAGGCCGGCGCCGCAGCGACTTGTCCCGCGCGCCAGGCATGGATTTCATGGCGGTCTGTTGCCGCGGTTCGGGCAGAATCGACGATTTCGCTCTCGCAGAGCCGCCGAACAGGAAGCCGGGATCATGGATGCGGTCGCCGCGCGAATTGCCTTGGCGGACGACAGATCTTGTCCGTACGGCGCGGCGCCTCGGCTACCGGGATCCGGGAAGCGGCCGAAGCATATCGAGGATTGAGTCGATCAGCGCGTCGACCCGCTCGGGGGCGAAGCGTTCGGGCTCGATGGGCAGCATGATTGTCCAGCCGTCGGCGATCGAGCCAAGATGGTCCGCGAGGAGTTCGGCCGCGATATCCGAACGGACGACCCCGATGCCTTGCAATCTGGCGAGCGTGGCGGCGAACCGGTTGCGGTACTTCGCATAGCGGTCTTGATAGATGGCCGCGAAAGCGGGCTCGTGGCGGGCCCTTGCGAGAAGTTGGAAACCGGCGAGCCAGCCCTCCGAGTTCGAATTGAGCTCGAGCCATCGCTTGAACAGCCTTCTTATACCTTCGAGGCTGTCACCGAGTTCGAGCGTCGTATCGAAACCGTCGAACATATGTTCGATGATCGCAACGACCATCGCCTCCTTGTCCGTGAAATAATAGCTGATCGCTCCCGTAGTATGGCCAGCTTCCTTTGCGACCTTGCGCAGCGATGCACCGGAAAAGCCCACGTCGGCGATCACTCGAATTCCCGCGCGCAGCAATTCTTTCCGCTTCGCTTCGCGGTCGCCGACCGGGCGGCCTCGCCGCAGGGGACGGTTATCTGACCGTGAATGGTCTTTATCTTCGGCCAGGCGGTTGCACGCGTTGCTTCTTTCCATAGCCTCACGCTAGCGATTCTCGCCGCTTATGCAATTAAAGTATCGGCTGTTGTCATATCCGCTTCGTGGCGATCGACCGACTCTTTGGTGCTTTTCGAAGCAGCCGTCCGGCGGCGACATAGCCACCAATCCCCCACCCGGCGGACGATGCGCCGGGCCCGGTCCGGCGGCAGGCCGAGGGTTCCTTGAAGCAGGGGCAGGGCTTGCCAAATTTTATAATGACAAGTGTTTCGTAAAAGATCATAGGACGGGAGGCGGTCGGATTCCGCATCGCGCCGGTGCGCGATGTTGGAACGGGTCGCGCTAGCCGGACGAAATCGTCCGGGCAGAGGAGGAAAAGGCAATGGCGCATTTGGCAGGGTCCTCGGCGCGCGAACGAGCGGAAGCCGCCATCGCGAAATTTCGCCCGATCGGCGGCTGGGTCGATCCGCCTGCCGATCGCCAGCCCGCGCTCGCGGGTGATGCCGACGCTGACGTCATCGTGGTCGGCGGCGGGTTTGCCGGTCTTTCCTCGGCCCTCGAACTGCGCGCGATGGGCGCGCGCGTGATCCTGCTCGAACGCGACTTTTGCGGTTTCGGCGCCAGCGGTCGCAACGCTGGCTATCTGGCGGGTGGAGGCGGTGTCAAATTCGGTCTCTTTCTTCATCGACTGGGCGAGGAGCGAGCGAGGGATATCGTCCGATTTTATGAAGAGGGGGTCCGCTACGTCGAAGGCAAGCTCGACGAATATGCGATCGACTGCGACTATCTGCGGACCGGGCTGATCCGGGCCGCGATCCATCCGTCGCAGGAAAAGGGCTTGCGCGAGAAGATGGAACTCAGCGCCAAGTTCGGCGCACCGGCGACCTTCCTGAGCTCTGCGGACATGCGCGCGCGCGGTATCCCGCCGGCCTTCATTTGCGGCGTCCATTCATCGACCGGGGGGACGCTCCACCCCGGCAAATATGTCCTGGGGCTGCGCCGTGCCGCGATCGACGCGGGCGTCCGGATATATGAGGACAGCGCGCTCCTATCCTATGACGAAGGGCAGACGATCCGTTGCCAGACGGCGAACGGCGTCGCCCGCGCTCCCTTTCTCATCCTCGCAACCAATGCCTACACGCCCGGACTCGGCCTGCTGCGGAATCTCGTCAGCCCGATCCGCGTGTCGGCGATCGAGACGGAACCGCTCTCGCCTGGCCAGCTTGAAAAGCTCGGATGGCAAGGACGCGAGGGCATCGTCACGCCGCACGTGACGATGGAAAGCCATCGCCTGACGGTCGATAACCGGCTCGTCGTCACGACCACGCGGGTCGATTATGTCTATGGGATGCAGACTCCCAACACGCCTGACGCCGCCGCCTATCGAGCGCTCGTCCGGACGATGCACGAGCGATTTCCGACGCTCGGCGACATCCCGCTGAATGCCTGCTGGAGCGGCTATATGAGCCTGGCATCGGACGCGGTCCCGGTGGTCGGCCGGACAGGGCGGCACCAGAATATTCTCTACGCCTCGGGCTGCAACGGGCATGGCGTCGGAACGCATTCGCTGGTGGGCCGCCTGCTCGCGAGCCGGGTCGGAGGCGTGGAAGATCCGCTGCTCGCCGCTCTGGATCACACAACGCCGCGTGTCCCGCCGGAGCCCGCCCGCTGGATCGGAATGCAATTCGCGCTCCGGAGCGCGGATCTGCTCGACGCGCATGTCAATCGCAAGGCTCGCAAGTTGAATGCGCGAGGCTCCCGCGCAAGACCCTGAGATGCCGAAGTCGGAGCCCGCCGGAACGGGGGCCGTGCGCCCCGCTGGCAATTGCCGGCTCTGCTTCTATGCTGGTCGTATCGATGCGTGCACCTGACCACCCCGACGCCCGGCATACCGAACTGACTGAGCAGCTCGATCTTGCGCTGGCCCGGGCGGGCGGGCGCGGCTGTGCGTCGCAGGAGCATGCGAAGGCGGTGCAGGTCCTTCGCGCACTCGGACGACACGGCGACGCCGAGGATCTGCTGGCCGCAGCCATGGCCCTGCCACCCGGGCTGCCCGCGGATCATGAAGCCTTGGGTTTTGTCGCGTTTCAGGCCGGTCGGCACGAGGCGTCCCGCGATTTCTACGCACGCGTTGTCGAGGCGCTGCCCTCCGACGCGCTGGCCTGGTACAATCTGGCGAGCGGCGAGCGTAATCTCGGTCGCCTCGACGATGCCGAACGGGCCTGCAGCCAGGCGCTGCATTTGGCGCCCGACATGGCACAGGCGGCGCTGCTGCGCTCGCAGCTTCACACACGGACCGCCGAGCAGAATCATATCGACGATCTGCGCGCGATGCTGTCGCGCGCGCCGGCGGGGCAGGGGCACGATGTCTTTCTCCACTATGCTCTCGGCAAGGAATTCGACGATCTTGGCGACTATGACGCCGCCTTCCGTCATTTCTCTCTCGGGGCGGGGGCGCGGCGTCTGGCGCTCGACTACGACGTCCGCCAGGATTTGCACAAGCTGGCGCGGATAACCGAGGCCTTCAGCGTCGATCGGCTGTCGCGCGCTCCGGCGCTCACGGCGCCGGACTATGGGTTCATCGTCGGACTGCCCCGCTCGGGGACGACGATGATCGAGCGCATCCTCACCGGGAGCGCGGCGGCGCGCAGCAACGGAGAGACCGACAATCTGTTCGGCGCGCTGGGTGAGGCCGCAGCGACCGCCGGAGGCGACATATTCGATCGCGTCGCGGGCGCGGATCCTGCGCTCGTTGTGCCCGCATATGCGCGGCGGGCGGGGCACGCCGGTCCGGGGCAGCTGATCCTCGAGAAGCTCCCGTTCAATTATCTCTACGCCGGGGCGATCAGGCAAACGCTGCCCAATGCCCGGACCCTGCTCGTGCGCAGGACGCCGGCGGACAATCTCTTCGCCATGTTCTCGACCTTGTTCGGCAGCGGCTACCCGTTCAGCTATGCGCTCGACGAGCTGGCCGACTATTATGGCGCCTATCACGCTCTCGCCGCGCATTGGCGCGCCGCGGTGGGCGAGCAAATGCTCGAAGTGGCCTATGAGGATGTCGTGTCGGACCCGCTGTCCCACGGCCGCACCATTGCGCGGCATTTCGATATTGGCTGGGACGACGACATGGTGCGCATCGAGAAGAATGCGACCGCTTCGGCGACCGCCAGCGCTGCCCAGGTGCGGCGGCCGATCTATGCGAGCGCGAAAGGGCGCTGGCGAAACTATGCACGCCAATTGCGCCCGCTCACCGAACGGCTCGAGCGCGCGGGTATCGATCCCGCGCGCTCGTCCTGATCCTGATCGCTTTCTCTGCCCGAGGCAGGACCCGGGATATCGCGAGAGAGCTGCGATATCCCGGGCGGGATCACCATTTCTTGGTCAGGCGGATGCCCAACTCGCGCGGACGCGAGACCGCGAAAGCGTTCCCCCAGTCGCCCAGGGTCGCGTAGGACGACAGGCTGCGCACGTTGGCGCCGTAATTGGCGCGCTTGTTGGTGAGATTCGAGCCGTAGAGCTCGATCGTCCAGTCGTCGACGTCATAGCCGATGCTGCCGTTGAACATGATGTATCCGGGCGCGCGACGCGCCGGCGTATTCGGGCTCTGGCTCTTGAGCAGGTTGACCGTCGAGCTGCGGAAATCGAAACCGAAGTTGAAGGTCATCGTGCTGTTGTCGGCGAAGTCGTGCGCATAGGTCAGCGAGCCCGCGCCGCTCCAGTCGGGCGCGCCCGGCAGGCGGTCGCCGGCGCGGCCCTGGATGGCGTTCTGGACGATCCCGCCACCGCCATTCCCCGCCGGGAGGAAGAAGTCTCCCGTCAAACGAGCGCGGGCGTAGGCGAGGCCGAGATTGAAGCTAAGCCCGCCACCGAGCGGACCTTGAAGTTCGACTTCGAACCCCTTCGAGCGCGCCTTGGTGCCGTTGACGACGACCGGGTAGAGGTTGAACGGCGTCTGGAGGTCGATCTGCGGATTGTCCCAGTTGATGAGGAACGCGCTGAGCGAATAATAGATTCGCGATACCTTGCCCTTGGCGCCGATCTCGAAATTGTTCGTGCGGTCGGGTTCGTAGACCAGCAGCTCCTCGGGTTCGAGCGCGAAACCCGTCAGCGCGAAGGCGTTGGCGCCGCCGCGGCGGAAGCCCTGCGACCAGGTCGCATAGACCTGCCCGTCGTCGCTCCACTTGTAGGAGGTGTTGAGTTTGAAGATCTGGTCCTTGACCTTGTTCGAGCTGGCCGCCGCGATATCGACGAAGAACAGTGTGCTGAACGCGGTGAGGTCGGACGAGAATTTTTGACGGAACGCGCGGGCGCCGCCGGTGAGCGACCAGGCATCGGTGATGTGCCAGGTCACGTCGCCGTAGAAGGACACCTCGTTGAATTTCTGGTCGGTAACCTGATTATAGACCGAGCCGTCGGCGAGCGTCGGAACATAGCCGCCGCCGAGGAGGATCGGCACGAGCGATCCGGTTGCCGCGAAGCTCTGCTCGCTCGCGCCCGGCGCGAAGACATATAGCCCGATCTGGCGTTTGTGCTGCTGGAGGAAGACGCCGGCGGTATAGTCGATCGGTCCGCCCTCGGCGGACACGATACGGAGCTCTTGCGTCCATGAGCGCTCGTTGTCGGCGTTGCGAACCGGAATGACAGCGCGCGGGTTGGCCGGGGTCCCGGTATAATAGACACCGAGCGGCGAGCCCAGCAGGTTGACAGTGGAATCGTTGATGAGGTCACCCTCGGTCTTGCCATAGGCAATCGTCGACGAGACGGTGGCGAAACCGAGATCATAGCTCATATCGAGCGCCGCGAGCTGCGTCTTGCGCTCCCAAGGCTCGAGCGTCGGCACCGAGCGTTCATAGTTGCCGGTCGCCTCGAGCGTGCGCCGGGGATCGAGCGGTGAGGGCCCCCCCGCATAGCTGTTGTTGTCGATGTTGCCGCCGACGCCGCGAGCCTTCACGATATTGTAGCTCAGGCTGACCGAGGCATCGTCGACGGGCTCCCAACGGAGCGCGGCGCGGGCCGAGGTGGTGCGGGCGTAGTTATAATCCTTCTTGTTGAAGTAGACGCCCGGGCTGTTCGCCACATCGCTCGTGTCGGCGAGGAGCGGCGGGCTGCCGAGATAGCTGTCGCCCTGGCGCTTCAGCACGTCGCGTGCATCGATGAAGCCACCCTGATAATCGTAGCGGGCATTGACGCGCAGCGCGAGGCGCTCGCCGATCGGAAGGTTGAGCGTCCCTGCGAACTGATAGGAGGGATCGCTCGAATGCGCGGTGATCCCCGCCGATGCGGTGACCGATCCCGCGAACGTGCCGAGCTGCGGTTCCTCGGGAACCAGGCGAACGGCCCCGGCGAGCGAGCCGGCCCCGTACAGCGTGCCCTGCGGTCCGCGCAGCACTTCGACGCGAGCGATATCGTAGATCGGCAAGGCCCCGGTGATCGGCGCGTTGCCGAGATAGAAGCCGACGGGTGACTGGAAGTAGCGCGCCGCCGCGACGACCGGCTGCGACGCGTTGAGGCCGCGGATGATCGGGATCTGCGAGGCCGAGGTGCGCGCGCCGTTGTCGACGATGTTGAAGTTGGGAACCTGCTTGGTGAGCGAGGCGACGCTTGAGATATTCGCGCGTTCGAGCTGCTCGCCGCCGTAAGCCGAGATATTGAACGGAAGGCTGGTCACCGTCTGTTCGCGCCGGTTCGCGGTCACGATGATGTCGCCCTGGTTTTCGGGTTCTGCGTTCGCCGCCGCCGGCGTATCGGCGGGAGCCGTTTCCTGCGCCTGCACCGTTGCGGGCAGGAGGGCCGCGAGGCCGACGAGATAGCTTGCTGTGCGAAGCATCGCTTTGCGGCGGTGCATGGTCCGATGTTGTTTGATCACGGCTTTACTCCCCTTCTGACCTTTGTGGTTCGACTTGAACTATTCCCTTGCGACGGCTCGCTTCGGCTCTTTCGCCCAGGGTTTCCTGCGCCGCGGTCCCGGGCACGAAAGCTTGCCTGCCGCCGGTCGGCGGCGGCATGATCGAAGCCTTCGCCTGCGCGATCATTCGGTCGCATTTGCCGGCGTGGCGACGACATCGAAGCTTTCTCCCTGACGGCTGGGGAGGTGGTCTTCACAGCTATCGACTGCTGTTTGCATCACTAATGTTATGTCAATTATTTCGCCATTGTCGAGCGGGATTTTTTGCAGCCTCGCAGATGCGGCGATCAGATTATAAGGTCTCTGAATGTTGAAAACTATCCTACTGAAAAATTGGAGATAAAATTGCTTTTCTAATCCGCGTCCGGCGGTTGGGAGCGAACGGCCTCCGATCAAATCCGGCGCTCGTGACATATTTGCAACAACAATTGTTCTCTAAAATTGCCGCAAGCCGGCCCATGCCCCTATTCGAGTCGCATTCGCGGCGATCGATGACAGCCCGGGCGGAGGAAGGGGCGCACGCGCGGGGGCCGTCGCGTCAGGCGGCCGGCGGACTTGCGGGCCTCCTCGTCAGGCGCGCTCGGTGACGATATCGTCAATCATAGGGGGGTGCGGCGCAGCCCGGCAGCGATGCGCCGCCAGCAGAATGATCCACGAGAGGAGGATCAGCGCCCCGGCCGCGGCGATGAAGGCTGCGGCGCTCCAATGGGTGAGGAACCAGCCCGTGAATTTCGTCGCCGCAGCCGTTCCCAGCGCCTGGATCGCGGGAAAGGCGATGTAGGCCCGGCCGGTCGTATCGAGTTCGCGTACGATGCCGAGCAGATAGGCGAGCGCGGCCGTCGTCAAGGCGCCCTGGGCTGCCAGCGCGGCAACGAACAGGTCCGGCTGCCCGAGCACGAGCGCGGGATAGGTCACCAGGATCGCGACGATCGCGAAGCTGATCATGACGATGGGAGGACCGAAGCGACCGCCGATGAGTGCCGGCGCGATCGATCCGACGAGGGCGCCGATGAGACCCGACGCGACGAGCCAGCTTGCGCCCGCCACATCCATCCCGTTGGCGGTGCCAATGACCCCGACGAAATTATAGACGCCGCCCCAGGATACGCCGAGGAGGATCGCGCCCGCGACCATTGCCAGGAGGGGGGCAGCGAGCGTGCCGGGCGACGCGCCCCCGGGGCCCGCGGAGAGGTCCGTATCGGGGGCGGCAGCGATGCGGTTGCCACGCAGTCCGTTCGCGAACGGCACGGCGAGGGCAAAAAGCACGGCAAGTACGACAAAGGCGTGCTGGACCGGCATCAGCGGCAGCGCGAAGGAGGCGAGTGTCGCCACCAGCGTCGCCACGAAAAGCGCGAGGCTGAAAGTCCGTGTGGGATTGGGCGTATCCCCCAGAATAGCGAATGTCGGCGTTCCGATCGTTCCTGTGGCGACACCGACCAGGAACCATCCGGCGATGAGTGACGACAGGTGCGAGGACAGCGCCATGAATAGCAAGGCCCCTCCGACGGTCAGCAGCGCGCCGACGCTGATCGCCACGACCGGCACGCGCCGAACCCAGAAAGGCCCCAACGCGACGACGATGCCATGACCCAGCACATAGGCCGAGCCGATCGAACCCATCTCGTTCTCGTTGAGCGTCAAAGTCTCGCGGAGCATTTCCAAGATGGTCGGAAGAATATTGGTGAAGAGGATCGCGAGGGTCCAGATCCCGCCGGCGCACAGCAAAAGCGCGAGTGAGGGGAAGGCGATCGCGCGGGCGGTTCCAGCGCCGGGGGTGCCCGTCACCGGTTCGTGCGCGCCGACGGCGTCGCTCGCCGCGGCATTCGCAGCCTCATGCGTCAGCAAGGATTTGATCCGGTCGACCGCGCCAAAAGGGGCTCGCGGCAGGGGCGCGCCGGGCCCACCGCTCGCCGAAAAAGTTCCCGATGGCCCCGAACGCCGCGGTTCAACTGGCTCGACCTGTGGTTCGCATGGAATATTCTCCCGGAGTCGAAGGTCCGACGTCCGAGGAATAAACATAACGACAGTTGTGTCAATGAAGCGTCATCGTCGAACCTGATCGCGACGCGACCCGGCTATCCCCGCGAAGCAGTGAGGAACGGGGGGCCGCGACGAAAACCGTTCGCGAAGAACTCGGAAATTTCGACCCGGTCAGGCCGCTTTTGTCGGCGGCGCGATCAACGTCGCGATGGCGTCGAGCAGGGTTTCCAGGCGCTCGGGCGTGAAGCGCTGCGGTTCGATCGGAAGCATCATGCTCCAGCCGTCTCCGAGCGCGCTGATCTGGTCGGCGAGGATGTCGGCCGGAATATCGTCGCGAACGTCGCCCGACTCTTGCTGCCGCGCGATCCGGACAGCGAGTTTCCGGCGGTATTCGCCATATCGACGCTGATAGATTTCGGCGAGAGCCGGTTCGTGGCGTGCCTGGGCGAGAAGCTGGAACTGCGCCATCCACTGCTCGGAATCGACGTTCATGTCGAGCCAGCGCCGGAAACGCGGTTTGAGGTCGGTCGTCTCGTCGCCAGCCGCGACCAGCGTGTCCCACATATCGAACAAATGCTCGAGGATGGCGCTGACCATCGCCTCCTTGTTCTGGAAATAATAGGTCACCGCGCCTGTCGTGTGGCCAGCGCGGCTCGCGACCTTGCGCAGGGATGCGCCGCTATATCCGAGATCGGCGATGGTCGCGATCCCCGCCCGCAGCAGTTCGATGCGCTTCGCTTCACGATCTCCGACCGGCCGCCCGCGGCGCGCCGGAACGGAGCCGTCCGGATCCTGATCATGGTCCTCTTCGATGGCATGCATGCGGCTTGGTTTATCGGTCATGCCTCTTGTCTACCGATCCTTCTCGCAAACGCAATTAGAATAACGACCGTTGCGTTAATGAAGCCGTACCCGTATATGGCGAGTCGCAAATGCGGTAGAGGAGATGCCGAAATGGACGAGTCGCTACGGAGAAGTTTCCAGGAAGACGGGGCGGTTCTGATCAAGAATGCGCTGAACGCGGAGCAACTTGCTCGATGCCGCGAGGCGTTCGACTGGGCTGTGGAAAATCCTGGTCCCAACGTGACGCAGATGTTTGCTGGCGAGCTGAAGTCGCATGTCGACAACGCAAATCCGTTGGCCAAGGAGCGCCTCGACGCGCTCGTCAAAGACCTGCCTTTCGGCAAGATTTTCTCCGAGATCTGGGGTTCGAAGAATGTCTGGTATTTCGCCGAGGAGGTCTTCCTCAAGGCCGGCGGCAAAAGCGCGCGCACCTCGTTTCACCAGGACACGTCCTATTTGCCCTGGGCCGGCAACCACTGGGGCAACGCGTGGATCAGTTTTGAATCCGTTCCGAAGAAGAATGCGCTCGAGATTGTCCGCGGCTCGCATCACGGCATCCAGTACGACGGCACGACGTTCATGAATGCCGACGATCCCACCGAACCGCTGCACGGCGAAGAATTCTTGCCGCGACTGCCCGCGATCGATGCCGAGCTGGCGCGCGATCCGAAAGCCTATGACCTGCTGTCGTGGGCAACCGAGCCGGGTGACGTCATTCTGCTCCATCCGCACTCGCTCCACGGCGGTGCGGCGGTCGACAGCGACTTTCCGGCGCGAAACACGCTGGTCTTCCGCTTCTTCGGCGACGATGCCACCTACCGTACGCTTCCGGATTCCGAGTTCACGCGTTCGGGTTTCCTTCTCCACGCCGAGGATACCGCCCATCTGAAGCACGGAGACCCCTTTCGTGCGCCGAGCTTTCAGAAGGTCAATTGATCATGGCAACGAGCGAAAAGCGCGAGCGGATCGTGCCGCCGGGCACCGAGCCCCTTTACGACAATTATCATTTCGCGCCGGCCACGCGGGTCGGGAACCTGATCTGGCTGTCGGGCCAGGTCGGTATCAATGCGAGCTTCACGCCTGGCAAGGACATGGAGGAGCAGGCGCGCTTTGCGTTCGAGGGCATCAAGGCGACCCTGGCTTCGGCGGGTGCGACGATGGCCGATATCGTCGAACTCGTCACCTTCCACACCGACCTGCGGGGTGAAATGGCCGAGTTCACGAAGGTGAAGGACGAGTTTTTCCCCGCCGACTATCCCTGTTGGTCGGCGGTCGGCGTCACCCAGCTCGCCGACCCGGCGTTCAAGGTCGAGATACGCGTGGTGGCGGTGGCCGGGTCGGGCGCCGCCTGATCCTCGGCAGTCATTAGGCCGGGAACTCTCCCTCCCGGACATGTGCGAGGCGGCAGGGCACGCCGCCTCGCACGCTTCCCATGCGTGCCGCTCACATGAAGGATTTCCATGAGACTGTTCGATCTGAGCGGGAAGACCGCCATCATCACCGGTTCGACCCGCGGCATCGGCCGCGCCATTGCCGAAGCTTTCGTCGAGGCGGGCGCCCGGGTCGTCATTTCGAGCCGCAAGCAGGATGCGTGCGAAGACGTGGCCGCGCAGATCAACGCGAAGGCTGGCGAGACGCGCGCGATCGCGATCGCCGCGAGCATCTCGGACAAGCAGGCGCTCGAGGATCTCGTGACGCAGACGCGCGGCGCTTTCGGCAAGATCGACATTCTCGTCTGCAACGCCGCCTCGAACCCCTATTATGGCCCGATGGCGGGGATCAGCGACGAGCAGTTCCGCAAGATCTTCGACAACAATGTCCTGTCGAACCACTGGCTCATCACGATGGTCGCGCCCGAGATGACGGCGCGGCGCGACGGCGCCATCATCATCGTCTCGTCGGTGGGCGGCCTTATCGGATCGGACACGATCGGCGCCTACAACGTTTCCAAAGCGGCGGATTTCCAGCTCGTGCGCAATCTTGCCAAGGAACTTGGGCGTCAGAATGTCCGCGTCAATGCGATCGCCCCCGGGGTGATCCGCACCGATTTCGCGCGGGCGCTCTGGGAGGATCCCAAGGCCGAGGCCGCGCTGCAGCGCGCGGTCCCGCTCGGCCGGATCGGCGAGCCCGACGACATCGCAGGGACCGCGCTGTTTCTTGCCGCGGATGCGGGGAAATATGTGAACGGGCAGGGGATCGTCGTCGATGGCGGGATGACCATCACCGGGGGCCTCGATTGAGCGCCGCTCCCGCCTTGAGCCTATTGGCACGCGGTCCGGGGTCGCAGCGCGAGGGAGGCTTCGCGCATGACTGACCGGTCGCGGGACGGCGATGTGCCATGTGTCGATGTGGTGATTGTCGGCGCCGGCCTGTCGGGAATCGGCATGGCGGCGCGCCTCCTGGAATCCTGCCCCCATCTCGATTTCATGATCGTCGAACGCCGCGGGGACATAGGCGGCACATGGGATTTGTTCCGCTACCCCGGCATCCGGTCGGACAGCGACATGCATACGCTCGGCTTCGATTTCGAGCCATGGACCGACGAGAAGGCGATCGCCGGGGCGCCGGCGATCCTCGCCTATCTCCGCCGCATCGTCGACGGGCGCGGCCTTCGGGAACGGACCCGCTTCCATCATCATGTGGTGTCGGCCGACTGGGACGGCCATGAGGCGCGGTGGCGGCTGGTGGTCGAAAACGCCGATGGGGGACGCGAAATGCTGAAGACGCGCTTTCTCCATCTCGGCGCGGGCTATTATGATCATGACGAGCCCTATGATGCGGCGCTGCCGGGGAGCGAGCGCTTTGCGGGACAACTGGTTCACCCCCAGTTCTGGCCCGACGATCTCGATTATGCGGGCAAGCGGGTCGTCGTCGTCGGGTCGGGTGCCACCGCGGTCACGATCGTGCCCTCGATGGCCGCCGCCGCGGCCAGGGTCACCATGCTGCAGCGCACGCCGACATGGCTGGCGATCGGCCCGTCGCGAGACGGCTTCGCGAACCTGCTGCGGAGGATATTGCCCGACCGGACGGCCTACGCGCTCACGCGCCTCAAGAATATCCGTCTTCAGGACTGGTTGTTCCGGCGGCTCCGGAAGCGGCCGCAAGATGCCCGGCGCTATCTTTCCGGGAAGATCGCGGCCGCGCTTGGCGAAGCCTATCACGCGCCCGATTTCACGCCGCCTTACGATCCCTGGGAACAGCGCGTGTGCCTCGTACCCGACGGCGATTTCTTTGCAGCGATGAAGGCCGGGAAGGCCGCTGTCGTCACCGGCCAGATCGAGGAGATCGACGCGGGCGGTATCCGCCTGCGCTCGGGAGACTATCTCGAGGCCGACATCATCGTCACGGCGACCGGACTCCGCCTCGCGGTGGCTGGAAAGATCGCCTTGTCGATCGATGGCAAGCCGCTGAATTTTCCCGATCATTATTATTACAAGAGCTGCATGCTCTCCAATGTGCCGAACCTTACGATGTCGTTCGGCTATCTCAACGCGAGCTGGACGCTGCGCCTCAGCCTCGTGGCCGACTATGTGTGCCGCCTGCTCAACATGATGCGCGACGTCGGCGCGGATATCGCGACGCCGCTTCTTCTTCCCGGCGACGAGCCCGAAGAAGCCGAGCTGTTCGCGATGTCGTCGGGCTATCTTCAGCGCGGGCGCCACCTGCTGGCGAAGAGCACGGGGAAGGGGCCATGGTGGCTCGCGCAAAATTACCTTGCCGATCGGAAATGGATGAAAGCCAGTCCGGTCGACGACGGCATCATGACTTTCGACCGCGCAGGCATGGCGCGGCGGAAACGTTCCACGGGAGAAGATAATGACGATCGTTTCGAGGGCGCTGCTGGGCTGCGCACTACTGGCACTGGCGGCGTGCAGCGCGTCGAAGAATGACAGCGTCTCGGGCGGCGGATCGCTCGACGAGGCGGAAAAGGCCAGCGAGGCCCTGCTCAAGACCGGCGGTAACGGCGATAACTGGGCCGGCATCGGTTACAGCTATGACGAACAGCGTTTCAGCCCGCTCACCGACATCAACGACAAGAATGTGGGGCAGCTCGGCATCGCCTGGTTCGCCGACCTCGAGGATGCGCGCGGCCAGGAAGCGACCCCGGTCGTCGTCGACGGTACGCTCTATGTCAGCCATGCCTGGTCGAAGGTCGACGCGTGGGACGCCGCGACGGGCAAGAAGCTCTGGTCCTTCGACCCCAAGGTTCCCGGCGACCGCGCGGTCTCGGCCTGCTGCGACGTCGTCAACCGCGGCGTCGCGGTGTGGGGCGACAAGCTCTTCGTCGGAACGCTCGACGGCCGCGTGATCGCGCTTGATCGCAAGACCGGCAAGGAGCTCTGGTCGACGCAGACCTTCGACACCTCGAAGCCCTACACGATCACCGGCGCGCCTCGCGTCGTGAAGGACATGGTGCTGATCGGAAACGGCGGCGCCGAGTTCGGCGTACGCGGCTATGTCACCGCCTATGACGCCGACACCGGCAAGGAACGCTGGCGTTTCTACACCGCGCCCAACCCGACCAAGGCCAAGGACGGCGCGGCATCGGACGAGATTTTCGCATCGAAGGCCAATGCCACATGGTCCGACAAGGGTGAGTGGCAGACCTCGGGCGGCGGCGGCACCGTCTGGGACGCGATCGTCTATGACAAGGATCTCGACCAGATCTATCTCGGCGTCGGCAACGGCAATCCGTGGAACCATGGCACGCGCTCGAACGGCGAGGGCGACAACTGGTTCCTCTCGTCGGTCGTGGCTTTGGATGCCACAACCGGCAAGTATAAATGGCACTATCAGGAGACGCCGGCCGAAACCTGGGACTATACCGCGACGCAGCCGATCATCCTCGCCGAGCAGGCGGTGAACGGGAAGCCGGTCAAGGTGCTGTACCACGCACCCAAGAACGGCTTCTTCTTCACCATCGACCGCACCAACGGCAAGCTGATCGATGCCAAGCCCTATGTCGACGGGATCAACTGGGCGACCGGCTACGACATGGCGACCGGCCGTCCGATCGAGAATCCGGAATCGCGCTTCTACAAGACCGGCAAGCCCTTCATCGCGGTCCCCGGCGCGCTCGGTGCGCACAACTGGCACCCGATGAGCTTCAACCCGAAGACCGGCCTCGTTTACATCCCCGCCCAGCAGGTTCCCCAAGCCTATCTGGAGGACATGAATGAACTCGACAGGCGGAAGGTCCTCGGTTTCAACACCGGTTCTTCGTTAATCGGGGCGATGCTTCCCGACGACAAGGCGGCGTTCAAAGCCGCAGTCGCCGCGACCACCGGTCGCCTCGTCGCCTTCGATCCGCGCACCGGCAAGGTCGCGTGGGGCGTCGACTATCCCGCCGCGTGGAACGGCGGCACGATGACCACCGCGGGCAACCTCGTCTTCCAGGGAACGAGCACCGGCCGCTTCCGCGCCTATGCCGCCGATACCGGCAAGCAACTCCTCGACCTCGACATGCAGTCGGGGATCGTCAGCGCGCCCTCGACCTTCCGTGTCGGCGGCGTCCAATATATCGCCTTCATGACCAGCAAGGGCGGCGCCTTCCCGCTCGTCGCCGGGGTCGCCGGCGGCGTGACGCGCAAGGTGCCGAACCTCCCGCGCCTCGTCGTGCTCAAGGTCGGCGGCGCGGTCCAGTTGCCGGCGGTAGCCGGCACTCCGCTGGCCTGGAACCCGCCGGCGCAATTCGGCACCGCAGCACAAGCGATGGCCGGAAAGGCCCATTTCGGCCGCTATTGCCAGGTCTGTCACGGAGATAGCGCGATCGGCAACGGCGTCACTCCCGACCTACGAATCTCGGGTGCGCTTACCAACGCCGATGCGTGGAAATCGGTGATCCTCGACGGCGCGCTCAAGGACCGCGGGATGGTCAGTTTTGCCCGCGTCCTGACCCCCGCCGATGCCGAGGCGATCCGCGCCTATGTGACCGAACGGTCGAACTGGACGAAGGCGAACCTGCCGCCGATGGCGGCTCCCGCAGGACGATGAGGGCGCAGATGTCGCGCGTCCGCGCCCAAGGTTGAACAGATCGCCGCGCCTCGCCGCGCGGCGCCGGAGATAGAATATGCTAGGTTTGATGCAAGAGGTCTCGCTGACGGTCGATCGGCTGCTCGACCATGCCGCCAATTGGCACGGCAAGCGCGAAATCGTCTCGCGCGAGCCGTCGGGGGCGCTTGCGCGATCGAGCTACGCTGGCCTGCACGCCGACGCGAAGCGCGTCTCAAACGCACTCGCGGCCGAAGGCATCGGGCGGGGCGACCGGGTGGCAACGCTGGGGTGGAACAGCGCGCGGCATCTGGCGGCATGGTATGGCGCGGCGGGTATGGGGGCGGTGCTTCACACACTTAACCCGCGACTGTTTCTCGAACAGATCGCCTATATCGCCAACCATGCGGCCGATCGCCTGCTTCTCGCCGACCCCGCAACCGCCGATATCGTCGCGCAATTGCTGCCGCAGGTCCCGTCGATCGAGAAAGTCGTCTTCCTGTGCGATCGGGCGTCGATGCCCGAAACCGGCTTCGCGGCCATCGCCTTCGACGACTGGATCGCCGGGCAAGCTGCCGAATATAGCTGGGGCGGCTTCGACGAAAATCAGGCCTGCGGCCTCTGCTACACCAGCGGGACCACGGGAAATCCGAAGGGTGTGCTCTATTCGCACCGGTCCAACTATCTCCACGCGCTGATGTCGCTGCAACGCGATGCGATCAGCTTGTCCGCCCGCGACACGATGCTGCTGCTGGTCCCGATGTATCATGTGAATGCCTGGGGGGTCGTATACTCCGCGCCGGCGGTCGGCGCGAAGCTCGTGCTGCCCGGACAGCAGATGGATGGAGAGTCCGTCTATAATCTGATCGAGCAGGAAGGCGTCACCGTGTCGTCGGGCGTCCCGACGCTGTGGCAGGCGCTGCTCCACTATATGGAAGAGAATGACAAGCGGTTCACGACGCTCGAAAGGGTGATGATCGGGGGCTCGGCCTGCCCGGAGTCGATCATCCGAACCTTCCAGGACCGCCACGGTGTCGAGGTCGTCCAGGGCTGGGGGATGACCGAAACCTCTCCGCTCGGAACGGTATCGGTTCCGAACGCGGCGGTCGCCGCCATGCCCGCGGAGGCGCAGATCGCCTTCAAGCGCAAGCAGGGACGCCTGCTCTGCGGTCTCGAGATGAAGATCGTCGACGATGCCGGCAGGCGCCTCCCGCACGATGGCGTTACCCCCGGACGCCTGATGATCAAGGGACCGACGATCATCGCATCCTATTTCGGCGGCGAGGGCGGCGATATTCTCGACGACGAGGGCTTCTTCGATACCGGCGATGTCAGCACGATCGATGCCGAAGGCTATATGCAGATCACCGATCGCGCCAAGGATGTCGTGAAATCGGGCGGCGAGTGGATCAGCTCGATCGAGATCGAGAATATCGCCGTTGGCCATCCCGCGATCGCCATCGCCGCCGTTGTCGGCGTCGCGCATCCGCGCTGGGATGAACGGCCGATTCTCGTTTGCGAACTGAAATCGGGAGCAAGCGCGAGCGGCGACGAGATACGCGCTTGGCTCGACGGCAAGATCGCGAAATGGTGGATGCCCGACGACATCCTGTTCGTCGAGAGGATACCGCTCGGCGCGACCGGGAAGATCGACAAGAAGGCGATCCGCGCGAGCCTCGACGGCTATCGCCTGCCGTTCGAGATCGCCCGCTGAGGCGCGAGCCGGCGCCGCATTACGGCACCGGCGATCACCTTGCGGCGGCCGGCGCCGATCCGCGCGAAGGGGCAGAGTTTTTGCCGGAGCGGAGCCGCGTGCGTGAAGTGCCGGTCTCAGCCGGCAGATGGCTGCGAATGTCGGATTGCGATCACGCTGCCCACCTGCCTCGGGCGGGGCAAGCCGGCATGCGAGGCGGCCATTTTCTCGATACGTTCCATCGCCCAGTGCGGCCAGGGTGCGGACCGGCGGCTTTCGAAATCGATGTTCATCAACATGAGTTCGTTGGTGGCGACCAGTTTCCCGTCGCTGACATCATACATGCTGTGGAAGATATGAATGCGCTTGTGGTCATGGTCGAGAATCTGGGTTTCGATCCGGAAGCTGTCGCCTTCCTTGATCTCGGCCTCGTAGTTCACATGGCATTCGAGGACAAAATACATCCCGATTTCGAGCTTGGTATATTCATAGGGCAGGCCGAAATTGTCGAAAATGTCGCCCGTCGCATGGTCGAACGCCACGACATAATATCCGACGTTCATATGGCCGTTCCAGTCGGTCCAATCTTTCGGGACGACACGCGTCCTCGCCTGGAACGGCGCTTCGCTGCGAAAGTCTTCGAGCGGGTAGGGGGCTTCCGTCATTTTCAAACCTCCTGCTGGTTCGCGGCCGTGCCGCTCTTGCCGGCGGCCGTTCCGGTCAGCGGCCCGGGCTGCGCGGTACCGGACCCTTGCGGCAATCCGTTCATGGCTCTCGGCTGCGAGTTACACCAGCTGGGGAAAGATCGGCAGACGGAAGGGATCGCCCGCGTTCAGCACCGCGACCTCGTCGCGATAGAGATTGCCGTTGCGCTCATATCCCGACCGGCTGACCGCCGGGAGCGGGCTGAAGGTCGCATCGTCGCCGAAGAAGCGAAACACGAAGGTATGCCGTTCGGGGCACTCGGCGTCGATCGTCGCGCCGCCGTGCAGCGAACCGGGATGGAGGAAGACCACATCGCCCGGTTCGGTCGCCCACGACAGGATATCGTAGGCGTCGGGATTCGCGGCGCGTTCCTTCTCGATGTCGGGAAGGCGCGGAAGGGCGTCGCCGCCGTGTAGCGGATCGGTCGGATCGCCCGGCTCGAAGGTCGTGCCGTCGTAAAGGATGCCCTTGTGCGAGCCGCGAACGATCTCGAGCGCATTCTTCTTGGGAATGGGTTCGAAGCTCATCCATGCGTTGCCCCAGTGGTTTCCGGCCCACGGGAGATACGATGTGTCCTGATGCCAGAAGGTCCGGCTGCCTACGCCGCCCGCCTTCAGAAACACCTCTTCGGAGAAGTACCAGACATTCTTGGAGCCCCACAGATCGGCGAATATCTCGGCGAAGGGGAGGGTGGCGACGAGCTCCTCGAGCCGTTCCTTGGCCTCCGGATGGGCATTGTCCACATGCGAGGTCATCACCTGATCCTCGCCCCTGTACAGCGCATGGCCATGGGGGCCGGGGTTCGCGACGATCCAGTCGTATAGCTCGCGGCACTCTGCGAGCTGGGATTCGCCGAGCACATTCCTGATGACGACTGCCCCGTCTTCCCGAAACGCCTTGCGTACTGACTCATCCATCGCCGTTTACTCCCAACATCGTGTTCGAATCGGATTTTATCTAAAAATTCAATTTATTGCAACGATTGTTATCTTAATTAAAGTGATTTGAAAACATGAGCTTAATTTACTCCGGGGACGAAGCGTGCATGCGGAGTGGCTCCGCATCCCGATCGCCATGGTGCGCGCATCGCCAGACCCGCCGCCGCCACAAGCGGCGCGGGAGACGCGCCAGCCAAATGACGCAGGCCGCTTGACACGGCGCGGCGCTGCTATAAAAATGACAGTTGTTATCTTTACTCTTGGTCAACGCGCTTGGCGCTGCTTCCGGTTCGCTATCGGCGGGCGGCCGGGCGAAACGGGCGAACGGAGCCGGACACAATGATGCACGCAGCACCCTCCGCCCGGTTCGATCGCGGCTGGATCATCGTAGCGGTCCTGTTCCTGTGCGTCGGCACGCTGATGGGCGCGTCGATCTACGGCTTTATCATGGTCGCCGACATCATGGCGCGCGCGCACGGATGGTCCGAGAGCGAGGCCGGCGGTATCGTTTCGGCGATGTGGCTGGTCGCGCCGCTCGCCTTGCTGAGCGCGCCGGTAATCAAGCGCTTCGGTCCCTGGAAGCTCATCATCGGCGGCCTCATGATCCTTGCGATCGCCTTTGCCTGCCTCGCCTTCGCGACCGAATTCTGGCAGGTTTACGGCCTTCGCATCCTGATGGGTTTCGGCAAGGTCGCGATCATGACCTCGGTGCCCGTGGTCGTCGCCCGCTGGTTCGATCTGCGCTTCGGGACCGCCATTTCGATCGTGTGGGCAGGAGGCAGCGCCGGCGGGATCGTCTTCGCGCCGCTGGTCGAGTATCTCAACCGCACGGCCGGATTCCAGGCGACCGCGCTTACCCTCGCAGGCGGGATCGCCGCGGTCGCGGCGATGGCCGTGTTCGCCGCGCGCCTGCGCCGTCCCGGCGGCGATCTTGGGTCGGACGGTGCCGGGGAGGGCGATGCGGGCGCCGCGCAGGATGACGTTGCCGGCCCGTCCGCGCAAAGGCCCGCGAGCTGGCCGCTCGTGGCTGGCATCATCGTCGCGACCATCGGGCTCGGATGCGCCAATGTGGCGTTTCTCGCCATGAACCCGCAGCTCCTTGCGGACTTTGGAATCGATACGCGCACCGTGGCGCTGATCGTCGGGTTCAACGCGGCAGCGTCCATGGTCGGCGCGCTGCTCATCGGCTGGCTCACCGACCGCTTCGGCCTTGGATGGCCCGTGGTGGGGATGACCGCGATCTATTTCGGCGGGATCTTCGCCTATCTTTTCCTGACCCACTCGCCGCTGGCGTCGGTCGCCTTGCTGGGAACGACGTGCATCGGTCTCGGCGCCGCCGCGGCCGAAGTGCTGTGGATCAGCCTCCTGAAGCGCGAGGCCAGCGGCTCACGTTTCGCGATGATCTACGGCGTATGGTATTTTGCGATCCAGGTCGGTTACGCCGTCGGCGGTTTTGCCGGCGGCTCGATCCTGGGCAATCTCGGGATCGCCGCATTCATATTGTTCGCGGCCGTAACCTATGCCGCGACGCCGCTGTTTTCGGCCTGGCGCCTGCTCGGGAGGAGCGGTGGCAGTGCCCCGGCCGCGACCGCGGCAAGGTGAACGCGCCCGAAGGAGATGAAGTAGCAAAGTTGCTGTCCCGGGCACGATGCGGCGGCCGTGACAGTCCGGCCTGCGACCCGACCCGCGCCCGCATCGATCACGCGCTCCGCGTGTCAGCCAGCACCCCAGCCATCGCGTCGACCGGGTGGCCAAGACGTATGTCCAGGTCCTCGCGGGGACTAAAGGTCTCGGCACATGCTCAAGCATGTTTCCGTCACCCGGCATGGCGGCCGGCGCATCGCCTTGAATTCCATCGGCGTCCGGCTATGCTGATGCTGCGCGCCCGATAATGCGGCGCGCGAGGCGAGATCGCCGCGCACACGGGAAATTGGGCCGGATCATCTAGTATCCGGGCCGCAGCCGCGAATGTCCAGGCCGCACACGGCGGTTAAAGGCGGCAGCACATGTTCCGGGCCGGCGTCTGACAACCGGTAACGCCGGCTGGCCTCCCCGCCGGAGAACCGCCCATGATTTCGGGCTTTCCCATCGTGCGCCGCGCGGGCGGCCGGCGCGCGCGCGATGTTCGCGCTCGCGCGGTACGCGCATGCACCTGAAGTCCGTTCCCGACCATGCGCGCGTTGCGGCCGTCGCCGAGGCGGATCCCCTGCCGCCCGACGACAGGGGTGCCGGCCCCCGCGGCGCCTTTCTCGAGAGGCTCTATCGCACGCATCACGACGGGCTTGTCCGCTTCATTCGCCGCCGCGTGCAGGGGGAGCGCGCGCACGACGTGGTGCAGCGCGTGTTCTGCCGGCTGGCCGGTCTCTCCGAGAGGGAGCAGCAAGGGATCGTGGCGCCCGCGGCCTATCTCCGCCGCGCTGCCCATAACATGCTGCGCGACGACGCGCGGCAGGACGAACGGCGATCGGCATCACTCCACCTGGGAGATGAAGAGGTTGCGCTGCGCGCGAACGACCAGTGGGACGCGCTCGAGGCGCGCGATCGCCTGCGACGTCTCGAGCAGGCGCTGCTCCGCCTCAAGCCGCGGACGCGCGAAATATTCCTCGCGCACCGTATCGACGGTTATAGCTATGCCGAAATCGCCGCCCGGACGGGCTTGAGCATCAAGACGGTCGAAATGCATATGACGCGCGCCATCGCCTATCTCGCGCAATCCAGCGTGAAGCCATGACGAACCGCTTACCGCGCGCGAGCGCGCGCAGTGCGGCGGAATGGTTCGCCGTCATGCGCGGTCCCGATGCCGAAGCGAGCCGCGCGGCCTTCGAGGACTGGAGACGCGTCGCTGTCAACGCCGATGCCTATGCACGGCTCGAAGCGACGTGGGACGAAAGCCGCTTTCTCGCGAACACGGCGGTCGGGCGGGACCGGGACCTGTCGCGCGCGCGCGCCAAGATACCGCCGTCCGCCTTGCTCGCGGCCGGGATCGCGCTGCTCACGCTTCTTTCGGCGGGTCTGGTGGCGGGGCAAATCGGGTGGCTCGGCCCCGCCGCGGTGACGCAGCCCGCGGTCACCCGGATCGCTGCAGCCGGCGAGCTGCGCACCGTCCGGCTGTCCGACGGCTCGCGCGCGACGCTCGATCGCGGCGCGGTGCTTGCCGACCGCAGCACGGCCGGCGAGCGGCATTTCGTGCTCGAGCGCGGGCGCGCCCGCTTCGACGTCGCACACGAGCCCGCACGACCCTTCCTCGTCGATGCCGGCGAAGGCCGGGTCGTCGCGCATGGCACGGTCTTCGATGTCGGCATCGAAGACGGGGCGGTGCGGGTCGTGCTTCTCCGGGGCTCGGTCGAAGTGCGCGAGCGCAAAAGCGCGCAATCCGGCCGGCCTGCCTCGCGCTTGCTCGCCCCGGGCGAAGAGCTGACGGTGCGCAGCGGTGCGTTGGGCGCACCGTTGCGCGCGCCAGCGTCCGCGCTTGCATGGCCTGCGCCGATGATCAGCTTCGATGCGGTGCCGCTCGGCGAAGCCGTAGCCATGTTCAATCGCGGCGGGGGACAGATAGTCCGGCTCGAAGGCGCCGGGCCGGCCTCGCTGCGCGTGTCGGGCGCGTTCAAGCGCGACGATCCGCAGGGCTTTGCCGACGCACTCGCTGCGAGCTTCGGGCTCGTCGCCGAGCCCGCGGCGGACGGCAGCATCGTGCTCCGCGCGCGCGCAGCAGGCGTGCGATAAGCGGGCGTTGAAAAAGTCACAGGGTTAATCCCGCGACGGGCGTCTCACCGGTCGAAGGGGGCACAACAGGTGCCCGCTCGATCGGGAGACGACGATGCTAAACAGGGAATTGATGCTATTTCTGGCGGGTTCGGCCGCGGTGTTCGCACCCGCGCCGCTGCTCGCACGCGAAGAGGCGCGGCAGGAGGTGCGCATTCCCGCGCAGTCGCTCGCCACGTCGCTGCGCACGATCGGTGCCCAGTTCGGGCGCAACGTCAGCATGCCGTCCGATCTCGTGGCCGGCCGGAGCGCTCCCGCTATCGAAGGCGCTTACAGTTTCGAAGAGGCGGTCGCTCTGCTGCTGCGCGGCAGCGGCCTGACCGCCGTGCCGGCGGGGCGGGGGCTCGCGGTGCGGCGCGCGGCGACGGCGAACGCGGGCGGCGATGGGGAAGCGGCGGCCGACGAGGATATCGTCGTGACCGGCAGCCGCATCCGCGGTGCATCCCCGGCGGGTGCGCGTGTCGTCACCATCGATCGCGGCGACATCGAGCGGAGCGGATATGCGACAACGCAACAGATTGTGCAGGCGCTGCCGCAGAATTTCGGAGGCGGGCCCAATGAGGGTACAACCGGCTTCACCGATCGTAACAATGCGGGTGCAAATCTCGGCCTCGGATCGAGCGTCAACCTGCGCGGACTGGGCACGACCTCGACCCTCACGCTCATCGATGGCAACCGCATCGCTTTGGGCGGGGTTTCGGGAACATTCGTCGATCTTTCGCTGATCCCGTCGTCGGCGATCGAACGCATCGAAGTACTCGCCGACGGCGCTTCGGCGATTTACGGTTCGGACGCCGTTGGCGGCGTCGTCAACGTCAAGCTTCGCAATCGCTTCGAGGGCGCGGAGAGTCGCGCGCGCTTCGGTTCGGCCAAGGGTTTCGACGAATGGCAGGTCAGCCAACTCGCCGGCGTCGGCTGGTCGAGCGGGACTCTCATGCTCGGCTACGAATATTATCACCGCGGCAATCTCGCCGCGGCGGACCGGGATTTTGTGACAGAAGACCTGCGGGCGTTCGGTGGGCCGGATTATCGCAAGACCTTCGCCAATCCCGGAACGATCATCGCCGCCGACGGGCGGGTCTACGGTATTCCGGCAAATCAGGACGGCACCAGGCTCAGCGCCGACCAATTGCTCGCCGGACAGCCCAACAAGGCCGATGGCCGCGCGAAAAGTGATATCCTTCCCCGTCAGGATCGGCATTCGGTCGTTGGCGCACTGTCCCAGGATCTGGCTTCATGGCTGCGATTTACCGCGCAAGGCTTTTTCGCCGACCGGCAGTCCGTGATCCGGACGCCGCCGAGCAATCGCGGCAATGTTACCGTGCCCACGACCAATCCCTTTTACGTCGACCCGATCGGCACGGGACGCCCCGTCACCGTCAATTATGATTTCACCGACGATCTCGGCATCAAGACCAATCACGCTTCCGTGCGCAGTTTTAGCGGCGTCGGTGGCTTCGAGGCGACGCTGGGGAAATGGCGCCTGAGTTTAGGGGGTTCTTTCGGCAAACAACGCGAAGAACTGCGCACGACCAACGTCCCCAATCATTATTGGCTCGCCCAAGCGCTCGCGGACACCAACCCGGCAACCGCCTACAACCTTTTCGGAGACGGGTCGCACACGGCGAGGGCGACGGTCGAAAAGGTCCGCGGCTGGTATGAAACCATCGGACAATCGCGCATCTGGTCGGCCGCCTTCAAGGCAGACGGTCCATTGATCCGTCTGCCCGGAGGCGTTGCGAACCTCGCGGTCGGCGCCGAATTCAGGCGCGAGCGCTATAATGGAACGGGCACGAACTATGACTCGACGGCGACGCCCGTCGACGCCGGATCGGCAGGCTTTCCGATCAGCCGTTCGGTGACCGCTGCTTTTGCCGAACTGGCGTTGCCGATCGTCAGCCCCGAGATGGACGTGACCGGCGTCGAAGCGCTCGACTTGTCGGTGGCCGGTCGCGTCGAGCATTACAGCGATTTCGGAACGACCTTCAATCCCCGGTTCGGGTTGAGCTGGCGAACGGGTGGCGGCGTGGCATTCCGCGCAAATTACGGCCGGTCGTTCCGCGCACCGGGCTTCCTCGACATCCGGACCGGCAAGGGGACCGCCTCTATCGCGCCTCTTTATGTGCCCGATCCGGCATCCCCGACCGGCACGACTCCCGTTCTCGCGCTGTTCGGAAACATCCCCGATCTCGGGCCCGAAAAGGCTCGTACCTGGACGGTTGGGGCGACGCTGACGCCCGACCAAATTCCCGGCCTGCGTCTCGATGTCGGATATTTCAACATCGCCTATCGCGATCGCATCGGCAGCGCCGGCATCAATTATCTGTCGTTTCTGTCCAACCGGAGTGTCTACGGGGAGCTCATCGTGGACAATCCCCCGGTCGCCGACGTCGCCAAATATTACTCCGACGAGAATTTCTTCAATCCGTTCGGTATCGCGCCGGGCCAGGTCCGGGCGATCATCGATGGCCGGACCCGCAACCTCTCGTCGGTCGATCTCGAAGGGCTCGATTTCGACCTCGGCTACACACATGCCGGGCCGCGCCGTTCGATCGAGGTAGGCATCAGCGGGACCTGGCTTCTGCGCAACAGGCAGAAGATCACGGCGGGGTCTCCAAAGGTTGATATCCTCTCGACGATCGGCAATCCGGTCGACATGCGGCTGCGCGGCCGTCTGGCTGTGGTGCAGGGGCCTTGGTCCGCGGCGGCTTTTGTCAATCACACGGCCGGCTACACGAACAATGGCGTCAAACCGGTCGAGACCGTCTCGAGCTGGACCACCGTGGACCTGAGCCTGAGCTACAAGCTCGACCAGTTGTTGGCGGGGACGCGCATTTCGCTGAGCACCACCAACGTCTTCGATCGGCGACCGCCCTATGTAAACCTCCAGACGGTGCAATCCGCATCGGGCTTCGACCCGGAAAACGCCAATGCGGTTGGGCGCCTCATCGCCGTGCAACTGGTGACGTCATGGTGATGGCGGGAGTGGGCTGGGCCGCGCTGCTCGCGGCGGCGAGTGGCGGCACGACGACGCCGACCATTCGCGAGATGATCGAATTGACCGATCTGTCGAGCGTCGCGGTCTCGCCCGATGGCAAGCTTGTTGCCTATCGCGCCGAGACCGCCTCGATCGAGCGCAACACCCATGATCTTGAATGGTACGCGGTCCCGGCCGACGGCAGTACTCCACCTCGCCGTATAGCCGACGCGGGCGAGGGCGATTGGCCCGATGGCACGTTCGCGGCCGAGCCACCGGTTTGGACGGCGGACTCGCGGGCGATCGTCTATCGCGCGCTCCGGGACGGAGAGGTCCAGATCTGGCGAAGCAGCGCCGACGGCGCGTCCACCGAGGCGTTGACCAGCGACGCCGCGAACGTCCGCGCCTTTGCCCTCGCACGGGACTCGCGCGCGCTGACCTATGCGGTCGGCGCAACCCGCGACGATATTATGAGGGCAGAACGCCGCGAATATGACGAGGGCGTGTTGATCGATGCCCGTGTCGATCCATCGCGCCAGCTTTATCGGGGCTCGCGGATCGACGGGCGCTTCGCGACTGATCGCATCAGCGGCTTCTGGTTCGCGCATGGCGGCCTGCTTGCGGACACGCCGCCGAGCCACCGCACGATCGATCTGGCGACGGGGGTGACGCGGGCTGCGAGCGTATCGGAAGCGGCGCGCATCGAAACGCGCACCAAGCCTTTCGACAAGCTGGGTGACCGCTATATCCTTGCCGCTGAGCCGTCGGGCGATGAACGGGGCACAGCCTATGCGCTGAGCGAAGAACAACATGCGGTGCTCGCGGTCCAGCGTCCCGGGGATGCCGCGCCGCGCTTTTGTGATGCACCCGAATGCAGGCAGTTGATCCGTGGTCTGGCGTGGCGCGGGGACGAGGACAGCGTGCTGTTCGCGGTGAGCGATCTTGCGACCAACCAGACGCTCTATTTGTGGAATGTCGCAGACGGGCAGGTTCGCCGCATCGGCGGCGGTGTCGGGCGCTTCAACGGCGGCCGCGACGACCGGCGCGGATGCGCCGTCAGTGCGTCAGCCGCCTTTTGCGTTGCCGCTTCGGCGAACATGCCGCCGCGGCTCGTGAGGATCGATCTCGACACGGGTGAGACGAAAATTCTCGCGTCACCCAATGCCGCGCTCGAGCGCGCCGATGCCCCGCGGTTCGAGCCGATGAACTGGGTCGACCCGTCGGGTCGCAGCTTCACCGGCCAGTTGATGCTGCCGCCGGGCAGTCCCCGCGCCGTACCGCTCTTCGTGACCTATTATGTCTGCGACGGTTATCTGCGCGGCGGTATCGGCGACGATTTCCCGCTGCGCCAGTTCGCCGATGCCGGCATTGCGGTGCTGTGCGCGAACCGGGTGCCGACCCAAGCGGGGCTCGGCGATCAGGTCGAACAATATCGGATCGCGCAGGCCGGCATCAGCGCCGCGATCGACACGCTGGCGGGCAAGGGGCTGATTGATCCCGCGCGGGTCGGCATGGGCGGGCTGAGCTTCGGCGGCGAGGTCACCATGTGGATCGCGACGCATTCGTCGAAGCTGTCGGCGATCTCGATCAGCAATTCGCTCCTGTCAGAAACCTATTATTGGTTCAACGCGATCGCCGGTCGCGAGGTGCCCGACATATTGAAGAAGGTGTGGAACATCGGTCCGCCCGATGTCGATCGCGCGCGTTGGAAGCAACTTTCGGCATCGCATTCGCTCGGCAAGCTCGACGCGCCGCTCCTCATGCAATTGCCCGAGCGCGAATTCCGCAGCAATGTCGAGATCGCCGCGAAGCTAGGACGCGCCGGCAAGCCCGTCGAGCTCTGGGCCTTTCCTTACGAGACGCACATCATGTACCAGCCGCGGCACAAACGCGCGGTCTATGAACGCAACCTCGACTGGTTCCGCTTCTGGCTGCAGGGCCATGTCGATCCCGATCCCGCCAAGGCCGAGCAATATCGGCGATGGAAGGCGATGGAAGCGGCGAGATCACGATGATCGAGCCTGCACGCCCCGCGCCCAGGCCTCGGTGTCGGCGATCGGCAACAGGTGATAGAAGAGATCGTCTCGATTGCTGAAGGGGCGGGTGAGATAGGCTTCGATCGCTGTGCGATCGAGCAGCCCGGCGCCGACAAGCAAACCGTCGAGCAGAAATGCCATGAGCCGATCGCGGTTCTTGTCGAAAATGCGCGCGCAAAAGGCATCCATCGAGCCTTTTGTACGGCGCGTGACGATCGCTTCGGGTAGCGACCGCCTGAACGCGTGGCGCGCGACGGCGCGATCATGACCGCCCTCCACCCAGAGCCATGTCGGGATAGCCAGGCAGGTTTCGACGACGGGCTGGGCGAGCAGCGGGTAGAGCGATGGCGCGGTTTCCTGCCGCCCATAACCGTCGAGATGCGCGTTCGCCGCGATGATTGCGCGAACATGCGCGCGGGTGCCGGGCAACGCCCGATCCGGTGCATCCATCCAGGGGTGCGAAGGCGGGGCAATCGGGAGGCGATCGGTATCCAGAAAGTGCGTGTTGCGCGTCCACGAAAGGGCTGGCTTTCGGCGGCAAAGCTGTTTCAGCATCAGCCGCGTCACATGCCAGGCGTTCGTGCGGTGGATTGCCGCAACATCGCGTATGATGGCGGCAAGGGCGGGGCGCGGACCATACGACCTGAAATAGTCCGTGGCGGGCGATGCACTGCTCAGCGAGCAGAAAACGCAGTCGCCGCCGGTGCCGCTGACATAAGCCGTCACATTCTCCACCTTGGCCAGGCGGTCGAAAAGGGCGTCCGCCGAACGCAGCATGGCGGGCAGGCCCGGTCGCGCCGTCAGCGACGGGACGTTGGCGGTCAGATCGATAGTCTCTTCGACCTGCGCCTCGTGGAGCGAAATCGCGCAATGTTCCGATATGATGCGGGCATAGTCCCGCTCGTCGCCACCGGGATCCGGTGTGGCGAGATTGAGCGCGACAATCTCCCGACCCGCCTCCGACAAGGCGGCGGCGATGACAGACGAGTCCAGGCCGCCTGACAGCTCTAGAAGGACTCTGTCGGTGGGCCGGATCAATGCCTCGATCGCCAGGCGCACTGCGCGCGACACGAGGCTGATTGCCTCGTCTATCGTGTCGATGCGCCGTTCCGGAGCGGCAAACGTCCATGGCGTCCACAGACTGCGCATCGAGGAAGTCGCGCCATTCAATTGCAGGATTTCACCCGGCATGATTTCATCGACCTCCGCGAGCCCAGTCGCCGCGGACCGCAGATGCAGGAACGCGAGATGGTGGGCGACGAACCGCCAGTCGATGGCAGGACGGACCAGGCCGTAGGCGATCGCGATCTCGATATGCGATGTCAGATAGGTGACGGCGCCACGTCGGATTCGATAGGCATGCAATGTCCCCGATGGAGCGCGGATCGCCCGAAGATCGGGCGCGGTGGACGCCTCGTACATGTATAGATAGTCGCCCCAATATTCTTCGATGAGCGACCGACCATTATCCGGCACGAAAGACGATGGCAGTGTTCGGATCTCATGGGAGGCTGCCTTCGAAAATAGCCGGCCGATCAGGATTTCGGCGCCTTTGCCGCGAAGCACGCTTGTCCCGGCTCCCGCCAGAACGGTCATATGAGCATCGCTATAAGCGGGAGCGAGAGACGTTGACCCATCGGCTCGCCGCATCAATGTCTCGGCCGCGCCGGTCTTGAGCGGGTCGAGGACAGCTAGATAACGTGGCTCGGTCATAGGACCAGAATGGGCGCGAAGGCGCGCGTATGGCCGACCGCGTCGTTCAGAATCCGGTCGCCGTCCTGCGACCAGCAATGCGCGGAAAACGGCACCGGTACGACCCCGAAGACGAGATGGGGCAAATGTCCCCGTCGGGCAGCATAGTTGAAGAAGGCGAGGGTGTCGGGCAGGCACTTGGCAGACAGTGGGATCAGGCTGCGGCTCGCGTGAAATCGCTGCGCCAGTTGGTCGAGGTCGCCCGTCGCGCGGCGTCTTGTCCTTGAGCGGGCATCCTGCACCTCATCGACCACTCCGCGAATGCCTGCTCGGCGAACGGTAAATCGTGCGGCGACCAGCCAGGCCGCGACTTCGACAAGGTCCGCGATGCGCATAGACCTGGCTTGACCCGGTTGCTCGATGGCGCTGCTGCGTCCGGGCGGCAACATAAGCCTCGGGCGCTCGGGGGTTTCGCGCGATCGCTCGATCAGAGCCAGTCCACAAAGCTGCTCGATCGCCCCGGGTTGAGCCGCGCCCGCCGTGCTCCCGCATATCCAGTCGAGCACGAAAGCTGCCCTGCTGCCGACGCGCCAATAGCGATCGCGCTCGAGATCGAGAATGATGGCGCCATCGCCAAAGCTGTGATGGGATATCCCGGGCCGGAGCCTGAACTGTTCCATGCGACGGTTGCCGTTTGGCGGACGGACCGGAGTCCGCCCGCCCATCGGCTCAGTCTTCGCTGTCGATGCCGAACGGCTTGCCGATGACCGACAGCTCAAGCTGCTGACCATCGGGGCCGAGCGTCTCGACGCTTGCCGCGCCGAGGTCGATCAGTTCTTCGGGTTCATGTGCCATGAGACTTCTCCTCGATGCCGCGGGATTGCGGCAACGAGAAGCGTAGGAAAGCGGCGCGGCTATCCGAAATTTATACGCCGGTGATATGCCGAATATAGACGGGCTATAAGGGCCGGGTCAGCCGCCCCGGTAGATCGCGGCGACGATGGCGGGCACAAGTGCCATGCGCTGCCGGTGATAGGCGGCGATGCGGTGCGCGATCGATCGCGCATCGCCTGTCTCGATCATCGCGGCGATATCGGCGATGTCGCCTTGCGCGTCCGGCGCGACCCGGCTCTCGGCGATGCGGGCGGCGGTGAGCCGGTCGCTCGCAGCCTCGACCTGGCGACCGAGCTCGGCGAGGCCCGAGCGCGCGGCGACGAGGCCGAACAGCGTCCGGAGACGAGCCGCATAATCCTCGGTTGGCGGCGGTTCGATCTTGCCGGGCGTGCCGGCGGGCCATCCCCGGAGCGCAAGGCGGAGCAGCTCGCCGTTCCACTGCAGAAGATCGCGAAGGCCGGGCTCGGTCACGAGGGGCAGCTGGAAACCCTCGGCGGTTCGCATCTCGACGATATGCTCGCCGGCAAGCCGGTGCAGAGCATCGCGCACCGGCGAGACGCTGCTCGCGAGGATCGCGGCAAGTTTCTTGGGCTCGAGCCGTTCGCCGGGTGGGACGTCGCCGCCGAGCAGGCGGGCCTTGAGCGCGTCATAGACGCGCTCCGAGGTCACTCCGGCGTTCATCTTTCGCGCCGCTGCTCCGCGACAAAGGCCTCGACGAGTAGCTGCTGGTCGGGTCGGAGCGCATCCGTGGCGCCGATCCGCCCGGGGATGGATTCACCGAGCAGGATCGAGGGACATTGCCCTTCGAAATTGCCCAGATTGGGGCGATGCTGGCGGTAGCCGACGAGCGCGGCGAGCTCGGGATCGAAGCCGCGCGCGATCTCGGGCGGATAGGCGAGCCACTGGTTCTCATAGGGTTTGAGCCAGCCGAGGCAGTAGCTCACGATCATCCCGCGGCGGATGTCGCCGCTGTCGTTTCCACCGGCGCCGTGGAGCGTCGAGCCTAGGAAGACGAGCGCCGATCCGGGCTGCATCTCGGCAACGATCGGATCGCCGTCGGGTTCGGGCGCCAGCGCAGCCGCACCGTGGCTGCGCGGCCAGACCAACGTCGCGCCATTGTCGGCACGATAGTCGGTAAACGGCCACATCACATTGATGAGATATTCGGTTTCGCCGATCGCGCCGCGCCACATGTCCTGGTCACGATGCGGTAGCTGCGGCAGCGCGCCGGGGTGGAGCGCGATCGCCTGGGTGAGGTTGAGCTGAAGCGTATCGCACCACGGCCCGAGCAACTCCTCCGCCATCGCAAGGATAAGCGGATGACGGACGAAAGGCTCGGCGAACGCCGATCGCGCAAGCAGCCGCCCGAACCTTTTGGTGCGCGACCCGTAAAAGCCGCCCTCGCAAAAAGGCGTTTTATCGAAGTCCGCCCGAAGCGTGTCGTCGAGTTGCCGCACCAGCGCTTCGGGAACCGCATCGGTGATGATCGCATAGCCCTCGCGTGCGAGTTCGGCCACCGACCCCGCGAGCCGCGCTTCGGCAGCCCGCACTGTCTCAGAGCGCATGGTGGGGCTCCCGCGTCGGGGCTGGGGTCGTGCCGATGCCCGCCTCGGCGAGCAGGCGCGGCGTGTCCGGGTCGATCTCGATCGCGAGCGCACCCAGCCGCCTGCCGCCGACGGGCCGTGCGGCGCCGAGCGGCCAGGCGCGCCAGCCGAAGCCGAGAATCTGCTCGAGCCAGCCCACCTCGGCGACGCCCGTGTACAGACCTATCCCCTCGGTGAGGCCGAACGAGGCCAACCCGGCCACGAGCCGGTTACGCGCGCAGCGCCGGGCCTTCGCACCGATGTGACGGTCGAGGCAGAAGCGCGTCACTTCGTAGATGCGCGGCCCGCGTGGAACCGGTCCGTCGCAAAGCGTCGCGTAGAGATCGGCGAGGATATGCGGCCGCGTGGTCGGCAGCAGCCGCGCCGAGGCGAAATGCTTGCCCCCTGCGTCGGTGACGACGAGGTAGATGGCATGCTCGTCGTCGAACTGGTCGATCTCGAACCGGTCGGCGAGGACCGGAACGTCCCACCCGAGCAGGTCGACGAACACGTCCTTGCGCGCCGCGAACATCGCGCGCAGCACCTCGTCTTCGGTTGCGGAGCATTCCGGCTCCATCAGATGCAGCATGGCTCGAACTCCCGTCCTGTGTGTGCACGGGAGAGTCAGGCTCGGGGCGCGAACGCGCTATTCCCAGAAATGGGCATATCAACGACCGAAAATGTCGGAGAAGCTGATTATTCCATCGAACAGGGCACGGATCAGCAAAGATGTCTGCTTCTCAACCCCATATCTCTCGCGGGCCTGCTTGAGATGGCGCACGACCGTCTCTTCGCTGATCCCGAGGATGCGCGCGCTTTCCCAGGCGGTCTTCCCGCGCGCCGCCCAGATGAGACAGTCACGCTGGCGATCGGTGAGCCGGGGCCGCGGCCCGGGCGGCGCAGCGCCCGCGAGCCAGATGCGACGCGCCCCTTCGAACGCGGCGAGCCCGGCAAGCTGCGCCCACTGCAGGACATCCCCGGGCAGTTCGCTGCCTGGAGCGATGGCAAAGCTGCACGAGCCGGTCGCTTCGCCGACGACATTGGCGGGAACGGTGAAGCCGTCGGCAAGCCCGTGATCGTGCGCGAGGTCGAGCAACCGGTGGTCGCCGGGTGTCATCTGGATAAGGTCGGGGACCGCGTCCCAGCGAAACCCAGCGCTTGTGCGATGGCTTGCGCGATGGACGGGATCCGACAGGCCGAGACGATGCCGGTCGAAATAGTCGACCCACGCTTCGGGATAGTTGTGCAGCCTTATGATCGCGTGGGGGGCGTCGAGAATATTCGCGTGATGCGTGAGCGCGAAATGCGCAAAACCCATACGGTCGGTCATTTCGCCGAGGATCATGGCGAGCGCCCCGATATCGCCGACCAGCGCGATAGCGTTCAGGAACCACTCGACCTCGGCACGCATGTCTCTCATGCGCGATATCGACCGGAGGCAGCGTCTCAAGCCGCCGAAACCCTCGTGGCCGCCCTTTCCCGCTCATGCGGACCCTTATGCGGCTTTCCGTACCCGCCGAGTCCGGACGCTGGAACGAGCCTCGATCATAGTCGTCTCGCTTGGGTAGGCAAGGCTCTGTTTCTACGTCATTTGTCGGTTCGGCCGTTGCGGCCGGGGTCGGCCTGATTGCCGCCGCCGCTACCCCGGCCCGACTGGCGCGACCCCGCGGCCTATCGGCGCCTCCGCGGCATCGACCGGGCGGGGCTCATGTGGGAATGGCTGCGCCGCGATCCCGGCTATGTCGCCTGGTATACCTCGGCGAGTAAGGCGACGCGCCACGGCGCCGGCCGGGCCGACGCGCTCTCCTGGGGTCTGCACTTTCGCCGAGGATCCCGCCCGCGCGTCGCCCGATGCACGGCTGATCTTCGATGCGCGCATCGATCCCGACGCGCTGCGTCTCGCGGCGGTGCCCGTCGATAGCTGCCACGCCGACCGCTTCGACCATGAGCGCTTTGCGCACTGGCTGGCCGTGATCGCCGATGCGGACGGCCGCGAGCATGCCGTGCTTTCGGATGGCTACCGCCGCATCCGCATCGAGGTAGAGGAGGGGAGCCTTGCCGCCGGCAGCCCGGTGCTGCTGCGCTATAGGCTCGAAGGCATTGCCGGCCGGGACACCGAGGCGGGCCTCGCGCCGCTTCGCCGGCTCGCCGGATTGCTGCGCACGGGCCGCTTCCTGCCCGCCCTGTTCCCGCCCGAGCGCCGGGTTGCGCGCTCGATCGCGGTCTTGCGCGTGGGCGACGCACTGGACGACGGGGCTTCGCAGCGCGATATTGCTGCCGGCCTGTTCGGCGAGGAGCGCATCCCGCCCGACTGGCGGACGGTTTCGGATTCGCTGCGCTCGCGGGTCAGGCGGCTGGCGCGCGAGGCGCGGCGCATGGCGGCGGGCGGCTACCGGGGATTGCTGCGCGCCGATGGCGGGGACGCGAACTGACCGCGGCAAAGTCCGGGCGGCATTTCCACGCTTGCGGTCTCGCCGTCATATCCCCTGTCCGCCCTCCGCCGGCGTCAACGATTGACGTCGACGATATAGCGGCCCTTGATTTCTCCCGACATGAACCTCGCTGCGGTATCGACAACCTCCGACATGGGAATTTCGCGCGCAATCCGGTCGAGCAGGTTCGGGTCGAGATCGCGTGCGAGCCGCTCCCACGCGTCGAGCCGCGGCTGCCTTGGCGCCATGACGCTGTCGATACCCAGCAGGCGAACGCCGCGCAGGATGAAGGGCAGTACCGTCGCGGGAAAATCCATGCCTTGCGCAAGCCCGCAGGCGGCGACGGCGCCGCCGTAGCGCGTCTGGGCGCACGCATTGACGAGGATGTTACTGCCCGCGGCGTCGATCACGCCCGCCCAGCGCTCTTCCTGCAGGGGCTTGCCGGGCTGCTCCATCGCCGTCCGATCGATCACGCTGTCGGCGCCAAGGTCCTCGAGATAGGGCCGCTCGCTCGTCTTGCCGGTCAATGCGGCGACCCTGAACCCGGCCTTCTTGAGCAGGGGAATGGCGACCGAACCGACGCCGCCGGTTGCGCCGGTCACGAGAATATCACCTGCCTCCGGGACGATGCCGGCGTCGACAAGGGCATTGACGCAAAGGGCTGCTGTGTATCCCGCGGTACCGATCGCCATCGCCTGCGCGAGGGTGAAGGCCGCGGGCAGCGGGACCAGCCACTCACCCTTGACCCGTGCTTTCTGCGCAAGTCCGCCCCAGTGAACTTCGCCGATCCCCCAGCCGTTCAGTATCACCGCGTCGCCGGCGCTCCAGCCGGGGTGACGGCTCTCGCTCACGACTCCGGCCAGGTCTATTCCGGGGATCATCGGATATTTTCTGACGACCGGCGAACTGCCGGTGATGGCAAGCCCGTCCTTGAAGTTGAGCGTCGAATAGGCGACGTCGACCGACACATCGCCATCGGGGAGATCGTCCTCCGCCACGCTACGCTGCGAGACGGTCTGTCCGCCTTCGCCTTTGTCGATCAGGATCGCTGAAAACATCGTCTTCTCCTCGGAGTTCGTGAACTTATGCGTCTCTGGCTTGCCGCACCCCGCGCCCTCGCGCATGTCCTGCATGCTCAATAGCAACGGCGTCCGCACGCGCGGAGCGCCTGACGCCAGCCAAGTTCCGCGAGCGGGCCGATTTGCGCGACCCTGTCCGCCGCAGAGGCATTCGATGCGTTGCCGTCGATGATGCGGCGCCGGATGCCCTGCAGGATACCCACGAGGCGGAAGAGGTTGAAGGCGAAGTACCAGTGGAGATCGGGCGCGTGCCGACGGCCGGTGCGGTGGCAATAGCGCTCGACGATCTCGTCCAGCGAAGGAATTCCGAGCGCGGCGAGATCAACGCCGCCGAGGCCGGATCCGCCATCGTGGGGCATGATCCATGCCATCGCGAAATAGGCGAAATCGGCAAGCGGATCGCCGATCGTGGCGAGTTCCCAGTCGATCACCGCGAGCGGCCGCGGCGCATCGGGCGCGAAAATCACATTGTCGATCCGATAGTCGCCATGGACGATCGCCGAGCCCTCCTGCTTCGGTATCGTAAGCGGAAGCCAGTCGATCAGATGCTCGACTTCGGCGATCTCCTCCGTCTGCGCTGCGCGATATTGCCTCGTCCACCGGCGAACCTGCCGTTCGAGATAGTCGCCGCTCGCGCCGAAGTCGCCGAGACCCGCTGCCCGATGGTCGACCGAATGGAGCGCGGCGATGGTATCGACAAGCGATTGGTAAACCGCCTGCCGCTCGGCCGCCTGGAGAGCGGGGAGGGTGCCGTCCCAGAAGGTCCGGCCATCGACCCGGTCCATGACATAGAATTTCGATCCGATGACCTTGTCGTCGAGGCAGATCGCGACCGGCCGCGGGACGGCGAACCCGATGGGCGCGAGTGCTTCGAGCAGACGGAATTCGCGGTCGACGGCATGCGCCGAAGGAAGCAGCGGGCCGAACGGCTGGCGCCGAAGCACATAGCGTCGGTCGCCGGCGTCGAGCCGGTAGGTGGGATTGGACTGCCCGCCCGGGAATTTCTCGATCCGCGTGGCCGACGGCGTGCCGGGAAGGGCGTTGCGCATCCAGTGCGACAGCCCTTCCACATCGAGGTCGTTCATTTCGCTGCCGCAGACCCCGCGACCGCGACCGCCCGGACCTCGAGTAACAATTCGGGCAGAGCAAGCGCGGACACGCCGAAGCCGGTGATGGCGGGATAAGGCGCGCGTATGTATTCGTCCTTCACTTTGTAGAACGCCTCGAGTTTGCTCATGCTGCCCGTGAAGAGCAGCGTGAGTTCGACGATGTCGTCGAGCGTCGCGCCCGCCGATTCGAGGACCGTCTTCAGATTTTCGAAGGTCTGGCGCGTCTGCGCCTCGAGCCCGACGGGAACGGTCCGCTCTGCGGTGATGCCGACCTGGCCCGACACCCAGATGGTGTTTCCGACGCGCATCGCTTGCGACAGATGATATTTGTCGGCGGAGACCTGCATCGCCGGCGGAGTGAACGACTGCTGCTTCATATCTGCACCCATGTTCTGCCTTTCCCGATTGAAGGAGACCTGCGATTCGTCCCCGTGTCTGCCGGCGTCGGAGGCCTTGAAGCGACGCCTTCGAGTGACCGGCTATCAACGTCGATTGTTTTACGCAACAAATGTTTTCTTAATCGGTGGCGGCATCGGCTTGGCACCGCGGCACCCGTCGGTGGGGCCTTACCGGCGATGCGCCGATGGTTACGCGTCCCCCAAGCAGGCGAGCGTTGCCGACAAGAATTATTTGTGATGACAACTGTTATATTAAATGCCATGTGGCGCGCATATTCCGATCGGGGAGCAGGCTGGGCCATGGACATGAGAAAGTTGCGACCAGCCGCAAAGACGACGTCGTTCGGTCCTTCCGCGAGAATATCTGACGCTTCCTGCCCTCGCTTACCCTCGCCTTGGAGGTGAATATGCGCATCGCCGTCCTGAAGGAGCTCGCCGAAGGCGAGACCCGCGTCGCCGCCACGCCCGAAACCGTGAAGAAATTCATCGGGCTGGGCGCTGAAGTTGCCGTTGAAGCCGGGGCAGGGGAGCAGGCGTCGATCGCCGATGCGGACTATGCCGCCGCGGGCGCGAGCGTCGCCACCCGCGCCGACACGCTGAAGGGCGCGAACATCATCCTCGCGATCCAGGGACCCGATCCGAAAGGGCTTTCGGGCTTTGCCGACGGCGCCTGGCTCGCCGCGGGGCTCAATCCGTTCGGCGAGCGCGAACGCGTCGATGCCTATGCGAAGCTAGGGCTCGAGGCGCTCGCGATGGAATTCATGCCGCGCATCACGCGCGCGCAGTCGATGGACATATTGTCGAGCCAAGCGAACCTCGCGGGCTACAAGGCGGTGCTGATCGCGGCAAACGCCTATGGCCGCGCCTTTCCAATGATGATGACCGCCGCGGGCACCGTCAGCGCCGCCAAGGCGTTCGTGATGGGCGTCGGCGTTGCGGGGCTGCAGGCGATCGCGACCGCACGCCGCCTCGGCGCACAGGTCAGCGCGACCGACGTGCGCGCGGCGACCAAGGAACAGATCCTCAGTCTCGGTGCCAAGCCGATCTTCGTCGAGAGCGTCGCGGGGATCGAGGGCGAGGGTGCGGGCGGCTATGCTACCGAAATGTCCGACGAATATAAGGCGGCGCAGGCCGAACTCGTGTCGTCGCACATCGCCAAGCAGGACATTGTCATCACCACCGCGCTGATTCCGGGGCGACCGGCGCCGCGGCTCATCAGCGACGCGCAGCTCGCGACGATGCGCAGCGGCAGCGTGATCGTCGACATGGCGGCCGAAAGCGGCGGCAATGTTGAAGGATCGGTGTCGGGCGAAGCGAAGCGCATCCACGGCGTTACCGTGATCGGCGCAAAGAATATCGCGGCGCTGATGCCCGCCGACACGAGCGCGCTGTTCAGCCGCAACCTGTTCAACTTCCTTTCGGCCTTCTGGGACAAGGAAGCCGGCAAGCCCGTGCTTGACGAGGAAATCGGCAATGCGGTGCGGCTGACGCAGGGCGGCAAGGTCGTGAACGAGCGGCTCTTGGTATGATCGTCCTTCTCGCCGGACTCGCCCTCCTGGCGCTCTTCGTCTCGCTGGTGATGTTGTTCGGCGCGCGGCCCCGGCGGGTGAGACCGTGGCCGGGCGCCCGCTTGGTCCGAGAGCCCCGGTCCGACAATATCGAAATCTTTCGGGACATGTTGCGGCGCGCGGAAATCGCCGACCGGCAGCGGGACACGCCTGCCGGTCCCCCCACTGGCCATTCGTCGGAGTAATTTATGGACTTCATCGCCATCTTCTCGATTTTCGTCCTGGCCTGCTTTGTCGGCTATTTCGTCGTGTGGTCGGTGACCCCGGCGCTGCACACGCCGCTGATGAGCGTCACCAACGCCATCTCCTCGGTGATCATCGTCGGCGCGCTGATTGCCAGCGCCGCCGCGGGCTCGGCGACCTCGAAATGGCTCGGTCTTGCCGCGGTCGTGATGGCCAGCATCAATATCTTCGGCGGCTTCGCAGTGACGTCGCGCATGCTCGCGATGTACAAGAAGAAGGAGCGCTGAGATGGACGTTCAGGCCATTCTCTCGGCCGCGACCGGCGGCCATGGCCCGGTAAATCCCTGGGCCGCGATCGCCTATCTGGTGTCGGGCATCCTCTTCATTCTCGCACTGCGCGGCCTGTCGTCGCCGGCGACGGCGCAGAGCGGCAACCGCTTCGGCATGATCGGCATGACGATCGCGGTCGTGACCACGATGCTCACGCACTTGCCGCTGGTACATGCAGACGTCGGTTATGACGGATATGATCCCGGTGCGGTCATTGACACCATCTCGCTCGTCGAAATCCTCGTCGCGATCGGTATCGGTGCCGTGATCGGCATCGTCATGGCGCGGAAGATCGCGATGACCGCGATGCCGCAGCTCGTCGCCGCCTTCCACAGCCTCGTCGGCCTCGCCGCGGTGGCGGTTGCCGCCGCTGCCTACCTCAATCCGGTCGCGTTCGGCATCGCCGACGCCGCGGGGCAGATCTTCACGGTCAGCCGCGTCGAAATGGGCCTCGGCATCGCGATCGGCGCGATCACCTTCTCGGGCTCGGTCATCGCCTTCCTGAAGCTCAACGGCAATATGTCGGGCTCGCCGATCATGCTGCCCGGGCGGCATGTCATCAACCTCGGCACGCTCGCCGCGATCGTCGCGCTGACCGCTTACTTCACGCAGGACCAGTCGCCTTGGGTGTTCTGGACGATCACGGGCCTCAGCTTTGCGATCGGCTTCCTGCTGATCATCCCGATCGGCGGCGCCGACATGCCCGTCGTCGTGTCGATGCTCAACAGCTATTCGGGCTGGGCCGCGGCGGCGATGGGGTTCACGCTGGGCAACACCGCCATGATCATCACCGGTGCCTTGGTGGGTTCGTCGGGTGCGATCCTGTCGTACATCATGTGCCGCGCGATGAATCGCAGCTTCATCAGCGTGATCGCGGGCGGTTTCGGCGGCGACGATGCCGCGGCGGCCGCCGGCGGGTCGAGGGAACAGCGCCCGTGGAAACCCGGCAGCGCCGAAGACGCCGCCTTCCTGATGAGCCAGGCCGAGAATGTCATCATCGTCCCCGGCTACGGCATGGCGGTCGCGCAGGCGCAGCATGCGCTGCGCGAAATGGGCGACCAGCTGAAGAAGGAAGGCGTGAACGTCAAATATGCCATCCACCCGGTCGCAGGGCGCATGCCCGGCCATATGAACGTCCTGCTCGCCGAGGCGAACGTCCCCTATGACGAGGTGTTCGAGCTCGAGGACATCAACGGCGAATTCGCGCAGTGCGACGTTGCCTTCGTCATCGGCGCCAACGACGTGACCAACCCGGCGGCGAAGACCGACAAGACCTCGCCGATCTATGGCATGCCGGTGCTCGACGTCGAAAAGGCGAAGACCGTATTGTTCGTGAAGCGCTCGATGGGTGGGGTCGGTTACGCCGGCGTCGACAACGACGTATTCTACATGGACCAGACGATGATGCTGCTCGGCGATGCCAAGAAGATGGCCGACGACATCGTCAAGGCGCTGAGCGGTAGCGGGCACTGAGCCGTATCGCGAGGCGGAAAAGCTGCGTCTTCATGATCGCGCCCGGCTGTAAGGTCAGGCAAAGCGGTTCGCGCCGTTGATCCCTCTTGCCTTTTTGGGCGCCGCACTCGATCCTCACACAGATCAGCCCTCCGTGCCACGAAGCCGGCGGCGCATCGTTGACGGAGAGAATGAACCGGTGGCGACCGAACCGAGCAGCGAACCCGTGGTCCCGCTTGATCCTTCCTGGCCGAAAATGTCGATTGCCGAGGCGACCGCGATTTTGACCGCGGCGGGTGCGCCCTTCGAGATGGAAACCGTCAGCATCGGCGGGATTGCGACCCGGGTCTGGAAGAACGCGCCGCACGACCTCGGCGCGCTGCTCGATGTGTCGCGCGCCCATGGCGAGCGGCTTTTCACGATCCTCGATGAGGAGCGCGTGAGCTTCGAGGCCAACTGGCGCGCGGTCGCGGCCCTTGGGCACGCCTTGCACGCGCTGGGGGTGGGAAAGGGCGACCGCGTCGCGCTTGCGATGCGCAACCTGCCCGAATGGCCGATGATCTTCTTCGCGATCACCTCGATCGGCGCCATCGCGGTGCCGCTCAATGCCTGGTGGACCGGCGCCGAACTCGCCTATGGCATCAACGATTCGGGAGCGAAAATCCTCTTCGTCGATGCCGAGCGCCACGCGCGCATCGCTGACCATGCGGGGGCGATGCCCGCGGTCGAACGCGTGATCGTGGCGCGCGCCGATACGGCGCCCGCGGGTACGACACTACTCGAGGATATTGTCGGCGCCCCGGCCGACTGGGCGCGGCTGCCGGCGACCGACCGGGCCGCGGTTTCGCTCGACAGCGATGACGATGCGACGATTTTCTACACGAGCGGCACGACCGGCAATCCCAAGGGCGCGCTCGGCACCCACCGCAATCTCGTCACCAATATCCTGTCCGGCGGCTTCTCGGCGGCGCGCGGCTTCCTGCGACGCGGTGAGGCGTTGCCCGAGCCGCGGCCGCGGACGTCGCTGACCGTTATTCCGATGTTCCACGTCACCGCCTGTTCGGCGAGCCTGATGGGCAGCATGGCCGCGGGCCATACGACGATCTTCATGCGCAAATGGGATCCGCTGCGCGCAATGGAAATTATCGAGCGCGAGAAGGTCAACGTCACCGGCGGCGTGCCGACGATCGCCTGGCAATTGATCGAGCATCCCGACCGCGCGAATTACGATCTCTCCTCGCTGGAGGCGATCGCCTATGGCGGCGCGCCGTCGGCGCCCGAACTGGTCAAGCGCATCTATGAGGAGTTTGGCGCGCTGCCCGGCAACGGCTGGGGCATGACCGAGACGATGGCGACGGTGACCCATCATTCGGCGGAAGATTATCTCAATCGCCCGACGAGCGCCGGACCGCCGGTCGCGGTGGCCGATCTCGAAATCCGCGCCGAAGACGGTGTGACGGTTCTCCCGACCGGCACCGTGGGCGAGCTCTGGGCGCGCGGCGCGATGATCGTAAAGGGCTATTGGAACAAGCCCGAGGCGACCGCCGAGACCTTCGTCGATGGCTGGGTCCGCACCGGCGATCTGGCGCGTCTCGACGACGAGGGCTTCGTCTATATCGTCGACCGCGCCAAGGATATGGTGCTGCGCGGGGGCGAGAATATCTACTCGTCCGAGGTCGAGAATATTCTCTACGCCCATCCCGCGGTCACCGATTGTGCGGTCATCGGCATCCCGCATCGCACGCTCGGCGAGGAACCCGCCGCGGTCGTCCATCTGGCGCCCGGGACGAATGCGACCGAGTCGGAATTGCAGGATTGGGTTCGCGCGCGGCTCGCCGCTTTCAAGGTGCCGGTGGCGATCCGCTTCGTGGCCGATACGCTGCCCCGCAATGCCAATGGCAAGATTTTGAAAAGGGATCTGAGCGCGCTTTTCGTCAAGACGACGGACGACGCGGTCGCTTAAGCGGGTGGCGTGGCGGGAGCATGGTTGCAGGATCGCTTGGGCGCGCCTGGAAGGGGCCAGTGCTCGCATCGATATGGCCTCATTGAAGACAGCCATTGCAGCCTTGGCCCGGCCTGCACCGGCGTCAGCTAGTACGCCTGCAGACTATCGATCCCGGTGAGCCCGCCGGGCGCGTTGCATTCGCCGCCGCATGTCGTTCCAGACGCTGACCTGCTCAAAAAATCCTTGGGGTAAGGGAACTTGCGTGTCGTCGGCAGGTTTTCTGGACCGCGAGGAGTTGACGATGAGCCGTGACAGAAAGCCCGACGGAAAATATGATCGTGTTGCGCCGCCGCTGCCGCACCCTTCGTGGCGCCACGGAGCGCCGGAGGCGAAAGAAAAGCCCGCGCGGCTGACCGCAAGAGAGTTCTGGGCGCGCCTCGGGCTCTGAGCTGTTCGATGGCGCCCTTCGGCCATTCTTCGGGGCTTTCGCCGGGCCGGCGATGCGAGCGGGTTCGAAGCAACGGAACATGACGCAGCGCGCCGAAATCATCGCCATCGAGGAACGGCTGCGCAGCGCCATGCTGGCGCGCGATATCGCCGCGCTCGACGCGCTGCTCTGCGACGATGCCCTGTTTGTCGACCAGAATGGCGCGCGGATTGCCAAAGCCGCCGATCTTGCGATGCACCGTTCGGGGCGTCTCGAAATCGCGTCGCTCGATTATGCCCCGGACATGCTTGTTCGTTGCTACGGCGAAGCGGCGGCGACCTGCGTCACAGCGGAAATCAGAGGAACCTTCGATGGTGCCGCTTTCTTCGGACGCTTCGTCTATTCGCGCGTGTGGACGCGCGAGCCGGATGGATGGCGCGTTGCGCAAGCGCATTGTTCGGCGGTTCCCGCAACGGGGTGACCGGGCCTGGCACGCGCGTCAGTCGTCCGTGCGCGCGATCAGCGCCTTCACGCGGCGGGCGAAATGGTCGAGCTGAAACGGCTTGGTCATGACGTGCATGCCCGAATCGAGATGGCCGTGGTTGAGCACGGCATTCTCCGCATAGCCGGTGACGAAGAGCACCTCGAGATCGGGCGCGAGCGCACGGATGGATTCGGCAAGCTGACGGCCGTTCATACCGCCGGGCAAGCCGACATCGGTAATCAGCAGATCGAACGGGCCCTGGCTCTCGAACAGCCTGAGCGCCGATGCGCCATCCTCGGCCTCGACGACGTGATAGCCGAGCGCCTCGAGCTGCTCGCTCGCAAGCATTCGGATCAGCGGCTCGTCGTCGACGAGCAGGATGGCCTCGCCCGCCGAGGATCGCGGCGCTTCGCCCTTCTCGATTTCGCGCGCCTGCTCGGCGGCATCGGCGGCTCCGTAGCGCGGAAGATAAATGCATACCATGCTGCCCTGGCCGGGCTCGGAATAGATGCGGGCGGCGCCGCCCGACTGGCCCGCGAAACCATAGACCATCGAGAGGCCGAGCCCCGTGCCGTGCCCCATGGGCTTTGTCGTATAGAAGGGGTCGAAGGCGCGCGCGGCAACCTCGGGCGTCATCCCCGTCCCGGTGTCCGATACACAAATCGACACATATTGGCCCGGAGTGAGCCCGCGCTGCTGCGCGCTGTTCTCATCCATCCAGCGGTTCGACGTCTCGATCGTAATCTTGCCCCCGTCGGGCATCGCGTCGCGCGCGTTGATGCAGAGGTTGAGCAGGGCATTTTCGAGCTGGTCGGCATCGACGAAGCACGTCCACAGACCCGCAGCGCCCGCGGTCTCGACCGCGATGGCCGGTCCCACGCTCCGTTCGATCAGTTCCTGCATGCCCTCGACGAGCTTGTTCGCGGCGACCGGCTTCGGCTCGAGTGTCTGTCGCCGCGAGAAGGCCAGCAACCGCTGCGTCAGACTGGCGGCGCGGCGGGTCGCGCCGCTCGCAGCCGTAATATAACGGTCGAGTTCCGCGACACGGCCCTGCGCGATCCGCGCCGCCATCACCTCGAGACTGCCGCTGATCCCCGCAAGAATATTATTGAAATCGTGCGCGAGGCCGCCCGTCAGTTGGCCGACGGCTTCCATCTTCTGGCTGTGACGGAGTGTCTCCTCGGCGGCCATCAGTTCAGCGGTACGCTCGTCGACCTGTCGCTCGAGCGTCGCGTTGAGCTCGGCCAGCGCAAGCTCGGCGCGCCGGCGTGCGGTGATATCCTGGAAGAGCACCGCGACCTGCTTGCGGCTCGGCGGCTCGATGCGCACCGCCGCCAGTTCGAGGAAGCGGCCCGTCGCGACCAGCTCCTGCTGGAAGCGGATAGGCTCGCCGGTGCGCAGGACCTTGCCGTAACGCTCGATCCAGGCTTCGGCTTCGTCGCCGACGATTTCGCGCAGCTTCTGGCCGACGACATTCTCGATGCCCGCGTGCCGTGCGTAGGCCGCGTTGGCCTCGAGGTGGATATAGTCGCTGTCGGGGCCATGCGGGCCGTCGAAGAATTCGATGATGCAGAAGCCCTCGTCGATCGCATCGAAGAGACCCTTGTAGAGTTCTTCGCTCTCGCGCTGCGCTTGCTGGACACGGAAGCGCTCGGTGACATCGGCGCCCTGGACGAACACGCCGTCGACCTTGCCGTCTGCCCCGAGCAGCGGCTGGTAGACGAAGTCGAGATAATGGTCGCTTGCCGGCTCGCCGGGCCGACCCTGGCGCCGGAAGAGGGCGCCGCGCGCGGAATAGGCCTCGCCGGTTCGGTAGATCTCGTCGAGGATGGCGACAAATCCTTGCGCTGCGGCGTCGGGCAACGCCTCCGCAACGGTGCGGCCGACGATGTCTCGGCCGCCGACCAGTTCGATATAGGCCGGGTTGGCGAGTTCGAACCGGTGATCGCTCCCGCGAAGGAGCGCCATGAAATTGGGCGCCTGCTCGAACATATGCGCGAGGATCGGCCCCACGCCGCTACCGCCTTCGTTCACGCAACGCCCTTTCTCTCTGCCCCGCGCTGCGCGATATTGCACGGTGCATAATCCGGAACCAGACCGATAACGAGGACGGCAGGCCGTAGTTCCGGCACGACGAAGAGATTGAAGATTTGCCCGGTTATAACATAAGATAAGTCGTTTCTTTGCCGTAATGGCAGAATGTTCGAGGGTGCTGTGCTCGCCCGCAACCGGACGAACCCTTGCCCAACGAAACGCTACGCCGCGCGCTCAGAGCGCAAACGGCTTCACAACATCGATTGCTCGACGATGCCGTCGGGTCGTTTGCGACGGTCGAGGCCTATGGACGCTTCGTCGCGAACAGTCTCGCGTTCCGCGCTCCGGTCGAGACGCTGCTTGCGCGCGGCACCCGGTGGCCGCTTCTGCCGCTGGCGGACCTGATGCGCGAGGATCTGGCCGACCTTGACGTGGCGCCGCGCCCCGAAGGCGTGTTCGCGAAGGCGCTTGGGGGGGGCGGCGAGGTCGGTATCGCCTATGTCCTCGAGGGCTCGGCACTCGGCGCCCGGCTGCTCGTCCGCCGCGCGGCCGCACTCGGTTATGGCGCGCGCTACGGCGCGCGGCATCTCGCGAGGCAGGTGGAGGACATCGCGCGCTGGAGGCGCTTTCTGGCGCTGCTCGAGACGATCCCGGACAGTCAAGCCGATGCGGTGGTCGCCGGCGCCGTCGCGGCCTTCGACTTCGCGCTCGGCATCTATACTGTGGAGACGGTATGACGACGGGCGTCGACCTGACCAACTGCGACCGCGAGCCCATCCACATCCCTGGGAGCATCCAGCCGCACGGCTGTCTTGTCGCCTGCGACGCCGGGGCGGCGACGATCCTGCGGCATTCGCTCAACTGCGGCAACATGCTCGGTGCGGCGGGCAATCTCAACGGGCGCGACCTTGCGTCCGTCCTCGGTGCAAAGACCGCGCACGATATTCGGAACGCGCTCGGACGCGCCCAGCTCAGCGGACGCTCGGCGCTGATGTTCGATTGCGTACTGGAAAACGGCCGTCGCTTCGATGTCGCGGTGCACCGCTTCAAGGGCAGCGCGATCATCGAGTTCGAACCCGCAGAGGCCAATCTCGCCGCGCCGCTCGAAATGGCGCGCGCGATGATCGGGCGCATTGCGGCAATCGACGGCGTCGGACGGCTGGCGAAGGACAGTGCGCGGCTGGTGCGCGCCGCCCTCGGTTACGACCGGGTGATGATCTACCAGTTCGGGCCCGACGGTGCCGGCAAGGTGGTGAGCGAAGCGAAGCGCGCCGATCTCGAAAGCTTCCTGGGCCAATATTTTCCGGCGACCGACATCCCGCAGCAGGCACGAGCGCTCTATCTCAAGAACACGATCCGGATCATCTCGGACGCCGATTTCGAACGCATACCGGTCGAGCCGGCGCTCGACGCATCGGGCGAACCGCTCGACCTCTCGTTCGCGCACCTGCGCAGCGTCTCGCCGATCCACTGCGAATATCTGCGCAACATGGGCGTCGGCGCCTCGATGTCGATCTCGATCATCGTCGACGGCGAGCTATGGGGGCTGATCGCGTGCCACCACTACAGCCCCCGCACCTTGTCGATGGCCGAGCGCGTTGCGGCCGAAATGTTCGGCGAATTCTTCTCGCTCCATCTTAATGCGCTGCGACACAAGCAAACGCTGGACGCGGCGCACCGCGCGCGCGAGGCACTCGACAGCTTCCTGCGCGATACGGTCGGCTCGCATGACATCAACGGGTTGCTCCGCGACAAGCTGTCGCAGTTCGCCGGGCTCATTCCTTGCGACGGCGTAGCGATGTGGCTCGACGGACAGATGTCGGTCGTGGGGTCGGTGCCGCCCGAGGCGGCCATTCTCGCGCTCGCGCGTTTTTCCGAGACCGTCGCCGATGGCCAGATATGGGCAACCCACAAACTCGCCAATGTCGTGCCGGGCGCCGAAGATTATGCGCCGATGGCGGCCGGCATGCTCGTCGTGCCGCTTTCGCAGCGGCCTCGGGACTTCCTCTTCTTTTTCCGCAAGGAGCTCGTCCACACGCTCGACTGGGCGGGAAATCCCGACAAGACCTATGAGACGGGGCCGCTTGGCGATCGGCTGACGCCGCGCAAGAGCTTCGCGATATGGAAGGAAACCGTGCGCAGCGAGAGCGCGCACTGGACCGAGCAGGAGCGACGCTTTGGCGAGGCAACGCGCATCGCGCTCGTCGAGGTCATCCTCCAGCACAGCGAGCGGCTCGCCGACGAACGTACCAAGGCCGAGCTTCGCCAGCGCATGCTCAACGAGGAGCTCAACCACCGGGTGAAGAACATCCTCGCCGTGATCCGCTCGCTCGTTGTGCATCCGACCGCCGATGGCGAGACGCTCGAAAATTACGCTGCATCGTTGCGCGGCCGCATTCAGGCCTTGTCGCTTGCGCACGACCAGGTCGTGCGCAACGATGGCGGCGGCGCCCTACGCGATCTTTTGCACGCCGAACTCATGCCCTATTGGGGCGATGGCGAGCGGGTGAGGCTGGATGGCCCGGCGATCTGGATGGACGCGCGCGCCTATTCGATCATGGCACTCGTCCTGCACGAGCTTTCGACCAATGCCGCCAAATATGGCGCGCTGTCCTGTCCTGCCGGGCGGCTTTCGGTGACCTGGTCGCTGACCCCCGTTGGCGGATGCCGGATCGCCTGGCGCGAGGCGGGCGGTCCGCGCGTCGCCGCGCCCGCGCGCCGCGGTTTCGGCTCGGTGCTCATCGAGCGCAGCATACCCTTCGATCTTGGCGGCGATGCGGCGATCGAATATCTTCCCGATGGGCTCGAGGCCGACTTCACCCTGCCGTCGCGCTTCGTCGCGCTGCGTCAGGCCGAGGCGGCGTTCACGAACGAGGAGCTGCCGATGGTCGACCGTCACGACAATCTCGACCTCAAGGGCAAGACGGCGCTGATCGTCGAGGACCAGCTTCTCATTGCGATCGATCTCGAGCAGATATTGGAAGATGTCGGCGTAACCGTGCTCAACACGCTGACCTCGTCGCGCGACGCGCTCGACTTTCTTGCGGGCAGTCTTCCCGATTTTGCGATCCTCGACATCAACCTCGGGCAGGGGACGTCCGAGCCGATCGCGCGCCTCCTCGCAGAGCGTGGCACTCCCTTTCTCTTCGCCACGGGTTATGGCGACGACGGCGCGATCCCCGACGACATGGCCGCGGTGCCCGTTGTGCGAAAGCCCTTCGAGCGCGATGCGCTGCTCGACAAGCTCAGGCTCGTCTTGGGCTGAAGGGCCGCAGGCGTCTAGTCGCCCGGCGGCGGTCGCCATTTGGCGTCGACGATCTGCACGATCAGCGCGCAGTTCAACTCGCCGTTTTCATCGGTGACGTTGATCCGCAGCCCCTTGTCGCGGACGAGCATGTCGGGGTCGTCGCTCAGCAGGCCGCCGCCGAAGCGGATCGCTTCGCGCAGGGCCGACGCATCGTCGTCGAGCTCGCTGCCTTGCGCGTCGATCTCCTCGGCGCCGTCGAAAAGATGGAAAAAATAGCGGGGCATGGGCAGGCGTCTCCAATCATGGCCCGCCCTTGCTCAGACAACCGCCGAACTCTGGTTTCGATGCAGGTAAATATCGGAAAATTGGGCAATTCTGTGCAGCGTGGCGATATCGGCGATCGAGACACGCCGCGACACGCGCCGGATCGCGCCCTCCTTCTCGAGTTCCCGCAATGTCCGGTTGATGTGAACCGGGGTCAGGCCGAGCAGGTCGGCGAGTTGTTCCTGCGTCAGCGGCAGCTCGAAATTGCCGATCGTCTCGCCGGCGATCTGCTCGACCCGGTATAGCAATTCGCAAAGCAGGTGCGCGAGGCGGGTCAGCGCATTGCGGCGACCGATGTTGAGAAGCCATTCGCGCCCGATCGAAGCTTCGATCAAAATGTCGACGAGCACCGCGCGTGCGAGACCAGGGCGCGGCGCTACGAGGTTTTCGAGATCCTTCAGCGCGAAGATCGCAAGCTCGACCTTGGTAAGCGCCTGGAGATTGTGGTCGGCGCGGTCGAGATAGAGTGACTGGAAATCGAGCGGATCGCCCGGAATCTTGAGCGCGACGATCTGCCGGCCGCCATCGGCGGAAATTTTTTGCCGGTAGGCGAAGCCCGACAGCAGCACCGGACAGATTTCCGCGCGCTCGCCTTCGCGGAGGATATGATCATTCGGTTCGAGGGTCTTGATGCTGAAGGGTAGCGATGCGATGGCCGCCTGATCGTCGGCGGAAAGGCGGCTGTGACTGATCAGCTTGCGAACGAAGATGCCAAGGCGACCATGTCGGTGCGCCTGGACGGCGTCGCCCATCCAGCGAAACGGCGCGTCGATTTCCCTGTGCACATGCCCCTCCGGTTCGTTGCAACTCATCGAAGCTCAAACAGACCGGTTCGAAAAGCGTTCCCGTAGGCGATAGCGGCTTCGCAGCCCGGCGTGGGGACGCATTGTCGAGCGAGCGGTGTCTCTTTTGGCGCCCCGGTACAATCACGACGATCCGGTGCGCAGTACATGCGGCGCGCGACCCTGAAGAGCTCTTCCTCTTTTGAGGACAGATATCTTCTTCTGACACCCGCCCGGGACAACGGGCGGGTGTCTTTTTATCAGGGGAAACCGCTCTGCATCCTTCGATCGCACGGTATGCGGTTGCGCAAAATCCTTGTTCGATGGCCCTTGTCCAACGCTCTGCGCGTCAGGGCGCTTCATCGGTTCACGGTCCGACATCGGAGCCCGACGGGCGGAGGCGATGGCCTTCGCTCGCCGGGAAGCCGAGCGCGGCCGCCACACGGTCGTTCCAGCCATAAGGATCGGCGCGGATGACGAGCTCGCCCGCATCGTCGAACAGGACCGTCTGGTATGTGAGGCGAACCGGGATCGGGCGGGGCAGGGGAACGAAGCTTTCCTTGCCCGTGGCGCGCGCCTTCTCCCACGCGGCCGAAATGCCCTCATCCTTCGCGAGCATCGCGGCGAAGCCCAGCGCATCCTCGACGCGGACGCAGCCATGGCTGCGCTGGCGCTGCACCTCGCTGAACAACTGCTTCGCGGGCGTGTCGTGAAGGTAGATCTGATGCTCGTTCTGCATGTCGAACTTGACGAGGCCGAGCGAGTTCTTCGGCCCGGGCTTCTGGACGATCCAGCCGTCTTTCCACATCATGTTGTTGCGGCGGAGATAAGCGGAGCCTTTTCCTGCGATCTCCTTGTTCTGGATCGAGCGCGGGACGGTCCAGGTCGGGTTCGCAACAAGCCGGTAGATCGGCGATCCGAGCTGCGGGGTCTCGGTCTCGGGCTTGCCGACCACAACCTTGCGCGTGTCGGCGAGCTTGCCGTCGCGCCAATAGGCGAGCCGCGCGGAGGCGAGGTTGACGTCGATGCGGGTCGCGGGGGGATCGCGGTCGAGCCAGCGTAGTCGCTCCATTGCTACCGCGAGCGTGCGGGCGCGGTCGCCGTCCGAAAGATTGAGAATTTCAAGCGCGTCGCTGCCGATTACGCCGTCGGCCTTGATGCCATAATCGGCCTGCATCCGCTGGACCGCCTTCACCATATCGGGGCTGTAGGTCTCTCCCTGCGCCGCGCCCGCGTCGAGATAACCGGAGGCGACAAGCTGGCGTGCGATGGCAGGAACGCGCGCGTCGCGCGCTCCCGGGTCGAGCGGCTTTCCCGCGTCGGGAATCGCGGTCGCCGGGGCCTCGTTCGCCTTGCGCAGCACGCGATAGGCCTTCGAAAGCGCCCGATAATTATCGTCCTGCGGTACGAGGCTTCCGAGCCAGTCGTCGACCTTGCCCCTGGCAAGCGCCTCGGCAAGGCCGTTCTTCAAATTCGGGTTCGGCCGCGGAACCGAGTAGATGTCGCTAAGCTTCGCCGGATCCGACGCACCGCGCGCCAGGGCGCTCGCATATCGGAGCGCGCTTTGCGTGAGCGCGGCCTGGTCGCTTGTGTCTTCGGGCATCTCGAAGCGCATCCGGTCGAGGCCATGCGCGGCGCGGCCATCGATCGCGGCGCGCAATTGCTTCGCGGTGGCGTCGGTCCAGCGGGCATTTTCGGCGGTCAGGCCCGATGGCGAGGAGCTGGATGAGGAATTGCATCCGGAAAGGGTAAGGGACAGGGCAAGCAACGAACACGCAATCACACCATAACGCACGCAAATCTCCTCGGCGGCCTGAAGAGATAACCCGGGAGCGGAGGCGGCGTTCCGGCGCGGTCGCGAACCGGGTGATATATTGTCGGCGATTTTGCCTAGGCGCGGGCCGCGTACAGCAGCCGGCCCGTCCCGAGATGGTCGAACACCGCGTCGAGGCACGCATCGCCCACCGCGAAGCAGCCTTGGCTGCGTCCCAATTTGCCATGCGCCGCAATCATGGTCTCATCGGCGTACCAGGCGCCGTGAATGACGATCGCGCGCTCCATCGCATGATCGTTGGTCGGGTCGAGCCCGGCGAGCCGCTGCGAGCGGCCATGCTTGCCGACATAATAGTCGCCGGTCACAAACGCACCCTCGCTCGACGCGTTCGATCCCGACGCGTTGGAGAAGCGCTCGGCCCAGCCCGTATGCCGCGGATCGGATCCGCTTCCGTGCGCCACGAGCAGCCGCGACGCCTGGCCGCTCGCCACGTCGAGGAAGTGGAAACGCGCGTCGGACGAAGGCGCCGCAAAATCGACGATGGCGATGCGGTCGCGGTGCCGGATCGCGCCGGCGTGGCTGTCGAGCGCTGCAAGCGCCTTGCGCAGCAGCTGCGGATCGAGTGCGGCGTCCCTGATGCTCTGCGTTCGCGGACGCGGCGACGGAGCCACGGCAACGGGTCGCTCCGGCAAGACGCTCGAAAGCGGTCCCGCGGTCGAGCGGGTCAGGAGGCTGGCCGCTACCGCTGCGCCCGACATCATCAGGGTTCGCCGGCCCGGTCGAAAGGGCAGGTCGGTCATTGGCTTCATATAGGCGACCGGCGGAGCGATTGAAGGCCCGCCAGGCGCCGGACGCGCCGCACCGTGCGCGCGCATGGCCGAACCGTTCGCGGACGACCGCTCCGGCGGGGGAACCTCCTCCCGTGCGCCACGTTGCTGGGTCATCGCGGGGCGGGCGACTTGTCTTGGAGAATTCCGATGAAAAACGCCTCTGTTCTCAGCCTCGCCGTGTTTTTGGCGGCTTGCGGGTCGAACAACGACTCCGCACCGCCTCCCGCCGAAACGGCAACGGTGGATCAGGCTGCTCCCGCCGAAATGACCGCGCCCGCCGGCACGCCGGCGACCCCGGTCGACGCGGCGGGTTATATCGCCAAGGCCGGCGCCGGCGACATGTGGGAAATCGAAACCTCGAAGGCGCTGCTTGCCAAGTCGACCAACGCAGACGTGAAGGCCTTCGCGCAGATGATGATCGACAATCACGCCAAGTCGACCGCGAAAGTGAAGGCCGCGGCGGCCGAGGCGAAGATCGATGTCGCCCCGCCAAAGCTCGATGCCGACCAGCAGAAGATGCTCGATGATATCAAGGCCGCCGACGCGGCCTCGATCGACGCGCTTTATCTCGCGAACCAGACGGCCGCGCATGATGCCGCGCTCGCGCTTCATAAGGCTTATGCTGCGAGCGGGGACACGCCGAGCCTGAAGAAGGCGGCTTCCGAAATCGTGCCGGTCGTCGAGGCGCACCGCGCCGAACTTGGCAAGCTTGCCGCGAAGCGCTGATCCGATCGGCTCGCGCTCGGGCTCCCTCCAGGCGCGGGACGGTTGCGGGGTCGCGACCGCGGGCCGCGGCCCCGTCTCATCGGATTGCAGCTCGCGTTGCCGCCGGGCAGGAGAGGCTTTGCCGTCGACCCTGCCATTCCGATAATCGGAGTCGTCGAAGCAATACGGCCGGGGCAGCGGGGCGCCAGCGCGCGCCTTCGATCGTGAAGAGGCGTCGGGTCGGGAGCTAGCCATATGTGCCGCGCTCCCGGCCGCTTGCGTACCGAAAAAGGGAGCGGGACACCACCCGCTCCCTCATTCGAGGCTGGAGCTCAGCTCTGGATCTTCGGGCTGACGACGCCCGAGGTGTAGCGCAGATTATTCTGCACATGTTTGACGCCCGAGACGCCGTCGGCGATATCCTCGGCGCGGCGCTTCCCACGGCGGTCTTCTACCGTGCCGGCGAGGGTCACCTCGCCATCGGCGACGCTCACCTCGATCTCGGAAGCATCGATCCACACATCTTCGGTCAGCCGGTCATTGACATCCTCGCGTATGCGCTCGTCGGATCGTGCGTAGTTTTTGGGACCCCGGCCCCGGTGGTCGAGCTCGCGCCGGCGCTGCGCATCGCGATCGCCGAACCAGGACATGACTTCGTCGCCGGCGCGCTCCAGGAACCCGCGCCCGTCGGAGCGATAATCGCGCTCGCGCGTCGGGTTCGAGCGCCCATAAGGCGAGTAGCCGGGTGCGGGCGGGTAACCGAGTTCGGCGGGCCAGCCGAAACCCGAACGATCCCAAGCGCCGCCGCGCGCGTCGCCCGCGGCGTCCTGATACCGGTCATAGTCGCTTCGGCTGCCATAATAGTCCTGGCGGCGACCACCCGGCTCGCGCGCGTAGTCGGCGCCATAGCGCTCGCGCTGGCCGCTTTCGCGGCGATAATTTGCGCGATCCCGGCGCTGCTGGCTGTACCGGTCGCGCGAACGATCGTCGCCTTCCTCGGCAGCGACATAGGTGCGAGCCGCTTCCTCGGCACGGGCACGGTCCCAGCGCGGGGCTGCATCGCGGTCATCGGGGCTTCGATTGTCGCTATAATCCCAGAGCGGGGTGCGGTCGTCAAACCTGTCCATCTTGCGTCTCCTCATCTTGGACGGCGGGCAGGTTGCCTGGGGCGGCAACCCCCAAGCCTGACGAATTGACGCGTCGGCTTGGCGGAAGTTCCCCCAATCGAACGCCCTGCGACGGCCCGTTCGGCGGATACGCCCGGCCTCGGGAAAAATCGCCTCGCACAGGCTCTCGCATCCTCGCGCGACCAGCCCGCGCGCGAGCGAAACGTTGCCTATGTCGCGCGCGGCGGGCGCCGTTCATCGCTCCGCGCGGCAGCCCTACTCGTGGCGGATGGCATCGGCTCGGGTCACGCGACTCGCTTTGCGCGTTTGCGTTTCGCCGGCTCGGCAAGCTCGATCCAGACGGGCGTGTGATCGCTGGTTTTCTCCCACCCGCGCGGGCGAAGATCGACTTCGGCGGCCTTGAGCAAAGCCTTGGCGAGAGGGTTGAGCAGCAGGTGATCGATGCGGATTCCGGCGTTGCGCGCGAAGGCGTTCCGCCAATAAGGCCAGAACGTATAGAGGGTCTCATCCGGGTGAAGATGGCGGATCGCGTCGGTCCAGCCCTGATCGAGCAGGCGCTTGAATGCGGCCTTCGCTTCTGGTGCGAAGAGGGCGTCGTCCTTCCAGCGCTCGGGCTTGTAGACATCTTCGTCGGTCGGGATGACGTTGAAGTCGCCGACGACAACGACCGGCGCCTTGAGGTCGACGAGAGTGGCGAGGTGCGCGTCGAGGCGCTCCATCCAGGCGAGCTTGTAGTCGAACTTGGGGCCGGGACGGGGGTTGCCGTTGGGGAGATAGAGGCCCGCGATCAGCACGCCGCCGACCGCTGCCTCGATATAACGGCTTTGCTCGTCTCCTGGATCGCCGGGCAAGCCGCGGCGGGTCTCGTGGATTTCGCCGACGCGGCTGAGGAGTGCAACCCCGTTCCAGCGGCGCTGGCCATGCCAGATCGCCTGGTACCCCGCCTCCGCGATGGCCGCGCGCGGAAAGGCTTCCTGCGGCGCCTTGAGTTCCTGCAGTACGACGATGTCGGGCTCGGCGAGGGCGAGCCATTTGAGGAGGATGGGCAAGCGGCCGCCGATCCCGTTGACATTGAAGGTCGCGATTTTCACAGGTCCGGAAGCTTGCGATCGGCACCGCCGCGGCCTGCGAGCCCGGTGCTGGCGCGCTCCAGACGCACCTTTGTCTTGCCGACGATGGTCGGCGCGCGGCAACCGTCGAAATCCGTCGTGGAGAAGATGCCGGAGCTCGCCACCGCGTCGGGCAGGGCCGCCGGTCGCGGTGACGGGACAGGCGCGGGCGCCGACGTCCGGGTGGAGGGGCGGGACATGACGTCACTACTCGAAGAGGCGTGCTTCGTTCCGTCCCGGCGCGGCAACCCTTTATGCCAGCGGGCGTTGACCGGGCATCAATCAGGAGCGCAGCATGACCGTGAAGATGAACAGCGTCGGTTCGCCTGACCGCGACCGGATCGGCCTTGGTGAAGATCATGAGGTCCGCGACTGGATGGCGACTCTCGGCGTGAGCGAGGACGAACTGCGCGAGGCGGTCGACGCGGTCGGCAACTCGGTCGACGCCGTGCGTGCCTATCTGAGGTGTCCGTGATGGCGCGCGAACATGATCGCGCGGCGACCGCGCCCGTCGAGCGCATCGCGCGCGCGCTCGCGGGTCATGCGCTCAGCCGGAATGCCGAAGGCGACCTCGCCTCGGCAGGCGAAGCCGTCAACGATCTCTGGCCCGAATATACCGACGCCGCCCTGGCCGTCCTGCGCACGCTGCGCGAGCCGAGCGGGCGCATGCTCGCGGTCGGCGACGGCGACGTCTGGGAGCGGATGATCCGCGCGGCGATCGAGGACGAGACGATCGCCGACAACTGACCGCGCCGCACCGCTTGCCGGCCGCGGCGGCCGGTCAGCGAAGGCTTCGGAAGGTAACCGACCAGCGCGGCGCATGCATTGCCGCAATGCTATGCTCCCAGTCATCGCGGACTTCGCCCTGCATATGATAAATCGATCGCGGCGCGAGATCGGCCGTCGCGCGCTCGAACTTGGTGCCGCCCCTCCGCCGGAAGCGCATGGTCGCGGGCGCGCCGAGCGAGAGGCCGATGACGTGCCCGAAGACCGGGCGGTCCTTGTGCCATCCGATGCCCGCGCCCGGACCATATTGAATGACGAGCGCCTGCTCGAGGGACGCGGGGTCGATACCCGCAAATCCTGCGGCGCGGCCGCGAACGTCCTCGAGCCAGTCGGGGATCGGCTCGCCCGGGGCGAAGCGGCCGGTCTGGAAGTCGTATGTCCAGCCGAACGAGCGGGTGAGGCGCTTGCCTTCCCATTGCTGGAACTGGAATGGCGCCAGTCCGGCGGTTTCGATGCGCGCGACAAGCTCCTTCTCTTCGCTCGCGCTCACGACCTCGTCGGCGTATGTCAGGCCGGGAAGAAGCGCAGGGCCGAAAAGGTCTCCCTGCGGCGGCGGCGGTACCCCTGCGGCGGGCCGGGTCACAGCGGAAGTCCGGCTTGCTTGCGCAGCGGCCCGAAAGGCGTTGGCGCGATGCCCATGTCTGGAACATAATGGGAACGGTAGGGAGTCGCAAGGGCAACGGACCACCGCCGATGTGTAAAAATTATCGGCTCGAAATCGATGTCGCGTCGATCGCCGAAAATTTCGACGACCTCCATATCAGGGTGGATATGCCCGAAGGCGTACCGAATGTGCCTGCGCGCGAGGATATCCGCATTACCGACATGTGACCCGACGTCGAGGGGGCGACGGCGGTCTGCGGGCCGATAAAAGGCCCGCCGAAGCGGGCCAAGTTTGCCACGGTAGGAGTGGCGGAGGATTCCTAGTTTTCGGTACCCGGCGTGCCGGTCTTCGGCGGCTTGCCATCTTCGATGCGGCCTTCGTTGCGAAGGTCGCGGCCTTCCTGCGCCTTGCGCTTGGCCTCGGGGCTGTCGCCGTTCTCGAAGGCTTCTTCCTTCACATAACCGGCGGCTTCTTTGATCTGTCCTTTGACGCTCATGATCATCTCCTTCGTTGATGCGGAAAAAACCGGCGAGCGGTATCGAAAGTTGCGTTCCGGCCGGAGAATTTATCTTCATCTCGCGGCGCAACTTTCGCGATATTCCGGGGTTTAAATCCTGCACGGGTCATGCGGAGATCCCCGGGTCTGCCGGTGCCATGTGCGATCAATCTCGTGCCGCCGCGGGCCGCCTGCGCCCCTCGCCGGAGGGCTCGCGGCGCACGATTTCCATCTCCGCAAAGAAGACCCGGCCGTGCGTTTCGCGTGCCGCCATTGCGGTGCCGCACCGTGACGGCGTCATCCGGGATAGGGCGATCGCTTGAGAAGACCCGCCAGATGCGCTGCGTTTGCCGCCACCATCTTCGCGGTCTTCGTGATCATGCGCGGGCGGTGGTCGAGATCCTTGAAGTCGACCGATCCCATGGCTTCGCCGACCCAGTAGCACCCCGCGACCGCCGGGATCGTCCAGCCGACGTCGTTCAACGCCTGGAACAGTTCGGCGCAGACATGATGCGCCCCGTCTTCGTTGCCGACGATCGCCGCGACAGCGACTTTCGAATAGCTCGGCATGCGGCCGGCCTCGTCGGTCTCCGCGAGAAACGCATCCATGCGTTCGAGCACGAGCTTTGCGACGCTCGATGGCTGCCCCATCCAGATCGGGGTGCCGAAGATGAGGATGTCGGAGGCGAGGATCCGCTCACGGATAGCTGGCCAGGCGTCGCCGTCGCCCTCGTCGGACGAGACGCCCCATTTGACCTTGTGTGCGGCGATGCGGATCGGGTCGCCGACCTCGATGTCATGCTCGGCGAAATGCTCGGCAAGGACCGCGATCATGGCGTCGGTCGAACTCTTGCGCCCCTTCGCCGAGAGCGAGCAGTTGATGGCGGATGCGGTGAGCGAGGGCACGGGACGTCTCCTTGAGCCCCCTCCCTACAATGATCGGTCCGGGTGCCGGTTCCACTGGCCGGTCGGTGTCTTCCGCGGGAGAACGAGGATGAGGGTGCCGCCCTCTACGCGCCAGGACTGGAACGCGGACAGCAAATTCATGCCGGGCGCGACACTATCGCGGAGAGCCCGCGAGATGACGACCTTGAGCTTTCTTGCTTCGATGCGCCCGGTTTCGAAACGGTCGAGCGTTGCGGTATCGGCCCGCACGGACCGATCTCCGGTCATAGAGGCCGAGGCTTGTGGAACCACGATTTCCACTGGGTGGGTGAGAAATGCCCGGAGAACGGAGCGCGCCGGCCTAGCCGAGCGTCAAATCTTCCTTGGCGACCTCGTAATAGCTTGCGACACGATCGGCATAGGCCTGATCGAACAGCGGCGCATTGGCGGCCCAGCTCGGGCCGCCTTCGAGCACGCGCCGGTCGATGGTCACGACATAGGAATCGCTTGTCGCCTCGAATGCGAGCAGGCGGAAGGGCAGGGGATAATAGGCTTTCCCCATGCCGAGGAAGCCGCCGATGGACAGTACCGCATAGACCGCCTGGCCGGTTCGCTTGTTGATCATGAACGCGTGGATCGATCCGAGCTTGTCGCCGTCACGCGTCTTGACCCCCATCGTGTCGGCCTTGTTCGACTGGCACAGCAGCTGGGTCGGTTCGTCAATATCGGTCATCGGGCCTCCTTGTGGTCATCCTCACAACAGGCGAGCCGCGCGGGGGTTCCGGCGGGGCGGGCAAAGACGGGATGAGCGAGGCAACATCTGACTCTCCCGCGCATTGTCACAGGAACAGACAAGGAGTTTTACCATGGCAGCCTCGACCCCTCTCTCCGCGCATCGCATCCTGATCATGGCCACCGATGGCTTCGAACAGTCCGAACTCGAGGTGCCGCTCGCGCGGCTGCGCGAGGCGGGCGCCACCGTCGATATCGCCTCGCTCGACACGGCCGAGATCACCGGCTGGGACGAAGATGACTGGGGCGACGACATCGAGGTCGATCTCGCGATCGCCGACGTCGACATCGACGATTATGATGCGCTGGTTCTTCCTGGCGGACAGATCAATCCCGATCTTCTGCGCGTCGAGACGGCGGCGATCGCGCTGATCAAAGGCTTCGCAGCGGCCGACAAGCCCGTCGCCGCCATCTGTCATGCACCCTGGCTTCTCGTCGAGGCGGGCCTTGCGAAAGGGCGCCGCATGACGAGCTACAAATCGATCCGTACCGATGTCGCGAACGCAGGCGCCGATGTGGTCGACGAAGCCGTCGTCGTCGACGGCAACCTCATCACGAGCCGGTGTCCCGACGATCTCGATGCCTTCTGCAACGCGATCATAACCGCCGTCGCCGACGCAGCGGCGCACGCCGACTGAGCGCGCGCCGGGAACAGCGTGCGCGGGGCGCTGCCGGGCGCGCGCTCCCGCGGACGCCGGCGACGTCGGCGCGAAACAATGACGGTCGTTGCGATCGTCGGGGGCGCCCCGGAAAACGCCGCGCTCTCATGTCCCCTTTGGCACCCCGCGTGGACATCGGCGCGAAACGGCCGTGTGATCATAATGCCTGGGCGTTGCCGTCAGGCGGCGAGACTGCTCGCCTCGGGCGGGACGGGGGCCAGCGCGGTTTCGCCTTCGCGGCTCGAAAAGCAGAAATCTTCGGCGAGATAAGCCTGCACATCCTGATATCGGGGACCGACCGCGGCGACCGCGACAAGGATTTCGACCTGGGTAACGCCGAGGATCGCCGACCAAGCGCGCATCGCGTCCACACTGCTGCGATTGATCCGGCCGCCGTCCGGTACGATTTGTGCCTGCATCCTGCTCCATCCCGTCGGCGTCGAAAACCGCCGTCTGTTGAACGCGCGTCCGGCGCGCTCCGTTCCCGGGTCTGCGGTGAACGGACAAGCCGGTCAGGCGATAACGGAGGGCAGCGCTGCCGTGCAGGCGCGGTGCAGCATCTTGCACCAGCGCTCGACGCCGGCGGACATTTCGAGACCGTCCTGCCGGACCTCGATTTCGGCATAAGGGAGGCCGGCCGGATAGGCATGGTGCGGGACGCTAAAGTCGGTGGCATCCATGCGGTAGGGCTCGTTATCGCCGACGACGAGGTCGGCTTGCGCGCGCAGTCCCGCGAGCAGTGCCTCGGCAAATCGTGTGTCGCCCCGATCGTAGAGGACTCCAGCGTGCCAGGGACGGGCGCGGCCGCCGAGCGCGGGCGTGAAGCTGTGGAGCGCGAGCAGGATCGTCGGCCGCGCCGCCGCGCCGCGCCGCGCGATCTCCGCCGCGATTTCGGCATGATAGGGGGCGTGGATGGCCGCGATCCGCGCCGCAAGGTCACGGGCCTGAAGCCGGCGATTGCCCGGGATCGCGCTGCCGTCGGATATGGCTGGCGCCGTCTCGGGGTGCGCCGGGTCGCGGTTGCAGTCGATCACGAGCCGCGAATAGGGTTGGAAGAGGAAGGGCGCGTCGAGCGCCTCGGCGAGCGCGACGCCGAGCGCATGAACTCCGATATCCCAAGCGATGTGGCGCTCGCGATCCTGTCCGGACAGGCCCAGCGTGCCGAGCGCGCGGGGAATCGCGTTGCCGGCATGATCGCCGAGCAGGAGGAACGGAGCGCGTCCGCCTGCGTTGACCCACTGAGCGGGCGCCGGTTCGTCTGCGAGCAAGAGGCTGTCCGACAGCGACATCACGAAAGTCTCCCATGCCCCGGCTCACGATCCGCCATACGACCGAATATAGATACCGCCAGCCCGTCGCCTTCGGCGAGCACCGGATCATGATGCGCCCGCGCGAGAGTTTCGACCAGCGTCTCGTGAAAGCGGATCTTCGCATTTCACCCCATCCTTGCGAGCTGCGATGGTTGCACGACGTGCTCGGCAATTCGGTCGCGATCGCGCTGTTCGACAAGCGCGCGAACGCCTTGCGCGTGGTGAGCGAAATGACACTCGATCACGCGCCCCTCGCGAGCGACCGGATCGACATCGAGGACTATGCCCGGCACTTCCCCTTCACCTATGCCTCGGAAGACATGCCCGACCTGCTTCGCTCGATCGAGCGTGGATATCTCGACGTCGGCCGCATCGTCGACAAATGGGCGAACGGGTTTCTGAACGATCATGGTCCGACCGATACGCTGGGCCTGCTCACCGACATGGCGACGACGATCAAGCGCAGCTTCACTTATGTGCCGCGGCATGAAAAAGGCACGCAGTCCCCGATCGAGACGCTGTCTCGCCGGCAGGGAACCTGCCGCGATTTCGCGGTGCTGATGATCGAGGCGGTCCGCGCGCTCGGTCTCGCCGCGCGTTTCGTCTCGGGCTACGTCTACAATCCCGGCCGCAGCGAAGGGCGCGTCGGCGGCGGCAATACCCACGCCTGGGTCCGCGTCTTTCTGCCCGGATCGGGCTGGATCGAGTTCGACCCGACCAACGGCATTGTCGGAAACCGGGGGCTTGTTCGCGTCGCGGTCGCGCGCGATCCGTACCAGGCCGTGCCGCTCTCGGGCAGCTGGAGCGGCTATCCCGCAAGTTACATCGGCATGGACGTCGCCGTCGACGTCGAGCTCGGCGATGCCGCCGCGGGCGAGACCGATATCGCCGCTTCGGGCCGGACCCACGTTGCAAGGAATGCTGCCAGATGTTGATCAGGGCCGGATACGAGATCCGCTTCGAGACCGCGAACCCGACGCCGATGATGGCGATGCTCAGCATCCATCCGTCCCGCCAGAAGGACCTCAAGACCCCGCAGCAGATCGAGACGTCTCCCGTCATTCCCATTTACAATTATGAAGACAGCTTCGGGAACATCTGCACGCGCCTGACGGTGCCCGCGGGCGGGGTGACGCTCGCCGCCGATTTCGTGATCGAGGACAGCGGGCTCGTCGACGCGCGCCCGCCCGATGCGGCACCGACCCCGGTCGAGGATCTGCCCGACGACATCCTCATCTATCTGCTCGGCAGCCGCTACTGCGAGACCGACCGGCTCATGGGGGTGGCCTGGGCCGAGTTCGCGCATCTCGCCTCGGCGCGCGACCGGGTCGATGCGATCGTCGCCTTCGTCCACGACCATATCGTCTTCGGCTACGAACATGCGCGCCCGGACAAGACCGCGTGGAACGCCTATCAGGAGCGGCAGGGCGTGTGCCGCGACTTTGCGCACCTCGCGGTAACTTTATGCCGCTGCATGAATATCCCCGCGCGCTATTGCACCGGCTATCTGGGCGATATCGGCATCGCGCCGGTCGATGCTCCCATGGATTTTTCGGCCTGGTTCGATGTCTATATCGGTGGCGACTGGTATACATATGACGCGCGGCATAACCGGCCGCGCATCGGACGCATCCTGATGGCGCGCGGGCGCGACGCAACCGATACCGCGCTCACCACCGCCTTTGGCCCGGCGCGCGTCATATCCTTCCAGGTTCATACCGACGAGGTCGATACGGACGATATCGCGTCATGACGGGGCGGCAGCGGGGAGCGGCCCGGCCATGACGGCGATGGACCGCGCGATACCGTTCGTCGGCGATGCCGACGGCACGGCGGCCGAGACCGGATCGTCGCTTGCGCGGTGGCGCGTCGTCGCAAGCTATCTATGGCGGCACCGCCGCTATCCGGACCTCGACGCGCCGACCCGCTTCACCGAGCTGGTACAGCGGCGAAAGCTCACCGATCGCTCGCCGCGACAGTCGCAGTTCCTCGACAAGCTCGGCGTGAAGGCCATGGTGTCCGCGCGCCTCGGGACGGAGTGGATCATCCCGACGCTGTGGCACGGGCAAGCGCTGCCGGCATCGCTCCCGTTCGACGTGCCCGCCATTTTGAAGGCACGGCACGGCTGCAATCAATATGCGGTGCTGTGCGATCTGCCGAGCGCGCGCGAATGGCGCCGCCTCCAGCGCACGGCTGCGCGCTGGCAGCGAAGGCCTTACGGGATATGGCTCGACGAATGGGCCTATCGGGGCGTCCCGCGCGGACTGATCGCCGAGCCCTTGTTGGGCGGCGCGCTCCCGCTGCCCGTGGACTATAAGATCTATGTGTTCGGCGGGACGGCGACACATGTGCAGGTCCATCTCGATCGCGGCGGCCGCCACCGCTGGATCCTGCACGACCGTGGCTGGCGACAGCTGGTGGCATGTGCCGACCGGCCACCGGCACCGGCATCGCTTGCCGCGATGCTCGAGGCAGCCGAAGCACTGGCCCGCGATACGGCGTTTTTGCGTGTCGACTTCTACGAGGTCGACGGAAAGCCCAGGTTCGGGGAATTTTGCCTGTACCCCGGATCGGGGTTCGATCCGTTCGCTGCCGACTGGATCGATATCGAGCTCGGGCGATTGTGGCTGCGTGCCATGCAGGATCGGTCCGGCCTCGGGACGTCTTGATATCGCCGGCCGGCCAGCGCGCGCCTACCGGGTCGCGCGCGGCTCCCCTCCGGACAAGCGCTCGACGATGCGGCGCCGATGCTCGATCGCTGCGAGGATCAGTTCGGCGCGCGACAACAGGCTGAATCGCCGGACGAATTCGGGATCGGTGATGGCGGCGGCCGGGTTCAGTGTCAGCCAGTCGGCTGCGGCGGCGCAACAGGTCGTGCGGCCCGTCAGCCGCGCGGCCATTGCGTCCAGATCGGCGGCCGGGGCATCGAGCGCCGCGCCGCGCCGCTGCAGTTCGGCTTCCACCGCTGCAAGGTCGCGCCGCGACAGCAGCGGCCAGCGATCGTGAAAGCATGGCCAGTCGGGGACCGGGACCGTCCACGGAACGTTCGCCAGCACCCAGTCGGCGATTTCGCCGATCCGATCCCGGGCCGGCGGAGCCTCGGCAACGCGAAGCGCCGGATGAAAGTCGGCCTCGCGACCGCCCGATGCGGGGGTGGAATCGAGATCAAGCACGTCGCCACTGCCTCCAGATCAGTCGGTTCGAGGCGCGCCGATGCGCGCGCAGCTTCGCGATCGCCACTGTTGCGGCGATCGCCGCCGCGGCCAGCCCGCCTGCGATCATCCACGGCGTCTCCATGAGCTTGCCTCCGGTAAAATGCCTCGTGGCACATTACGCATGGCGCCAAGAAAAGCTGCTTGCCCGATGGCGATCGCGTCGCGCGGCGCGGTCCGGGCGAGGAAGGGCAAGCGGCGACCTTGCGACGGACAGGCGCGAGACCGCGTCCCGCGTGCGGCGGCATCCGGAAAACGGCACGCGGCGCCGGGTGGATCAGTCGATCCAGACGCCGTTCGTCCGGTGCCACTCGGCGATCGATAATCGCGGGTAGAGCGCGTAGCTCTCGTCCGCCGGCGCGATATCGGGCGCGACCCAGTCCGCCTTATATTTGAGCATCAGATGCACCGAGGATCGAGGCGCCGGCAGGGGCGTGTCGATCGCGCTCGCGAACGGATGCACAAGATCGGGCCAGGCGGGGTCGTAGAGCCAGAGCGCCGCCCCGCAGTCCTTGCAGAACCGCCGCCTTCCGCCGGAAAGCTCGCAGCGCTCATGCTCCGCATCGGCGATCCGTGCGCGATAGGTGCCGAGTTTCGCCTCGCCTTCGACCCTGAGCGAGGCCGCATTGGCACCCAGATTGATGGCATAGCCGCCACCGCCCTGTTGCTTGCGGCAGATCGAACAATAGCAGCGCTGATAAGGAACCGGCGTATTGCTTTCGACCGTGAACGTCACTGCGCCGCAATGGCAGGAGCCTTCGAGCGTAATCGGCATCAGCGACCTTCCCCGGACTGCGCCGCGAACCAGTCGGCATAAGGCGTGTTGCGCGCCATATGCCGGTTATAGTCGGGAGCGCCGTCGGTCCACCAGACCGGACCGCGCTCGCCAAGCGCCTGCTTGCTCGCATCGACGCCGGCGCGCGCCTTGCGCAGCGCGAGCGTATCGCCGGACATTTTTGCCGCCGCGACCGCGCGCCGCGCGGTCATGAGGCTCTGCACCAGCCGTTCACTTTCGCTGGTGCCGAGCGCGGGGTTCGCGCGGCGCCAGAGCCGTTCGCGCACCACCAGGTAGCGGCCATCGGGCGTGACGGGATGATCGGCCATATCGGCCTATGGCTTCGGAAGGGGAACTTCGGGCATCGCCATGAGGTCGGCTCGCGTCAACGAGGTGGCAAGATCGGTGTCGTCGCCGTTCACCACGGTGCGCAGGCCGAGAATCGGAAGTTCGACATAGCGGTCGGGATTGCTTCCCTCCACTTCGACCAGAAGCCGATCCACCTTGCCGTCCGCGGCGCGAAGCACCTGCGCGACGTCGCCAACCTCCTTGCCGTCCGCACCGACGATATCGGCGTTGAGAAGCCCGGCCTCGCTCAGGCCGAAGGCTGCGGGGACCGGCCCCGCGACGCTCGCGCTCGTTTCGGCGGATTTCTCCAGCCTCTCCTCGGCGGCCTCGTTCGCATCGGAGCAGGCGGCCAGCAAGGTGGCGGACAGGGCGGCAAGCATGATCGTTCGCATCGGGTCATCCTTTCGGAAAGGGTTCGGCTTCAACGCGTGCGATCCATCCGTGGTTGCGAGCGAACGACGGGTCTTGCGATGCAAATGGGGGGCGGACGAACCACGATGCCCGACGTTCCGCTGCGGCGCCGGCCCCGGCACCGCCCGGGGGCAAAAAGAGGGAAGGGCCGTGGCCGCTCGGGTCAATCCATGCTCATCTCGATCGAAATTCGCCGCGCGGCGGCCACGAGGCGCGGCGCGAGAGCGAACGGCGCCGACCATGCAGGTCGCCTACGACGCACCGGCCAGCAACCTGGACATCGCCGGCGTATTGAGCGGCTTGCCAAGATAGGCGGCGTGAACGCGGTCGGAACTGTCTCCGTCATAAGATCATGGCTCTGGCAATCAAATAGGATCCGCAGCCTGCGAGCAGCGTCGCGGCGGTCATCGCAAACACGCCATTCACCCATTTGCGGGCGCGGACATATGCCAATCCCGACGCGAAGGCGTAATATCCAGCCAGGCCGAGAAGCGGCACCAAAAGCAGATTGATAAGGTTCATTCCGCGGTGATTCCGCTCCGGATAGGGTAAGGCCGCTGCTGCTGGATGCCCGGAATCAACGGCTTGCCGGCGGGCTCGCATGAGACCGCCGGCATCGTCAGGGACCGCGGCCGAGAGAGGCGAAGCGATCCCGGATATTCACGGGAGCTTGCGTCCCCCGCGGCCGAAAACAAAGCCGACGATGACGAGCACGACCGCAACGACCAGCAGGATCTTGGCGAAATCGGCCGAGAGCCCGGCAATGCCGCCGAAACCGAGGAGTGCCGCGACCAGTGCAACGACCGCGAAAATGATGGCCCATCTGAACATGTAAGTCTCCTGTCGAGACGCACGCAGCTGCTGCCCGCGCGTCAGGGTGCACGAGCTTCGCGGCGCCGCCAAATCATCCTGTCCGGATATGGGGTCAACGCCAGCCGCGAGCCAAGGTTCCGGCGTCTCGTCGAGCAGGCAGCCTTCGGCGGAATCGAACGGAAGGTCGCACGGGACACGTGTCCGTCGGCGGTCGAAGATTGCCCGCGGCCGACTCCGCTGCGAGACGGCCGCGCAGGGAGTTGCGGCTCTCGGGCGATTAGCGCAGCTGACTGTCCTTGCTGCCGCGGCGGTTGATGCCCGCCGGTCGGACCGATGCATCGCGTGACGTCTGGCAGGCTACGCATGTTCGCGTTCCGGGTAACGCCTCGCGGCGCGCTGCCGGTATTTCCGCTCCGCAATCGTCGCAAAAATCGGTCCCCTTGCCAGCGGGAAGCCGCGCCCGCGCATTCTTTACCGCGTCGGACACCGTATCGTCGATCTGATCCTGCACGGCGCCGTCGCGCGCCCAACCATTGGCCATGGCCTGTCTCCGTCGATGAAACGCGCGCTCGCCGCGGAAGCTCCCGGCCGTCTTGCGGGCGGGCGTGAAAACGGCGGCTCCGACTTTCGCCGGGCCGCCGCTTCATGTCGATGTTCGACGGCGGAGACTAGCTCGCGTTGAGCCCGTGCTTCAGCGCCGACATCTGGTCATGGCCTTCGCGCACCGAGGTAAAGGCGGTCTGAATCAGCTGGCGCACTGCGGGGTCGAGATCGTCGTCTTTCAGCGCGATTTCGAACTTCGCCTTGATGTGATCCTCGCCGCGCTCGACCTCGGCGACGACCGCCGAATCGTCGCGCTCGCCGGTCAGCTTGTCGCGCAGTCCGAGGAAAGCGCGGTGCGCCGACGCGAGCACGGTACCGTCGTCCTCGGGGTTACCGCCAAGTTCGCGGACCTTCGCCTGGAAATTCGCGACGATGGTCTGACGCTCGTTGGCGCGGCTCAGAAACTGGTCCCGGAACTGCGCGGCATTCGCTTCTTCGGCCGCCTTGCGATAGCCATCGACGCTGTCGAGCGTTGTCGCGATCAGCGAATTGAGCGTTGCGACATTCTTGTTATCGAACATTGTGATATCCTTCTGGGAGGGGACGCCATCGAAGTTTCGAGGGCCGTACGATCCCCAACCACTATCGCGCGCGAGGGTTGCGAAGGGCGGGCGGAAACTAACCTGCATCATGACGATAGGGCGGCTGACGATGTCTCGGAGTCTCGAACCGAACTGCCGCAACTTAAGCTGCGGTGCCGCGTACTGCTGGCAACCCGTCTCCTGACGCCCTATCGTCTCAAGGATGTCAGGAGACGCGGCCAATCATTCTGACGGGATTGCGGTTCCGCTTCTGTGGCTTGATGAACAGCGCCGACGGGTCCGATGCCGAGCCGGATTATCGATGATCGACCTGCCGGATAAATCCCAACTTCTCGCACAGACGACGCAGGGCTCGTTGCCGCTCGATCTCGGTCTGCGCGATATCTTCTGCCGATGGCGCTGCGGGCCGATCGACGAATATTATCGCACTCCGCTCGGCGTTGCCTTGATCCATATCCGGGCCGGGTTCCACCGGCGCGGGAATGCCGCGCGATCGTGCCGCCTCATGCGCTATGACCAGCGCGCGGCATCGCGGTTTGATCTGCAATACGACGTCCGGCGGCAGAATGCCGCTTTCGGCTTTTTGAAAGGAGAGTTGGTCTTCGGCCGCCTGATAGGCTCCTTCGCCGGAATCGGGGCTCCGTTGCTCGGGCCCTGGTGACGCGGCGCCTTGGCCGGGTATCGGGCTATCGGAGCAGCCTGCGACAGAAAAAAACCATAAGGCGAACAGACAAGGCACGAGAGGCTTTGGGAACCAGCCTAGGCCAGGCATTGCGCGCGAACGTCATTGGCGAGCCGACCCCTGTCCGCGCTCGCTTGCTCGAACTTGAGCCGGCGAGCGGCCATGGCGTGCCAGGCGGCAGCGGAACGCAGGTCACGCGCGCGTACGTGCGCAAGGTCGGCGCGCGCCGCATCGGCCTCGCATCGGTGGGCATGGTCGAGATAAAGGTCAATGGTAGCGGGCATGGCGTTTCCCTTGGTCAGCCGAGCAGCTTGGCGATGAAAGACCGTATTTTTTGGCGGCGGCGTCTCGTGAGGCCCGGCATGCCGGTGAAGCGGATCGGCCTGCCGGCGAGCGAGAGACCGCCGAGGCTCGGGAAGATATCGTTGTTCTGAAACATGTCGGTTCCGATGTTCGGGAAATGCGTCGCGGGCGGAGATGCGCCGCGAAGCGTGGAGGTGCCGACGCACGGCCGCGAAGCTGCTCGCCGGCACGGCCCGGCTCAGGCGGTTTCGAGATTGACCGCGGAAATCTTGCCGTCGCGGCCTTTTTCCAGCTGGTAGGAAAGACGCTGATTTTTTTCGAGTGTCGCCATTCCGGCCTGTTCGAGGGCGGTCGCGTGGACGAAACTGTCGCCCGAGCCGTCTTCATTCGAAATGAAGCCATAGCCCTTGTCGCTGTTGAAGAATTTTACGTTGCCGATCGGCATGGATGTTTCCTTTCACGAAAACAGGAACCTGTCCGCGAAAGTGCGGGACAGAGCTGGAAGCGTGAGAAGGGAAAAATCGCCCCGGAGGGGTATCAAAATTCCGTCGCAGGCGACGTTAGCAAAAAAATATATAGTTCGATCTTTCAAAATGTCAATAAATTGTCTCGCGATCTCTCGCCGATGATGGCGTATAATTATCGAAATAATTTCCATTATCAGAAATTGAGAGAAGATATTTATATTTGACATATAACGTAACATTTCTTCTAATTCTGAATCATACCGGAACAATTATTCCGATCCGGTGTTAGGGTCTTGAGAGCGGCTACCGCCGGTCCAGGAGTCTTCCAGAATGCGCAAATTCATGTTCGCGGCGAGTATCGCCGCAATCGCCCTCGTGCCGTCCGCGGTTTCGGCGCGCACCCAGTCGCAGGCGAGCTGCGAGCAGCAGCGCTCGACGCGCGTCGTTGCAACGGTTGCCGGCGCTGGCGCTGGCGGCGTCCTTGGCAATGTCGTCGCGGGGAAAGGCGACAAGCGGCTCGGCACCGTGATCGGTGCGGTCGGCGGCGCGATCCTCGCCAATCAGGTTGCCAAACCGGGTCGCGATTGCCGCGACGCTTATGGCTATTATGATCAGGAAGGCCGTTGGCACGCATCGGGTATCAGCTCGTCCGAGGCTCGCGGCTATTATGATCGCGAAGGGACGTGGTTCGAAGGACCGCCCAATGGCCGCTATGGCGATGACGGTCGCTGGATCGCCTATACCGGCTCCAATCGCGGCGAGGGCGACTATCAGTCTGGCGGAGAATGGATTCCGGCCTCGGCGAACGGTTATTACGATCGCAACGACAAATGGGTCGCAGGCACGACGACCGGTCGATACGATAATCGCGGGCGCTGGGTTGCAGACGCCGGTAACACGTCCGGCAATCGCCGCGCCGACGCCTATGGCTATTATGACGCGCAGGGAGCCTGGCACGCAAATGCTTCGTCACGCGGCCGCGCCACCGGATATTACGACCGCAACAATCTCTGGGTGAACGGGAGCCCGAACGGTCATTATGACGAATATCGCAACTGGGTTCCGCACAGCGGAGACGGCAATGCGAACGGCAGCTACGATAGCCGGGACCGGTGGGTACCCGCTTCATCGACCGGCTATTATGACGACAAGGACCAGTGGGTCGGCGGCGCAGCGAGCGGCTACTACGACCGACGCGGACGCTGGGTCGCCGGGGCGACCGTCGGCCATTATGACGCGAAAGGGCGATGGATGGCGGGGGTCGCAAGCGGCCGCCGCGATGCCAGCGGCATGTGGGTCGCCGATCCGCAGCCCGGATATTATGATGCCAATGGCCGCTGGAATGCCGGTGCGACGAGCGGCTATTATGACAATCGCGGCCGCTGGATTTCTACTGCCCGCAGCACAGCTTATTCCGGTGGATACGGCGAAGGCCGCTCGATCCAGTCGCAGCTTTCGGACCTCGATCAATATGTTCGCACCGCGCGGTCGGATCGCAGGATCGACAGTCGCACCGCCGCAGGCGTCCAGCGCGAGCTGACGGCGATCCGCCGCGACGAAGGAAAGATGCGCCACGACCCGATGGGCAATGTGTCGGACCGCGAAATGGCCGATCTCCAGGCCCGCATCGACCGCGTGAACCTTCGCCTGCGTATCAACCCCAACTGATCGGCTCGGGCGTGCCGGCGCAATAGCCGCTCGGCGAGTGTCATGAACTCCTCCCCGCGATCATGGTGTCCGCCGTGATCGCGGGGTTTTTGCGTGTGAGGGGAAAAACCTGCTGGCCCGAGATTTGCCGCGCGCCCGCGACCAGTTCCGGTTTTCACCCTATGGGTGAAGGGGAGTCGCGGGCCGGAGCAAATAGCGCCGGACGGCCTTGTGAAAGGGGCCGACGACCGCGACCGCAATCATGATCTCGGCTTCGTGAACGCCGAGCAGGCTTACCCATGTCCGCATTGCGGCCGGTGAACTCCGGTCGATGACCCCGCCGTCGGGGAGTGCCGAGTGTGTGCAGGCAGTCATGGCTGGTGGTCCTCGCGCATGTGGAGAGGCTTTGAAAAAGCGGGCCGCGAAGCATGTCGCGGCCCGCTTTTTTAGCTTGATCAGATGTCAGCTTTTCTTGCCGTCATCCTTCTTGTCGCTCTGCTTGCCCGCGCCCTGCTGGCCGCTGCTGCTGTCCTTCTGCTGCTGCTGGCCGCCCTTGTCGGACGAACCACCTTGCTGCTTGCCGCCGCTCGATGAGCTTTTGTTGTCCTGCGCCATTTTGAAATTCCTCTATCGTTGCCCGGAATGGGCATGAAAGAGACGCGGCGCTCCATGGCCGTGTTCCGGCGTGTCCGCGGAAGTTAACCTGCATCATCACGATTGAACGGGGGCTGGCGCGCGCCGGATACGCGCGTTGGATGGCCCCGTCCGCTCCTTGGCCGTCATGCTTCGAAAGCGGTATCGGAGACCATATGTCCGGACTGGCGCGGGGTGATCAGCCGGCCAAGGTCGAAGCCCTGCGTCTTCGCCACGGCGAGATAATTCTCGACGACCTCGCTCGGCAGCGCGGCTGTACGCGCGATCAGCCAGAGATGCTCGCGGTCGGGTGTTCCGACGAGCGCGACGGTATAATCGGCGTCAATCGCGAGAACCCAGTAATCGCCCTGCGTGAACGGAATCCATCGCAGATATTCGGGGAGAAAACTGACCTTGAGCTTCGCGTTGCTGGCGTCCTGGGGAACCGCGAGCCCGATCGACCGATCGGGCTTCCCGTCCTTGTCCAGGCAGCGGTTCTCGACCCGAATGCGACCATCGGCGGTCTGGCTGTAGGTGGCGGTGATATCGCTGGCAGCCGCGTCCTCCCATTTCAGAGGCAGGCGGCATATCTCGAACCAGCGACCCAAATATCGCGCGAGGTCGATGTTCGGCACCGCGACAACGGACGTATTTTCATTGTGATGCACGATTTTTTTCCATTCGGAAGAGGAAACTTCGCGAGCGGCGTCCGGTTCCTTCCACATAGTTCCGTCGGCGCGGCACCCGGAAGAACGGCCAGGAGGGCAATACCCTCCCGCCTCGACGATACCGCCGGCCGCGTGCCAGCGACCTGCCGATACTACTGTGAAGCATAGGCGGCGGCGCAGCGGCCGGGCCGGCCAAATGAGGTCGATGGACGCCGTGAGCGTATCGGCGCGGCGCGCGATCGCGCCGCCGAAGCGGCCGGGCCTGCGCGCCGGCCGGCACAGGAAGCGATCATGGCGCTCATCGGCACGGCAGGCGGAAGGCGCAGTGACGGAAGAGGGAAGGGCGCGGGCGGCCTTGCGCCCGCGCCCCTCACGATGCAGGCAAATCAGCGGCTCCCGCCAAGCGGAGCATCCGCTCCGGTCCTCGGCCCATTGTCGGTGCGGACCGGCTTATGGCCTCCGCCGGCCTGTGTATCCGAATCATAGTCCTCCGGATTTCCACCGCCGCCCGCGCCGGCACCGCTGCCCGTGACCGGGCCGCTGCCGGTCTTGTTCGCGCGGTGCCCACGGTTCGAGGCGCCGGTAATATCGCCGTCGTCGCGTTCCTCTTTCGGGTAATCGCCGGGACGAACCGTTCCGACATTGTCGCGGTCCTCGGCATTCTCGGGCGGGAGCGAGCCCGGCGTGGAAGCTTTATCGGTCATGACGATCTCCTTTTCGGTTGTGGAGGTTCAGCCGCTCAATATGTCGAGGGCGGATCGCTGGCGGGGAAGGATTCGTCGGCCGCCTGATCGACGCCGTCCCAGGCGCGACGCGCATCGCTGCGCATGCCGCCGGGTCCGGCCGAACGCGTCTGGTCGAAATTTTCAGCATCGGTTTCGCTGTCGGCGAAAGCCGCCGAATGCGTATCGCTTTTCGGAAATTTCGGTGCTTTCTTGCGGGTGAACCAATAGAGCGCGCCGATTACGGCGACGCTCATGATCTTGCCGATGCCCGAGGATTTTCCGGGTTGATGGGTTGCTGCGGTCATGATCTTCTCCTCTTCGAGGAAGAAACGGCGCGCTGCGGCCAAGGTTGCCGGGTTGATCTGGATCAGTCCGTTTGTGGAATGGGCGGCAGAAGGCCCGGCGTGCTCGCGGAACCGACCGCCGGGCCATGGCTTCTTCCCAGACGATGCCCCGGAGAAATCATGCAGAGCGCGTCCGCCTATCGTCACATGAAAGCGAATATCGTGCTCTACGGCGCGCTGATCGCCAATCTCGGCATCGCCATCGCCAAGTTCATCGCCGCCGCCATCAGCGGCTCGTCCTCGATGCTGACCGAGGGGGTCCACTCGCTCGTCGACAGCGGGAACCAGCTGCTGCTCCTCTATGGCCAGTCACGCGCAAAACGGCCCGCCGACGCCTTCCACCCCTTCGGCTATGGGCGCGAACTCTATTTCTGGGCCTTTGTCGTCGCGATCCTGATTTTCGCGATCGGCGCGGGGGTGTCGATCTATGAAGGCTGGAGCCATATCCTCGACCCCGAGCCGCTGCGCGATCCGACGATCAACTATGTGGTGCTCGGCATCGCCTTCCTCCTCGAAGGCATGTCGTGGAGCATCGCGGTTCGCGAATTCAACACTGCGCGAGGCGATCGGGGGTGGTGGGAAGCGATCAGACGCTCGAAGGACCCGGCAGGCTTCATCGTGCTGTTCGAAGACAGCGCCGCGCTGCTCGGGCTTGCGATCGCCGCTCTGGGTGTCTGGGCGAGCCACTGGACCGGCGATGCACGGATCGACGGCATCGCGTCGGTTGCGATCGGCGGCGTGCTGGCTGCCGTCGCGGCCCTTCTCGCGCGCGAGGCCAAAGGGCTGCTGATCGGCGAGAGCGCCGATCCCGATCTGGTCGCCGCGATCTGGCGCCTCGTCGATCGCCGCCCCGAGATTACGGCGGTGAACCATGTGCGAACGATCCACACGTCGCCCGACACCGTCTTCGTCGCGGTCAGCGCCGACTTCGACGACGCTCTCTCGATGGGCCGTGCGGAAAGCTTGATCGAGGAGATGGAGACCGAACTCAAGATGGCCGAACCGCGGATCAACTCGATCTACATCCGTCCCGAGAAACAGAGCGATGCCGTGGCGTATCCGCCGCCGCGACGCAACTGAGATTTTCCCGTATCGGCGGGCACGCGAATTGCTGCAAATCGCTATAACCGAAGTTAGTCGGGCGCAACTGGCCACCCTCTCAGTGGTTTACCGGTCATGCTGCAACCCACCGACGATCGCGACCACCCGCTGGCCCGCCGCTTCGACGCCTTCGTGCGCGATCCGGCTTTTCCTTGCGTTGGTGCCAAATCCGCCCTCGCCAAGGGGCAGATACGGATCGTCGTCGGCCGCGACATGCGGTCGGCGTGGGACGACCTGCGCATCTATCCCAACCTGCTCGATCTGGCCTGGACCTACGCGCGCGAACCGAGCCTCTTTCATTCGCTCGCGGTCGTGTTCGAGGAGGATAGCGGGCTCGATGAGGAAGGGTTCGAACGCTGCCTGTGGGAGCGTCTCGAATCGCTGACCCGGAAGGACGACTTCCACGGCCAGATCGCCGACCCGCGGGTCAGCGCCGATCCCGGCGACCCGCATTTCTCGCTGAGCTTTGGCGGCGAGGCCTTTTTCGTCGTCGGTCTTCACCCGCGCGCGAGCCGTCCGGCGCGGCGCTTCGAGCGGCCGGCGCTGGTCTTCAACCTGCACGACCAGTTCGAACAGCTTCGCGCGAGCGGGGTCTATGACAAGATGCGCAGCACGATTCTGGCGCGCGATATCGCGCTCGCCGGCGACGTCAATCCGATGCTCGCGCGCCATGGCACCATGTCGGAGGCGCGCCAATATTCGGGACGGGCGGTCGGCAACGACTGGGTCTGTCCTTTCGCGGGGCGGAGCGGCGTACCTGCACCACGAAATGTCCTGGTCGGCCGCGGCGACTGATCTAATGGGCGCGGTCCGCAGCGCGGTTTGTCGTCAGCGACGGTCGACTGTCTGCAATTTGCCATCGCGGCCACCGATGGGCATTGCGCCGAGGCACCGTCCGAGGTTCGGGTAATGACCTCGCCCTGCGCGTGCAAAGCGCAATCCGGACCATGACGATTGTCCGCACGGCGGCAAAAGAGATTGAGCGAGGTTAATAATCGCGCGCGCGGCGCGACGATTGCCCGCGCCCGGCGTTCGTTCGTTGAACGGGGACATTCCGCTCCTCGTCACAGGATAATCATCATGGCTGCAACCAAATCCGCCTCCCGGAAAGCCGCTTCGAGCGGCGCCGGAAAACAATCCGAGCGCGCATCGAAAGCGAAGGGCAACGGCAAGCCCGGCCCTTCCGCGCAGCACCCTGCCGACGCGATCAAGCTGCTCAAGGCCGATCACAAGGAAGTGAAGGCCTGGTTCAAGGAATATGAAAAACTCGAGGCGAAGGGCGACAAGCAGGCGCTCGCCGACAAAATTTGCCTCGCGCTCACCGTTCACGCGCAGATCGAGGAGGAAATCTTCTATCCCGCCGCGCGACCGGCGGTCGACGACGATGCCCTCTTCGACGAAGCCGAGGTCGAGCATGGCAGCGCGAAGCAGTTGATCGCGGAAATCCAGGCGATGAAGGCCGGCGACCGTCTGTTCGACGCCAAGGTCATCGTGCTCGGCGAATATATCGATCATCATGTCGAGGAAGAAGAAGAGGAAATGTTCCCCGAGGCGCGCGACAGCGATCTCGACCTGAAGGCGCTGGGCGTTCAGCTCGCTGCGCGAAAGGCCGAACTGATGGCTGCGGCCGGTAAGTAACCGGCCCCGATGCCCGACCCGTTGGACCGCCTCTTCAGCGAGCGGCCCGCGGGTCGCCGCGGCGAACCGAATCTCCGTCATGATGAATGCGCTGGTGCCCGATGCAACGCTCGCGCATATCGGTCGTTGCGAGGGAGCACAGGCCTTCCGCTGATGCTTCCCGAAACCGAACGAGGATCGTCAGACATGTTCACCGAACGTTTCCTGAGAGACAAACGCGGCGCAAGCCTCGATACCGCCGAACGCACGCGGCTCGAGGCGGCGATCAGCGAGGTGAAGACCTTCGCTGCACGCAAGATCATCGCGCGTGCAGGCGAGCCGCTCGATCAGAGCACATTGCTCGTCGAAGGCATCATGTCGCGCTATCTCGACGACCGGAACGGACTCCGGCAGTTGGTCGCGATCCACCTTCCGGGCGATTTTCTCGATCTTCACGCTTTCCCGCTCAAGGTGCTCGATCACGATGTGGCGACGCTGACCCCCGCGACGGTCGCAATCGTGCCCCACGCCGAGCTCGAGGCGATCGCCGAGGAAATGCCGCAGCTCGTCCGCAAGCTCTGGTTCGCGACATTGCTCGATGCGGCGATTCATCGCGCCTGGCTTTTTCGTCTCGGGCGGCTCGACGCCACCGGGCGCGTTGCCCACTTCCTCTGCGAGACGAACGCAAGGCTGTTTTCGGCCGGACTCAGCGACGGACGAAGGTTCGCGCTCGGGCTGACGCAGGCCGACCTCGCCGAAATCTGCGGGCTCACGACGGTGCATGTGAACCGCGTGATGCGTCAGCTTCGCGAAGAGAAATTATGCATCTTCCGTTCGTCGCTCGTCGAAATCCTCGATCCGGCCGGTCTGGCGGCGCGCGGCCAGTTCAACCCCGCCTATCTCTACAACAACCACGACGTCGAGCATCTCTCCTCCCGCCAAAGGCCAAAATCATGAGATCCATCCCAGCCGGACTCGAGCCCGAAACCGAACCCGGCATCGCCAGCGCCGAAGGGGGGCTTGTTTTCCTCGACGGGCCCGACGGGATCGCCAAGACGATGACCGCCGATGCTGCGGCGCGGACCGGCCAAAGCCTGATCGACGCGGCGGCGATCGCCGAAGCACAGAGGGCGAACGGCGATGTTTGACCCGTTCGGCCAGTGGAGCCGCTATCTCTCGGCCGGCCATTCGATGCACGCCACGGGCCGGCACGCCGCCGAAACGCTCGACGGCGCGAGCCGCGTCGTCGCGGCGCGCAGCGCGATCGTCGGCGAGGCCCTTGTATCGCCCTGGACCGCCGATCATGCCGAGCTCGGGCGCATGATCCCCGAAAAGATGGAAGCCTTCGCGCTTGCCGGCTCCGCGATCGCCACCGTCTGGTGGGACAATGGATCGCTGTGGATGAAATATCTGCAGCACCTTGGCGTCATGGCCATGCGCGGACGACCACCCACCGTCGCCGAACTCGCCGACCTCGGCCAGCGCAGTGCCGTTCTCGCGTTACGCTCCGTGGAGGCCGGTGCAAGGCTCGGTTCGGCGAGCCTGGCGCCCGTACGCGGTCAGGTGCGGGCCAATGTCCGCCGGTTGAAGGTTGCGGAAAGGAAGCCAGGTCGAACAGGGCGCTCGCGGGCGCGTTGATTGGCGCCGATGCGCCGCGAGGATGCGGCGATGACGATCATGTCGAAAGGATAACGGGCTGGAACAGATTGCTGGGCTGGTGGCGCCGGTCGCCACGATGATTGCCGCGATGATGACCGCCGCCAATCTCGGCGCGCGTGTCACCGGCTGGGGGTTCGTCGTCTTCACGGTCGGCTCGATCGGCTGGTCGCTCGTCGGCCTCGGATCCGGTCAGACCAATCTGGTTGCGACCAATGTCTTCCTGACCCTCGTCAATCTTGTCGGCGTGTGGCGATGGCTCGGGCGGCAGCGCGGCTATGAGGATGGAGCGCGGTCGGCATCGAGGTCCAGCCGGAAAAGCCCTGGTTCGAGCCTGTTTTCCGCCACCAGCCTGTCGGGCCTGCCGGTGAGCGATATGCGCGGAGAGACCGTCGGATCCTCGGTCGATGCGATGATCGAATGCGAAACCGGGCGGGTCAGCTATATCGTCGTTGCGAGCGGCGGCCTTGGGGGGATCGAGGAGACGCTGCGCCCCGTCCCGCTCGCTAGCGTCGACTGCCATGCCGACGGGCTCATTCTCCTGGAGACGAAATCGCAGTTCGAACGTCGCCCAGAGCTTGGCGCGGGCGAGTGGCCAGCGCGTGTGCCGGGTGCGGATCGCCGGAAATCGGAAGCTTCGCGGCGTTCCGCCGTCGACAAGGAGGATGTGCATGCGACTGTTTAGGAACAACAGCCTCACTGTCGTTTTGCTGCTGCTCTTTGGTGCCACCATCGTCGGTCAGTGGCTGACCGGCTGGCATGTGGCGACTGCGGACGCGTCGCATCATGGCCGGGCAGCAATGTCGCTGATGAATTACACGCAAAGCCCGGAATTTCTGTCGAGCGTGTTCGAGAATTGGGAGAGCGAATTCCTGCAGATGTCGGCCTATGTCGTGCTGACCGCCATGCTCATCCAGCGCGGCTCGTCGGAATCGAAGGACCCCGACAGCCCGCCGCGCGACGCCGACCTCGCGGCGCAGGCATCGAAGCCGGGCGCGCCGGCCATCTTGCGCAAAGGTCGCCTCGCACGTGCGCTCTATGCCCGTTCGCTCGGCATCGCATTGTTCCTGCTCTTTCTTTTCTCCTTCGTGATGCACTGGACGCAAAGCGCGCGCGCTGCGGCTATCGAGGCGAAGGACCATGGCGAGGCCGCGCTGTCGACGATCGCCTATCTTGGCGATCCGCAACTGTGGTTTGAATCCTTCCAGAACTGGCAAAGCGAATTTCTGTCGACCGCCGTGCTCGTGCTGCTTTCGATCTTTCTGCGTCAGAAGGAATCTCCCGAATCGAAGGCGGTTGCGGCTTCGCATGCGCACACCGGCGACTGACGATGTGACGGGAAGCAAGAGAGATCGGCCGGCGGGCGGCGATCAGAACCGAGGCCATCGCAACGGGCATTCGCCGACAAGGTGTGGCGGCCGGCATTCCATCGCAGGCCTCACATCGCGGGCGCCGGTCTTTAAAGGTCGCCGGTCGCAGCAGCTGTGCCGGCCTGGCTCTCGATCTCATAATGGATCGGTTTGAAACTGCCTCCGCAGCTGTCGTAAGCCGAACAGGCGGTCAGGCCGATCACCAGATCGCTCAGAGCACGCATCCGGATATAGTCGCCAGGTGCGGTGGGTGGCGGCAACACCTGGAGCTTTCCCTTCCCATCCACCGGGACATTCATGAAGATGTTGAAGGCAACCGGAATGGCGTCTTCGCCGATTCCAAAAGGGGCGAGGGCCTCGGCGAGGTTGCCGAAGCAGCCGCGGTGCACCGGCTTGTCGGCATAGAAATGGCGGAACGTCGCCTCGCTGCACGGCGTCAGAAGAAAGTCATGCGTGCCGACGCCGTCCTCGACGATTTCGAGCATCGGGTTCGATCGGTTGGACCAGAGCCGGTTCCCCGTCGTGAGCCGGATCGTCTCTTCATAATCGAAGGTGCGGCCGTTCGAGAGCGCTTCGCGGACATCGCCCTGCATGAAGGCGAGCAGGTCGCTCACCTGGCCGCCTTCGGGATCGATCACCCGCAAGATATCGCCCTCGCGCAAGGAAAAGGCGGTGCCGCTGCGCGGCGCGATGTGTTGAATCATTGATTGGAGCCCTTGATGGGAGTCGTACGAAAGGCGGATCCGTCGTCCTTTATACGGATGGCGACGTCGAAAGCTGCGAACGGAAACGAAAGTGGGTCGGGAGAGACAATATCGGACGAACCGTGGGACGAATCGCGATCCCGCGCGTTGCTTCCCTGTCTGTGCCATATGGGGCACATGAGGTGCCGATCCGGCTTTGCGGTTTTGGGCCGCAAGGAGAATTTGATGCCGGTCTCCCATATACTCGTCGTGGAGGACGATCCGCTGATTTTGATGATGGCTCTCGGCATCATCGAAGACGAGGGATATATCGTTCTCAAAGCGTCCGATGCCGACGAGGCCATGGTCTTGCTCGAGCGGAGTTCCGAGATTGGCATCGTCTTTACCGATATCGAGATGCCCGGTTCGATGGACGGGCTGGAGCTCGCGACCTGCATCCGCGAGCGATGGCCCGATATCAAGATACTCGTAACCTCGGGCGGTGTGCGCGTGAGCGAAACCTCGCTCCCGCCGCAAGGGCAGTTCCTGCGCAAACCCTATAGCGCGAACGACCTTACCGCCAAAATCCTTGCGCTCCAGTGACGCCGCCGCCCTGCTGACGTCTAGGTCCATTTACAGCGAGACCACAGCGCACTGAACGGCGGAGGATGAGTGGAAATCGACCCGGCCAGCAGTGTCGAAGCGATCCGCGCGATCGATGTCGTGCCTGCCATCCTCGATACCGTGTGCCGCGTAACGGGGATGGGCTTTGCCGCCATTGCCCGCGTTACCGAAGCGCACTGGGTCGCGTGCAGCGTCAAGGACGACATTGCATTCGGCCTCGAACCGGGCGGCGAGTTGAGGCTCGAGACCACGATCTGCCATGAGATACGTGACAGCCGGCAGGCCGTGGTCATACCCGACGTCGCGAGGGACGCTGTCTACCGCAACCACCATACCCCCGCCCATTACGGGTTCCGCAGCTATATCTCCTTTCCGATCGTCCTTCGCGACGGGCGTTTTTTCGGAACGCTTTGTGCGATCGATCCCGAACCGCGCGATCTTGACCGGCCCGAGGTGGGCAACATCTTCCGGATGTTCGCCGACCTGATCGGCTTTCATCTGGGCATGGGGCAGCAGCTGTCCGAAACGCAGGCGGATCTGGGTCGCGAGCGCCAGACCGGAATCCAGCGCGAGCAGTTCATCGCCGTACTGGGCCACGATCTTCGCAATCCGCTGGCGGCACTCGAGGCCGGGCTTTCCTTGATGAAGCGGGCGCCTGACCAGAAGCGGGCCGAATTCATCATGTCGGCTATGCAGGCGACGATCGACCGCATGAATGCCATGGTCGGCAATATCCTCGATTTCGCGCGCGGACGGCTGGTCGGCGATTTGCCGCTCCGCTTCAAGGCCGAGTCTGCGGAAGCGATCATGACGCAGATCGTAAACGAACTGGCGATTGCCCATCCGGACCGAGAGATCGTCTTGCATTGCGATTCCGTTACGCCGCTGATGTGCGACGCCCAGCGGATCGGCCAGCTCGTGTCCAATCTCGTCGGTAATGCGCTAACGCATGGCGAGCAGGGGACGCCGGTCGTCGTCGCGTGCCGCGAAAGCGACGACGAATTCACCTTGTCGGTCACGAACAATCGCCCCGAGATCCCGATGCAGGTGCGCGAAACATTGTTCCAGCCCTTCGAACAGGGCGCAGAATCGCACGCAAGCGGAAGCCTCGGCCTCGGCCTCTATATCGCCTCGACGATCGCCAAGGCGCATGGCGGCAGTCTCACAGTACAGTCTTCGCCGACCGAAACGAGCTTTGCGTTTCGCATGAGGCTCGCGGCGACCTGACATAGCATGTCGCTCCTGAAAGCCTGGGCCGCGCTAAACCTTGGCTGGCGGCTCAACAGTTGCCTTTGACGCCGTCGACACAGTCTCCGGCGGATTCGACATCCCGTCCGGCGCCCTTGACCGTATTGCAGGCCGAAAGAACCAGCATCGAACTGATTGCGAATATTGTCAGAAGCTTCTTCATTCACTTTCTCCGACAGCGAAGGCAAATTGCCCTCTGCCGGGGATTACGGTCTCTGGAGCGAATTGTTCCGCGGGTTCTGCTACCCGGAGCCAGGACGTTCGAATAGGCCGACAGATCGGCGAGGCTTGCAACCGGGAAACACCGGGACTGTCACCCTCGGAAAGCCTCGCTTTGCAAGCAGCAGATATTTTTCGAGGTTCGTTGCCGACCCGCCGGTCGGCCGGTCTGCAAAAACCCTGCACGCCCTGACCGGCGGCCGATCATCTCCCCGTGCGGCGATTTTTCCGGGCCGCCGGAAAATTTCGCGTGAATGGAACGGCTTGGGCATATCCGCGTATCTACGCCGAGCTTCAAAACATGAAGGATTGAACGCTTTCTACCGGGCCGCGCGTGCGCGGTCCGGACTAGCGCAACGCTGCCTGCGTCAGCGCCTTGCAATTGACCGCCGAAGGAGGCGGAACTTCGGCTTTTTTGCCGTCGTCCTTTCGCAGGCCCAGAGCACTGCCGATCGAACGGCCGATCGATCCGATGATGCCCTTGCCGGAACCCTTGCCCTTTGTCGGCTGGCTGTCGACGGTGATCGAGGGGGCCGAGAAGGTGCCTCCGACCTGCAACGGGTCGACGAGCTTCAGGACAGGCTTGTCTTTAGACGCACCCACCACCGTCAGCGCCACCGTTTCGCCATCGAGGTTGATCTGGCCGCGGCCGCTGCCGCGCGATACGGCGGTCGCGATCAGGAACGGCGCGGGACGAAGAACGCCATTTTTGGCATCGAAGGCAAGGATCGCGCAGGTGAGCGGGGTCATCGCATCATCGTCGCCGAGCTTCTGGCCGATGGCACCGCCCAGATCCTGGCCGAGCACGAAGGCGGCGGCCCGGTTCATCGAGCCGCGGCTGGCGGTAAAGGCGATTTTGCCAGTGCCGTTGCTGAAAGCCTCGCGGATCGTCGTCCCGCGGCCCGTAATCCGGACGAGGCCCTGCACCGCGCCACGGATCATGTCGGGCTGACCGACCAAGGTTTCCAGCAGCGCGCCCTCGACCCGAAGCTCGGTGGAGAAGGCCGGCATGGGCTTCGTTGAATCGACCTTCACCCAGCCGGTCATGCGCCCGGAGTCGAGCTTGGCGACGGCATTCTCGAGCTTGAGGACACGGTGATCGAGCGTGAGATTGCCCTTCAGGCTACGGAAGGCCGATCCGCCCTCGACGAGGAGCCGGGCGATGGAGAAGCGGATGATGCCGTCGGTCGGTCCCATCCGGCTGAGATCGATCCGCGTGTCGGGAATGACGCGCTTGCCGATCCGGGCCTCTTTGGCGCGCGCTGCAGCGAGCCCCGCATCGTCGGCGAGATCGTCGAAATCGAACTGCGGCGCATCGATCGTCGCATCGATCTTCATGCGGCCGTCGCGTTTCAGGACCGTCGCTTTTGCGTTGATCCGCGAGCGGCCGATCGTGCCGTTCAGCCGGTCGATGAACCAGTCCTCGCCGACGTGGCGCACCGAACCGGCGAGATCGATATCCTGCGTTCCGAACAGGCCGGCCTCGATGACTTGGTCGAGCTTCTTGAGGCTGGTGCCCCTTGCCGTCATCTTCATCGTCATGTCGCGGAAGTTGAGCGGGCCGGCGGTTGTGCCGGTTGCGGTGACGTCGAGAACAGCGGAGGCGAGGTTTGCAGAAAAGGGCCAGGCATCGCTTGTGCCTTGACCCGTTACCGGCTTGCCGCGCGCCGTGAGGCGAGCGGGCGCTCCGTCGAAGCTGCCCGCGGCGTCGACCGCGAGGCCGGTGGCGCCGTTGGCGGTGATCGTGCCCGCTATGTCGAGTCGGCGCTTCGCATCGCGCAGCGTGAAACGGCCCTTGTCGATCAGCAGGCGATCTAGTGATGGCGCATCAGTGCCCGGCGACGATTTCTTGTCGGCGCGTCCCGCCCAATTGCTGTTGCCTTTGGCGTCGCGCATGAGCGCGACATCGAGGCCCGTGACGATGATCGACCGCGGATGGCCGTTGCCGGTCATGACATCGAAGATCGACAGGTGCGCGCTGGCGCGGACGATTTTCAGGAAGTCGCCTTTGCCGGCCCATGCCGGTTGTGCGATCCGCAGGTCGTTCACGACGATCTCGGGGGTGAAGGAAAAGATGCTCGTTCGTGACAGCGCGCCGATCGTGACCGGCGCGCCGAACTCGGCCGAGAGACGGCGCTCGGCGACGCCCTTCAACAGGCCAACGGGAAAAGCGGCGGCCGCAAGCACCACGGCGAGGATTGCGACGACGATGGCCCCGACGGCGATTTTTGCCTTTTTGGGAAAGCGACCGCGCGGAGTGTCTGCTGTCGCCATTCGCCGTCATTCTCCCTGCTTGCCGATCTTCAAATCCCGTTCGTCGCGAAACGTTCCTGTGCGTAGCCCACATCTAACGCGAGGAGACTTGATCCAGGTTAGTGTGTGACCAATGCTGCCGCGCTACGCGAGCAGCGCTGCGACGAGGGGGGATGCGTTCGACCCGCGCATGATCTCGTCGCGGCACCCTCTTCCGACATATTGTTCTTGCCGTCGGCAGTGCGCGGTGCTGCATCGGAGCAGTCTGATCGAAGCCGATAGTTCCACCTGCAAACGTTTGAAACCAGAGGCTGCCTGTCTGCTCGCGGACGAATACAGAAACCTGTCTTCAAGCAGGCGAAGCGACATTGACCACGTCATCGAGACCCGAGCTTGGCCTTTTCGGAATGTCGATGGTCTTCGTTATTTTCGGCAACCGCGCTGATATATCTCGCCTCGGCCTTCTGGAAACTGGCGAAGGCGTCCATGTCGCGGCCCGGGGGGGGCGGCGCCTCGCTTGCAGGCTTCGCCGAGGACGGGCATGAAGCCTTTCACAGTCATCGCAGATCGAACGAGGACGCGGATATTTCATGGATTCAGTAAAGCTGGCGTCGCTCGGGCGCGACACCCGCGCCAACCGTCTCATCATCTTGTTGCTCTCTGTCGGCTTCGTTGCCTTGCTCGCGGCGGCGGTTGCCGCCTTCTGGGTGCAGCGACAGAATGAGGGAGACGCGCGCATGGTTGCGCACACGCTCGCGGTCGAGGCAAGCCTCGGATCATTTGCGAGTGCGAACGAGCGCATGGAAACCGCGCGCCGGGGATTGCTCCTTACGGGCAATCCCTTGTTCACCGACCTGGTCGCGCAATCCGAGCGCGGCGCGCGCACCCAACTTGGAGAACTCGACAAGCTGATCGCCGACAATCCCGAGCAGAAGGCACGCGTGAAGCGCCTTCGCGCCCTGCTCGACGCGTACAGCCGTAATTACCGCCAGTCTGTCGGGATCAGCGGCGCGGCGCGCGAGCGCATGCTGGCTGATTTCACAAACGATCCGGCCGTTGCGAATGTCCGGGCGGCGCGAGATGTCGTGAGCGAAATGGTGAATGACGAACTCGCGCTGTTGCGGGCGCGCGAAGCGAACCAGAAGCGCACGCAGGGTCTGTTCAGTGTGATCCTGATCGCCACCGGACTGCTGATTCTTGTCGTCGCAGCGGTCACGCTCTGGCTCGTCCGCCGCAATCTGATCGAGCTCAGGAAGTCGCGGGAGGAACTTCACAGCCTGAACCTCGGGCTGGAATATCTCGTCGACGCGCGCACGTCCGAGCTCCAGCGCGCCAATAACGAAATCCAGCGCTTTGCCTATATCGTCTCGCACGACCTGCGCTCGCCGCTCGTGAACGTCATGGGTTTTACTGCCGAGCTCGAGACGGCGCGCAAGGCAATCACGGGCTATCTCGCGAAGAGCGATGCTGATGGCTGGCAGCCCCCCAACAAGGAAACGCGCCTCGCGATCGAGGAGGATCTGCCAGAAGCGATCGGCTTTATCCGCAGTTCGACGCAGAAGATGGACCGGCTGATCAATGCTATTCTCAACCTGTCGCGGCAGGGCCGGCGGACGCTAACGCCCGAGGCGCTTGATCTGACATCCGTTGTCAAAGGCATTATCGACAGCCTGCAGCACCGGATCGACGAGACTGGAACAAAGGTCGACGTCGCTCCACTGCCGACGGTTGTGAACGACCGCGTAGCGGTCGAGCAGATCCTCTCGAACCTTGTCGAGAACGCCCTGAAATACCTCCTGCCCGGAAGACCGGGCCTGATCAGCATAAGCGGGGAGATGGATCACGGCCGCGCAGTTGTGACGGTTACAGACAATGGACGGGGCATCGATCCGCGCGACCATGATCGGGTGTTCGATCTGTTCCGCCGCTCCGGGGTTCAGGACCAGCCGGGCGAGGGCATCGGGCTTGCGCATGCCCGTGCGCTGGCATATCGCCTCGGCGGATTTATAGAATTGCAGTCGGCGTTGAACGAAGGATCGACCTTTCGTTTGATCCTGCCGATCGAATGGACAACCGGGAATGAAGATGCCTGACCAACAGCCAGTCAATATCGTGATGATCGAGGATGATGAAGGCCATGCCCGGCTGATCGAGAAGAATATCCGCCGCGCCGGCATCTCGAACACCATCCATCATTTTCTCGACGGCACCTCGGCGCTCGACTTCCTTTATGACGGAAAGGATGGTCCTGTACGCAACGGGCCCGCGCTCGTCCTGCTCGACCTGAACCTGCCCGATATGAGCGGCACCGATATTCTCGCAAAGTTGAAAGCTGACGACAGTCCGCTTCGCCGCACGCCGGTCGTGGTGCTGACGACGACCGACGACAAGGTCGAGATTCAGCGTTGCTACGATCTGGGCTGTAACGTCTACATCACTAAGCCGGTGAATTATGAGAGCTTCGCCGATGCGATCCGCCAGCTTGGCCTTTTCCTGTCGGTGATCCAGGTTCCCGACCCCGACCCCGTCTGAGACGCGTGCCACCACATATTCTCTACATCGACGACGACGAGGGCATCAGGCGCCTCGTTTCGCGTGCGCTCGCGCGAAAAGGCTTTGAGGTCAGCCTTGCCGCCAGCGGCGGCGAGGGCGTCGCAATGGCGCAGACGACGCAATTCGATCTCGTCGCCGTCGATCATTACATGCCCGGACAGGACGGTCTCGCGACGATCGAGGCGCTGCGCGCGCTGCGGGATTGCCCGCCGATTGTCTATGTCACAGGTTCGGAAGAAAGCCGGATCGCGGTTGCGGCCCTGAAAGCTGGCGCAGACGATTATGTCGCGAAAACGGTCGGTGAAGAATTTTTCGATCTGCTCGATAGCACGTTCGCGCAGGTTCTTGAGCGTGCGCAGCTTCGCCGCGCGCGTGAGCTGGCCGAGACCGAACTGCGTGCCAGCAATGCGCGGCTCGAGGCTATGCTCAAGGAGGTGAACCACCGCGTCGCCAACAATCTTCAGATGGTCATGTCCTTTATTGCGCTGCAGTCGAAGGGCCTTGCGGACGCGGGTGCACGCGAAGCACTCCAGAAGACGCAGCAGCGCATTGCGACGATCGCGCAGGTAAACCGGCGTCTCTACACTACCGACGACGTCGAATTCGTCGCAATGGACGATTACCTGACCGGGCTCGCCGACGATATCGGCTCGACCTGGTCGACCGGCAGTGCGCGGCGCACGGTCGTACCGGAGGTCGATCCGATCCGGTTGTCTACCGACAAGGCAGTGGCGCTCGGCATGATCGCCAACGAATGGGTCAGTAACGCTTGCAAATATGCCTATGGAGACGGCGAGGATGGGGAGATTCGCCTGTGTCTCCGCCAAACGGGGGACAAGGAAATCGAACTGAGCGTCGAGGATGACGGCCCCGGCATGCCAGCAAACGGCACCGTCCATGGGACAGGCCTCGGTACGAAACTGATCGATGCATTGGCGCGAACCAACAAAGCGGATGTTCGATATTGCGTCGCCAACGATACGGGAGCGCGTCCCGGAATGCGCGCCTCGATGACATTGAAGGTGCAGGCGAAGGACCTGCGCCGGACTTCAGAGGAATAAGCGTCGATTGGTCCTCTATCGGCAGGGACGCATGGAATTTCCTTTGGAAGAGCCCGTGAAGGTCTGAATCCGATAGCGGTCAGTCCGCAAACGGCCGCCGCTAGCCGTTGACGATCGTCCCGCCATTGGGGTGGAGGACCTGGCCAGACATGTAGCTGCTGTCGTCGCAGGCGAGGAAAAGGAAACAGGGCGCGACCTCATTGGGTTCGCCGGGCCTTTTCATGGGTGTGCTTTCCCCGAACGTGGCGACTTTCTTCGCGGGAGCCCCGCCGCGCGGGTTGAGCGGAGTCCAGATCGGGCCCGGCGCGACGCCGTTGACCCGAATGCCCTTTTCGATGAGATTTTCGCTGAGCGACCGGGTGAAGGCCGTGATTGCGCCTTTGGTCGCGCTGTAATCGAGGAGGCCGCCGCTACCCTGGTACATCGTCACGCTCGTACAGTTGACGATGGCGGCGCCTTTCTTGAGATGCGGCAGCGCGGCCTGCACGAGATAGAACATCCCGAAGATATTGGTCGCGAATGTGCGTTGAAGCTGTTCGGGCGAAATGTCGCGAATGTCCTCGGCCGGGTGCTGCTCGCCGGCGTTGTTTACGAGGATGTCGAGACGGCCGAACTTCGCGATGGTCTTCTCGACGATCTTCTTGCCCGCGCTCGTCTTGCCGACATCGGCTTTGATGATGATCGCCCGCCGGCCTTCGCCCGATACGATCTCGGCCGTGTCCTCGGCATCGCTCCTGTTGCTGTGATACACGACTGCGATGTCGGCGCCCTCGCGCGCGTACAGGGCGCACACCGCCCGTCCGATGCCGCTATCGCCGCCGGTCACGATCGCCACCTTGTCTTTCAGGCGATCGGACCCTGTGTAACGCGGTTCCCATTTGGGCCCGCGCTCGAGGCCCGCCTCCTTGTCCTGTGGCGGCTTGGCGATGGTCTTGCCGCTGCCGACCTCCTTGCGAAGCTTTGCTGCGGCGGTGCGCTTGCCGCGCTTTTCGGAAGGGGTTTCGCCGATCTTGCCGGCTTTCGGTCCGCGCGCCATTGGGGTTCTCTCTCTGCAAGGTTCGGAAAGATTGTTTCGGTCGGCCCCAGAATTCGAACGCATGGATCGGCGGTGCGGTTGCAGGCGGTCATCAGCTCCTGGGTCCGTCGGGTACGAAGCTGACCTGTGCCAATCGCCAGCTCCGGTCCGCTTCTCCCGGCCAATGGCTTGCGGCACCGTCGAAGTCTTCCGGAGGATGACACCCATGGACCTCGGCGCGGATCAGCCGGCCGGTCTCGCGAAGGCGGATGCGCGCGTCGGGATAGCGCTTTTCGAGCAGGGACCGGACCGCTTCGGCGTCGTCCGACAGTTTGGCGCTCGCGAGGGCGCGCGGCGCGCCATCGACCAGCTCGGCGGTCGAGGAGCGGAGCGCAGTCAGGCCGTCGTGAAGTATGTCGAGCGATATGATTGCGGCCGCGACCGAGTCCGCCCACCACCATCCGAGACCCAGTCCGATAATGCCTGCGACACCCGCAGCCCCCGTCATCCAGTTCGCCTTGTTCATCAAAGCGTCGGTATGAAGAAGCTTGTCGGCAAGATCTTCGGCGAGCGGCAACTCCTTGCGACCGATGATCATCGGCGGGATCATGGCATAGATCTGCGCCGCGATCATGAGCCAGCCGAGCCAGATGTCATGGCCGAACAGACGCACCGAGCCGACCGTGACATGCTCGGCTTTCACGAGCGTCATCGCGGCGTCCCAGAGGAGGAGCGCGCCGGTCCCGGCGAGCGCGACCGCGGCGAGGAAGAAGCCGAGGCCGTTGACCCGTTCGAACCCGAACGGGAATTTATGAGACCTCGTGCCCTTTCGTTCCATGCGGGCGGCGACGAGAAAGGCGATTGGCGGCACGAGGCCGAGGGTGTCCTCGATCCATGCGGTCTTCATGGTCTGACTCTGGCCGAGGACGAGCCCCATCACCGCGATGATCGAGATCGTCCAGACTATGTTCCACCATTCAAGGCGCTCCGCACGGCGAAGCGTCTCGCGCAAGCCCGGCGGCAGAGCATCGACATGGGTTCCGTCGGGCGAGGTCATTCGGTACCACCCGGCGGTGCGACACCGCGCGCCTCTGTCTCGACGAGCATGATCCAGCGGTTCTCGCCATTCTCCATCGCGGCGTGCCATTCGATCTCTTCGCCGGCGCGCGCGATCGGCGGGGACAGCGAGACGTCTGCTACAAGCGGACTATCCTTCCGAAAGGGCGCGACGATCAGATCGAGTTTGCCGGCTTCCAGATCGGCGATCAGCGGTTCGAGCGGGCCGGTCACGATCCGGGCCTTGCTGCCCGTCGCTTTCTCGAGGCGTGCAACCAGCTGCTCGGCGCTTGAGGGGAGCGGAGCCGCCGTACCGACGGTAAATGTCTTGCGTTGCGCGATTGTCGCGAGGCTGCCGTCCATGTCCGCCGGAAATTTATCGCAACCGGATATAAGGAAGAGCGAGGGAGCCAGAAGGCAAAGGGCGATGCGCCATCCGGCCCGTGGCTTGTCCTCGCCGCGGCCTGCAGCCGGAACCCCGATCGGCATTGAGAATCCGGGGCGCCGCATCTCAGGCCTGCTGCGGCCGGATATTAAAGGAGGTTATGGCGGGGTCGTTCGACCAGCTTGCGGCGAGCGCTTCGGCGCGGATCTCGCTATAGCCGTTCGCAATGGCGCTGAAGGTCTGCGTTTCGCCGTCCAGTTTCTGGTCGATCGTGATGAATTTGAGCCCCGTCGCGGCAAGCGCGTCTGCAAACCGCGACAGGGTCATGTCCGCGCTGCGGCTGTAGCTCGCGTTGACGTGCGCGACGCGGCGCTGCGGCGCATAGCGCTCGGTGATGGCAACCGCGGCGAGAACCGCGAGCGTTGCGACGCCGCCGAAGATGGCGAGTTCGTAGAAACCGATCCCGAAAAGCATGCCGAGCGTTGCCGTCGTCCAGAGCGATGCGGCCGTCGTCAGACCGCGGACGTTGAAGCCTTCGCGAAAGATGACGCCGCCGCAAAGGAAGCCGATCCCGGTCAATATGCCGTGGGCCATGCGGACGGGGTCGATGCGGATGACCTCGACCGGCGCGTCGTTGAGCCAGGCCATCTGATGCACGGCCGAGAGCATGAGCAGGCAGCAGGAGAGGGCGACAAGGATATGCGTACGGAGGCCTGCGGGACTGGCACGATATTCGCGTTCGGCGCCGATGATGGCGCCTGCCGCTATCGCACCTGCGATCGGCCAGAGAAGTTGAGGGTCCATCGTCTCCACCGGGCAATTACGGTTAGGCTATCCGCTGGGTTCCGTCGACTGAACAGGTCCCGGGCGAATTCGCGTCGGCGCAACGAGTTTGGCGGCGCGGCGTTGGAACGACATGACACCGCGCTGGCCATCAACGCTTTGGGTCGTCCGTCACGGACAGAGCGCGGGTAATGTCGCGCGCGATGCCGCCGATGCTGCTGGCGACTTGCGCATTGCGCTCGATCACCGCGATGTCGATGTGCCCTTGTCCCGGCTCGGCGAGGAGCAGTCGCAAGCGCTCGGCGAATGGTTCGCGGACGGCGAAGAAGACGGACGGCCCGAAATCATGCTTGCCTCGCCCTATGTACGCGCGGTCCAGACCGCCGAAATCTTCCGCGCCGCTGGCGGCTGCGCGGCCGACGAGAAAATCTGCATCGACGAGCGATTGCGCGAAAAGGAATTCGGCATCCTCGACGGGCTGACGCATGTCGGCATCGAGGCCTCGCATCCCGAGCAGGCGGCATTCCGGACATTGCTGGGCAAATTCTATCATCGCCCGCCGGGCGGCGAGAGCTGGTGCGACGTGATCCTGCGGCTCCGGTCGCTGCTCGACACGGTGTCACTTCACTATGGCGGGCGGCGCGTGATGATCGTCGCGCATCAGGTCGTGGTGCTCTGCCTGCGCACGATCATCGAAAATCTCGGGGAGAAGGACATCCTGGCGATCGACAGGGAAGGCGACGTCGCCAATTGCGCGATTACCGAATATCGGTTCGATCCCGGCATTGGCCGCGACGGCAATCTGGTGCTGTCGCGCTACAATGTCACCGCGCCGATGAAGGGCGAGGTCGCCGTGACGCGCGAGCCCGACGCGATGGTGGCCGCGCGTGGGTGAGGAAGCGCGGCTGGACACGGCATGGCTGAAGGCCAATCCGCTTCCCGATCATCATGACAATGTCGACAAGAACGGCCGCGGCCGGGTGCTTGTCATCGGCGGCTGTCGACGGGTGCCGGGCGGCATGTTGCTGACCGCCGAGGCTGCCTTTCGAGCCGGCGCGGGAAAGGTCACGATCGCGACGATCGCCTCTGCCGCGATCCCGATCGGCATCGCTTTTCCTTCCTGCGCGGTGGTAGCTCTTCCCGAGACAGAAAGCGGCGAAATCTCGCCGGACAGCGCAGAGTTGCTCCTTGCTGAACTCAAACTGCACGACGCGATCGTTTTCGGGCCCGCGATGATCGACGAGGCTATCGTCGGATCGCTTCTTGCGGCACTCTTGCCGGCGCTCCCCGAGGACATGTTCTTGCTGCTCGACGCGGTCGCGCTTCGCGCCGCGGGCGATCATGCCGAGGAAATTCGGGCGCGCGGCGCGCATATCGTTATGACGCCGCACGAAGGCGAACTGGCCGCCTTGTTGGGTGTCGAGCGTGAAGAAATTGCCGCCGATCCCGCCGGCAACCTGGCTGAAGCCGTCAAGCGCTTCGGTTGCGCGGTGATGGTGAAGGGGTCGACCAGCCACCTGATGGCCGGCGACACATCGCTGAGTTACGCGGGCGGCGGCCTTGGTCTGGCGGTCAGCGGATCGGGTGACATATTGGCGGGGCTGATCGCGTCGCTTGGCGCCCAGGGACTCTCTCCGCTCGACGCGGCAGCGTGGGGCATCTGGCTCCACGGCGAGGCGGGGCGCCGCCTGTCGGAGACGATGGGATCGCTCGGCTTTCTGGCGCGCGAACTGCCGCCGCTTGTTCCCGGCTTGATGCGGGGCGTCTGACTATCTCAATCCTGTGTGTGTAGTACATCGCCTGCACCAGGCACGAAGGCGGCCAAAAGGCGCAGCCCCGCCACAGCGAGCCTCGAGCAGAGCCGTTGACGCGCTATTTTGCCATGCGGACTTCGTTGATGGTCTTCCCCGTCCACCGTCTGACGGCGCGGCGCAGGTTCGCACTGTCACTGAATCCGACCTTCCAGGCGACATCGTCCACGCTCATCCGGGTGGTCTGCAGATATTCGATCGCCAGCTTGCGACGAACATCATCCACTATCTCTCCATAGCTGGTTCCTTCAGAAGCCAGCCGGCGACGCAGGGTACGTTCCTGTAGCCCCAACTGGCCCGCGATCGATGTCATCGAGGCGGACTGATTGGGTGCCAGAAGCAGCAGTTGATAGACTTCGCCGGACAGCCCCGACGCGATCCGCGACTGCCCGATCAGCCGTTCGCAAGTCTCCTCGAGCATTGTCCGCGTCAGCCGGTTCCCTAATTCGGGTGTCTGGTCGAGAATTCCCACCGGGTAATGAAGCTCGTTGGATTCCTGTCCGTAAGAACAGGGGCAGGACAGCGCATCTTCGTCGGCACGCGCTTGCCCGTCTTCGGGCAAGGCGAATATCGCGCGTATCGGCAGATTGTCCGCCCCGGCGGTGTCCCGGATATGCGTGAAGGTCATTTTCATCTGCTGACGAACGAGGAATGTCCGGACCTCATTGCTCATCACGTCTCGATAGATTTCCTCGAATCGCCAGATCGCGACCGCGCCTTCTGTTCGCCAACCGAGCCTCACCGTCGGAGTGGCAAGAGGCTGATATCGCACCGCGAAGTCGAAGAACTCGCGCATCGTCGGCGAGCACATCAGCGCGTAGCCATACATGCCATAAGCGGATAGGTGGAGACGCGAGCCGATCACAAACGCGTCGGAGAACTCGGCGCCGGCGGCGACAATATTCTCGCACGCGACCAGATACTGGCCGATCGAGGTCAGCGTGTGCGGATCGCGAACCTCGGCCGGCGTCAAGCCGGTTCGATCCAAGACCCTTTCCGGCACGATACCGCGGCTGGCGACGGCGTCTATGACCGTTGCCAGTTTGAATGGCGCGAAGATTCGCTGGTTGAGCGACGGAAAGCCTGCGCGACTGCGGCCACTCACCCCGCCGGCTTGAACATCGCCAGGCGACAACGTCTCTCTCCTTCTGCTGTCCGCTAAAGACACATCGATGTCCGTCAAGGCGCTTACAAACCTCTCTGGCAGACCATAAGCAGGGCATCAAGTCGGCAAAGTCCGGCCGCGGCTAACGCCGTATTTGACAAGCGAGGGAGAGGACCGACATGTCGAACAACATCAATTTCGTGGCGCGCCGCGCGTGTCTGCTATCCGGCTCGGCGATCGCGGCAATGTGCCTTGTGCCGGCAAGCGCGCAGGCTCAGTCGGCCGACTATAATGTGCAGTCGAGCGGCGACAGTGAGGCCGATACCGAAATCGTCGTGACCGGCACAAGCATCCGCGGCATTCCGCCAACCGGATCGGGCCTGATCGGCGTGACGCGCGAGGATGCGAAGCTGATCGGCGCCGCGAGCACACCCGAACTGCTCGCAACGGTTCCGCAGCTCAACAGCTTCAACACCGCGCCGCGCACCAGCAATGGCGGGCTCGGATCCTTCGCGCCGGGTCTCCGCGGGCTCCCGCCTGCCGCTACCCTGCCGCTGATGAACGGACATCGCCTGATCTCGGGGAGCACGCAGCAGACCAATCCCGACTATCCCTTTCTTCCCGAGCTCGCGATCGAGCGGGTCGAGATCGTCGCCGACGGCGCCTCGGCCATCTACGGCTCGGATGCCGTCGCGGGCGTGGTCAACTTCATCACGCGGAAGCGCGTCTCGGGACTGGAGGCGAATGTCCGCTATGGGTTCGCCGACGACTATCACGCGTTCAACGCGGGGGCCATTTTCGGTCACGACTGGGGTAGCGGCTCCTTCGTCGCGGCCTATCAATATTCGGAGAGCAGCAACATCACCGGTGCCGACCGGCGCTATCGCTCGCTCGATTTCCAGGCGGCAGGCGGCGTCGATACGCGATCCGCGGTCTGCCCGGATGCGAACGTCAACCTGTTCACCGGCACGATCTATGCCGCGCCCAGCCTGACGCCGGGACTCAACACCTGCGATCCGCGCGGGCCGGTCGATCTTGTGCCGGAGAACCGCACCCACGCCGCCTTCGTCTCGGCGCGCCAGGACCTGTCCTCGAACGTGACTCTCTGGGCGGACGTCCTTTACTCGGACCGGAGGGATGTCGTTCAGGCCGCGCTGCCCGGCCAGACCTTCGTCCTGATCACTGCGGCGAATCCCTTCTTCCGGGCACCTCCCGGCACCGGCGCGACCTTTGAATTTGTCGACTTCCGGCCCGACAATCTGGTCGGCGCCGACCATTTCGACCAGACGTTCCGTGTCAGGAGCGGCAATGCGACGGCAGGGCTCGACGTCAAATTGCCGGGCGATTTCAAGGCGAGCCTGTTCGGTACGTTCAACTGGGCGCGGAACGACACCTTCCAGCCGGGTATCAACACGACCGCCCTGACGGCAGCGGCGGCCGGCACGACGACCGCGACCGCGCTCGACCCGTTCGGCACACGTACCAACCCGGCGGTCGTTGCCGCCATTCTCGACAATCCGACCGATTTCACCAACCGCCAGCGCACCCGGATCGGCGCCGTGAAGATCGACGGACCGCTGGCCAACCTGCCGGGCGGGGATCTCAAGGTCGCGCTTGGCGCCGAATATCGGCGCGAAACCTACATGCAGCGCGGTTCGAGCGGAGGCGTCGGCTTTCCGGAAGATCTGGGCCGCAACATCGCGTCGGTCTATGGCGAGCTGTTCGTGCCGATCGTCGGCGAGGGCAATGCGGGGCCGATGGCGCATAGCCTCGCCCTGTCGCTCTCGGGGCGCTACGATCATTACAGCGACTTCGGCTCGACGACCAATCCGAAGGTCGGCATCACCTGGGAGCCTGTCGAGGGCGTCAACTTGCGCGGCAGTTACGGCCGGTCGTTCCGCGCGCCCGGACTTCGCGACCTCGGCTCGACCGTCGGCTCTTACTACGCCGCGGCTGCGCTGGTCGACGCCTTCGGCGCGCGCGATCCCTTGCGCGGCGCAACGCAAGTCAACACGATGCTGCTCTTCGGCGGCAATCAGAATCTGAAGCCGGAAAAAGCCAGGACCTTCTCGTTCGGGCTTGACCTCAAGCCGGCCTTTGCGCCGGGCCTTACTGCCGGCGCTACCTTCTATGACATCAAATATCGCGACGTGATCGGTACGCCGTCGGGCCTTGGCGCGCTTGTCTTCACCGATCCCACCTTTGCGTCACTGGTCATTCGCGATCCGAGTGCCGCGCAGGTCACCTCGGCGATCACGAACACCGTGCCCTTCTTCTATACCTTCTCGGCGGTGCCGACGATCGGGAACATCCTCGATCTGCGCCAGGGCAATTTCGGCATCCGCAAGACCAACGGCATCGATTTCGACATACGGTATCGGCATACGGCGGACTTCGGGACGATCTTCGGCGGGGTCGCCGGCAATTATATCCTGAAATATCGTACGCAGTTGTCGCCGACCTCGGCGGTCAGCAACTCGCTCGACGCCGGGATTCCTCGGGCGACCCTGCGGACCACGCTCGGCTTCACGGCGGGGCCGGTGACGATCGTCAATTTCGTCAATCATCGCAGCGGCGTTACCGCGTCCTTCGCGACCCCGACGGGATCGAGCCTCTATCGGTCGAAAAGCTATACGACGGCGGACCTGCGCCTGTCGGTCAAGCTGCCTGACACGGGCTTCATGAAGGGAACCGAGATCGGCCTGCAGATCAACGATCTGTTCGACAAGACGCCGCCCTATTTCCCCGGAACCGACGGTATCGGCGGGACCTACAATGCGATCGGGCGCTACGCTGCGATGAGCCTCCGGACCGCCTTCTGACCTTTTGAGGCGGCGCACCTCGACGAGGTCGCCGCCTCTCCTTCGTCGTCGAAGCCCGGAGGGATCGGCGACGCCGGACTATGCTCGTTATCTTTCCCGCCATTTCAACAAGGCCCTCCCAGTCGATGAATCTTTCCAGCAACAGCGCAGATGTTTCGGGTCCGGTTCCGCAGATGCGCCTGTACTCAGATTGGCTCAAGGCGACGCAGGGCCTCGACTTCGCGAGCTTCGAGGATTTGCGGCGTTGGTCGGTGGGTGACCTTGCTGCCTTCTGGCGCAGCATCTGGGACTATGATGAAATCGAATCTGCGGCCCCGTTCACCTCGGTACTGAGCGACGATCCCATGCCGCAGGCGCGCTGGTTCGAGGGCGCCGAGGTCAGTTATGCGCGCCACATATTCCGGCATGCGGCCGCAGCGGATGAGGCCGGCCAGCCGGCGATTGTCGCGATGAACGAGCGCGGCGACACCGTCGAACTGAGCTGGGCCGAGCTTCGCCGGCAGGCGGCGTCGCTGGCGCTTGAACTGCGCCGGAACGGGATAGGCAAGGGGGACAGGGTTGCGGCCTATCTGCCCAACATTCCGGCGGCAGTCATCGGCCTGCTCGCCTCGGCGAGCCTCGGCGCGATCTGGACGCTCTGCTCGCCCGACATGGGAACGAGCGCGGTGCTCGACCGGTTGCGGCAGACGAAGCCCAAGGCCCTGATCGCGGTCGACGGCGTCCTTTATGCGGGCAAGGCGATGGACCGTAGCGCCGCCGTCGCCAAAATATGCGCTGAGCTGCCGTGTATCGAGCGATTGTTCCTTGTTACCAGCGGGTATGGGGCGGCTGCCGTGCCCGGCGCGCTCGACTTCGCCGAGGCGGTCGGCCGCGCCGATGCCGCGGTGGCGGCGTTCGAACCCGAGTGGCTACCCTTCGATCATCCGCTATGGATCCTCTACTCGAGCGGGACAACCGGACTGCCGAAGGCGATCGTGCACGGGCACGGCGGTGTACTCCTCGCGACCGCCGCCGGGCGGCTCCATTTCGATCTCGGGCCGAGCTATTCCGCAAACAACTTCGGCGACCGGTTTCACTGGTTCAGCGCAACGGGCTGGGTCATGTGGAATATCCAGGTCGGCGGACTGCTCAGTGGCACGACCATCTGCATCTTCGACGGCTCGCCGAGCGGAACGAAGGCCGCTCCCGACTGGAGCCGGCTCTGGGATTTTGCCGCGCGGAGCGGTGTGACCTGGTTCGGCGCCGGCGCCGCCTTTTTCGCAAGCTGCCGCAAGGCAGGTCTCGATCTGGCGGGTTTCGGTGGGCTCGGCGGCATTCGCGCGCTTGGCAGCACCGGCTCGCCGCTTCCGCCCGATGTACAGCGCTGGGGATCGGCCGAGTTCGAAGCGGCCGGGCGGCCCGGAATCTGGTGGTGCAACGTCAGCGGCGGGACCGAGATCGCTGCCGCTTTCATGGCCGGCAACCCGGAACTGCCCGACACGCCCGGCAGGCTCCAATGCCGCCATCTGGGCGCCGCCATCGAGGCATGGAACGAAAACGGCCAGCCCGTCATCGACGAGGTGGGTGAGCTTGTTTGCACGCAACCTTTCCCCAGCATGCCGCTCTGTTTCTGGGGCGACGAGGATGGCAGCCGCTATCGCGAATCCTATTTTTCCGAATGGCCGGGGATATGGCGCCACGGCGACTGGCTGACGATCGGTGCCGACGGCGGCTGCGCGATCTCGGGCCGCAGTGACGCGACGATCAACCGGCACGGGCTGCGTATGGGCACCGCCGAGATCTACGCGGCGGTCGAAGGCCTGCCGGGCGTTGCCGATACGATGATCATCGATGTCGAGGATGGCGCGGGTGGCAGCACGCTGATCATGTTCGTTGTCCCGGCCGAGGGGGAGCACCTTCATTCCGCCATGGAAACAGCGATCGCATCGGCTATCCGCACCAGCCTCTCGCCGCGCTTCGTGCCCGATCGCCTGATCGCTGCGCCGGCTATTCCCCTCACGCTGTCGGGCAAGAAGCAGGAGCTTCCTATCAAACGGCTGTTTGCCGGCTGGCCGGTTGCAAAAGTGATCAATGCCGACGCAACTGCCACGCCAGACATTCTGCCCTGGTATATCGAGCAGGCACGGCGCTGGCATCGTGCGGGAGATGCCGCATGAAGGCGGCCGTCGTCGGGGCAGGGCTGATGGGGACGGAAATTGCGCTGGTCTTCGCGTTGGCCGGCCATGATGTCCTGTTGACCGATCTATCGGAAGAGGCGCTCGATCGCGCGATGGCGCGGCTCGGCAGCCTCATCGAGAAAGGCATCTCGCGGCAAGCCTATGCTGCCGACACCGCGCGCGAGGCGCTGACCCTTATTCGGCCGACGACGAAGATTGTTGAACTTGCCGACCGCGATCTCGTGACCGAGGCGGTTTTCGAATCGCTCGACGCCAAGGCGGGCGTCCTCAAGGCGCTCGACGATTTGTGCGCGCCGCACTGCATCCTCGCGTCGAACACGTCGACGCTCCCGATATCGACGCTCGCGGCCTCTTTAAGGCCCGGGCGCCGCCCGCTCTTCCTCGGCACCCACTATTTTTCGCCCGTGTCGCGAATGCAGCTTGTCGAGATCATCCCGGCCTTTGCCACCGATCGCGCGACGATCGAACAGGTTGCGGCGTGGCTGGAAGGCGTGGGCAAGCAGCCTGTCGAGATCAAGGATGTGGCCGGGTTCGCCGTCAATCGCATGCTCCACGCCCTTCTCATCGAAGCTGTCCGCCTAGTGGAGGAGGGGGTGGCAACGCCGGCCGATCTCGATACGGCTTGCCGTCTCGGGCTGGGGCATCCGATCGGTCCGTTCGCGATGATGGACGTCGTCACGTCGGACCTTTGTCTGCAGGTGCAGGATATTTTGCACGATGCTTATGGCGAGCGGTTCAGACCTCCGGCGCTGCTCAAGCAGCGCGTCGCGGCGGGGCTGGGTGGTGGCAAGGGCCGCCCCGGATGGACGCGCAACGGATAAAGGAAGGGGGAGAGTTATGGACACCTTGGAATTGCAGGACCGGCCGGCGCCCGCTGCTCGCCGCGAGCCGCGCAATCGGGGGCTGGTGCTCGGGATGCTCTGCTTCGTCTACGTGCTGAACTTCCTCGACCGGCAGCTCGTATCGATCCTTGCAAAGCCGATCCAGGACAGCCTCCAGATCAGCGATAGTCAGCTCGGCCGGATCACGGGTTTCTATTTTGCATTATTCTATTGTTTCATTGCCATCCCGGTCGGTTGGCTCGCGGACCGTACGAACCGGGTGAAGGTTCTCTCGATCGCCTGCGGCCTGTGGAGCGCCGCAACCGCCGCCTGCGGCATGGCCGCCAATTACGGACAGCTCGTCGTCGCGCGCATGGCGGTCGGCATCGGGGAGGCGGGCGGAGTGCCGCCGTCCTATGCGATCATCTCGGACACGTATTCCCGCGAGCAGCGCGGGACCGCCATGGGCATTTTCAATCTCGGGCCGCCACTCGGCTCCGCGCTCGGCGTCGCCTTCGGCGCGTCGCTGGCTGCCGCCTATGACTGGCGCATCCCCTTTTATGTTGTGGGCGCGATCGGCGTGCTCACCGCCATCATCGTCTATCTGGTCATTCCCGAGCCCGAGCGGGGTCGGTTCGATCCGGTGCCGGCGACCACGGCGACTGACGTTCCCGCTCAAAGCTTCGGCTCGGCCATCCGAGCCTTCTTCGGCAACCGCATTCTGGCGGTGGCTGCCTTGGCGAGCGGTGCTGCCAACTTCATCACCTATGGCCTCAGCAATTTCGCGACCCTCTTCCTGATGCGCGAGAAGGGCATGAGGCTCGAAGATGTCGCGATCTGGTATGCCCTCGCAGTCGGGCTCGGAATGGGCACCGGCATCTTCGTCGCCGGCCGTCTGATCGACCGCTTCGCGGTGAAGAACAAGGCCGCCTATGCCAGCATTCCGGCGCTCTCGCTGCTCCTCGCCTTGCCCTTCTTCCTCGGCTTTGCGGCTGCCGATCGCTGGGAGATCGCGCTCGCGCTGCTGTTCGTTCCGCTGTTCCTCAACTCCTTCTTTCTTCCCGCGACCGTCACCTTCGTCCAGGGCGAAGTCGATCCCGGCGCGCGGGTGATTTCGGGGGCCTTGCTACTGCTGGTCATGAACCTGATCGGCCTTGGCCTCGGTCCGACCTTCGTCGGCATGGCGAGCGACTATTTCCGTGCCGACTATGGCGAGCATGCGCTGCGGATGGCCTATTATGCGCTGGCGCCCATGTATCTCGTCGCCGCGCTGCTCTTCGTCTGGCTCGCCCGGTTGATCCGGAATTCGGAGACCGGACGGGCGGACGCATCAACTCTCGGGAGACAATAATGAAGCGGATATCTGGCATCGCCCTGCTGGCGGGCGTCGCGGCGGGATCGCTGGTTCCGGTGAGCGTTGCGGCGATGGCGCCGGCTTCCAGGGCAGCCTCCGCGATCGAGGCGCCTGCGGCGCGTTGCGCGAGCCTCGCCGGATTGAAACTTGCCGACACCAGCATAACGAGTGCGGTCCTTGTGCCGGGTAAAGAGGCAGAGGCTTCGCTCGTCGGCGATGCGGCGGGATATCGCAGCTTCTGCCGTGTCGTCGTGCATGTCCGCTCAGCCCCCGGGTCCGACATCGGCGTCGAAATCTGGCTGCCGGTGGAGGGATGGGCCGGTGTATTCCACGGTAATGGCAACGGGGGCTTCGCCGGCATTCTCGCGGGCGGCTATTCGGGGATGGCGGATGGCCTGCGGCGCGGCTTTGCGACCGCGACGACCGACGCCGGTACGGCGCCCGCGACGCCGCTCGAGGGCGATGCGCTTATCGGGCAGGACCGCAAATGGCGTGACTGGGGACGGCTGTCGACGCATGTGATGACGACCACCGGCAAGGCGATCACCAAGGCCTTCTATGGCCAGCCGGCAAAACGCTCATATTACACCGGCTGCTCGACCGGTGGACAGCAGGGGCTTATCGAGTCGCTCTATTATCCCGACGACTATGACGGCATTCTCGTGGGCGCGCCGGTCATGAACCGGACCTGGGGCCACGCCGCGGTCCTGTGGGACTATGCCGCGGCGCATCGCACGCCGGGCAACCTTCTGTCGGACGCCAAGCTCAGGCTGCTCAACCGGGCCGCGGTTGCGACCTGCTGGAAACAGGGGCATGGCATCGCCGGCGACCGGTTCGTCTCGGATCCGATGAGCTGCAAGTTCGATCCCGCTGTCCTCGCATGCAAGGGCGGCGCATCCGACGCCTGTCTCACGCCGGCTGAGATCGAGACCGCCCGCGCTTTTTACTCGGGGCCGATGACTGCGGAAGGCAAGGCAAGCTATTTCGGCTGGTTGCCCGGTAGCGAGATGCCCGACACCTTCGGCTGGGCCTTCCTCCAGAAGCCGATCAACGAAGAACCGCCGTTCGGCGCCCTGTTCAAATGGGTGTTCGGAGCGGACTGGGACTGGAAAAGCTTCGACTTCGACCGGGATATGCCCTTGGTGGATCAGCGGCTCGACGCGATCGTCAATGATGCGACGCGGGGCAGCCTCAAGGCCTTCGCCGCCCGCGGCGGCAAGTTGATCGTCTATCATGGACTCGCCGACACGCTCGTCGCGCCTGGACAATCGGTGGCTTTTTACGAGCGGCATGCGAAGGACTTCGGCGGCATGGACAATCTGGCGAACAACGCGCGCCTGTTCCTCGCACCCGGAATGATGCACTGCGGCGGTGGCGCCGGTCCCGATGCGTTCAATAGCACGCTCGGCATTCCGCCGCAGCCGCCCGGTTATAACGCGAAGCATGACATCTTCTCGGCGCTGATCGACTGGGCCGATGGCGGCAAGGCGCCGGAGAGCATCATCGCGACCAAGTTCGCGAGCGACGACGCCGGAAGGGTGGAAATGCAGCGGCCGCTCTGCCCTTATCCCAAGAAGGCGGTCTATCGCGGCTGGGGTTCGACGGCTTCGGCGAGCAATTTCGCCTGCACCGCGCCGGACGAACGGTAAGCGGCAGGTGTTGAATCGCAGGGAATTTTCGCGCCTTGCGGTTGCGGGTGCGGCCTCGGTCGCCGCGCCAGGCTCCTCGTCCGCACTCGCTTCGGAAAGCAAGATAAGATTCCGCGCACTGGCGTCATCGCACGTACCCGGCGAGCTTGGCGTCGCGATCTACGAGCCGCCGGGCTACGACACTGCGCGCGCCGAGCCCTATCCGCTCCTGCTTCTGCTCCATGGCGGGAATGGCAGCGAGAAGGACCTGCTCTTCTTCAAGAGCGTCTTTGACAGCGAAATCGCCTCGGGCCGTATTCCGCCGCTGGTCATCGCGATGCCGAGCGGGCGTCGCTCGCTCTATATGGATTTCCGGGACGGGACGGAGCGCTGGGAAAGCTTCATCCTGTCCGACGCGCTGCCGTTCATTAGACGGTCGGCACATCTCGATGCGGTACGTGCAGGAACCTTCATCGGCGGCGTCTCGATGGGAGGGCTTGGCTGTTTGCGCATCGCGTTCAAGCATCCCGAACTGTTTGCGGCCGTACTCGCTCTTGAGCCTGCGATCGAAGCCGCGCTGGAATGGAACGGTGTGGGGCCGCATACGCGTTTCTGGCGGCCCGAGCGCGTCCTTTATCCGATATTCGGCGAGCCTGTAGATGCCGCGTACTGGGCGCTGAATAATCCCGCGACGATCGCGAGCGGTGATCCTGATCGATTGCTCGACCTTCGCATCTATCTCGAGGTCGGCGACCAGGATGCGTTGTATCTCTATGAAGGCGCCGAATTTCTGCACCGCGTCCTGTTCGACGTCGGCCTCGCTCACGAATATCGATTGGTACACGGAGCCGATCATGTGGGTGGATCGCTCCTGCCGCGCATGGCAGATGCGCTCGGCTTCCTGGGGCGGCAGCTCGCGCCACCGGACTGGATCGATCGAAGCGTGCTGAACTTTCGCAGTACAATGGACCAGGGCAAGCGTGCCGCCGGCATCGAGATCGAGCATGCTGATCCTCGCCGTTTGAAGCGTTAGTCAGGAGCGGCTTCGTTTAGCTGTCGAGCCCTTCGAACTCCTCGTAATCCTCGCTCCCGCCACGTTGTTGCGAGGACTAGGACGGATATTTTCGAAGTGTCGCGCCGACGGCGACTGCCTGCCGACCGTCTGTGTTTTTGCAAAGGATGCCTCGATGCGGCCGTTCCGTAATCGGCCAAGCGCGGCGACATCTCGCCAAATCGCTTTCGCGCGCATCCAGTTGCCGGAAGCCGCGTTCTCGAACGATGAGATGGCGGATCGGAACAGCAGGGTGGAGCATCGCGTCGCAATATGCCGACCGGTTTCCGGATGCGGGCTTTGCGCTCGAACGCTATGCGCACTGCTTTTCGTGCATCGAGATCAATTCCTCCTTTTACCGCTCGCATCGTCCCGCCACCTGGACACGGTGGGCGGCGATCGTACCCGAGGACTTCCGCTTTGCGGTGAAAGTGCCGCGCACGATCACGCATGAACGCCGCCTTCGCGATTGCGGTGACTTGATTGCGCGTTTCGTCGATGAGATCGCCGGGCTGGGGCCGAAGCTCGGCGTCCTGCTCGTCCAGTTGCCACCCAATCTAGCCCTCGATGTCGAAGTGGCCGAGCGCTTCTTTGCCGGGCTTGGAGCCTCGACATCCGCTCGCATTGCCTGCGAGCCTCGCCATGCGAGCTGGTTCGAAGCCGGCGCTGAGCGCCTGCTGGCGACGCGCGAAGTCGCGCGGGTCGCCGCCGATCCGGCGCGCGTCCCTGCGGCCGGAGTGCCGGGCGGCTGGCGCGGGCTGTCCTATTGGCGCCTTCACGGGTCGCCTATCATATATCGCTCGCCTTATGGCGCGGAGCGGATCGCCGACTATGCGGCTTTGATCGCGTGCGAGCATAAGGGAGCAGAGCCACCCTGGTGCATTTTCGACAACACTGCCGCGATGGCGGCGATGGGTGACGCGTTTGAACTTGTTTCGCAGGTGTCGCGCTGATGGAGACGGAACAGCGTCCGGACGGTGACATGATAGATGTTCTGATCGTTGGCGCGGGCCCCGCCGGTCTTGCGGCCGGCCTGTATCTCGCACGCTATAGGCGCCGAGTCCGGATCGTGCACGACGGCAGTTCGCGCGCGCTCTGGGTCCCGCGCTCGCGTAACGTCCCCGGTTTTCCTGATGGGATCATCGGGGCCGATCTCATCGCGCGGATGAGTGACCATGCGACGCATTATGGCGCCGAGATTGCCGCGGGGAAAGTTGTCGAAATCGCGCGGCGAGACGATGAGGGCTTTCGCGCAATCCTCGAAGGCGGTGCGATCATCGACGCGCGCGGGCTGATCCTCGCGACCGGCGTCGACACCAATCTGGCGCAGCTCGACAGCGGCGATCATGGGGCGGCCGTGCGCAGCGGCGTGCTGCGCTATTGCCCGATCTGCGACGGCTTCGAACATAGCGATGAGCGGATCGCGGTCCTCGGTTCCGATCTCCACGGCGCCGCCGAGGCAATGTTCCTGCGGCAATATTCGCGCCACGTCACGCTCATCCCGAAATGGCAGGTGGCGCTCACCGACAAGCAGCGGGGCGAACTCGAAGCGAGCGGCGTCGATGTTCTCGAAGGCCGCGTCCTGCGCCTCGACGCCACCGAGGAGGCGATGTTCGTCGCGATCGAGGGCGAAGTCGCGCCGCGCCGGTTCGACACGCTCTACCCGGCGTTCGGATCGACGCCGCGCAGCGAGCTTGCCGCCATGCTGGGGCCGTTGACCGACCCCAATGGCTGCATCCCGTTCAGCGCTTTTTCGGACGGACTGCTTCCCGGCGTTTATGCCGCGGGCGACGTCCTTGAAGGTCTCGACCAGATCAGCGTCGCGACGGGGCAGGGCGCGATGGCGGCGACGCGGCTCCACAACTGGCTCCGCGAACAGGAGGGGCATGTGATGGCCGACCAGAAATAAGTCGGTCTGGGTCGTGGAGCGAAACTTCGGAGCGAGCGGGGGGTTGAGAACGCATATGTCCTCCGATCCAAGGAACCGACCATGGCCAAGAAGCCCGCACCGTCCCCTGCCACCGACCACGCCCTTCGCGATCATCAGCCGGGAGAGGGGCAAGCCGCGCCGACCGACAGCCGAGGCAAGGGCGATGAACTGCATCAGGATGTCGGAGATGGGGTCGCCGATGCGGCGGCCCATCTGACCGATAATTTCGGTCATCGCATTTCGGACAACCAGAATTCGCTGCGCGCCGGCGAACGCGGGCCGACGCTAATGGAGGACTTCGTTCTCCGTGAGAAGATTTTCCACTTCGACCACGAGCGTATTCCCGAGCGGATCGTCCATGCGCGCGGGTCGGGCGCGCACGGGGTGTTCGAGTGCACCAAGGCGATCCCGGGGCTCACCAAGGCATCCATCTTTCAGAAAGAGGGCGCGACCTGCCCGGTCTTCGTCCGCTTCTCGACCGTCGCCGGCGGCGCGGGCTCGGTCGATACCCCGCGCGACGTGCGCGGCTTCGCGGTCAAGCTCTACACCGGCAGCGGCAATTGGGATCTCGTCGGCAACAACATCCCGGTGTTCTTCATCCAGGACGCGATGAAGTTCCCCGACCTCGTCCACAGCGTCAAGATGGAGGCCGATCGCGGATATCCGCAGGCGGCGAGCGCGCACGACACCTTCTGGGATTTCATCGGGCTGATGCCCGAGGCGATGCACATGATCATGTGGGCGATGTCCGACCGCACGATTCCGCGCAGCCTGCGCATGATCGAGGGCTTTGGCGTCCACACCTTCCGTTTCGTCAATGAAAAGGGCGAGGGAATATTCGTCAAATTCCACTGGAAACCCGTGCTCGGCATCCAGTCGACGACATGGGACGAGGCGGTCAAGATCGCCGGTGCCGACCCCGACTTCCACCGCCGCGACCTGTTCGAGGCGATCGACGCGGGCGATTTTCCGGCTTGGGACCTAGGCGTGCAGCTGTTCGACGAAGCGTTCGCCGCCAAGCAGCCCTATGACGTGCTCGACGCCACCAAGCTGATTCCCGAGGAAGATATCCCGGTCGAGATCGTCGGTCGCATGACGCTCAACCGCAACGTCGACAATTTCTTCGCCGAGACCGAACAGGTCGCTTTCCTGCCGTCGAACATCATTCCGGGGATCGATTTCAGCAACGATCCGCTGCTGCAGGGCCGGCTCTTCTCCTATCTCGACACGCAGAAATCGCGGCTGGGGACGACCAATTTCCACCAGATCCCGATCAATGCGCCGAAATGCCCGTTCCACAATTTCCAGCGCGACGGGATGATGCAGACGCTCGTACCCACCGGGCGCGCCAATTACGAGCCCAACAGCCTTGCCGAAGCGGGCGAGAACGGCGGCCCGCGCGCCAGCGTCGAAACGGGCTTTACGACCTTCGCTACAAACGACGAGCGCAACGATCCGGCGCAAAAGCTGCGCATCCGCGCCGAACTCTTCGCCGATCATTTCAGCCAGGCGCGGCTCTTCTACCTGTCGCAGACCGAGAATGAACAGGCGCATATTGCCTCGGCGCTGGTCTTCGAACTGTCGAAGGTCACGCTCGATCATGTTCGCGCCCGCGTCGTCGGTCAGCTGCGCAACATCGATGAGGACCTGGCCAAGCGTGTCGCCGCGGGGCTCGCCATCGATCTGCCGGCGAAGGAAAAGGCTGCGCGTGCGCCCGTCGATCTTAAACCTTCCGACGCGCTGTCGATCCAGAAGAATGCCGACGACACCATGGAGGGACGCAAGGTCGCGATCCTGTTCGCCGAAGGATCGGACAAGGCGGCGATCGACAAGCTGAAAGGCGATATCGAAAGCGCCGGCGGCACCGCCTTCCTCGTCGCGCCGAAAGTCGGCGGGATCAAGGTCAAGGGCGGCACGCTCAAGGCCGACGGCCAGCTTGCGGGGTCCCCCTCGGTACTGTTCGACGCCGTTGCGTCGATCCTGACTGGCGACCAGGCCAAGCTGCTGTCGACGCAGGGCACCGCGGTCCAGTGGTTCATGGATGCCTATGGCCATTGCAAGACGATCGCGCATGATGAGGCGACACAGTTGCTGCTCGACAAGGCCGGAGTCGAAAAGGACGGCGGCGTCGTTGCCATCGACAAGTTCGCCGACGTTGGAACGCGGCGCCACTGGGCGCGCGAAACCAAGGTGCGCGATCTTGCCTGATCGCCTGTCCCGGTGAGCCGCGCATCGGCGACCCATCATCGCGACCTCCGGACCGGCCAGTCGATCTGGTCGGCTCGGCGTCGTCCGTCCATCGAGGAAAAACCGCTGACCCGCGATGTCGCGTGCGACATTGTGGTGGTCGGCGCTGGAATATCGGGCGCGCTGATCGCCGAACAGTTGTCCGACGCGGGGTTCGATGTCCTCATCGTCGACCGCCGCGGCCCCACGGACGGGTCGACCGCCGCGTCGACCGCGATGTTGCAATATGAGCTCGACACACCGCTGTCCTTGATGGCCGAGCGGATCGGGCGCGACAAAGCCGAACGCATCTGGCGCCGCTCGCGCCAGTCGGTCGACGCGCTGCGCGAACGGACCGAAAGGCTCGGCCTCGATGTCGATGGCGCGACGCGCGGCTCGATCTATCTCGACGGCAATGTGCTCGATGCGGCGGGGCTTGCGCGCGAAGCCGAGGCGCGGCGCCGGGCCGGATTTGAAATCGAATTGCTCAAACCCGCACAGGTCGAGGATCGCTACGGCATCAAGGGCCGGCATGCGATCATCGGCTACGGCAATTATTCGGCCGATCCACGCCGCCTCGCCGCAGGCTATCTGAACGTTGCGATTTCGCGCGGTGCACGGCTCTATGCCCCGGTCGATATTTGCGACGTCGCTCCCTCCGAGGCGGTCGTGACGCTCCGTTCCAAAGACGGACCTGCCATCCGCGCCAAACATCTCGTCGTGGCGACGGGCTATGAGATGATGAAGGGCATCCCGCGCAAGGGAAACAGGATCATCTCGAGCTGGTCGATCGCCACGCGCCCGCAGCCCCGCGCCATCTGGCCGACCGCGGCGATGATATGGGAAGCGGCCGATCCCTATCTCTACATCCGGACCACCCCGCGCGGAGAAATCATCTGCGGCGGCGAGGACGAGGAAATCGGCGACGCGGCTCTCCGCGATGCCAAGCTCGCCGACAAGGCCGCCACGCTGTCGCGGAAGCTTGCTGCGCTGTTGCCGGGGGTGGACGCGACGCCCGCATATAGCTGGGCCGGAAGTTTCGGCGACAGCCCGGTCGGGACACCGACCATCGGCCGCATTCCCGGCATGCCGAACTGCTATGCCGCGATGGGATATGGCGGAAACGGGATCACCTTCTCGATGATGGCGGCGCAGATGCTGCGCGGGCTGATTTGCGGTTATGGCGATCCCGACGCCGATCTGGTCAGCTTTCATCGCAAGTTCTGACCCGGAACAATCCGCTGTTCGGCCGATGAATGCATCGCCGGTGCCCGCCACGACGAACGTCGGGCCCGCGAGCGTGAGGCCAGGCGAATTTTTTCGCGATGGCGACCGGCCGTTCGCGCGGCGCAGCCTCGCTTCACCCCGTCCGACGGGAACTTCGGCGGTCTCCAGACGTCGCTGAAGGGAGGGCGGGGCGCCGCGCGCAGCGCGACAGGAAGGAGCCCGGAATGATAGACGAACAGGACGCGCATACGCAGCAGCCCGGTCTCGACGGTCGCCGCGCCATCATAACCGGCGGCACGACGGGGATCGGGCGTGCCATCGCCGTCCTGCTGGCAAGCTACGGCGTGCGGGTTTTCGTCTGCGGGCGCACCCCCGAGCATCTTGCCGATGCGCTGCGCCGCATCGACGAGGTGGGCGAGGGCGACGGCATCAATGTCGATCTCTCGATCGCCGACGATGTCGATCGCTTCTTCGAGGCAGCGGCCGCCTATCTCGGCGAGATCGACATCGCGATTATCAACGCTGCGATCCCTGCGGCAGCGCTCGCCGACAGTGGCGAGAGCGAAACGCGCTACCAGCTCGACACCGACCTCACTGCCTATCTCATCTGCGCGCAGGAAGCGGCCCGAAGGATGTCGGCGGGGAGCGACATCGTCTTCATCGGATCGATGTCGGCGGTATCGAGAGGAGCGGGCGGTTCGATCTATGTGGCCGCCAAATCGGGTATCCAGGGCTTTGTGCCCTCCTTCCGCAAGGAACTTGCCGAAGAAGACATCAAGGTCGGGCTGATCGAGCCCGGATTCACCGGCGCCGACTTCCAATATCCCGAGTTCCCGCCCGAGAAGCAGCGCGAGCTCATCAACGAGGACAAGATGCTTCGCGCCGAGGATATCGCGGTGGCGGTCCACTTCATGCTGACCCAGCCGCGGCGCTCCGCGGTGTCGCTCATTCGCGTCGAGACGCGGCTGGAGCATCCCTGATCCCGGCGCCATCATTGCTTGCCCCGCGCAGCGGCGGACGGGCGCGGACCATGCCGCCGGCCCTGCCGGGGCCGACCGGTGCCCGACGAAGGTCGCGCCGGCCTATCTCTGGCAGGCGATGATCGCGGAGATGACGGCAAGCGTCTCTTGCGGGTCGCGGACGCGAACGGTGTCGAGGCCGATCTGTTTGGCCGGATAGTCATTGCCCCCCGGGAAGATCGCGTCGCCGATGAACAGCATCGCGTCGAGCGGGAAGCCGCTCGCCTCGGCAAGTTTCTTCAGCCCGTAACCCTTGTCGACGCCTTCGCGCGTGATGTCGATCGACGTGGCGCCGCCCATGTTGATCGACAGGCCCGGGAGCCGGGTCGTCAGGTCGGCCTGGATGATCTTGCGCTTCGCGAAATCGGGATCCCATATCTCTTTCGCGTGGATCGGAGCCTGTTGCCCGAGCGCGGAGAAGGTGATCTGGCTGCCGCGATCCTCGATCCGTTCGCCCCAGGTTTCCTCGGGTACAAATCCGGTCGCTTCGAGCGACGCGTCGAAGGCTTGCAGGATATGGCGCTTCTGCTCGTCGTCGAAAAGCTCCGCATAGACGGCCGCCCACGCGCCCTCGCGATGCGTGTAGAGCTTGGTGCCGGTCGTCGGCATCAACCACAGGCGAAACCGGTCGGCGCGAGCCGGGAGGCGGCTCGCGACCTGCTTGTCGAACTGGGGCCAGTCGCCCCCCGAAATGACGGCGACATCGGCGACTTCCAGCAGATCCGCCAATGCCTCTCCCATTTCGGCCTCGAGCGGCTGCTTGCTTTCGGCGAGCGTTCCATCGAGGTCGAAGGCAATGAGTTGTTTCATGCGATAAATTCCTTGGAGGGGCCGTGCGATATGCGATGGGCGGCAGCGCGCGCCGCGTCGATGACGATCCGGACGCGCAGAAGAGGAACATTGGCCCGCTTCGAGCCTTGATGAAGCATCGGCGGGGCGGCCTCGAGGTCGCGAAGCCGCTCCCGCGCCGTCAACCGGAGTGCCCGATGCCATTCGAAACCGATCGCCTGATTTTTGGCTCCGACGATGTCGATCTCTCCCGTTCGCCGCTTGCGGGCTCGCTCGATGCCGAAACCTTTGTGCTCGGCGCTTTCAATCCCGGCCTGACCCGTCTCGCGAGCGGCAATTTGCTGATGATGGTGCGCGTAGCCGAGGCGCTGCGCGAACCGGTCGCGAACGGCCATGTCCACAGCATAAGATGGGACGCCGGTCGCTATGTGCGCGATGCCTGGCCGCTCGACCTTTGCGATACGTCCGACCCGCGCACGTTTCTCGTGCGCGGCGGCGCTTGGCAGGTTATCGCGCTGACATCGCTTTCCTGGCTCCTGCCGGTCGAGCTGACGCCCGACGGGCTCGATATCGTCGCGATCCATTATGACCGCGCCATCGCACCCGCGGCGCCCTTCCAATGCTATGGTATCGAGGACGCGCGCATCAGCCGCGTCGACGGCCGATGGCTGATGACCAGTTGCTCGGTGAGCCCCGAGCGCCATTCGACGACGCTCTACAGTTCCGACAACGGTCTCGACTGGCGCTTCGAAGACATTGTCCTCGATCATCAGAACAAGGACATGCTGATCTTCGAGGGGCGGATCGACGGGCAATACTGGGCCCAGACGCGCCCGCTCGGCAGTCTCTATTTCGCTTACCCGCCGGGAAGCCCGTGGCGTGCGGGTCCTTCGATCAACCTCGCGACCTCGCCCGACGCGCTGCACTGGAAGCCCCATCGCGAGCCCGGCCTGCGCCCGCATGCCGACACCGTTGCGACCGCGCGAATGGGCGGCGGAACGCCGCCGATCCTGACGCCGGACGGTTGGTTGACGCTCTGGCACGGGGTGGAACCGAAGGAGATCGTGGGCATCTATCGCACCTATTGGTCCCTGCTCGATCCGGACGATCCGTCGCGGGTCCTGCGCGGTGACCATGGTCCGCTGCTCGAGGCGAACCCCGAGCTTACCCGGCCGATCGAAGACAGGATATATGTTCGCGATATCGTCTTCACCACCGGGATCGCCGATGCCGGCGATCATTATATCGTCGCCTCGGGTGAATCCGACCTCGCGTGCCGGATCACCCACATTCCGAAGCACCGTTTCGGCCTCTGATCCGGCAGCGCCCGGCAGGTTCATTCGCGCAGCGCAGCCGCCGCGCGAACCTCTTGCGATCGGGCGAGCGGCATCACGAGAATATCGTCGCCGTCGACGACCACTGCGACATTTTCCATGCCGATGAGCGAGACGCGGCGCCCGTCGGCGCGCACAAGGCAACCCCTGCTGTCGTGAAAGAGCCCGTCGCCGCGGCAACTGTTGTCGGCCATATCGTGCGCGGCACGGCTGTGGACGCCGTGCCAGCTTCCAAGGTCGGACCAGCCCATCGACACCGGTACGACGGCCACCCGGTCGTGCTTCTCCATGACGGCATAATCGATCGAGACGGCGGGCGCCGCCTCGAAGCTGGCGAGGTCGGCATAGCGTGCGGTGCCGTCGTCAGCCCCGTTGGCCAGCGCGTCTTCGGCCGCGGCAAGGATGTCGGGACAATGGACGCGCATCGCGTCGCGCATGGCCCCGGCACGAAACAGGAATATCCCTGCATTCCAGCTGTAGCCGCCGGCGGCGATCATGGCCTTTGCGACATCCAGCCGGGGCTTTTCGACGAACCGCTCGACGGCGAAGCCGGTGTCGCCGATGGCCATGCCGCTCGCGATATAGCCGAAGCCCGTGTCGGGACAGTCGGGCGCAATTCCGAAGGTCACGATCCAGCCGTCGCGCGCGAGCTGCGCGCCCTGTTCGATCGCGACGTGAAAGGCCGGAACATCGTCGATAATATGATCGCTCGGCATGATGAGCAGCAAAGCATCGGGCGCCGTCGCCGCGACCGCGAGCGCGATCGCGGGTGCGGTGTTGCGGGCGGACGGCTCGACGAGCAGCCCGATCCCGCGTCCGCCTGCCTGCTCGCGAACCGTCTCGACGTGCGAGGCGCCGCAAATGACCAGCGGGTCGGCGAAAGCCGGCCCCGCGACGCGAGCGAGGGTCTGCGCGAACGGGCTTTCGTCGTCGACGATATCGAGGAACTGCTTCACGCGGGCGCCGCGGGACGCAGGCCAAAGGCGCGTCCCGGCACCCCCGCAAAGGATGACGGGTTGGATCGGCGCGCTCATTCGCAGTCTCCTCAGTGGGCGAGCGCCAGCGCCGGCGCCGGTGCCGCGGCAGGAAGCGGACCCGTGCCGGCGCTGCGCCAGTCCGGGGAATCGGCTATGGCCTCGCGCCAGAACATGTCGGCCATCGTCCGATAGGCGAGATGAAAGGCGAGCACCGACTCGGCACCGCTGTTGCGATTGACGCCGCGCGGGGTGAGCCCGTCGAAGCAGCGCCCCGTCCTGGCATCGCCCAGCGGCAGGTGGCGGTCGTTCCGGCCGAGGAACCAGGCGTAGGCGGTCTCGGCGTGCGTCGACCAGAGCGCGTTGCCCGTGGCGGCCGACGCGGCCGCGCAGGCCGCGATCGTCGCCCACGCCTCGAGCGGCTGCTGGTCGAAAGGCAGGCTTTCGCCAGGCTTGCCGAAGCTTTCGGATCCGACCGGACGGAAATGACCGTCCGGCGCCGTTTGGTACGTGGTCAGCCAGGCCAGGGCGTCGAGACCGGTCTCCACGAGCGGAACCGACGGCAGCCGCCTCCCGGCGCGGATGAGCGCTTCGGCGAGACGCGCGTTGTCGTAAGCGAGATCGGCTTCGAACCAGTCCCAGCCGGGACGGCGTTCCGCTTTCCATAGCGCCGAGAGAAAGGCCGCGCCGCGCTCGACGATCGCGCGCGCCTGTGCATTTCCGGGGTTGTGCCCGAGCCGGTCGTCGGCGCCGAGCATCGCGAAGGCAATCGCCCGCGGATTCTCGAACTGCTCGAACATGGCGGCGCTTCGATCGAACCAGCTCGCCGCCCAATCGCGCATAGCGGGCGCCGCGGCGTGCGCGGCGGCATGGCCCAGCGCCCATAATGTCCGGCCATTGCTGTCTTCCGACCCTGCGTCTTCCAGCCATCGGCGGTCATAACCCATGAAATTGCGGAAGCAGCCGCGCTCGGCGTTCCATCCGTGCTGGATAAAGCTCGCGAAGGTTTGCGCGCGCGACGCCGCTTCTTCCTGCGCTCGCGGCGGCAGGCTGTGCACGAGCATGAGCGCGCGCGCATTGTCGTCGATGCAGTAACCATGCGCGCGGTCGGGGACGAAGTGGTTGCAGTGCTGGAACATGCCGACTTCGTCGCAGAGCGACCATGCGCCCTCCAGCGCAGGCGCGGCGCGCCCGCGCGCCGTCGGTCGATCGCGCCGGGTGACCCCGTCGACCAACGCGCCGCACGTCTGCGCGACGACGGTCCAGGCGGTCCGCCGGCCGCGGGCATAGGCGCGGCGCTGAAGCGCGCGCCGTTCGTCCGGGACCGCGAGAAGCAGTAGCACCGCCTCCGCGATCGCCTCGCTGTCGGCGCCGGGGAGCAAGATGCCGACGTCATCGGCCAGCAGTTCGCGCGCATGAACGAACGGGGTCGATACGACCGCGCGGCCCAGCGCGACGGCATATGCCAGCGTGCCCGAGGTGATTTGCTGAAGATTGGGGTAGGGGGCGAGATAGATGTCGCAGAGTTCAATCTGGTCGAGCAGTTCGCCGGTATCGAGGAAGCGATTTTCCCAGGCGATATTATCCGCGACGCCGAGGCTCTCGGCGAGCCGTTCGAGGCTTTGCCGATAGGCTTCCCCCTCGGCGGCGACCAGGTTGGGATGGGTCGCGCCGACGATCCGGTAGAGAATATCGGGATATTGGGCCGTGATCGCCGGCAGGGCCCGGATCGCCGTTTCGAGGCCTTTCCCCGGCCCGATGAGACCGAAGGTCGAGAGAACCGGTCGGTCGGCGATTCCCGATGTCTCGCGCAGCGGCGTGACATCGACAAAGGGGCGATCGGGCGTGCCATGCTCGATATGGACGATCTGGTCGCTGCTCGCTCCGTAGACGTCGCGCAGGATTTCGCGGCCGAAATCGCTCATCACCACAAGCTTGCTTGCGCGGGCGATCAGTCGTTCCATGACCCGGCGCTGGTCGGGGTTGGGCTCGGCGAGCACCGTGTGAAGCGTCACGATCAGCGGCGCGGCAACCCGATCGACCAGCTCGAGGACCATATCGCCGGCGACGCCGCCGAAAATGCCGAACTCATGCTGAAGCCATATCGCACTCGCGCCGCTGTCGTTGATCGCCTCGGCGGCCGCGCGATAGCTTGCGGCCTCCTGCTCGCGGATCGTGCGCGCCACTTCGGCGCCAAGCGCCCGATCGCCTTCGCCGCACATCGCATAGACGTCGATGGCGAGATCGGGCCGGACCGCGCGCAGATGATCATGGATGTCCGCGGTAAAGGTCGCGATGCCGCATCGACGCGGCCGGAAACAGCCGATCAGGGCCACGCGCGCGGTCGTCTCGATACCGCTGGCGGCAAGAGGGACATCAGAGACGGGAACATCGTTTTCGCAAACATTCCGGAAAAAACGGTCTTCGCTGTCGTGCTTCATATCCGTCCTCGTGGCTGGTGTTCCCTGGCACGCGCGCGCCTTCCGCCTCGCTCGCGGATGCGCGCGAAGAAGACGCCGGCCGCAAGACCGGGCTCGGGAACTGGCTGATTGTGTGCATGCTTAACGCGGCACATGCGTTCGGGTTGCAGTGCAACATGACGGGATCGGGAAATAAAGCCCCCCGATTAACTCAGGTTATAACGATTCCGCCTCCCGGCAGCCGGGCCACCGGAAAGGCGCTGCGCGGCCAAACCATGCGAATTCCGCGCGCTACGGCGGCAAGCTGTCGCTGCGCAGGCAGCACCGGCCGGGCCGCGCGGGAGTCGGAAGAGACCCCCGTTGCTGCTATAAGGAGGCGAAGGGAATCGGGTCGCATCCGATGGCTTGCACGGCTGCCGGCGCAATCGCGGGTGATTGCGCCGTTCGCCAGGCCGACGCCGGCATGCGTGCCGTCTCGAATGCTTGAGGATCATGGCCATGGGCGCATTTCATATGATCGTCACCGACGCGTCGGCGCGACATCGCCGCGTCGATTTTCATGCGGACAGTCCCGAACAGGCTTTCCTGTTGGCCCGCAACGAAAAGGACGGCGTCGAGGTCGAGCTGTTCGAAGGCGAACAGCTCCTCGCCCGGATGACGAAATCGGGCGCCAATATGTGGCAGATCGGCGGCGTGCGAACGGCCCGCGCGCCGTCGCGGCGCGAAACCCCCGCCATGGCCGGCGCCGGGGCCGGATCTTCGTCCGCCTAGCGTGACATCGCCGCTTTCGAAGCAGCGACAGCGAGGGCGAGGCTGCCCGGCCGTGCCCGGCGGCGCACCTTGCCCGGTCGATTTTGATCGGGCGACGGGAACGTTGCGGCGCGAAGACCATTTGCTTTTCTCCCCGATCGCTTCATCGTGCGCGACCTGTTGCCGGTGGAAGGCGACGATATGAAAGGTCGACACCATCCATGCTGATCTGCCGGCCCGAGCAGTCCCCGCTTAAGATTCTTGATGAAAAGCTGACGGCCGATCCGGGTCGTGTGGTGCTGCGGCCGTTCCACCTTGCCTGGCAGTCGAACGTCTCGGAGCCCCCGCGCGCGGCGCAGCTGGTAAGCGACATTCTCGGTCTCGACGACGATCAGGCCGAGCTCGAACTCGGATTGATCTGGAAGGATTTCTCGGAGCGCCACTGGCAGATCGGGGAGATTTTCGACGAGCGCTATCGCGAAATCTCGGAAGACCTCGATCTCGACGATCAGGCGGTGTCGCCCGTCAAACGCCGCCTCATCGGCGCCTATTTCTGCCACGAATATAGCTATGCCGCCGCGGCGCTCATGAACCCGAGCATCGTCCCGCATCCCGATCAAAGCGGTCTTGGCGGCGAGCAGCTCCGCTTTATCATGTCGATGCGTGCGGTTGGCGAAGGGCATATTTCTTCGGTCGCCTTCCGCGAGGGGATCATCGGTCCGGGGGCCGGTTTCCAGCTTTGGCCGCAGTCGGGACCGGCGATGGCGGCCGTCGCCGACGACCGTCACCAGATGGGCCCCGACGAGGCGGTCAGCGTCCATCGCCACGCGGGCAGCGCGATTTCGAACAGCGTGTTGTTCCCCGTTACCGAGGCACAGCGCAACGGTCTCGAAGACCTTCGCCTGGTCCGCTTCGTCGAGGACGATGGCGAGATCGAATATCTCGGCACCTACACCGCCTATTCGGGTCGCGCGATCCGGTCGGAGCTGCTCCGGACGCGGGATTTCAGCAGCTTCTGTCTCGAACCGCTCCGGGGGCACGCGGCGCGGCACAAGGGGATGGCTCTTTTCCCGCGCCGTATCGACGGCCGTTACCGGATGGTCGCGCGCCAGGACGGGAAAAATATCACGATCCTGACGTCGGACAGCCTCGATGAGTGGAACGACGAGGGGCAGATCCTCATCCGGCCCGAATTTCCCTGGGAATTTGTCCAGATGGGCAACTGCGGCAGCCCGATCGAATGCGACGAAGGCTGGATTTTGCTCACCCATGGCGTCGGCGCGATGCGCAAGTACAGCCTCGGCGCCGCGCTCCTCGACCGCGAAGATCCGTCGCGGGTCATCGCGCGGACGCGCTGTCCGATCCTGTCCGCTGCCGAGAGCGACCGCGAAGGCTATGTGCCGAACGTCGTGTACACCTGCGGCGCCACCCGCGTCGGCGGGCAGCTGTTCATCCCTTACGGTATTTCGGATAGCGCCATCGGCTTTGCGACCACCACGATCGAGGCAATGCTCTCCGCGATGGACTGAGCGGGCAGGGCAGAATGCCAGGCGTCACCGCAACACCCCGCGCGTTGGCGCGGTCTTCGGGGTCATCCGCGCCCGCCTTCTGCAGGCTGCGATGCACCGCCGCGCCGTGACGAAAGCTCCCTTCCACCGGCGAAGTCTCAGAATATCCCGAGAAATTTCTTGCGCTGCTTCTTCTTGCCGTCGGCCGACTGCTTGCCATCCTCGGACTTCGCGGTGGTGCCCTTGCCGACATCGTCGCGCGGCTTGCCCTTGCTGGTACGCTGGGCCGCCGCGGTGGCGCCCGCGAGCACCGGACCGCACTGCGCCGCCTTCGCATCGCCGGGATCGATGAACGGAATGATCAGGCCCACGGGGCTCGCAAATATGCCGAGGCCGAGCGCCGTGCCGGCGCGGCCCGCGAGTTCGTCGCTGACGGGATCGATCTTCGGCGCCGCGAAATAGCCGCCGACACCGACCGGCGACTGCCCCGAAAAGAGGCTGAAGGTCTTGCCGTCGGCGCGCACCGCCATGTCGATCGCCTCGCTGCGGAAGGAGAAGCCGCCGCGGCCGAGCATCACATTCTTCTTCGTGTCGATGAGGATCGGGTCGGCAGCCGCGATCCCGCCGCGCACGGTGAAGGCGATCACGCCGCAGTTGATTTCGACCGGCTTCTTGAGCTTGTCCTGGAACATCTTCTGTACGAACGTCCCGAGATCGAGTTCGGCGAGCTGGATGTTGCGTGTCCAGAAGGTGCCTTGCGGCAGGACGAATGCGATCCGGCCGTTCGACGTCGCGAGCGATTCGCGCACGCTGTCGCCGAAGCCCACCATCCGGATGCGGCCGCTGACGGTGCCCGTCGTGCCCGACTGCTCGGTTCCGAAGCGCGCGAGCAAGGTACCGAGCCGCGTCGGCGACAGGCGGACGTCATATTCGGTGCGCACGACGGCGGGGCGCGCGTCGATCGCGATGTCGCTTTTGACCGTGCCGCCCGCGACGACGAAATTGAACGGCTTCAGCTCCATCAGCCCGTTCTTGAGCGCCAGCGTCAGGTCGACATTGCTGATCGGAAAGCTCTCGGCGCGCACCCTGGTGACGCGGTAGCGGACGTCGGCGTCGAAGCGCTTCAGCGCCGCGGCGCGAAGCTGCGCGTCGGGCAGAACCCGCGGGCGGCCGCCGACCGTCTCGATCGTGCCGCCGGTGCCCATCCGGTCGAGCCGCTGCGGATCATATCCGACGAACGGGCCGGCATCGATGATGTTGAGCGAACGGGTGGCGAGGTCGGCCTTGAGATAGAGGCGCCCCTTGGGCTGGCTGACCGCGAGCGAGCCCGCGAGATCGCTGTCGCCGAACATCCCCTTCATCCCCGTGAGCTTCCAGACCTCGTTTTCATAGGTCAGCGCGGAGGTGAGGCGGTAGGCGCGCGTGTCGGGGATCGCGACGCCGAGGAAGTCGAACATGCGCGACAGATTTCCGCCGCGCGCCTGCAGTTTGAGATCGGCGCCTTCGAGCTCGGTCGGCCCCGGTAACGTCCCCGACACATCGAGCGTGTTGCCGAGACCGACCGCATGGAGGGTCAGCGCGTTCTTGCCTCCGGCAATCGTCTCGTTCGGCGATTGGAGGCCCCCCGACACGGTGAAGGGCTGCGCGCGCATCGTCCCGCGTCCGGAAAAGCCGATATCGTCGCTGATGCGCGTGCCCGTCGCGCGTACCGTGTCGACGTCGATGTCCGCGAACAGCTGCAGTCGCGGGTCGCGATAGGTGAGGCCGCTCCGGGTGATCGCAGCGCGGCGGATCCGCGGCAGTTCGAGCGGCTCGGGCGGACGGTTCGGGTCGCCGAAGGTCCAGCTGTTGCGCTTGTTCCCGGCATCCCATTCGAGCGCGAGCTGCGCGCCGTCGAGATCGGCGAACCGCAGGATGCGCTTGCCGAAGATCAGCGGCAGCGTGGCAACCCGCGTGTCGATTTTCTTGGCCGTGAAGAACTTCTTTTCGCGCGCCCACGCCGGGTTCGCGATCCGGATGTCCTCGGCATAAAATTTGACGTTGAACGGTGCGAAATAGAGCTGGAAGTCGCCGCCGACATCGACCTGGCGCTCGAGCTGCGCCGTCGCGAACCGCTCGAACGGGCCCTTGAGAAAGCGGCCTTTGGTGATGAAGAGGATAAGCCAGATCGCGAAGAGGATAAGCAGGATGAGCGCGACCGTCCTGATCGCGATCCGGAGCGGGCGCGGGCGCCGTTCGAGCCAGGCGGGCGTGCAGGCGGTCCGTGCCCAGCGGCGCGGGCGATCGGTCCAGCGGAGGGCTGGCGCGCGGGCCGCCGAGGCGGCCTGACCGGAGCGCTTGTCCATGCGGCATCAATCCGCCGCGCGGAGCATCGTTCCTTTCATGGGTTGAGCTGGCGGGCGGATACCGCGCCCTCAGTGCGGTATCGCCAAGGTGGCAGGTGTGCGCCTGAAGTCGGCCGTTCATACTGATTTTTGGCGCCCCCAACAGCGGCCGTCCGTGGGGTGAGATTAGAAGCGGTTGCACCAACTGTTTGTCTCCGGCTCTCCGCCTGATCCGTCACCGGCCCCCGTTAAGAATGGACACGGCCCGCCTTTGGTCTGCAAAGGGCATGCGGGGATCTTGACCCAGTTGTTAAAATGGTGGAACATTACAAGAACGAATGGGGTGACCCTGTGGAGCCTTGTTCTCCATGCGATTTGCTGGCCTTTTCCAATTGCTCGTTTCAGCACGAGATCTCGTCCTGCGGGATATGTTCTCGATGGTGGCGATGTTCGGCGGTGCGGGCTCTGGCTCATTGGCGCCGCCTACGTTAAGCGAGCATATTGACCCTGTTCGCTGCAGAACCTTGGGGTCAACACGGGAGTGAAAATGCACATAACGCGCATTCAGGTTGAAGAAGGCTTTCTCGACGGACTGGACCTTCAACTGAGAGCTGGCTTGGTCACTCTGATTGGCGCCCGTGGCACAGGCAAAACCTCATTGATTGAGCTGGTCCGGTTCTGTCTCGATGTCCCAGGATATACGCAAGATTCGACGAGACGAAGTCGAGATCATGCCTTGTCCGTTCTCGGTTCGGGCCAGATCACCGTGACGATGGCCGACGGCAGCCGAGAGGTTACGGTCACCAGAACCGCTGCAGAAGAAGCGCCACGAAAATCTGCTCAGTTCGCGTCGCCGATCATACTCTCTCAAACCGAGATTGAAAATGTCGGCATGCAGTCTGGAGGTCGCTTGCGGCTCCTTGATGGCTTTCGGGATGATCGAGCGTCCGGCGATCGCGACGAGTCCGCAGCCGCTGCGGAAGTCCGTTCGCTGACCCTTGAAGTAGCTTCGATCCGAAAGGAGATCGAGGATCTTGAGCGTCGATATGCCGAGTTGCCCGCTATCGAAGCCAGTCTGGCGGAGCTTGCTCCCCAAGAGGCAGCATTGGCGGGCATTTCGGCAGAGTCGAACAAGAAAAGTGCGGAACTGGCTGCGATCGTCACTCAGACGTCAGCGGCCGGGGTCACACGAGAGGCGATCGAAACTTATAAAGCTCGCGTGAAAGAGATGGGAATTGCGCTCGCCCATGCGTCTGGCCCGCTCGACGAGAGATGGCCCGATGGCGTGACTGAGCGTTTGAACATTCCGCTAACCCGGCTTGCAGAGGCGCGGGGCCATATCGCCCGTGCAATCGCGGAACTGGCTGACGGCAATGCGCAAGCCGACATGATAAACGAGGAACTGCTGAGCAAGAACTTAGTTCTCGAGGAGCGTGCGCGAGAAATTCGGAAGGAGATTGAGCGACTGCAGGTGGGCGCCGGCGCCACGATGCGTCAAGGCCAGCAGCTCCGAGAACGCAAGGCGCAGTTGGACGCGGTGAGCGGCACGATGGAGGGACGCAGGACGGCGCTCGATGCTTTGCGAGCGCGGAGGAACCAATCGCTTGACCGATTGGATCAAATACGGAGCGAGCGGTTCGCGGCGCGTACGGCCGTCGTGCGTACTTTGAACGATGCGGTAGGCCCTCGGATCCGCCTTAAATTGCTGCGCTCGGGGCAGGTCGAAGGATTTTCCGCCATATTGGCGGACAAGCTCCGCGGTAGCGGGCTACGGTATAATGAGCTAGCTGATGTTCTCGCCAAGAGCATGAGCCCGCGAGAATTGCTCGAAGCGGTCGAAACCAACGATATCCAGCTAATCTCCGATGCCGCAAAAATCTCGTCCGACCGCGCTCTGAAAATCATCAACGGCCTGAAAGACGCCGATCTGGGCACCATTGGGACCTCTCTGGTCGAAGACGACGTTTGTTTCGAGCTCTTGGACGGTGGCGACTATAAAGACATTTCGGATCTCTCCACCGGACAGCGGTGCACAGTGATCCTGCCGGTAGTGTTGCAACATCGGGATCGGCTGCTCATCGTTGATCAGCCCGAGGACCATATTGACAATGCATTTATCGCCGACACCCTGATAAAATCGATCCTCCAGAGATCCCCGGAAGGACAGATCGTGTTTTCGACTCACAATCCCAATATCCCGGTGTTGGGTGCCGCTGATGTGGTCGTTCACCTTGAGAGCGATGGCCGACGCGGGTTTGTGGCATCCGCTGCTCCGCTCGATAATCCCACTACGGTCAATGCAATCACGACCGTCATGGAGGGCGGCGAGGAGGCATTTCGTCGCCGCTCCGAATTCTACCAGTCGCATCCGGCTTCATGACTCGCGCAGATGCTTTGCAGGCGCTCCAGACGGGATCGACGCACGCCCGGCTGAAGGCGGCCCGATTCCTGCTGAAGAACACGGAAAACGCGGACCTACCCCTCCTCAACCGGCTTCGTGCACAGGAAACCGATGTTTACGTGATCGCCGCGATCGATCTGGCGATAGAAACCTGCAAGAACAAGCGGCGCATGGCAACGCCCGTGCGCGCGGACGGCCCAGAAGGTGTGTCTGACGAGACGAGGGTAGAAATATATGGGCAAGCCGTGAAATGGGTGTCCGGAATGCTCCTTCATGAAATAGGATCTCCACTGGGCCTTCTCGAGGCTGCCGCCGTCCGCGAGCTCGGGGCGCGTTATGGAGGGTCAGCGGTGGAGCGTCGGATGCAAGCGATCCGAAATGCGTTTGATGCCATCGAGCAGCTTCAAACAGCCGCGACGCCCGCCAAGCCTACGCAATTCGATCTCGCCGACCAACTCAATCAGGCTATCTACGACGTTGCCAATGGGAGGGCCGACACCGTTTCCGCGCACGGCCAAGCGCCTCTGGCGATCAGATCGGATCCGAAACTGCTGGACTTAGCCTTCCGCAACGGCCTTCGAAATGCGCTCGAGGCAGTGGTCGGGATGGACCGTGACGACGCGAAGTCCCTTGTTGTCGTGAGCTGGGGCGCCACGGACACGGATGTCTGGGTCACAATCGTAGACCGAGGGCCTGGGCTTCCGGAGTCAGTGGAAAAGGCCTTCGACATAGGTCAGACGACGAAAAAGGATCATAGAGGTTTCGGCCTGGCGATTGCGAAGCAAGCGATGGATACACTTGGCGGCACGGTCATACTCTCTCGGGCCGCTGGTGGCGGAGCCTCGTATGAGCTGCGATGGGAGCGGACGTGAAAATATTGGTCGTTGAAGATGAGCAGGAGTTTGCCGACGAAATCTTGGCAGAGCTTGCCGCGCATATGCCCGCGCCCGTTCCCGACACGGCCACAAACCGTGAGGCAGCGTTCGCTCGGTTAGACGCCGAGATCTATGACTTTTTAATTCTAGACCTGCGCATCCCCACAACAGAGTCGGCGCTTGACGCCGATCCAGTGCACGGGCTCGCCGTCTTCACGCACGCACGCCGGGTCGCTCCGGGAACACCTATCCTCATACTTACCGCCACGTCGGGAGACGAGTATTTTCCAGAGTTGCTTGGGCAGGCCCGCCAGATCGACGTTTGGGGTAGGGGCGAGGTACCGACGGTCCAGTTCTTGAAGAAGATCAACTTCGCGAATCTGGGTACCCTGATTGGACCGCTGATCGCTGCCGTGGATGCGCTCGGTCAGGTTGAGATCGACTCTCCCCAATACGTATTCCCGGTCACCTATGCCCGCCTCATCAGGATCTTTGCCACGACGGTAGGGGGCGCGCGCTGTATTGTCTCCCCGCTTGGCGGCGGCCTCTCGGGCGCACAGGTCTTGCGCATTAAGGTCACGGATGCATCAGGGGCGACGATCCACAACGCGGTCGGAAAATTGGGCCCACTTCAGGAAATCCAGGACGAGGCGCAGCGATACGATGCGCACATCTCAAGGTTGCGGGCCGCGGCGACGCCGCGGAAGCTGATGCTGCTGAGATGGGGCGCGAAGGCTGATGCAGCGATCTTCTATCAGCTGGCTAGTGACTTTGTCGGAACGGCCTTCGATGCAGCAGGGTGGCGAAACGAAGCGACCACTCGGGTGGCGGCAAGTCTTGAGCAGATGACTGACGCGTGGTCAGAGGGGGTCGTCGAATCCGCGCATTTGGTTCGCGAAGTGCGCCAACGTGTTCTGGGCGACGATGATTTGCAGGCAATCGTCGATCGTCACGGTTTGGTCTGGGTAGATCATTTTGAGCGGGGACGCGCGCAGTGCATCTGGTGCTGCGTGCATGGCGATCTGCATGGCGAAAACGCACTTATCCTCGAAGACGGACAGTCCGTCCTTATCGATTACGGTGACGTCGACGAAGGCCCCCGCAGCCTAGACCCGATTTCTCTGGAGTTTAGTCTCCTTTTCCATCCGAAAAGTCCTTACGTGAACGGGCCGTGGCCTTCCGCGGCCCAAGCCGAAGCTTGGTTCGACCTCGAGAGCTATCTTGTCGACTGCCCGGTCCCGGAATTCGTCCGTTCGGTGAGGGAATGGGGATTACGGGCAGCCGCAGGACAGAGGGAATTTGCGGCCACCGCTTATGCTTATCTGATCAGGCAGCTAAAATACTCTACGACGGACGGCATCCGCGCGCTGCAATTGCTTGAAGGCGCGCGGGCCCTCTACGCAAGAACCTAGCCGGCAGGCTACCTTGTTTCCCAAACCTGCCTCAACCGAAGCATTACCCGCCGACTATTTGAAGCGGTTTTCCACTGAACACGATGAGATTGTCGGGCTCGGACGCGAACCAAGCGTAGCTTCCCCAAGCAAGGCTGCTTACGGTCCTGCGGAATGGTTGCCCGCCACGATCAAGAAACGCGGTCATGAAGGCAACATGCTGCGATGAGAATCCCGCGCCCTCGGCAATCTGCAACAGCGCAGCCTTCCGTGCGTCGTTGACCGGGCCGTCGGTATGGACGACTTCGACGAAAATGAGCAGCGGATGTGCAGGTCCAAGATCGACTAGCACGATATCCGGCAGACTCTTGTCAGCCGGGATCGTCAATCCGATCGCTTTGGCAAGATCATCATCACGCGCGACGACCTTATTACCGCTTTCGCTGAGCGAGATAACGCCCGGCTTCTGAAGAAACTTCTTCGCAAAGACTTCGATCACGGCCTTCGAAATGTCGGCGCTCGGTCCTGTCGACATGCGGCGGGTTTCTCCGCTAGGAAAGGTGACGAGCTCATATTCGCCGCCGCCGGCCGCGCCTTTGCGCACGATCGCGATGCGCGCCAACGCTCCCGCATTGAGATTGGTTTCGCGCCAGGCCGTCGCCTTGGCATGGAACGTCGCCTCATCCAGCTCCGGCGCGAAAAGAGCCGCGAAGTCGCTTTGCAGGGCATAGCGGCCAGCAGGCGAGGTTGTGGAGAGACCGGGACGTTCAACGACCGCCCCGTTTTGGATCAGCGCATAGCGGATCGTATCGTCACGGATGGATTCACGGGTGTTCACCGCATACCAGCGGCCCGGAACGTCGGTCTTGCTCGGTGTCATGGATAGCTTGATCCAAGCGTTGCGGGCAACGTCGTCCGTGAGCGCGGCCTGTTCATCGCTCATGCGGGTGACCTGATCGGGCCTGATCCAGCGATCGGCCCCTTCGACAGCGCCGGCGTACAGCATCACAAAGATGGTCTTGGCCGAGATCTCCCAGATTGAACGCTCCCGGTTGGCGGAGCCCTCAGGGAATATCAACGGAAGCCGCGCATGAATCCCATTCCATGCAAGCAGAGCAGGGAGGGTCATGCCTTTACTCCGTATAGCTCGCGTATGCATTGTTCGATAGCAGCCGGTGATGCGCCTTTTGCAATCAGCTCCTCCACCGGCGCCATCGCCGAGGCGGACGGCAGCGGGATGGATCCCAGCTCGAACGCGGAGACAGCCACGCTTCCACTAATGCAACGAAAAATCTGATCAACGATCCCGCTGTTGAGCATCGCTGCCACCGTGGCTGGTGAGACCTTGGCCGCGCCGGTCGTGCGAACCATGTTGAGATGGTTTTCGACCACCACGCCGCCATGGGCGTCAATAAAGGTTTGCGGCAGTTCAGCGGCGATTAAACGGCGCTCCTGTTCCTTGGCTGTGGTGCGTTGCACGAGGACGCAGCTGCGATCTACCACAAGCCAGTCGTCACCCGCGTCTGGCTTGAAATAGGGCGAGTGATTGCGCTTGTCGGCGCGAAAAACGAACCGCCCATCTGTTGTCACGGCTTCAGCCCATATCAAGGGGTACAGGCCTCGGCCCGCGCGATCCCTCATCTTTGGTTTGAACCTGTTCCATACCAGCGGCCCGGTAGAAACCCCATAGCCCCAGTCGGCGAGGCGCGAGGCCATGCCTTCAGCCGCTTTGATCAGATTGACATGAGCAGGCTCACGCGGCGCCAGCCACGGCGCTGACGCGTTTACGGGCAGGCCGACCTTGCCGTTCTTGGTGAGTCTAGCTTCACGCTCATTATCGACGTTCAGATAGTGGACCTGAAATCGCTGGCGGCTGCCGCCCTTCCGGTAGAGCGCGAGAAGGGTCTCTTGCAGCACGTCCTCGAACACGCCCCGTCGAGCATGCACAAAATCGATTGCTACCGGAGGAGCCTCATCCGCTAATAGTTTGCGCAGTGCACCGAAATATTGACCACCGAGCATGCTGGTAGGCGTCAGGTAGGCGATCACACCTCCCGGCCGAGTCCACCGCAAGGCTATATCAGTAAAAACCCCGTAGAGGTTGGCGTGACCATAGAGCCCACGGGCGAAGCGTGCGCGCTGCACTGTCGTGAGACTGATGCGGCCGTACGGTGGATTCCCAACCACCAAGTCATAAGACTCTTCTGGTACCTCTTCCAGCGTATCGCAGACCGTCACGAAATTCGGGATATCGCGCCCGCTGCTTGCGCGCAGGTCGGACAGGAAAATCTCAAGAGCGGCTTGGGATAGCGAGGCAGCGTGAGGGTCGAGTTCAAAACCTGACAGTCGGTTTCCGAGCTGAGCGAGGATAAAAGCAGGCTCGCTACCCTCCAACGAGCGCCTCATGCGGGCGGCGGATTCCAAAAGAAAGGCGCCGCCACCGCTAGCTGGATCAAGCACCCGGGCGGTCGCCCAGTCAACACCGCCTTCGCTCGCGAGATCGAGTAGGCGCTGCGTCAGCGCCGGCGGTGTGTAAAATGCCCCGAGGGCACTGCGCTCCTTGCCCGGCAGTAAAGTGGTGTAGAGGCTCGTCAGGAAGTGACAGCCTTCAATGACGGGCAGTGCAGCCGCTTCGCGGCCAAGCGACGCGGCGAGCTGACAGTCCGTGACGCTGAGTTTGCCGCGCGGCGTGATGAAGGGCGCGCTCAGGGTGATGCCGGGCGCGACGTGGCGGGCGAAGGTCTCGATGGCTACGCGTGCAAAAAGTGCGGCCTGGTTCGTGCGGCGATTCTCGGCGATCGTTTGCGACCATGCGCGGGCCACAAAACGCGTGCGCGCCAGTTCGAGGCGTAAGGCGTCCAAATCGACGTCTGCCTTAGCGGCTTGCGTCGTCGTTTGATGTGCGACTGACGTCATATGGCCCTCTTTTTGCTGGGTTTAAATGCACCGTAAACGCGTGATTGATCCATTGGAATTCCGTCGGCGATAATTGTCAGCGCTCCCGATCCGCAGAAGCGTTTGCTCACCGAGAATCGATGCGGTCGTCATGGCATTGTTCCACTGATGTCCAAAGCGCCAAAGCGGACGATCGCCGTGTAAACCACGCTCGCAATGGCGCCCAAGTATAACGATGGTCCATGCGCCTTTTTGCCGCTGGGTTTGGGCAGTAGCAAGCATTTGTTTCCATTATGTTCGCATATTGCTGAGCGACACTGTCCTCTCGGTACATATGTGGCGTCCTGCCTTAAAGGCGACCGCTCTCTTTTCCGCTGCGCTCCACCGAGCCACATACGGCCTCTCTTCCCTAGGTTTATCCAAGAATCTCCGGTGCGAACGGCAGTTATTAAGTTCTCAGGCTCGCAAGCTGCCCGACCGCAATCGGCCAACACCAGAAGCAACTTCTGGATCGGACAGTTAGGTTGAAACGGCAGCGAATTTGACTGCGATCAGGGTAATCCTTCTCGAAACTCGCCCGGCCGTTATCCTCTATCGCTCGCATTGCGGCCGCTCGATTTCGACGGCTTCTGCGGGACGCTGCTTCCGTGTTCGCTCCACCAAGCGGTCAGTGCTTCCATCATTGGCCCGAGGGCGCGAGCTTTTGATGTCATTTCATATTCGACGCGCGGAGGCACCTCTGCGAACACCGTGCGCGATATTAAGCCATCAGCCTCGAGTTCGCGTAGCTGTGCGGTCAGCATGTGCTGCGTGATCCCCGGAATTCCCTTTCGCAGCTCCCCAAAGCGATAGATCCGCTGGTGGAGCAGCCACATGATCTCGAGCTTCCATTTGCCCGAGAGCATCGCGAAAGCGCGCCGCATCTCATTCTGCATCGTGAAGTCATTTTCCGGCATTGGTCAGTATTTCCATACTTAGTGTCAAAAATTCATCCTACTTGCGCTGATTCATCATAGGCCTCAAATTCTATACATGCACGCGGCTGATGGAGCAATCGGTCGCGGCGCAGAGCCTGCTTTTTGACGAGCAATCTCGACCATGAGGAAGAATTTGTGGCCGCCATTTATACCTATTGGATCAGCACCGCTCTTTTGTCGGCGCTCTATCTGTCATCCGCATTTCTGTACCTGATGAAGCGGGACTTCGTCCGAAAGGCCCAGGCCGACCTAGGCTATTATGCCGCCCATCTGGTGCCGCTAATGATCGTAGTGAAGATCCTCGGGCCGGTCGCGATCCTCTCGCGCGTCAACGTGCCGCTCAGCGATCTCGCCTATGCCGGCATACTCTATCACCTGATCCTGTCCGGAATGGCCCATCTCGGGGTGCGCAGTTTCAAGGGCGCGCTGCCCGCCGCCATCGGCCTGGTTCTCCTCGCCGCATCGTTCGCAACGCAGAACACCGCTCGCGACGTGCCTTCACCCTATGCGCCAGCTGCTGTGGCGCCTCGCTAAAACTTGAAAAATTGGAGATGAACATGGGACGACTAGACGGCAAGATTGCCATTGTAGCTGGCGCAGGCCGCGGGATCGGCCGCGCCACCGCAAAGCTTTTCGCGGCGGAGGGAGCGAAGGTTGCTGTCCTGTCGCTGACGCCTGCGAATATCGACGCTGTCATCGCCGATATCGAGGCGAAGGGCGGTACGGCGCTCGGGGTTCAGTGTGACCTCAGTGACGGCGAGCAGATCAAGGCTGCGGTGGCCAAGGTCGTCGCGGCTTGGGGCGGCATCGACATCCTCGTCAACAATGCCTTCGATCCCTCGGCGGCCCTGTACTCGGTCCTCGACCTGTCGGTCGAGACGTTGCAGCGCAACTTCGACATGGGACCGATCGCCTATCTGCGCATGATGCAGGCAGCCTATCCGCACCTCAAAGTCAGCCCGGCCGGCCGCATCATTAACCTGGGCTCCGCCGGCGGCCTCCTCGGCATGGTGGGCTACGCGCCCTATGGCATGGCCAAGGAAGCTGTCCGCGCGCTCACACGGGTGGCCGCCCGCGAATGGGGCGCCGACGGAATCACCGTGAACAATGTCATGCCGATCGCCGATACCTTCGGCAGCGACAGGCCGCCCTTGCCCAATGTGTTCGATCGCAATGGATCGCCCGAACAGGACATCGCGCCGGTCATCCTGTTTCTCGCCACCAAGGATGCGCAGTTCATCACTGGCTACAGCCTGACGCCCGACGGCGGCATGATCATCGACGGCGCACGCTGAGCCGACGGACCTGCAAAGGCCGCATATCGAAGGGCTTTGCGGACCCAGCGAAGGACGTTGATTCCTTTTTCCGGAAGGCCCGGCCTCGCTTCATCCAATTCATCACTTTGACCCTTGAGGAACCCCTATGGCCGTACTTCCCGTCACATCGTTGCTGGCGGCCGCTTTCGCGGTCGCACTCGTCGCTCTTTCATTTCCGATTTCACTGCGCCGTATGAAGGTTGGCGATATGGTCGGCGACAGCGCCGATGACGTTCTGCGCCGACGTATCCGTGCGCAGGGCAATTTCATCGAATATGTTCCACTTGGACTTATGACCGTCGCGCTGGCCGAGGCTCAAGCTGCACCCTTATGGCTCGTCTTGACGATTGCGACGATGCTGGTCCTCGGCCGAGCGTTGCACGGGGTTGGCATGCTGACTGCTTCGGGGCCGGTGCGCGGCTTCGGCATGATCTTCACCTATCTGGCGTTGCTTTGCGCTGCGGGAGGCTTGATCGTCAACGTCGCGTTATGACTGCTCCCTAGGATGCCGCGCCGATGGTTGAAATCGTAGAACTCGCGTTCGATCGGTTTCGTTTCCGCCGAAGCGCGTGGACCGTGCCGACGGTGCAGTCTGTCGCGCCGCCTCCGAACTTGCTCCACCGCTGGTCGGCCGCCTTCGCGATTTAGCGCTAGCGCGGTTGAGGGCGTTGCGGCTGGCGCTTGCCCGCTGACTGATGCGATCGCGCAAATGCGCGGATCGATCTTGGCAGCACTGATGATGAATCTGTCCCTGGCGCAGATGCCGATCTAGGCGATAAGGTGGCATTGGATGCTTTCCCACAGGAACATCTGCATCAGGCAGCTTTCCCGTCGGCACCTCCTAAAACCGGAAGGACCGCTACCGGCCAAGCGGCGCCGCGAGAAGCGCAGTTCGTTCGATGACGGCGAAATGCCGTCGCGCTCATCGTCCGCTGTAAGGCTCATCTCTTCGGGTTCGCGCGCCGATCAGCACCCGGGGCATGTTTCCTCGTTCACGAACTGTGAGAAAGACGAGGTAGGGAAGCAGGAAACCCGCGCCTCCGAAAAAGGCGATGAACGCGAGGAGCAGGGCGATCGCACTGAATCCATTCCGCCAAGCCGTCCAAAGCGCAGAGAGGATGAGAAAGCAGAGAAAATCGAGGTTGAACTGCCCGGGCCATCCCAGCTTCGCCACGTCTCCGAAAAAGATCGGTAACAATCCAAGGCCATGGCGGGAAATGACTACAGCGGTGTAGGCGGCCAGCGCCAGCCAAAGGATGATCAAAAAAGTGCGAAACGACCCCATCGACGACAATCTGCCACGAGAATGATGCTGCTGCAATCGCGGCTTTGAGTCCGCGACTGGATCATGCCAAATTTCTACTTTCATGTGACGATGGCTTACTCGCCGCTGCGCAACGCAGGTGTTGCCATAGGCAAGATGGATTTCATGCCGCACATGGCCCGTCACCAAGTCGCGCCCGAATAACGACCGTCGAGCAGGCTCCGGCCTGTGACCGCGGGCTACCCCGTTATAGCGGCGATTGCCCGTTCGAGCTCGGCAATCCTGAAAGGTTTGCGAAGAACTGGCCGGCCATCAAATTCAGCCGCCATGATCGTCGCATCTCCGCTCGTCGCTATGAAAGCCTTCCCGGCATCGCTCAACGCGGCAGCGACCGCCTCGCTCGTTTTGCCATCGGCAAGGTGAACATCCAATATTGCGAGGTCGAAATCTCGCTTCGCGACGAGATCCAGCGCCTCCGCGACGGTCGCTGCGGTTACCACGATCTCGTGTCCAAGCACGTCGAGATACCCCTCAAGCATCATCGCCACCAGCGGATCGTCTTCTACAAGAAACACCCTTATCATCATCCGTCCCTCATAGATCCGAAATCTGCAGCGCTAGTGTCTTCGATCACACGTCCCGTGCCCCTACCTTTCGTCGCGCTCAAAGTTCCACGCCGAGATGCTGGGCCACGGAGAATATGTCCTTGTCCCCTCGTCCGCACATGTTGACGATGATGATACTATCTTTCGGCATCGTCGGCGCGATCCTGGCAACGGCGGCAACGGCGTGACTGGGCTCAAGCGCCGGGATGATACCCTCTGTTCTGCAAAGCAGCTGGAACGCCTCGAGCGCTTCGGCGTCGGTCGCGGAGGCATAGTCTACCCGTCCGATGTCCTTGAGCCATGCATGCTCGGGGCCGATGCCGGGATAATCGAGGCCAGCGCTGATCGAATGCCCTTCGACGATCTGCCCGTCGTCATCCTGCAGCAGATAGGTCTTGTTGCCGTGAAGAATGCCGGGACGCCCGCCGGCCAGTGACGCGGCGTGTGCTTTGTCGAGGCCATAGCCGGCGGCCTCGACGCCGAGCATCTTGACCATCGGGTCGTCGAGGAACGGGTGAAAGAGACCGATCGCATTCGATCCGCCGCCGATCGCGGCGACCAGGAGATCGGGTACGCGGCCGGCACGGGCCAGCATCTGGGCCCGCGCTTCCCTTCCGATCACGCTCTGGAAATCGCGCACAAGCTCCGGATAGGGGTGGGGACCGGCTGCGGTGCCGATGATGTAGAAGGTGTCCTCGACATGGGCGACCCAGTCGCGCAGCGCCTCGTTCATCGCGTCCTTGAGGGTCGCGGCGCCGGCCGTGACGGGCACGACCTCGGCGCCCAGCAGCTTCATGCGGAAGACATTGGGCGCCTGGCGCGCGATATCGGCGGCGCCCATATAGACGACGCAGGGCAGGCCAAAGCGCGCGCAGACGGTTGCAGTAGCCACCCCGTGCTGGCCCGCGCCCGTTTCCGCGATGATGCGGGTCTTGCCCATCCGGATCGCCAGCAGGATCTGGCCGACGCAATTGTTGATCTTGTGGGCGCCGGTGTGATTGAGTTCGTCGCGCTTGAACCAGATCTGAGCGCCGCCGAGCGCGGACGTCAAGCGCGGCGCGAAGTATAGCGGACTGGGACGGCCGACATAATGTTCGAGCAGGTCGTCGAACTCGGCCTGGAAGGCCGGGTCGCGCTTTGCGGCTCGATATTCGCGCTCCAGATCGAGGATGAGGGGCATGAGCGTTTCGGGGACGAAGCGGCCCCCGAATTTCCCGAAATGACCCGCTTCATCCGGCTGCCCACGCAAGCTGTTCGGAATATGACCAAGATCGTCGGATGGTTGTGGAGACCGCGTCATGTCGGTGCAATCCCGGCAGGAGACCCGCGCGAGGCGCCGCCGCACAGAATTCTGGCGAGCGCCTCATGGGGGCGGGTAACGCTCGCGAGACCGGTCCGGATTCTCGACCGGCGCATCAATAGCCCATCAGTGCGAGCACTTCCTTGCGGCTCCGCTGGTCGTCGAGGAAGCAGCCGAGGAGCCGGCTCGTGATCATGCCGACGCCGGGCGTGCGCACGCCGCGCCCGGTCATGCAGCCATGCTGGGCGTCGATCACCACGGCGACGCCGTGCGGACGGAGATTGTCCCAGATGCATCGGGCGACCTCGGCGGTCAGCCGCTCCTGCACCTGCAGCCGGCGCGCATAGCCGTTCAGCACGCGCGCGAGCTTGGAGATGCCGACGACGCGGTCGCGGGGGAGGTAGGCGATCGACGCCTTTCCGGTGATCGGCGCCATATGATGCTCGCAATGCGACTGGAACGGGATGTCGCGCAGCAAGACGATCTCGTCATAGCCGCCGACCTCTTCGAAGGTGCGCGAGAGATGCACCGCCGGATCCTCGTCATACCCTTGGCAATAATCCTTCCAGGCACGCGCGACGCGCTTCGGTGTGTCGAGCAGGCCTTCGCGATGAGGATCCTCCCCGACCCAGCGCAGCAGCGTCTCCACCGAAGCGAGAACCTCGGGGGGTATCGCGCCGTCAACGGTGGGGCTGGAAGGGGGCACGTGAAGCATGGTCCTGGCCTCCTGACGGCGAAGTGTTGGCGTTCCGGGAGGGGAGGAGAGGGAGGTGGACCGCCGGATCGGCGCATGCCCGAGCGCAGCATGGCGTCGCAACATGTCCCTTGGGGCAGATCGCCGGTTGGAAGCCCGTTTCGTGCACGAACCTCGGGTGAGCCCCGGAACGCAGAAATGCCCTCCGCTCGCTTGACGAGGCGTGGCGCGGTGCGCGGCGGCTGGTGAATAGGGCGGTATGGAAATGCGGGGGCGGCGGTGGCCCGCCGCCCCCGGTCTGTCAGAAATCCATCGCCGGCATCGGCGCGGCCTTCTCTTCCTTCGGCAGCTCGGCGACGAGCGCCTCCGTGGTGATCAGCAGAGACGCGACCGACGCGGCATCCTGAAGCGCGGTGCGCACGACCTTCGCGGGATCGATCACGCCGGCCTTGACGAGGTCCTGATACTCGCCGGTGGCGGCGTTGAAGCCCCAGCTATACTCCTCGCTTTCGAGGAGCTTGCCGACGATCCATGCGCCGTCCTCGCCGGCATTGTCGGCGATCTGGCGCGCCGGGGCGCGGAGTGCGCGGCGGACGATGTCGATGCCCGACTGCTGGTCGTCGTTTGCGGCCTTAAGGCCTTCGAGCGCCTTCAGCGAGCGCAGCAGCGCGATTCCGCCGCCGGGCAGGATGCCTTCCTCGACCGCCGCGCGGGTCGCGTGGAGCGCGTCGTCGACGCGGTCCTTCTTCTCCTTGACCTCGACCTCGGTCGCGCCGCCGACACGGATCACCGCGACACCGCCCGCGAGCTTGGCAAGCCGCTCCTGCAGCTTCTCGCGGTCATAGTCGCTGGTCGTCGTCCCGATCTGCTGGCGGATCTGCGCGATACGGCCGTCGATATCCGACTTCGCGCCGACGCCATCGACGATCGTCGTATTATCCTTGTCGATGACGACCTTCTTCGCGCGGCCGAGCATGTTGATCGTGACGCTCTCGAGCTTGATGCCGAGTTCCTCGCTGACGACATTGCCGCCGGTGAGCACCGCGATATCCTCGAGCATAGCCTTGCGGCGATCGCCAAAGCCCGGCGCCTTGACGGCGGCGACCTTGAGCCCGCCGCGCAGGCGATTGACGACGAGCGTCGCAAGCGCGTCGCCCTCGATATCCTCGGCGATGATCAGCAGCGGCCGGCCCGACTGGATGACGCTCTCGAGGAGCGGCAGCATCGCCTGCAGGTTCGACAGCTTCTTCTCGTGAATGAGGATGTACGGATCGTCGAGTTCGACCTTCAGCTTCTCGGCATTGGTAATGAAATAGGGCGAGAGATAGCCGCGATCGAACTGCATGCCCTCGACCGTTTCGAGTTCGGTCGCGAGGCTCTTCGCTTCCTCGACCGTGATCACGCCTTCGTTGCCGACCTTCTCCATCGCTTCCGCGAGGATCTTGCCGACCTCTTCGTCGCCATTTGCCGAGATCGTCGCGACCTGCGCGATTTCGCTGTTCGCCTCGACCGTTTTGGCATGCGCTTTCAGGTCCTCGACGACGGTATTCACGGCAAGGTCGATGCCGCGCTTGACGTCCATCGGGTTCATGCCCGCGGCGACCGCCTTCGAGCCTTCGCGGACGATCGCCTGCGCGAGCACGGTGGCGGTCGTCGTGCCGTCGCCGGCCTTGTCGTTCTGCTTGCTCGCGACCTCGCGCAGCATCTGCGCGCCCATATTTTCGAACTTGTCGGCAAGCTCGATTTCCTTGGCGACGGTGACGCCGTCCTTGGTGATGCGCGGCGCGCCGAAGCTCTTGTCGATCACGACGTTGCGGCCCTTCGGCCCGAGCGTGACCTTCACTGCATTCGCAAGCGTATCCACGCCGCGCAACATGCGATCACGTGCGTCCGACGCAAATTTCACTTCCTTGGCAGCCATTTTGACCTCCTTCTTGCTGTCCTTTCAGTGGGTGATGAATAGGCGTTACGCCGCCTGCTTGAGCGCCTCGGCCTGCTCGATGACGCCGAGGATGTCGCTCTCCTTCATGATGAGCAGTTCCTCGCCGTCGATGCGGACTTCGGTGCCCGACCATTTGCCGAACAGAATCCGGTCGCCGGCCTTGACGTCGAGCGCGGCGATGGTGCCGTCCTCGGCGCGGGTGCCCGGGCCGACGGCGACGACTTCGCCTTCCTGCGGCTTTTCCTTGGCGGTGTCGGGAATGATGATGCCGCCCGAGGTCTTCTCCTCGGCTTCGATGCGGCGGACGACCACACGGTCGTGCAAGGGACGGAAATGCATGCATAACCTCCATGTTGCATAACGATATGATAAGCCGGCGCGCCTGTCCGGGACGCGCGGCGCCGATGAGCTAGGAAGCGGAATTTTTTACTTCAAGAGGGTCGGCGAAAATTTTTTCGCATTCGCGCCAGCGCAAAACAAATGCCCCTTATCAAGGGGCTGACACCTCTTGACTCGACTCGCTTCCTTTCCAAAATCTCTGGTCGCGGCAGCCTGCCGCACGACAGGAAAGGAAAGGCTACAAGGAAGGAGGCACGATCATGTCCGAGCCATTTTCCCGTTTTCTTCACCCCTTCGACGTGGCGCGTCACCCGAGCCTCGAGCCCGAGGTCAAGCGCGCACTTCTGGCATCCTGGGCATCGGACCACTCGGCGGTCCGCAACAAGCCCGCGCTCCGAAAGCCGCCCGGCGCGCGCCGCGCCGTGCCGATCGACGATGTGCTCGCCGCGCTCCGGTCGCTCGACGGCGGCGAGGCGCGCGCGCCATGACCGACCGGGCGCTGATCGCGCAGCTGGACGGCTATGGGCTGACAACCGCCGAGATCCATTATTACCGGCCCGATCATCCCTCGCTGCTCCAGCTCTTCGTCTGGCAGGACTATGATCTGCCGCCGGACTTCCCGGTGCTGTTCGATTTTCTTGCCATGTGGAGGCGCCAGATCGAAGCCGCCCTCCACTCGGTGCGGATCGCGCACCACGCGCTGATCGGGCCCGCCGAGTGGCGCGCGGCGGATATCGTCAGATCGCTCGATTAGCAGCAGATTTGGGCGCTTGCGGCGCGCGGAGGCGGTCGTCGGGTATCGCGCTTCCATGAAAAAAGGAGGCACGCTCCTGGCGTGCCTCCTTGTCTAGCTCAGGCGTTCTCGAGCGCCTTATTCTTCGGCGCTTCGATCCGCTGCGGCTTGTCGGCACTGCTGCCGATCTCGATCTTGCGCGGCTTCATCGCCTCTGGGACGACGCGGCTCAGTTCGATCGTGAGCAGCCCGTCGGCGAAGCTCGCGCGCCCGACCTCGATATAGTCGGCAAGCTGGAAGCGGCGCTCGAACGCGCGGCGGGCGATGCCGCGGTGGAGATAGGCGCGTGTCGCATCCTCCTCGGCCGGCTTGCCCGTGACGCTGAGCTGGTTCTGCTGCGCGACGATCTCGATCTCGTCGGCCTTGAAACCGGGCACCGCCAGCGTGACGCGGAAACGGTCGTCGGCGTCGCGCACGATGTCGAAAGCAGGAAAGCCGTCCGACGTCTCGCCGCGCTGCCCCTTCTCGAGCAGGTCGAAGAGATGATCGAAGCCCACCGTCGAGCGGCGGTAGGGGGTGAAGTCAAAATCGGTTCTCATTTCCAAATCCTCCTGATTGAAGCAATTCGGGCATGAGATGCGCCGGGACTTAGAGCCGGCGCTCTCTCTGTCCTAGGACGCGGAAAATCCCGCGTCCGGGAATGAGTTAGGAAAGCCGTTTTGCCGTTTCAAGAGCGTGGGGCCGCCCGGAAAGTCGACTGACGTGTCGCGGCAGCCAGCGCGGTTCCCGAACTTCGGGGCGCCTGCGGGCATGCGGGAAATGGCATCCAGTCTGCCCATTGGTGCAGCTTGGCGGCGAGGGGCAAGTCGGAGACATGCGATCAAGGTCGCGGGGCACGGTCGCCGCGAGGCGTCCTGTCCGCGGAGATTGCAATGACTGTCGAAGGGCCTCTGGTAACGTCTGAAATCGGGGATCGTTACTTAGATCCGGAGCCCGCCCCGTTTCCGGCGGGGCACCCCGCCGTGCCGGTCGACCGCATCGGCGTGCTTCTCGTAAATCTCGGGACGCCCGACGCGCCGACGAGCCGTGCGGTTCGGCGCTATCTCGCGGAATTTCTTTCCGACCGGCGCGTTGTCGAACTGCCCTCGCTGATCTGGCAACCGATCCTGCGCGGGATCGTCCTTGCCGTTCGGCCGCGGAAATCGGCGCGGGCCTACCGCGAAATCTGGACGTCAGAAGGCTCGCCGCTTGCAGCGATCACCCGCCGCCAAGCAAGGGCTCTTCAGGCTTCGCTGGGAGGTGACGCTGTGGTTGCGCATGCGATGCGCTATGGCAGCAGCTCGATCGCGGATGGCATCGACGCGCTTCTTGCGGCAGGATGTCGCCGCATTCTCGTTGCGCCTCTTTATCCTCAATATTGCGCCGCGACGACCGGGAGCGTTGGCGATGCGGTCCAGGCGCATATGGCGCGCCTGCGCTGGCAGCCGGCGCTGCGTGTCCTTCCGCCCTATTATGATGACGATCGCCATGTCGAGGCGCTGGCGTCGTCGCTCGGACGTGCGATCGGCGGCCTCGACTTTATGCCCGATACGATCGTCGCGAGCTTCCACGGCATGCCCGAGCGCACCCTTCGTCTCGGCGATCCCTATCACTGCATGTGCCTCAAGACCGCGCGTCGGTTGGGCGAAGTTCTGGGGAAGAATGTTATTCCGAGCTTTCAGTCGCGCTTCGGCCAGGCCAAATGGCTGACGCCGGCAACCGACATGATGCTCGAAACGCTAGGGCGCGAAGGCCGGTCGGTGGCCGTGATCGCGCCGGGATTCGCCGCGGATTGCCTCGAAACCCTCGAGGAAATCGCCATCCGCGGACGCGAGCAGTTCCTTGCCGCCGGCGGACGCCATTTCGCTTATGTGCCCTGTCTCAACGATAGCGATGTCGGGATGGATATGCTCGCCGCCCTGATAAGGAGCGAGCTTTCGGGCTGGCTTTGAGGGCTTTTGATTGTCGGGGCCGCGCTGCGCTAACAAGCGTCGCGCAGCCCCGACAGGTCATTAGGCGGGAAGCAGCACGCCGTCGATGACGTGGATCACGCCGTTCGACTGAAGAACGTCGGCAGGGCCGATCTTCGCCGTGCCGCCCTTGGCGTCGCTCACATACCAGCTGCCATCCTTCTCCCAGACGGTGAGCATGGCGCCCTGCACCGTGGTAAGCACCGCCTTGCCGCCATTGGCCTTGGCCTGCGCGGCAATATCGGTCGCGGTCAGGCGGCCCGGCACGACATGATAGGTCAATATGCCCGTCAGCATCGCCTTGTTCTCGGGCTTGAGCAGCGTATCGACGGTGCCGGCGGGAAGCTTGGCAAAGGCAGCGTTGGTAGGCGCAAAGACCGTGAACGGGCCGGCTCCCGAAAGGGTCTCGGCGAGGCCAGCGGCCTTGACCGCCGCGACCAGCGTCGTGTGATCTTTCGAATTGGCGGCATTTTCGACGATGGTCTTGGTCTCATACATCGCGGCGCCGCCGACCATCGGGTTCTTGGCGGCTGCAATGCCGCCGGCGAGCGCGAGCGCTGCTGCGGCGAGCGAAAGAGAGATACGGGAAATAGCCATTGGTCATTCCTTTTCGAATGTTCGTCCCGGGGGGATAGGACGGGCATGAAATTAGGCGCGCCGCCCCGCCGGGGCGACCTGTCCTTTGGGGCGGGTTATCCGGCCCGCCCTCCGCGGCCCTTCGCCGCTAGCGATAACGGCAGTTCTCCCTCCCATCAGCGGCAGGCAAACCGGCGGCAGGCTGGACCATCGACGCAGCCGGGCGAAAAGGGGGCTTCCATGCCGTTTGAGGGGTCGTTCGAAGACCGGCTGGCGCTTCGCGACCTGCTCGACGCCTATGCCGATGCGGTCAACCGGGCCGACAGCGAGGCCTGGGCCGCGACTTGGGACGAAGGCGGCCGATGGTCGCTTCCGGGTTTCGGGATCTTCGAGGGCAAGGCGAAGATCGTCAACACCTGGCGCGCGGCGATGCGCGCCTTTCCCGACATTGTCTTTCGCGCCTGGCCGGGTTCGATCGAGGTCCATGGCGAGACTGCGGCCATGCGGTCCTACACCGAGGAAATCTTCCTGCGCGAGGGCACCCTTCACCGGACCCTTGGGATCTATGACGATGTCTGCCGCCGGATTGATGGCCGGTGGCTGTTTGCAGAGCGGCGGTTTCGGCCGTTGCCGCAGCTTTCAAAAAGTGAGGTGCAGTCATGAAGATCCTGATCCAGGCGGTCATCGATATCGATCCCGAGACGCGCGGAGAGGCGCTGGCGGGCGCGCGCGGCTGGATCGAAGGCGCGCTTGAGCAGTCGGGCTGTCTCGCTTACGCTTGGACCCTCGATCCGCATGTGGCGACGCGCATTCACGTGTTCGAGGAATGGGACGGCGAAGCTGCGCTCGCAGCGCATCTGGCCGGGCCGCAGTACAGGGGAATGCTGGGGCATATCGGCGCGTTTGGTGTACGTTCCTCCTCAAGCCGCAAGTTCGGTGTGTCGCGCGAAGGCCCTGTTTACAACAGCCACGGCGTGGCAAGCGCCGCCTTCGACTAGCTTGGTGGTCCTCGTTCGCTAGCGGCGCAGCGCTTCCCAGGCAGTCAGGGCGCGCGCCCGCGCCGCCTCATGGTCGATAAGCGGCGCGGGATAGGCGGGCACCCCGGCCTCCTGTCCATGGGCGGCGGTGATCTCGGCATCCGACAGATGTGCAAGCTCCGGAACATAAGTGCGGACATAATCGCCCATCGCGAACCGCCCGCTCTGGAGCAGCGGCGACATGATGCGCGAGAAGACCGGCGCGTCGACGCCGGTGCCCGCGACATATTGCCAGTTCATTGCATTCGACCCGAGATCGGCGTCGAGCAGCGTGTCCCAGAACCAGCGTTCACCGCGGCGCCAGTCGATCAGCAGATGTTTGACGAGGAAGGAGGCGGTGACCATCCGCACGCGGTTGTGCATCCAGCCCGTGTGCCAGAGCTCGCGCATGCCCGCGTCGACCACCGGGTAGCCGGTCCGTCCCCGGGTCCAGGCAGCAAAGTCCCGGTCGGCTTCGGGGCCGCTCCGCCAGTCGAAATTATCGAAGGTAGGGCGCCCGTTTCGATCGCCATAATCGGACATCTGGTCGACGAGGTTGATGCCATGTTCGCGCCAGCCGAGCTCCGACCGAAAGGTTTCGGCACCCGCGTCGTCGCGCTCGCCGAGAGCATGCCAGATCGACCGGGGGCTTATTTCGCCGAAATGAAGATGCGGCGACAGCCGCGATGTCGCGGGGAGCGAGGGAAAATCGCGACGGGACTTATAGTCGCGGGCAAGCGGCAGCCAGTCGCGCAGCGCCCGCCAGGCGCCCTTCTCGCCCGGGCTCCAGTCGCCAAATCCTGTGGTCCAGTCGGGGCTGGTCGGGGTCAGCCCCCAATCGGCAAGATTGTCCGACGCCGGCCAGACGCCAGGCGCCGGAATATGGTCGGGCGCCGCATAGGGAAGGGCGGGCGGCATGCGCCCCAGAAGCGCGCGATACCAAGGCGTGAAAACGCGGTAGCGGGCGCCTTGCGCATTGGTGATACTCTCGGGCGGCGCGAGATAATTGCCGCCATGGAGCCGCAGCGCAAGCCTGGCGTCCAGCGCGTCTTCGCAGCGCCGCCACCAAGGCTCGTAGCCGCGGGTCGCGTGAACCCTTGTGCTCTCGGCTTCCGCCGCGACGCGTTCGAGTATTTCGGCGGCAGGGCCGCGGCGCAGGACGAGCCGGCTGCCGCGTTTGCGAAGGCTCGCATCGAGCGCGGTGAGGCTGTGATGGAGCCACCAGCGCTGCGCGCCGCCGATCGCGCGCGTTCCGGGGCTCTCGTCGTCCAATATGTAGAGCGGAATGACCGGACCTTCGGCGATCGCCGCGAGGAGCGCCGGATGGTCGGTGATGCGGAGGTCCTGACGGAGCCACAATATGGCGGGCGGCATGGCGACGGTTCCCTTTTTTGGCGGGCTGTGGTGCTGGCGAGCGCGGATTTCCTCATCTGGCAGGCTCCGACCTCCGCAAAAGATGGCCTTTTGGGAAGTCCAGGCAATGAAGAGCCGCTTTGCGAGCGCGAGCAAGGGGAAGGTTGGGCGGTGCGACATGGCGTCGCACCGCCCGGCGATGAGCAATCACCGCCCCCCGCCGCGGCCAGACGCGGGTCGCAAGGCGCTGGCCGCCGGCAGAACCGGAATGTCCTTGCGATCAGCTGGGCATGACATCTCCTGCCGCGTCATCACGCCCGGAGAATATTCGGTCGCGAGCGCCCGGATCGCGGGCTGCCGCAGTTCTGTTGCCGAAGTCGCCGAGAATGAGGCTCGCCGTCGCCTTCGCGCTCGCGACGACCCCCGGAATACCCGCGCCGGGATGCGTGCCCGCGCCGGTAAAATAGAGGTTCTCGATGCGCGCGTCGCGGTTGTGCCCCCGAAAATAGGCGCTCTGCAGCAGTGTTGGCGTAAGGCTGAAGGCGCTCCCGAGATGCGCGGCGAGATCCTGTTCGAAGTCCGGCGGGGCATATTGGATTTGCGTGACGATCCGCTCGCCAAGGTCCGGGATCAGGCGCCGCTCGATCTCGGCGATGATGCGCTTCGCCAATTTGGGTCCTTCGACCTCCCAGTCGAGCGGGGCGTGGCCGCGATGGGGAACCGGAGCGAGCGCGTAAAAGCTGCTGTGGCCCGCGGGGGCCACGCCCGGATCGCTTGCGCTCGGGTGATGAAGGTAAAGCGAAAAATCCTCGGCGAGCGTCCCGTTCCGATAGATGTCGTCGAGAAGCCCGCGGTAGCGCGGACCGAACAATATCATATGGTGGGGTATTTCGGGGAAGGCGCCGCGAACCCCCAGATGGAGGACGAAGAGGCTCGGCGACCAGCTCTTGCGCGCAAGGCGCTTCGCCTCGCGCTTGCCGCGCGGATGCGCGAGCAGGTCGCGGTAGCTGTGCATGAGATCGGCGTTCGAGGCGACAAGATCGGCGCGTGCCGTAAACCCGCTTCGCGTCACGATGCCGGTCACGCGGTCGCCCTCGGTTTCGATGCGGGCGACCGGCTCGCCGAGCCGCAGCGAGCCGCCGAGGCGCGCGAACAGCGCGGCCATGCCGGCGACGAGCCGGTTGGTGCCGCCGCGCGCATACCAGACGCCGCCATCCTGCTCGAGTTTGTGGATGAGCGCATAGATGCTGCTCGTCGCCATCGGGTTTCCGCCAACGAGCAAGGTATGGAAGGAGAGAGCCTCGCGCAGCTTCTCGCTGCGCACATAACTCGCGACGGTCTTATAGACCGAGCGCCAGGCACGGTGCCGCAAAAGAGCGGGCGCCGCTTTCAGCATCGAACGAAAATCGAGAAAGGGCACCGCGCCGAGCTTCACATAGCCTTCCTCGAAAACCGACGCGGAATAGCCAAGAAACCGCTCATATCCCGCCACATCGGCGGGATCGAGCGCGGCGATCTGACGGGCGAGCGCCTCCTTGTCATTGCCATAATCGAAGGTCGATCCGTCGGGCCAGCTCAGCCGGTAAAAAGGCGAGACCGGAACGAGATCGACATCGCGCTCGAGCCGCTGGCCGCTCAGTTCCCAAAGCTCGGCAAGACAGGCCGGATCGGTGATCACCGTCGGCCCGGCATCGAAAGTGAAGCCGTCCTTCTCGAAGACATAGGCGCGACCGCCCGGCCGGTCGCGCGCTTCGACAAGCAGCGTATCGAGGCCCGCCGACTGGAGACGGATGGCGAGCGCAAGGCCGCCGATGCCGGCTCCGATCACGATCGCGCGGGTCATTGCGGCGCCCCGGCGGCGATCGCCGCGCCGAGTATATGGCCCGACAGCCACGCATATTCGGCAAAGCCGTGATAGAGCCAGTCGCCGCAGGCGCCGAGACCGATGGCAGGGTTCCAGAGCAGCTTCAGATCCTGTCCTGAGGGCTGCGAGAACAACCAGCGATGGGCCGCGATATGGCTTGGGACGGGCAAGTCGCGGCCGGCGACCTTGCCAAGCTCGGCGAGAAGCGCGGGCGCCACGCTCGCGCTGTCGCAGGCCAGATGCGCTTCCGACCACGACCAGTCGGCTTGCACGACCCACCGTTCGCCCGGCGCGCGGCCAGGTTTCGCGCTGTCGCGCGCGGCGGTGACAAGTGAGCCCGCGCCGCGGAGGAAATCGGGAAGCTCCTCGATCCGCTCATCGAAGGCGAACATCGCGGTCCAGCAGGGATTGTAGCGCACCGCCATGGCGGCGCGCGCCATCTCGAAATCATGGAGCGACAAAAGCGGGGCCGCCTGCTCGGCGGGGATGGCGATCACCGCCGCATCATATTTTCCGAGCCGTTTGGCCTCGCTGTGGAGCGTCCAGCCGGCGCGCGATTTGGTCAGGGCTGTTACCGGTCGCGACAGACGGACATTGAGATCGTCCGCGAGGGCTTTCAGCGGTGCGGTCATCGTCGGCGTGCCGACCCAGCTGTCCGCGCCCGCGGCCGGCCAGCGCGCGGCGAGGCCTGCCTTCTCCCACGCAGCAACCAGCCTGGTAAAGCCTTCCGAGCGCGCCGTGAAATGCGTGGCGCCATGATCGAATGTCACCTCGGGATTGCCCGGATCCGCGCGGCGGGTCGCGAGGCGGCCGCCGATTCCGCGGGATTTGTCAAAGAGTGTCGCCTCGACCCCGGCGTCGCGCAGCCGCCTGGCGCAGGCGAGCCCCGAAATACCGGCTCCGATGATCGCGACCCGCATCAGACCATGGCCTCGCGGTCACCAAGGGGGCTCGCACAATGTCCTACGCCCGCCCGTAAGCATGACTGTGCCGTCAATCTGCTGGGCGTCATGCGTAATTTTTTCCGGTTCGTCGCAATTGTCATCGACGCAGGCTTGCATGAGCGAGGGGAAGTGTCGCAACATGTCCCTTGGGGCACCCAGGGGAGAGCAGGCAGATACTATGTCATTGAAGACAATGATCGCGGCCAGCCCGATCGCCGCGGTGATCAGCGACCCGCGTCTGCCTGACAATCCGATCGTCGAGTGCAACGCTGCCTTCTCGGCGCTCACCGGCTATGGGCCGGACGAAATCCTTGGGCGCAATTGCCGCTTTCTCTCCGGGCCGGACACCGAACCCGAACTGACCGAGACCTTGCGGGCCGCCATCCGGGAGCAGAGGCCAGCGCTCGTCGAGATCCTCAATTACCGGAAGGACGGAACGCCCTTCCGCAATGCCGTGCTGGTGGCGCCAATCTTTGGCCCCGGCGGCACTCTCGAATATTTTCTCGGCTCGCAAATTGAGGTCGACGAGGCCGGCGAGGCGGTTGGAGGACGGAGCGCGCGAGCGCGCGCCCAGATCGAGGCGCTCTCGCCGAGGCAGCGCGAGGTGCTGAAACTGATGGCGAGCGGCCAGCTCAACAAGCAGATCGCGTTCTCGCTTTCGCTGTCGGAGCGGACAATCAAGATGCACCGCGCTGCGCTGCTGCGCGCGCTCGGCGTCGAAACCACGGCCGATGCGATCCGGCTTGCGGTCGAGGCCGGTTTCTAGCCACCGCTCCACCTTCCCTTTGAGGCATATGGGATATCGCGCTGCCGCCGATTAAGAGCGTCGGGATGCCGGACCGACGTCATTGCCGGGAGGAGCAGCATGTGAGCGTCAAGCGCGCCTTGGTGATCGGAAGCAGCGGCGGTATCGGTGCCGCGCTTGTGAATCAACTCGTGGCGTCGGGGCGATTTGACCGCATCTATGCCGGGAACAGGCGGCCCTATGCGGCGCACCATTCCAATGTAACTAGGCTGACGATCGACATATTGGACAACGACACGCTTGCCGAGGCAGGTCGCCAGATTGCCCAAGATGGCGCTCTCGACCTGTTGATCGTGGCGACGGGGCTGCTGCATCGCAGGACTGACATTCGTCCTGAAAAAAGCCTCCGGCAGCTTGAAGCATCGGTGATGGCCGAGGTCTTCGCTGTGAACAGTATCGGGCCCGCGCTCGTCGCGAAGCATTTTCTTCCCTTGCTTGCCCGGCGGCAACGAGCGGTCGCGATATTTCTTTCTGCTCGCGTTGGTTCGATTGCGGATAACAGACTTGGCGGATGGCACAGCTACCGCGCTTCCAAGGCGGCACTCAATGCTCTGGTGCGATGCTTCGCGATAGAGCTCGGCCGCAGCAATCCCGAAGCAATCGTGGCGGCACTGCACCCCGGGACTGTCGACACGTCGCTCTCGGAGCCGTTTCAGGCGCGAGTAGCTGAATCATCGCTCTTGAGTGCGGATAAAAGCGCGATGCACATCCTGGCCGTCATCGACCAGCTATCGCCGATGGATAGCGGCGGGTTCTTCGGCTGGGATGGAAGGCCTATCCCGTATTGACGAGCCAGCAGGCGCTTCAAGAGTCTCCGCCTCTTTGCCTGTCCGCTTTAGCGAACATTGTGCCAGAAGCAGACCGACGGCAATCGGCCAGTTGCCGCGGTGGCGGCCTGTGATTTTCGTGCATCATGAAAGCATCGTGGCCTCACACAGTCCGACCTGCCACCATGCATCGACATGACGGTATTGCGCAGGCAAGGGCGCCGATATGGATAAAACTACCAACCGTCTTGGCGCATGGAGCCGCGACCTCTGCCGAGCCAACGGCATCGAAATCCACTACTACAGAAGCGGCGGGGCAAAGCCCCCGCTAGTGGTCTTGCACGGCCTGATCGGGAGCGGCGCGTGCTTGCAACGTTTGGTTCGTGGGCTTGAAGACCGCTTCGATATCATTCTGCCCGACGCCAGGGGGCACGGAGACTCAGCCGCTCCCGAAACCGGATATTCTTATGGCGATCTGGCCGCCGACGCTGCGGCGCTGATCGATGCCCTGCAGCTCGACGCGCCTGTCCTGGCAGGTCATTCGATGGGCGGAATGACGGCTGCCTTTGTTGCCGGTGAACTTGGAGTGCCGGTCAGCGCACTCATACTCATCGACCCGACATTCCTCAGCCCCGAATGGCAGCGCGAGGTTTTCGAAAGCGGCGTCGCGGAGGATCATAGCCAATTGCTTCTATCGACTAGGGATGAACTACTCGATCAAGCGCGCCTGAAAAATGCGGGCCGGTCAGTCGAGCTTATTGCGCACCTGGTTGACGCCAGGCTTCGGACCAGCTTGGGCGCTTTCGAGATCCTCACGCCGCCCAACCCGGACTGGCGCGAGCTCGTGCGAAATATAAGTGTTCCGACGCTACTTTTGATTGGCGATCGAGGTGTCGTGTCGGTCGATACAGCGTGCGAACTGCAGAGCCTCAACCCTTTGCTGCGCTATGAACGTATACCGGATGCGGGCCACGGCATGCCGTACGGCAGACCTGAGCAATTGGGAGAGGCAATGAGGCTTTTTCTGGAACGTGGCACGGTCGCAGACCGATCATGAGAGTGTCTTGTTTCTCTGATTGCCTGTGATCCGCGAGGCGCTGCCTCGCCAGCGTTCACCTTTCGCGATTTGAACTCGTAAGGAGCCAAGCCGCAACCGGCCATTACGCCTGGCTCTTGGCAGCAAAGCGACCTCGGCCGATTTGGCGTTTCCGTCCAATCGCTTCCTCCATCTGGGGCCTACCAGCGCCGCGCGACCCAGGAGAGCTCGACCTTGTAAGAGGCCGAATTCTTCATCTGGTGCCCGCCCGGTTCAATCCGGGCGGGCACCTTTTTTTATGCGCAGCCGGATTTTCGGAACCTCAGCGGCTAGAATTTTCCGGGTGCCTTGTTCCGGCGCTTATTGCTCCCCGCGTACGGAGTTTGCCGTCGATCGCGGATGGCGAGGCGCCGCGGCCGGTTGAACATATCGGTCCGCGGCCTATAGTGGATCAAGGCGTGTGCTGCGTGCGCCCGGGAGAGCCCGAATACGGAGACTGGTGTCAGATTTTCCGTAGGAGCGCGTCCTGTGACCGCATCGAACTCCCGGCCCGCGGCCGGCTTTGTTTCCGTTCTCCGCAAATTTCTCGAAAACAGCGCAGCCGGCGGCCTCGTGCTGATGGCGGCCGCGGCGCTGGCCATGCTCGTCGCCAACTCGCCTTTTGGGCCAGGATATTTCGAGGCGCTCCATGTCGATGTGGGCGGCCTGTCGCTGCTCCACTGGATAAACGACGGCCTGATGGCGATCTTCTTCCTGTTCGTCGGTCTGGAGATCAAGCGCGAGCTCGTCGACGGACGCCTCGCAAGCCCGGATCAGCGCCGTCTTCCTGTCCTGGCGGCTGCCGCCGGCATGATCGTCCCGGCTGGTCTCTATCTGGCGATCGCGGGAGGCGAGAGCGCTCTTGCCAATGGCTGGGCTATTCCGGCTGCCACGGACATCGCTTTTGCAATCGGTGTGCTGGCTTTGCTTGGCAAACGGGCGCCGACCTCGCTCAAGCTGTTTCTGGTCACCGTTGCGATCGTCGACGACATGGGCGCCGTCGCGATCATCGCGCTTTTTTACACCTCGCAGATCAATATGGTCGCACTGGCCGCAGCCGCCGTGCTGACAATCGCAATGTTCGCCCTCAATCGCGCGGGCGTCCGGTCGCTCACCGTCTATCTGTTCGCCTTCCTGCTGCTCTGGGTTGCCGTCTTGCTGTCCGGCGTGCACGCTACCATCGCCGGTGTGCTTGCGGCGTTCATGATCCCGATCGTCGCGACGCCGGGGCGTCCCGACGCCGCCGATTCTCCGCTCCATAGGCTTGAGCATGCGCTCGATGTTCCTGTTTCCTTCTTCATTGTGCCGATCTTCGGTTTCGCAAACGCAGGGGTGGCGCTGTCGGGCCTCACGCTCGACGATCTCCTGTCGCCGCTCCCGCTCGGTATCGCCGCAGGGCTCTTCCTGGGTAAGCAGGCGGGCATCTTCAGCGCCATCTGGCTTGCGGTCCGTTTTGGGTTTGCCGCGAAGCCGCGCGGGGCGACATGGCTGCAAATCTACGGCGTATCAGTGATTTGCGGCATCGGCTTCACGATGAGCCTGTTCATCGGAGGATTGGCCTTCTCGGATCCGCTCCTGATCGAAGAAGCCAAGCTTGGCACGCTCGCGGGATCGGTCGTCGCGGCGATCACGGGCTATCTTCTGTTGCGTATCGCGCCGCTCGCGCCGGACCATGCGGCACAGAAAGCCGGGCAGGAGCAGGAAATCGATGCCGACGGTGATGTCGGCGGCGCACTTGCCGCGGCGGACGGCGCGGGACGAGCGGACTAGCGCATGTCTTCGCCAGCCGCTGGAGATGCCGGAAAGGAGAGGGTCCGGTTTAGGGGCTGTCTTCCGGTTCGAAAATCCAGACGCCCTTCCAGGCGATCTCCCATGCATGACAGTCGGGATCGGACACATAGGCCCGGTATCCGCCTTCCGGCGGGCGGCCGCCGGGGCGGATGATACATCCGCCCGCCGCGACCAGGCGGACTGCGAGCGCGTCGACGCCACTCGCTGACGCGGCCCCATATCCAAGGCTGATCGGGCCGGGCCGCTCAACGGCGAACCGGCCCATGTCCATCTCGAATGGCATCTGAAGCCAGGTTCCGAGGATCAGGCCGCCGACATCATAATAGATGATCTCGTCATTCTCGAAGTGCGGCTTCCAGCCGAACCCCTCTGCGTAGAAACGGCGCGAGCGCGCCAGATCCTCGACGCCGAGCGTGATCGATGCAATCTGAGGCTTCGACAACGCGCGCTACTCGCTGCCGCTGCGGTCGATCGCGCCGCTATCGAGCAGGGGGGCCGCGTCGGCTTCGCCGCCCAGGATCGCGGCGAGACGCTCGGCGCCCGCGAAGATCATCGCCTGCTCCCAACTCGGCAGCATCGTGAAGCGGTGCAGAAATATCTCCTGCAGCATGTCGGGGGCTTCGGCTGCGGTGCGGCTGCCATCGGGCGTGATCTCGAGAAGAAACTGGCGCTTGTCCGCCTCGCTTCGCGTTCGGGTCACCAGGCCGAGGGCGGCGAGGCGGTCGACGATGGCGGTGATGGTCGCGTGGCTGAACTGCAGTTGCTGCGCGATCGACCCCGGTGTCGCGCCCCGCCGCGCGCCGATTTCGCGGAGGACCAGAAGCTGCGACGGGGTGAGGCCGGTCGCGCTTGCAAGCTTCCTCGTGCCGGCTTCGGTGGCCCTCAATATCTTGCGCAACGCGCGCAGCGTTCCGGTGGCTATTTCCTGATCCATTGCGTCTCCGAAAGTGACGGTGGGCGTCGCTGCGCCGTCGTTCATGACCGACTGCCGCGCTCAAAGTCCTTCGTCAACTGAAATAAAATTCTGTCGGGCGGGTTGAAACTGTCGATGAAATGACTAGATTTATAGACGAATCACGCGGCTCTCTCCGAGCTGCAGCTTCCATATATTTCAGGAGATGAAAGATTCTGGATCGCCAGAACGTAGAGCCTTCGTCAATTTCCGATCAATCACAAGGGGCGAGGGCGGAGCCATTATGCCGGTTCCGCCCTCCAGTTTCGGCCGATGGCCCGGCAGTGACCGCGCTCATCGCTGCCTGTCCTCCGCTCGATCGCAATTCGCGTTATTGCAATCTCATCCAATGTTCGCACTTCGCCGACCATTGCCTGGTCGCCGAGCGCGACGGCCGCATGATCGGCTGGGTATCGGGCCACCGGCCCCCGTCGGAACCTGAGGCATTCTTTGTCTGGCAGGTCGCGGTCGCGCCCGAAGCGCGAGGGCATGGCCTTGCCGGGCGGATGATCGAAGATCTGCTCGCCCGGCCCGCGCAGAAGGGCGTTACCCATCTCATCACGACCGTGACGGACGACAATAGTTCGTCCTGGGGCCTCTTTCGCAAGCTCGCCCGCGAGCAGCACGCCGCGCTCGAACGCAGCGTGATGTTCGAACGCGAGGCCCATTTCGCGGGCGTCCATCCGACCGAATATCTGGCCCGTATCGGGCCGCTCACCACGATTTCTGCCGACTAAAGGGGATCAGCATGTTGATGCAACTCAAGCCGTCCGGATCGCTTCCGGACCGAACCATCTATGAGCGCCGCGAATCCAAGGTGCGCAGCTATGCCCGGTCGATGCCGCGCCAGTTCGGCCGTGCCGAAGGAGTCTGGATGCATGACGACCAGGGCGGGCGCTATCTCGACTTTCTGTCGGGCTGTTCGACGCTCAACTATGGGCACAATCATCCGATCCTGAAGCAGGCGCTGCTCGACTATATCGCGGCCGACGGCATCGCGCATGGGCTCGATCTTCATACCGAGGCCAAGGCCGAGTTCCTGACGACCTTCGAAGAGCTGATCCTCCAGCCGCGCGGTCTCGACTATCGCGCGATGTTCACCGGCCCGACCGGCACCAACGCAGTCGAGGCGGCAATCAAGCTCGCGCGCAAGGTCACCGGCCGCGAACTGGTGATCGCCTTCACCAACGGCTTCCACGGCATGACGCTGGGCGCGCTCGCCTGCACCGGCAACGCGGCAAAGCGCGGCGGCGCGGGCGTCCCGCTCGCGCATGTCTCGCACGAACCCTATGACGGATATTACGGCCCCGACGTTGACACCGCCGACCTGCTCGAACAGCGCCTCGCCGATCCGTCGAGCGGGCTCGACGCCCCCGCTGCGATCCTCGTCGAAACGGTGCAGGGGGAAGGGGGGCTCAATGCCGCCTCGCCCGAATGGCTGCGCCGGATTGCGGACATCGCCAGAGCGCATGGCGCTTTGCTGATCGTCGACGACATCCAGGCGGGGTGCGGCCGCACCGGCGGCTTCTTCAGCTTCGAGGATATGGGCATCACACCCGATATCGTGACGCTGGCGAAATCGCTCTCGGGCATGGGCCTGCCCTTTGCCCTGACCCTGCTGCGCCCCGAGTTCGACCAATGGGCTCCGGGTGAGCATAACGGCACCTTCCGCGGCAACAACCATGCCTTCGTCACCGCGACCGCCGCGCTCCGCCATTTCTGGAGCACGGGCGATTTCCTGCGCGACGTCGAACGTCGCGGCGAACTTTTGGCGATGCGGCTCGGTCGTATCGTGACCGAACATGGCTTCGAGGTCCGCGGCCGCGGCATGATGCGCGGCATCAATGTCGGGTCGGGTGAACTCGCCGCGAGTGTGACCGCCGCCTGCTTCGACGCCGGCCTCATCATCGAAACCAGCGGCGCGCATGACGAGGTGATCAAGGTGCTCGCGCCGCTCGTCATCGACGACGCCGTCTTCGGCGCCGGGCTCGACATCCTCGAAACCAGGATCCGCGAAGCGATGGCGACCGACTACGCCGTCGCCGCCGAATGAAACAGGAGATATTCAGATGATCGTTCGCAACCTCAATGACATTCGCAAGACCGACCGCAACGTCCGTTCGGATGGGTGGGTGAGCGCCCGCATGCTGCTCAAGGACGATGGCATGGGCTTTTCCTTCCATATCACCACCATGTTCGCGGGCACCGAACTCAAGATGCACTATCAAAATCACCTGGAATCGGTGTTCGTCCTGAAGGGCACCGGGACCATCGAAGATCTGGCGACGGGCGAAATCCACCAGCTGGAGCCTGGCGTGATGTACGCGCTCAACGACCATGACCGCCATATCGTGCGCCCCGAAACCGATATTTTGACGGCCTGCGCCTTCAATCCGCCGGTCACGGGCAAGGAAGTGCACGACGAAAGCGGGGCCTATCCGGCCGACGCCGAGCTCGTCGCCGCCGACTGACAACTAGACAACAGAAAGGGAGGCGTCCGATGCAAGACCTCTACCCCTCACGCCACGCGGCCGATGCCGAGATGCGACCGCGCCAGGACCCTGTCGTCCACAGCGACTGGAGCAATGACGCGCCGATCAGCCCTGCCCAGGCGGCGAAGTTCGACCGCGACGGCTATATCGTGCTTGAGGATATCTTCTCGGCCGACGAAGTCGCTTTCCTGCAGAATGCTGCGGGGCAGCTGCTCGCCGACCCTGCCGCGCTCGACGGCGATACGATCGTCACCGAGCCGCAGAGCGAGGAAATCCGCTCGATTTTCGAGATCCATGCGCAGAGCCCCGTGATGGCCCGGCTCGCCGCCGACGCGCGGCTCGCTGAGGTCGCGCGCTTCCTGCTCGGCGACGAGGTCTATATCCACCAGTCGCGCCTCAATTATAAGCCCGGCTTCACGGGCAAGGAATTCTACTGGCACAGCGATTTCGAGACCTGGCATGTGGAGGACGGCATGCCGCGGATGCGTGCGCTGTCGATGTCGGTGCTTCTTGCAGAAAATACCCCCAACAACGGCCCGCTGATGGTCATCCCGGGGTCGCACCGCACCTATCTGACCTGCGTCGGCGAAACCCCCGGCGATCATTATCTGAGTTCGCTCAAGAAACAGGAATATGGCGTTCCCGACGAAGTGAGCCTCGCCGAACTTGCGCACAAGCACGGCATCGTCGCGCCGACGGGAAAGCCCGGGACGGTGATCCTGTTCGACTGCAACCTGATGCACGGGTCGAACGGCAACATCACGCCTTTCCCGCGCGCCAACGCCTTCCTCGTCTATAATGCGGTGAGCAACCGTCTCGACAAGCCCTTCGGTGCCCTCAAGCCGCGTCCCTGGTTTCTTGCGCGTCGCGGTGAGCCCGACCCGCTCATCCCGCGGCATGGCACGCTTGCCGAGACGGTGGCGGCATGAGCGGACATAGCGTCGAAAAGATCGGCGGCACCTCGATGGCGGCGACCCGGACCCTGTTCTACAATGTCCTGATCGCGGGGCGTTCGGGCGCCGATCTCTACAAGCGCATTTTTGTCGTCTCGGCCTATGCCGGGATGACCAACCTGCTGCTCGAGAACAAGAAGACCGGCGAGCCGGGCGTCTATGGGCGCTTCGTCGCCGACGAGGAGGCGAGCGGCTGGCGCAAGGCGATGGCAGCCGTGCGCGAGGCGATGCTCGCGCGCAACGACGCGATGTTCGAATGCGAGACAAGCCGCGGCGCGGCCGACGAATTTGTCGACCGGCGCATTGCGGCGGTTACGGCCTGCCTCGACGATCTGGCGCGGCTGCGCAGCCACGGCCGCTTCTGCGTCAAGGAACAGCTGATGACCGTGCGCGAACTGCTCGCGGGGCTCGGGGAGGCGCACAGCGCCCATAGCACCGCACTGCTGCTCCGCGACCGCGGCGTCAATGCGCTCTTCGTCGATCTGACGCTTTGGGACCAGGATGATTTGCGCAGCCTCGACGAACGGATCGAGACGGCCTTCGCCGGTATCGACCTCTTGACGACGTTGCCGATTGTCACCGGTTATGCCGGCTGCGAGGGTGGCATGGTCCGGCGCTATGCGAGGGGCTATACCGAGATGACTTTTTCGCGCCTTGCCGTTGTCACGCACGCGCGCGAGGCGATCATCCACAAGGAATTCCACCTGTCGAGCGCCGACCCTCGGCTCGTCGGCGGAGACAAGGCGCGCAAGATCGGACGCACCAATTACGATGTCGCCGACCAGCTTGCCAATCTCGGCATGGAGGCGATCCATCCGGGCGCGGGGCGCGGGCTTCGCCAGTCTTGTATCCCGTTACGCGTGCGCAACACCTTCGACCGCGAGGATGAGGGCACGCTCGTCACCGCCGACTATGTGACCGACGTGCCGCGGGTCGAGATCGTCACCGGCGTCGCCCAGATGCAGGCGCTGCAATTCTTCGAACAGGATATGGTCGGGGTGAAGGGCTATGACGCTGCGATCCTCGAGGCGCTGGCCCGGCACCGGCTGTGGATCGTCAGCAAGTCGTCGAACGCCAACACGATCACCCATTATCTGTCGGCAAGCGCCGAAAGTGTGAAGGCGGTTATCGCCGACCTGCAACGACAATATCCCGATGCGGCGATATCGTCGCAGCCGGTGGCGATGGTCTCGGCGATCGGCAGCGATATCGCGCGGCCCGGCCTCGTGCCCGATGCTTTGCGCGCGCTGGGCGAAGCGGGGATCGCCATGGTCGCGCTTCAGCACCAGATCCGCAATGTCGATATCCAGTTCATCGTCGAAAGCCGCGATTTCGACGCGGCGGTGCGCGTGCTGCACAAGGCGCTGGTCGAAGATGCCGCCGAAGCTGCGGAGGACCGGTGCGCCGCATGACGCGGCGGCCGACGACGGCCGATGTTCGCAATGATCCTGCCCGTACGGAGCCTGCTGGTCGCGATTTTCGTGATGATGGCGGGCAGCGGCTTCCTTGCGACGCTGATCGGGCTGCGGCTCGAGCGAGCGGGCAGTGGAACGATCGTTATCGGCATCGTCGCGACCGCCTATTTTGGCGGGCTGGTTCTCGGCGCGCTACGCGCCGGCGAGGTCGTACGCCGGGTCGGTCACATCCGCGCCTTCGCGGCCTTCGTCGCGCTGCTGTCGGCGAGCACGCTTACCTATGCGCTGCTTCAGCATCCCGCGCTATGGATGGCGCTTCGCTTCGTCGACGGGCTGTGCGTGGCGGGTGTCTTCATATGTGTCGAAAGCTGGCTGAACGACCGTGCCGAACCCGCGGCACGCGGCGCGGTTCTCGCCGGATATATGGTCGCCCTCTATTCGGGACAGGCGCTCGGCCAACTCATATTGCGGTCGGGGAATAGCGCGCCGCAAATCCCGTTCGAACTCGCCTCGATCCTGATCTCGCTCGCGATTATCCCCGTTTGCCTGACGCGAGCCACCGCGCCGCAACTCGAAGATGCCGCTTCCGTGCCGTTGCGGCGACTTGTCGAAGCCTCGCCGCTCGGAGTTGCAGGCGCGGGCGTCACGGGCCTGCTTCTCGGCGCATTCTATGGCCTCGCGGCCATTTACGCTCGCCGTATCGGTCTCGATCTGGGCGATACCGCCGCTTTCATGACGACGGTCATCCTCGGCGGCGTCGCGCTACAGTGGCCGCTGGGTCGGCTGTCCGATCGCTACGACCGGCGGCGCGTCATCCTCGCCTGTTTCGCCGCGACCTGGATGATCAGCATCGCGCTCGCATCGCAACCGCAAGGCATCCTCCTTTTTGGGCTCGGCGCCGCTTTCGGCGGGTTGAGCTTCGCGCTCTATCCGCTCTGCGTTGCATATGCGAACGACCGGCTCCTTCCCGCCGAGCGGGTTGCGGCAAGCGGCCAACTGGTGCTCGTCTACTCTTCCGGCGCGGCGCTCGGTCCGCTCGGCGCGGCCGCCTCGATGTCGATGCTCGGGGCGGGCGGTCTCTTTCTTTTCATCGCGCTTGCGTCTGCTGTCATGTTCACTTTCGGGATTTGGCGCGCGGCGAGACGCGGCCCTGTGCCCGCCGACCGGCAACAGGATTTCCAGATTCTTCCGCGCACGACGCCCGTCGCCGCCCTGCTCGACCCGGCGGGTCCTGACTCTGCGGCCCCTTCGACAGCACAGCCCCAACAACAGGTGATACATGGATAAACCCGTAATCCACGCTCCCGGGCATCCGCCGCCCTTTCGCAAGCCCTCTCCGCTGCACCGTGCGATTGGCGCATCGGCGCTCGGCAATGCCGTCGAATGGTTTGACTACGGGATCTACGCTTATGGCGTAACCTATATCTCGGCTTCGCTCTTTCCCGACATGGAAGAGGCAGTGCTCTTCGCGCTCGCGACCTTCGCCATCTCTTTCCTCGTCCGCCCGCTTGGCGGGCTGTTCTGGGGACCGCTCGGCGACCGCATTGGGCGCAAGTCGGTGCTTGCGATGACGATCCTGCTGATGGCGGGCGCGACCTTCGCGGTCGGGCTCATCCCGTCATACGATAGCATCGGCCTCTGGGCGCCCGCGATCCTCGTGCTGCTGCGCATGATCCAGGGCTTTTCGACCGGCGGCGAATATGGCGGCGCGGCGACCTTCATGGCCGAATATGCGCCCGACGACCGCCGCGGTTTCTATGGCAGCTTCCTCGAATTCGGGACGCTGGCGGGCTTCTCGTTCGGCGCTGCGCTGATGCTCGGCTATTCGCTGCACCTCGGTGAGGAAGCGATGCGCGAATGGGGCTGGCGTATCCCGTTCCTCGTCGCGGGGCCGATCGGCCTCGTCGGCATGTATCTGCGCTCGAAGATGGAGGACACGCCGGTCTTCCTCGAAGCGCAGCAGGCTGCCGAAGACCGTCCGGGCCCCAGCCTCGGGCGGCTCATACGAGGCCACTGGCGGCCGCTGCTCGTTGTCGGCGGTCTCGTCGTCGCGCTGAACGTCGTCAACTATACGCTGCTGAGCTATATGCCGACCTATCTCCAGCGCCGTATCGGCCTGACGCATGACCAGGCTTTGCTCGTGCCGATCATCGGCATGGTCTTCATGATGATCTTCGTGCCCTTCGCAGGCGCGCTGTCCGATCGTTTCGGCAGGCGGCCGATGTGGCGCTTCTCGCTTGTCGGGCTGCTCCTCTTCGCGGTGCCGCTCTATTTGCTGATCGGGACGGGTTTCGCGGGCGCGGTGATCGGCTTCATCGCCTTGGGGCTGCTCTATGTGCCGCAACTTGCGACGATCTCGGCGACCTTCCCGGCGCTGTTCCCCACTGCAGTGCGCTTTGCGGGCTTTGCGATCGCCTATAATATCTCGACCTCGATTTTCGGCGGCACGGCTCCGATGGTCGGCAGCGCGCTGATTTCGGCGACCGGTAATATGTTGATGCCGGCCTTCTACATGATGGGCGCTTGCGCGGTCGGGCTGATCGCGCTCCATTTCATGCCGGAAACCGCTGGAAAATCCCTGCATGATGATCCATTCGCGCCGTCGACGGAGGCTGTGGCCTAGCTGCGCGTGACAGGCTCGGGCGGGACGAAGGTCCACACGATATCCTCGGGACCGACCGACGGACGATGATCGGTCGAGAAGATCGCCATTTCGCCCGAAGGACGCACGACGAGCAAGCTGTCGCCGCCGTTCGCTTTCATCCGCGCGACGAATTGCTCATATGGGAATTTCTCGGTGATGCGCGTGCGTCCGAAGGTCCAGCCCGAATGGAGCCTATCGAGAAGTTCCTCGATCGGCGTTCCCGCCAGCGTGAAGATACGGCCACGCCGCTTCGTCGAAGCGCGGCTTTCGCCGGCAGCGCGGCTGACCCTGTTATGGCCGATTTCTGGTGCGAGTTCCGTGCACACCAGCGCGTTATAGCTGTCGTTGTCGGTGGCTGCGATCAACTGCTGATACTGCCCCATGTCGACTATGTCGTCGTGTGCTTCATCCAATATGTCGCCTTCGTAGACGGCAATGTCGGCGCGGCGCGCGCTCCGCAGCGCGAATTTGCTCTGATCGGCGATCAGGACTTCCTTACCCTGCGCCTTGATGAATTCGGCAAACGCAACCGTCCAGCTGTTTGCCCCGACGAGCAGCAGGCCGTCCCCCTTGCCGCGGTCGAGACCGAGCCAGCGCGCGAAATACGCGGCGGTGAAGCCATGCGCGAAGATCGTTGCGATGACGACGCCGAAGCCGAGGGGGACGAGCGCATTGGCTCCCTCAACGCCATAATCGGTGAGGCGAAGCGCAAAGAGACCCGTGACCGCGACCGCGACAATGCCGCGCGGCGCGATCCATGCGACGAACAGCCGCTCTTTGAGCGGGATGCGTGTCGGGAGCAGCGCGAGCATTATCGTGAGAGGCCGGACGACGATGAGGAGCAGGACGAGGAAGGCGAGGAAGCGGAACTCGAAGTTGCTTACCACCTCCCAGTCGAGGGTCGCCGCAAGCAGAACGAAGACGCCCGAGACGAGAATGACGGTCAGATCTTCTTTGAAGCGCAGCAGTGCGCGGCTCGAATAGGTTTCGCGATTTGCCATCACGACCCCCATCACCGTCACCGTGATGAGGCCTGTCTCGTGCATCACGAGGTCGGAGAGCACGAACATGCCGATCACCGTCGCGAGCAGAACCGGCGCCTTCAGATATTCAGGCACCCATCCGCGCGGGAAGGCCCAGGTCAGAGCAAACCCGGCGAGCGTTCCCATCACCATCGCGAGCATGCTGGCAGCTACGACGTCAATGACGATCGCGGTGCTGTTCGCCTCGGCGCCGCCGTGCGTGATATAGCTATAAACCCCGACCGCGAGCAGGGCGCCGATCGGATCGTTTACGATCGCCTCCCATTTCAGCATATGTTTGACGCGCGGCGCGATGTTGAGCGACCGGAGCAGGGGGATGATGACCGTCGGGCCGGTCACGACCATGATACCCCCAAACAGTGCAGCAAGCTCCCACGGCAGACCGGCGGCATAATGGGCTGCGAGTGTCCCAAGCCCCCAGCCGATCGGCACGCCCAGAAAGACGAGCATGAAAACCGCGATTCCGGCCTGTCGCAATTCGCGGAATTTCAGGCTGAGGCCGCCCTCGAACAGGATGACCGCGACGGCAAGTTTGATGATCGGCTCGCGAAGCGCGCCGAAATCCTTTTCAGGATCCAATATCCCGAAGATTGGTCCGGCAACAATTCCGGCTATCAGCATCAGCGCGATGGCGGGTCTGCCGGTTCGCCAGGCAATCCATTGGGCGCCGATGCCGAGTATGCCGATCAGCGCAATCTTTATGAGCAGCGAGTCGATGGAAAACATCGAGCCTTCTTATTGATATGGCTGCATCCTGACAGCCGAATATTTGTGGGATCCCTGTTGGAGCGAGACCTCGAAAGGGCTTGCCGCGAGGTCCAGGGATCGTTCATGGGGAACCCGTCGACCCGGGACTGGTCCGGAAATCCGATGCATTTGCAGGACGCCGACAGTGAAGCCGCGTAAATATCTTGAAGCAGCGAAGCGTTCGGTTCCGGCGTTCGATGTTCAGGTGGACCTCGCAAAGCGGCGTCTTGCAACTTTTGCCGGTGCCGTCGTCATAGGGCTGGTTGCGATAGCATTTGCCTGGGCCGGCGACCGCGCGCAGCATGTCTTTCGAAGCCTCCAGCTTCGCTTCGAATATGCTCCGCTGATCCTGACGCCGATAGGCTTTGCAGCGGCTGTCGTCATAACCCGGCGCTGGGCGCCGGGGGCGAAGGGATCGGGCATCCCGCAGGTCATGGCAGCGGGGCGGCGGCCCGACCTGGCCCAGTCGCTACTTTCACTGCCTGTCGCGCTGATCAAGCTCATGCTGACGACGCTCTTGCTCATGGTCGGCGCCTCTGTGGGCCGGGAAGGGCCTACCGTACAGGTCAGCGCTGCTGTCATGGTTGCTTTCCACCGCTTCCTGCGCGTTCCCCTCACGTCCGGGGTCCTTATCGCGGGAGGCGCTGCCGGTGTGGCGGCAGCATTCAACACGCCGCTTGCCGGTGTCGCCTTTGCTATCGAGGAACTTGCCGCAGCTTTCGAACAGCGGGTTGCCATCCTGGTCATGGGCGCGGTCGTCGTCGCGGGTCTCGTCAGTCTCGCGTTCGCCGGCGACTATGTTTATTTCGGTGCGATGCGCCAGACGCTCGGCATCTCGGGCATGCTGTTGGTGCCTCCGGTCGCGGGCGTGACGGGGGGCGCAGTCGGCGGGCTATTTTCGCGAGCCATCCTGGCCTTCGCACGAGGCGAGGGAAGGCTGCCCAGTGCGGCGAGGAACAGTCCGGTGCGCACAGCCTTGAGTTGCGGGCTCATCGTTGCGATCCTGGGCATTGCCACCGGCGGTTCGACCTGGGGAACGGGCTATGAGACGACGAGGCTGTTGATCGAGGGTTATGGCGATGCGCCGGTCTGGTTTGGGCCCGCCAAGCTCTTGGCGACCGCCGCGACTGCGATCTCGGGCGTTCCGGGCGGCATCTTCGCACCGTCGTTGTCTGTTGGAGCAGGTTTCGGCCAGCTCCTTTCCTATTTCTTCCCATCGTCGCCGGCGGGCGCCATCGTGCTGCTCGGCATGGCGGGCTATTTTGTCGGCGTGGTACGGGCGCCGCTTACGGCAGTCATCATTCTCATGGAGGCGACCGCGAGTCGCGGTATGATCGTACCCTTGTTTCTGACCGCGATCATTGCGGATGCGGTGAGCAAACTCGTGTGTCGCGACAAGCTCTATCATGGTCTGGCGGCACTATTCGACGAGAAGCCGAGACTTAGCGATCAGCCCAAATGACGGGGCAAGACGTCATGATGATCGGGGCGCTTCGGCGTAATTTGCTTCCATGATCCTTTTTCGGCAAGCCTCGGACCTGGGCCGAACGCACACACCAGTCTTGGAGGCGTGGCATCACTTCTGCTTTGCGGGATATCAGGATGCCAACTTCCTGAACTGGGGCAGGCTACGGGTCCTGAACCACAATGTTTTGGCCGCGAATACGGCCCTTTCTTCGAGCTTCCACTCTGAAACCGAGGTTCTGTTCATCGTGCGCGAAGGAGCCATCGTCATTGAGAAGGACGATGGCAAATCGATAGCCGTCGGAGCGAATGAAATCGCATCGGTTGCGACCGGCATCGGTACCGAGTTCTCCATTCGCTCGGCAGCAGGACAGCAAGCGCAATATTCAGTTTTGTGGCTCACATCTCCCGAGGCAGATGATCGTCCCAAATACCGGGGGGTGGTAGGTGATTTGTCGTACAGCGACTGGACTGCCGCAGATAGCTTCAATGGCAGTCACAGTCTGCGATGGGACATCCCCGCACGCATCACGCTTCTCCGACTGGGTGCGGCGCCATGGTCGGTCCCTCTTTCCGGGAACAAGAGCTACATCGCGGTATTGGAGGGCAGCATATCGGTCGATGGGGAAATTGTAGAAAAATTCGGCGCGATGCTCATGGATGAAGAGTCGTCAATAGCAGGCTCCTCCCGAGGAAATGCTCTGATCCTGGCTTTCGATGACTGCTAGTTTCGGCGACAACGATTGAAGTGTCTTGCAATTGCGGCTTGGCTGCGCCTTATCCACTTCGAAATCGCTCATCACCTATCAGCGGCGGTGGGCCCCATGCCAAATTCGGCGTCTGCTTTCTCGTCGTCCCGACCTGAAAGCAGACGGTCCGCAACCGGCCAGTAGTAGCATCGATTTCCGCGCTCGGTCATTTCCCTTGCTGCAAAAAGCGGCCGGCGGGTCAAGCCCCCGCCGGCCAGTTGGGATGTTCCTCGCTGCGGACTACGCCTTGAGCGAGGCGACACAGATGTTCAGATAGTCCTCGATGTGACTATGAAGAGTCTCCGCGGCACGGCGCACTTCGGAACGGTTCTCGAAATCGACCAAGACGCCGAGAAAGCCGCGGAACAGCCAGTCCAAGCGACGAAGCAGCGTTTCTCGTTCCAAGTGCGGCAACTTCGCAAAAAGAATCCGCCGGACTTCGCCTATCGTGGGATAGTCCGGGTTCTTTTCCCGCAACGGATGGCGCACATGTGGCCAAGGCTCGAGCTGCGTCATGAACTGCAGCAGAAAGCGGGCATAGGCGCGTTTACCTTCTGGATCGACGAGGTCGGCGAGCGGCAGCATCACCACACCAAGCAGATCTGTCAGTCCGCCGGCTGCCGGTAGCGCTGCCAAGCGTTGCGCCCGTTCTTTTTCGAGCCACACCGCACGCGAATCCAAGATGGCCCGCAAAAGGCCTTCCTGATCACCGAAATGATATTGGACGGCATATTTATTGGCCTGGCCGGCCTCGCGCGCGATGGCCAGCAGGTTGGTACCATGCACACCATGCTGGGCGTAGAGACGTTCGCCGGCGTCGATGAGCGCTTGGCGCGTCGCTTCTGACCCCCGCAAATCCTTGGTTCTGAGCTTCTCTTGCACGCGCCGTCGCCTCCCTATTGCGATCTAAGTAGACGTACTTGACATCAAAATCAACGATAAGTATGACGACTTAACAATAGATGGGAGATGATCGTGGAGGACCGAGAGTTCGGTGACCTACTGATGCGGACGCGTGAATTCGTCCGTGGCGTGGGCCGCGTAGGCGAATTGGAAACCGAGCGTTCGGGGAAGTTGCCCAAGTTGGTGATGACGGAGCTCCACAAGCTTCAAACCTTCGGATGGAGCATTCCGACAGAGTATGGCGGCCTCGGGCTTTCAACCGAGCAGCTCGCAATGGCATTCCTCGAATTGTCGCAAGGTGCGGTCGCGTATCGCGTCGTCGGTGCGACGAACGCAGGCGTGGGTTCCGAAGCCCTGATTCAGGACGGGACCGACGAGCAGCGTCAGCGATACCTGCCCGCGCTCGCAACGGGAGAGCTTCTAGGTTGTCTGGCGCTCACCGAGCCCGAAGCAGGATCCGATGCTACTTCGCTGGAGACGCGAGGCGAGCTGCAGGGCGATGGCAGCTATATCCTGAACGGAACCAAGTGCTTCATAACAATGGCGCCGCTTGCGGGATTGTTCACCGTGCTGGCACGGACGGGCGATCAGGAAAGGGGAGGCAAGGGCATCAGCGCGTTCCTGATCGAGCGCGACACGCCGGGCCTCAAGCTGAGCGCGGCGACCCCCATGATGGGACAGGACGGCGCACCGATCGGCGAGGTCTATCTGGAAAATTGCCGGATACCCGCCTCCCAGATTCTTGGCGGCACGCCTGGCGTTGGGTTCAAGTCCGTAATGAAGGCGCTGAATAAACAGCGCATCAATCTCTCGGCGCTCGCGACGGGACCAGCGATCCGCATGCTCGACGAGGCGATCGCCTATGCTCAGCACCGCGAGCAGTTCGGAAAGCGCATCGGCGAGTTTCAGCTGATTCAGGCGATGCTCGCCGAATGCAAGGCCGATGTGGAGGCTGCGCGCGCGCTTATTTTGCAGACCGCGCGCAAACGCGACCGCGGCGAAGATGTCACCATGGACGTCTCGCTGTGCAAATATTTCTCGACCGAGATGTGCTCGCGCGTCGCAGACAAGGCGCTGCAGATTTTCGGGGGAGCCGGTTACGTGAAGCGCCACCCGATCGAGCGCTTCTACCGCGATACGCGTGTGTTCCGAATATACGAGGGCACGAGCCAGATCCATCTTCTCAACATCGCCAAACTTCTCCTCTCACGCTCATTCGGGACGGCTCATGACTGACCAATTTTCCATAGATAAAGAGTTCGAAAAAGCCCGTGTGTGGCAGCTGACCGACGACGATATTGCGGCAGCAAAAACCATCTGCGGCTATGATGTCGCTGAAACGCGAAACCTCTTCCTCGAAGAAGCGACCGAGAACAACATCCGTAATTATGCGCACGGAATCGGCGACGACAATCCACTCTACACCGATCCTGCGTATGCGAAGAAAACACGCTGGGGCGGCTTGATTGCGCCGCCAAGCATGGCTGAGGTCATCACCAAGGCGATGTATGGCGATCCTATGCCATCGGAGATCAAGAAGATCGCCGGAGGATTGTTCCGCGGCGTTCACATGTTCGTCTCGGGCTCGGAAAAATTCTTCTACCGCCCCATTTATCCCAGGGATGAGCTTCACGCTTTCAGCGGTGACGAAGATTATTTCGAGAAGCCGTCGAGTTTCTCGGGCCGCACCGTCACGAAATTCAAGCGACGGGTCAAGATCAACCAGCGGGGTGAAATCGTCTTCAACCAGCGCACGCGCTCGATTTACGCCGAGCGATCGAAGGCTGTTAAAGAAGGCAAATACATGCAGATCGAGCCGACGATCTATTCGGACGAGGATCTGAAGCGGATTGACGATCTATATGAAGCCGAGCAGCGCCGCGGCAACGAGCCCCGCTATTTCGAGGATGTCGAAGTGGGCGAGGCGCTGCCGCCGATGGCGAAGGGGCCGCTCCTCGTAACCCATATCATCTCATACCATGCCGGCGGGTATGGCATCCGCGAGTTCGGTCTTTTCGGTTCACGGCTCTGGCATAAGAATCGCAAACGCCTTGCGCCCTTCTACATCAAGAACGAACAGGGGATTCCCGACGTTGCCCAGCGCCTCCATTGGGACAATGCATGGGCGCAGGGCATCGGTAATCCGATGGCGTATGATTACGGCGTCGTCCGGGAGTCCTGGCTCAACCATTATCTGACCGATTGGTGCGGCGATGATGGCTGGGTGTTCCGCCAGTACGACAGCATGCGCAAATTCAACTACATCGGGGATACGCAGTTCCTGTCTGGCCGCGTCATTGCAAAGCGCGCCGAGAACGACCGCTTCTACGTCGACCTCGAAGTGGAAATGACGAACCAGCGCGGTGAAATCACTGTCGAGGGAGAGGCGACGATACTGCTGCCGAGCCGCGAGCACGGCCCTGTCATTCTTCCGGAGCCCGACCGCGCATTGCTTCGCAAGTCGCAAGCAATGTTCGAACGGCATAATCAGTTGAAGCCATGATGCACGCGCCTGCCGCCTCGACTTGGACGATGGGGCAGCGGTGGCGCTTGCTAGCGCTGCTTTGTCTGGTCGGCGCATTCAATTTTATTGACCGGCAGATTATCACTGTCCTCATCGTACCGATCCAGGCGGACTTCGGTGCTAGCGATACGCAGCTCGGATTGTTGACGGGCCTCCTCTTTGCTGGCTCCTATGCGCTGGCATCGATTCCTCTTGCCGCGCTAAGTGACCGGTACCAGCGTAAATATGTTCTTGCGGGATGTCTGTCCGTCTGGAGCATGATGACCGCTTTGGGAGGTGCGGCGACCAGCTTTGTCCAACTCGCTATGACGCGGGTCGGGGTCGCGGTCGCCGAGGCCGGTGCCGTACCAGCCTCGCATTCAATGATTTCAGACATCTTTCCGGTTCGTCAGCGTGCTACGGCAATCGCTGTATTCTCCGCCGTACAGTCGCTCGGCATCGGTGCCGGCGTCTTTCTGGGCGGGATGATGGTCGGGTCGCTCGGATGGCGCCTGACGTTGATTCTGGTTGGGATTCCCGGCATCGTTCTGGCGTCGATTCTCGCCGTCAGCAGGGAGCCTCGGCGCGGTATGAGCGAGGAGGTTCGGGCGCCCCAGCATGCCGCTGGCGGGCCGCTGGCAGCGATCGGTCTGCTCATGCGGGTTCCCGGCTATCCCTGGCTCTGCTTGCTGATGGCATCGGTGGGCTTTTCAGGCTTTGGCATTTTGTCTTGGGGGCCGAGCTTCCTTCATCGCTGGCACGGCCTCACGCTGGAAGCGGTGGGAGCGGCTTTCGGTGGAGCTGTCGCGCTTGGCCTCATTATTGGCAACCTTGTTGCGGGCCCGCTTGCTGATCGCTGGGGCCGACGTGGGCTTGAAAATTACGCGCTGGTCGCGGCGCTGGGGGTCGCACTAGCGATCGTGCCCGGTCTTTTCTTCATTTTTTCTCCCGGACCCGAACTTGCGCTCGCCGGCCTGTTCTTCTTCCAGATTTTCCTCACCTTTCATTTGCCTGCCGCCTACGCGCTTGGCCAGACTCTCGCACCGCCGAACAATCGCGCGATGGCATCGGTGCTTCTGGGCCTTGCTTCGAGCGGCCTCGGGGGCGGACTCGCACCCCTCACGATCGGATGGCTGAGCGATCTGCTCGGATCGAGCAGCGGAGCGCAGTCGCTTCGAGACGCGCTGCTGGCAACGATCTTGGCGGCGCTCGTCGCCATCATCGCGGCGATGATCGCCTATGCAAAACTAAGACAAGCAAGAAAAACGATAATGGGAGAGAAAAGATGACAAAGCACAATCGCAGTGCCCCGCTGATGCTGGCTTCGGCGTCCATCATGGCTCTGGCGGCCTTGCCAACCTTCGCGTCTGCTCAAACGGCTGAAGCCGAGAAGGCAAGCGACGAGGGGCTGGAAATCATCATCGTCCAGGCCCGCAAGGTGAACGAAAATCTTCAGGATGTGCCGGTTGCCGTGACGGCTTTTTCCGGCAACGAACTCGAAGTCCGGAGTATCAATCAGGTCCAGGACATCGGCCGGTTCACGCCAGGCATGTCGATCCGCCAACATTCGCAGACGCCGAGTGCATTGACCTTTGCAGTCCGTGGTCAGGTGCAAACCGATATTCTGGTGACGCTCGACCCCTCGGTTGGAACCTATGTGGACGGCGTATATTGGGCGCGTGCCTATGGCATCAATGGTGATTTTCTGGACGTCGAATCCGTCCAGGTGCTGAAGGGCCCGCAAGGTACGCTCTTCGGCCGCAACACGACCGGCGGCGCGCTGATCATCAACTCGAATAATCCCGACATGGACGATTTTTCGGGGAAGGTCTCGTTGACCTATGGCCGCTTCGACGAGTTTCGGGCCACGGCGGTACTCAATGTGCCGATCGTGACCGACAAGATCGCCTTGCGGCTTTCGGGCCAGAGATTCCGGCGCGATGGCTACACCGAAAACGATGTCCGGGCGGGTACCACCTCGGCAGTGCCAGCAAACGCTCCGGTCGCGCAGCCTCCGTTCGTTGGCAATCCCGACGGGCTGAAATTCGACAACAAGAACCGGTGGAGTCTGCGCGGTAAGCTGGACGTTATGCCGACCGAGAATCTGACCCTTCGATTTTCGGGCGAATATTTCAAGATGAATGAGGTTGCGCCGGCGCGAGAAATTTTGCTGGCCACGCGGCCCTTCGCCGCCTCCAACTCGACCTATACACTTGGCGGTACTGCCGCCTTGTTCACAGGCGTTACCAACGGCGGGCCGCCGCCGACGTCGCCCGCAAATAGCGCGGCCAGCACCACGATCGGGATCAATCTGCTCAACGACCAGATTGCATATCTCGCAGCGAATCCGCGCCTGACGTCGAACAACGAAGTGCCCTACGCCTTCGCAAAGACGAAGACTTTCGGGTTCACGGGGATGCTGGACACGTCGTTCGGGCAGATCCAGTTGATCACCGGCTATCGAAAGGTTGAAAACTATGCCGGCATCGACCTTGAGGGATCGCAATATGCGATCCACTTCACCGAACTGAGACAGGAAATCGAACAGACGTCCGCTGAACTGCAGTTCACAGGGACAGGCTTCGACGATGCGCTCGATTATGTCGGCGGTGCGTTCGTGTTCCACGAGAATGGTTACGACCAGTCGATGTCGATCGTGGCCCCCGCGCTCAACGCAGTCACCGCTCACACCTATGGCTATGTGAAGAATGACAGCATCGGTCTCTATGGTCAGGGGACGTGGCACATCAACAACAAGCTGTCGTTCACGGGCGGAATCCGATACTCCGTTGATGACAAGGGCCTGGAAAGTCGTAGCAATTCGTACAATCGTACGACCGGCGTCACCAACTGCTCTCTCGTCCAGGTCACTGGGCTCCTCCTTGGCGGGCCGGTTCTCGCTGTCCCGCAATGCGCTATCAAACGTCGGGATAGCTTTGGCGGTTGGTCCTATACCGCCGGTCTCGACTATAAGCCGACGGATGACATTCTGATCTACGCGAAGACCGCCAAGGGTTTTCGTTCGGGTGGCCAGAATCTCCGAGCGCCAACGGCCGCATTTTTCATCCCCTTCAAACCAGAAATTGCCTACTCGTATGAGATCGGGATGAAAGGCGAATTCTTCGACCGGCGCGCACGCCTCAACATCGCAGCCTATCAAACCAATGTAAAAGACATCCAGCGTTCGACCTTGATCGCCAATCCATCCGGTGCCGGTGCGAGCGCGACCGTCCTCGGAAATGCCGGAGAGGCCCGGTTCCGCGGCGTCGAAGCCGAGTTGAATGTGCTGATCATCGAGGGCTTTACCCTGTCGCTCAACGGTGCCTTAGTCGATCCCAAGTATCTCGATTATAGCGATCTGACCGGCGATCGGTCGTTCGAGCGGTTCGACAGCGTTGCCGAGGAACAATTCGGTGTCGCGGCCGACTACAGCCGGGACATCGGCGGCGCGAAGCTCAAGCTGCACGCGGACTATGCCTGGACCGGCAAGACCCCGACGGCGCCCTATTTCTGGGCTGGTAATCCCGCGACTGCTACGACAGCAGCGGTCCCGAACAGCCAGAACGACGCGATCGTCGCTGCAACCACTCGCCCGGCGCAGGGCTTCCTCGGTGCGCGTGCATCGCTCAGCTTTGATGATGATCGCTACGAGGTCGCTGTGTTCGGTCGGAACATTACCAACAACCGGGACTATTCGAGCAACCTGCTCGTTGCGCCTGTCGGCTATGTTTCGGGCATCCGGACCGAACCGGCCACCTATGGCGTGACCGTGTCGGCGAAATTCTGACCGATTATGCCGCCGCCAGCGCCGACGGAAACCGTGGGCGCTGGGGCGATTTCCTGCCTGCATGCCCTGGCGCCTGGAGAATATCGATGAAATTGGTCCATTCAGCCCCTCTGTTCGCAGCCCTCCTCGCGTCGGGGTCACCCGTTCTGGCTCAAGATGAGTCTATCAAGCAGGATCTCCAAGCGCCGCCGGTCGCCGACCAAAGACCAAATGTCTTAATTTGGATGCTCGACGACGTCGGATTTGCGCAGATGTCGGCGTTCGGCGGACTCGTTGAGACGCCTAACATCGACCGTGTCGCGGCGGCAGGACTCCGTTACACGAATTATAATACTACCCCGATCTGCTCTGCCAGTCGCGCCGCGCTCCTGACCGGGCGCAACTCGCATAGCGTCCATATGGGTGGGCATGCGGCGGCCTTTCGCCCATTTCCCGGTTATGACGGGGTGATCCCGCCGGAAGATGCGACGGTCGCTGCCAATTTCCGTTCCGCTGGCTACATCACCTTCGCGCTTGGGAAATGGGACCATCTGCCGACGAGGATGATGACGCCCGCAGGGCCATTCTCCCTCTGGCCGCTAGGACAGGGCTTCGATCGCTATTTCGGCTTCTTGGCGCCCGACACGGATAATTGGCAGCCGATGCTTATGCAGGATAATGCGCCCATACAGGCATCGAACGATCCGGATTATCATCTGGATCGCGACCTTGCGGCGAAGGCAATCGAGATGATCGCCGCGCGTTCGGCGCAGGAAATGAAACGTCCCTTCTTCGCTTATTACGCCACCGGCACGGCGCACGCGCCCCATCATGCCCCACAATCTTGGATCGATCACTATAAGGGAAAATTCGACGATGGCTGGGATGCGGCCCGCGAGCGCATTCTCGCGCGCCAGATTGAGAAGGGATTAATTCCGGCGGGCACCAAACTTGCCCCCCGCCCGGTCGAGATGCCCGAATGGGCAAGTCTCAATGCCGACGAGAAACGCCTCTACGCCCGGCAGATGGAGGTTTTTGCGGCTTCCCTTAGCCACGCCGACGAACAGTTCGGAAAGCTGCTCGACGCCCTCAAGCGGTCGGGCGAGCTGGAAAATACGATTGTTCTGATTACCACCGACAATGGGGCAAGCGCAGAGGGGGCTCGCGACGGGACCTATAACGAAGTTCTCTTCACCAATGCGCGTACGCCGTCCGTCGCGGAGAATATGCCCTATTTCGACAAATGGGGTGGGCGAGAGACTTATCCGCATTATTCCTTCGGCTGGGCTGTCGCAGGCAACACGCCGTTCCGCTATTACAAGCAGACTGCACACCAAGGCGGGACACGGGTTCCGTTAGTAGTGTCTTGGCCGCGCGGCATTGCGGCGCGAGGGGAGTTGCGCGGGCAGTTCGTCCACGTGTCCGACATCGCACCCACCTTGATGCAACTGGCCGGCGTCCCGCTTGCCAGGATACTGAACGATGTTCCGCAATCGCCCATGGAGGGTTTGAGCTTCGGATACACGCTTGCGGACGCCTCGGCGGCTGACCGTAAAAAGGCGCAATATTTCGAGATGTACGGCAACAAGGCACTGTGGTCAGGCGGCTGGTCGATCGTGACGACGCACAGGACCCAGACTTGGGACATGTCTGATCTGTCTCCGGCCGATGAGCCGTGGGAGCTGTATGATCTGCGCGGGGACCCGGGGCAGACTGTCAATCTGGCGAGCAAATTCCCCAAAAAGGTTGCGCAGCTTTCCGCTGAGTTCGACCGGCAGGCGAAGAAATATAATGTCTATCCGATCGGGAACATCGCGGAATCAAGGCCTTTTGAGAACAAGCTTCGCCAGGCGGAAATGATCCGCCGCGATAGCAAATGGATATTCCCTTCTCCGGTATCGCACATCGCGGAGCGAGCCGGGCCGCCGATCACTTTGATGCCATTCACGATGACGGCCACTGTCGGCCTGGAAACCGGGCGTGAAACCGGCCCGATTTTTGCTCGGGGAGGCGCCATGGGCGGAATTGCGCTGCATCTTCGTGATGGTGTGCCCATTCTGACGCTGCGTTCGCTTGCGGGTCGCACGCGATATGAGATTGTGGGCGATCGACCCCTCGGCAAGGGTGAAAACTTGCTGGGCCTCAACATCGGCCGCATTCCTGCAACCAATGGGCAGCCCGCCAAGGTGAGCGTCACTATTCTTCGCGATGGGCGGATCATAGGGGAACGCACTGTGGAATATATGATGCCCGCGACATACGGCGTCGCGGAAACATTCGATATCGGCATTGATTGGGGGAACGCGGTCAGTGATGACTACGTCGCCGGCATGCCCTTCGATGGCAAAATCTCGAAGATCGTATTCGATTTCAATCGGCCGCGGCCTTGAGATGGGCATTTGCAAAGGCCCAGCGGTGGTTCGTCGAGCGCCGTTCAAAGACTCGGCCGCAGGAATTTGGGATGTCGATCCGCGTTCACGTTCCATCACCGCGATCTCAAGCGATGAGGCGGATTCGCTATGAAGAGGAGTGAGCAATGAACTCTCGGGCAGTATGTCTCCTCGGAGGTGCCGCGTTATGCATATCAGTACCGGTCGGCGCGCAAGAAGCAGGTCGATCGGAAGTAACGCCTGGCCACTACGATTCCCAACGCGCCGATATTTCTTTCAAGGAGGTGCACAGGCTTCCTGACCTTCCTATGCCTGTCCACCCATACCAGAATAACGATGGCTATTCGGGCGCTCACGGTGACAGCTATAATAGCCACGCCGTCAAAGCGACCGGACCGACTGGCGCCGAAGTTTCGGTCGTTTCATACGATCCGATTGAAAAGCCATCCCTTTGCTCAACGCAATCCTTCGACGCAAAGGGCAGGGTGATAACAGTTTGCGTCGGGCAGCGGACTGCTAGCCGACTCTTGCTGTTGGATCCCGAGACACTCCAACCGCTCGCAACATACGAGCTTCCCCCTATGGCGGGATTCTATTTTCGAATGGACGAGAAGGGCGATGTCGTGATCCCTTCTGGCGACAGGTCGCTCGTCATGCTGCGAATAATTGAAACTGAGAGCGGTCCTACGTGGAAGTTGCAAAAGCGCATCGATCTATCGGGCATCGTGCCGATCAAGAAAATAGGTCCTCGCACGATGCCGATGGACGTCGTCGCAGACTGGAAGGGCAACTGGTGGTTTGTATTTTGGGAGCCCGCCATTGTGGGCTTCGTAGACCCGAACGGCAACATTCACGCGCGCAAATTCCCCGGTGAATCGATACGCAATGGCCTCGCTGCCTCAAAAGATGGCGTCTTCTTCGTCACAGACAAGCATCTTTATGGCGTGGAGGCTGGCAAAAATGCAGTCACCACCAAGTTTCGCACAGCCTACGATTCCGGTCCGTCGCGTGGAAGCGGCTGGGGCAATTTGAATAGAACGGGTTCGGGCACGACCCCGACGATTTTGGCGGGCGGCCGGATTATCGCCTTCGGCGACAATTCCGAACCACGGCCCAATGCGCTCGTCTATCGCCTTGATTTGGTACCGGACTCGAAGAGATTAATATGTAAAGTGCCTCTGTTCGAAGCCGGCGAGACGGTGCTGGAGAATTCGTTTATCGGCTATGATCATTCGATGATCGTCGGAAATAACAAGGGCTTCACATTGCTGGAAGGATCCGCAGACGGGCGCCCAGGGCTTGCGCGGATCGATGTTCGGCGTGATTTGACAGGTTGCGATCTCATCTGGGAAAATGATAAAATTCGGGCGGCGACGGGTCCGAAGTTGTCACTCGGCAACAGCCTGATTTATTTTCACGATTTGGAGCCGGGAACAGCGGACGAATGGTACATCACTGCAATTGATTTTAGAACGGGTAAGGTCGCTTGGAGGACGTATCTAGGCAAAGGTCAAAAGTATGACAATGCGCTACTGACCCTCAATATCAGTCCGACCGGCCTGTTGGTTTCCGGAAAATATTCTGGCCTTGTAGGTGTGAAGGACGTGAAGCGCTAATGAAGGCCGGATTTGGATAATTTTTACTTTCAGTGATGATTAAGGCCCGAGTTTCTTATTTAACTTGGTTTTTTAAAGGCCGCATTTTCGTCCGCGGCTGTAAACTATTTTGTTTGTTACTCTGTGGCCGGGTCCTAGGGTATGAATATTTTGGCTGCAAACAATCCTTGATCGACAGAGGAGGGCTGCTTTTCCTTCGCTAATCCAAAAAGCTGCCACTCTGCAATCGGCCAACCTTGATCAGCGCCCCCGCGCATTGGGCGAGCTCAATTGTCGCCGATCGATAGCGGTGGCTTGCATGCGACGACGAAGTCGCGGCTTCTACCTAGTCGCGGTCATTGGCGATTCTGCGACGACGTTGCGCGACCATCAAATCGATGAACAAACTTCGCGTAGAAGCAATGTATCCGACGCGCTCAGCGTCGGAAACCAGCTGTCCAGTTTGACATCCTTTTCAGGCGGCGGCTGGATCGATCCATCCGCCTTGAAGCGTTTTATTTCCATGATCTTCTTGCGCTTGCCCACGCAATCATAGGTCACCCGTTCATAGCTCGTGGGAACGCCGAGTTTGCTCATGGACGGCGTCGGCACGGATACCTTCCACAAACTTGCGTTCGTTCCGTCGCGGACGATCGCCGGGTCGCGATAATAGCTATAGCTGCTGTCAGCAAAATAGCTTTCCCAACGGGAAGCCACTTCAGCCGGTGGTGGAGGAGACTTCGCATCCGCCGATGTCATGACGACCACTGCCGCCATGGCGGCACCCGTGATAAGATAGTTTCCTTTTGCCATCGTCGGTCTCCCTTTGCTTGCTCATCGATATTCGACCGTTGGACTGGGTGCGGTTCAAGCCGTTCGATCCTTAAAGCCTTACCTCGGTACCGGCTGTCTTCCTGATGTGCGGGTGAATTGTAGATATGCTTTGCCCTCAATAGGCTCTGGCGCCGATCGTCTGGGCCTGAGACGGGGTCATCAGACGATCGCCGAGGTAATTGCCTTTGCTGTCATAGGTGCGGACCGTGACAAGCGCCGGATCACTCGGGCGGCTGGCCGCTGCCGCCATGGCATTCGCGAATGCAGCGGCTTCGGCGCCACGCTCGGCGCGCGCGGCCTTGGCGGCATCGAGCGCAGCGAGACGCGAGCGCTGACTGTCGCAAATCATTGCATTCCGGCCACCGGTGCACAGAACGGCGAGGTCCTGCGGTTCCAGCGGAAAGCGCCGCGCATAGGTCAGAAGATAGTCTCCGCCGAGCCTGCGTGCCTTGGCGATCAGGCTCGTGCCGTCGGGGGAATAGGCAGGCGTGTCGAGATGGGCCTGGAAATCCGCGATTAGCTGGCCTCGGTCGCCTTTGCTTCGCGCGGTCTGAGCGGCTGCGTAGGCGGCGGCACCGATGTTACTGTTGCGGCGCGGCAGGTCGGCGACGGCGTCGGCGACGCTCGCATAGGTCTGGCGCGCCGGATCTTCGACTGCGGTCCATTGCCCGGTCTCGAGCCGTCCCAATACCGTCTGGCGCCCGGTGCGACCGCGGAAATTGCCGAAGAAAGCCGGTATCAGCGCTGGATCGGTGACGAGCGACACATATTCGCCGCCAGCGTAACGGTAGCGGATCCCGCGCGGCGTCCGATAAACGCTGACGCGCAAATTCCCGTCGTACAATTCCCACTGCGGATCGGGGTGGCTGGCCACGAACCCGATCCAACCATCGGGCCGCGTCTCCAACTCACCGTTCGCTGTGAGCGGACGGTAGACCCGGTTGCCATCGATCGGTTCCACTGCGGCGAGGGTCGTGAGCCGCCATTTGTCGTCACGTGCGATGACAAAGTCGCGGTCCTTGTGAAGTTCGGTGAGCGATCGGTCGAAGATGCGCACAGGGGTGATGTGGCTCAACGACGTCTGTCGGAGCACCAGCACTTCGCCGTACAATCGCAGGAGGTTGGGGCCGCTCGAGCCCCCGCCTTCGAGGCTGACATCACCGAGAACCCGAAACCTGTTGCCGTCCCACGCCCGGAAACGCTGGTGGTTGAACGGCACGGCGGCCTCGGAATGTCTGTCATTGTAACCCACGACATAGCGATGGCCCGACGCGGTCAAATAGGTTTGAGGACGGAAGAAGGTGGGGAGACCGGGGTCGGCAGGCCGAGATACTCCGGTCGTGAGGTCGATCATCAGATTGTCGTACCGCGCAGCCTTGCCATTCATCGTCAGCAGCACGGCGTAGGTGGTATTGTCATCGACGATCGCGACATGATTGTAGAGCGGGGGCAAGACGACCGCTCCGGATGCGTCGGCAATCCCGAGCTTATACTGACCCATCGGGCCTTTGCCCTGCGCGCCGCGCTGCTGTTTGCGCCATTCCTCCGCGCTGTAGGCCTTGAGCTTGCGCAAATCGCGCGCTGACGACTGAACCGCGACGGCAAGATCGGCGGCGTCCAGCCTTTCAATGCAATGGGCGCCTTCTGCGACCGCGGTGCAGGTCCAGCTTTCGAGACCGGCTTGGGCCTGCGCGTCTGCACCCGCGCCAAGTGCCAGCATCAGCAAAGTGGATAGTCGGGATAAAACAGGTATGCGCATCGTGTCGCCTCGGCGAGAGAAGAAAAGCGGCGCGACCCAAGACGCCGATAGCTTGAGACGTTCTGATTGTCACGTTGCCGATCAAGCGACATTCGCAGCGCGCGCGAGAAGCGCTCGACCTGTCCGCGAGATGACTTATGTAAGGGCGTTTACCCGGCGTCGACGGTGAAGATGCGCTGACCCTGACGGAAAACATCAAAGTCTAGCCAGTAAATCTCGCTATCCCGTTGAGCGAGCTCTCCGGTTCTTCGTTGAACGTCCGCTCTCCTTGTTTGACACCCAATTGCGGACAGTCTGCAACCGGCCAATGCCGCGAGTTCGCTAGCTCCGACCTGCCTGACCGAGACGCTTGACGTCGCCCGGTGCCATCGCCGGGACACCCATGTCGCCGGCCAGCATACGCGAGAGGACCCGCCGGGCGTTCGCCGCGCAGTCTAGGTCGTCGGGCTTCGCTTCTATATCGGCGATCAGCGCGAGAAGTCCTGCTTTGCTTTGCGTCAGCCTTGCCTCGAGGACCTCGATATCCTCGACCTTACCGCGGAGAATCGGAATCAACGATCCATGATCCCATTGTTCGAGGTTGCCCGGCACGAGCGCGCGGATCTCGTCGAGACTGAATCCCGCCTTTTGCGCGGTGTCGATCAACTCGAGCACGATGAGCGCATCGGGCGGATAGGTACGGTACCCGTTCGGCCGACGATCGACCATCTTCAGGAGGCCGATGCTCTCATAGAAGCGGATGCGCGACTGGGTGATGCCGCTGCGCTTTGCGAGTTCGCCGATTTTCATAATTGCGGTCCTCGAGACTTTAAGCTTGACCTTAAATTTAACTTGAAGGTTACAAGCTGTCAAATTCCTCTTTCGAAAGACCCGCAGATGTCGCTCTTCTCTCCCCTGGCGCTGCCCAATGGTGCCATAGTTCCCAACCGTATCGCCAAGGCGGCGATGGAAGAAAATATGGCCGATGGCGACCATGCGCCGTCGGATGCGCTGATCAACCTTTACCGCGCTTGGGCAGAAGGCGAGGCGGGGCTGATCATCACAGGTAACGTGATGGTCGACGCGCGCGCGATGACCGGGCCGGCGGGCGTGGTGCTGGAGGATGACCGCCATCTGGGGCGTTTCAGGACCTGGGCCGAGGTCTCGCGCGCAAAGGGCGCGCAGGTCTGGATGCAGATCAACCACCCGGGACGTCAGATGCCGGCGGGGCTGGGGCAGGAGACGCTCGCGCCGTCGGCGATCGCTCTCGATCTCGGGGCGCAGTCGAACCGCTTCCCCGTGCCGCGCGAAATGACCGAAGCCGAGATCGATGAGGTTCGCGAGCGCTTCGTCGCGACTTCGCGGCTCGCCGAGCGCTCAGGCTTCACCGGTGTCGAGGTCCATGCCGCGCACGGCTATCTCCTGAGCCAGTTCCTCTCGCCACTATCGAACCGGCGTACCGATCGATGGGGCGGCAGTCTCGAAAACCGGGCCCGCCTGCTCCTCGATATCGTCCGCGATATTCGGGCGGCGGTCGCGCCAGACTTCGCGGTTGCAGTGAAGCTCAACTCCGCCGATTTTCAGCGCGGTGGCTTTTCGCCCGATGATGCGCGCGCCGCGGTCCAAATGCTGGCACCCCTCGGCGTCGATCTCGTCGAATTGTCGGGCGGCAGCTATGAGGCGCCGGCTATGATGGGGACCGCACGCGATGACCGCACGCTCGCCCGCGAAGCCTATTTCCTTGAATTTGCCAAGGAGATCGCAGCGGTCGCCACCATGCCGCTGATGGTGACGGGCGGCATCCGCCGCCGCGCGGTCGCCGAGGCGGTCATCGAAAGCGGCGTCGCGATGGCGGGCATCGCCACCGCGCTCGCGATCGAGCCCGGCCTGCCGCGTGCTTGGCGGCTCGGCCGCGACGACGCGCCGGCGCTGAAGCCGATCGAATGGAAGAACAAGCCGGTCGCCTCGTCGGCGCATATGGCGGCAGTGCGATACCAGCTCGTTCGCCTTGGCCGGAACCGGCGGACCAAACCCGACGTCTCGCCCGTCTGGGCACTCCTGTTGTCGCAGCTCGATGCGAAGCGCGACGCGCGCGCTTATCGTCGCTGGATGGCGGGCCGGTCAGAGGTTGTGGCGTGATGGAAGGCTCGACCAGACAGGCTGGCGGCCTTGACCTTCAACCGGGGTTTAAGCCTAGCATGGCATGGCGAAAGGCCCTGCCATGACCGAGCGGTTCACAGAGGTCGATTTTGGAGGTCACAAGGTCGCGGTCCCTGCTGGCGGCTACTACGACCGGTTCCGGATGAACCCGGATCTCGACGAGGTGGCGAAGGATCCCGCCGCGGGCAATGTCGATTTCTTTCGCCGGATCCCGAAAGTGATGGCTTCGTCACGGATCGGCCCGACCTGGGCGCCCAACTTCTATTATCGCACCGGCCATGTGCAGGCGCTGATGCTCGCGCCCGTGAAAAAGCTGCGCTCGATGCTGCCGGCGCCGCTGGAGCCGCTGCGCGCATTCCCGGGCTACGGGCTCGTGGCGTTGACCTTCTTCTCCTATGCGGTCTGCGACAATGATCCATATAACGAAGTGTCGGTCGCCATCGTCATCCGGCGCCCCGGCGCGCGCGGGCCGCATGTGTTCGAACTCATGGATTCGATGCGGCGGCAGAGTTTCTTTGCCCATGTGCTGGCGCTGCCGGTCGATACCGAAATTGCGCGGGTGCGGGGCGTGTATGGCTATCAATTGCCGAAATGGCGGACCGATATCGGGTTCGATATCTCATCAAACGGCGTTACGGCAAGCATATCGGCAACCGACGGCACCGCTGATGTGACATTGACGGCACCTCTCCCTTCGCTCCGGCGGATCGCGTCTCAATCGCGGCTTTCGACCAACACGTCGATCGGTCTGGTCGACGGCGAATGGCGCCAGACGCAGTTTGTGACCAACCCGATAGAGTTTGCGCAAACTTTGTTCCCGCGCGATGTCAAACTGTCACGCGCCGATGGTCCGATCAGCCAGTTGCTGGGTGGGCTGGGCGCCGGGAACATCCTGCGGTTCGACGTCGTTAAGGAGGCGCAGATGGTTCTGTATCTGCCGCGCTCTTTGCAGCCCCTTCCGACATTGCGAAGCCAATACTGACAGCTTTTACGTAAGGAGAATGACCATGGCCTATGTGACGACCAGCGACGGCACGGATATCTTCTACAAGGATTGGGGGCCGAAGGACGCGCAGCCGATCCATTTCCATCATGGCTGGCCACTCAGCGCCGACGACTGGGACAACCAGATGCTGTTCTTCCTGGGCGAAGGCTTCCGCGTCGTCGCGCACGACCGCCGCGGACACGGGCGCTCGGCGCAGGTCAGCGACGGCCACGACATGGACCATTATGCCGCCGACGCCTCGGCGGTCGCCGAGCATCTCGACCTCAGGAACGCGATCCATATCGGCCACTCGACCGGGGGCGGTCAGGTCGCGCGCTATGTCGCCAAGCATGGCGAGCCGCAGGGCCGAGTCGCCAAGGCCGTGCTCGTCAGCGCGGTGCCGCCGTTGATGGTCAAGACCGACGGCAACCCCGACGGCACGCCGGTCGAAGTGTTCGACGGCTTCCGGTCCGCGCTCGCCGCCAACCGCGCGCAATTCTTCCTCGATGTACCCGCGGGGCCTTTCTACGGCTATAATCGTGATGGCGCCGAACCGTCCGAAGGCGTGATCAAGAACTGGTGGCGTCAGGGTATGATGGGAAGCGCCAAGGCGCATTACGAGGGCATCAAGGCCTTTTCCGAGACCGACCAGACCGAGGATCTGAAGGCGATCACAGTTCCGACGCTCGTGCTGGCGGGCGACGATGATCAGGTTGTGCCCTACAAGACCGGCGCCCTCATGCAGGACAAGCTGCTGCAGAACAGCGAACTCATCATCTATCCCGGCTTCTCGCACGGCATGCTCACGGTCAACGCCGATGTCGTCAACGCGGACATTCTGAAGTTCATCCGAAGCTGAAACAGTTAGCGCACCGGTGGTTCTGCCGGTGCGCATCCTTCCCACCGCTTACCGAGCGCCCGCTTTGAGGCCCCCTAAGACATCCTTGCGCTGCGCATCCTGCAACGCGGGCCGTCGTCCATCGGCCAGTGCCCGTAGGGGGGCTACGATTTTACGCGGGTTGATGCTAGTTCGCGAGCGACCGACAGGAATGCGGCCAGCCCGGCGGACGGATGCCTTCGGCCAGGATAGTAAAGACAGAGGCCGGGGAAGGGTGGGGTCCAGTCTTCAAGCAGGCGGACAAGCGTTCCTGCTTCGATATCGGCGATGACATCCTGTTCGAAATAAAAGCCGATCCCGCGTCCCGCCATTACAGCGGCGCGCGACAGGTTGAACTCATCGAACGTCATCGGGCCGCTCACCTCGATCTGCGCGAGGTCGCCGCCCTTCTCGAAATGCCAACGGTAGAGCGCGCCATCGGGTAGGCGGACGCGAATGCAGTCGTGGGAAAGGAGATCGGTCGGTACCAGCGGTCCCGACCGTGTCTTTAGATAGGCTGGCGAGGCGACCGCTGCGAAGCGCTGCGCTTCCCCGAGCGACAGGGCGATCATGTCGGTCGGAACGAGCGAGGCGACGCGAACGCCGAGATCGAAACCTTCGGCGACGATGTCGCGCAGCTGGCCCTCGGTCACGACGTCGACATGCATGTCCGGATAGCGGCGCGAATATTCCAGGAGCAAATGGGTGAAAGCGGGCGAGCGTACCGCGAAGGGCGGCGCGTTTATCCGCAGTTTCCCGGAAGGAGTCTCGCCGCGGGCGCGCACGATCTCGATGGCTTCGCGGACATCCTGAAGCGAGGGGCCAAGGCGATCGACGAAGACCCGCCCGGCGTCGGTCAATGCGACGCTCCGTGTCGTGCGGTTGAACAGGCGCACCCCAAGCTCGGTTTCGATCCGCGCGATCATGTGGCTGAGCGCCGTCGTCGACATGCCCAGATCGATGGCGGCCTGCCGGAAGGAGCCGCGCCGCGCAACTGCCAGCACAGCGTCGAAATCCCGAAGCGCCAGTCGCGACATTATCCCGAATCCTTCACTAGCTCATGCCAGATTGGCCTACTTATCCGGATAGTGCGCTGGTCTTACAACGGGGGCAAGTCAAATGAAGGAGACTTGTCGTGCAGACCAAGAGCAAATCCGACACCAATAATGCCGGCGCAGAAGCGCTTGTCGCAGCCTTGCCGAAACCCATCGCCGACTTTGTCGAGGCCAACGCGCGGCTGGATGTCGGCGGCATGCTGAAGCCGTTTGCCGCCGATGCGCTTATTGTGGACAATGGCCACCGCCACGCGGGCCACCCCGAAATCAGGACGCTGTTCGAAGACGAGGTCGTCGCCGTGAAGGCCATCTTCACGCCGGACAGCGTGCGTCACGAGAATGGCAGGATCGTCGTCGAGGGCCCGGCCCATGGCGACTTCAAGGGCAGCCCCATCCGCTTCACCTATGACTTCACGCTCGAGAATGACCTGATCAAGACGCTGGAGATCACCCTATGAGCATCGCAGTTGATCCGGCCGAGTTCGCGGGAAAGCGCGTCGTCGTCAGCGGCGGCACCAAGGGGTTGGGCCGCGCCACTGTCGAGCGTTTCTTGGCCGGCGGCGCCCGGGTGATGACCGCCGCCCGCGGAAACCCCGAACCCATTGCCGGCGTCGAGTTCGTCCGGGCCGACCTGACGACAGCGGCGGGCGGGGAAAGCCTTGCTGCAGCGGCGCTCGCGCATATGGGCGGCGTCGACATCGTCGCCCAAGTGATCGGCGGTTCATCATCACCGGGCGGGGGCTTTGCCGCCCTGACCGACAATCTCTGGCTCGGAGAGCTGAACCTCAACCTTTTGGCCACGGTTCGCCTTGATCGACTTCTGATTCCGCAGATGGTCGAACGCGGCGTCGGCACGGTGGTGCATGTCACCTCGATCCAGTCGGTCCTGCCGCTTCCGGAATCGACGACCGCCTACGCCGCCGCCAAGGCTGCGCTCAGGACCTACAGCAAGTCGATATCGAAGGAGCTCGGGGCGAAGGGGGTGCGGGTCAATATCGTCTCCCCCGGCTGGATCATGACCGACGCGTCCGAGGAACTGCTGAAGCGGCTGCAGGCTGCCAATGGCGGTACGATCGAAGACGCGCGACAGGTTGTCCTTGACGGCCTCGGCGGAATCCCGATCGGGCGTCCGGCCGATCCACATGAGGTCGCCGATCTCATCGCCTACCTGGCTTCGGATCGCGCTGCCGCCATCCACGGCGCCGAGTTCGTCATCGACGGCGGCACCGTTCCGACCGTTTGAGGTCATTGCCCCGACGTTCGCACCTCGCAGCGGACGCGGCAGCCGGCAGGGACGCGTCCGATGGCTTCGAGGGCAGGGACGTCGTGTCGCCGCGTCCGTTGCACGGCCGATCAGCATCGCATTTGGCGTACTGTCATGCATTGCGGCACGGGAAGGCACTCTGGTTCCCGAGGAGTCTGTCATGTTCAGATCATTCACCCCGACGGCGGCGCTGTGCCTTGCGGGCGCGCTGGCACTTGCTGCGCCCGTCGCGCACGCGCAGGAGGCCGCACCGGCTGCTTCGCTGGTTGTCGGGACCAGGGTCTATGACCAGAATGGCGAACAGGTCGGCGAGATCGCGAAAGTGTCCGGAGACAGGGTCGCGGTGTCCATCGACGGCAACGGGCTCGTCGTGCCGAAGAATGCCTTTGTGAAGAGCGCCAAGGGCCCGGCGCTGAAAGCCCCGAAGGCGAAGATTGTCGCGGTCCTGAGGCAGGCCGAGGCCGATGCGGCGGCCGTCGATGGAGCATTGAAACCTGGCGCCGAGGTGCGGAGCGTCGACGGTGCCACGGTGCTCGGCAAGGTCACGGCGACGGCGCCTCAGGGCGCAATACTGACCACCAGCGAGGGCAATATCACCATGCCGCGGGCGGCATTTTTTCTGTCAGCGCGAGGGCTGGCGATGAAGGTCGATGAAAAACAGTTCCTCGCCGGTGTCAGGGCGGCGCGGGCGCAAAAGAAGGGCGGTTAGGGGCAGGGACGCCCTGACATCAAGCGCGACATCAGGAGACCGGCATCATGGCGATCAAGCGGATGGATAATATGGGAATCGTCGTCGAGGACCTCGATGCGACGGTGGATTTCTTTCTCGAACTCGGCCTCGAGCTCGAGGGGCGGGCTACGATCGAAGGCGAATGGGCGGGCCGCGTTACCGGTCTCGGCGACCAGCATGTCGAAGTTGCGATGATGCGCACACCGGACGGCCATAGCAGGCTTGAGCTTTCTCGCTTTCTGCGGCCGTCCGTCGCTGCTGACCACCGAAACGCCCCGGTCAACGCCCTCGGCTATCTTCGCGCGATGTTCGCCGTAGACGACATCGACGACACGCTGGAACGGGTTCGCGCGCGCGGCGCGGAGCTCGTAGGCGAGGTCGTCGACTATCAGGACATATACCGGCTCTGCTACATCCGCGGACCCGAAGGGATTCTCATCGGGCTTGCCGAGGAGCTGGGTTGAGCGTTTCTCGGCTACCGGCCTTTTGGTGCACAGGCGTCCATGTGCTAGCGTTGGCCAAACACATCGGAGTCGCAGCGATGGGAAGCAATGCCGACCATGACCTTTGGGGTCAGGTGCTCGCACTCGAAACCCGATATGGCGACCGCGCGCCGGTGATTATTGCCGATAGGATTCAGGCGCTTCGGGCTCGCGGAGAAGGCGAGGAAGCCGAATTCTGGTCGCAGGTTGCGGACTGTCTGAACGATCTTCATTCAATCCGTTACTTCGGCGGGCGGCGAGCGGCCGACCCGTCGTCACCCGCATCGACTGGTCCCGCTGCGATGGGGGCAGCGGCGGCGCGGTCCTGACGTCCGTCTCAAGACCCGGCAAGCCGGACCCACGCGACCGCAACGCTCCGGTGGTCGTGCAAATCCTGGCCGGCGCCCCGGACCACTCATGGCTTGTCGAGCGAACTGCCAATGACCAAATAACCTTCGGCAACCGGAAAGAGGTCATATTTGTCGAAAATCGTGAATGGCGCCAGCCTGCAACCGCGCTCGGGCAACGCGCCGAAAAAGATCGTCTTGCTGTTGCACGGCTTTGGATCGAGCGGCGCCGACATGATTTCGCTCGCGCCCCAGTGGCAGGAGGCGCTCCCCGACACGCTGTTCCTCGCGCCGCACGCGCCGCAGCGTTGCGGCATGATGGGCGCGGGCTATCAATGGTGGGGCCTGTCGGGATTTGCGCCGTCGGCACTGGCCGCCGGCGCGGCATCGGCAGCGCCGGCGATCGACGCCTTCATCGACCGCAAGCTCGCCCAATATGAACTGACCGAAGCCGATCTGGCGCTCGTCGGCTTCAGCCAGGGCACGATGATGGCGCTTCATGTCGGTCTGCGTCGGCCGCGCGCCGTCGCCGCGATCGTCGGTTACTCGGGCATGCTTGCCGGAACGCTCGGCCTTGCCCATGACGCCTCCCCAAAGCCGCCGGTTCTGTTGGTGCATGGCACGGCCGATCCGGTCGTACCGATTGCCGCGCTCCACATGTCCGAAAGTGAGCTGAAGCGCCTTGGCGTCGATGTCACGACGCACATTTCCTACGGTGTGGGCCATAGCGTCGATCCGGTCGGATTGCGGCTCGGCCGCGATTTCATCGCCGAGGCCTTCGCCCGATCGTCGTGACGGCTATGGGCCTTCAGCCCCGGTCGGGCCTCGGCGGCGCACCCTCGAAAGCTATGCTTACGCGAGCAGGCGCCTGAGGAAATAGATCCGGAACAGGTCGAGCAAAGCTTCCGCCGTCTCGTTATCGTTGGCGCACGCCACAACCTGGAGCCCGCCATCGGCCGCGTCGGAAAATTCGAACGGGTGGAGCCCCGTCAGCCGCAGCCGTGCCGGATCGAGCCCGTCGCGGCGCAGGGCGGCATGCGCGGCATCGTCGATCGACAATCCAACCCAGATGCCCGCGCTGCGCGCCGCGATCTGCTGGATATCGCCATACTCGCCCGCGATCAGAAGCTCTGCCCTGCCGTCCATTCGATCCCCCTGGTCCGCGCCCTCGTCGCCGCCCAAAACCCGCCGCGGACCGCCCCGTCCGCGAATCCGGTGACCGCGCGCTCACGCCTTGCTCCGATCCTTCGGCGCTGGCCATGCCAATTTCGATGAAGCGTTCAGCAAAAATTCTTTAGCCGCGCTTCGTGCCTGTCATCGCCGGGGCCATCCCGGTGCCCGAGTGAGCCGTCTGGCCGGGCGCGAAACGCCGCGCAACGGCCGTCCCGGCGCTTTTTTCCCCGCCCGCTGCGCGGGCTCCTCGCGCCGACGCGTGCCGCGTCCAAAAAAGGCGCCGGTCCTTCCGTCCTCCGCATGCGCTGCGGCCCTTAGGGTGCGCGCCGTTTCCTTGGGCCCGGCCTGTCCCTGCTCACGCTCCGGGGATAGTCTCCGGCAGCGATGAAGGAGACGAACAATGGCAGCTATCGGCTTTGTGAACGGCACCATCGAAAAGGGCTTCGTGGGCCAGCTCAAGACCCTCTCGATCCGCGCGAGCATCGAGATCAGCCCCAACCGCACCAAGGGCAACGACGTCCAGCCCGATTTCCGGGTCTTCTCCGAAGGCGTCGAGATCGGTGCCGGCTGGGTTCGCACCGGCGAGGTGTCGGGCAAGACATACGTCTCGCTGAGCCTCGCGGCACCCGAGTTCGGACCGCGCCGGCTCTACGCGAACCTCGGCCGCGCCGCGGGTCAGGACGATGACGACACCTATGCCGTCATCTGGAACCCGGCCGACTGAGGGCCGACCCCGCGTCCGCCGCAAGCGGGCGCGGGGTTCACCCTTTCCATTGTCAGCGCGTAATATTCGGCTAGGATTCGAAAGACATGAAAACCGATCTCGACCATCTTCCCGGCGGCAAGCAGCAGGACCTCGCACGTATCGTCGAAATCCTCTTCGCCGAGTTCGAGGACGCGACCGCGCTCGCGACCCAGAAGTGGAAGAAGCAGGGCCGCATCCTCAAGGTCATCCTCTACGGCAGCTACGCGCGCGGCGACTGGGTCGCCGATCCCGTCGGCGGCTATTATTCGGATTACGATATCCTCGTCGTCGTCAACGACGAACGGCTCACCGATCCGGTCGACTATTGGTATAAGGCCGAGGATCGCTTCCTGCGCGACTATGGCGTCACCAAGAAGCTCTCGGCACCCGTCGGTCTGATCGTCCACAGCCTCACCGACGTGAACCAGCAGCTTTCGCGCGGGCGGCCCTTCTTCATCGACATCGTGCGCGACGGGGTCGTGCTTTACGAGCTGGGGACGCAGTCGTTCGACACGCCCAAGCCGCTTTCGGCCGAAGAGGCGAGGGAAGAAGCGCAGGCTTATTTCGACCAATGGTTTCCAAAAGCAGCGAGCAGCTTGAAGCTCGCAAAATACGCAATCGTCGAGGGCGAAAATAATGATGCAGCGTTCCTGCTCCATCAGACGGCGGAGCGCCTTTATCACTGCGTCCTGCTGGTGCTGACGCTTTACACACCGAAATCCCACAAGATCAAATTTTTGCGCGACAAGTCTGAGGACATCGCGCGCGACCTGATCCCGGTCTGGCCGCGCGACAGCAAGTTCGGCCGCCGCTGCTTCGAACTGCTCCAGCAGGCCTATGTGAATGCGCGCTACTCGCCGCACTACAAGATCACGGGCCCCGAACTCGAATGGCTCGTCGAACGCATCGAACTGCTCCAGGCCGAGGTGCGGGCGATCGCCGAAAAGCGTCTGGCCGAAGGCGCGCCGTTATGACTGAGGTGGCCGAGCCTGTAGCGGCCACTCCCGACCGCAAGATCGCGCTGCTGATCGACGCCGACAATGTCTCGCACGCCAAGATCGGCGAGATGCTCGCCGAGCTTTCGAAATATGGCACCGCGAACATTCGCCGCGCCTATGGCAATTGGGCGAGCGACGCGCTGAAGGGCTGGAAGGACAAGCTCCACGACTTCGCGATCCGGCCGATCCAGCTATTCAACTATTCGACGGGCAAGAACGCGACCGACATCGCGCTCGTGATCGACGCGATGGAATTGCTCTACACCCAGAAGCTCGACGCCTTCTGCCTCGCATCGAGCGACGCCGATTTCACGCCGCTCGTCATGCAGCTGCGCGCCAACGGCCACGAGGTCTACGGCTTCGGCGAACGCAAGACGCCGAGCCCCTTCGTCAACGCCTGTACGGCCTTCCTGTACCTCGACAGCCTCGAAGGCGTCGCGCCGGCATCGCCGTCCGATCCCGCCCCCGCGAAGGCAAAGCCTCCCGCAAAGACGAAAGCCGCGCCCGCCAGGGCGGCCAGCAAATCGCTGGCGATGGACACCAAGCTCGTCACGATCCTCCGCGGTGCGGTCGAGGCGGTCGCGCGCGACGACGGATGGGCGTCGATGTCGGCCGCCGGCAGCGCGGCGAAACGGCAGGCGCCGATCGACCCGCGCAACTATGGTGCTCGGAATTTCCCGGCGCTGTTCGAAGCGACCGGTCTGTTCGAAATCGTGAAGGCGGACAACGGCCAGAGTTATGTCGCCGACAAGCGCAACCGCGACCGGGCCAAGACACCTGCGGTCTAGATGGCGCTGAACCTCGGCTCCGGCACCTCGAATAGTTCGGGCCGTATCGGCGCCGCCAGCGCGGCCCGGGCCTCCATCGCCGCGCCTACCGCCTGCCGATAGTGGATCGTGCCGTGCCGCTCGGCCTCGTCGAAGCCGACCGGCGCCCATTCCTCGCCCGGATAGCAGGCGTCGTAAATCGCGCGCGCGGCGGCGCGCAGCCGCACATCATGCTGCACTCTTCGTCTCCGTCGATGTCGAATCGCCGCGCTCGGCGGCAAGCGGGATATTTAGAACATAGAGAGAACGATTCGGCAATATCGGAAGGGGGTCGAATTCGCCATGGGGCGTCTGCGACCCTGCCGGCGATGGGCGATACCGATCATCAAGCGGGCACCAGGCGGCGCGGGGAAGCGCCGCGCATCGAGGTGCTTTGCCATGACCGATACGTCCGACCGCGACGCCAACGCGCGCGCCGCGCAGGCCCGCCACGGGTCGCCCTTCCTGAGCCCCGATCAGGCAGCTTTCTACCTCAGCCTGTCGCCGCGCACCCTGCAGGAATATCGCAGCGCCGGGACCGGCCCGCGCTACCGGCGCCACAGCCGCCATATCCGCTATCATATCGACGACCTCGACGCCTGGTCGCAGGGGGTCGGCGAGGCCGGGGCCGATGCGTAGGGTACCGGTCCGGATCGTCGGCGCGGCGCTGCGCGCGGCGCGGCGCCGCCGGCGCGGACGAATGGCGCTGCTCGGCCTGTGTGCGGGGCTCGCGGTATCGCTCGTCTGGACCGCCGTGTCGCCGCCGCGGCCGCGCCTGCTCTGGAATGCCAGCGCCAGCGCGCCCGTGGGGCTTTGGCGCGTTTCGCCGGGCGCGCCGGTCGCCCGCAGCGATATGGTCGTCGTCCGGCTCGGCGCGCCGTGGCGCGGGTTCGCGGCGCGGCGCCACTATCTTCCCGCCAATGTCCCGCTCCTCAAGCGCATCGCCGCCGGGCCGGGCGACCGCGTCTGTGCGTTCGAGGCATGGATCTTCGTCGAAGGGCGGCTCGTCGCCGTCCGGCGCCGCTTCGATGGCGCCGGACGGCCGCTGCCCTGGTGGCGCGGCTGCGTGACGCTCGCCGGCGATGCCATACTGCTGCTGATGGACGACCCGGCCTCCTTCGATGGCCGCTATTTCGGGCCGGTCGAGCGGCGCGCGATCGTCGGGAAGGCGGTGCCGCTGTGGCTCCGCTGAAGATGATTCTGGCGCTGACGGCGTTGCTTGTGGCGGCGCCGGTGCATGCCCGATCGATCGAGCACTGGCGGCCGCATATCGAGGAGGCTTCGGCGCGTTTCGGCGTCCCCGCCGAATGGATCGAACGCGTGATGCGCGCCGAAAGCGGCGGACGCACGACGCTCGGCGGTCGGCCGATTGTCAGCCGCGCCGGGGCGATGGGGCTGATGCAGCTCATGCCCGGCACCTGGGCGGCGATGCGCGCGCGGCTCGGCCTTGGCGCCGATCCGCACGCACCGCGCGACAATATAATGGCGGGCACGCTCTACCTGCGGCTGATGTACGACCGCTTCGGCTATCCGGGGCTGTTCGGCGCCTATAACGCCGGGCCGGGCCGTTATGCGTCCTGGCTTGCCGGCCGTTCCTCGCTTCCGCGCGAAACGCGGGACTATATCGGCGCAACGGCTGGGAGCGGCGTCGACGCCGATGGATCGTTCGCCAAATCGGGATCAGGCAGGCCGGTCGACGCGGGCGCCCCGGCGCCTTCGGCGAATGACGCCCGGAGCCTGTTCTTCATCCGCCGCTAGACGCGGCGCAGGCCGTTCCGCGGCTATATCCTGGCGGGTGTTGAGCGCGGGTATGATGAGCGCACACTGGCGGCGGAGCCGCCGCCAGAGGTCGCGCGTTGTCCGGGCCCGCGCATGCGCTCTTGGCTTTGGCCGGGGGCGCGGCGGCGGCTGGCCCACAGGCCCGCGCGCACGCCGCCGCGCCGGCGCCGCTGCCAAGGGCGCGTCCTTCCTTTTGGCCTGCGGCGCGATGCAGTCGCCGCGCGCGGTGGCGCGCGGCGGCATTTGATCTCGGGCCTTCCCGCCGTCGTGGCGGTGGCCGGCGCTCCCTTCTGGGCGCGGCCCGGCGCCCCGCAAGCCGGCTTCGCCGGCTCCTCCTCTTCGTTGCGGTCCTTCGGATGCGCGCCGCCTCCTGGCCGCGCCCGGCAGGTCGCAACTCGCCGCCCACCCCCACTCCGGGGGAGGCCCATGGGGTTTTGGGCGTGTGAGGAGGACAGCCATGCGCCAGACCGGCAAGCGCCGCGCAGCCCGCACGGGCGGGGAGCAGCCCCGCGCCAATCTCTACGACGAGGTCACCCGCCGCATCATCGCCGAACTCGAAGCGGGCCGCTTTCCTTGGGTGCAGCCTTGGGGCCGCGCCCGAGAGAGCGCCGCCGCCGCCGCGCCGGGTCTGCCGCGTAACGCGCTGACCGGCCGCCCCTATAGCGGCGTCAATATCCTCATCCTCTGGGGCGCGGTAATCGATCACGGCTGGCCGTCGCAAGGCTGGCTGACCTTACGGCAGGCGCTTGCAGCGGGCGGCGGCGTTCGCAAGGGCGAGCGCGGCACCAGCGTCGTTTACGCCGACCGCTTCACCCCCGAGGCCGAGAAGGAGCGCGCGCGCGAGGCAGGCGAGGATGCCAAGGCGATCCCCTTTCTCAAGCGCTTCACCCTGTTCAACGTCGCGCAGTGCGAGGGGCTTCGCGATGGGCTTGCGGCCGACCCCGCGCCGCTGCCCGAACGCGAAATCGTGCCGCTCGCCGAGGCGGTCATCGCCGCGTCGGGGGTCGATTTCCGCATTGGCGGCGACAAGGCTTTCTACGTCCCTGCGCACGACTTCGTGGCGGTGCCGCCGCAACCCGCCTTCTTCGATCAGGTCAACTATTACCGCACCGCCCTGCACGAACTGACCCATGCGACCGGCCATGTCTCGCGGCTCGACCGCAAGCTCATGAACGGCCTTGGCGGCAAGGATTACGCCCGCGAGGAACTCGTCGCCGAAATGGGCAGCGCCTTCCTTTGCGCCGCGCTCGGTATCGTACCGACCGTCCGTCACGCCGATTATCTCGCGCACTGGATCGAGGTGCTGCGCGAAGACCATCGCGCCATCTTCCGCGCCGCGAGCCAAGCGAGCAAGGCCGCCGACTGGATTCTCGCGCGTCACGCCGAGGCGCGCGCCGAGGCGGGGAGGGTGGCGGCATGATCCTGCTCACCCCCGACCTTCGCGCCGTGCTCCGCGCCAATGCCGCCGCGCATCAAGTCGCGGTCCAGACCGGCGACGTCGAACCCGACCCGCTTCCCGTCGTCAAATTCTTCAATCCGGTCGGCGCGGCGACATGGCTCGCGACCGAACTCGACGCCGACGGCGATACGCTGTTCGGGCTCGCCGATCTCGGGTTCGGCTGCCCCGAACTCGGCTCCTTCTCGCTCCGCGAAATCGCGAGCGTGCGGCTTTCCTTCGGCCTCGCCATCGAGCGCGACGAGCATTTCATGTCCATGCGTCCGCTCTCGGTCTGGGCCGCTGCCGCGCGGCGTCTCGGTTCGATCATCGCCGCCGAAAGCGAACTTCGCCGCGCGGTGCGCGGCGCTAACGAGCTTCCGCCTCCCGAAGTCTCGGGCGGTGGATGACGCGCGGCGCGTCCCGCCGCAATCGAAGCCGGTCCGCCCAATCGCGAAACTCGACGGACCGGCGCTCTTAAGGAGCAATGCTATGAAACTCGACTTTATCGACCTTGGCAAGCTGTCGATCAGCAAGGCCAATATGCGCTACGCGAAAAAGGCGCCCGACGTGTCCGACATTTTGGCCACCGTCCGCGCGCGCGGCGTCCTCGTGCCGCTGATCGTGCGCCCGAACTGCGCCGACGGCGCCTATGAGATCGTTGCGGGCGCGCGCCGCTACACCGCCGCGCAGATCGTCGCGGGCGAGCGCGGCGCGGCGGGCACCGATCCCTTGCCGTGCGCGATCCTCGACGACGGCGACGATGCCGCCGCCATCGAGGCGTCGCTGATCGAGAATGTCGCACGGCTCGCACCCGACGAGGTGACGCGCTGGGAGACCTTCACCCGCCTCGTCCGCGAGGGCCGCACCGCAGAGGATATTTCGGCAACCTTCGGCATTCCCGAACAGGGCGTGAAGCGCATCCTCGCGCTCGGCGGCCTGTTGCCGCGTGTCCGCGACCTCTATCGCCGCGCCGAGATCGACGCCGCGACCGTTCGCCATCTCACGCTCGCGAGCAAGAGCCAGCAAAAGGCATGGCTCGCGCTCTACGACGACGCGGACGCCTATTGTCCGACGGGCCACCAGTTGAAAGCATGGCTGTTCGGCGGCGCGTCGATCAAGGCTGAACATGCGCTGTTCGATATCGCGGCGAGCGGGCTGGCGGTCGTCTCCGACCTGTTCGGCGAGGACCGCTATTTCGCCGATTCCGACGCCTTCTGGAAAGCGCAGGAGGCTGCCATCGCGGCGCGGCGCGAGGATTATCTCGACGCCGGATGGCCCGACGTCGTCATCGTCCCGCGCGGCGAATATTTTCCGTCATGGGACTATCGCAAGGCCCCCAAACGCAAGGGCGGACGCGTCTATATCCATGTCCGCGAGAGCGGCGAGGTCGACGTCTTCGAGGGCTATGTGACCGCGAAGGAAGCAAGGCGCATCGACGCGGGCGAGGCCATCGACACCGGCCCCAAACTGCCGCGCCCCGAAGTGACGAGCACGATGCAGACCTATGTCGACCTCCATCGTCACGCCGCCGTGCGCGCCGCGCTGACCGGCCATCCCAAGGTCGCACTCCGTTTGATGGTCGCGCATGCCATCGCCGGATCGCATCTCTGGAAGGTGCAGCCCGAGCCGCAGACGAGCCGCAACGACGCGGTTCGCGAGTCCGTCGAAACCTGCAAGGGCGAGACGGACTTCGACCTCAAGCGCCGTGCCGTGCTCGATCTTCTCGGCTTCTCCGCCGAGGAGCCGACCGTGACCGGCGGTAACGGCGACGGCTATGGTCTCGTCGGGCTGTTCCTGCGCCTGCTCGACCTTCCCGACCGCGCGGTCATGGACGTGATCGCCATCGTCATGGGCGAGACGCTCGCGTCGGGCAGCGCGGCGATCGATGCCGTCGGCCTCGAAATCGGCCTCGACGTGGCGGGCTATTGGCAGGCCGACGACGCCTTTTTCGAATGCTTGCGCGACAGGGAGGTCTTGGGCCGGATCGTCGCCGAGGTTGCGGGCGAGGAGGTCGCAGCCGCCAATACGGGCGAGAAGGCCAAGACGCTGAAACAGATCGTCTGCGATCATCTCGACGGCGCGAACGGTCGCGCGAAGGTCGAGGGCTGGGTGCCGAAATGGATGGCCTTCCCGCCGTCGGCCTACACGGCGCGCGGCGGCGTCGGCTCCGTCGCGGCGCACGCGCGGGTGCAGGCGGCGCGCGCCGAACAGCAGCCCGAACAGGGGGGCGAACGCCAGGCCGCGTGAGCCCTTGGCGGGCGGGCGGCGCGCCGCCGCCCGCCTCCTGAAACCCACTTGCCGCCCGCCGCTTTCGCGGTTCGGGCGGCTTCTTTTGTGCCTGGAAATGGCGCGGAAACAGGGTGCCGAACCGGCATCCGCCGGCTTCGCCACCGTCCGAAATCTCGTCGTCGGGGGAGGGCTGTCTGCTCGGATAGGCCGAGCATCCGGCGGCGCGCGGGCCGCGTCAAGGACGACGGGGCCCCACCATTTTGCTGCGCAAAATCGTGACCCCCATCGCCGCTGGCGCAGCCGCTTCGCGGTCCCTGACCCGGCCCGCGCGCCGCCGGGCGGGACACCTGTCTTTCACAAGATCAGGAGACGGACGATGAGCATCGAACAGCAAATCGAGGAACTGCGCGCGGAGCTTTCATGGTGCGACGACGCGGCCGAGCGGCGCCAGATCGAGGCCGAGTTGCGCGCTGCCGAACGGCAATGGCGGCGTAGCAATCGGACCGGGCGCGGAAGCCGCGAGGCGCGACCGGCTTAGGCCGCTGCGCCATCATGAAGGTGCGACAAGGGGAGCGGTGCCGATGGGCGCTGCTTCCCTTTTTTTGCGCGCTGGAGGAGGGTGGCGGGGGAGGGCGTACGGAAGGTCGAGGGCGATGCGGCGTAAGGCAAGATAGAGAAGCTACGGCACCGCTGGTTGCCGTAAGCGATTGTCTGCACATCCTTTTTATAGGCGGAAGAACAGTGCCGTTCGGCCGTGACCGGTGCCGCTACCCTCAAAAGCGACGGAATTCCGTAGCCTTTGGCGGCACCGATTTTCAATGGGCGGGCAAGCGCGCATGATCGCCGCTTCCTCCCTCCCGCGAGCCTTGGTGCATGTCCGACGACGATGATTTCGAACCCGAACTGGGGCGCCTTCGCAGCCGGGGCGGGCAACCGTCTGCGCGCAAGTTCCTGCACCGCGTTCTGGCCGCCACGAACCTTGCCCGCGGCGGTGCGCCCGCGCGATCGCGCCGGAGCGGTTTTACCGGCAGCCGGATCGGGCGCGGCGCCGGCGTTGGACGCGTCCTGTCGGCACGCGATCGCTTTGCGGCGTTCCGGCAGCGCCGCGTGATCGTCAAGGCGCGGCTCATATCGTTCAAAGGCAGGGGTTTCGACGGCGCGAAAGCGCATCTTCGTTATGTCGAGCGCGACGGCACGACGCGCGAGGGCGGGCGCGGCCAGCTCTATGGCGCGGCCAGCGACAAGATCGATCGCAGCGCCTGGCTCGAACAGGCAAAGGCCGATCGTCACCAGTTCCGCTTCATCGTGAGCGCCGAGGATGGCGCGGACTATGACGACCTCAGGCCGCTGACGCGGCGGTTGATGGCGCGTATGGAGGAGGATCTAGGGACGCGGCTCGATTGGGTTGCGGTCGATCATCATAATACCGGCCATCCGCACACGCACATCATCGTGCGCGGCAAGGACGAGCGCGGAAGCGATCTGATCATCGCACGCGACTATATCAGCCATGGCCTGCGCGAGCGCGCCTGCGAACTGGTCGATCTCGATCTCGGCCCGCGCACCGACGATGCCATCGAACAGCGGCTCCGCGCAGAGGTCGGACAGGAGCGGCTGACCGGCATCGACCGCGCGCTGATCCGCGATGCCGAAGACAATGTGCTCGCGAGCAGCAAGGCCCGCGGCGTATATGACCAGGCGATCCGGACCGGGCGGCTGACGACGCTTGAGCGGCTCGGGCTTGCGACGCAGGTCGGCGCGTCGCACTGGCGGCTCGCGCCGGACCTCGCCGACACGCTGCGGCGCATGGGCGAGCGCGGCGACATCATCCGCACCATGCAGCGAACCTATGCGGCGCGCGGGAACGCCCCGGCGCTCGCCGACCAGCTGATATATGATCCGACTGCCGGCGGGGCGCGCCCGCTCGTCGGACGTGTTGTTCATCGCGGTCTCTCGGATGAATTCGCCGATCGCCATTTTGTCATCGTCGAGGCGACCGACGGGCGGTCCTACTATGTCGACATCGGCAAGGGCGAGAACGCCGAGAGCCACGTGTCCGGCGCCATCGTCCGGATCGCGCCCGTCGAAGCGGGCGTTCGGGCTTCGGACCGCACGATTGCCAAGGTCGCCGCGGCGAACGGCGGGCGCTATTCGGTCGACGCGCATCTTCGTCACGATGCGGGTGTGACCGAAGCCTTCGCCGAAACGCATGTTCGGCGGCTGGAGGCGATGCGCCGGTTGACGCGCAACGTCGAACGCGAACCCGACGGAAGCTGGGTCATCGCACCCGATCATCTCGACCGCGCGGCCTCCTATGAAAACGCCCGCGCGAAGGATCGTCCCGTAACCGTCGAGACCCTGTCGCCGCTGCCGCTTGAAAAGCTGGTCGATGCCGATGCGGCCACCTGGCTCGACCGGGAACTTGTTGCATCCTCTCCCGTGCCGCTGCGCGATGCGGGTTTCGGGCACGACGTGCGCGAAGCGCAGGCGCAGCGGCGGCAATGGCTGGTGGCCGAGGGGCTGGCGGAGGAAAAGGCAGGGCAGTTCTCCTATAGAAGCGACATGATCGCTGCGCTCCGGCGGCGCGAATTGTTGCGGGTCGCGAACACCCTGTCGGGTGAGTTGGGATTGCCATTTGCTGAGGCGAAGACCGGCGAACGGATCGATGGTATTTATCGACGACCGGTCGATATGGTGGGCGGACGCTACGCGCTGGTCCAAAGGTCGCGCGACTTTACTTTGGTTCCTTGGCGCCCGGTGCTTGATCGCCATGTGAGCAAATCGGTGTCGGGCATCATGCGCGATGGCGGGATCAGCTGGTCGCTCGGACGCCAGCGCAGCGGGCCGAGCATTTCCTGACCTGACTGACCTATTGCAGCAGGCCCGCTTTATGCACTGTGTCCTCAAAGCTGAGGTCGCAGCGGCAGCCTATGCCTGATCGGTAACGCAGCGAAACGCTGTCGCAAATCCCTCATGTCCGCTTTGGATGCTGTCTTGTAACAGTATATACGACCGATGTGAGGCGTTCAGGAGCCAAAGTCGGTCGCAGCATTGGCATAGGGATTGTCAGCTTCCGGCAGTCCGCGCAGTTCGCGCAGAGACGCAACGAAGAAGTCTGGCATGAGATCGATGTCGGCGACGCCCGGCGGCGCATAGCCCGAAAGATCGGTCATGCCATGAGACGCCAGCAATTCGTCGTCGATGAAGAAGTTTCCGGTCGTGCAGCGCGCGTCGGATGTCATGATCCGATAAGCAGCGTCCGCGACGATCTCGGGCGAGCGTAGCGCGCCTTGGCCGATGTGCCCTTCGAACTCGGCCATCGCGGCGGTATCGATGGCAGTGCGCGGCCAGAGCGCATTGACGCCGACACGACCCCGATACTCGCCGGCAACGCCCAGGATCACAAGGCTCATGCCATATTTGGCAATGGTGTAGGCGACATGCGGCGCGAACCAGCGCTCCTCCATCAGAAGCGGCGGCGAGATAGCGAGAATATGAGGATTGTCGGCCTTCAGAAGATGGGGAAGCGCCTTTTGCGTGACGAGATAAGTGCCGCGCGCGTTGACCCCGTGCATCAGGTCGAAGCGCTTGACGGGCGTGTCGAGAATGGACGTCAGGCGAATGGCGCTAGCATTGTTGATGCAGATGTCGATCCCGCCGAACGTCTCGACCGTCGATGCGATCGCCTGCTCGACCTGATCCTCTTCGCGAATGTCGCACAGGATCGGCAAAGCGCGGCCACCCGCGGCCTCGATCGCTTCGGCGGCGGTATGGATGGTGCCGGGGAGCGAAGGATGCGCGGTCGTGGTCTTGGCAGCAATCGCGATATTCGCCCCGTCGCGGGCCGCGCGAAGCGCGATCGCGAGACCAATACCGCGCGATCCGCCGCTGATGAAGAGGGTCTTGCCTTCCAGAGTCGACTGCATGGGCTGCTCCAATTAAATATTACAGTGTAAACAATCCGTCCGCGCGTCATCCGACACGTCCCGTGATCAGGTGACGCGAGCGCGCAGACCTGCGATGATGGCGGTAATGACGGGCCGGCCGAGCTGTTTCAGCGTGCGGCCGAAGACGAGCTTGCGAGCAAGGTGCAGCGAGCACATGCCATGCAGACTGCCCCAGACGATATCGGTGGCCTCGCCGAGGTCTGTTTTGTCGGCACGCTCTCCCAGAAAGTCCCGGATCGATGCCTGAATTTCGAGCCAGGAAGCAGATTGACGGCGGACCTTCTCGCCGAACTCGGCCTTCATCGTCTCGGGACTCTCGAACGCCCACATGTCGAACATCAGGCGATAATCGTGCGGATTGGCATAGGCGAAAACGAGGTAGGCGCCGCAGACGAGACCCAGTGCGTCCTCCGGCCTGCGCGCGCGGCGGCGCCAGCGGGTGAGCGACCTTGTGAAGCGCGAGAATGCGCGGATACGCAATTCCATGAGCAGATGGTCTTTGCTGGGAAAATAGCGATAGGCCATCATCTGCGAGGTGCCGAGCAGCTTGCCGATGTCGCGCATGTTGACCGCGTCGACCCCTCCGACCTGGAAGAGCGCCAGTGCTGCCTCGCAAATGGCGTTACGCGTTTCCTCGGCGCTCGCCATTTGCGCCGCGGGATTCGACGGCGGACGGCCGCGGCGCTTGAGAACTGGCTGGGGGTTTGCCTCCATCGACATCGCGCCGGTCCTCAATGGACGCCGACGCGCTGGAGAAGGGTCGGATCAAGGGCGCGTTTCAGGATTTTTCCAGTCGGGTTGGTGGGTAGCTTGGGCAGGATAGCCAGCAATCGGGGATATTTGTAAAGGGCGATGCGCGTGCGGCACCATTCGGCCAGCTCGGTCGGGGTCGCGGATTGGTCCTCGCGAAGCGATACGAAAGCTGCAATTTCCTGGCCGACCGCCGCGTCGTCGATACCGACCACCGCGGCCAACAGAACCGCGGGATGGCTGGCAAGAGCAGCTTCGACCTCGGATGGATAGACATTGTAGCCATTGCGGATGACCATCTCCTTCTTGCGATCGAAGATAAAGATATTGTCCCGGTCGTCGCGGCGCACGACGTCACCCGTCGGAAACCATTGGTCGGACGGCCTCGGTTGGAACTCGCCATTGATGTAATAGCCGCGCATGAGATTGGGGCCCGCGATCTCGAGTTCGCCCTCATCCGGATTGTCGTCACCGACGGAAACGATACGATAATCGAGTGGCTTGCAGATCGAGCCGACACCGCCCGATGGCGCCGCCCCCGGAGTCTCGATCGCGATGCAGCAAGCGACCTCGGTCATGCCATAGCCTTGGTGCACCGGAACGCCGAACACCTGCCCGAACGCCTCGCCCGTGGCCGGAGGCAAAGGAGCGCCGCCGGCCAGCGCAAAGCGCAGCCGGCGCGATGCGGCGGCGGCTTCCACGGGGTCGCTGCGCCCATGCTCGGCGAGCGCGGCGAAGGTTGTCGGCACCGCCGCCAGGACGCTGGCTCCATGATCGGTCATCGCCGCGAACACGGTCTCGGGCGCGGGGCGCGGGACGAGAACCAGTTCCGCGCCCTCCACCAGGCCGCCCAGCATCAGCACGATCTGACCGAAGACATGCGACAGCGGAAGCGGACAAAGCATCACATCATAAGGGGTGATGCGGAACGCCGCATTGCTGTGCCGGACATTGGTGATGATGGCGCCTTCGCGATGCGAGGCTCCCTTGGGTCTCCCCGACGTGCCCGAGGTGAAGAGGATCAACGCCTCCTCATCGTCGGCTCGTTCCATCGCCGGCAGATCGGCCCGGGCACGCGCCATAAGAGCCTCGAACCCCGTTTCGCCGCCAACGCGCACGAGCTCCGTCCTGCCCTCGATTCCCGCAACGATGCTGTCGAGTTCCGCCATGACGGGAAAGGGCGCATCGGCGGCGTCCGCAAGCACGATCGCCGGCCGCATGGACGCGAGGATGAACCTTATCTCATCGGGACCGAGCAAGGGATTGAGCGGGATCACGACGAGCCCGGCGCGATGCGCGCCGAGATAGGCGATGACGAACTGGATGGAGGTGGGGAGGAGCAGAACGACCCGATCACCCGGAGATAGTCCCAGATCGGCATAGGCGCCGCGCGCGACCTGAATTTGGCGATCAAGCGCGACATAGCTCAGCCGCGCATTGCCCTCCGAAAGCGCGATCCTGTCGCCAAATCCAGGCTGGACGCGAGCGACGTCGCAGAGTCGTGAAGGCTCTTTCCAGCCGGTCGTCATCTCGGGAGTTCCTCTACCTCATCTTGCGTACTGGCGGCGAGCGCATGTCGGACGGCCTTCCTCCATTGGCCCAGCGATCGCGTTCGATCCTGCGCTTCGATCGCCGGCGAAAAGCCTGTCACGGCACGAGGAAGCGCGTCGAGCGATGCGATGTCGGGCCAGACACCGACCGTAAGCCCTGCGAGAAAGGCCGCGCCGAGCGCGGTTGTTTCGTGATTGGCGGGACGCTCGACCGGTAGACCCATCATGTCGGCGAGGAACTGCGCGAACCAGTCGTTGGTGGCCATGCCGCCATCGATGCGGATCATCGTGCGCGGCGCCATCCGATCGTCAGCCATTGCGTCGATAAGGTCGCATGTCTGGAAGGCGACGGCCTCGAGCGCAGCGCGTGCGATCTGCGCCGCCCCGGTATCGAGCGTCATGCCGGTGATCGAGGCGCGGACATCGGTACGCCAGTGCGGCGCCCCTAGTCCGACAAAGGCCGGCACGAGATGGACGCCGTGATTGGCGGGGACCGAAGCAGCGAGATCGGCAGTCTCTTCCGCATTCGCGATTAGTCCCATGCGGTCGCGCAGCCATTTGATCGCGGCCCCCGCGATGAAGATCGAGCCTTCCATCGCATAAGCGCGGCTGCTTCCGATCTCATAGCCGATCGTGGTCAGCAGCCTCTTGTCCGAAAGCACGGGCTCGGCGCCGATATTGGCGAGCAGGAAGCAGCCGGTGCCATAGGTCGACTTGATCTCACCGGGCGAAAAGCAGCGCTGCCCGATGAGCGCCGCCTGCTGATCGCCCGCCATGCCGGCGATCGGGATCGCGCGCCCAATGATCGCGGGGTCGGTCGTGCCGAAGATATGGGCGTTGGAGCGCACTTCGGGAAGCAACGGGGCCGGAATGCCGAACAGCCGCAGCAGATCGTCGTCCCATCGGCGTTCGGCGATGTCGTAAAGCAAGGTCCGCGATGCATTGGTGACGTCGGTCGCATGGACACGGCCGCCGGTCAGCCGCCAGAGCAGGAAGCTGTCGACCGTGCCTGCCGCCAATTCGCCGCGTCCGGCACGTTCGCGCGCACCGGGGATCGTGTCGAGGAGCCAGGCTAGCTTGGTTGCCGAAAAATAGGGATCGAGCAGTAGCCCGGTCTTACGGCGCACCATCGGCTCGGCACCCTCCGCGAGCAGCGCTGCGCAGCGATCCGCGGTGCGGCGATCCTGCCAGACGATCGCATTATGCAGCGGACGCCCGCTATCGCGCTCCCAGAGCAGGATCGTCTCGCGCTGGTTGGTGATGCCGATGGCGGCAACGTCCGCCGAGAGAATATCGCGCAGCGTCCCGAGCACGCCCTGCCAGATATGTTCGGGGTCCTGTTCGACCCAGCCCGGCCTCGGATAGTGCTGGGCGAGATCGCGCGACGCGATCGCCTCAATCCGGGCGTCCGATGCGAAGCGGATCGCGCGCGTCGAGGTCGTGCCCTGATCGATCGCGACGATGCTGCGCGCACTCATGCCGCAGAGCCCTGGATATAGGCATCGAGGGCCGAGATTTGCTCGCTCGACAGGGCGTAGCCGAGTTTGCTCCGGCGCCAGAGAATGTCGTCGGCACTGCGTGCCCACTCGTGCTGCACGAGATAATCGACTTCGCGCGCGTGCAGCCCTGCACCGAAGTCCTGCCCCAGATCGGCGGTCGCTGCAGCATCGCCGAGAATATTGGCGATACGCGTGCCATAAGCCCGTACCACACGCTTTGCCGTGCGATCGCCCAGAAACGGCCAGCGGCGGCACACTTCATGGAGAAGCGCCGGGAAATTTCCGAATTCACCGCCGGGAAGCGGGCGTTCGCGTGTCGTGCCGCCGGTGATCCCGAGCCGCTCCATCGCAACTTCGGCAAGATGGCGCGCGGTCGTGATCTTGCCGCCGAAGATGCTGAGCAGGGGAGCGCCGTCCTCGTCGAGCTCGAGGCGGTAATCGCGGGTCACGGCGCTCGCTGCGTCGGTGCCGTCATCGACAAGGGGCCGAATGCCGGCATAGTCGCCGACGATCGCATCGGCGTTAATTGGGGTACGAAGATAGCGATTGGCGGCCCCCAGAAGATAGTCGACTTCCTCCTGCGAAATTCGATCTTCCCCGGCATTCGACACGGCGATGTCGGTCGTACCGATCAGCGTGAAATCGTCGAGATAGGGTATGGCGAAGACGATCCGGCCATCGGGCTGTTGCAGCAGCCAGGCATGGTCTCCGCCAAGACAACGCTTCACGACGATGTGGCTGCCGCGTACGAGCCGGGTCCGGCTGCCGTCGTTCGCGCCGAGGCGTTCATGCAGCACTTCCTCGACCCAGGGGCCGGCGGCATTGACGATGGCTCGCGCCTGCACGCTATATTGGCGCGCGCCCTCTTCCAGACGCGCGGTCCAATGGTCCGTTCCGCGCTGCGCCGATAGCAGCCGCGTCCGGGTCGCGATCGACGCTCCGGCTTCATGGGCATCGAGCGCATTGAGAACGACGAGCCGTGCGTCATCGACCCATCCGTCCCAATAGCTGAAGCCCCGGCGGCCTTCGCTCTGCAAGTACGGATCCTTGAGACGGATCGTCCGCGAACGCGGCAAGCCGCCGCCCAGCGAGAAGAGATCGTATAGCCAAAGACCCAGGCGGACGATCGGCCATGGCCGCATCGAAGGGGCGTGCGGCAGGCGGAACTCAAGCGGGCGAACGATATGCGGCGCGGTCCTGAGCATGATCGCACGTTCGGCAAGCGATTCGCGCACGAGCTTGAATTCATAATATTCGAGATAGCGCAGCCCCCCGTGCATGAGCTTCGTGGAAGCCGAGGAAGTCGCCTGGGCGAGATCGCCCTGTTCGACGAGCAGCACACGCTTGCCGGCGACGGCCGCGGCGCGCGCGATCGAGGCGCCATTGACCCCCCCGCCGACCACCAGCAGGTCATAGGCTTCAGCAATGTCGGGCATATCAGGCGTCTATGCTGCGCATCGCGGCAATCTGCGCATTCAGCCAGTCGAGCAGATGGCCGACCACCTCGCCGCGATTGATCTCGTTCAATATCTCGTGACGGCCTTCGGGATAGATCATGACGACCGGGTCGAGCCCGGCGGCGCGGTAGCGATCGACCAGTGGTTCGAGGCGCCCGAAGTCGGTGACGAGCACATCGCGCGCGCCAATGAGAATATAGAGCGGGAGCCCATCGGGAAGCCGGGCAAGCTCGGCCGGATCGGCAAGCCGGGCGCCTTGCGAGAGCAAGGACACCATCGAATCCGGCACGAGCGAAAAGCCGCACAGCGGATCGTCGATATAGGCATCGACCTCAGCCTCGTCGCGGCTCAGCCAGTCGCACGGCGTGCGGGCGGGCTCGAACGGCCGGTTGAGTGCGGCGAGCGCGTCGGGTTCCTTCGCCATGGCCTCGGCCAAGAGATCGACGGCGGTGGTGCCGACGAGCACCGCGCCGTCGACCAGCGCGCCGTGGTCGATGAGGAACGCCTGGCCGATGAACGACCCCATCGAATGGCCGAGCAGGAAAAGCGGCACGTCCGGATTTTCCGACCGCGCCGTCTCGACCAGCGCCGCGAGATCATCCACAACCGCCGCGAAACCGCCGGGACCGAAATCCCCGGCTTCGCGGTCCGACAAGGCGATCGTCGCACCGTGGCCGCGGTGGTCGAGCGCGTAGATCGCGATCCCGCTCTCGATCAGCCGGTCAAGCGCGGAGCGGTAGCGCAGCGCATGTTCGCCCATGCCATGCGCCACCACCACCACGGCCCTCGGACTTTCGCCGTTCGACCAGTGATAGCAGGCGAGCGACTGCCCATCGGGCCGGGATAATGTGAAGCGGATATCCATGTGCGAACCTCCCCGAGCAGAATTTTTTCAGTTCAGAACTTCGTCGTCAGTTCGACACCGAAGCGGCGGGGATAAGGAACCGTCGCGAAGCGCGTCTGACTGGTCGGATCTACCACGATACCGGTCAGCTCGCGATTGTCGGTGAGGTTCTTGCCGTAGATCGCGATCTCGAAACGCCCCGAAGGTTCGCGGAATGCGATGCGCGCACCGACATCCCAAAAGGCTTCGGCCTTGGACAGCGGCGAATTGCTCGCCTGGAAGAATTGCGACCCGACCCGCGTCGCGTCGGCATGGAAGGTGAGTGCTCCCTCGTCGCCGATCGGGATGCGATAATCGCCGCCGAGGTTCAGGCTGTAATCGGGCGCTTCGATGAGGTCGTTGCCCGACAGATCGACGCCATTGAGGGTGAGCTTGCGATATTTGGCGTCGAGCAGACCGAGACCCGCGTTGAAGGTCAGCCGGTCGGTGGGGCGTGCGACAAGCTCGAACTCGAGCCCCTTGATCCGCGACTTGCCCGCGTTGACGAGCTGCTGGTTGTTGATCCCGACCAGGTTGATGAACTGCTGGTTGCTGAAATTATAGAGGAAGGCCGAGACGTTGAAGGTCACGCGCCGGTCGAACCACTGCGATTTCAGGCCAAGCTCATAGGCGTCGAGCTTTTCGGGATCGGCGACGTTGAGGTCGGCGGGGTTGGTGAGCGCACCGCCATTGAAGGCGCTGCTGCGATACCCGCGCGCATATTGACCAAAGATCATCACATCGTCCGCGACCTTCGCCCGCAGACCGATGCGTCCCGTTGGCTTGCCGTCATTGTAGCGCAGCGTCGGCTGCGGCGCGATGATCGGCGTGACCTGGAAGTTCGAGAGACGGCCCTTGTCCTTGGTGTAGCGCAGGCCGCCGTAGAGGGTGAACATCTGGCTGAGATCCCACGTGCCGTCGACATAGGCGGCATAGGAGGTCCGACGCTGATCATAGCTTTGCGTCAGGATCGGCAGGACCGGCGGGCCGCCGAAGATCGTGTAGGTCGTATCGATGTCGATATCGTCGCGGAAATAATAGAGGCCCGCGATCACCTTGATCGGGCCCGACCCGTTGGTCGCGAGACGCAGATCCTGGCTCGTTTCCTTGTTCTTGGCGGCAAAGTCGATGTGGAGCAGATTGTCGATCGTGCCGTCGGCATCGACATTGTTGAGGAACCGTCCCCAAAGATGCGACGTGATCGAGGTGAGCGTCGCGAAGCCGAGATCCTTCTCCAGCGTCAGATAGCCGCCGGTGCCACGCACTTCGAACCGCCCGTCACGGTCGAGCGCGTCCTGGTGGCGCGTCATCCGCTCGCCGGTGAACGGGTCGATGCGCGGGTCGCGGCCATAGGCGTTGAGCCCGCCGGGCCCAGTGCCGGTGTTGATGACGCCGATCGCCTTGGCATCGGATTCGTTGTGAAACACGCGTAGCGTCGCCTTGAAGCCGTCGTCGTCCTTGTAACCGATCGTCAGGCGCCCAGCCTTGCGATCGATGTTCGAGCGGTCGCTGACCGCCGGGTTGCGGCTTTCGATATAACCGTCCGAATGCGCAACATCGAACGCGAAGCGCACCGTCAGCCGGTCCTGGACCAGCGGCGCCTCGCCCACACCCTTGACCTCGAAATAGTCGTGCGAGCCATAACCGACGCTGACTTCGCCTTCATTGTCGAAGGTAGGGCGGTGCGAAATATAGTTGATCGCGCCCGCGGTCGTGTTCTTGCCGAACAACGTGCCCTGGGGCCCGCGCAGCACCTCGATCTGCTCGATGTCGAAGGTCTGTGCGCCGCCGAGATATTGTGCGCCGATATAGACTTCGTCGTAAAAAATGCCCGTCGGCGACACCGCGTTCAGGTTGAACTCGGAGGTCGAAATGCCGCGCAGCGCGAATTTGGGTTGCGATTCATTGCCGAGCACCGAGGCGCGGAGGTTCGGCGTCTGGCGCGCAATTTCGGTTCCGCTGTCGATGTTCGACGACGCGAGCTGGTCCGAACCGAAGACGGTGACCGAAACCGGCACGTCCTGAAGGCGCTCGCTGCGCTTTTGCGCGGTTACGATAATGTCACCTGCGGCAGGAGCCGTATCGTCCTGCGCCGCCGCCGCTTCGTCAGCAACTTGCGCGAAGGCAATGGACGGCAGGGACGTGCCAACCGCGAAAACGGCGGCACAAAGTGCGATACGACGAAACCCTTTTTCCATGAATCCTCTCCCCATCCGGCGTTCCAGCGCCGTTGGGCAGTATTTATTACGGCGTAAACAATTCTGTCAAACGAAAATATGAAGGCGCGAAATTTTCGTTATTTTTTCGTTTTCAACGGAGCCGATAGGCCGGATTCCTGATAGGCTTCGACCAGATTTACGCTCTCCCGCTCGCAAAGATCCCGAAAATCCGGGTCGTCGATTCGGTCGGTCACGAAGTGGTCTACATCCGAAATGCTGGCGATCCGGACCGGCGCAGAGCGGGTCAGCTTGCCACTGTCGCTTGCCAGAACGACCGAGCGTGCGTTGGCGATGATGGCGCGGGCGACCTCGACCTCGTTGACATCATAGTCGAGCAGCGTGCCGTCGGCATCGATAGCCGATGCGCCGACGATGGCGACATCGACCTTGAAGTTGCGAATGAACTCGGCCGCGAAAGGACCGATCATCGCGCGGTCGGCGGCGCGAAAGCGCCCGCCCGCGACTACCACCTCGATGTCCGACGAGGCGAGAATATCGACGACATTGAGATTATTGGTGATGACGAGCAGCCCGCTTCGCTCGGCAAGCGCGCGCGCGACCTCTTCGGTCGTCGTTCCGACATTGATGAAGATCGAGGCGCGATCGGGGATCATCGCGGCAACGGCACGACCGATAGCTTCCTTCTCTTCGTGGGCGATACTCCGGCGTTCGGCATATCGGACATTGTCGAGCGCCGTGGGCAGTTCGGCGCCGCCATGTGTCCGGTTGAGATGACCGTCATCGCAAAGCTGATTGAGGTCCTTGCGGATCGTTTGCGGCGTGCGGCCAAGCGTCGCGGCGAGTTCCTCGACGGTCACCCGCCCGGCACGGCGCGCCTCAGCGAGGATCGCCCTATGACGCTGCAGTAGAGGTTTAGCCATGATCTCGCCTCCCGATAGGAACCCGTCTGTAATGCGCTGCCCATGGGAGCGACAGCATCTTTCGCAGGCTTGGTGATGGAGCGAGCGCGGATCATTTGAGGATTTGCTTCGAACCCACCGCGCGAAATTGCTTGGCGGAGGCAAGAATCCGCTCGGCAGACGGTCCTTCTCACCAAATCCAGCGACCGCTTTCGGGCGCTTCTCAAGCCCGCTGCGCGGACCGTTATCGGACGCAACACTTGCTTGGCAGCAGGGAGTGGCGCGCTGGGGCGCGCTAAGAGCGTAGTGTTCGCGGATTGCCATTTTGCCCATCTTGTCGGGCCTGAACCGCGGCGATTTCCGCCGATCGGCGGAGCCCGTCATGACCCCGACCAAATTACTCATCGGCCAGATTTTCGTCGTTTTCGCGATCGTCATCGCAGGCGTCTGGGCGGCGACACAATGGTGTGCGGCGATGCTCGGCTATCAGTCCGAACTCGGCGTGGCCTGGTTCCGGATCGGCGATCTTCCTGTCTATCGGCCTTGGGCGATCTTCTGGTGGTGGTATTCCTACGAGGCCTATGCCCCGCATGTCTTCGACAAGGCGGGTACGCTCGCCGGTGCGAGCGGCCTTATCGGCTGCGCCGCCGCGATTGGCGGATCGCTCTGGCGTGCACGGCAAGCACGGCATGTAACGACCTATGGATCCGCGCGCTGGGCAACCGCGCGCGAAATCGGTCGGGCCGGGCTATTCCGCGATGCAGGCGTGTTTCTGGGACGCCACGGCGGTAGGTATCTTCGCCACGCCGGGCCCGAACATGTCATGGCCTTCGCGCCGACCCGTTCGGGAAAGGGCGTCGGCCTCGTCGTCCCGACGCTCTTGAGCTGGACCGGCTCGGCGGTCATTCACGACATCAAGGGCGAGAATTGGCAGATCACTGCGGGGTGGCGCTCGCGCTTCAGCCACGCGCTGCTGTTCAACCCGACCGACGCCGCGTCGGCCCGATATAATCCGCTGCTCGAAGTGCGCCGCGGCGCGCACGAGGTTCGCGACGTCCAGAATATCGCCGACATCCTCGTCGATCCCGAAGGGGCGCTCGAGAAGCGCAACCACTGGGAAAAGACGTCGCACTCGCTGCTGGTCGGCGCGATCCTCCACATCCTTTATGCCGAAGAAGAGAAGACGCTCGCGCGTGTCGCCTCCTTCCTCTCCGACCCGCAGCGCCCGTTTGTCGCGACGCTCCGGCGCATGATGTCGACCAATCATCTCGGCACCAAAGAGGCACCGCAGGTTCACCCGGTTGTCGCATCGGCGGCGCGCGAGGTGCTGAACAAGAGCGAAAACGAGCGCAGCGGCGTGCTCTCGACCGCAATGTCGTTCCTCGGCCTCTATCGCGATCCGACCGTCGCCGAAGTCACCTCGCGCTGCGACTGGCGCATCGCCGACCTCGTCGAGGCCGATCATCCCGTGTCGCTCTATCTCGTCATTCCGCCGTCGGACATCTCGCGCACCAAGCCGCTCATCCGCCTCGTGCTCAACCAGATCGGGCGTCGCCTTACCGAAAAGCTCGATGCTGGTCCGGCTGCAGGGCGTCGACACCAGCTCCTCATGATGCTCGACGAGTTTCCTGCGCTCGGGCGGCTCGATTTCTTCGAGACCAGCCTCGCGTTCATGGCGGGCTATGGCGTGCGCGCGTTTCTGATCGCGCAATCGCTGAACCAGATCGAGAAGGCCTATGGCGAGTACAACGCGATCCTCGACAACTGCCATGTCCGCGTCGCCTTTGCGACGAACGACGAGCGGACCGCAAAGCGCATCTCCGAAGCGCTGGGTGTCGCGACCGAGCAGCGGGCGATGCGCAACTATGCCGGACACCGGCTCGCGCCCTGGCTCGCGCATGTCATGGTCAGCCGGCAGGAGACCGCGCGCCCGCTGTTGACGCAGGGCGAGGTGATGCAACTGCCGCCGGCCGACGAACTGGTGCTCATTGCGGGCATGGCTCCGATCCGCGCCAAGAAGCTGCGCTATTTCGAGGACGGCAACTTCCGGGGCCGCGTGCTGCCGCCGCCGACTCTCTCTGGTGCAGCATATCCCGACCGCCCGCGCCCGCGCGCCGACGACTGGAACGGTTGCGCGCGCGGGATCGATATCCGCCTCGATGCCGAACCGGCCGAGGGCGCACCCGTTGACGATGGGGGCCGCGAGCAACAGCGGCATCCCGGTCTCGAGGAGGCGCCGGCCAAGGCCGAGCCCGCCAGGCAGCTCGAACTGCCCGACCTCGACCGCGACGACACCGACGCAGCTTCCGACAAGCGCGTGATGGATCGGGTGCGCGCGTCGGTGGTGCGCGGCCACGCGATGAACCAGTCGCAGGCCCAAGACCTCTTGCCGGGGCTCTGAACGATGAAGGTCCGGCAGAACCTCTATATCGATCGCGAACTCAGCGACGCCCTCGACGCGTTGGTGGTCCGCCGCGGCGGTAACAAGTCGCGCGTCGTCAACGACGCGCTGAAGAGCTGGCTTGCCCGGCGCGCGACCAAGGAGGTCGACGACCTCCTCAAGGTCCGTCTCGACCGCATCTCGCGCGAAGTAGCGATGGGCCGGCGCGACATCGAGGTGGTGCTCGAGGCGCTGTCGCTCTTCGTCCGCTACCAGCTCACCGTCACCGCGCCGCTCCCCGAGGCCGACGCGGCCGCGCTCGCGACCGGCAACCGCCGGTTCGAGCGCTTCATCGCGCAGCTCGGCCGCCAGATAGCAGGCGGCAAGCGCACGCTCGGGGCCAACCTCGCCGAGGCCGGATCATGAGCAAGCCGATCACCGACGCCGATAACTCCTTGGGCCGCCGGCGCGCGATGTTGCGCACCGCGATGGGTCCGGGCATCGCGGCCGCGTTGGCGGATCCCGCGACGCAGGAGATCATGGTCAATCCCGACGGCATTCTGCGCCTTGACCGGCTGGGCGAAGGACGGATCGATACCGGGACGCGTTACGATCCCGCGCAGGTCGAGCGGATCATCCGTCTCGTTGCGAGCCACGCACGCACCGAGGTTCATGCGACATCGCCGATCGTGTCCGCGGAACTCCCGCCGCATGGGGACGGGGCGGGGGAACGCTTCGAAGGCATCCTGCCGCCCGTCAGCCTCGCACCCTGCTTCTCGATCCGGAAACCCGCGTCGAAAATCCACACGCTGCTCGACTATGTAAAGGATGGCATCATGTCGCCGGACACCGCGCGGCAATTGTCGATGGCGGTGGTCGAGCGGAAGAACATTCTCGTCGCCGGCGGCACCTCGTCGGGCAAAACGACGCTCGCCAACGCGCTGCTCGCCGAAATGGCGCATCTCGACGAGCGCGTCGTCCTGATCGAGGACACGCGCGAACTGCAATGCGCCGCGAGCGACGTTGTCGCACTCCGCACGCGCCCGACAGGTGCGGCGGGGTCCGGCGGAGTCACGATGGCCGATCTCGTCCGGTCGACCCTCCGGCTCCGGCCCGACCGCATCATCGTCGGGGAGGTCCGGGGGAGGGAGGCCCTCGACATGCTCAAGGCATGGAACACGGGGCATCCGGGCGGCATTGCGACGGTCCACGCGAACAGCGCTATCGCGGCGCTCTACCGGCTCGAGCAACTCGTGCAGGAAAGCGTCGTCACCGTGCCGCGGCGCCTCATCGCCGAGGCGATCGACATGATCATATTCATTTCAGGACGCGGACTTGCGCGCCGGGTGCACGCCGCCGCGCGGGTCGCCGGTCTCGACGCGCAAGGCAACTACGCCGTCCTCGACCTTACCGATCCGACTGGCCCTTTCGAAGGAGAATGACATGCGCCCGTTCCGCACCTTCCGGCTTCACGCCTATGGCCCCGCCGCCATCGCAGCGGCCTTAGGCGTCGCGCTCGCCGCGACCGCCCACGCCGCCGGCTCGGGCATGCCGTGGGAGGAGCCGCTCCAGCAGGTGCTGGAATCGGTCCAGGGTCCCGTCGCGAAGATTATCGCGGTGATCATCATCATCGTGACAGGGCTCACGATGGCGTTCGGCGAGACCTCGGGCGGCTTTCGTCGGCTCATCCAGATCATCTTCGGCCTGTCGATCGCCTTCGCGGCGTCGAGTTTCTTCCTGTCCTTCTTCTCGTTCGGCGGCGGAGCACTCGTCGCATGATGCACGCCAGCGGACATATCGAGGGCTTCGAGGCGCCTATGCACCCTGCGCTCGCCGAACCGATCCTCCTCGGCGGAGCGCCGCGCGCCATTGCGATCGTCAACGGGACCGTCGCCGCGGCGCTCGGCCTCGGACTCCAGCAATGGATCGCCGGGCTCGCCCTGTGGGCGTTCGGACACACGCTCGCCGTTTTCGCGGCGAAGCGCGATCCCGATCTCGCGGCCGTCCTCGCGCGCCATCTTCGCCAGAAGGGATATCTTGCATGCTGAACCTGCGCGAATATCGCGGTCGCGCCGACCGGCTTGCCGATCATTTGCCGTGGGCGGCGTTGGTCGCGCCGGGTGTCGTCCTGAACAAGGACGGCAGTTTTCAGCGAACCCTTGCTTTTCGCGGACCCGATCTCGAATCGGCAACCGATGCCGAGCTGGTCGCGGCCTGCGCGCGCGCGAACAATGTCCTCAAGCGCTTCGGTTCGGGCTGGGCCTTGCATTTCGATGCCGAGCGCCGCGATGCGCTAGGCTATCCGGGTAGCGAGTTCCCCGATCCGGTGTCGCGGCTGGTCGATGCGGAGCGGCGCGCGGGCTTCGAGAGCGCGGGTGCTCATTTCGAGAGCCGCTATCATCTGACGCTCACCTTCCTGCCGGCGCCCGACCAGGCCGATACGGCAGGCCGCCTGCTCGTCGAGCGTAGCGACGATCTGAAGGGCCGTGACTGGCGCCAGGCGCTGGGCACCTTTGTCGCGGAAACCGATCGCGCGCTGGACCTGATGTCCGGCTTCATGCCCGAGGTACGCGCGCTCGGCGACGCCGAAACGCTGACTTTCCTGCACGGCACGATATCCGGGCGCCGGCATCCCGTCGCCGTTCCCGATACCCCGATGTATCTCGACGGGCTGCTCGCCGACACGCCGCTGACCGGCGGGCTCGAGCCGATGCTGGGATGCTCGCATCTTCGCACGCTCACGATCCTCGGCTTCCCGAACATGAGCCGGCCCGGCATCCTCGATGCGCTCAATCACGAAGATTTCGGCTATCGCTGGGTCACGCGCTTCATCCCGCTCGACAAACAGCAGGCGACCAAGGCGCTCACCAAGCTTCGGCGCCAATGGTTCAACAAGCGGAAATCGGTCACCGCGCTCCTGCGCGAGGTTCTGTACAGCCAGCCCGCGCAGCTTCTCGACAGCGACGCAGACAACAAGGTCGTCGATGCCGATCTGGCGCTGCAGGCGCTCGGAGGCGATCATGTCGCCTTCGGCTATCTGACGACAACGATCACCGTCGCGGACGAGGATGGCGCTCGCATCGAAGAGAAGGTCCGCGGCGTCGAGCGGATCGTCAACGGGCTCGGCTTCACCTGCATCCGCGAGGGCGTAAACGCCGTCGAGGCATGGCTTTCGAGCCTTCCGGGCCATGTTTATGCGAATGTTCGCCAGCCGCTGGTCCACACGCTCAACCTCGCGCATCTGATGCCGCTCTCTTCGGTGTGGGCCGGACCGGCGCGGAACGCCCATCTGGACGGACCGCCGCTTCTCTACGCCGAAACCAGCGGTTCGACGCCGTTCCGGCTGTCGACCCACGTCGGCGACGTCGGTCATATGCTGATCGTCGGTCCGACGGGCGCCGGGAAATCGGTGCTGCTCGCGTTGCTTGCGCTCCAGTTCCGGCGCTACCCCGGGGCGCAGATCTATATCTTCGACAAGGGTTCCTCGGCGCGCGCCGCGGTCCTGGCGATGGGCGGCGTGCATCATGCGCTCGGCCTCGGGGGCGAGGATCGCGATGGCGGCCGCGCGATAGCCTTCCAGCCGCTCCGGCGGATCGATCGCCCGGACGAACGGGCTTGGGCCGCCGAATGGATCGGCGCGCTGCTCGCGCACGAAAAGCTGCTGGTCACGCCTGAGATCAAGGAGTCCGTCTGGTCGGCGCTGACGAGCCTCGCGACCGCACCGGTCGAGGAGCGGACGCTCACCGGGCTGTCGTTGCTGTTGCAATCGGCGCCGATCCGCTCGGCGCTCGCGCCCTATACGCTCGAAGGACCCTTCGGGCAGCTGCTCGATGCGGCGGAGGACGATCTCGCGATCGCCGATTTGCAGTGCTTTGAAACCGAGGCGCTGATGGGGCAGGGCGGCGTCGTCGCGCCGGTACTGACCTATCTTTTTCACAGGCTCGAGGAGCGCTTCACCGGAAAGCCGACGTTGCTGATCCTCGACGAGGCCTGGGTTTTTCTCGATCATCCGCTGTTCGCGGCGCGTATCCGCGAGTGGCTGAAGGTGCTCAGGAAGCGCAACGTGGCGGTGGTGTTCGCGACGCAGAGTCTGGCGGACATTGCCGATAGCAGCATTGCGCCGGCGATCATCGAAAGCTGCCCGCAACGCATATTGTTGCCGAACGACCGCGCCACAGAGCCGCAGTCGCGCGCAGCCTATGAGCGCTTCGGCCTCAACGCCCGCCAGATCGAGCTCGTCAGCCGGGCCACGCCCAAACGCCAATATTATCTGCAATCGGCGCGCGGCAACCGGCTGTTCGAACTCGCGCTGGGCCCGATCGCGCTCGCGCTCTGCGGCGCCTCCGATCCCGACACACAGAAGCAGATCGACGCCATCCTGTCGGACATCGACCGGCCCGGCGCCGGATGGCGCGATCCGACGGATTTCGCGCGGCGCTTCCTCGCTGGCGCTGGCTTCGCATGGGCGGCCGACCTCATGTTCGATTTCCCTGACCCCTCAACCCCCGAAGGAGAAAACCCGTGAAAAACCGATTGATGGCTGCATTGCTCGCATCCGCCACGCTCGCGGTCAGCCTGGTGCAGTCCAGCCCTGCCGTCCATGCGATGCCGGTGTTCGACAGCGCAAACTATTCGCAAAACCTGCTCACCGCGGCACGTACGCTGCAACAGATCAACCAGCAGATTCAATCGCTCCAGAACGAGGCGCGGATGCTCGAGGGCATGGAAATGAATCTCAGCCGCATCGACTTTCCCGAACTCGACCGGCTTCGCGAGAAGCTCGGCGCCATCGACCGGCTGATGGGGCAGGCACAAGGCGTCGACTTTCGTGTTGATCAGCTCGACGAACGCTATCGCCAGTACTTTCCGTCCGACTTCGATCGTCTCGTGAAGCGCGATCGGCGCGTCGCAGCGGCCAGAGAGCGGCTCGACAACGAGATGGCGGCGTTCCGTCAGACCATGGGGGTTCAGAGCCAGATCGTCGACAATGTCCGCGACGACGTGCAGGCACTCGGACAGATTGTGGCAAAAAGCCAGGGCGCCCAAGGTTCGCTCCAGGTCGCCCAAGCCACCAACCAGCTCCTCGCGCTCACCGCCAAGCAGCAGTTTCAGATCCAGAATCTGATGGCGGCGCAGTTCCGCAGCCAATCGCTCGAAGCGGCGCGGCGGGGGCAGAGCGCGCGCGAAGCACGCGAGCGCACGAAGCGCTTTCTCGGCGACGGCAAGGCCTACACCCCGCACCCATGAGCTGAGGGGAGGGTGGCTTCCCCTCTCCGTCGAGGCCGTCCTTCCTTCGTCGCGGGCGTCGCAAGGCACCCCTCCAAGCTCGGCCCATGGCGCCCGCGACATCTGTCACCTCTGCAGGAATCCGACATGGACGATCTCAATGTCATCGACCGGTTCATGGAAGCCTTCATCCGCTACATCGACAGTGGGTTCGGACTCCTCGGCCCCGACGTGGGATTTCTCACAACGGTCCTGATCGGCATCGACATCACGCTTGTCGGCCTGTTCTGGGCGCTCGGCGGCGAAGACGACGTCATCGCCAAATTCCTCAAAAAGATCCTCAATGTCGGCGTTTTCGCGCTCATCCTGAACAGCTTCCCGACGTTGTCCGACATCGTCTTTCGCAGTTTCGCCGGGCTTGGCCTCACCGCGGGCGGCAGCGCGATCACGGCTGACGACCTGCTGAAGCCGGGGCGTCTGGCGGGAACCGGTTTTGAAGCGGCCTGGCCGCTGCTCGAGCAGGCCATGGATCTCGTTGGTCCTATCGATTTTTTCGACAATTTCGTCGAGATCGCGGTGCTGGTGATCGCGTGGATCGTCGTGATTGCCGCCTTTTTCATCATGGCGATCCAGCTCTTTATCACGATCCTCGAGTTCAAGCTGACGAGCCTTGCGGGCTTCGTGCTGGTTCCCTTCGCGCTCTGGAATCGCACCGCGTTCCTGGCCGAGCGCGTGCTCGGCAATGTCGTAAGTTCGGGCATCAAGGTGATGGTGCTCGCGGTCATCGTCGGTATCGGTTCGAACTATTTTGCCGATTTCACCGGCGCGATCACCGACGAGATGTCGATCGAGCAGGCGGTGTCGCTCATGCTCGCGAGCCTCGTGATCTTCGGGCTCGCCATCTTCGGACCCGGAATTGCGTCGGGTCTCGTTGCGGGCGGGCCGCAACTCGGCGCGGGATCGGCGATCGCCACGACCGCGCTCGCCGCAGGCGGCATCGCCATGGGCGGCGCAGGCGCAGTTGCCGCCGCGCGCGGGGCCGCCGGCGCCGGCCTCGGCGCGATCCGCGCGGGCACCTCGATGGGATCGGCCGCGTCGACGGCTTACAGGCTCGGGCAGGAGACATCGGGCTCCACGACCATCCGTGCGGGTGTCGGCGGCATGGCGACCGCAGCGAAAGGCGCCGCCGCCAATCGGATGCGCGCGAGCCTCGATCTCGGCGCGGCCGCCGAGCGTGGCCAGCACGCAGCCTGGGCGGCAGGTAGCGCACCGACGCGATCGGCAGGCAGTGCGACCGGCGCCGCGCCGGCCGACGCCATGCCCGCATGGGCGCAAAAGCTTCAATCGACGCAGACTTCGCGCCACCGCCGCCAGATGGCGATCCATACCGTGCAGGGTGGCGACCAGGGCGGCGGCAGTATCACCCCAGACATCAGGGAAAGGGACTAGATCATGCGATTCAAGCGTGCCGTCGAGCGCTATGGACGAACGGCTGAACCCGAAACGCCTTATCAACGTGCCGGGCAATTATGGGACGAGCGGATCGGATCGGCGCGCGTGCAGGCGCGCAATTGGCGGCTGATCGCCTTCGGCGGTCTCTTCCTGTCCATCGGCCTCTCGTCCGCGCTGGTGTGGCAATCGCTGCAAAGCCGCGTCGTCCCTTATGTGGTCGAGGTCGACCGCCTCGGCGAGGCGCGCAGCGTCGCGCCCGCGGCGACCGGCTATCGGCCGACCGATCCGCAGATCGCTTGGCATCTCGGCCGCTTCATCGCGAATATTCGTGCCCGGTCGCTCGATCCCGTGCTGATGCGCGAAAACTGGCTCTTCGCCTACGACCTTGCCACCGAGCGCGCAGCGCTGTTCCTCGGCGAATACGCCCGCGCCGCCGATCCCTTCGCAGACGTCGGCCGCAAGACGGTGTCGGTGCAGGTAACCAGCGTCGTGCGCGCGTCGGACGACAGCTTCCAGGTCAAATGGACCGAAGAGGAATATGAGCGCGGTAGTCTCGCCGGCACGACGCGCTGGACCGCAATGCTCACGGTGAAAATCCGGGCACCGCGTTCGGCCGAGGTGCTGAGGAGGAACCCGCTCGGTCTGTACGTCGATGCGATCGACTGGAGCCGCGAACTGGAGACATCCCCCGAACGGATGGCGCGACAGCCCATCTCCCCGCAATCCGGCGAAGAACCGGCGACCGCCCCGTCCGCCGATGCTCGGGCGGGCTCACCGATCGATCCGAACCTTGCGCGACCCGAGTCCGCCTCGTCCCCCGAAAGGAACATGCCATGATCCGCGCCTTCATTCTGACCGCGAGCCTGATCGCGCTTGCCTCTCCTGGAGCAGCGCAGACCGCCGCGCGCGTCGATGCCGCCAACCGTGCGGCACTGCGCGAGCCAACCAAGGCGGGCTACATCAACGCGGTGCAGGTCTATCCCTGGTCGGAAGGCGCGCTCTATCGTCTCTATGCCGCGCCGGAGCGGGTGACCGATATCGCGCTGCAGCCCGGCGAGACGATCACCTCGGTTGCCGCAGGCGATACCGCGCGCTGGACCGTCGGCGACACCAGCAGTGGCAGCGGGGAAGGCAAGCGAACCCATATATTGGTGAAGCCCTTCGCGGCAGGACTACGCACCAATCTCGTCATAACGACCGACCGGCGCGTCTATCACATCGAACTCGAAAGCCGGTCGGGCAGCGCTATGGCGGCGCTGTCCTGGACCTACCCCGGCGACGATCTGATTGCGCTACGTCCTGACCGGCAGGCCGCCGGCGTCTCGATGCCGATCGCGGCGGGCATTGCGGCCGAAAACCTGAACTTCCATTATGCCATCTCGGGCGACAAGCCGGCGTGGCGGCCAATCCGCGTGTTCGACGACGGGCGGCAAACCTTCATCGAATTCCCGCCGTCGATCGCCGTCGGTGAGGCACCGCCGCTATTCGTCATCGGCGAAGAAGGCGAGGCAGCGCTCGTCAACTACCGTGTCGCCGGGCGCTATTATGTCGTCGACCGCCTTTTCGAAACCGCCGAGCTGCGACTGGGCGCGAAGCGCCAGAAGGTCGTTCGCGTCGAACGTTCGTCCAGGCCCGCCCGGAAGCAGGCTGGAGCGCGTCATGACTGATCCTGCGAACCCGGTCGGCACGGCCGCGCCGGCCAAGGCCGATCCCGAAACGCTTGTCCTTCGTGCCTCGCCCGGTCGTGTCACGCGCTTCCGGCGCGGAGCGGTCGTCGCCATTGCCGCGGCGGGATCCACCGCGATCGTCGGGGTCGCCTGGCTCGCCCTCAAACCCGCGACGCTCGGCCTGGTCGTGGCGGGCGACGACAGGCCGGTCGCGGCGAAGGTGCCGCGCGAGGCGCTGGCGGGCGCGCCCGCGAGCTACAATGATGTGCCGAAGCTCGGTGCGGCGCTTCCCGGCGATCTCGGGCGACCGCTTCTGAACCATCAGCGAGCGGCGGAGGGCGGTGGCCTTCCGACCGACAGCGCCATCGACGCAGCCCGCCGTGCCGAGCAGGACGCGGTGGCCGAGCGCCAGCGCGTCGCGGCCGAGCAGCGTGCGGCGCGCCAGTCTGGCGTGATGCTACCCATCGCGCGCGTTTCACCGAGCATGGCGACGAGACCTGCAGAGGGCGTCGACACGAATGACACACCCGGCGCGGTGATCGCGGGCGGGGACTTCGACCCCACACCGGACCCAAACGGGCAGCGTCGCAAGAACGCAATGACGGGCCGCGCCAACCGCAACGAGGACATCAACCCGCACAGCTTGCTTCCGCCCGTTTCTCCCTGGACGCTGCAGGCTGGAAGCGTCATCGCCGCGAGCCTTGTGACCGGCCTGAATTCGGACCTGCCGGGACTGGTGACGGCGCAGGTGACCGAGAACGCCTATGATAGCGTCACCGGCAAGTTCCTGCTCATTCCGCAGGGCTCGCGGCTGATCGGCAGTTATGACAGCGTGGTCGCTTTCGGACAAAGCCGCGCCCTGGTCGTCTGGCAACGGATCATTCTGCCCGATGGCTCCTCCATCCGCATCGATAATGTGCCAGCGACCGATACGCAGGGCTATGCGGGCCTGACGGACCGGATCGACCGTCACAGCTGGCAGCTTCTCAAAGGTGTGGCGCTCTCGACCTTGCTTGGCGTCGGTACGGAACTCGGCTCCGGCACCAACGAGAGCGATCTGGTGCGCGCCGTTCGCGAAGCGGCGCAGCAGGGCGGCGCGCGAGCCGGGGATCAGCTCGTCGCGCGGCAACTCGACGTTCAGCCGACATTGCGGGTTCGTCCCGGCGCACCGCTTCGCGTCGTGGTTCACAAGGACATCGTGCTTTCTCCGTGGAAGGAGGACAGCTCGCAATGACCGATCTCAAGCTTCCCAAACTGCCCGAACGCACGCCCGTCAAACTGACAATCAGCGTTATGCCCGATCTCCACAGCCGGCTTCGCGCTTATGCCGAAGCGTATCGGGAGACTTATGGCGAGGATGAATCCGTTGCCGACCTCATTCCGGCGATGCTCGAAGCCTTTATCGGCAATGACCGCGGTTTTGCGCGGCGCCGCCAAAAATGACCATCCGCGAGCAATCCGATGGCGCCCCGAAAGCCGACGAGGGAATTCGCTCGCTGCCGGTGGAACCCATCAGTGTCCGGATAGCGGCGGCTGTAAAGCTCACCGGCATCGGCCGATCGACGCTCTACGAGTTGATCGCCGCTGGCGAAATCGAGACAGTGAAGATCGGTCGCTCGACGTTCATCATTTATGAAAGCCTGAAACGCCTTCTCCGAAGGCGTTAGACGCGTCGATAGCGATCGTCCGACGTATTCACATAACGAGTGTTGCCTTAAACGTGGCCGATCAGTAAGACTGCGAGTCGGCGAACAACGCGGGACGGCGGAAGCTCGTCGGTGAGGCGAAAATGGCCGTTCCCCAGAACCCAGGAGGATGAGCTGTGCCGATCGTTTCCGATGCGAATAAAGCCGATGTGGTCGTGGTTGGCGCGGGCATCACCGGTCTTTCGACCGCTTATGCGGTCCAGAAGGCGGGGCGCAGCGTCCTCGTTGTTGAAGCGTCCGGGCAAGTCGGCGGACGTATTATGACGCATGAGTGGAAGGGCGATAAGGTCGAGGTTGGCCAGCAATATCTCCTTTCGACCTACGCCAATGCGCTCGCGCTGGTCGACGAGCTCGGGATGACCGGCGATCTTGTCGTCGAAAAGGCCCGAGTGGTTCAGCACATCGACAAGAAGGGCAAATCGCACGTCATCGACGGCGAAGCGGAACTGCTACGCTTCCTCGGGGTCCGCGGCGCGGCCGACCTTGCCCGCGCGACGCTGCAATATTCGACGATGGGCAAGGCTTATCCAAGCTATGACTTCGATGCCTATGTCGAGGAGTACGACAATGTGTCCGCCGAAGAGGGGTTTGCCTGGGCCGGCGAGAAATTTCGCGACTTCATTCTGCGCCCCATGTGTTACGGAAACGCGGGGACATCGCTCGATCACCTCAGCCTGTTTGATGCTGTGCGCTTGTTCCGCAGCCATCTGAAGCAGCCGACGCAATATGGCTTTCGCGAAGGGAACATCTCCTTTCCGCGTAAGCTCGCAGAACATGTCCCCGTTATGCTGAATGCCGAAGTCGCCGAGTTGTCGATGAATGACAGCCGCGTGAGCGGCGTTAAGCTCGCGGATGGACGCATCATCGAGGCGGGACATGTCATCCTGTGCACGGCGCCCGGCGCAGCGGCCAAGATCACGCCCAACCTTTTCCCGCGTGCGAAAGAAATCCTCGACGATTTCCATCATACGCGGCTCGCACTGGCCTTTTTCCATCTGGACCGGCCGCTCGATAGCGCTGCGGTCAGCTTCGGCATCGTGTCTCTCGGGCAGCGCTATTTCAACATGTCGATTAATCACAGCGTCACCCGCCCGTTTCTCGTGCCGAGTGGGAAAGCGATCATCTCCGCGTGGACTGCCTTTCCGGGCGCGCCGGAAATGCTCGCCAAGTCGGACGAGGAGATTCTCGCGCGGGCTTTCGATGAACTGAAGCTATTCTATCCTGGCCTTTCGCCGGATTGGGTCGAGCATTCAGAAGTGATCCGACACGACTGGGGTTATGCGTTGCAGAAGCCCGGCGATTGGAAACGGCTCATCGATTTCAAGGCCGAGGCGACGCGCCACGAAGGCCTCTCCTTCGCCAATGCCGACTATAGCCTCGTCGCGTTGGAGTCTGGCGTGATCACGGGCAAGAGGGCAGCCGAGCATGCGGTCGCCAGTCTTTCCGAGACGGTTTGAACAACCGCTCAGCGATCGCCTTCTCCTCCGTTAACTGCTGCCCGAGCGACCTCTCGTCACCGCTATGGTGGGAGAGGTCGTCGCGGTTGGGATTTGATCCCGCTAAACCACGGTTCGATTTTTAGTTAGGGTCGCGCGGAACAGTGTGGGGGAAACTGTGGGGGAAGGATTTGTATGTACAGAATAAAATATTGATATTTAACAATAAAAAATCCAGTTCGAAACCAGCCCTGCCACCATTTCCAACAGAATAGCTTCCCCGCCCCGCTTCGCGCGGATTGCGAGGCGTGCCGCCTTTCGTTCGATGCGAATTTGAATGACATCGATATCAATTTTGATTATGCGCGGCCCATAACGGGAGAGAGCGATGGATTCGACACAGGGCAGCGCGTCGCCGCGAACGGTTTCCGGCGGCGCTGATCCGGGCCGGCTCGGGTTCGGCGTGTCGGGCCTCTATCTCGCGCTCTATGTCCATTATGGCTTTTTCGCCTTCCTGCCGCTGTGGCTGAAATCCACCGGTGCCTCGGCCGAGGAAATCGGCGTGCTGCTCGCGATCCCGATGATCCTGCGGCTGCTGACCGTCGCGCCCTTTGCGGCCTTCGTCGGGCGGCGCGGATGGGTGCGCAATGCGATCGCTTATACCTCGCTCGCCTCGGCCGCGATCATCCTGTTGCTGCTCGGCGAGCCCGATCATGCCGGGCGTATCGGCATCGTCATCATCTTTTCGATCATGTGGGACCAGATTCCGGTCCTCACCGACGCCTATGCGGTGATGGCGGTGCGCAGCCGGTCGCTCGATTTCGGGCGATTGCGCGTCTGGGGATCGATCGCGGTGGTGGTGTCGAACGCCGCCGCCGGCTGGGCGATCAGTATGTTCGGCCTTAAGATGTTGCCGTTGATGGTCGCGACACTGCTGATCGCTCCGGCGATCGTCGCGGTCCTGCTGCCCGCGGACCGCAAGCTGACCGTCGTCGATGCGGCGGTCGGCGGGCGCTGGCGCGACCTGATCGGCGACGGGGGCCTGATTCTCGCGATGGTCGCGGCGTCGCTGATCATGGGCAGCCACGGCGTCCTGACGAGTTTTGGTGCGATTCAGTGGGAAGCGCAGGGCATTTCGACGACGGTGATCGGCCTGTTGCAAGCGCTGGCGGTCGCGGCGGAGATCGGCGCCTTCTGGTTCGGCGCGAAGCTGCTCGGCAACCGCGACCCGCGCCTGCTGATCGTGGCGGGGGCGATTGCCGGCGCGCTGCGCTGGGCGATCATGGCGACGAGTCCCGGCCTGCCGGTTCTGGTCGTGGGGCAGCTTCTCAACGGCATCACCGCGACCGGGACGATCCTCGGGATCATGCTGGTGATCGCGCGCCGGGTACCCGGCCATCTTACCGCCACCGCACAGGGGATGAACGCGGTCCTGCTCGGCGCTGTTCTCGCGGTCGCGATGGTCGGGTCGGGGCTGCTGTGGAACCAGGGTCTGGCGGTCGCCTATCTGGCCATGTCGGTGCTCGCGCTGCTCGGCGCGCTCTGCGCCTGGCCGCGGCGCACCGCCATCGACACCCACCCCAATCAGGACGCCATGTCCATATCGGGAGCCGAATGATGAAGCGCCGCATAACGATCCTTCTCGCCGCACTGTTGACCAGCGCGATGCCGACTTCCGTCGCCGCGCAGGTCGCGCCCGCCGCTCTGCCGACGCTGGGCCTGCAGAACTGGCCGCTGCCCGACACATTGAGCCCCGAAGGCAAGGCGGCGGCCGCCGCCGCGGCGGCGCAGGCGATGCCCGATCCGCTGCCGCCGCTCCCCGACATCCGCGCCTTCATCGGTGCGATGCAGGCGAGCATGGGGGCCGCGCTTCAGAAGCGGTACGAAGTGAGGGTCGAGGAAGCGACGATCGCCGGGGTGCCGGTGCGCATTATCTATCCCAAGGGAGTGAGCGCGCTCGGCAAGGGGCCGGTGCTGCTCAACCTGCACGGCGGCGGTTTCGCGATCGATTCGGGATCGCTGACCGAGACGATCCCGATTGCCGCGCGCACGGGCCTGCCGGTCGTCGCGGTGCTCTATCGGCTGGCGCCCGAGAACCCCTATCCGGCAGCGCTCGACGATGCGCTAGCGGTGTATCAGGCGCTTGAGAAGGAGCGGGGCGCGAAGCAAATCGCGGTGTTCGGGACGTCGGCGGGCGCGGTCCTGTCGGGGCAACTCGTCGCGAAGCTCGCGAGCAGCGGCCGGCCGATGCCGGCGGCGCTCGGCTTTCTCTCGGGCAGCGCGGACCTGGGGGTGCGCGGCGATTCCGAAAGCTGGATGCCGGGCCCGGGCTTCGACTGGGTCGCGGCCTATGCGGGCAAGACGGCGATGACCGACCCGATCCTGTCGCCGATCCGCGGCGACGTGTCGAAATTTCCGCCGACGCTGTTGCTCACCAGTTCGCGCGATTTCTTGCTGAGCCCGACAGCGATCTTCGCGCGGGCGCTGACCGAAAAGGGCGTCGACGCGCGGCTGGTGGTGTTCGACGGGCTGCCGCACGCCTTCTGGGCCTATATGGCGGCGCCCGAGAGCGATCAGGCGAACGAGCTGGTTGCGCGGTTTTTGAAGGATAGGCTGGCGGGCGCGAAATAGCGCGCGGGGCGGCGGCTTTGGGATGGGACGCGGGCGTAGCCTCATGTCCCGTCGTCATTCCGGGCTTGACCCGGGACCCGCCTTCCTTCCGTCGCGTCGATCGAAGACAAGGCAGGCCCCGGGTCAAGCCCGGGGTGACGGCAAATTGGAGGCCGCGATCAGCCCTTCGCCAGATGGTCGCGGTAGCGGTCGCGCAGCGTCTTTTTGTCGATCTTGCCCGTCGCGGTGAGTGGGACGGTGTCGAACAGGATATCGTCGGGCATCCACCAGCGCACGACGCGGCTTTCGAGATGGGTGCGGATTTGCGCGGCGGTGACCCGCTCACCGTCGTGCGGCTCGATGACGAGCAACGGTCGTTCCTCCCACTTCGGATGATGCACGCCGATGACCGCGGCGATGCGGACGCCGGGACAGCCGACCGCGGCATTCTCCAGGTCGATCGAACTGATCCATTCGCCGCCCGATTTGATGACGTCCTTGGCGCGGTCGGTCAGGCGCAGGAAGCCGAAGCGGTCGATCGTGCCGATATCGCCGGTGTCGAACCAGCCGTCGGCATGGGCGGCGGGTAAGTCGGGATAATAGCGATCGACGACCCACGGCCCGCGCACCTGCAGCGCGCCGGCTTGCTCGCCGTCCCACGGCAGCGGCGCGCCGTCGTCGTCGATGATGCGCAGTTCGATGCCGAACTGCATCCGGCCCTGCCGCGTCAGGATCGTCTCGGTCGCATAGTCCTCGCCCTCGGCTGCCAGCAGCGGGGTCGGGGTCGAAATCACGCCGAGCGGGTTGGTCTCGGTCATGCCCCAGATCTGGAGCACGGTGACGCCATATGTTTCGCGGAAGGTCTCGGCCATCGCGCGCGGTACCGCCGATCCGCCGATGACGAGGCGCTTCAAATCGCCGACGCCCTGGCCGCTGGCCTCGAGATGCGCGAGATACATGGTCCAGATCGTCGGGACGCCGCCCGAGAAGGTCACGCCCTCGTCGGCGATCAGTTCGGCGAGGCTGGCGCCGTCCATCCGGTCGCACGGCAGCACGAGCTTGCAGCCATTGATCGCGGCGGCGAAGGGCAGGCCCCAGGCGGTCGCGTGATACATCGACGAGCAGGGCATGATCGTATCGAAGGCGCTGAACCCGAAGGCGCTGCTCAGCCCCGCCGCCATCGCGTGCAACACGATCGAGCGATGGCTGTAGAGCACGCCCTTGGGATCGCCGGTGGTGCCCGAGGTGTAGCAGAGAAAGGCCGCGGCCTTTTCGTCGAAGCGCGGCCAGTCGAATTCGCCATCCTCGGCGGCGATCAGATTTTCATATGGATCGCCCAGCAGGACGAAATGTTCGATGGCGGGAAGCAGCGGTTTCAGCCGGTCGACAAGGTCGGCGAGGTTCGCTTCGAAAAAGAGGATGCGGCTGCCCGCATGGTTGATCGTGAAGGCGATCTGCTCGTCGCTGAGCCGCGGATTCGCCGTATGGAGCACCGCGCCGATGCCGGGGACGGCATAGAAAAGCTCGAGGTGCCGGTGGGTGTTCCACGCCAGCGACGAGACGCGGTCGCCGCTGCTGATCCCGAGCGTGCCGAGCATCTGCGCCGCCTGCCGCGACCGCCGTTCGCAGCCGGCCCAATCGTAGCGCCACAAAGGTTCGTCGACGCACTTCGAGACGATCGCGCGCGCGCCGTGGGCGCGGGCGGCGTGGGTCAGGATCGAACTGATCTGCAGCGGGGCGTCCTGCATCAAGCCGGGCAGCATCGTCGTTTCTCTCCCGCAGTGCGTCACTTGCCGGAGGGCAGGAGCGCGTAGCCGTCGATAAAATCGGCTGTCACGCCGTTCGTCCAGCCAAAACCGATCTGCGCCTCATATTCGCCGCCGCTGCCGACGGTGGCCGCTTCGATGTCATATTTCTCGAACAGCAAGCCGGTGCGGGCGAAGGTCGCGCCGACCGTGTCGACCCAGCGGCTGGCGATGTCGCGTGCCAGCGCGTCATGGCCATAGCGTTTCAGCCCCGCGACGCCGATCCATTGCAGCGGCGCCCAGCCGTTCGGGCGGTCCCATTGCTCGCCGGTCTCGACGAGCGTCGTGCGCAGGCCGCCGGGCGCGAGAAGGTGGCTTGCGACCACGCGGGCGGTGCTGTCGGCTTGCTCCTGCGTCGCGGCACCGACGGCGAGCGGGGCGAGCGCGGCGGCGGTGAGCGGCGTGCGCAATGCGCCGCTGTCGATGTCATGGTCGGCGAAATAGCCGCCCTCGGCGTCCCACAAGTGGCGGTTCATCGCGTCGCGCCGCTGCTCCGCCAGTCGGGCATAACGACCGGCCTCGGCGTCCGGGCTCGCGGCGATCGCGGTTTCGAGGCCGAACAGAAAGGCGTTGAGGTCGACCGGGGCGATCGCCGTCGTCCGGATCGAGGCGAGGGTGCCGTCGCCCAACCAGCGCGACGAGAAATCCCAGCCGCTTTCGGCCCCGGCGCGCAGGTCGCGATAGACCTCGCCGGCGGGGCGGCCGCTTTTTGCGGCGGTCGCGACATCTTCGCGCCAGCTTTCGTCGCGCGGCGTGTCGCGGGGGTCCCAATAGCGGTTGAGCAAGCGGCCGTCCGCCAGCCGCGCGCCGCGCGCCGCGCTCTGACCGGGCACCAGTTCGTCGGTGCCGGCCATCCACCAGCCATGTTCGCGCTTCATCGCCGACAATCGCCGCGCGGCGACATCGGGACGGCGGTCGTCGAGCAGTTCGACCATCATGTGGAACAGCGGCGGCTGCGACCGGCCGAGATAATAGGTCCGCGTCCCGTTGGGGACATGGCCATGCGCCTCGATCAGGTCGGTCATCGCGTCGACGATGCCGTTGGCGAGTTCGAGCTCGCCGTCGCGGACGAGGCCGAGCATGGTAAAGAAGCTGTCCCAATAATAGATTTCGCGGAAGCGTCCGCCCGGTACGACGTGCCGGTGCTGGACGGGCAGTGCCGACCCGCCTGTAACAAGGTCATCGGGTGCGCGCGCCAGTTCTTTCCACATCGCGCCGATCCGCGCGCGGACGGGCTGGGCGGAGGCGGTGCGTCCTGCGGTTTCGGTGGTCGCGGGCAGATCGAAATTGTCCGCGATAAAGGCACGCAGCGCGTCGTCGCCAGCGGGCAGGTCGGCGAAGTCGCGCATGATCTCGGCGACCGGCCGCTTCGGCAGCGCGTCGACGAAGGTCTTGCCGTCGGGCAGGATCGCGCGCTCCTGCACCTTGGCGAGGAGCGGGCCGAACAGGTCGGCGGGACTGGGGTCGGGGCGCATGGGCGATCGGGTCAAGGCTCAGCGGACCAGATGGCGGCTGAAGAAGGCGGCCTGCGCCGCGAGCGCGTCGTCGGTTTCGGGACATTCCATATAAGCCCAGAAGGCATGGAGCATGCCTTCGTAGACCATCAGGTCGGCGTCGACCCCGGCCTTGCGCAGCGCGAGATGGAAGCGCACCGTTTGACTCAGCAACTGGTCGCGGGTGCTGGTCATCAACAGCGTCGGCGGCAGCCCCGACAGGTCGCCATAGAGCGGCGATAACAGCGGGTCGGTGCGCTCGGTCCCGGCGCTATAGTCGGCCAATGTGTCGGGCGCGGTCCGTGCGCCCATGATCGACGGCAGAAACGCCTCGCAATCGCTGACCAGCGCGAGGTCCGCCGACCCGGAAAAGACGCCCGCCGCTGCGGGCATCGGCAGGCCTTCGGCCTTGATCCGTGCCAGAAGCTGTCCCGTCAGCACCGCGCCGGCGGAGGTGCCGTAAATACCGATCGCGGTTGCCGGTCGCTGCGAGAGAGCATCGGTGTAGAACGCCAGCGCATCGTCGACCGCGGCGGGGAAGGGGTGTTCGGGCGCCATGCGGTACATCACCGTGACGACCGATATCCCGGTCAGCCCGGCGATCGGGATCGTCTCGGTCTCCGACCCCGAATCGACCATGAAGCCGCCGCCGTGGAAATTGATCAGCAGCCGCTGGTCCGCGGCCGCATCGCTTGCCCGGCGCCGGACGAGCTTGACCGGCACGCCCGCGACCTTGTCCTTGCTCACCGCGACGTCGAACCGCCTGGCGCGGCTCTTGTTCAGCGGCCTCAGATGATTGGCCGCGGCGGCGCGCACCGCCTTGCGCGTGATCGCGTTGCGCATCAGCGTCGCGGTCATCTCGGGCGCCGAGCCGGCGGCAAGGAGCGGCGCCATGGCGGCGCGCGCTTCTTCGCTGACGGTCGGCGCGAAGGGCGGTTGCACGGGGCGGTCTGCCATCGGATCAGTTCCCGAACCGATAGCCGATCCGCACCCCGTACATCCGCGGCTCGCTATAGGTCAGCCCTACCATGCCCGACGACTGGGCATATTGGTCGAGCACCCCGACCGGCTTCGCCTCGTTGGTCAGGTTGTTGACGAAGAATGTGAAGTCGATCGGCCGCCCGCCGACGTCCTTCAGTCCGATGCTGCCGTTGAGCAGGCCATAGGCGGGAAGGAAATTATAGAAGCTGCTGTTGGTCTGCGCGGTCGAAACCTTGGTCTGACGCACATAATTGGCCGCGAGCACCAGGTCGCCCACGCTGCCGAGCGAGGTCTCGTACGAGCCGCCGACCGAGAATTTATGCTTGGGGGTGTAAGGGAAGGGCGCGCCGTTCAGGATCGCCCCCGCGCTCGCATCCGCCACTTCGGTGTAGCGCGCGTCGATGTAGGAATAGCTGCCGTTGAGCGTCAGCCCCTGCACCGGCATGACCGCGAGGTTCAGCTCGATCCCCTGGATCTTGCCCTTCGCCGCGCTGCGCGTGACGTTGAGCAGCACCGTGCCGGCCGGCGTCTGCACCGCCTCCGCGGTGGTGCGCTGGATATTGTCGTAGATGCCGCGATAGGCAGCGACATTGGCGCGAACGTCGACGTCGCCGAGCGAGAATTGCGATTTCAGCCCGACCTCGATGTCGGAGAGGCGTTCGGGTGCATAGGTGCGGAATGCCGAACCGACGGGCACCGGGCCGTTGACGCCGCCTGACTTATAGGCGTCGCGCGCGGTGACATAGACATGGACGCCGGGTGTCACATCATAGTCGAGGGTCGCGGTGTAGCTCGGATAATCGCTGTCGACCGACCCCGAGACCGCCGGCGGGCCGCCGATCGTCTGCGAGGTGAAGCTATGCTCCCAGGTATAGCGCAGCCCGCCGGTGATGCTGAGCCCGGTGAGCGCGGGGGACAGCTTGCCGAGGTCGACGGTCGCCTGACCGAAGACCGCTTCGCTCTTGTTCGTCTGAGTGAAGAAGCCCGAGATCGTCGGAAGCAGGGTGCCGATGGGGAAGAAAGTATATTGTTCGATCCCCGCGGGATCGCTCCAGCTCTGGCGGTCGAGATAGCCGCCGACCGAGAAATCGACCGCGTCGTCGAACAGCGTGCCCTGCAATTGCAGTTCCTCGGTGAAGAAATTGGGTGCGACGGTCGGGATGCGCCCGCGCTGCCCGGCGATCGGGAAGGGCATCGCATCATAATCATAGCCGTAGATCGTGCGCAGCTCCGAATAGCTGACGATGTTGCGCAGTTTGATAGTGTCGCTCAGCTGGACCGAAGCCTGGTTGATGACCTGCCAATATTTCGTCTCCGAGAATTGGTCGAGGTCATAGGAGACGCGGCGCGGGCCGCGCGCCTGCTGTTCGGCGACCGCGGTCAGCACGCCTGGATAGAAGGCCGCCACCGGCAGGAAGCCCAGCCCCAGCGGCGTGGCGTCGAAACCCGCCGCCGGGTTGTACGCGCCGAGCACGGTGCCGCCGCCATTGTTGTCCGAGTGATAATAGCGCAGCATCGTATAAAGTTCGACATTGTCGGTCGGGCGCAGGGTCAGCCCGAAGCGGAAGCTTTCATAGGCGAGATTGTCGTAATCCTTGCCCGCGAAGAACGGGCCGACGTCCTTGGTATAGCCGTCGCGGCGGCCGACCTCGCCCGCGATGCGCAGCAGCACGCGGTCGGGGACGATCGGCGTGTTGAGCGCGCCCTCGATCCGGCGGTCGTCATAATTGCCGAGCTGGATGCGGACATAACCCTCGAACTCGTCCTTCGGCTTGACCGGTTCGAACAATATGTTGCCGCCGGTCGCATTCTTGCCGAACAACGTACCCTGCGGCCCCGCGAGCACCTGGATGTTGGCGAGGTCGAAATAGGTGCCGACGCGGCCGTCGACGTTGACGCTGTTCGGGACCTCGGCGAAATAATTGACCACGCCGGGGGTCGAGCCGAACGCCGGCCCCTGGCCGCGCAGCGCAAAATAGGCGAACTCGCGCGGGTAGCCGCCGCTGATCGTGAACAGCGAAGGCGTGTTGTCGGCGAGCGAGGTGCGGTCGGTGACCCCTTTTTGCTCGAGCGCCTCGTCGGTAAAGGCGGTGACGGCGATCGGCACGTCCTGCAGCTTTTCTTCGCGGCGCCGCGCGGTGACGATGATGTCATTGAGGCCGCGACCGTCTTCGGCCGACGTGTCCGGCTGGTCGGCGGGCGCCGCATCGGCCTGCGCGAACGCGGCGGCGGGCAGCAAGCTGGCGCTGCAAGCCAGTGCGACAAGAAAGGCGGAACGCATCGACATCATCTCTTCCCTCCCAAAGGATAGCCGGATTCATCCGGTCGAGACAGCGGATGAAGGAAAATGATATCGATGTCAATAGCTCTTGCTTCAAGCCGCCGGGGCGCTATAAATAGGGCAAGTCGATAACTGATATCGATAGCAGGATGGGGATGTCATGAGCGATGTCGAGCAATTCGGCCCGTGGGTCAGCACGGAAGCGAAAGCGCGGTTTGCCGCTTTCCTGACCGAATCCGCGACTCCGGCGGACCTGTCGGAAGCGCGTCCCTATTTTGCCGCCTACAACCAGCGCCTGCTCGACAAGGCGACGGCCAGATATGCCGTCGATATTGCCGAGCGCGAGATCGCCGGGGTGAAGGTTTATGACGTCGTGCCGTCGGGCGGCGCCTCCGGATCGCCGGTGCTGCTCTGCCTGCACGGCGGCGCGTTCATGTGGGGCGAAGGGCCGGGGGCGCTGCTTGAGGCGGTGCCGATCGCAGCGGTCGCCGGCATGCGCGTGCTCGCGATCGATTACCGCCTGGCGCCCGACCATGTTTACCCCGCCGCGGTCGACGATATCGTCGCGGTCTATCGCGCGGTGACCGAAACGGTCGATCCGGCGAGCATCGGCATCTATGGCTGTTCGGCGGGCGCGGTGCTGACGACGCAGGCGGTGGCGCATTGTCTTCATCAGGGCCTGCCGCCGCCCGGCGCCATCGGGCTGTTCCATGGCGCGCCGGTCCCCTTTGCGGGCGATGCGGCGCTGGCGCAGGCCTTATTCGATCCGCGCGTCCGCTCGGGTGCGACCCCGAAGATCGAAGACCTGCCATATTTCTCGGGCGCCGACCTTTCTGATCCGCTGGTGCTGGCGGCCGGGCACCCCGAACTGCTCGCGCATTTCCCGCCGAGCCTGCTGATCTCGGCGACGCGCGATTTTGCCGCGAGCGCGGTGTCGGTGATGCACCGCCGCCTGCTCGCGGCGGGTGTCGAGGCGAGCTTCGTCCTGTTCGACGGGCTGTGGCACGCGCATCATATGGACGTCGACCTGCCCGAATCGGTCGAGACCTATAAGATCGTCGCCGGCTTCTTCCGCAAATATCTCGGCTGAGACGTCAGCGGCTCGTTTCGCGCGCGACGAGTTCGACGGGAAGCGCATGCGCGGTCGTGCTCGTATTTCCCTCGATCAGCGCGACGATCGCCGCGCCGAGGGTGCGGCCCGCGGCGGCGCCGTCCTGCCGGATCGAACTGATCGACGGGCGGTGGACGCTGGCGATCGGCGCATCGTCGAACCCGACGATCGCGACGTCGCCCGGCACCGTCGTGCCATGCGCCAGCAGCGCGTCGCACGCGCCGGCGGCGATGAAGTCGCTCGCCGCGAAGATGGCGTCGAACACCGTGCCGTCGTCGAGCGCGCGGCGGACGACATCGGCCGCGCCTTCGGGGGTGAAGGGGCAGGGCAGCGCACCGACCAGCCGCGCTTCGCTGGCCGCCAGCGCCTCGCGAAAGCCTTCGAGGCGGGCGGCGATCTCGGGATGCTGCATGTCGCCGAGGAACAGCAGGCGCGATGCGCCGCGTGCGACGAGATGCTCGGCGGCGAGCTTGCCGCCCATGCGGTTGTCGCTGCCCACGACCTTGATGCCGACGCCAGGCACCGGCTCGCCCCAGGCGACGATCGGCAGGTTCATCGCGGCGACCTCGGTCACCCGCTGCGCGCCTTCGCCCTGACCCAGCATCACCGCGCCGTCGGCGCCGACCGCGTTGGACGACAGGAAATGCTCGTTTGTGGTCAGCAGGATCGAATAGCCCGCGGGGGTCAGCGCCTCGAGCAGGCCGCCGATGATCGCGAGGATCAGCGGATCGGTGTGCGACTGGTGGTCGGGGTCGCGGTGGTCGATCACCACCGCGATCGTCCGCGTTTCGCGCGTCCGCAGGCTGCGCGCCGCGACGTTCATGCGGTAGCCGACCTGTTTCGCCACCTCTGCAATGCGTTCGCGCACTTCGGGACGGACGAGGTCGCTGCCGCGCAGCGCGCGCGACACGGTGATCTTGGAGACACCGGCCAGCGCCGCGACCCTTTCCATGGTCGGTCGTTCGCCCTTGCCGATTCTGCTCATCGCTGCACGTCCCCTTAAACCCGGCCCCTATCTACAGGCGAAGTAGCGGCGGACCAGCCCTCCGATCAAGTCATTGGCGGCCGCGACCGCCGCGATGGTGATGGGAAGAAACTGAAAGCCGTGCGGCAGGCCGGGAAGGCGGCAGGCGAGCGTTTCGACCCCGCTCCGGACCAGCGCCGCGGCATAATATTCGCCGTCGTCGCGCAGCGGGTCTTCGGACGCGGTGAGGACGATCGCGGGCGCGAGGCCCCTATGGTTGGTGGCCAGCAGCGGCGAGACGAGAGGGTCGGACTCCGGCCTATCGCCCAGATAATATCCGCGGCACGCATCGAGATAGGGTTTCGACAGCCCCGGCGCCGCGACTTCCGCGAACGATGGCAGCGAAAAGCTCATATCGGTCGCGGGGTGGATGAGCAGCTGAAAAAGCGGCTGCGGCTTGCCCTCGTCGCGGAGCCGCAGGGTCGCCGCGGCGGTCAGGTTGCCGCCGGCGCTTTCGCCGCCGAGCGCGACGCGGGCCGGGTCGCAGCCGAGGTCCGCCGCCGATCGGCGCGCCCAGTCGAAGGCGGTCATCGCATCGTCGAGTCCGGCCGGGAATTTATGCTCGGGCGCGAGGCGATAACCGACGCCGAGGACCGCGCAGCCGCTCGCCGCGGCGAGGTGACGGGTCATGGCGTCATGCGTATCGAGGTCGCCGAACATCCAGCCGCCGCCATGGAGAAAGACGAGGAGCGGCAGGGGATCGTCGGACGCGGGGCGGTAGAGGCGAACCGGAACGCCGTCGGCGTCGAAATCCTCGACCCGATCGATAGCGGTCCCCGGCATCGCCGCCGCCATCATCGCCATGTTCGCGCGAAGCAGCGGAATCAGTTCGGGCGTGAGCGGCGGCATCTCCTGCGGCGGACCGGCGAAGGCGGCAATATCGGGATCGAGCATCGGATGTCCTTCCGATGACATCGATAACAACGAGAAGGGCATTTGTCCAACGACCTTTCGGGGCGGATCATCAGCCTGCCGGATTCGGTCCATCATCCACGCGATAATCGCGCGTGGCGGGCGAGCGATGCTCGCCGGGCGCGGCGCCGGCGTCTAGCGTCGGCCTTTGGGGCGCGAGGTGCCCGATTGGTGCGAAGAGGAGATTGGACATGTCGGCGCAGACGGTTGCCGCGCTTTGGGATCGCGAGATGATCCGCGATTGCCTCTTTCGTTATTGCCGCGGGATCGACCGGTGCGACGAGGCGATGTTGCGGTCGGCCTGCTGGCCCGGCGGCACCGACGATCATGGCGCCTATAATGGTACCACCGACGGCTTTGTCGACTGGGCGATGCGGGCGCTGCCGTCGATCGAGCGCGGCATTCACCAGATCCACAATATATTGATCGAGCTGCGCGGCGACGAGGCGGCGGTCGAAAGCTATTTCACCGCGTTGCAGCGCCAGCCGGGCGGCGAAGGCGGGCTGGTCGAGCTTTACATGGCGGGGCGCTATGTTGATCGATTCGAAAAGCGCAGTGACGAATGGCGAGTCGCCGACCGGGTCGTCGTTTTCGACTGGGTCGACGAACGCCCGGCGCCGGACAAGAGCGAGGACGAGCGGTTTGCGCATCGCAAATCGGTCGGGCGCCCGTGGCCCGACGATCCGGTCTACAAGCTGTTCGGCACGGGTGCGAAGGGAGAGGCATGATGGGGATCGAGACGCTGGCGTGGGAGCCGCTGTTCGTGATGCGGCTGAACGTCGCCTATGATCAGGCGCAGCCAATCGGCGGCGAAGGCCGGATGGGGATTTTTCCGGTACATGGCGGAACGTTCGAGGGACCGCGGCTGCGCGGGCGGGTGATGCCCGACGGCGCCGACTGGGTGACCTGGCGCGGTGACGGCACGATGATCATCGATGTGCGCACCTCGCTCGAAACCGACGACGGCGCGCGGATCGCGATGCACTACACCGGGCTGATGGCGCCGACCTCGCCCGAGGCGGAGGCGCGTTTCGCGCGGCGCGAGCCGGGGCCTTATGAGGATCTCTATCTGCGCACGACGCCGCGCTTCGTCACCGGCCACCCCGATTATGACTGGCTCAACCGGACCGTCGCCGTCGCCAATGGCATGCGCACCGACGACGGTCCGATGTATCACGTCTTCGCGATCAGCTGACCGCGTCCGCTGCCGCGGCGAAATGATCGCCGTGGCGCTTGCGGAGTTCGGTCTTGAGCAGCTTGCCCGTCGCGGTGTGCGGCAATTCCTCGACGAAAATTACGTCGTCGGGTAGCCACCAGCGCGCGACCTTGTCGGCGAGATGCGCCATGACCTCTTCCTTCGTGCAGGTTTCGCCGGGGTGGAGTTGGACGAGCAGCAGCGGGCGTTCCTGCCATTTGGGATGCGCGACGCCGATCACCGCCGCCTCGGCGACTTTCGGATGCGCGACGGCGGCATTTTCGAGATCGATCGAACTGATCCATTCGCCGCCCGACTTGATGACGTCCTTGGCGCGGTCGGTGATCTGCAGGAAACCGTCAGGGTCGATCTTCGCGACGTCGCCGGTGTCGAACCAGCCGCCTGAGTCGAGCGCGCTGCCCGCTGGCTGGCCGTGATAGGCATTGAGCACCCACGGACCACGGACCTTGAGCAGTCCCGCGGCTTCGCCGTCGCGCGGTAGTTCCTTGCCGTCCTCGTCCTCGATCCGCAATTCGATGCCGAACACCGAGCGGCCCTGCAGCGCGCGCAGGTCGATCTGAGCCTCTTCGCCCAGATCTTCATGGTGCGCGAGAGGGCGGCACACGGTGGCGACGGGGCTGGTCTCGGTCATCCCCCATGCCTGCATCGTCTCGACCCCGAGCAGGGTGCTGAAGCGTTCGATCAGCGAGCGCGGGGTGGCGGCACCGCCGGTGAAGATGCGGTCGAGCTTGAGCGCCTGCCGATCCTCGATCGCGCGTTCGCGTTCGAGATGGTCGAGAAAGGCGAACCAGATCGTCGGCACGCCGAGCGAGAAGGTCACGCCTTCGTCGCGCATCAGCTCATAGAGCGAGATGGGATCGAGCGCCGAGCCGGGCAGCACCAGCTTCGATCCCGCCATCGCCGCCGAATAGGGGATACCCCACGCGTTGACGTGGAAGAGCGGGGTGACGACGAGGATCGAGTCCGCGGCGCCGAGTGACATGCTGTCGTTCGCGAGCGCGCTCATCGCGTGAAGCACGGTCGAGCGGTGACTGTAGAGGACGCCCTTCGGGTTGCCCGTCGTCCCGCTGGTATAGCAAAGCGCGCTGGCGCTGTTCTCATCGATATCGGGCCATGCGGCGATCGCGCTCGGGCCACCGATCAGGCTCTGATAGGATATCGGATCGGCGATGCGCGTTTCGGGCATGTCGGCCTGATCGGCGAGGACGATTACGCGTTCGATCTTCGGCAGATCGGCGAGAAGCGGTTCGACGACCGGCAGCAGGTCGGGGTCGACGCACAGGATGCGGGCGCCGCCATGGTCGATGATGTAACGAATCTGCTCGGGGAAGAGACGCGGGTTGACGGTGTGGAGAACCATCCCCGCGCCGCTGACGCCATAATAGAGTTCGAGATGCGGCAGGCGGTTCCATGCCAGCGTCGCGACCCGGTCGCCGGGCTTGAGGCCGAGGTCGGCAAGGCCCGCCGCGATGTGGCGCGCGTGGCGTTCGACCGTCCGCCAGTTCGAGCGGGTGAGCGCGCCATCGGCGCCGCGCGAGACAATTTCACGCCGCGGATGGTTGGTCGCCGCATGGCGGATCAGCATCGCCGTCGTCAGCTGCTGCGCCTGCATCAGGCCGTTCATCAACTCTCTCCCTTTCGATCCCTTGATTGCCGCGACGATTGCCCAGACCGCGAGCGGCGCGAAGCGCGGCGACCGGCGCACCTCGACAATCACATTTGGGAAAGTCGCACGATCCCACCCCGCTAGCGCGCCAGCCGCGCGTTGCTGCGGCTAGGTCCGTCGCAATCGATGGGAGATGCGATCATGAATCTGGACCTGGCACCCGCAGACCGGGCGTTTCAGCAGGAGCTACGCGAATTTTTCGCGAACTCGATTCCCGAGGAGTGGAAAAAGACCGTCCGCGCCGGGCTGCGCCTGTCGCCCGAAAATCTGGTCGCCTATCAGCGCCGCCTTGCCGATCGCGGCTGGGGGGCGCCGACCTGGCCGAAGCAATATGGCGGCACCGGCTGGACGCCGCAGCAGCTTCACATCTTCTGGTCGGAGGCGTCGGCGGCCGATGCGCCCGCGCAGTTCCACCAGGGGCTCGAACTGATCGGGCCGATCATCTTCACCTATGGCAGCCAGGCGCAGAAGGATTTCTACCTGCCGCGGATCATCAGCGGCGAGGATTGGTGGTGTCAGGGCTATTCGGAGCCGGGGGCGGGGTCGGACCTTGCGGCGCTGCGTACGCGTGCCGATCGCGAAGGCGATGAGTATGTGATCAACGGACATAAGATGTGGACGAGCTATGCGCATGTCGCCGACCGCATGTTCGTGCTCGCGCGCACGTCGAACGAGGGGCGGCGCCAGCAGGGCATTTCGCTGATGCTCGTCGACATGGACACGCCCGGTATCCGGGTGAGTCCGATCCACACGCTCGATGAGAAGCATCACACCAACGAGGTGTTCCTCGACGACGTCCGCATTCCCGCCGCCAATGTCGTCGGCGAGGAGGGCATGGGCTGGAATTACGGCAAAGTGCTGCTCGACCGCGAGCGCATGGTCGCCGCGGCGACCGCGATGTTCCTGCCGCAGACGCTGCGCGCGGTGCGCGAGGCCGCGACGCGTCGCAAGACCGCGCACGGCCTGCTAATCGACAAGCCCGAGTTCAAGGCGAAACTGGCGCAGGTCGAGATCGAGGCACTGGCGGTGCAGGCGATGGTGTTGCGGCTGATGGCCGATGCCGCGGCGGGCGCCGACTCCGGGCCGCGCGGATCGATGGTCAAGCTGCGCTGGTCCGAACTGACGCAGCAGGCGACCGCTTTGTGGGTCGAGACGCTGGGACCGAAGGCACAGCATTTCGCGGCGCTCGACGATGCGAGCGTGCTGCCCGAGGATATGCCCTTCGCGCTGAAAGGCGCGCTCTATGCGCGTGTCACCACCATTTACGGCGGGTCGAGCGAGATCCAGCGCAACATCATCGCGCGCCGCGCGCTCGGGCTTTGAGGGAGATTAGCGATGCAGTTCGCCTTTAACGACGAGCAGCAAATGCTGCGCGACAGCGCCGAACGCTTCGGTGCGGAGGAATGGAATGCCGCCGAGCGGTTGAAGCGGCTGGCGGAAGTTGGCGAAGGTGCCGCGCAGCGTTGGGGCAAGATGGCCGAGCTGGGGTGGCTGATGCTGCCGATCGCCGAGGAAGACGGTGGGCTCGGCGGCGGGCCGGTCGAGGTGATGGCGATCATGGAAGCTGTCGGCCGGCACCTGATGACCGATGCCTATGTCAGCCATTGCGTGCTGCCGGCGGCGCTGATCGCGGGCGGGGGCGAGCATTGCGCGGCGCTGCTCGAGAAGGTCGGGGCGGGGCAGGTGCGCATCGCCGCGGCGCTGGTCGAGGAGGAAGGTTTTGATATCGCGTCCATTTCGACCCGTGTGGTTGCTGACGGCGATGGCTTCAGGCTGACGGGGGCCAAGGCGCATGTCGAGGATGGCGCCGACGCCGACTGGTATCTGGTGTCGGCACGGACAGCAGGAACTTCGGGCGAGCGCGACGGCGTCGGCCTGTTCCTGGTCCCGGCGAGCGCCGAGGGGCTGCGCGTCCAGCGGTTCCGCGCGGTCGACAGCCATCGCCATTGCAACCTGACCCTCGAAGGGGTCGCGGGCATCCCGGTCGGCACAGTGGGCGACGCGGCGGACCGCATCGAGGCGGCGCTCGACCTTGCGATCGTCGCGCATCTGGCCGAGGCGGTGGGGTCGATGGAGGCGGCGGTCGAGGCGACGCTCGACTATGTGCGCACGCGCCAGCAGTTCGGCGTCGCGATCGGCAGCTTCCAGGTCGTCCAGCACAAGGTGGTCGACATGAGCGTCGCGTGCGAGGAAGCGCGCGCGCTGATGATGGTCGCCGCTTCGCAGCTGGCGAGCGGGGGCGATGCCAGGTCGCTGATCGCCGCAGCGAAGGTCCGCGTCGCGCAATGCGGCATCGCGGTGGCGCAGCAGGCGGTGCAGCTGCATGGCGGGGTGGGCACCAGCGAGGAACTGATCGTCAGCCACCATCTGCGCCGCCAGATGATGCTCGAACTGGCGCATGGCGACCGCGATCATCACAAGGCGCGGTTTGCGGAGATGACGCGCTAGCGCGCGATGGCATGAGATTGAATCGTCATTGCGAGGAACGAAGCGACGCGGCAATCCAGAGTGGCGTAATCCGCTCTGGATTGCTTCGCTGCGCTCGCAATGACGAGGTGTATTAATCCAATGTCATCAATATTCTAGGCGCCCTGCTTCGCCTCGTCGGCCTCGATCCGGCGCCCCGCCAGCCAGAACAGCAGCGACCCGATCGCGAGCGGCAGCGCGACGAGCGCCATCGCGGCGCGCAGGCCTTGCTCGGTGCCGAGCGACGGGGCAAGCAGGTCGCTCGCGATGCCGACGAACAGCGGCCCCAAGGCGAGGCCGATCGCGTTGGTGACGAACAATTGCACCGCCGCCGCCATCGCGCGGACGTGTGCGGGGACGAGCGTCTGCACCGAGGCGAAGACCGAGCCATAGTTGAGCGCGTGGACGAAGATCGCACCGCTCAAAAAGGCGAAGGACAAAGACACGGTCGGGGCGAGCGCGGCGCCCGCGAACAGCGGCGCCGCGATGACGAGCGAGGTCGAGGGGACGAGCGTATAGCCCTTGATCCCGCGCCGCGCGGCGCGGTCGGCGAGCTGGCCGCCGACGAAGGTGCCGACCATGCCGACGAGCCCGACGATCAGCCCGAGGCTGAGGCCGAGGAAGACCGTCGGCGGCACGCCCCAGCTCGCCGCCAGCGCGTCGATGCCCGCGACATGGGTGCGCATGTAGAGCGAGCCGAAGAAGGAGGCCTGACCATAATAGCCGAAGGCGCCCATCGCGGTGCCGAAGGAGATGAGCCAGAAGCTCGGCAGGCCGCGCAAGGTCGCGAGCACCTGACCCAGCGGCATATGCGGCGCGGCGGGCGTCTGCGGCGTGATCGCGCGCTTGCGCGGTTCGTCGAGGGTGAACCAGACGAGGATGGCGAGCAGGATGCCGGGGACGCCGGCGATCAGGAAAGCGGCGCGCCAGCCGAGGCTGGCGAGCAGGATGCCGCCGAGGACGAGGCCAGCGAGCGAGCCGACGGGCACGCCCAAGGAATAGAGCGCGAGCGCGCGGCCGCGTTGTTCGCGCGGGACATAGTCGGTGATCAGGCTGTGCGCGGCGGGGGTGCAGCCCGCCTCGCCGACCCCGACGCCGATGCGTGCGAGCAGCAATTCGGTGAAGTTGCGCGCGAGGCCGCAGAGCGCGGTGAAGCCGCTCCACACCGCGAGCGCGATCGCGATCATGCCGACGCGGTTGCCGCGATCGGCGATGCGCGCGAGCGGGATGCCGAGCAGGGTGTAGAAGAGCGCGAAGGCGAGGCCGCTGATCATCCCGATCTGCCAGTCGGCGAGGCCGAGGTCGGCCTTCATCGGCTCGACGAGGATCGTCACGATCTGGCGGTCGAGCATGTTGAAGGCGTAAACCGTCATCAGCAGGAACAGCGCGCCATAGGGCATGGACGCGGGCCGGGCCGTGTCGGGGGTGATCGTGTCGCTGGTCATCGGCCTCTCCATGGCGGGCGCTTTGCCCGTTCTTCGCAGGCGCCACTCTAGGCTTAGGCTGGCAAGACGACTGGGCGAGAGCGCGAAGGTTGGCCATTATCCCCATGCTGATTTGTCACCCCGCGCGCGCATCGCGCTCGCCGAGGTGTCGTGCGGCGCGCAGACGGGCGGGCGAGGAGAAGCAGCCATGGCCTTCGCGACGAACGGTGCCATCACCATCCATTATGAGCGCATGGCGGCGGGCAACGGGCCCGTCGTGATCCTGCTGGCTGGGGCAGGGCGTCCGTCGACCGATTTCGATTATGGCTTTTGCGCGCCGCTCGTCGCGGCGGGCTTCGTGCCGATCCGCATCGACAGCCGCGATACCGGACGTTCGACCGCGCTGGTCGATGATGTGCCCGACCTGCATGCGGTCAAGGCCGCGGCGCTGGGGCAGGGCGATGCGCCGCCGCCTTATGGCATCGCCGATATGGCGGCCGATGTGCTTGCGGTGATGGAAGCCGAGAAGATCGGTGCGGTGCATCTGGTCGGACGCTCGATCGGCGGGCTGGTCGCGCAGCAACTGGCGGTGCAGGCGCCCGGGCGCGTGCTCAGCCTGTCGCTGGTGATGGCGATGAGCCGGTCGATGGCCGACGCGGTTCCCGATGCCGCGCTCGACCGGCTTGCTGCCGACCATATCCCCGACGAGAATAGCTATGTCGCGCGCCAGCTCGGCGTCGCGCAGGCGAACGGCATGGCGGCGGATTTCGACGCGGGGCGCGTTGCCGAGGAGGCGCGGACAGCCTGGCGCCACGGCGTGCATCGCGGCGGCACCGCACGCCATTTCGCTGCCAGCCTTGCCGCGCCCGACCTGCGCGCCGCGCTCGGCGCGCTGCGCGTGCCGACGCTGATCCTCCATGGCCGCCACGACAAGGTCATTCCGGTCGCGCGCGCGCTCGAGACGGCGGAGGCCATATCGGGTGCGATCATCGAGATCGACGAGCAGATGGCGCATGACGGGCCGCCGCGGCTGCGCGCCGCCTGGGGGGCGCGGATCGCCGCGCATCTGGCGGGTTTGCCACCCATGTCCTGAGCTTCACCGGATATCACATATGTGATATGACCGATCGAAGTCACGCTTTTGCCCGTCCGGCGGAGGCGGGCCGCTATCGTGCGCGCAGCAGAGACCGCCCGCAAGGCGGCAGATTGACCGGCCACAGATGGCTTCAGCGCTGTCGTTGTTGGGGTGGAGAGATGAAGAGAAAACCCGTCAAATCGGCATCGCGCACCTTTGAAGTGCTCGAACTGTTCCGCGACCGCCGCGAGCCGTTGCGGCTCAACGAGATTTATTCGGCGCTCGGCTATCCGCAGTCGAGCACGACCAACCTGCTCAAGAGCATGGTGATCGAGGGCTATCTCAACTATAATCGCAAGACGCGGACCTATCTGCCGACGCTGCAGGTCGCCTCGCTCGGCAGCTGGCTTTACGGCCATGTCGCCTATGGCAATGGCTATAACTGGCTGATCGACGAGCTGTTCCGCAAGACCGAGGAAACCGTCGTCCTCGTCACGCAGAACGACCTGTTCATCCAATATGTGACGATGCGCACCCCCGACCATCCGCACAAGCGCCCGCCCAATCCGGGCGAGATGCGGCTGATGCTCGACGCGACCGCGGGCATGGCGCTGATGAGCCGGATGCGCGACCGCGAGATCGACAAAATCTATCGCTATTCCAATTATTACGAGCTCAATCCCGACAAGGCGATCACGCTGGAGGATGTGATGAGCCGGATCCGCTGGATCCGCCACACGGGCTATTGTTACTGGCCCGAGCATCCGGTGCCGGGGATCGCGTCGATCGCGATGCCGCTGGGCAACAGCAGCCATGGCATCCCGCTGGTGATCGGGATCGGCGGCACGACCGAAAGGCTGTCGCCGCGCCGCGCCGAGTTCGTCGAGATCATGCGCGAGACGATCGCCGAATTCCACCATCGCTTCCCGCAGGATTATCGCGGCGATGACAGCTCCGACGAGAGTGAGGAATTCGCCATCGCGGCGGAATGAACAATCGCATCTGAAATAAGCGGCGGCGCCGGACCGACCGGCGCCGCGCGTTCGCGTGCAGCGGCTATCCTCTGCCGTCACAAGAGGAGAAGATCATGCCCGTCGCCATCGACCTGTTGCCCGCCGGCGTCGCCGGGCTGGGCGAAAGCCCGCTGTGGGACCATCGTAGCGCGCGGCTCTACTGGGTCGATTCGATCGCGCCCGAAATCCTGTCGAGCGATGCCGAAGGGGGCGATGTGCGGCGCTGGACGCTCGAGCAGCCGGTTGGGAGCATCGGGCTAGCCTCGGACGGCCTGATCGCCGCGCTGGCGGACGGTTTTTACCGCTTCGATCCCGAAAGCGGGGGCGTGACCGCGATCGCGCATCCGGTGATGGCACCCGCGACGCGGCTCAACGACGGCAAGGCCGACCGTCACGGCCGCTTCCTGACGGCTTCGATGCGGACCGGTTATGACGATGACGCGGGGGCGCTGTTCCGCCTCGATGCCGACGGCGGCTGGGCGGAGATCGAGCGCGGGGTGGCGATCGGCAATGCGATCAGTTTCTCGCCTGATGGCGCGACGCTCTATTTCGCCGACAGCCTTGATGGGCATTTGCGGCGTTATCGCTATGACGGCGAAAGCGGAGCGATCGGGCCGCGCGAGGATTTGGTCGATTGCCGCGAGCAGGGATCGGGGCCCGATGGCGCGACGGTCGATAGCGAAGGGCGGATCTGGGCGGCGCTGGTGCTGGCCCAGGCGGTGGCCTGTTATTCGCCGGCGGGTAAATTGCTGCGCTCGATCCCGGTGCCGCTGCCGTTCCCGTCGTGCCCGGCGTTCGGCGGGCCGGACCTCGACACGCTGTACCTGACGAGCATCGCCAATTCGGGGCATCGGCTGGTCGCCGATCATCCCGATGCCGGGCGGATCACGGCGATCCGCGGGCTCGATGCGCGGGGGATTGCCGAGGGGGTTTACGCTTAGCTGCGTTTTGAACCGTAGCCCTGAGCCTGTCGAAGGGCGCCTGTCAGAGAAGCGCCCTTCGACAGGCTCAGGGCTACGGTAATATCCTCAGCGCAAGGCGATCGAGATACCGCCGTCGACGAGCAGCGACTGGCCGGTGACGAAGCCCGAGCGGGCGCTGTCGGCGAAGAAGAGCACCGCCTCGGCGATGTCCGAGGTTTCGCCGAGACGGCCGAGGGGCGTGCTCGCGACGCGCGCCGCGAAGGTCGCGTCGTCGAGCATCGCGCGCACGCCTTCGGTCGCGACGGTCGAGGGGGCGACGGCGTTGACGCGGATCGCCGAGGGGGCGAGTTCGATCGCCGATGAGCGCGTCATGCCCTCGACCGCCGCCTTGATCCCGCAGTAGACCATCGCATTGGGCAGCCCCATGTGCGCCGACACCGAGGCGATGTTGACGATCGCGCCGCCGCGCGTGCGCATATGCTTCGCCGCGGCCTGGGTGCCCCAGATAATGCCCGCGATGCCGACCCCGAGCATCTTGTCGAGGCTTTCGGCGTCGATGCCGTCGATCGGCGAATATTTGGTCCACATCGCGTTGTTGACGACGATGTCGATGCCGCCGAGGTCGGCCGCCGCGCTGTCGAACGCCTCATGCAGCGCGTCGCGGTCCGACACGTCGCAGCCGAGCGCGACGGCCTGGCCGCCGTCGGCCGCGATTTGCTGGACGAGGTCTTCGGCCCAATGCGCCTTGCGGTCGAGCAGCGCTACGGCCGCGCCATTGGCGGCGAGCTTGAGCGCGATGTCGCGGCCGAGGCCGCGCGACGCGCCGGTGACGAGCGCGACGCGCCCTTCGAGAGATTTGGTCATAGGAGAGCCCATAAAAGTGGAGCCCGCTTTTGGGGCGGGCTCCAGTGGGAGAGAGATCAGAATTTGTAGCCGACTTCGACCCCGTAGACCCTGCCCTTGTTGAGCGGGGAGAAGGTCGAACCGGCGAAGAAGGGCAAAGGTGCCTCGGTGCCGAAGGTCGCTTCGTTGAGCAAATTGTTGCCGTAGACCGAGACTTTGACCCGGCCATGGGTGACCGCGAGGCTGGCGTCGACCATCGTCGCGGCGCGGAGCAGGCCGGTGTTCTGGTCGTTGTAGAAGGCGGCATCGCGGTGGTTGGCACCGACACGCGCTTCGGCATCGAAATCGCCGCCGACATTGGTGGCATAGGTGATCGAGCCGCCGTAGCTCCACGGCGACAGGCGCGGCAGTTTCAGGGCGAAGTCGCGGTCGTTGATCACCCCGTCGGCGTTGAGATCGAACAGGATCTTTTCATACTTGCCCTTGGTATAGCCGAACTGGCCGGCGATCGTCAGGCCCGAGACGGGCTTGACGAGCAATTCACCCTCGAGCCCCTTGATCGACACATCGGCGGCGTTGGTGATGATCTGGAAGTTGCCGAAGGGCGCGAAGGGCGCCTGGAATTCGCGCTGGGTGCCGTTGATGCGGTTGTAGAAGCCGGCGAGGTTGATCCGCGCGACATTGCCGAATTCCTGCTTCAGCCCGACCTCATAGGCGTCCTGCTTTTCCTGGTCGAACGGACCCGGCGCGACATTGGGGTTGAGGTTGCGGAAGTTGTAGCCGCCGCTGCGGAAACCCTGTGCGAAGGAGGCGTACAGCAAGGTGTCCTCGGTCGGCTTGAACTGGACGCCGACGCGGGGGGTGAAGCCGCTCCAATTGTCCTTATCGACGAAGTCGTAGGAACAGCGCAGCGTGTCGAGGTTGCAGCCGCCGACGCCGATCGAGCGGACCTGCACCGCCTTTTCCTCGGCCGAATAGCGCGCGCCGACGCTGACCGTCAGCATGTCGGTGATGTTCCAGTCGATCGTCGCAAAGACGCCGCCGGTCTTCTGCTTCTGACGCCCGCCGCCCGAAACGGTGAGCGCGCCGCCCGAGAGCAGGCGCTGTTCGGCGTAGTTGATGTCCTGGTCGAAATAGAAGAGCCCGGTCGTCACGTCGAAGGCGCCGAAGGTGCCCGCGTAGCGCAGCTCGTTGCTGATCTGCCACTGTTCGATATTGTTGCGCGAGTGGAGGCTGGTGACGGGCGAGCCGTCGACGTCGGCGCCGCTGTCGTTGCTGAGCGCGCGCACGGCGGCGATGTTGGTGATCGTGCCGTCACCGAAGGCGGTGTCGATGTTGATCTCGGCGATGCCCTGATCCCAGTCGGTCTTGGTGAAGCCGGCGTAATTCTGGTTCACGCGGAAGCTGTCGCGCGGGAAGAGGCCGTGGTTGGTGACCGCCGGGCCGTCGCCGCGGATGCGGCCATGTTCGTAGCGCAGGATCAGGTCGAAACTGTCGTTGGGCTGGAAGCGCAGGGCAGGGCGGACGATCAGCGTTTCGCTGCCGCCGAGCTTCTTGCCGTCGAAGTCGTTTTTGAACCAGCCGGCGTCGTCGTTGTAATAGACCGCGATCTTGCCGCTGAGCACGTCGCCGACGAGCGGGCCCGACACCGAGATGCTCGCGCGCTTTTCGAGGCCGCTCGACAGCGCGGCCTTGGCATCGAGGCGGAAGCGGTTGGTGGGCGTGGTGGTGCGCAGCAGTACCGCGCCGCCGGTGACGTTGCGCCCGAAGAGCAGACCCTGCGGCCCGCGCAGCACTTCGACGCCCTCGAGGTCGAAGGTGTCGAACAGGACGCCGGCGCTGACGCCGAGATAGACGCCGTCGACGAACACGCCGACGGTCGGGTCGATCGAGGGGATCGAGCTGTTGATACCGAGGCCGCGGATCGAGAAGTTCGCATAGCCCGGGGTGGTGCCGACGCTTTCGAGCGAGGCGTTGGGGACCGCATAGCTGACGCTGGCGATCGAGCGCGCGTGGATGCTGTCGAGTTCGTTGCTGCCGAAGGCGGTGACCGCGATCGGCACGTCCTGGACATTCTGCGCCGAACCGCGCTTGGTCGCGGTGACGACGATCGCGGTGAGGCCGCCTTCGTCGGCCTGCGCCTCGTCCTGCGTGACGTCGTCCGATGCGTCCTGCGCGAAGGCGGGGGCCGCGGTCAGGAGGGCGGCGATACCGGCGCCCGCCAAAAATATGCTGTGCTTCTTCATCGTCCACTCCCTGATGAATCGCGCTTTCCTTGTCATCCCTCGATGGCGTTCGCCTCGAAGGGGGTGCGCGGGGTTTTAAAGGTCTTGGTGCAGCCCGTCGGGCAGGTTGCCCGGCCCCGTTCGTGGGTTGCGGGGCGAAGGGCAATGCGGGCGGCCCGGTCGGCGCCGATATCACAAGCGCGATTCCGGAAGCGCGTGTTTCAATCGCGAATGAGATTTTCGACCCGCCCGGCGGCTTTCGCGTCCGGTGGCCGCCGCCCGATGCCATGGAGACGGCAACTGGGAGAAACGGATATGAGCAACATTCGCACCGAAGTCGAAAACCATGTCGCGCTGGTCACGCTCGACAATGCGCCGGTCAACGCCGCCGCGCTCGACATGCTTCAAGAACTGACCGACGTCTTCGACAGCTTCAACGACCGCGACGATGTGCGCGTCGCCGTCCTCACCGGCGCGGGCAAATGCTTCAGCGCCGGCGCCGACCTCAAGAACCGGCCCGACCTGTCGATCCCCGGCAAGCGCTGGAACCGCAACCGCGTCGTCCGCGAAGTCGCTTACTCGATCGCCGATTGCGCCAAGCCGGTGATTGCCGCGGTCAACGGCCCGGCGCTCGGCGCGGGTTTCGGCCTTGCCGCGAGCTGCGACATCATTGTCGCCTCCGAAAATGCGGTTTTCGGCCTGCCCGAGATCGACGTCGGCCTGATGGGCGGCGGCAAGCATACCTCGCGGATCGTCCCGCACTCGCTGGCGCGGCGCATGATGCTCACCGGCTATCGCGCCCCGGCATCCGAAATGTATCGCCGCGGCATCATCGAGGCGTGTCTGCCCGTCGACGAACTGTTGCCCTATTGCCTGGAGATGGCGGCGGTGATCGCGTCCAAGAGCCCGCTCGCGACGCGCTACGCCAAGGACAGCATGCGCACGATCGAGAATATGACGCTGCGCGACGGCTATATCTATGAGCAGGGCAACACCGCCAAGCTGTCGACCTCCTATGACGCGCAGGAAGCGGTCGCGGCGTTTGTCGAAAAGCGCGCGCCCGTCTTTCAGGGCCGCTGAGCGGAGCCGCCGTCATGGACTGGAATTTCGGCGACCTGCTGGACGCGACCGCGGCGCATGTGCCCGGCGACCGCCCGGCGATCATTCGCGGCGACCATGTCACCAACTGGGCGGATTTCGACGCCCGCACCAACCGGCTGGCCCGCGCGATGCGGGCGGCGGGGCTTTCCGCCGGTGCGCGTATCGCGATCCTGGCGCGCAACATCCCCGAGTTCATCGAGATCGCGGCCGCGGCGTTCAAAGCGCGGCTGACCCACGTCAATCTCAACTATCGCTACACGACGTCCGAGATCGAATATGTGCTGCGTGACTGTCAGGCGGCGGGGCTATTCTATCAGGACGAGTTCGGGCCGGTCGTCGCATCGCTGATCGGCGGCGCGCTCGACCATCTGACCTATGCGGTGCAGATCGGCAGCGACGGGGCCTATGACGGCATCGTGGCGGAGGGCGACGCGTCGCCGCTGGGCATCGCGCGTTCGCCCGACGACGGCTATTTGCTCTACACTGGCGGCACCACGGGGCGGCCCAAGGGCGTGATGTGGCGTTCGGCCGATGCGCGGCGCTCGCAGCTCGAATCGCCGGTCGCCGTCACCACGCCCGCAAGCATGGACGACCATATCGCGCAGGTGCTCAAAGGCGCAGCAGGCCGCGTCATGCCCGCCTGTCCGCTGATGCACGGCGCGGGACTCAACAGCTCGCTCGCCGAACTGCTCGTCGGTGGCACCGCCGTGCTGCTGCCCTCGGACCGCTTCAGCGCCGAGGAATTGTGGAGTGAGGCGGCGCGCCACGGCGTCACCCGCATCCTGATCGTCGGCGACGCCTTTGCCCGCCCGATGGCCGACACCTTGCTCGCCCATCCGGGACGCTGGGACCTGTCGGCGCTGCGGCTGATTTCGTCGGCCGGGCTGATGTGGTCCGAACAGGTGAAGGGCGCGCTGCTCGAGGCGCTGCCGCAGCTCACTTTGCTCGACATTCTCGGCGCGTCGGAAGCCTCGGGTTTCGGCTATGCGATCACCAACAAGGATCGCGCCACCCCGACCGGGCTGTTCGAACCGGGGCCGCAGACGGTGATCGTCGACCATGACGGGGGCCGCGTCCTCGGCGACGATGAGGTCGGCTCGGGCTGGCTCGCGCGGCGTCCGCCGTTCGGTGCCGGCTATCATGGCGACCCCGAAAAGAGTGCGAGCGTCTATCGCATCATCGACGGCCAGCCCTATGCGGTGCCCGGCGACATGGCCGAACGCCTGCCCGACGGGCGGCTGCGGCTGCTCGGCCGCGGGAGCATGTGCATCAACACCGGCGGCGAAAAGGTCTTCGTCGAGGAGGTCGAGGAGGCGCTGAAGCGTATCGACGGCATCGCCGATGCGATGGTGTTTGGCCTGCCCGATCCGAAATGGGGCAGCGTCGTCACCGCGCTGGTCGAAGCGGGCGATGCCCCCGACGACGAGGCGCTGCGCGCTGCGCTGTCGCACGACCTCGCCGCCTATAAGCAGCCGCGCACCATCATCCGCGTCGCCGTGCTGCCGCGCCATGCCAGCGGCAAGAGCGACTATCGCACGGGGATGGACATCGCCCGCGCGCAGCTTGCCGACGCGGGCTGACCCGCGCCGCACCCGACAAAGAATCCCCGGAAAGACTATCATGCAACAGGCTGAAAATATGAGCGCAACCTCTCCCCGCCGTCTCGACGCGCTGATCATCGGCGCGGGGTTCGGGGGCATGTATGCGCTGCACCGTACGCGCGGCATGGGGCTCGACGTGCATCTGATCGAGGCGGGCGACGATGTCGGCGGCACCTGGTACTGGAACCGCTATCCGGGCGCGCGCTGCGACGTGATGAGCATCGATTACAGCTACTCCTTTTCGGACGAGATCCAGCAGGAATGGACGTGGAGCGAGCAGTTCGCGGCGCAGCCAGAAATCCTGTCCTATGCGCGTTTCGTCGCCGACAAGCTCGACCTCAAGCGCGACATCAGTTTCGAGACGCGCGCGACTGCGGTGCAATATGACGAGGACGCCGCGCTGTGGCGGATCGAGACCGATGGCGGGGTCGTCTACGAAGCGAATTATTGCCTGATGGCGACCGGGCCGCTGTCGGTGCCGAAGCAGGTCGACATTCCCGGCGCCGCCAAGTTCAAGGGCGAGCTTTATCTGTCGGGCAAATGGCCGCATCACGACGTTGATCTCAAGGGCAAGCGCGTCGCGGTGATCGGCACCGGATCGTCGGGCATCCAGATCGTCCCTGTCGTCGCCGAACAGGCCGCGCATCTCACCGTCTATCAGCGCACGCCGAGCTTCACGCTGCCGATGCGCAACCGCAAGCTCGACGACGACTATGTCGCGCATATCAAGGCGCATTATCCGGGGCTGCGCGCGGCGGCGCGTCACTCGCTGACCGGCGGCGTACGCCCGATCACGCATCGCCCGGTGTTCAGCGTGACGCCCGCCGAAAGCGAGAAATTGATGGAGGATGCCTGGGCGCATAGCGGCCTGTCCTTCCTCGGGCTCTTTTCCGACCTGCTCACCAACCGCGATGCCAATGAAGTCGTTGCCGAATTCGTGCGCGGCAAGATCGCCGAGACGGTGAAGGACCCCGACACCGCGCGCCGGCTGACCCCGCGCGGCTATCCGATCTTCGCGCGGCGCCCGTGCCTCGATACCGGCTATTATGAGGCCTATAATCGCGACAATGTGACGCTGAAGGATTGCCTCGAGCATCCGATTGTCGAGATCACCGAAAAGGGCATCCGCACCGCCGAAGGCGAGGTCGAGGTCGATATCATCATCGCCGCGATCGGCTATGACGCGCTGACCGGCGCGATGCTGTCGATCGACATCAAGGGCAAGGATGGCCGCGCGCTCAAGGACAAATGGGCCGATGGCGGGCGCTCGCACCTCGGCCTGATGATCGAGGGCTTCCCGAACCTGTTCGTCATCGCCGGGCCGAACGGTCCGTCGGCGCTGGCCAATTTCATCATTCTGAACGAGCAGAATGTCGACTGGGTGTGCGATTGTATCACCCATATGCGCAGCGAGGGCATCCGCTCGATCGAGGCGAATGCCGATGCCGAGGACGGCTGGATGCAGAAGGTGACGACGCTCGGCTCGCTGTCGCTCTATCCGACCGCCAACACCTGGTACACCGGGGCCAATGTGCCGGGCAAGCCGCGCACATTCCCGGTTTATATCGGCGGGCTTGGCCGCTACCGCGAAATTTGCGCCGATGCGGCCGCCGAGGGATATCGGGGCTTCACGCTGCGATAACCGGCGTCCTGCGTCCCTGTCTGGAAAGGTCCCTCCTGTTGTCCGATCGGCTGTTCGAACCGCTTTCGCTCTCGCGCGGCCCCGCGCTGAAAAACCGTTTCATGCTCGCGCCGCTGACCAACCGGCAAAGCCATGCCGACGGTCGCTTGTCGGACGCCGAACATAAGTGGCTGGAGATGCGCGCCGCGGGCGGGTTCGGGCTGACGATGACGGCGGCGGCGCATGTGCAGCCGGTGGGGCAGGGCTTTACCGGGCAGCTTGGCGTTTTCGACGAGGAGCATGTGGCGGGACTGACCGCGCTCGCCACCGCGATCCGGGCGAAGGGCTCGCTTTCGTCGGTGCAATTGCACCATGCCGGCAGCCGCGCCGAGACGGCGCTGGTGGGCGCGCCGGTCGCGCCGTCCGCAGTGCCCGACCGCGGCGTGCGCGCGCTGACCGAGGCCGAGGTCGCGGCGCTGCGCGACGATTTTATCGCGGGCGCGGTGCGCGCCGACCGCGCGGGGTTCGACGGCGTCGAGATTCACGGCGCGCATGGCTATATCCTGGCCGAATTCCTGTCTGCGGAGTCGAACAGCCGCAGCGATGATTACGGCGGCAGCCTGGAAAACCGCGCGCGTATCATCTTCGAGATCGTCGACGGGATTCGCGCCGCGACGCGGCCCGATTTCCAGCTCGGCCTGCGCCTGTCGCCCGAACGCTTCGGGCTGGTGCTCGAGGAAATCCGCGATGTGGCGGTGCAGGCGATGGCCGGAGGCAAGATCGACTATCTCGACATGTCGCTGTGGGACGTCCGCAAGGAACCCGAGGATGACAAGCTCAAGGGCCGCTCGCTGCTGAGCTATTTCGCTGAATTGCCGCGCGGCGACGTTCGCATCGGCGCCGCGGGCAAGGTGATGACCGCCCAAGACGCGCGCGATGTGCTCGACGCCGGTTGCGATTTCGTCGTCATCGGACGCGCCGCCATCCTGCGCCACGACTTCCCCGAACGCGTCCGCCGCGACCCGGCCTATCGCTCGCCGCCGCTGCCCGCGTCGGTGCCGCACCTGCTCGGCGAAGGGCTGAGCGACGAATTCGTCCATTATATGCGGCGCTGGCCGGGATTCGTCGAAGAGGAAGCGGCGGGATAATCTTTCGCTGGCGAACGATCCGCCGCTCCCATTTTTGCTGATGTTCGCCCATCGGCGCGCGCGATACTCTCCTCTTCAAAATCACAAGAGGAGGATGCGATGGATCTGGGTCTCAAGGGCAAGAAAGTCATCATGAACGGCGGCGCGCACGGCCTGGGGCTGGCGTCGCTCAAGATTTTCGCCGCCGAGGGCGCCGACGTCGCCTTTTTCTCGCGCGATGCCGAGAAGGTCGCGGCGGCGGTCGCGGCGATCGATGCGGCGGGGCCGGGCAAGGTGTTCGGCGAGCAGTTCGACATGACCGGCAATCCCGACGGCTATCGCGCCTGGCTGGCGAAGGCGCGCGATGCGCTCGGCGGCTGCGACATCTTCATCCACACCGCGAGTTCGTCGGGGCAGGGCGCGACGGGCGACTGGCAGCGCGGGCTCGACATGGACGTGATGGGCGCGGTGCACGGGGTCGAGGTGCTGACCGAGGCGCTCGCGGCGTCGGGGTCGGGGTCGATCATCTTCATGTCGTCGACCGCGGCGGTCGAGACCTTCATCGTCCCACAGGCGTTCAACGCGCTGAAGGCGGCGCTGATCACCTATGGCTCGCAATTGAGTCAGTCGCTCGCGGCGCAGAATATCCGCGTCAACATCGTCTCGCCCGGCGCGATCTATTACCCCGGCGGCAATTGGGAGGTCATCAAGTCGGCGGTGCCGGCGCTCTATGAAGGCACGCTGGCGCAGATGCCGATGGGCCGCTTCGGCGAACCCGAGGAAGTGGCGAAGGGGATCGTGTTCATGGCGTCGCCCGCCTGTCCGTACATGACCGGCGCGCATCTCGTCATCGACGGCGGTTTCACCAAACGCGTCCAGTTCTGAGGGGCGCGCAATGAAGCTTTACCAGTCGCTCGGCCCCAATCCGCGCGTGGTGCTGATGTACCTCGCCGAGACGGGGGTCGCGGTCGAACGCCGGTTCGTCGACATTATGACGGCCGAAAACCGCCAGCCCGATTTCTGCGCGAAAAGTCCGCTCGGGCACACGCCCTTGCTCGAACTCGACGATGGGCAGTGTATCGCCGAGAGCATTGCGATCTGCGAATATCTTGACGAGACGCTGGGCGGTCATGCGCTGCTGGGCGCGACAGCCGAGGAACGCGGGCGGACGCGGATGCTGGTGCGGATCGTCGACCAGCTCGTCGTCGTGCCGATGACCGCGGGCTTTCGCGGTGCCGAGGGACTGCCGATGTTTCAGAGCCGGCTGCTCTGCCTGCCCGACGCGGCGGCGGACCTGAAGCGGCTCGCCGCCGACGGGCTGGCGCAGCTCGACCGGATCGTCGGGGCGGGGCCGTGGCTCGCGGGCGAGCGGTTCAGCCTTGCCGACATCTTGCTTTACAGCTTCGTCGAGTTCGGCGCGATGGTCGGGCAGCCGCTCGATCCGGCGCTGACCAATCTTGCTGCCTGGCGCGACCGTGTTGCGGCGCGCCCCAGCGCTGCCGCCAGCGCCAACCCCCAATATGGCATCGGAGAATTCGCATGACCGAGACGATCGATCGCGACAAGTTGCGCGATATCTACACCCGCACGATGCGCGTCGCGCGTGCCGACGAGAAATTCCGTTCGCTGCTGATGGCCGGCAAGCTCGCGGTGATCTATTACACCGTGCGCGGGCAGGAACTGGTGTCGGCGGCGGCGATGGCGGCGCTCGAACAGGACGATTATCTCGTCACCACCTATCGCGGCCAGCACGACCAGATCGCCAAGGGGGTGCCGCTGAACCCGCTGTTCGCCGAGATCGCGGGCAAGGTCGGCGGCACCTGCCGCGGCAAGGGCGGGTCGATGCACATCACCCATCCGGACTCGGGGGTGATGGTGACGACCGGGGTCGTCGGATCGGGATTGCCGATCGCCAACGGGCTCGCGCTCGCGTCGCAGAACCGCGGCGACGGCAAGGTGACGATCGTCTGTTTCGGTGATGGCGCGACCAATATCGGCGCCTTCCACGAGGCGATGAACATGGCGCAGCTGTGGAAACTGCCGGTGATCTTCCTGTGCCAGAATAACCGTTATGGCGAGCATACCGCGTTCGCCGACCACACCAAGGTCGATTCGATCGTCACCCGCGCCAAGGCCTATGGGATGGAAGGTGTGAAGGTCGACGGCAACGACGCGATCGTCATGTACAACACCACCAAGGCTGCGGTCGATCGCGCGCGGGCGGGCGAGGGGCCGACGCTGATCGAGGCGATGTGTTACCGGATGATGGGGCATTTCTTCGGCGCCGACTTCTCCTACATGCCGAAGGAGCATCTCGCCGAGATGGCGGCGGAGGACCCGCTGCCGCGGCTCCGCCAGTTGATGCTCGACCACCAGTTTTCGGAGGCCGAGCTCGACGCGATCGTCGCCGATCTCGACGCGCAGATGGACGCCGCCGCCGAGTTCGCGGCGAACAGCCCGCTGCCGGGGCCGGAGGAAATCCGTAAGGATGTCTTCGAAGAGGAGATTGCGGCATGAGCGCGCAGATCACAGTAACGCAGGCGATCAACCGCGCGATCGACGAGGCGATGGCCGAGGATGAGGGGGTGATCCTGCTCGGCGAAGATGTCGCGGCGAAGCAGGGTGGCGGTGTGTTCAAAATCTCGGCCGGGCTGACCGAGAAATATGGCGAGAACCGCGTCCGCGCGACGCCGATTTCGGAGCAGGCGATCGTCGGGGCGTGCGTCGGCGCGGCGCTCGCGGGCTTCCGCCCGATCGCCGAGATCATGCTGATGAACTTCGTGACGGTGGCGATGGACCAGATCGTCAACCATGCGGCGAAGCTGCGCTTCATGTCGGGCGGGCAGACGCATGTGCCGCTGGTGCTGCGCACGACGACCGGGGTCGGGGTCGGGTTCGGCGGGCAGCATAGCGATATGCTCGAGGCGTGGTTCGCGCATGTGCCGGGACTGAAGATCGTCACCCCGTCGAATGCCGCCGATGCGCAGGGGCTGATGCGCGCCGCGATCGCGTGCAACGACCCGGTGATCTTCATCGAGAATATTCTCTGTTACGGGCTGAAATCGGACGATCCGGGGCCGGGGCATGTCGTGCCGCTCGGCAAGGCGGCGGTGACGCGCGAGGGCAGCGATTGCTCGATCATCACCTATGGCCGCACCGTGCTCGATGCGCTTGAGATTGCCGAGCGACTGGCGGGCGAGGGGATTTCGGTCGAGGTGATCGATCTGCGCACCATCGCGCCCTATGACGAGGCGACGGTGACGGCGTCGGTCGAAAAGACCGGGCGCGCGGTCGTGCTCCACGAAGCGGTCAAGCAATATGGCACTGGCGCCGAAATCGCCTCACGGCTCAACGAAAAGCTGTTCGGCAAGCTGAAAGCCCCGGTGACGCGCATCGGTGGGGCCTTCTCGGCGGTGCCGATGGCGAATGCGCTCGAACAGGCGTGGATCCCGAACAAGGATAAGATCGCCGATGCGGTACGCGCCGCAATGAACTGGAAAGGCTGAGGCGATGGCGGAGGAATTGCGCATCCCGAAGGTCGGCATGTCGGCGACCGAAATGACGCTGAACGAATGGATGTTCGGCGACGGCGAGCGCGTCGAGGTTGGCGACATCCTCTATACCGTCGAAACCGACAAGACGACGGTCGAGGTCGAGGCGCAGGTCGCGGGGATCATCCGCCCGATCGGTGTCGAGGGCGAAGTCTATCCGGTCGGCGCGCTGGTCGGGACGATCGAATGACCCCGCTCGAAGCCAGCAAGGCGATGTACGCCGCGGTCGCCGAGGGCGACTGGGACGCGGTTGCCGACTTCATGGCCGACGACTTCGTCATCCATGAACCGGCCTCGCTTCCTTATGGGGGCGAATGGCGCGGGCGCGATGCGCTGCAACGGCTCTACACGCATGTCATGGGTTATTGGGACGATCCGGTGGTCAAATGGCAGGAACTGGTCGGGGGCGAAAAATATGCCGTCGCCTTGCTCCACTTCACCGTGACCGCGAAATCGAGCGGCAAGCGCTTCGAGACGCATATCGCCGAGGTCACCGCGTTCGACGACGCCGGCAAGATGGCGTCGATGCGTATCCATTATTTCGACACGGCCGACATAGTCGGCCAATTGAAGGCATAAGCCATGGCCGAAGCGCCGCATGTCATCGTCCTCGGTACCGGCGGCGCGGGGTTCACCGCCGCGATTGCGGCGCATGAGGCCGGGGCGCGGGTCTCGCTGTTCGAAAAGGGCGATCAGGTTGGTGGCACCACCGCCTGGTCGGGCGGGATGATCTGGATCCCGAACAACCATCATGAGGCGACGCTTGGCGTCGAGGACAGCCGTGAAAAGGCGCTGACATACCTCATGTCGATGTCGCACGGGCTGATGCAGCAGCCTCTGGTCGAGGCGTTTCTCGACCACGGGCCGGAGATGGTCGCGTTCCTCGAGGCGAACACCCCGGTGCAGTTCCGGCCGATCCCCGAATTTCCCGACTATCACGCCGAGTTTCCGGGCGGGATGCCGAATGGCGGGCGGTCGCTCGATTGCCCGCTCTATTCGTTTCACGAACTGGGCGAGTGGGCCGACCGGGTCACGCTGTCGCCCTATTATCCGATGCCCTATTTCTCGATCTACGACACGCCGCTCGGACAGGCGAAGCCGCAGCCGCTGACGCCCGAGGAGTTGCAGCGCCGGATCGACGGCGACCTGCGCGGGAGTGGGCAGGCGCTGGTTGGCCGCCTGCTGCGCGCGTGCCTCGATCGCGGGATCGAACCGCAGACGGGGCATCGCGCGGTGCGCTTGCTGATGGACGGCGAGCGGGTCGCCGGGGTGCTATTCGAGACCGCCGATGGCGAGGTCGAGGTTGCCGCCGATGCGGTGGTGCTCGCGACGGGCGGGTTCGAATGGGACAAGGATCTGCTCCGCGCCTTCCTTCGCGGGCCGATGACGCACCCGCTGAGTCCGAATACCAACAGCGGCGACGGGCTCAAGATGGCGATGCGCGTCGGCGCGATGCTCGGCAATATGCGCGAAGCCTGGTGGATGCCGGTCGCCGAGGTGCCCGAGAGCGAAAGTTCGACCGGCAAGACGCTGGTCGCGGGGCAGCGCAGCCTGCCGCATTCGATCATGGTCAACCGCGCGGGGCGGCGCTTCACCAACGAGGCGGCGAATTACAATGCGATCGGCGCGGCGTTCCACGATCAGGACGTCAGCGCGTTCGATTATAAGAACCTGCCGTGCTGGCTGATCTTCGACCAGCAATATATCGACCGCTTCGGTTTCGGGATGATCAGCGGCGAGCGCGGGGTCGCGCCGCCGCAATGGGCGATGCGCTCCGAGAGCCTGTCCGAACTGGCGAAGCGGCTGGAGATCGATCCCGACGCGCTCGAAGCGACGGTCGACCGCTTCAACACCCATTGCGCCACCGGGCGTGATCCCGATTTCGGGCGCGGCGATGCGGCGCACGACCAATGGTGGGGCGATCCCGACGGGCGTGGATCGACCGCGGCGACATTGGGACCGATCGGCCAGGGGCCCTTCTTCGCGGTCGAGATCAAGAGCGGGGCGCTCGGCACCAAGGGGGGGCCGCAGACTGATGTCCATGGACAGGTGCTGAGCGTCGATGGCGGGCCGATTGTGGGGCTTTACGCCGCGGGCAATGTCATGGCCTCGGCGATGGGCATGACTTACGGCGGCCCGGGTGGAACGATCGCGCCTGGCATGGTGTTCGGCTTCCTCGCCGGGCGCCACGCAGCGACCGTGTCGGCGAAGCAATTGGAGGGCGTGGCATGAAGAAAATCATCGTCCTCGGCGCGCCCGCCGATCAGGGGATTCCCTTGCTGACGGCGCTCAAGGCGAGAGGCTTCGAACCGACCGCTGGCGTGCGGCGGCCGGGCGCGATGGCGACGACGCCGCATTCCGATGTACCCGAGGTCGCGGCCGACCTGTACGACGTCGCGAGCCTGACCGCCGCCTTTCGCGGCCAGGATGCGCTGGCGATGCATTTGCCGTTCGAATTCGACCGCGACCGCGCCGCGACGATGGGGCGCAATATCGCCGAGGCCGCGCGGGCGGCGGGGCTGGGGAAGATCGTCTTCAACACCAGCTGCTTCGTTGCCGACCATGATCTGGGCCTGTCGGCGCACGACGGGCGGCGCGACATCGAGCGCGCGATCCACGACAGCGGCGTGCCCTATGTGATCATCGAACCGATGGTGTTCATGGACAATATCGCGCGCATCTGGTCGCGCCCGGCGATCGTCAACAGCGGCGTGTTCGCCTATCCGGCGGCCGAGACGCTGAAGATCAGCTGGGTCTGCCTGGAGGATGTCGCGGCCTATATGGTGTCGGCATTGCTCCACGAGGATCTGGTCGCCGACCGGATCGCGGTGGGCGGACCCGAGGCGCTGGTCGGTGGCCAAGTGGCCGAGCGGCTGAGCGTCGCGGCGGGGCGCCCGGTGCGCTTCCAAAGCCTGTCGCCCGACGAATTCGCGGCGCGGATGAGCGAACTCGTCACCGGCTCGCGCGAGGTCCAGCCGGCGAGCATTTATGACGGGATGGCCAAATTCTATCGCTGGTACAACGACCAGCCGGTGTCGCCGGTCGCGCTCGATGCGGTGCCGGCGGCGCGGCTGCTCGGGGTGACGCCGACGCCGTTCGCGGAGTGGGCGGCGCGGCAGGACTGGTCGGCGGTGAAGGCGTAGTTCCGCTTTTTTTTTTTGCGATTGGATCTCTTGCAAATCCAAGGAACGACTGTTTTCGACCGGTTGCGGACGCTCAGTATGCTGGCAAGGTTTTGGCATCGGCAACAGCGTCTTCACCCGCCTGAATGTCGAGAGAATGCACCTCCCAACAGGCGTCGAACCCACGCGCCAATGCGGTTTGTCTCAATTCCGGGAAATCGTCCTTCAACAATGCCAGGAACATCGACCAATGGGCTGCGCTCAACTCTGCTCGCCCAGGGGCGCAGTGTCGATCGGGATGGCCCTGCCGAACGGAATATATGGAGCCGAAATCATCTGGTTCGGTAAATTCTGCCATAATCTCTCGGAAAGCCGGGGTAGGCAGGTAAACCAGATAAGCTGTACCGATCAACGTCATGCGCCAGCTTAGATTTAGAAGTGTCCGGTTTCTACCTATTTCAACCGTTCGATACCGATGCGCATGCGATGACCGCTTTCGGGCGTTGGTTGCCGCGGAAGGAATAATGCTCTCTCCCCTTCAGGGGAGAGATACGCAGGCTTGCCGGTTTACCGGCTAGCCGGAGTTGAGAGGGGCGTGACGATGTCCCCCTCTCCCAACCCTCTCCCCTAAAGGGGAGAGGGCTAAATGTCCGCTCCCCACCCCAAAGCCCACGCTCGTTTCACCGGTTCGCAACAAAAGATATGAGCACCCTTTTTATGGCAATTGCCCGTCCACATATTTCCCCAGCGTGCGCTGGAAATGGCGGATGCGGCTTTCCTGATAATGGCCGAGTTCGATCACCCCGTTGGGCGAGGACTTCATGCCCTCCTGCACATAGGGCAGGTTTTCCATATCCTGGTCGAACACCCCGGCGAGCGCGGCGCCGATCAGGTGGCTGGCGCTGGCGAAGGGCTGGTCGTCGGGGATCAGGTGCATCGGGGCCGATTTGGGGGCCTGCTCGCCCTTGGGCGTGCGCATCAGGATGCGGACCTCCATCAGGCAATGGTCGGTGTCGCCCCACGGCCGCCAGCGATAGACGATGTTCGGCACCAGCCCGCCCCATGGCGACCAGTTGGGGAAGACATTGTAGGTGAAATTGTCGAGCATCTCGCTGTCGGTCGCGGCCGAATAATCATGCCCGTTCATCGCGCCAAAAGCATCGCGGTTCGCCTGCGCCAGCACCTTGCGCGCGAGCATCGGATCGTCGGCGTCGAAGCCCTTGAGGTCGGTCGGATCGCCGGTCGCACGGCGTGCGCGGCTGTCACCGCCGCCGATGAAATCCTCGAGCGATTTCAGGACATAGAATTGGTCCTTGCCCTTGATGTGCGGCGACATCGCGCCCGCCGGGGTGATCGCGCGGTTGAGGAAATCGCCATAGAGGTCGTAGCGGGTGTTCGCGTCGGCGGTGAAACCGAGGATCTGCGGATGGGTGACGATGCTGTGCCACGCCTCCATGAACGCCTCGGCGACCGCCTTCCAGTTGGCGGGAATGACGCGGCCGACCCAGGCGGCGGTGTGGCATTCGTCGAGCCGCCAATTGTCATAATGCTCGACCCCGGGGCCGATCCATTCGCGGAAAGGCGGCAGGTCGTGGTTCTCGGTGACGAGCAGGAAGCCCTGCCAGCTTTCGACCTTCAGCTCGGGCAGGCTCATGTCCTTGTCGTCGAGATGCTTGAAGTCCCATGCGCAGGGCGCTTCCTTGAAGCGACCGTCGTGGTGCCAGGAAAAGCCGTGGAAGGGGCAGCGCAGATTCACCGCGGGGCCGCTCTCGGTGCGCAGCTTGCGGCCGCGGTGGAGGCAGACATTGTAGAAGGCTTTGACGGAGCCGTCCTTCTGGCGGACGAGCAATATGCTCTTTTCGTTGATGTCATAGACGACGGTGTCGCCGGGGTTCGGCATATCCTCTTCGCGCGCCGCGAACTGCCAGATGTTCGGCCACATCTTTTCGCGCTCGAGTTTCGCCCAATCGTCGCTGACATAGCGCTCGATCGCGATCGGGTCGTCGCCGAGCTCCTGGTTCGATTCGGCGAACAGATAGTCGGGGACGCGCCGCGTATCGGCCCTGAGCATGTCGGTGTAGCTGGTGCCGGGGCAGCGGTCGTCGCGGTCGCGGTCGCCGTCGAAGTCCGGGGCCTGGGGAGGGGAGAGGTCGTTCATCGATAACTCCGAAAGGTCAGGCAAGCTGGTCGAGCGGCATCTTGCACGCGGCGGCGATCGAGCGGTGGACGCCGTGGAGCGCGGGTTCGTTCGCGCCGAGGACGACGCGAAAGTCGGCGGGCGCGGTCATCAGATTGGCATAGCCATTGCTGGCGACCCGATAATCCTCGGTCTGCACGACGGTCGCGGTCATGTCATAGGCCATTTCGCACATGGTGCGATGCTCCTCACTTTCGACGCCGAACGGGGCATAGACCGCGAACTGGCAGAACATCTTGCCGGGGCCATCGGGGAACAGTCTGAAAACCTGCGTGAAATAAACGCCGGGGGTGACCGCGCCGAAGAAGATCACGGTGTTCGGGAACAGGAAATGGACCCCGCCATATTCGGTGTCGGGCCACTCGCTTTCGTCCTTGCCGACGAGCGCGCCGATCGACAGGTCGGGGAAGCTGACGCGGTGGTGACGGCCGATCGGTTCATAGACGTTGCGGTCGCTGTAATGCGTGCCGCCGATCGTCGAGGCGTGGAGCATCTTGAAATGATAGCTCTCGCCATAGGTGTCGAGTGCGAACTTCCAGTTGGAATCGGCGGTGAGGATACCCTTTCTGACCGGTTCGGCGCGGTGCAGTTCGAGCTGCGCGAGCACCGGGCCAAAGTCGCCCAGATGCGTCTCGGCATCGATCGGCGCACCGTCGGGATTGGCGCGCACGAAGATGAGGCCGAGATGCTCGGTGCAGGGCAGTTCGATGAGGTTGCGGGCGCCGATCTCGCAATCGGCGAAACCCTCCTTGCCCGGCTGGCCGACGAGGGTGCCGGCGGGGTCGAAGGTCCAGGCGTGAAAGGGGCAGACGAGGCGCGGGCGCGGGCCGCTCCACGGTTCGGTCTCCTCGACCAGCTTGGCGCCGCGGTGGGTGCACATGTTGAGGAAGGCGCGCGCGACCCCGTCCTTGCCGCGCGCGACGAGGATCGACGGGCCGACCGAGTCGAAGACCAAAGTGTCGCCCGTCTTGGGAATGTCGCCCGACAGGCCGGCGACGATCGGTTCATTGCGGAAAATATGCTGCATCTCGGCCGCGTTGCGGGCTTCGCCGGTGTAGATGCTCTTGTGCAGCGGCAGCGGCGCCTCTGCGCGATCGGTGCGGTTTTCGGCGACGATCGATACCAGCTTGCGCAGCCCGGTCCGCGCATTGCGCTTGCGGACGGCGGGCCAATCCTTCTGGACGATATGGGGATCGGACTCGGCCATGGCTCTCCTCACATTTTGCCCAGTATGACTCCGGGTCTCGAACAGCTTATCGCACAAAGCCCGGCGCTTGTGCGCTATCGCTTTTGAGGGGGAGAGACCCGATGACCCGACCCGCCACGCTCGCATCGCTGGGCGAGATCATGCAGTTGGCTTTCGTGCCGGCGGATTTCGACGCGGCGCTGAAGCAATGGACCGAGGTGATGGGCGCGGGGCCGTTTTTCCTGCTGCCGAACGTGACGCTTCCCGGCGGGCGCTATCGCGGCGAGCCGAGCGATCCGGTGTTCACCATGGCGCTGGGGTATTGGGGCGAGATGCAGATCGAGCTGATCCGGCCCGAGAATGACGCGAAATCGCTATATCGCGGCGAATATGCGGTGGGCGAGGGGCTGCACCATGTCTGCGTGCTGGTCGACTCGATCGCCGAGGCGCGGGCGCGGTGCGGCGAGGTCGGCGCGGAGATTATTTTCGAGGCGCCGGTCGGCGAAAGCGGCGGGGTGATCTACGCCGATCCGGGGACCGGGCCGGGGACGCTGGTCGAACTGCTCGAACCGCAGGCGGGGACGCGCGAGCTGTTCGCGATGATGCGCGATGCGGCGAAGGGATGGGACGGGAGCGCGCCGCTAAGGTCGCTGGGATAGAGCGCGGACTTTTCGCCAAAAGCTTCGTCATTGCGAGCGAAGCGAAGCAATCCTGAGCGGTTTACGCAGGCTCTGGATTGCCGCGTCGGTTTGCTCCTCGCAATAACGGGGTTTAGCTGTTCGCCCCCAGATACCCCAGTTGCCCGGCCTTGAAGATCGTCTGGGCGCGGTTGACCGAGTTCAGCTTCTCGCCGGCGCGGTGGACGTGATAGCGCACCGTCGCGTGGCTCAGCGAGATGATCATGCCGATCTCGCGATCGGTCTTGCCGATCGCCGCCCAACGCAGGCACTCGACCTCGCGCTTCGACAGCTCGCAGTCCGACGGAATGCGCCTTTTGGTCCGCATCGCCGAGGCATAGCCCGCAATGAAGCGCCGCGTCGCCAGCGACAGCGTGTCGCCGATTTCCGCGAACAAATCGGACAGGTCGTCGATGTCGGGATCGGTCGGATGAAAGCTGTTGGCCGAAATCTGGCCGAACGGCAGATGCACCGGAATAACGATCGCCGCCTTGTAGCGCGGGTTCGCGGCGAAATAGCGCGCCGGGTCGATTTCATCGAGATAGGGGTTCGGCTGCGCGGTGCGGAACCCGTCGCTGTTGCACCAGAAGGGCTCGCTTTCGTAGCGGCACGAGCGCGGCAGTGGCGAATGGAGCGCCAGCCGATGATCTTCCCACCAGCGTTCGCCGTCGCCAAGCCAGCCGAACAGGTCGGCGGCGAGGACGGCACCATCGGCGTCGACCATCGTTTCCTTCGACGCGATATCGTCGCAGAGTGCGGCGCGCAGGCCGAAGGCCGCCGCATAGTCGCGCAGCAGCACCGCGGCATCGTGGATATCCTCCACGTTGCGGATCGTGACCGCGTCGACGAGCGTCCTGGCATCCATTGGGGGCGCGAACCCGTCGACCGGCAGTTTTTCTGCCTGTTCTCCCATGATCGGGACTATTTCATACTGGCCGGCAAGTCGCAATGCATGTGTCATAAGCGGAGCACCGTCTTTGCTATGATGTTTTTCTGAACTTCGCTCGAACCGCCGAATACGGTCCAGGCACGGCTGTTGAGATAGCGCGCGGCGGCGACCTGCGCGTCGGCGTCGCCGATCGGGGGCGGGGCTTCATTGCCGTAGAGCGGGCGGACGGTCGGCAGTTGCAGGCCGTCATAGCCATGGAGGTCCATCGCGAGGCCATCGATCCGCTGGTGGAGTTCGGAGGAGATCAGCTTGACGAGCGAGGTCTGGGGGCCGGCGGGCCGGCCCTTGGCGATGTCGGCGAGGATGCGCAATTCGGTGGTTTCGAGCGCTTCGGCTTCGAGCCGCAGCCGCGCGATTTGCGTCGCGACCTGGATGTCGCCGCCGAGCGAGCCATTGTGCCCGCTCGGCGCTATGCCTGCGAGCTGTTCGAGATGGTCGATCGCGCGGATCAGGCGCGGCGCGTGGAAGGATCCGCCGCGCTCGTTCTCGAGCAGGAATTTGGCGATCGTCCAGCCCTGGCCTTCCTCGCCGATGCGGTTGTCGACCGAGGTGCGCGCGGCGTCGAGGAAGACCTGGTTGACCTCATGGTCGCCGGCCATGGTGACGATCGGCGTGACGGTGACCCCGGGCTGGTCCATCGGCACGAGCAGGAAGCTGATCCCCGCCTGTTTCCTGACCTCGCCGTCGGTGCGGACGAGGCAGAAGATCCAGTTCGCGTGATGCGCGTGGGTCGTCCAGATTTTCGACCCGTCGACGACATAGTCGTTGCCGTCACGCCGCGCGCGGGTGCGCAGCGAGGCGAGGTCGGAGCCGCTTTGCGGTTCGCTATAGCCCTGGCACCAATAATCGGTGCCGGCGCGGATCGCGGGGAGGAAACGGTCCTTCTGCTCCTGCGTGCCGAAGGCGCAGATGACGGGGCCGACGAGACGGAGGCCGAGCACCGACAGCGCCGGCGCGCCGGCGACCGCGCATTCCTTTTCGAAGATATAGCGCTGCATCGGGGTCCAGCCGGTGCCGCCGCAATCCTCGGGCCAGTGATAGGCGACCCAGCCCTTGTCGTTGAGGATGCGGTGCCAGACGAGCCCGATATCGGGCTCGACAAAGACCCCGGGGGTGCGCTTGGCGCCGTCGCGGACATAGTCGGGCAGCGAGGTGCGGAGGAAGTCGCGGACCTCCTCGCGGAAATCCAGTTCGTCTTTGGTGAGGTCTAAATCCATGATTTCACTAGCGTTCGAGGATCGCCACCGCCGACAGGCCGGGCGCTCCATAGACATGAGAATAACCGACCTTGGGTTCGTTCGGTACCTGCCGTTCGCCGCCGCGACCGCGCAGTTGCACTGTATTTTCGTATACCTGCCGCAGCCCCGACGCACCGATCGGTTCGCCGCAGGCGAGGCAACCGCCGTCGGTGTTGATCGGCAGCTTGCCGCCAATCTCGCTCCAGCCCTCGGCGAACCATTGTTCCTGGTCGCCGTCGGCGCAGAAGCCGTTTTCGGCCATGTGCATGATCTCGGCGCCCGATTCGGTGTCCTGCAATTGCGCGACCGAGACGTCGCCGGGACCGATGCCCGCCATTTCGAAGGCGGCGCGGCTGGCGATCTGGGTCGGCTTGCCGCCGCCATCGACGCTGACCGACGGCGCGAAGACCTCGAACGATCCCTCGGGGCGGGTGCGGAAGGCGACGCTGGCGATGCGCACCGCGTCGGACCCCAGTTCGCGCACCTTCTTCGCGCTCGCCAGCACCAGCGCGACCGCGCCTTCGGCGGGCGAGCAAAACATATATTTGGTCAGCGGGTCGTTGACCATCGGCGCGTTCAATATCGTGTCGAGATCGACCGGCGAGCGCCGCCAGGCATGGTCGCACAGCGTGCCGTTGCGGAACGCCTTTTCGGCGACGAGGCCGAGGGTACGGCGGCTGATCCCGTGGAGCGCCATGTAACGCTGGATCTTGAGCGCGAAGAATTGCGTCGTCAGCATCATGCCGGTTTCGCCATACCATTCGGGCAGGCCATATTCGGCGGGCTTGGCGTTGAAGGCGCCGCGCGGATGCTTGTCGAAGCCGACCGCGAGCGCGATATCGCACGCCCCCGCCGCGATGGCGTTGCGCGCCGAGGTCAGCGCGCTGCCGCCGGTCGCGCAGCCGTTGGCGACGTTGATGAAGGGGACGCTGGTCAGGCCCAGTTCGTTGACCATGATATCGGCCGACCCCGCCGCCGCCGAGCCGCCATAGGCGAATTCGACGTCGTCCCACGCGATGCCGGCGTCGCCGAGCGCCTGTTGCACGGCATAGACGCCCTGGTCGCGGCCCGAGCGGCCGTCGGTGCGGCCGAAGGGGTGGATGCCCGCGCCGATGATATAAACGTCGTCGTTCATGCGGTGCTCCGGGGCCTGAAGGCATAGGTCGAACGGTTGTCGTCGAAGGCGACGACGGCGAATTCCATCGCCATGCCGATTTGCAGGTCGGCGGCGGTCGCATCGACGATCCGCGTCTCGACGATCACTTCGCCGGGTAGCTCGACATAGCCGATGAGAAAGGGCTGGAAGGGCTGGGGGCCGCTATAGGGGGCCTTGGGTTCGAAGCCCTGCGTGGTCCACGACCACAGCGTGCCGTGGCGCGACAGCGCGACCGGTTCGACCAGCGCGGCGGCATCGCCGTCGGGAACCGGAAAGATGATTTCGCCGTTCGCGCGGCGCCCGCCGATCAGCCGCGGTTCGGCCTCGTCGGTCCACAGGCCGTGGGCGATGGGGGTCAATGCGGTCATGCGGCCCTCGCATAGCTGCGCAGGCAATGGGCCTGATCGCCCAATAATTTGTCGAGCAGCATGACGCGTTTCAGCGCATGGCCGATCGCGAGTTCATCGGTCTGGCCCATTCCGCCGTGCATCTGCACCGCTTCGAGCCCGATCCGCGTCGCCGCTTCGCCGACAAAGGCCTTCGCGCCTGCGGCGATGCGCGGCCAGTTGGCATCGTCGGTCGTCGGGTCGAGCATCGCGGTGCGCAGCACCATCGAACGCGCCTGTTCGAGCGCGGCATAGCATTCGACGAGCCGGTGCTGGAGCGCCTGGAAGCTGCCGATCGCGGCGCCGAACTGCTGGCGCTCGCCGACATAGGCGAGGGTGTCGTCGAACATCGTCTGCGCGAGGCCGAGCATTTCGGCAGCGGCGAGCAGGCGGACGTCGCCGATGACGCGGTCGAATTTCGCTGCGGGCAGGTCGAGCGGTTCGGCCGGCGCGCGGTGGAGGTCGAGCGTCGCGGCATAAGAGCCGTCGATGACCGGATAATCTTGCCGCACCACGCCCGCCGCATCGGACGCGACCTTGACAAGCCGGTTTCCGGCGGCGGTGACGAGCAGCAGGTCGGCGAGCGGTGCGCCGAGGACGAAGGTCTTGGCACCGACGACCTGGCCATCCTCGACCCGCGTCCCGGCGGCTTCGGTTTCATAGCGGCGTCCGGGCTCGGCAAAGGCGACGGCGGCGAAGCGCTCGCCCGCGAGCAGGTCGCCGACCAGCGCCGTTTCGCCCACGGCAGCGGCAAGACGGATGGGCAGCACGCCATTTTCGAGCCAGGGATCCATCGCAAGGCCCTTGCCCAGCGCTTCGCCGACCAGCGCGAGATCGACCATCGTGCCGCCCATGCCGCCCATCGTCTCGGGCGCGGCGAGCGCGAGCAGGCCGAGGTCGGCGAGTTGCCGCCAGCGATCGCGCGAATAGCCGCCGGCCTGCCCGCGCATCGCGTGGCGTGCCGCGACGTCGACCGGGCCGAGGAAGCGGCCGATCGACTCGCGAGCCATCTGCTGGCCTTCGTCGAGATCGAAATTCATGCGCGCCGCCCGAAGTTGATCGGCAGGGTGGTGAGCCCGCGCAGCAGCATGTTCGGCGGCCAGCTCGGCTGGTGGCCGTCGGCGACGCGGAAGTCGGTCAGGCGTTTGAGCAATTCGGTGTAGGCGACGGCCATTTCCTTACGGCTCAGCATATTGCCTACGCACATATGAATGCCCTTGCCGAAGGCGAGATGGCTGCGCGCGTTGGTCCGTTCGATGTCGAAACGGTCGGGATCGGGATATTTGGCCGGGTCGCGGTTCGCGGCGGCATAGCGCAGCTGGACCATCGCGCCCTTGGGGATCGCGACGCCGCCGAGTTCGGCATCCTTCAATACCATGCGCCACATGCCCGCGGTCGGGCTTTCGGTGCGCAGCACTTCTTCGACGAGGTTGAGGATCGCGCGCTCATTGTCTTCGTCGACCGCCGCGACCGCCTTCGCCATCTGGTCGGGGTTTTCGATCAGCTGGAGCAAGCCGCCGGCGAGCGCCGAGGTCGTGGTCTCGTTCCCCGCGACCATCAGCTGCTGCATGATCGACAATATTTCCGCGTCTTCGAGCGGGCGTTCGCCATCGACCTCTGCGTAAACGAGGTCGGAGAGCAGGTCCTCGGTGCGGTTGGCGCGGCGCTCGTCGATCTTGGCTTTGACGAAATGCTGAAATTCGACGACTTCGCGTGCACATTCGAGTTCGCGATCCTTGGGGATCATCCGCCCGAGGCGGTCGACGAAGGCGTCGGACCAGCGCTTCACCTTGTCGAGATCGTCGTTCGTCATGCCGATCTGGCTGGCGATCATCGCGACGGGCAGGGGGATGCCGAAATCGCGCACGAAATCGGCTTCGCCTTTTGCCGCCATCTTGTCGATCAGGTCGATCACGACGCCGCGCATATTCTCCTCGATCGCGGCGACGCGCTTCATCGAGAAGGCAAGGTTGACGAGCTTGCGAAAGCGCGTGTGGGTCGGCGGGTCGGCGGTGAGCAGCGTATCGACCTGTGGCCAGCCGTCGGCGAGGATCGCCGCGACATCGCCATCCTCGGCCATCGCGCCCGACAAGGTACCCTGAAAATTGTTCGAGAAGGTTTCGACGTCGCCGGTCGCCTGCGAACAGAGATCGTAGGAGAGGACGAGGAACATGCCCTCCGACAGCTGGACGACCGGGCTCTTGGGCATCCACGCGCGATAATAGTCGAACGGGTCCGCAATCACCTGTGGTTCGAAAAAACTGCCTGCGGCGATGTCGTTCACGCGCCTCTTCCCTCAATCTTGTTCTTATACGCCCGACTATATGCAGCCGCTCCCCGGGCGCGATGCACAATTTCGTTAGGCGACTGCCAAATCGGGGGCGACATAGGCGAGGGCATTGGCGAGCAGGCGGCGGAAGTTCGGGTCGGCATAAGCGGCGGGTCCGTCGCCGGGCTGCAGGTAGACGAGGCGGCCGGCGCCGACGGGTTTTTCCCAGGCGATGAGGTCGGTTTCGGGGCGATGGTCCCAGCCCGTATTGCTGAACATCTGCCCCGCGACGGCCTGCGCCGCCGAATAGAAATTGTCGCGAACGAAGGCGTGGTCGGCGCGGAGCAGCGGTTTGGCCGCGCCCCAGACCGGGGCCAGATACAGCTCGTCGCAGAGCGGAAAGCGGGACGGCAGTCCGGCGGTCACGGGATGTTCGGGGTCGAGGACGATGGCGTCGTATTGGACCTCGTGGCGATAGCCCGAGTCGAGATGCGCAGCGCCGTTCGCTTCGCCGGGCGCATAGAGAAAACGCCCGCCGACCATCTCGGCCCACTCGGGCCACTCGGCCCAGCCCGCGATCGCATGGTGCATCGCGACCGCACCGCCGCCGCGCGCGAAATGGTCGGCGATGGCGCGGCGATAGGTGAAGGAGGGCGGCCGCGTCGCCGCCTTGCCATCCTCGAAGCGATAGCCCGGCATGTCGTAGAAGAGGATCGCGGCGGCGTCCTGAGCCGCGCCTTCGGCGATCGCCGTCTCGGCCTCGGGGTGGATCAGATGCGTCACCGTCCAGCCGGTGAAGCTCGCGAGCAGGCCGGCGAAGGGTTCGGCCTCATAGGGATGCCCGCCCGAGAGGACGAGAAGTTGCCGTGGCCCCGTCATGCGATCTTCAGGATCATCTTGCCCTGATTGCTCCCCGCAAAGAGCCGCATGAAGGCGTCGAAGCTGTTCTCGATCCCTTCGTCGATATGTTCGTCGGCGACGAGTTTGCCCTGTTGCAGCCAGGCCGCCATTTCGGCGCCGCCTTCGGCGAAGCGCGGGATATAATCGGCGACGAGCAGCCCGCGGATCGAGGCGCGGTGGACGATGAGCTGCCAGATGTTGCGCGCGCCGATCTTTTCGACGCTGTTGTACTCGCTGATCAGGCCGCAGAGGCCGATGCGCGCGCCGTGGCGCAGATTGTTGAGGCCGGCGTCGAGGATGTCGCCGCCGACATTTTCGAAGATGATGTCGACGCCGTCGGGCGCCTCGGCGCGGATCGCGGCGGTGAGCGCCTGAAGGTCTTTCCCGCGATAGTCGATCGCGGCGTCGAAGCCGTAGCGGCCCGTCAGCTTCGCGCATTTTTCGGGACCTCCGGCGATGCCGATGACCTTGCTCGCGTCCTTGATTTTCGCGATTTGTCCGACGAGCGAGCCGACCGCGCCGGCCGCGCCGGTTACGAGCACGACATCGCCCGGCTTGGGTTCGCAGACGTCGATATAACCGAAATAGGCGGTCATGCCGACCGCGCCGAGGACCGAGAGATAGTTGGTCACCGACGGGACGAGCGAGGCGTCGATCGGCTGGGTGAAGCCGCCGACGGTGCCGACCGAATAATCCTCGATGCCGTTGAGGCCGAGCACCCACTGGCCGGGTTCGAACCCTTCGGCCTTGCTCGCCTCGACCACGCCGACGGTCGAGGCGCGGACCGGGTCGCCGAGCGGGATCGGCGGCATATAGCTTGGCGCATCGTCCATCCAGCCGCGGATTGCGGGGTCGAGCGAGGCATAATGGTTGCGGATCAGGAACTGGCCGTCGGCGAGCTCGGGCGTCGGTTCGGTGACCAGCGAAAAATCGTCGGCGACCGGTTGGCCGTTCGGACGGCGGGTCAGCAGGAAACGGCGGTTGTCGGGCATGGGTAGTCCTCAGGCAGGGGTGATGGCGACCGGGATCGCGCTTTGCAGCGACTGGCCGGTGATCGGGTCGTAACGGACGGTTTCGCTGACGAGGCGGTTGGTCGAGTTGCCGCGGGTCCGCACCTCGTCGGCGCCGACGTCGGGACCGCCGAACGCATGCGCCATCGACACGACGCCGGGGCGCATGCCCGTGGCGGCGCGCGCCTCGGCGACGACCTCGCCCGCTGCCGAGCGGATGCGGACGATATCGCCCTCGCTGCACGGGATGCGCGCCATGTCGTCGGGGTGGAGGAAGGCGGGGTTGGTGGTGCGCTTGGCGGTGAGCGCGGGCAGGTTCTGACCCGTCGAATTGAAGCGGTGGCGGCTGCGCCGCGACACCATGCGGTAGGGGAAATCGGGAGTCGGCTGGCCGGCGGTCGCATAAGCGATCAGCTGGTCGGGCATCGCCCCGGCGGTAAGGTCGAACCGGCCGGGGGCATCGGGATCGCCGGCTTCGACGACCGGGTGCAGGTCAGGATAGATCACGGCCCGGCCGTCGACGGTGTCGGCGCGGACCTGGCCCGGCGCGACGACGCAGCCGGCGGTCATCAGGTCGAGGAATGTCTGTTTGCTGGGCTTCTCGTCCATCGGACAGGGGCCGCCGGCGAGCGGGATCGGGCTGCCAATGCGGTGCGCGAGGCCCCAGAGCATTTCCCACTCCTCGATCAGGTCGCCGGGCGCGTCGATCATCGCCTCGGTATAGCGGGCGTAGGGGATTTCGTACCACCATTCGGAAAGGTTGCTGATGTCCTCGCGTTCGAGGCACATGGTCGGGGCGAGGATATAGTCGGAGCGTTTCGCGGTCGCGCTCTCGGCGTTGACGTCGATGCAAACGAGCAGGTCGAGACCGCCGAGCGCGCGGGTCATCTTGTCCTGATCGGGGAAGGCGACGACGGGATTGCCACCGATCACGATCAGCGCGCGGATCTGGCCTTCGCCGGGGGTGAGCATCTCGTCGGCGAGGACGTTGCACGGCATTTCCATGCCGAGATGGGTGAGGCCGCGGATGCGCGAGGCGGGAAAGCCCTCGCCATAGAGCGCCATCGGCGGCGACACTTGCGCGCGGCGCGGGCTGACCGCGGTGAAGACCCGCGGGATCGAGCTTTTCTCGCCCTCGCGGCAGAAGCGCCCGCAGAGGATGTTGAGCGACGAGACGAGATATTGGGTGAGCGTGCCCTGGCCCGCCATTTCGGGGCCGGTGCCGGTCGAGACCACACCCTTGGTGCCGGTCGCGAACATGCGCGCGGCGGCGACGAGCTGCGCCTCATCGACCCCGGCGCGGCCGGCGGCGACGGCGGGGGTGAAATCGGCGACGGCGCGCTGGAGGTCGTCGAGGCCATCGACATATTGCTGGACGAAGCCCTTGTCGTAGAGTCCTTCGGACAGGATGACATGGATGATCCCGGCGAGCATCGCGGGGTCTTCGCCGGGGCGCACGGGCAGGTGGATATGCGCGAGCGCCGCGACGTCGCTCTCGCGCGGGTCGGCGACGATCAGCTTCAGCCCCTTGTCGAGCGCATCGCGCAGGCGGCGTGAGGGCGAGAAGGGGGGCAGGCCGCCCGGCGGGCCGTAGTGCGAGACGATCGGGTTGTTGCCGATGAAAAAGGCGACGTCGGCCTCGGCAAAGGTGTGCATGCCGCCCATCCAGTTGCCGTAGCGCATCGTCGTATAGACCTTGGCGGGCTGATCGAGGGTCACCGAGGTGTAGATGTTGCGCGTGCCGAGTCCCTGCGCGAAGGCCATCGCGCTGCCGACCCCGGCGCTGTTCTGGAAGGCGTAAGTGCCGCCATAGACCGCGACCGCGTGTGGGCCATGCTCGGCGATGATCGCCGACAGCCTGGCGCCGATCTCGTCGAGCGCGGTCTCCATCGCGATGTCCTGAAACGCGCCATCGACGCGTTTACGCGACACCGTCAGCCGCTGCGGGCCGTGATGCGCCTCGGGCAATTGGCGGCCCTTGATGCAGGTGTACCCGCCGAACACCGGGTCGTCGGGGTCGCCCTGCACCTTGGTCACGCGGCCTTCGTCGATCGTGACGAGCATCGCGCAATTGGCGTGGCAGAAGCGGCAGAAACTGCGGCGGACCTCAGGCATCTTTTCTCTCCCTGATCGCACCCTACGCCGACCGCGGCGCCGATCGACTGGCACTTTTGGCGGTGGCTGACGGCGGGACGCGGGCGCAATTTCCGGACAAAGAACAGGGAGAGTATCGATGCCGACATCGCGCCAATGGCTGCTCAACGGACATCCGCGCGGACGCGGGATCGAGGACGGCGATTTCGTGCTGGCCGAAAAGGAGGTCGGTGCGCCCGGCGACGGCGAATTGCTGCTCAAGACGCTCTACCTCGGCTTCGACCCGGCGCAGAAGGGCTGGATGGAAAATATCGCCGACTATGTCGCGCCGATGGCGATCGGCGACGTGATGCGCGGAAGCGGGATCAGCGAAGTCGTCGAGAGCCGTCATCCGGGTTTCGCGGCCGGCGACCTGGTGATGGGGTCGACCGGCTGGACCGAATGGCATGTCTCGAACGGCGACGGGCTGGTGAAGATCGACACCGCACTGCCGCCGACCGCGATGCTCTCGGTTCTCGGCACCACCGGCGTTACCGCCTATTGCGGGCTGTTCAAGGTCGGGCGTCCCGTCGCGGGCGATACGGTGCTGGTTTCAGGGGCGGCGGGGGCGACGGGATCGGTCGTCGGCCAACTCGCCAAGATCGCCGGCTGCCGCGCGGTCGGCATCGCGGGGGGCGAGGACAAGTGCCGCTGGCTGGTCGAGGAAGCCGGTTATGACGCCGCGATCGATTACAAGGCGGGTAATGTTCGAAAGCAGATCAAGGAGCTTTGCCCCGGCGGCGTCAACGTGATCTTCGACAATGTCGGCGGCGCGATTTTGAACGACATGCTCGGCGAGATCGCAACCGGCGCCCGCGTCGCGGTGTGCGGCGGGATCAGCCGGTACGAGAGCGGATCGCTGCCCGCGGGGCCGCAAAATTACTTCAACCTGATCTTCCGCCGCGGCTCGATGGCGGGGTTCATCGTGCTCGACTGGGCAGCCGAGTTTCCGGAGATCCGCAAGCGGCTCGAGGGCTTCGTGCTCGATGGCCGGCTGAATTACCGCGAGGATGTGCAGCACGGGTTCGAAAATGCGCCCGCGACGCTGAAACGCCTGTTCAGCGGCCAGAACCGCGGCAAGCAACTCTTGAAACTCTGAGGAGAACGACATGGGCAGGCTGGCAGGCAAACGCGCCGTCATCATCGGCGCCGCATCGACGGGCAATATGGCGCAGGTGACCGCGCGGCTGTTCGCGCGCGAAGGCGCGACGGTGATGGTCGCGGGGCGTAAGCGGGAACCCCTCGACGCGCTGGCGGCAGAGATCGGCGGTCACGCCGCGCTGTGTGACATCACCGACAAGGCGTCGGTCTTTGCGCTCGCCGATGCGGCGAAGGCGGCGATGGGCGGGATCGACATCGCGATGAACGCGAGCGGCTGGGGGCTACTCAAGCCGCTGCTCGAGGTGACCGAGGAGGAACTGGACGCCATCGTCGCGTTGCAGTTCACCGGGGTGCATCATTTCCTCCAGGCCTTCGTCGGCGCGATGCTGGCGAACGATCCGACCGGCGGGTCGATCATCCAGATTTCGTCGGCGACGACGCGATCGCCGATCGGCAATCATGCGGCTTATATCGGGACCAAGACGGGGTCGGAGGCGCTGATCCGCTGCGTCGCCAATGATTTCGGCGCCGCGGGCATCCGCGCGAATATCGTGTCGCCGGCATTTACCGAGTCGCCGATGACCGAGGGGGCGTTCGCGACCCCGGGGCTCGTCGATGCCTTTTTGCCGCGTTATCCGCTGGGGCGGCTCAACACGGCGCAGGATGTGGCGAATGCGTGCCTGTGGCTGGCGAGCGACGAGGCGTTTGTGACCGGCGAAAATTTGCAGCCGAATGGCGGGCTGGCGCTGCGCGGTAACCCGCAGGAGCATGACATTGCGGCGGCGGTGGGTGCGGCGATGGCGAAGTTGCAGGCCTGAAAATCCTCCCCACGCGAAGCGATGGGGAGGGGGACCGCCGCCGCAGGCGGTGGTGGAAAGGTAGCGACGTTAGCGCCAAAACCCCTCCGTCAGCGCTTTGCGCTGCCACCTCCCCAACGCTTCGCGATGGGGAGGATCTTCAGCCGATTTGCCGCTCGCGGCCTTCCCAATAGGGTGCGCGCAGTTCGCGCCGCAAAATCTTGCCCGACGGATTGCGCGGCAGCGCGGGGATGAAATCGACCGACTTGGGGCATTTATAGCCCGCGATCCGTGTCCGCGCCCAAGTGATGATCTCGGCTGCGTCGGCGGTCTCGCCGTCCTTCAGCACGACGCACGCCTTCACCGCCTCGCCCCATTTCTCGTCGGGGACGCCGACGACCGCGACGTCGGCGACGGCGGGATGGCCGTAGATCGCATTCTCGACCTCGGCCGGATAGACATTTTCGCCGCCCGAGATGATCATGTCCTTCACCCGGTCGTGGAGGTAGAAATAGCCGTCCTCGTCGGTGTAGCCGGCGTCGCCGGTGCGCAGCCAGCCGTCGCCGTCGATCGTCTCCGCCGTCGCCTCGGGCCGGCCCCAATATTCGCGCATGTTGGCCTGCGCGCGGATCGCGATTTCGCCGATTTCGCGCGGGGGCAGGGCGTTGCCGCTGCCGTCGATCACCCGCATCTCGACCCCGCGCAGCGGTTTGCCGACCGAGCGCATCCGTTCGTTGCCCGCCGGGTCGTGATCCTCGGGGGGCAGCGCGGCGATGGTGCCCGACGTCTCGGTCATCCCGTACATCTGAACGAAACCGCACTGGAAGATGTCGATGCATTGGCGCAGCAGGTCGAGCGGGATCGGCGAGGCGCCATAGGAGATGTGGCGGAGGCGCGAGAAATCGACCTCGCGGGCGCGCGGCTGGTTGACGATGATCTGCATCGCCGCGGGGACCATGAAGATTTTCGAGATGCCATGCGCCTCGATCAGGTCGAGCACCCCGCCGGGGTCGAATTCGCGGGTGATGACGCCGGTCGCGCCATTGGTCATCACGGTGATGCCGTAACCGGTGCCGCCGATATGGAAGCTGGGCATGGCGACGAGCCCGACGTCGTCCTCGTCCCAGCGCTCCCAATCGGCCTGAAGCGCGGGGTCGCGGTCGAGCCGCGAGCGCAGCACCGACCCGTTGGTGAGCACCGCGCCCTTGGGTTTTCCGGTGGTGCCCGAGGTGTACATCTGGATCACCGCGTCGGTCTCGCCGCGCGCGATATCGGGGTCGGTGTCGGCAAAACCGTCGCGCCAGCGGCTGTAATCGGGAAAGCCGCTCGCCGCGCCTTCGGTCGCGATGACATGGTCGATGCCGGGAAAAGTATCCCGGTTTGTCGCGACCAAATCGGTGAATTCGGGGCCGACCAGCAGGAAACGCGCGTCGCAATCGGCGATGATCCACGCGATCTCGGGCACCGCGAGGCGCCAGTTGACCGGAGTCATCACGCCGCCGGCCTTGGCCACCGCCATCACCGCCTCGAAATAGAGATCGCTGTTCTTGCCGAGATAGGCGACGCGGTCGTCGGGTTTCAGCCCAAGCGCGATCAGTCCGTTCGCGGCGCGGTTGCTGTTCGCGTCGAAGTCGGCATAGCGCGTTGCGCGGCCTTCGAAATGGAAGAGAATCTTGTCGGGCCGTTCGCGCCCGTTCCGCCGCGCGACGTCGGCGACGCGCTCGAATGCTGCGACCTTTTGCGTCACCTTTGTCCCGCTCCCTTTATGCGCGCCCTTCGCCGAGCGCCTGCCGGTAGAGCATGGAGTCAGCCGCGTAGAAATTGCAATGGAAACCCGACGGGACGCGGAACGGTATCTGCACCATCGCGACCGGACCCGCCGCGATGTCGAGCGCGTCGAAGATCGCGAGTTCGCTCGTCGCGGCGCCGGCGCGGTGGACGAGCGTCATCGCATAACCGTCGCCCTCGCCTTGCGCGCCGACCCTGGGCGCAAAGACCATCTCGCCGCACGAGGCGCCGTTGCCGAAATGATAATAGTCTTCCTGGCCGCTCACCGTGTCGAACCGCAGCACACCGTCCATTCCCTCGGCGCGGCCGTCGCGGCTGTTCAAGTTGATGTTGGCGAAGCTGTGGCGCGAGGCGCGCGTCATGAAGCGGTCGTCGGGGCGCGGGAACTGGATGTCGCGGTCGTTGAGCGTTTCTTCCTTGATCCAGGTGCCGTTGCCGTTGGTGCCCGGATCGATCGTCCAGCGGCGCAGGCTTTGCTGGGTGTCGCCATGCGTCCGTTTGACCCCCGTCTCATCGGGGAACAGCGCAGTGCCGTTGGCGGCGGCGACATCGGCGACGATCTTGCCGTCCTGTTCCCAGACGTTGAGTTCGTGGAACATGTGGCGCGGTTCATAGTCGAACCATCGGATATCGCTCGCGCTGCCTTCGCGCGGCATCATCCCGAATTTTGTCGGACGGCCGTTGACCCAGGCGGTCATCGGGCCGCCCTTCATGAAGCGACCCAAGTCGGCGTCGATCGGAATGACCGGGAAAACGACCCAGTTTTCGGTCAGGAAAAAGGTGTGCATCAGCGCGTTGTGCGGCATGTCGATGACTTCGGCCTTGCGGACGCTGCCATCGGCGGCGATCACGTCGTAGCGCATTTGCGGGGCGCCCATCGGGCCATTGATCGCCATGCCGATGTTGATCAGTTCGCCGGTAAAATGGTCGATCTTGGGATGGGCGGAGAAGGTGGTGGTGATCGTCCCACCATAATGTTCCTCGCCCAAGGTCTCGAGCGTGCGCGGGTCGAGTTGGACCGCCGGCGCGCCTTCCATCAGCGCGAGCAGCTTGCCGCCATGGACGATGATGTTGGTGTTGGCGGTGTTGTAGCGCTTGCCGGCGACCGAGGGATCGGCGGTCATCGGGTTGCCGAACAGCCCGAACAGGCGCTTGCCCGCCGCTTTCTCCAGCTCGAATTTCTCGGTCCGCACCCAGCGGTTGAGCATCGCCGCGCGGCCGCCTTCGATGTGGAAGGCATAGACCATGCCGTCGCCGTCGAACCAGTGATACTCGCCCTCGCGCGTCGGATAGAGCGGCTCGGGGCCGTTGCGATAGAAGACGCCGACGAGGTCGGTCGGAATCTCGCCCTCGACGATCAGGTCGGGGGCGGTGCCCTCGAACCGCACCGGCTGGTGGTGTCCTGACAGATAGGGATGGTCGAAAAAGGCCTGGGTCATCGCTGGTCCTTGTGCGGTTCGCTGGGCTTGATCGAACAAGGGGCGGTGCAACGCGCCGCCCCTTGCTCCCCCTTTCTTCCCGCCGTGCCCGGGGCGGGAAGTTTCAATCCGTCAGAAACGGAAGCCCAGTTCGACCCCATAGGTGCGCGGTTGCTGCGCCGCGCCGAAGGTGAAGAGCCCGGCGACCGGCAGGGTCGATGACAGCCCCTTGTGGTTGGTCAGGTTGCGCCCGAACAGCGACATGCTGACCTCGCGATCGTCGCCGAGCAGGAAGGTATAACCGATCTGCGCCGACAGGTTTTCGCGGTCCTCGGTGAAGCAGCGGTTGTCGTTGGTGACCGCGCCGGGGGTGATCGGCTTGTTGGGCGCGATGCAGGTGGCATATTTGCTCTGGTACCGCAGCAGCGTCGAGGCGTCGAAGCGGCCCGACCCGATCTCCTTGCTGTAGTTCAGCCCCGCCGACCATGCGAATTTGGGCGCGCGGCGCAGCGTCAGCGTCGAGACGTCGTCGGGGATGCCATCCTGCGCGCTGCCCGGGGTCAGGCCGACGACATCGTTGAAGAAATTCTTGTAATTGGCGTCGGTGTAGCTGAACGAAGCGTTGAAGCTGAACGCGTCGGACATTTGCGCGATGATCTCGGCCTCGAACCCCTTGATGTCGGCCGACGACGCGTTGCGCACCACGGTTTCCTGCGGGCTAGACGATCCCGGCGGCGAGGGCTGGACGACCTCTTCCTGCTTGTTGTCATATTTGGTGTAGTAGAAGGCGAGGTTGGTGCGCAGCGTGCGGTCGAGCCAGTCGGCCTTCAGCCCGACCTCATAGGCGTCGACCGTTTCGGGCTGGTACGGCCCGAGCGAGGTCGGCGACGCCGCGCGGCCGTTGAAGCCGCCCGAGCGGAAACCGCGCGAGAAGGAGGCATAGGCGAGCTTGCCGGGTTCGAAGGTATATTCGGCATTGGCGCGCCAGGTGAACTTGCCGAAGCTGTCGCTGCCCGAACAATTGTTGGCGGGGCTATAGGCGGGCAGGACGACCCCCGGCGCAGGGCTGATCGTGCCGGTCACCGCGACGCATGTCGTGCCGTCGAAGGTCGGCTGGGTGATCCGGACGAGCGCGCCGATGCGACCGTAATTGTTGAAAATCGTCTTTTTGTCATCGGTATAACGGGCCCCGAGCGACACCTTGAACTGGTCGCTGAGCTTGATCTGCGCGTCGGCGAAGCCGGCGTAGGATCGCGCGCTGTGATCGACATATTGGCGCAGCACCGCCGTCGATCCGCCGCCGAGCACGACGCCGAAGTTGGTCGACTGGTCGAGCGTGTAGCCGCTGTCGAAATAATAGCCGCCGACGAGCAGGTTCACCATGTCGAAATCGGCCAGCAGGCGAAGCTCCTGGCTGAACTGGTGATATTTCTGGTTGCGCTTGGTTTCGAAGAAATTCGCCGAGCTGCCGTCGAAATCCTGCGTCACCGACTCCTTGTTCTTGATGTAGCCGGTCACCGACGAAAGCGTGATGGCGTCGCTGAGGTCGATGTCGATATTGCCGGTGATGCTGTCGACATCGTTGCGAACCGGCGCGTCGATGTTGCTGAAGGTCGTATACAGACCGCGGTTGGGCAGCAACGAGCGGTTGCATTCGGTCAGCGGTGAAAAGCCCGGTGCACCTGGCGCGGCGCAAATCACGTCGCGGCGGGTTTCGGACAGCGCCGCGGCGATCGTTTCGCCGCGCTCGCGGCTGTGCTGATAGGTGACCTGCGCGGTGATCGCGTCGCTGGGGGTGATCAGCGCGGTGACGCCGCCGGTCAGCGTTTCATATTTGCCCTCGCGGCGGCCCTTGGTGACGTTGTAATAATAGCCGTCGGTTTTGTCGTAATAGCCGAACGCCTTGAGCGCGATGAAGCCGCCGAGGGTGCCGGTGTTGACCACCAGGCGCCCCCGCTTGGTATCGAAGCGGCTATAGCCGAACTGGCCGCGCACCCCGAAATCGTCGGTCGGTTTGGTGCGGGTGACGTTGATCACGCCGCCGATGGTGTTGCGGCCGAACAGGGTGCCCTGCGGACCGCGCAGCACTTCGAGGCGTTCGAGGTCGAAACTGTCGAGCAGCTGGCCGGTGTTGGTGCCGATGAAGACGCCGTCGACAACGACGCCGACCGCGGGGTCGAAGCTCTTCTCGATATCCTCGAAGCTGATGCCGCGGATCGAGATGGCGGCGGCGCTCGGCCCGGCGCCGACCGAGTCGACGACGAGACTGGGGACGCGGCCGGCGATGTCGCGGATGTCGTCGATCGTCGCCGATTCGAGCGCGGTCTGGTCGAGCGCGGTGACCGCGATCGGGATCGACTGGACGCTTTCGGAGCGCTTCTGCGCGGTGACGACGATTTCGCGGAGCGCGCCGCCGCTGTCGTCGGTGGCGGGGGCGTCCTGCGCGAACGCCGGCGTGGCGATGGCAAGTGCAGCGAGCGACACGGTCGCGTAGACGGCGGGCAGCATTCGGGCATGCGTGGACATCGGATTTCCTCCCTCTCGTGCCGCCGCATAGGCTCGTCGGTCACGTTGGAAGGCAAGGTCCGCTTTATGCCGGGTTTGAACAATCATCAAAAATATCAGGCGTCCCGCAAAGGCAGTCAACGCGTTGAATTCAGGTTCTTTGTGTCGAGCCTCCGTCGACAAACAGCCCGTGGCCCGACATGAAACGCGCGTCGTCGGAGGCCAGAAACGCGGCGACGTCGGCAATATCTTCGGGCTGGCCAAGCCGCCCGAGCGCCGCCTTGTCGATCCAGTGCTGCTTGAACGCGGGCATGGCGCCAAAGGCGGGCGCGGTCATCGGCGTATCGATCGCGCCGGGCTGGATGCAGTTGGCGGTGATGCCATGGGCACCGACCTCGGCGGCGATCGATTTGGTCATGCCCAGCACCGCGTGTTTCGACGCGCCGTAGGCGGTCATTCCCGCCTCGCCGAAACTCGACATCACCGACCCGATCAGGATGATCCGGCCGTGCGGCGAGCGTTTGAGCAGCGGCAATGCGTCGCGGACGAGCCGGAACACCGCGGTGACGTTGACCGCCATCATCTGGTCGAAAAATTCATCGCTGTGATCGTCGAGCGGCTGCATGCCGGTGATGCCCGCGCAGGGAATCAGGATGTCGAGTCCGCCGAAACGCGCTTCGGCTTCGGCAACGAAACGGGCGTTGGCGCCCGGATCGGTGACATCGGCGACGATGTCGACCTCGCCGGCGCGGTCGGTCGTCAGCACCCGCGCGCCGTCGGCGGCGAGGCGCCGGGCGATCGCCAGCCCGATCCCCGAACCGGCGCCGGTGACGAGCGCGGTACGGCTTTCCAGGCGCCCCGCCATCAGAGCGAACTGCCGCCGTCGATGCGAAATTCGGCGCCGGTGGCAAAGGCGGACTCGTCGGAAGCGAGATAGAGGACGATCGACGAAACCTCTTCGGGCTTGCCGAGCCTGCCGACGGGATGTGTGGCGACGAAACCGGCGTAGAGCGCTTCGGGGTCGTCGACTTGAGCCATCACCTTGTCGATCATCGCGGTGTGGATCGCTCCCGGATGCACCGAGTTGCAGCGGATGCCATAGCCTTTGGCGGCATAATGGAGCGCGACCGACTTGGTGAGGTGGGTGACCGCCGCCTTGGCCGCATTATAGCCGGCGAGGTCGGCCTGCGCCCGCACTCCGCACATCGACGACATGTTGATCACCGACCCGCCATGATCCTTCATCTTCGGAATGATGTGTTTGCAGCCGAGGAAGACGCCGTCGACATCGACGGCGAATTCGTGGCGAAAGGCCGCCAGCGTCAGGTCCTCGATCGAACCCATGGTGGTGATGCCGGCATTGTTGACGAGGATGTCGATCCGGTCGCAGGGGCCGAGCGCGGCGAGCCATTCCCCTTCGTTCGACACGTCGAGTTTCACGAAACGCTGGCCGAGTTCGGCGGCGAGCGCCTCGCCCGCGGCGGTGTCGATGTCGGCGATCACGACGCTGGCGCCTTCGGCGACGAAGCGGCGGACGATGTCGAGACCCAGCCCCGACGCGCCGCCGGTGACGAACGCCGTCTTGCCGGCGATCCGCCCGCGATCCTCTACCATGCCATCCTCCGTGTTTATGCGGCCACTATCATGCCGCCGGCGACCCGAGGGGACTATTTATTGCGCTAGGTGCGAGCGTGCCGCGCCGCTGTCAGGTCGGATGCGAGGAGAGGGCCATGGCGGAAAGCTGGGATTACATCGTCGTCGGCGCGGGATCGGCGGGCTGCGTGATGGCCGAACAATTGAGCGCCGATCCCGACGTCCGCGTGCTGCTGCTCGAAGCCGGCGGCCGCAACGACAGCCGCTGGGTCGCGATCCCGAAGGGGGTCGCGAAGCTCGTCACCAATCCCGACCATATCTGGGCCTATGGCGTGTCGCAGCCACGCGGCGACGGCGGCGCGCCGGGCGAGGTATGGATCCGCGGCAAGGGGCTGGGCGGATCGTCGGCGGTCAACGGCATGATCTGGAGCCGCGGCGAGCCCGCCGATTACGACGAATGGGAAAAGCTCGGCTGCACCGGCTGGACCGGCGCCGCGATGACCGACGCCTTTCGCAGCCTCGAGGATCATGGGCTGGGCGCGAGCGAAATGCGCGGGCGGGGCGGGCCGGTCGGGGTCGCGCCGAAGATCCACAGCTATCCGCTCGCCGAGACGATGGTGCAGGCGGGGATGGAGATGGGGTTGAAGCCGGTCGACGACCTCAATGCGTCGACGGCCGACCGCGTCGGTTTTTACGCGCACAATGTCCGGCGCGGACGCCGTGAGAGCGCGGCGACGACTTTCCTCGCGCGGGCGAAGAAGCGGCCGAACCTGCATGTCGTGACGCATGCCATGGCCGAACGGCTGGTCGTCGAGAATGGACGCGTGACGGGCGTGGAGGCGAAGGTTGCGGGTCAACCGCGCCGCTTCGATTGCGGCGGCGAGGTCATCGTCTGTGGCGGGACGCTCGAAAGCCCGTTGCTGCTGCAGCGGTCGGGGATCGGTCCCGCCGACGTGCTGCGCGCCGCCGGGGTCGAGCCGGTGTTCGATTCGCCCGACGTCGGCGGACGGCTGCGCGAACATCTGGGGTTCAGCATGCCGCACCGGCTGTCGCGCGATGTGGGCAGCAACCGCAGCTTTTACGGCCTCGGCCTGGCGCGCGCGATGGCGCAATATCTGCTGACGCGCGGCGGCATCATGGCGACCGGGCCGTTCGAGGTCGGCGCCTTCCTCAACCTGACCAGCCGCGACGGCCGGCCCGACCTGCAGCTCTATCTCGGCGGCTACACCTTCGCGCTCGGCGACGACAAGCATCCGGTGCCGCTCAGCACCATCGACCGCAAGCCGGGGATGACCATTTATGGCCAGTTGCTGCGGCTGACCAGCGAGGGCAGCATCCTGATCGCCGGTCCCGGCAGCGATGCCGCGCCCGATATCAAGCCCAACTGGCTATCGACCAAGGAAGATGAGCGAACGGCAATCGCGGCGGTCCATGCGATGCGACGCTATATGGCGCAGCCCGCGCTCGCCGATCTGGTCGAGCGCGAATTGCTGCCCGGTGCGGCGGTGCAGAGCGACGCCGAAATCCTTGCCGCCTTCCGCCGGCTCGCGACCTGCGGGCTGCACGGGGTCGGTACGTGCCGGATGGGCAGCGACAATCGCGCGGTTACCGATGCGCGGCTGCGCGTCAACGGCGTCGGGGGTCTGCGCGTCGTCGACTGTTCGGTGATGCCGTCGCCGGTGACCGGCAACACCAACGCCCCCGCGATGGCGCTGGCACTCCGCGCGGCGGGGCTGATCCACGAGGATCGGCGGCGATTGCGGGCGGTGGCTTAGACCCGTCATCGCGAGCGCAGCGAAGCAATCCAGAGCGGTTTACGCAACTCTGGATTGCTTCGCTGCGCTCGCAATGACGAAGTGGTTGAGCCTCAAACGCTCTCGCGCTCTTTCAGCCAACCGATCCCGCGGCGCAGCAGGTCGTAAAAGACCGGCAGGTCCCACGCGCAGCGATCGACCGTCGGCCACCAGTCCATCATCGGCTGCAGGTCGTAATGCCCCCGGCAATGGCCGAGCGTGAGGTACAGCACCGCGCCCGCGCCATGCTGTTTGATGTAGAAGACCGGATAGGTTCCCGGCGCATCCTCGGCCTCGACGAAGCCGGTGCCCGGCCCGGTGCACTCGGTGTCGAGCAGCACATGCAGGTCGCCATGTGTTTCGAGGTGATAAAGTTCGTCGGTGGTCTCGAAGGGTTCGATGCCTTTGGTCAGCGCGTGTTCGGGGTCGGCGACGCGCACCGTATAGGGTTCGATCGCGGGGTGGGTGATGAACTGCGAGCCGAGCAGGTCCATCATCAGCGGCGCCCAGCGCGGCGCGTCCCAGACGCCGGTATCGAGCAGGCGCAGGATCGAATTGGTGCCGTGCAGCGCATACCAGCGTCCGCCGCGCTTCAGCCAGTCGCGCAGCGCCTCCTGCGCCGGCAGCGACGGGGTGACGTCGCAGGTATAGCTGATGAGGATATCGGCGGCCTCGATCGCGGCGATATTGTCGTAATTTTCGAACACCCGGGTGCGGATGCGCGGGTCCTCGGCGAGCAGCTGGAGCAGTTCGAGCCGCGCGAAATCCATATCGTGCCAGACGCCGCCGCAGATCAGCACGCAATCGATGCGGGGCGGATGTTCGCTGTCGCTCATCGTCGGTCCTCTCCTCCTGTTATGGCGCCATCATGCGGGCATGATCCGCAGGCGTCACCTTGCTGTATTGATAGGTTCCCGTTCGCGCTGAAACTGGCAAGAGGGCAGGCGAGAGGAGAAGCGCGATGCAGCAACGACTGCAAGGCAGGGTGGCTTTGGTCACCGGCGGGACGAGCGGGATCGGCGCGGCGGCGGTGGCACGGCTGGCGAACGAAGGCGCGCGCGTCGTCTTCACCGGCTCGAACGCTGCGGCAGCGGCGAAGGTCGAAGCCGACACCGGCGCGATCTTCCGCACCCACCGCGTCGAGGACGCCGCGGCATGGCCCGCGCTGATGGCCGATATCGAGGCCGAATATGGCCGGCTCGACATCGCCTTCGCCAATGCCGGGACCGAGGCGGGCGACGCGAGCGTCGAGGATATCGACATCGCCGCGTGGAACCATATCGTAGCGGTCAACCAGACCGGGGTGATGCTGACCGTCCAGCACGCGATTCGCGCGATGGCGCGGAATCCCGGCGGCGCGGCAGGATCGATCATCGTCAATTCGTCGATGAACGCCCACCGCGCGATGGGCAATTATGCCGCTTACTCGGTGACCAAGGCCGCGGTCGTCGCGCTCGTCAAATCGGCGGCGATCCATTGCGCGGGCAAGGGATACAAGATTCGCGTCAACGCGGTCCTGCCGGGCGTCGTCGAAACCGACATGATCCGCGGCGTCATCGACCGTTCGCCCGACCCCGCCGCCGCGCGCGCGGCATTCGAGGGCATGGCGCCGATGAAGCGCATGGCGCAGCTCGATGAGGTGAGCGCGCTCGTCGCGTTCCTCGCGAGCGACGAGGCGGGTTTCATCTCGGGCGCCGACTATGTCATCGACGGCGCGACCACCGCGGGCATGATGGGGGTTTAACCCCGCTCGATCCGGTACAGCCCGCGATGCTCGCGCGGTTCGCTGCGTTCATATTGCGGCGGCACCGCGATCGTCGCGCCCAGCGCGGCGGCGGCGTGCCACGGCCAGCGCGGGTCGTAGAGCGCGGCGCGGGCGATCGCGACCATGTCGGCGTCGCCGTTCGCGACGATCGCCTCGGCCTGCGCGGCGTCGGTGATCAGCCCGACCGCGATCACCGGCATCGCGACCGCATCCTTGACCCGGCGCGCGAGCGGCACCTGATACCCCGGCGACAGCGCGATTTGCTGCGCCGGGTGCAGTCCGCCGCTCGACACGTTGATCGCCGCGCAGCCGCGCGCTTCGAGGGCGCGTGCGAAGGCGATCGTTTCCTCGATCGTCCAGCCGCCGTCGACCCAGTCGGTCCCCGACACGCGGACGGTGACCGGCCCCGCGAAAGCTCCGCGCACGGCGTCGAAGATTTCGAGCGGGAAGCGCATCCGGTTTTCGAGGCTGCCGCCATAGGAATCGTCGCGCCGGTTCGACAGCGGCGACAGGAACTGGTGGAGCAGATAGCCGTGCGCGGCGTGGAGTTGCACGGCGTCGATCCCGAGCCGGGCCGAACGCCGCGCGGCGTCGGCAAAGGCGGTGCGGATGCGGTCGAGCGCGGCGTCGTCGAGCGCGAGGGGCGCATTCTCCGCGTCGAGGAAGGGGATCGCCGATGGCGCGAGCGTTTGCCAGCCGTTCGCATCGCCGAGGGCGATCTGGCCGCCGCCGTCCCATGGCTTCGCGGTGCTCGCCTTGCGCCCGGCGTGGGCAAGCTGGATCGCGACGGGGATGTTGGAAAAGCGGCGGATCGACGTCAGCACCCGCGCCATCGCGGCTTCAGTTGCATCGTCGTAGAGCCCGACGTCGGCGTAGCTGATCCGGCCTTCGGGCGTCACCGCGGTCGCCTCGATCGTCAGCGCGCCGGCGCCCGACATCGCCAGCTGGCCGAGGTGGATCAGATGCCAGTCGGTCATGCAGCCATCGTCGGCGGAATATTGGCACATCGGCGCGATGACGATGCGGTTGGGCAGCGATAGTGCGCCGATGTCGATCGGGTTGAACAAATGGGCCAAGATCGCCTCCCGCTGGTGATGAGATGGGGACGCTCTAAACGAAAAGCCGGCGGGACCCATGATCAATTTTCCGAGTATCTTCGGCTGCAGGGAGGGCAAGCCCCAGCCCAAACCAAAGCCAAACTCGCAGCCGCGATAGCAAGACTATATTTCCTTCACGGAACGCCGTGATAAAGGAAGCGAACGGGCAAACGCGGACGCCCGTCCAGGCGGCTCGCCGCCCAAGTTCCGCTCCACGGGCCGCATTTCGCGGCAGGAGCGCGCTTGGCATGACGAATCTTGAACCTTCTCCCCCTTCGCTCGGACTTTTCCGGCTGTTCCTGAAGTTCCTGCGCTTCGGCTTCCTCGCATTCGGCGGGCCGGTCGCGCAGATCGCGATGGTGCGCCAGGTGCTTGTCGAGGAGGAGCGCTGGATCTCCTCGACGCGTTTCAACCGGCTGCTCGCGGTGATGCAGGTCTTGCCCGGGCCCGAGGCGCATGAACTGTGCGTCCATCTCGGCATGGTCGCGCGCGGGCGGATCGGCGGGCTGCTCGCCGGCCTGGGATTCATGCTGCCGGGTTTCTTCCTGATGCTGCTCGCCGCTTGGCTCTATGACAGCTGGATCGTCAGCCAGCCGGGGACGGCGAGCATCTTCTTCGGTGTCCAGGTCGCCGTGCTCGCGATTATCCTGCGCGCGGTGCAAAGGATCGGTAGCCATATCCTCGAGGATATGCCGCTCTGGATCATCGCGGGGGTCAGTTTTGCCGCGACGCTCGCCGGGGTGCCGTTCTGGATTCCGCTGCTGGCCGGCGGGCTGGTCTATGCCTTGTCGGCGCGCAAAACGCTTGCCGCGATGGTCCTCGTCGCGGCGGCGGCGCTGGCGTGGTTCATCCCGACGTCGAACGGCTTCCATCCCGCAGCGAGCGTGGTGGTGTCGGGTCCGGCGACGACGCTCGCCCTGTTCATCGCGGGGCTGAAGGGCGGGCTGCTGACCTTCGGCGGCGCCTATACCGCCATTCCCTATGTGCGCGCCGATACGGTCGGGCGCGGCTGGCTGTCCGACGGTTCGTTCCTCGACGGCGTCGCGCTGGCGGGCATCCTGCCCGCGCCGCTCGTCATCTTCGCGACCTTCGCAGGTTATGTCGCCGGCGGGTTCAGCGGGGCGATCGCGATCACCGTCGGCATGTTCCTTCCCGCCTTCGCCTTCTCGATGATCTTTTTCGAACGGCTGGAGGCGGTGGTCGAACATCCGGCGCTGCACCGCGTGCTCGCGGGCGTTGCGGCCGCGGTCGTCGGGGTCATCGCGGCGACTTTGGTCCAACTCGGCTGGTCGACCGCCGAGCGCGCGTCGGGGTTCGTGGCGCCGGTGCTGATCTTCGCGGTCGCGCTGGTTCTGGTGTGGAAATTGAAGGGCAAGTTCGTGATTCCGGCGCTGGTGCTGGCGGGCGGGGTCGCGGGCTGGCTGCTGGGCCTATGAGGCGCGCTCCGCCAGCACGTCATAGTGCCGCCCGAAGCCATAGCGGGTGAAGCGAGCAAAGCCCGCGCCGCGCAGCCGGGCCTCGATCGCCGCCGCGTCGGTCCAGCGGCGGTCGACCTCATAGAAGATCGCGGCGATGCGCGGCAGGTGCGTCGAGGCCGCCAGGGCTTCGATCACGGTTTCCTCATGTCCCTCGACGTCGACCTTGACGACCAGCGGGAAACGTTCGTCGATTGCCGCGTCGACATCGGCGATGCCGAGGATGCGGATCGTTTCGCCGCCCGCGCCGCCGTGGCGCAGGCTGGCCGTGCCGCTGTGCGCGGCGTCGGTGGCGATCGTCGCGGTGCCGGATTCGAGCGAGACCGCGGCATCGACGGCGCACACTTTTTCGCTGTCGCCGTTGAGCGCGATATTGTCGGCCAGCCGCGCGAACGTCGCGGCGACGGGTTCGAAGGCGGTGACGGTGCGGCAATGCGGATTGGCGGCGGCGATCAGGCTGTAGAGCCCCTGGTTGGCGCCGATGTCGATGAAAGAAAAGGGGCGGCGCTGGTCCGCCAGATAGTCGGCAAGGACGCGGCCATAGGTGGCGTGATAGCAATATTGGAAGGTGCGGTCGCGCCAGTTGGCGCGCATCAGCACGCCGTAGCGGGTGCGCACCGGATCGGCGGCGGTGCGGCGGAGCGCCGACAACAGCCGGGCGCGCCATTTGGCGAGCGTCTTGAACAGGCCATATTCGATGAAGGCGCCGACGGGCGCGGGGGCGGCGAGGCCGGTCATGCGCGCCCCATATAGTCGAGGATCGCGATCGCGGCGCGCTCGGACGAGGGACGCTCGTCGAGGTCGAAGCTATAGGCGAACTGGTCGCGCTGGCGGCGGCGGTCGGCGGGTTCGAGCATCGGCACCTCTTCGAAGGCGGCGGCGAAATCCTCGAGCGTCTCGACCACCGGACCCGCCTGCCAATGCGCGAAATCCTGATTGCCGCGCCAGGCGTGGCCGCGCGGGTTGAGGAAGACGCAGGGGCGCGGACGGCGGAGGAATTCATAAACCTGGCTGCTCGCGTCGCCGAGGTAGATATCAGCGGCGTCGGTGTAGGTCATGTCGAGGCTGGCCGGGCTACCGGTGTCGATCAGCATATGGTCGCGGTCGTAGTGCGCCGGATCGGGCAGCCGGTTCCAGCCGAGCGCGAAGGGCGACAGCGACGCGGTCACCCGTTTCTGGAACAGCATGACATGCGGCGCGAAGATCAGGTTATACTGGTCGCTCTGCGCGAACCAGTCGAGGATCTGCGGCCCCATGCGGTACCAACTGGACAGCGCGGGCGAAGGGTGCGGATTATAGAGGACGGTCGGCCGGTCCTTGACGAACAGCCGCGGGCGCGGGCTGCGCGGCGGCAGGTCGAACTTGGGATAGCCGACGATCGCATGGCCATCCTCGCGCAGCAGTCCGGCGTCGGCCAGCCGGTCGCGGATCTTCGCGCCCGACATCAGCACGAGGTCGAACTTGCCGCTCGCCTTGTCGAAGCCGATCGCGCGGTCGCCGGCGCCGTGGCGGGTGTGGATCAGCTTGAGATTGTCGAGCCCGAAATGCGTCTTGAGCAGCAGCGACGTCTTTTCGGGGACGACGAGCGCGTCTAGGTCGCGGAAATGGTCGAGGTTGCGGCGGAGGACCGAGAGGCTGTCGGTAGGGAGCGCGCGGCCGCTGGCTCGGTGCGTGGCCCGGGCCAGACGCGATGCCGGGCGCAGGCGGACGATGTCGGGGCGCGGCCCGGCTTCGCGATCGACGAGGCGGGTCACCTCGGCTTCGCTGCCAGCGGAGACGAGGATGCGGATGTCGGCGCGGTTCGACAGGCGTCGGAGCGCCAGCGCGACGGGGAGGGCGTGGGCGACCTGATGGCCGCCGCTGTGGTTGAACAGGAAACCGATGCGCATGGGGTCAGTCCTTGGGCTTGCGCCAGTCGAGCACCGGCCAGCCGCGCGCGGCGGCGATGGCGGCAAGCCGGGGCGAAGGGTTCACCGCGACGGGTTCGTCGCAGAGGTCGAAGAGCGGCAGGTCGGAGGCGTGGTCCGAAAAGAAGCGGATATGCGCGGCGTCGCGGGCGATGCCGGCGCGCGCGAGGAAAGCCTGAACCATCGCGCATTTGTCGGCGCCGTAGCAGTTGGTGCCGGTGATCGCGGGGACGAGGTGGCCATCGCGCCACGACGAGCCCGTCGCGACGACATCGCCGATGCCGAGCCGGCGGGCGAGCGCGGCGGTGTAGAAATGCGGCGCCGCGGTCGCGAGCAGGATGCGGCGGCCGGCGGCGCGTTCGCGCTCGATCAGGGCGAGGCCCTGGCGATAGAGGCCGCGCGCGACGAGGTGCTGGGCGAAGCGATCGGCGAGGCGCGCGGCCTCGCGCTCGGGCAGCGCACTGCCGAGCGCGACCCGGTGCATCGCCTGCTTCATCCGGCAACGCGGCAGCAGCTTCAGCGCATAGAGCAGCGCGAGAGGCAGCAGCAGCGGCACGAGCAGCATTCGCCAGGGCGCGCGCGTGCGCGCCGCGAAGAAGAGAAAGGGGGTGTAGGTCGGCAGGATGGAGAGGGTGCGGTCGAGGTCGAAGACCGACAGCAGGGCCGGAGCCGGCGCGATGACGGTTTGCGGTGCCCGCGCCGCAATATGCATTTCCGCCCGACCCATGTTCTGCTCCTTGTCCGGAGCGAGCCATGGCGGCGGCGGTTATCGCCTTGGTGGGCCGAAGATTTGATTTTGGCCATGTTTGGCATCGCGGGGCGAAGATGACGAAAATCAAATGTTCGAAAGCGTGGCGGTGCGCCGCCCGCTTGCCTAAGGGAAGGGGATGCAAATCCTGGTGATCGAGGATGATGCCCGCGTCGCGGAGCATATCGGCAAGGGGCTGAAAAGCGCCGGCCATGTCGTCACGCACGAAGCCGACGGCCGCGCCGGGCTGATCCGCGCCACCACCGACGGTTTCGACCTGATCATCGTCGACCGCATGCTGCCCCATGTCGACGGGCTGACGATCGTGCAGACGATCCGCGCGACAGGCGACGCGACGCCGATCCTGTTCCTGAGCGCGCTGGGCGAGGTCGACGAACGCGTCGCGGGACTGCGCGCCGGCGGCGACGATTATCTGACCAAGCCTTTTGCGATGTCCGAACTGCTCGCGCGTGTCGACGTGCTCGCGCGGCGCGGGCCGGCGATCGTCGCCGAAACGAAGCTTGCGGTCGGCGACCTCGAAATCGACCTGCTCGGCCAGCAGGTGAAACGGCAGGGCAAGGCGATCGACCTGACGACGCGCGAATATCGCATCCTGACCTATCTCGCGCGCAACGAGGGACGGGTGGTGACCCGGTCGATGCTGCTCGAACATGTGTGGGACTATCAGTTCGACCCGCAGACCAATATCATCGATCAGCATGTCAGCCGGTTAAGGCAAAAGGTCGATCGCGGCTTCGACGCGGCGCTGATCCACACGGTGCGCGGCACCGGTTATCTGATGCGCGCGGGATGAGCGGCGGGCGCCTGCGACGCGTCCTGCGCAGCCTGACCTTTCGGCTCGGGCTGATCTATGTCGCGTTGTTCGTGACGTCATTGGCCCTGCTGTTCGGCACCGCCTGGTGGATCGGGGTCCATCGCCCGCTGACCGCCGAAGCCGACCGGGTGCGCGCCGAAGCCGCGGCGCTGGTTCGCGTCGACGCGGACGAAGGGCGCACGGCGTTGATCCGGGCGCTCTACCGGCGGCGCGAAGCGGCCGGACGGACGCGCGCCTTCCACGCGCTGGTCGGTAGCGGCGGTGTCGTCGCGACGGCCAATCTGCCGAGCTGGCCGCGCGAGCAGATCGCGGGATGGCAGTTGCTGGAGGCCGACCTTTATTTCGAAGGGCAGGAGATCGATTTCGAAGCGCTGGTCGTCGAGCGCCGCCTGGCCGACGGCGCGCGCCTCATCGTCGGGCGCGATGTCGAGGAAATCGACGACCGCGACGAGATGTTCACGCTCAATTCGGCGTGGATGATCGCGATCGCGGCGCTGCTCGCGGTCGGTGGCAGCCTGGCGATGGGCGCGGCGATCAGCCGACGCATCGACGCGGTGACCCGCACGGCGCGGCGCGTGATGGCAGGCAGCCTGACCGAGCGTATCCCGCTGCGCGGCACCGGCGACGATTTCGACGAGCTGGCCGAAACGCTCAACCTGATGCTCGGGCGGATCGAGGAAGCGGTCGAGTCGGTGCGGCGGGTGTCGGACAATGTCGCGCATGAACTGCGCACCCCGCTGGCGCGGCTTCACGCCGACCTTGACGAACTGCGCACGGCCGACAACGACGCCGAGCGCGAGCGGCTCGCCGAACAGGCGGTCGCCGAAGCCGAACGGTTGCAGGCGATCTTCGATGCGCTGCTGCGGATCGCGCGGATCGAGAGCGGACGGCATTTCGCCGGGATGAAGCCGGTCGACCTTTCGCTGTTGCTCGCCGACGCGGTCGAACTGCACGGACCCGACGCCGAGGATCATGCCCAGACGATCGCCGCGCGGATCGCACCGGGGCTGACCATGGAGGCCGACCGTAACCTGCTGTTCCAGGCGATTTCGAACCTGCTCGACAATGCGGTCAAATATGGCGGCGAGGGCGGCAGCATCCGTGTCGAGGCCGATAGCGTCGGCGGGCGTCCGCGTATCGCGATCAGCGACAGCGGGCCGGGGATCGCGCCCGCCTATCGCGAGCGGGTGAAGGAACGTTTCTTTCGCCTGCCCGAGACGGCGGCGCAACCGGGCACCGGGCTGGGCCTGCCGCTCGTCGCGGCGATCGTCGCGCTGCACGAGGGGCGGATGGCGATCGGCGACGCCGCGCCGGGGACGAAGGTCGTGCTCACCTTCTGACCCCTATTGTCGCGGCGCGATCGGCGCGTTCGCGTCAGAACAGATGGATGTCGTGCCGCTGCAATCCAATCTGCCAGTCGGTCCATTGATCGGGTGCGGTATCCGCCGTCCAATGCGAGGCAAATCCGCCGGTGTCGAACACCAGGCTATCGTGTCCGGTCGTGCCGGAACCGACAGGCGCCAGGAACAGATCGCCGCCCCAGTCGCCGCCCCAGCCGCCGGACGCCATCAGCAGGTCACCGGCCGCCGCACCCTGCGCCGCCGGGCTGGCATAGATGAAATCGCCCGACTGCAATTGCGCCCTGGTCACGCCGCGCAGCGTCACCAGATCGCCGCCGCCCAGATCGATGACCGCGTTGCCGCCGACATCCTGGGTCGCATCGATCACAGCCTGATAGTCCAGAAATCCGCGCTGCGAGAGGTCGATCCTGTCGGTTCCCGACAAGAAATCGGTGATCAGATCCTGGCCTGAATCCGCGAAGAAGCGGAAGATGTCGGCGCCGCCGCGGCCGGCGAACTGGTCGTTGCCCTGGCCGCCAACCATGGTGTCGTTGCCCTCCCCGCCGCGCAGCACGAAAGTCCCGTTGGTTTCGGCCGATCCGTCGAAGTTCAGGGTCTCGGTCGCCCCAAGCGGCTTGGCATCGACGATCAGCTGCGCGCCGCTGGCGACATTGCCGTCGACGGTCGTGATAACGTAGCTGTAGGTGTTTCCGGCGGTATCGCGGAAGCTCGTGTCGCTGCCCGACAACAGATTGATGCGCTCGATACTGACCAGGCTGGTCGCGGCGAAGGTCAGGCCCGCGCTGTAATTGCCCTGCAACACAAGCGTGTCGGTGTGGCCGCCGCCATTGACCCGATCCGCGGCGGTCATCGCGGCACCGAAGTAGAAGAGGTCGTTGCCGACAAGCCCCGACACGGTGTCGTCGCCGCCTTGCGACAGGTTGAAGATGTCGTTGGCCGTGGTGCCGGTGATGACATTGTTGGCGCCATTGCCATGCAGTTCGTCGCCCGGGCCTTCGAGACCGCGGACCATCACGGTGACCGTGGCGGTCGACCCGCCGACCAGGCTATAGGTGAAGGTGTCGGGTACATAGCCGTTGGCCGCGCCGAGCTGTATCGCCAGCGTGTTCTTGATCAGATAGTCGAACTTGTGGTTCGGGTCGTAGGTATAGGTCCCGTCGCTGTTCACCGTCAGCAGCGCGCCCGAAGGCAAGGTGATCGGGGTGCCGAAGGTGATCACGTCGCCATTGACCGAGCGGACGACCGCGGACTGGCCACCCGATGCCACGATATCGTTGGCGATCAGATTGCCGCTGACGGTCACATTCTCGCGAACCTGCGTCGTTTCGCCGACCGCCGTCGCCCGGGCGCCGATCAGCGCTTCCAGCGCGGCATCGGCCTGGATCAGCCCCCAGCCGGTGTCGATGTCGTAACCCGTGCCCGTGAGCACGCCGATGTTGTGGGTCGGGCGGCCGGTGGCGAGCGCCTGGATATCGATCGCGGTCGTTTCGAGCGCGGCCTGGATTTGCGCCGGGGTCGCATTCGGCGCCGCTTGAAGCAGCAGCGCCGCGATCGCGGCGGCATTGGGCGCCGCCGCCGACGTGCCGTAGAAATTGGGCAGGGTGTCGAGGTCGCTGCTGATGTCGCTGCCGAAGAAGGTGTTGTTGCCGCCGTCGGCCATCGTGATGTCGACGGTGGTGCGCGTCTCGGGCGTCGCCAGCGCATTGCCGTCGGTGTCGAAATAGATTTGCTGACCGCCGCGCGAGGTGAAGTTTTCGCCTAGCGGCGGGCTTTGGCCAAAGGCGGGGGTGTTGAACCAGTCCGCCGCCGCGACGCCGATCGCGCCCGCCGCGTTCGAATGGCCGAACGAGGTCGAGCTGTTGGTGGCATATTCGCTCGCCGACCAGGTGCCGCCGAAGGTGACATATTTGATGAAGGTCGGATTGGTGCCGACAGGATCGACGCCGATCGAGAGGGTGAAGCTGCCGTTGCCGTTCAACTGCGCGAGTTCGAGGGCGTCGGCGTTGATATTGTTGCTGTCGATGATCGTGATCACCGTGCCGTTGGTCTGGCGGAAGATAAGCGCCAGGTCGGAATTCCCGCCGACCCCGCTCGCCGAGAAGAAGGATTGCGCCCATTGCAGGTCGTAGATGACCGAGCCGGTCTGCGACATCAACTGGGTCGAATCGACCCCGGCGCCGGGATCGAAATCGTGCAGGCGATAGGTGATGCCGTTGGCGGTAAAGGTCTCGCCCGAATCGCGGAACACCGATTCATAGGAGCGCTGCGCCTGATTGCCCGCCGACGAGAAATATTGGACGCCGCCCGTCGTCACCGCATCGACCGCCTGTGCGATGATGCCGTCCTGGAACATCGGTTCGGCAAAATAGATGATGTCGTCGACGATGATATGGGCGCCGGCGTCGGCGAGCGCCTGGATGCCCGCGGCGAACACCGCCTGACCGCCCTGCGCGGTGTGGAACGACAGAGTCGCGCCTGGCGCGATGTCGTGCGCGAGCTGCATCATCGCGCGGCCTTCGTCGCGGTTCTGGGCGAGGGTGCTGTCGAGCAGCACCTCCACCCCGGCGGGCAGGTCGCCGCTGGCGACGTCCTGCGCATAGTGGATGGTCAGCGCGGCGCCCGTGGTGGTCAGCGTCGCGGTGTTGAAGCTGTCGGAGATGAAGCCGATCTTCACACCACTGCCGTCGAGGCCGTAATGATTCTGCACCAAATCGGCGTTGCCCGAAAAGACGTTCTGGCTTTGCACCGAACCGGCGCTCGACATCGAATAGGCCGGCCGCGCGAAATTCAGGTTGGCGAGCGCCGCCAGATCGTCGATCGCGCTGAGTGGAATATAGCCGCCGACGAGCGCGCCATAGGCGATGCCGCCTTCGAAGCCGAGCGCTTCGAGCTGCGCGAGCAAGGCCGCACCATTGCCGTCGAGTGCGGTCGCGTCGATCGCGACATAGCCCTCGACGACCGGCGCGATGCTGTTGCTGCTCTGAAAATCGGCGAGCGCGCTGGCGCGCGCGGTGTCGTTCAGCCCCATCACCGCGAGGCTCGATTCGACGAACAGGTCGCCGAGGCCGAACTGCAATTTGCCGAAATCGGCATCCGCGGCGACCATGCCGGCCGACGTCAGGGTGGACAGGTGGGTGGCGGACAGCGCGGACTTGGAGTCACCCCAGCCGACGGTAAAGATCGGTCCGGCATCGACGGCGCCGCCGTCCGTGGCGCCCGGTTTCGCTGCCTGCGCTGCGGTGTCGCTTTGGCGCGACGAAAGGGTTTGACGGCCCGCCGACTGGTTGTCGCCCGGCAACGCCTTGTTCGCCCGGCCACCCAATGTGGCCGTGTCATATGCATCGATTTTCATGTCAGCCCCCTGACTATCAAGTTGGCCGCGATGTCCTGGTCCGGCATCGAACGCCAACGGTCGCGACTCGCGCGAACGGAGCATCGTCTCAGAAAAATCGAATCGATACTAGGGGGTTAACTTTACGGCGCTATTACTTTACTTCTTCTCGACCAGTTCGCGCAGCAGAAAGGCGTGAAGCATCGCGGCGCGGATCGCGTCTTCGGCATGGTCGGCGCCGACCGAATGGCCGCCCTCCATATATTCGTGATAATAGACGCGATTGCCGAGTTCCTTCAGTCGCGCGGCGAATTTGCGCGCGTGGCCGGGGTGGACGCGATCGTCCTTGGTCGACAAATAGAGGAAGATCGGCGGATATTTTACGCCCTTCCTGATGTTCTGGTATGGCGAATATTTCGACATGAAGGCCCAGTCCTCGGGCACGTCGGGATCGCCATATTCGGCGACCCACGAGGCGCCGGCGAGCAGCTTGTTGTAGCGCTGCATATCCTTCAGCGGCGAACCCGAAATGACCGCGCCATAGAGGTCGGGCCGCTGTTCCATCGCCGCGCCGACAAGAACACCGCCGTTCGAACGGCCCGAAATGGCGATCTTGCCCTTGGCGCTGACCCCGGTGGCGACCAGATCCTCGGCGACCGCGTGCAGGTCGTCGAAGCTGTTCTGGCGCTTCTCGCGAAGCGCCGCCTGATGCCAGGCGGGACCATATTCGCCGCCGCCGCGGATGTTGGCGAGGACATAGGCATTGCCGTCCTCGACCCAGAAGAGGCCGAGCGGACCGGCGCGATAGGGCTGGCCGGTGAGATAGCCCGGCGTCTGCGCGGCGCGAAAGCCGCCATAGGCATGGACGAGCGCGGCGACGGGGCCGGTGGCGCCGGTCTTGCGGACGAGGAAATAGGGAATTTTCGTCCCGTCTTTCGACGTCGCGAAGCGCTTTTCGACGGTCATGTCCTTGGCGTCGAAGGTCGCGGGCAGGCTCTGCACCGCCGCGGCCGCCTTGCCCTCCGACACCGCGTAAAGCGTCGGCGGCATCAGCATCGTTTCGGCGGTCGCGAGGATGATGTCGCGCTTTGCGACGGCACCGGCGATCGTTACCGTCGCATTGTCGGCGAGCGCGACGTCCTTCTGGCTCCATTTGCCGGTATGGGGGTCGCGGCGCAACGCGAACAGCTTGCCCTCGACATCGTCGAGCGCCTTCACCCACAGGATATTGTCGGTCGCGGCGACATCTTCGATCGCCTGCGCGCTCGTCGGCGTCATTGCGGTGACGATGGGCATCTGACGGTCGGCCGACATATCCTCGAGCGACAACGACACGAGCGACCCCGCGGCGATGCCCGCCCATTCCTTGTTGAGGAAGATGACGAGCTGGCCGTCGATGACGTCGCGCACGCTCGCGGTGTCGGGGACGATCGTCGAGATATAGCGCGACGCGTCGATGTTCGGCAGCTTGTAATCGGCGGTGTAGAAGGTCTTGCCGCGGCTGATCATCGGCCAGCGCTTGTCGCCGTCGGTGAAGGCGAAGACGTTCATGCCGACGTCTTCGGTTTCTCCTTCGGCGACCGTCTCGGCCGATGCCAGCGCCGTGCCGCGCTTCCAGCGCTTAACGATGCGCGGATAACCCGACGCGGTCATGCTGCCTTCGCCATAATCGGTCGCGACGAGCAGGGTGTCGGCATTTTCCCACGTCACGCTGCTCTTGGCGAGCGGAACGGTGAAGCCCCCGTCGAAGAATTTTCCGGTGCTGCGGTCCCATTCGCGGACGATATCGGCGTCGGTGCCGCCGGGGCTGAGCGAGACGAGGCAGCGCGTATAGGCTGGGGCGAGGCAGTCGGCGCCGTGCCAGACCCAACTCTGCTTCTCGGCCTTGCCGAGCGCGTCGACGTCGATCAGCGTCTTCCACTCGGGCTTGCCCGCGAGATACGCGTCGAGCGGACTCTGCCGCCAGATTCCGCGGGGGTTGGCGGCGTCGCGCCAGAAATTGGTGATCGTGGGGCCCATCACTTCGCCGGGCATTGCGATCTGGCGGTCGTCGTCGAGAATGTTGCGCGCGCGCTTGCGATCGGCCTCGAAACCGGGGCGCGACAGGAGCAGCGTGTCGGTCTCGGCATTTTCCTTTTTGACCCAGTCGAGCGACTTCTGGCCGTCGATGTCCTCGAGCCAGAGATAGGGGTCTTTGGCCTCTTTCTCGGCGGCGACTGCGATGGTGGCGAAGGAACAGCTCAAGGCGAGCCCGGCAAGTGTAACGCGGATCATATCTGGAAATCTCCCCGGGGTGTGCTGCTGTGCTAGCACCTCGATACAGCCCAGGGGAAGAGCCGCCGCTGCAATATAAGCCTCGTCTTTGCGAGCGAAGCGAAGCAATCCAGGGCGGTTACCGTACACTCTGGATTGCCGCGTCGCCATCGGCTCCTCGCAACGACGATGAATATCATTGATCGATGATGATCGTCCCCGGATGATGCTTGTCGAGATGCTTCTTGATGATCTTGAGGTTGCGCGTGTTCGACCGGAACAGGAAGTCGAAGGCGTCGCCGACGAGCGGGATCGCGCCGAGCGTTGTGTCGACTCCCAGATTGCCGACCATGCGCCAGATCTTCCATTTCGGCATGCCGAGGTTGCGCGCCTCCCAGATCAGATAGGCGCCCATGACCGCGGTGATGACGTCGCCGACCACCGGCACCAGCCCGACGATCGCGTCGAGGCCGACGGGGCGGTTGATGCCCGGGATGACGAAGCTGCGTTCGAGGATGATCTCGAGCGTCTCGACCCGCTTGCGCAGCGCGGCGGGGTCGCGGCGATTCTGGATCAGCGCGTCGAACAGCGCGTCGGTGTCGGGAGACGAAGGGGCCATCGGGGTCCTTTCAAGCAGCGCTCGAAATGGAGCGCGCCAACATTATTCGGTGTATTAGTTGGGTAGGGCAATCAAGTGATTCAAGGGGTGCTGGCTGCGGCCGTTGGCGCGCAGCCCGGTCAGCCGCTGCGATGCGACCGACCAGCGCAGCGGGGTCGCGATCGGAATGAAGGGCGAATAGCCCGCGAGCAATTGCTCGGCCTCGCCGATCAGGCGCGCGCGGTCGGCGGCGCTGGTTGCGGCGGTCGCTTCGTCGATCCGTTGCTGGGCGTCGCGATGGCACATTGTGTCGGCGCGGCAGGACAGGCGGCGCAGCCCCCACAGGGCATCGTCGTTGGGCATCACTTCGTCGATCAGTCGGAGGTCGGCCGTCGCGGTCATGGCGACGCGGCGGCTGGGCATGCCGATGCGCGTGAAGTCGGCGGCGATATAAGCAAAAAGGATGCGGCCGCCCGGCGAGTCCGGCACCGCGATGCGCAATGGTTCGACGACATTTCCGCTATCTCTCCACGCATCGACGGCGCGTTTCGCCTGCTCGAAGCGCATTTGTTCGGGATAGTCGGCCCAGGCGGGCAGCAGTGGGGTCGGTCCGACGTCGCGCGTGTAAAGGTCGGGGCGCAGCGTGACTTGCGGCTCCCATTCCTGAAGCCCGAACGCACCGACGATCCGCTCGCGTCGGAGCGCGCGCGACAGCGCCTCGCGATTGGCCTGGACGCCGAGAAAACCGTCGATGCTGACGATGCTGAGGCCGAAGAGTCCCGGAACCGGATCGACGACGAGCCGCGAGCGGCCGATGTTTGAGGCGACGAAATAGGGCAGGGTCGAAAAGCGCCCGCCGACGACGCCGTCGGCATAGCCGTTCTTGAAGCGCGCGAGCGCCCCCGCCGCCGAGGTGCCGGTGAGTTCGATCGACGCGGCGGGATCGGCGGCCGCGGCTTCGGCGGCGTCGGGATCCTCGGCGAGCGGATCGGCGACCGGGGTCAGCAGCATCGCGCGGCCGGTGCGTTTCGGGCGCATCGGACCCCAGCCGAGTCCGCGGTTGACGATCGCCATCGACGGCTGCGCGAGCAGTTCGAGCATCCCGGGCTGCGGCACCGACAGGCGGATTTCGATGACGCTGTCGGTCATCGCCTTGATCGTCTCGATCTCGGGAAAATCATCCTTGAGCACATGTTTGCTGCGCGGCGCGCGATAGCCCTCGAGGATGTTGGCGACGTCGGCGGCGGTGACCTTGCGCCCGTTCGCCCATTTGGCCTCACGGATGCGGAAGACATAGCTGCGTCCGTCGGCGGTGACCGTCCAGCGCTCGGCAAGGCCGACGTCGATTTGTCCCTCGCCGTCGAAGCTGACCAGCCCCTGCGAGGTCGCGTCGAGCAGCGCCGCATTGGCGGCCGACAATTCGCCGTTGATCGGGTTGGCGGCGCTGTTGAGGGCGCCGATCGCCGCGATCCGCACCGGCCCGCGCTCGCCGAACAGGCCGCAGCTGACGAGCGCGAGCGCCAGCAGGCCGGCGGCGGTCAGGCGTCCGATGGTTCGCGAAAGGGGAATGTGCAGGGGCATCGCGGTCATCATAGCCAAGCGGCGCGAAACCGGAAGGGTGCTAACGCGCCGCGGGGCCTTGAAGGGTGGGGCGCTGGTGCGGACGCCGGGACTTGAACCCGGATATCCAGAGGATGGCAGATTTTAAGTCTGCTGCGTCTACCGATTTCGCCACGTCCGCCCAGCGGTGCCGGTCAAGCCGATGCCCCCGATGAGGTCAAGCGCTGTTTGCGGGTTCACCCGTCCGGTTCCGTCAGCTAGATGACCGCCCATGGAAGCTGTTCTCACCATCGCCGGACTCGGCAAGACGTACAAGAGCGGCCACACCGCGCTGTCGTCGGTCGACCTTACCATCAACAAGGGCGAGATTTTTGCGCTGCTCGGGCCGAACGGCGCCGGCAAGACGACGTTGATCAGCATCGTGTGCGGCATCGTCACCGCGACGAGCGGGACGGTGACCGTGGCCGGGCACGATCATGCCCGCGACTATCGCGCCGCGCGGTCGATGATCGGGCTGGTGCCGCAGGAACTGCATACCGACTCGTTCGAGACGGTGATGGCGACCGTCAGCTTCTCGCGCGGCCTGTTCGGCAAACGCCGCGACCCGGCCTTCATCGAGCAATTGCTGCGCGACCTGTCGCTGTGGGACAAGCGCGATTCCAAGATCATGGAGCTGTCGGGCGGCATGAAGCGCCGGGTGATGATTGCCAAGGCGCTGAGCCACGAACCCGAAATCCTGTTCCTCGACGAGCCCACGGCGGGGGTCGACGTCGAGCTGCGTCGCGACATGTGGCAGATGGTCCACGGGCTGCGCGAACGCGGGGTCACGATCATCCTGACCACCCATTATATCGAGGAGGCCGAGGAAATGGCCGACCGCGTCGGGGTGATCAGCAAGGGGCAGTTGATCCTGGTCGAAGAGAAGAATGCGCTGATCAAGAAAATGGGACGCAAGACGTTGACGCTGAACCTCGCCGAGCCGCTCGAGGCGGTGCCCGCGGAGCTGGCCGACTGGAAGCTCGAACTGGCGGGCGACGGGCATGAGCTGGTCTATGAATTCGACAGCCAGGCCGAGGCGACCGGGGTGCCGTCGCTGCTGCGCCGGATGAGCGACATCGGGGTGGGGTTCAAGGACCTGCACACCCGGCAAAGCTCGCTCGAGGATATTTTCGTCGGGCTCGTCCACGAGCCCCGGGGCGCGAAGGGAGCCGCCGCATGACCGCGAACTGGCGCGGCGTCCGCGCGATCTATCTGTTCGAACTGGCGCGTTTCGGGCGTACCGTCTGGACCAGCCTTGCGCTGCCCGTCATCACCACGGCGCTCTATTTCGTCGTCTTCGGCTCGGCGATCGGCAGCCGGATGAGCGAAGTCGGCAACGTGCCCTATGGCGCCTTCATCGTCCCCGGGCTGATGATGCTGACGATGTTCACCGAAAGCATCAGCAACGCGAGTTTTGGCATCTACATGCCCAAATGGACCGGCACGATCTATGAGATGCTGTCGGCGCCGCTGTCGCCGCTCGAAACGGTGATCGCCTATGTCGGCGCCGCGGCGACCAAGTCGGTGATCATCGGGGCGATCATCTTCGCTACAGCGCATCTGTTCGTCGACGTCCAGGTCGTCCATCCGCTGTGGATGGTCGCCTTCATGATCCTGATGGCGGTGACCTTCTGCCTGTTCGGGTTCATCATCGGTATCTGGGCGCAAAGCTTCGAGCAGTTGCAGGTGATCCCGCTGCTCGTCGTCTATCCGCTAACCTTTTTGGGCGGCGCCTTCTATTCGCTCGACATGCTGCCTGCCGCCTGGCGGACGATCACGCTGTTCAACCCCGTCGTCTATCTGATCAGCGGCTTCCGCTGGACCTTCTTCGGGCAGGGCGACGTAGGCATCGAGGTCAGCATGGGCGCGGTCGCGCTGTTTCTGACGCTCTGCCTGAGCGTGATTTTCTGGATGTTCCGGACCGGCTACCGCCTCAAGAATTGAGCGCGGAATATTGCGCTCCGTCATTGCGAGCGAAGCGAAGCAATCCAGGGCGGTTCACGCCAACCTGGATTGCCGCGTCGCTTCGCTCCTCGCAATGACGAAGTTTTGGGACCTGGACGATCGTTGGCAACTCAGTCGTTGAGCCGCTCGCGCATTTCCTTGCCGGGCTTGAAATAGGGCACGCTTTTGGCCTGCACATCGACCGCCGCGCCGGTGCGCGGATTTCGGCCGGTGCGCGACTCGCGACCGCGGGTCGAAAAGGCGCCGAAGCCGCGCAATTCGACACGGCCGCCCGAGGCGAGCTGGTCCACGATGGAATCGAAAAACACATCGACGATCTTCTCCACCTCTTCGAGGCGCAGATCGTTGTTTTCGCTAGCGATCTTTTGAACCAGTTCCGACCGGATCATTGGCTTCCCCTATTTTTCACGCGCATCGCTGGATGCAGGCTCCCGGTCTTTGCCGGTTCGGTGCGTGAGACCCCTCCCAACGCGCCGCCAGACTAACATGAATCAAGCGGGGCGCAAAAGATATCGCCGAATCAAAAGGCCCGCCGGACGCATCCGGCGGGCCTTCTGTCTCATTCTGGTGACAAGGGGCTGGGATCAGCCCTTCTTGCCGGCCTTCAGCGCTTCGCCGAGGATGTCGCCGAGCGACGCACCCGAGTCCGACGAACCGTACTGCGCGACGGCCTGCTTCTCTTCGGCGATCTGCATCGCCTTGACCGAGAAGCTGGGCTTTTTCGAGCGGTCGAAACCGATGACCATCGCGTCGAACTTCTGGCCGACCTGGTAACGTTCGGCGCGCTGTTCGTCGCGGTCGCGGCCGAGGTCGGCGCGCTTGATGAAGCCGGTGGCGCCATCGTCGCCGGCCTGGACTTCGAGGCCGTTGTCGCGAACTTCGAGGACGGTGACGGTGATGACGTCGTTCTTCTTCACCGAACCGGCAGCGGCGACGCCGCCGCCAACGGCAGGTGCACCCTTTTCAAGCTGCTTGATGCCGAGGCTGATGCGTTCCTTCTCGACGTCGACGTCGAGAACGACGACCTGCACGGCCTCGCCCTTGCGGTGGAGGTGCAGCGCTTCTTCGCCCGAGATGCCCCAAGCGATGTCCGACATGTGGACCATGCCATCGACGTCGCCCGGCAGGCCAACGAACAGACCGAATTCGGTTGCGTTCTTGACTTCGCCTTCGACGACCGACCCGACCGGATGCTCATCGGCGAACGCGCCCCAGGGGTTCGACTGAGCCTGCTTGAGGCCCAGCGAGATGCGGCGCTTGTCGCTGTCGACTTCGAGGACGATGACGTCGACTTCCTGGCTGGTCGAAACGATCTTGCCGGGGTGGACGTTCTTCTTGACCCACGACATTTCGCTGACGTGGACCAGGCCTTCGATGCCGGCTTCGAGTTCGACGAATGCACCGTAATCGGTGATGTTCGTGACCGTGCCCGACAGCTTCGCACCGACGGGGTATTTGGCGGCGACGCCTTCCCACGGATCGCTTTCGAGCTGCTTCATGCCGAGGCTGATGCGCTGCGTGTCGCGGTTGATGCGGATGATCTGGACGCGGACATTGTCACCGATGTTGATGACTTCGCTCGGGTGGTTGACGCGCTTGTAGCTCATGTCGGTGACATGGAGCAGGCCGTCGATGCCGCCGAGGTCGACGAACGCACCATAGTCGGTGATGTTCTTGACGGCGCCTTCGATGATCTGGCCTTCTTCGAGGTTCTGGATCAGGCCCGAGCGCTGTTCGGCGCGCGTTTCTTCGAGGATGGCGCGGCGCGACACGACGATGTTGCCGCGGCGGCGATCCATCTTGAGGATCTGGAAGGGCTGCGGCAGGTCCATCAGCGGGCCGACGTCGCGCACGGGGCGGATGTCGACCTGCGAACCCGGAAGGAACGCCACGGCGCCGCCGAGGTCGACGGTGAAGCCGCCCTTGACGCGGCCGAAGATGACGCCTTCGACGCGCGCTTCCTTGTTGAATTCTTCTTCCAGGCGGTCCCAGGCGGCTTCGCGGCGAGCGCGATCGCGGGACAGCATGGTTTCGCCATTGGCGTTTTCGACGCGGTCGACATAGACTTCGACTTCGTCACCGACTTTGATGTCGGCCTTCTGGCCCGGCATGGCGAATTCGCGAAGCGGCACGCGGCCTTCGCTCTTCAAACCAATGTCGATCACTGCCAGGTCGTTTTCGATCGCGGTCACGGTGCCCTTGACGACGCGGCCTTCAAAGCCGCCGTCGGCACCACCAAGCGATTCATCGAGCATCGCGGCAAAATCGTCGCGCGTCGGGAAAGCCGTAGTGGCCATAGATGTGTCTTCCTTACTTCGTTTGTTCCGGCCAAGCGGTTGGTTCCGCTGGTCTTAATGGCCGATATGCCGTGCCTGCCGAATGCATTGCACAGCATCCTCCGGACCTTCATCGGCGAGGGACGGGCAAAGCAAAAAGGGCGCGACGGGTGCGCCCCGTCACGCCCGACGCTCGGAACGAGCGGCGGTTCATCCGTGCCTCGACCGGCAAAAACACCCGTCGGACGCGGCGGCCTATAGTCGAACGGCGCAGCGCGGGCAAGGCGAAAGCACGGATAAACGCCATCGTAAGATGTTGGGTTTAGCGTCCCGCTGCAATCGAGAGGGGGCTCATGCAAACGGCATATCGTGGCAGTTTCGCCGATCCGGCGGTCGAGGCGCGTTTCCAGGAAACGGCGCGGATGCTGCGGCTGCCCTTCGTGCGCATCTATGGCGTGCTCTTCATGCTCGTCGCGCTCGCTTATACGATCGCCAATCCGCTGTTTGTCAGTCACGAGGATACGGCGACGCTCGCGGTCTATTTCGGCTGCATGCTGATCCTCGCCGGCGCCTATATCGGCGCTACCTTCTGGTCCGGATATGTCGCACGGCCGGGAATCGATTTCGCCGCGCTGCTCGGCATCGTCTTTCTGCTCGGCCATATCAATCTGGTGCTGTTCGACGAACTGATCGACATGCAGGAGGAAATGCACGCGGTCGGCGTCATGAACAGGCTCTCGGTCAGCGCCTTCGCGGCGGTCGTTCTGGCGAGCCGGCCGCGCCTGTTCCTGTTGTGGCTGGCGCTCGATATCGTGGTTTTCCTCTCGACGGTGCTGGCGGTGCAAAGCCACGGCGCGGGGCTGTGGTATGCGCTGCTGTCGTACCTCAGCGGCGCGATGATCATGGTCGCGATCAATTTCGCGATCGACCGGTCGAGCCGCGGCGCCTTCGCGCTGGCCGAAGCGCTCGAGGCCGAGCGCAAGCGGAACGAGGAACTGGTCTACAACATGCTGCCGGTCGCGGCGGTCGAGCGGATTCGCGACGGGCGCCTCGTCGCCGATTCCTATGCCGACGCGAGCGTGATCTTCATCGACATGGCGGGCTTTACCAAGCTGGCGCAGCGGGTGTCGCCGGGGCATCTGGTCGAACTGCTCAACACCTTTTTCAACCACGCCGACCGCTGCGCGGCGCAGCACGGGGTCGAAAAGGTCAAGACGATCGGCGACGCCTATCTGGCGATCGCCGGCGGTAACCTGACCGCGCGCAACAGCGCCGATACCGCGATCGCCTTTGCGCGATCGGTGCTCGAAGTCGTCGACGACCTGCAATCGCTCGCCGGGGTCGAGACCGGGCTGCGCGTCGGCATCCACAGCGGACCGGTGGTCGGCGGGGTGATCGGCGCGACGCGCATGGCCTATGACTATTGGGGCGAAACGGTGAACATGGCGGCGCGGCTGGAGAGCACGGCGCCGGTCAACGGGATCGCGATTTCGGAAAGCACCTGGCTGCGGGCGAAGGACCGCGGCGCATTCGGCCCGCCGCATATGGAAATGTTGAAGGGCGTCGGCGAAACCGCCGTCTATCACGCCGCGCCGGCGAAGCCCGCGGTCGACGCGCTGCCCGAGATCAGCTGGGTCGCCTGACCCGTTCGGCGACGAAGGCGATCGCGGCGGCGATGCCTTCGGCCACATCCATGTCGCTATTGTCGAGCAGCATCGCGTCGGTGGCGCGCAGCAGCGGCGCCTCGGTCCGCCCGGTGTCGCGGGCGTCGCGGGCGTGGATGTCGGCGAGCACGGCGTCGTAGCCGATATCGACGCCGCGCCCGAGCATCTCCGCATGGCGGCGGCGCGCGCGTTCCTCGGCGCTGGCGGTAACGAACAGCTTGGCGTCGGCGTGCGGCGCAATCACCGTGCCGATGTCGCGCCCGTCGAGCACCGCACCGCCCGGCTGGCCCGCAAAATCGAGCTGGCGCTGGAGCAGCGCCTTGCGGACGGCGGGGTGAACCGACACGCGGCTCGCGAGCCCGCCGGTGCTTTCATAGCGCAGCGCCGGATCGTCGAGCAGGGCATCCGGAAAGTCGCAGGCGACGAGCGCGTCGGCGGCATCGTCGGGGTCGCCATGGTTGAGCTGGGTCTGATAGCCCACCGCACGATAGAGCAGTCCGGTATCGAGCACGGGCAGCCCGAAATGCGCCGCGATCGCGCGGGCAATCGTGCCCTTGCCCGATGCGGTCGGGCCATCGACCGCGATGATCATTGCGCAAGTCCGGCGAGCAGCGCTTCGAAATTGGGGAAGCTCGTCGCCACGGGTGCGATGTCGTCGATCGTCACCGGCGCCTTGCTGACCAGCCCCGCGATGGCGAAGCTCATGCAGATACGGTGGTCGAGATGGCCGGCGATGGTGGCGCCGCCGGGAAGCGGGTCGCCGCCGGTGCCGTTGATCATCAGGCCGTCCTCGCTCTCCTCAACGCGGGCGCCGATGGCGGTGAGGCCCGTCGCCATCACCGCGATGCGGTCGCTTTCCTTGACGCGCAATTCGTCGAGCCCGGTCGTCGTCGTGCGGCCTTGCGCGAGCGCGGCGGCGACGAAGAGGATGGGGAATTCGTCGATCATGCTCGGCGCGACGGCGGGGTCGACGGCGATGCCCTTGAGGATGCTGTGGCGGACGCGCAGGTCGGCGACTGGTTCGCCGCCGACTTCGCGCGCACCCAGCAACTCGATATCGCCGCCCATCGCCTGCAGCACCGCGATCAGCCCGGCGCGGGTCGGGTTGAGGCCGACATTGGCGATGAGGACGTCGGATCCGGGTACGATCAGCGCGGCGACGATGAAGAAGGCGGCCGACGAAGGGTCGCCGGGAACGGCGATCGTCTGTGGTTTCAGTTCCGCCTCGCCAAGGATGCGGATGTGGCGCGTACCGTCGGCATCGGTCTCGACACTGAGATCGGCGCCGAACCCGCGCAGCATGCGCTCGCTATGGTCGCGGGTCGGCACCGGTTCGATCACTTCGGTGATCCCCGGCGTATTGAGTCCGGCGAGCAGGATCGCGCTTTTCACCTGGGCCGAGGCCATCGGCAGGCGGTAGGCGAGGGGGATGGCGGGCGCGAGGCCGCGCAGCATCAGCGGCAAACGGCCCCCCGGCGAGGCGGTGATGTCGGCGCCCATCTGGCTCAGCGGATCGATGACGCGGCCCATCGGACGTCCCGACAGGCTGGCGTCGCCGATGAAGGTGACGGTGATCGGGTGGCTGGCGACGAGACCCATGAGCAGGCGCGTCGAGGTGCCGCTGTTGCCCATGTCGAGCGCTCCCTGCGGCTGGAGCAGCCCGCCGACCCCGACGCCGTGGATGCGCCATTCTCCGTCGTCGCGCCGTTCGATGTCGGCGCCCATCGCGCGCATCGCGCTGGCGGTGGCGAGCACGTCATGGCCCTCGAGCAGCCCGGTGACGCGGCTTTCGCCGACCGCGAGCGCCGACAGCATCAGCGACCGATGCGAGATGCTCTTGTCCCCCGGGATCGGGACCCTACCTTTGAGCGGAACGGAAGCGGAAAAGCTGCGGGGCGTGGCGGTGTGATCGGTCATGGCGTGCGGCTTTTGACAGCGGCCTTGCAATCTGGCAAGGCGCACGCCGATTTGATGGATGCCGCGCAGGCAACCGTCGCTTTCCAGAAATTCTAATCTCTTTCCAGAAGGTTATGAGGAATTTATGATAAAGGCTGAATGGGGCACGAAGCGTAGCTGCCCGAAATGTGCCACCCGATTCTATGATCTGACTAAGGATGATCCGGTCGCCTGCATCAATTGCGGTTACAACTGGATTCCGGAATCGGTGCTGAAATCGAAGCAGCCGATGCCGTTCGAGGAAGCGGAAAAGCCGGGCAAGGTCGCCAAGGAACCCGAGGCCGACGACGATCTGGATCTGGACGTCGATGTCGACGAGGACAGCGATTCGCCCGACAACGACGTCGACCTCGGCGGCGACGACGATCTGGGCGTCGCGACCGCGGACGACGACGACGTCGAAACCTGATTTTTGACGCGGGGGGCCAAAAAGGCATCGTCAGATGCATTTGGCCCCTTGCATCGGTCGCCGGCACTGCTAAAGGCGGCCACCCGATCGCAGTCACCCAGGCGCGATCACGAAGTTGTGGGGCCTTAGCTCAGCTGGGAGAGCGCCTGCATGGCATGCAGGAGGTCAGCGGTTCGATCCCGCTAGGCTCCACCATTTCTTCCCAAAAAGGCCCGCCGACGCGGGCCTTTTTTGTTGCCTGTCCGGTGCATCGGAAATGCGGCAGCGGGATGACCGGTGTCGGGCGGTGGCGGGCGTTCAAATCCTCCCTGTGGCCGCAGGTCATGGGGAGGGGGCCGCTCGCGAAGCGAGGGGTGGAGGGGGCCGAAGGGTAGCACGACGCCTGACGGCGTCGGCCTCGCGGTTATTCGGCGGCTTCGCTCTCGAACACCGGTTCCATCGCGATCGGATCGGCGAGGTTGATGCGGTCGAGGATCGCGGCGGTGTCGTCGCGCACCTTCAGCATCAGGCTGCGCATCCGGCATTCGGATTCGGGCAGGCAGTTCTTGCAATGCTCGTGCGCGTTGCGCGCGGCGCAGGGCACGAGCGCGAGCGAACCGCGGGTCAGGCGGACAAGGTCGCCATAGCTGATGTCGATCGGCGACAGCGCGAGCTGGTAGCCGCCGTCGCGCCCGCGCTGCGACAGCAGCAGCCCTTCGCGCGCCATTTCCGACAGAATCACGGTCAGGAATTTGGGCGGGATATTCTGCGCCTCCGCAATATCCGCGAGCTGGACCTGCCCCTTGCCCCAATGGTCGGCGAGGTGCTGGAAAGCGCGGATCGTATAGCGGGTCTTTTGCGACAGCATGGTTCATCCTGTGTTACATATTCAGCCTTAATTCAACCTGTCTGGATGACATTCGGGCAAGAGTTGATGAAAATCACAGTGGGTGGCATGAACCGCCCCTATAGGGGTCGCAGGGTGCCCGGTTGCGGGCGTGGTTGCGTGGAGCGGATGGAATGCGAAAGATTTTGACAGCGCCGGCGGTTTTGGCCGCATGTCTGCTGGCGGTGGCGCCGGCGCAGGCGCAATTCGGGGGGCTGCTCCGCAAGGTGACGTCGCCGACCCCGACGCCGAGTCCGAGCGAGAAGGACAATGGCGGTTGTCCCAAGGGCAAGAAGGGCAGCAGCGTCGGGCGCGGCATATTGGGCGGCGTGATCCGCGACGCTGTCGGCGATGCGGCGGGCAAGACCGGTTTCGGCAGTTACCTGCCGACCGCGGAGGTTGCGGGCACGCTGACCGACGCAATCGCGTGCCGCCTCGATCCCGGCGAGCAGTTGCAAGCTGCGGCGGCGACCGAAGAGGTCACGCGCGGCGAAGAGGTCGGCGCAACGTCGAACTGGACGAGCGCGACGCGCCCCGAGGTCAGCGGATCGTCGACCGTAGCAGCGGTCAACCAGGAAGGCGGCGGGCGCAAATGTATGAACGTCACCGACGTGGTGATCGTCGAGGGCGAGGAAACGCGCGTGTCGAAGCGTATGTGCAAGGGACCGGGCGAGCCACGCTATGTCATTGTCGCGGCGTAAACTTGTCCGCCCGCTGGCGGCGCTGGCGACGCTTGCGTGCCTGACGGCGGCGACGCCGATGGACCCGGCGAACCCCACCTGTCCGCTCAGTCCGAACTGGTCGACGAATCCGACTATGACGTTGACGCCCGTCGTTCGCGGGGGCGAGAAGGTCCTGCTTGCCGAAGGGCGGGTGGATGCCGGACTGCCCGACCGGTTGACCAAGACGCTGGCGGCTAACCCTGACGTCTCGGAAATCTGGCTGCGGTCACCCGGCGGAGACGCGCGCGCTGGCAATGCAGCGGGACGGATCATCCGGTCCAGCCTCGGGATGATCACCCGCGTTCCCAACGGCTGGGCCTGTTTCAGCGCCTGCAATTTCGTCTTCATGGGCGGTAGCGCGCGGGTGATCGACCCGGGCGGTCTTTTCATCGTCCATATGTTCACCCGCACCGGGGACCGCAGCGCGATCGACATGAGCGTGGCCATGGGTACCGAAGCGACCCGCGACCTGATCGGCGATATCGAACAGGATGCGGCGCTGCTTGCCAGCGAGGACAATGATTTCCTGATCCGCATGGGCGTGTCGCGGAAATTGCTGACCGAAGTGATGTACCGCCAGAAGGCCATTGCGACCGACGACGACAAATCGACCCGGCGCTGCCTGACGCAGGCCGAGGTGAAAGCCTATAATGTTACCAACGATGGCGGATAAGCGGCTGTTTGGAGCGCTGCTTGCGCTGCCGCTCCTCGCAGCGACGCCGATCGAGCAATCGGGCGAATGCGCTCCGACGCGCCAGGGATGGGATGCACCGGCGTCGCGCGTTGAGGTGCAGCGAACCGGACGCAGCGAAACCCTTGTCATAGAGGGCAGGATCGGCCCCGACCTTCCGGCGCGCCTCAACGCGGTGCTCGCTGAGCATCCCGACGTCGACACAATCCACTTCAATGCCTCGGGCGACGACAGGGGCAGTGCGATGGAGGCCGGGCGTATCCTGCGGTCGGCGGGGAGTTTTGCTGCGCATGTCCCGGCTGGCGCGAACTGCACCGATGCTTGTGCCCTGTTGTTCCTCAGCGGGCGTATTCGGTCCGTCGATCCGACGGCTGTGTTCGATCTTGGGCAATTTTATGAGCCGTCGGCGACGTCGGTTTCCGGTGCCGACATCGCGCGGCAGAGCCTCGGAATCTCCGATTATCTGATCCGGATGGGGGTCTCGCGCCGACTGCTTACCGGGACGCTCGATCGCGAAAATGCGTCCACAGGCCAGGCGCCGCAACGCCAATGCCTGACGCCCGAGGAGCTTCGCGGCTATAACGTTGCAAATTGGAACGAATAATTTAGGCTGCCCGCCAAAACAGGAGAGGCTGCCATGACCGATATGACGCACGACCACGCGAGTTTCCGTTCGATGATCGATGGGACCCAGCAGGACTGGGACATCATCGCGCGCGAGCAGAAGGAGTTTGCGCCGCAGAACGGTACGCGCATCCTCGAGCATCTGAAGCTGCTTGGCGGCGATTATGGCGGCTTTCCGGTCGACCGGCTCGAACATTGCCTGCAGACCGCGACGCGGGCGCATCGCGACGGGCGCGACGAGGAATATGTCGTGATGGCCTTGCTCCACGACATCGGCGACACGCTGGGCGCGTTCAACCATCCCGACGTCGCGGCGGCGATCCTCAAGCCCTTCCTGTCGGAAGAAAATCTGTGGATCGTCCAGCACCACGGCATTTTCCAGGGCCATTATTTCTTCCACTATCTCGGCCTCGACCGCGACATGCGCGACCAGTTCAAGGATAGCCCGCATTATGCGGCATGCGCCGAATTCTGCGAGAAATATGACGCGCCGGCGTTCGACCCCGATTATGACAGCGAGAGCCTGGAATTCTTCGAGCCGATGGTGATGCGGCTCTGCTCCTACCCGCGCACGAGCATCTACAAGAAGGTGATGGTCGAGGAAGCGGCGGAGTAACTGGAGCGGGGGGGGGGGGGGGGGGGGGGGGGGGGGGGGGGGGTGGGGTG
>NZ_JBWKVQ010000002.1:846176-1272381 GCF_059421785.1 Sphingopyxis sp. GW821-FHT02C12
TTTTTTAATGATACGGCGACCACCGAGATCTACACACCACTTCTGTCGTCGGCAGCGTCAGATGTGTGTAAGATACAGGCCCCCGCCTGCGCGGGGGCGACGCTCTCCTTATTTCCCCTTGAAGGCCGTCTTGCGCTTCTCGACGAATGCGAGCACGCCCTCGACCGCATCCTCGCTGTTACCCGCGACAAACTGGCCCTTGGCTTCGGCGTCCAGTGTTTCCGAAAAACTTTGCGACAGGCCGGCGCGCAAAATCTGGCGCATCGTGCCGAGCGACACCGTCGGGCCGTTCGCCAGCCGCGTCGCGAGCGCGCGCGCTTCGGTCAGCAGGTCGGCGTCGTCGACGCACTTGTAAACGAGGCCCCATTCGGCCGCCTGTTCGCCGCCGATCTTTTCACCCAGCATCATCATCTGCGTCGCGCGCGGCAGGCCGATCAGGCGCGGCAGCAGCCACGACGAGCCGCCATCGGGGACGAGGCCGATGTTGACGAAGGCTTGCAGGAAATAGGCCGACTTGCCGACCAAGGTGAAGTCGCCCGACAGGCCGAAGCTGCAGCCGACGCCCGCTGCGGGGCCGTTGACCGCGGTGACGACCGGGATGTTCAGATTGGCGAGCGCGAGCAGCATCGGGTTATAGTGGTTGCGCAGCGCCTTGCGACTGTTGGCGCCGCCGCCGACCGCCGACGCGGCACGGTCGCCGCCAAGGTCGGCCCCCGAACAGAAACCGCGCCCCTCGCCGGTGATCAGCAGCGCGCGCGCGCCGAGGACGGGCAGGTGATCGAGCGCGTCGCGAATCTCGTCGGCCATCGCCGGGGGCATCGAATTGAGCCGCTCGGGGCGGTTGAGCGTGATCGTCGCGACATGGTCGGCGACTTCGAGCTTGATCATCTCATAGGTGGGGGTGGTCATGGGGAAGAACTCCTCTCGCGGGTTTTGGCTTTACCTTTACGTTCACGTAAAGTTGTGACCGATTTGCATCGGAAGTGCAAGGGGCGACGGGTGGGTGGATTTGATAGCGGTGGGCCGAAGGGGCCTTATTCTTCGCCCACCCGCACGCGCGCGAAGCGCAGTTCGCCGTCGCGGCGCCGCAGGACGAAGCGGTCGCCGCTGGCGCTGAGGCAGGCGCCCCGAAAATCGACCACGCCCATGTCATTGGGCACCAGCCGCACATGCAGCCGCCCCTTGTCTTCGGGGCCGAGTTCATAGCGCGGCGCGGTCACATCATAGATCGACTCGTGCACTTCGACCCAGCGCGGGACGCGCCTGTCGTCCTCGGGCATCGTCCAGCCATAATATTGGGTATAATCCTCGACCGGGTCGCCGCTGTCGAAGCCGATGGTGAAGGTGACCCCCGCAACGCCTTCGCCGGTCGGCCAGCTGACGAAGATCGTCGGTTGCGCGCCGTCGACATCGACCAGAGGCGCCTTTTCGAAGGCGGGCGGCACCGGCCGGGGTTCGGTGAACAGGCAGACGGCGTCGCCCCTCTGCTCCCAGCGCCCGCCGGCGCGCTCGTCGAGTGCGCCGGCGTAGAGCGCATAGAGAAAGGTCCCGTCGGGCGCGATCTCCAGCCCCCCGCCGACGTCGGGACCTTCGGCAAGCTGATATTCGCCGATCAGGCCGGGCGCTGCCGTGGCGGGGACGGCGGGCGGCTGAGCCGACGCGCCGATGGTCGGCAAGGCGGACAGGAACATGGCGAACGGGGCGAGGAAGAGGTTCCGCATGCGCCCAGCGTGCGCCTGTTTGCACCGCGAATCCAGCCCGATCTGGCGCGCCTTTTCCTTTGACAGCGACGCGGACGGTCGCGACGTTGCGGGCGCGAACGGGATCGATTTGCAAGGGGGCGATGGCGGACGATGACGAAGGCGGCAACGCGCACGAATTCCATGCTCCGCCCTGCAGCGCTGGCGGGACTGCTGCTGTCGGGCGCGGTCACGGCGGACGGGCAGGCGGCCGCGAGCGACGAGGTTGCGATCGCCATCAGCGGCGAGAGCGACCAGTTGATCGGTCGCCAGACCGAGCGGACCGTGGTGACCGCAGGCGGCAGCGAAAGCGTTCGGCAACTCGAAACCGCCTATACGGTTTCGGGCCACGGCCCGACCGAACTCAGCGATACGCTGCGGATCGCGGTCGATGCCGATGGCCGCCCGCAACGCTGGCGGTGGCGGCGCAGCGTCAATGGCCGGATACTCACCGTCGAACTTGAACGGTCGGACGGCGCGCTGAAGGGGCAGGCCGTCAACGAGGACGAACGGCACGCGGTGAGCGCCGTCCTGCCGGTGCTGCCGATCGGCGATCCCGACACGCTGGCGCCTTTTTTGACCGAACCGTCCGCGCCGCGCAGCTGGTCGATCGCCGAATTCGACCCCGTGTCGCTGCAATTCCGGCCGGTCGGGCTGGCGCTGGCGAAACGCAGCGGCACCGATCATGCCTGGGTGCTGAGGCTTTCGCGCGGCGGGCGGCTGCAGTCGGTGCGCTGGCTCGACTATGCGGATGGCAAGCTGGCGGCGGCGCGCCAGCCGCTGCTCGGCAGTGGGCTGTCGTGGCGTCGCGACGAGGGGCCGCTGACCAAAGCGGATATGCTCTCGCGCGGTCGCATCGTCGCGCATGAACAATATCGCCCCAATATCCATATGACGCAGCGCGCGGCGCTCGGGCAGATGCGCTATGTTTTCGGGCTTCCCGCGGACGTGCCCGTCACCGTCCCCGAAACCGGCGAGCAACGCGTCAAGTCGGATGGCGACGGCTGGCAGGTCGACATCTGCCAGGACTGCGGTCCGGCATCCGCCCCGGCGGCGGCCGATCTCGAACGCTGGCGGCGGCCGAGCCAGTGGGTTCAGAGCAACGATGCCGCCTTCAAGGAGAAGGCGGCGCAGGCGCGGCGCGGCGCGAAGAGCGACGATGCGGTGATGGCGCGGCTCGCGATCGTCGCGCGGGCGCGGCTGCCGCGCATCGATTTCGACGGTTATGTCTCGGCGCGCACCGCCTGGCGGCGTCGCGCCGGCGATTGCACCGAGGATGCGCTGCTGCTCGCGGCGCTTGGCCGCGCGGCTGATATTCCGGTGCGCGTCGTCCATGGGCTGGTGTTTTCGCCGGGGCGCTATCATGGCGCCAGCAACGCCTTCATGCCGCACAGCTGGGTGATCGCCTTTGTCGACGGGCGCTGGAAAAGCTACGACATCTCGCTGAACGGCTTCGACGCGACGCATATCGCGCTCAGCCTCGGCGATGGCGAACCCGAGGCGATGGTCGAGGCCAACCAGATCGCGGCGCTGCTCGACTGGCGCGCGATATCCGAGGTCAGGAAGCGGCCGGTCGATTCTTGACCAAAGGCGGCGGATCGCGATCGTCGCGCGCCTTGGTGTCCGCCAGGGCATCGACGGGCGCGGACGCAGGTGTCGCCTTGGCCGTCGGCGCCGGTTCGTCGTCATAGACGACCGGCATGTCGGGCAGGCTGCTGTCCAGATCGGCGGTCAGCCATTCGACTTCGCCCGGCTTTTTCAGCCCGCCGACGATGATATAATTATCCTCGAGGCAATATTCGCCGCTCGTCGGTTCACCGTCGACCGCCAGCACCTCGTCGATCTGGGCATAGGCCGGGGTGGCCATGCTCGCGCTCAGCGCCATCGCGGCAAGCGCCGATTTCACGGGCACCTTGTAACTCACGCAAATCTCGTCGCTGCATCCCGCGACCAGCGCCTGGCGCGCCGCGCCTGACAGATCGGAAATATCATGCACCTCGCGGTGGCAGAGGCGGCAGGTGTCGCCGTCCATGATGTCGCTGAGCTTGCCCTTATAGGGGCAGGGGCTTTGAATCCGCGGGAACAGGGACATTGGTCGCCTCCATTTCTCTCCGTCGGCAAAAGATGCCAGACATCGCAGCGCCGGGCAATCGCTAAAGGCCAGCCCCTTCCCACGCCGCCGCGCCGCTGCTAGGCGCGCGCCATGATCGCTCCGCATCCCGACCGCCGCACCTTCGCCATCATCTCGCATCCCGACGCGGGCAAGACGACGCTGACCGAGAAATTGCTCGTCGCCGGCGGCGCGATCCATATCGCGGGTGAGGTCAAGGCGCGCGGGGCCGCGCGGCGCGCGCGCTCCGACTGGATGAAGATCGAACAGCAGCGCGGGATTTCGGTGACCTCGTCGGTGATGACCTTCGAGCATGCGGGGCTCATCTTCAACCTGCTCGACACCCCGGGGCATGAGGATTTCAGCGAGGATACCTATCGCACGCTGACCGCGGTCGACAGCGCGGTGATGGTGATCGACGCCGCCAAGGGCATCGAACCGCAGACGCTGAAGCTGTTCGAGGTGTGCCGGCTGCGTTCGGTGCCGATCATCGCCTTCATCAACAAGGTCGACCGCGAGGGCCTGCCGCCGTTCGAGCTGCTCGACGAGATCGCCGAGCGGCTGGCGCTTGACGTGTGCCCGATGAACTGGCCGGCCGGGATGGGTGGACAGTTCGAGGGGATTTACGATTTGGTCGATCCCGCGATCATGAAGCCGGGTGGCGACGCGTCGCGGATGTATGAAGGTCACCGCGCCAAGGTTGCGGGGCTGGACGACCCGGCGCTGGCAGCGGAGCTTTCGGAGCGCGCGCTCGCGCTGCTCAAGGAAGAAACCGAGCTGGCATCGGCCTGCTACGCGCCCTTCGACGTTGCGGCATACCGCAACGGTGACTTGGCTCCGGTCTATTTCGGATCGGCGCTCAAGGAATTCGGCATCATCGACCTGCTGTCGGCGCTCGCCAACCACGCGCCGGGACCGCAGCCGCAGCCCGCCGAACCGGCGCCGGTCGATCCGGCCGACGATGCCGTCACCGGCTTCGTGTTCAAGGTGCAGGCGAATATGAACCCCGCGCACCGCGACCGCATCGCGTTCATGCGGCTGTGTTCGGGCAAGTTCGAGCGCGGCATGCGGCTGATGCAGGGCGGCACGGGCAAGGCGATCGCGATCAGCCGCCCGATGCTGTTCCTCGCGCAGGACCGCGAAATGGCCGAGGAGGCTTTCCCCGGCGACATCATCGGCATCCCGAACCATGGCACGCTGCGCGTCGGCGATACGCTGTCCGAACGCACCGACATCACGATCACCGGGCTGCCGAACTTCGCCCCCGAATTGCTGCGCCGCGTCGCTCTCGTCGATCCGACCCAGACCAAGAAATTGCGCAAGGCGCTCGACGACATGGCCGAGGAGGGGATCATCCAGGTCTTCTATCCCGAAATCGGGGCGAACATGATCGTCGGCGTCGTCGGGCAGTTGCAGCTCGAGGTGCTGATCAGCCGTTTGGACGCCGAGTACAAGGTCGAGGCGAAGCTCGAGCAGTCGCCCTGGGAAACCGCGCGCTGGATCGCCTGCGACGATCCGGCGAAGCTCAAGGCGTTCCAGTCCGAGCACCGCGGCGCGAGCGCCACCGACCGCGATGGCGCGCCGGTGTTCATGGCGAAGGACGGCTGGGAGGTGGGCTATATCACCCAGCGCAATCCGGACATCCGCTTTACGGCGACGAAGGAGCGGCGGTTGGGCGCGTTGGCGGAATAGGGCCTTCAATAAGCGCGTCATTGCGAGCGAAGCGAAGCAATCCATAGCGGTTTACGCCACTCTGGATTGCTTCGCTTCGCTCGCAATGACGATCAAATAAGGCTCAGCAGATCGGCCGGTCCCGCCGCTTCGTCGCCATCCTCGTCGTCATCCTCGCCCTCGAACTTGCTCAACGTTAGCCCCAGCAACCGGATTCCCTGTTCGGTCGGCAGCAACGGCGCCAAGATCGCTTCGCCCGCTGCGAGCAGCGCCGCGCCGTCGAGGATCGGCGCCGGCACCGACTTCGCGCGCGTGATCGTCCTGAAATCGGCGTAGCGCAGCTTCAGCGTCACTGTCCGCCCGCGCGCGCCTTTCTTGGCGGCACGGTCCCACACCACGCTGCACACATGCGCGAGCGCCTCGCGGATTTCGGTGTCGCCGATCAGATCGTTGAAAAAGGTCCTTTCGCCGCCGAGCGACTTCAGCGGCCGGTTCGACTTCACCCGCCGATGGTCGATGCCGCGCGCCAGGTTGAACAGCCATTCGGCGCTGTTGCCGAAATTCCCGGCCAGCCACATCGGGTCTTTCGCCGCGAGATCGGCGCCCGAAAACACGCCCAGCCCCTCCATCTTCGCCGCGGTCACCGGCCCGATGCCGTGGAAGCGGCGTATCGATAGCGTCTGGACGAACGCCGCGCCCTTGCCGGGGGGAATGACGGTGATGCCGTCGGGCTTGTTCTGGTCCGACGCCAGCTTGGCGATGAACTTGTTGTACGAGACGCCCGCCGAGGCGGTGAGTCCGGTTTCGTCGCGGATGCGGCGGCGGATCAGCTTCGCGGTCGCGGTCGCGCTGCCCAGCTCGCCCTTGTCGGCGGACACGTCGAGATAGGCCTCGTCGAGCGACAGCGGCTCGACCTCGTCGGCATAGTCGCGGAAGATCGCACGGATCTGGTGCGAAATGTCGCGATACACCTCGAAGCGCGGCTGCACGAAGATGAGGCCGGGGCATTGGCGTTTCGCGGTGACGCTCGGCATCGCTGACCGTACCCCGAATTTGCGCGCTTCGTAGCTCGCGGCCGCGACCACGCCGCGCCGCGAAGACCCGCCGACCGCAACCGGCTTGCCGCGCAAGGCCGGGTCGTCGCGCTGTTCGACCGACGCGTAAAAGGCATCCATGTCGACATGGATGATCTTGCGGACCCGGGTGTCCGCGGCGTCCACAGCCTGATCGTCGCCGTCTTCCACGTCCGCAGCCTAGCATGTTGCCAAAATGTTCTCAATGCCGTGCCTGACGCGGCGCTTGACGAAGGCGGACCAAAATGGCAATCGCCGCCGGCCTTGGTGAGCGGGTATAGCATAGTGGTAATGCTCTAGCCTTCCAAGCTAGCTAGGCGGGTTCGATTCCCGCTACCCGCTCCAGGTCTCCCGACATCGCCGCCGCATCCGATCCCGGAACTTTTCCGGATGGTCGCCGTTTAGCTAAGGCACTCATTATTCAGATTGTCGAGGCGCGGCCGCGGGTCGTTTTTCTCCGACGGGGCGCAATCGCGCCGCGTCGGGGGCGGGTGCCGCGCGCTCATCGCTGTGCAGATCGTTGAGGAGACTTGATATGTTCAAATGGGCTTTGATCTTCGCCGTGATCGCGCTGCTTGCCGCGGTCCTGGGTTTTGGCGGCATCGCCGGCGCGTCGGCCGGTATCGCCAAGATCCTGTTCTTCGTCGGCCTGGCGTTCGTTGCGCTGTTCGTGATCATGGGCGCATTCGCCGCCAAGAAGGTGGTGTAAAAAATTCGGCGTCGCCGGGAACCCATCGCGACCCGCGGCGTTTCATGGGTCTGCTTGACCGAAAGTGAGAGTGGAAATCGGTTCTTGTTTTCGGACTGAACCTAGGGAGCCCCGCCGCAGAGATGCGACAGGGCTTACCTGTTTCAGGCGGTGCGTCAGGCCGGAAAGGCGGCGCGGACGCGGCGTTCGAGCACCGCGAGCGGCACCCGTCCGGCCCCCAGCACCACATCGTGAAAGCGCTTGATGTCGTAACCCGGCCGGCCGGCGACCTCGTCGCGGACGCGGCTGATCGCGATCTGGCCGACCTTGTAGGCGCAGGCCTGCCCCGGATAGACGATATAGCGGTCGATCTCGGTCCGCGAGGCGGTCGGCGAGGTCGAGGAATTTTCGACCATATAGTCGATCGCCTGCTCGCGGATCCACCCCATCGCGTGCAGCCCGGTGTCGACCACCAGCCGCGAGGCGCGAAAGGCGTAGGACGCAAGATAGCCGATCTTGCCGAGCGGGTCGTCGTCGTACAGGCCCAGTTCGTCGGCAACCTGTTCGGCATAAAGGCCCCAGCCTTCGCCATAGGCGGTCACCGACGACGCCTGGCGATAGAGCGGCAACTCGGCATCCTCATATTTCAGCGCGCCCTCGAACAAATGCCCCGGCGCGCCTTCATGATAGGCGAGGGTCGGCAGCGTGTAGCGTGGCCATTCGGCGGTATCGCGCAGGTTGATGAAGAATATGCCCGGACGCGACCCATCGGGGGTTCCCGCCTGCGCCGACCCGCCGGGCGCGCCGATCTCGATCTCGGGCGGGACGCGGCGGATTTCATAGGGCGCTTTGGGCATGCGGCTGAACACCTGCGGCAGCCTGCCGCGCACGGTGACGAGCAAGCCGTTCAGATAGGCGAGCATTTCGGCGCGGCCGGCGTCATCGTTGGCGAACAATTGCCCCTCGGCCTTGCCGAGCGCGGCGAGCCGGTCGCGAATGCTGCCGTCCTTATAGCCCTGCGCCTTCAGCAACACGTCCATGCGCGATGTCAGGTCGGCCACCTGTTCGCGCCCGATGCGGTGGATTTCGGCGGCGGTCAGGCTGGTCGTCGTATGCTGGGCGAGGGTCGCGGCATAATAGGCCTCGCCATCGGGCAGGCGGGCGACCCCCGCCACGACGCCGGCGCGCGGAAGCAGCGCGGTGAGCGCCTCGATCTGCCGGGTCAGCGCGGCGCGGATCGGTCCTTCGAATGTTGCGGCGGCGCGATCGCCATAGCCGCCGAGGCCGATTTCGGCGCTGCGCCGGGCGATCGAGGCGACGAGGGTCTTGCCCGCGACATCGCCGTCGCGCAGCCGCGCGAGTTGCTGGAGCGCCTGGTCGAGGATGAAGCGCGGGGCGACGACGTCCATCGCGGCATTCGCCTTGACGATGGCGGTATCGGCGTCGAGCAGGGCAGGGATCGCCGCGAGCCGCGCCATATAGGCGTCGGCGTCGGCTCGGTCCTTCACCGGGTGCTGGCTGTCCATGAAGGTGCTGACCCCGGTGTAGAAGCCGCCGAGCTGGGTGACGCCATAGGGGCCGGGACGATGCCCGAAACCGCCGCTGTGATAGGCGAAGCGTGCGAGCCGCTGGCGCGCCGCGAGCTCGAATTCGGCGCTATCGTGGGCGACGCGGGCGGTATCGCCGAGCGTATCGGCGGCGATCGCGCGAACCGCGGCAAGGTCGGTGTCGATGCGCCGTGCCTGCGCCGCGCGTCCGGCCGCCGACCAGTCGGGAAATTGCGCCCGCAGCGCGGCGCGGGCACCGGTGTCGAGGCCGAGCGACGTCGCGCGGGTCGGGTCGTCGCGCAGGCCTTGCTCGAATTGGGCGGAGAGCAACGTATCGAGCCGCGCATCGGCGCTGACGCTCTCCTTCGCGGCGACCGGCCCGGCGATGCCGGCGACGGCAAGACCGCCGAGGCCGGCCAACAGGGTACGGCGATCGGGCGCGTAGTCGGTCATGCGATTCTCCTCCTGGATTTCGGCAAGCCTAGGGTCGGGGTCCGATTGCCGCAACCGTGGCGGCGCCGCGCGCGCTTGCGGCAGCATGAACCGCGCCACCGTTCTGCGACACTTTGCGACAATTTTTCGCCAAACCGGCACGGTGCTGGGACAAGTGGCGCCTAGAAGGGTGTCATCGAGAGCCGGCCCCCTTCGGCTCCGCGACCCGAGGAGTTCGTTACGTGAGAAAGAAATTCACCCTTTTGACGCTGGGCGCCGCGCTGATCGCCGTGCCCGTTCTTGCCGCTCCGGGCATCGGCGCCAAGGCCGACGGCAATGCCACCGTGACCCGCGCCGAAGCGCAGGCCCGCGCAACCGAGATGTTCGCCAAGATGGATGCGAACAAGGACGGTAAGCTCGACGCCGCTGACCGCGCCGCAAAGCGCGCCGAAATGCAGGCGGCCGCCTTCGCCCGCTTCGACGCCAACAAGGATGGCAATATCAGCAAGGCCGAATGGGATCAGGCATCGGCCGACCGCGCCGCCAAGCGTGCCGAACGTGGCGAGAAGCGCGCCGAGGCCGGCGAACCCGGCAAGCGCGATGGTCACCGCATGGGCGGGCATCACGGCAAGCGTGGCGGCCATCATGGCGGTCCCGGTGGTCGCGGCGGCATGATGATGAAGGCCGACACCAATGGCGACAAGGCGATCAGCCAGGCCGAATTCCAGACCGCCGCGCTCGCCCGCTTCGACGCCGCCGACGCGAACAAGGACGGTCAGGTGACCGCCGAGGAACGCCAGGCACAGCGCGCCGCATGGAAGGCCAAGCGCGCCGCTCCGCCGGCGGCTCCCGCCGCCCAATAATCGGCAGCGGACCGGCTGCAACGGCAGGCTCTTTCCCCTCCCTGGCATTGCCTTTGCCGCTGGTCCCTGCCAGCTATCGCCCACCGGTCCCCCGACCGGTGGGCGAACCATTTGCAGGATCGATTTCGATGAGTGACAGCGACGCGCCGCGCATCCTGCTGATCGACGACGAACCGTCGATCCGCGAGCCGCTGACCGAATATCTGACCGCGCAGGGTTTCGCCGTTACCGACGCCGCCAATGCCGCCGAGGCGCGATCGGTGCTGCGCGCGAAAAGCATCGACCTCGTCGTCAGCGACATCATGATGCCGGGCGAGGACGGGCTGTCGCTGACCCGCCATCTGCGCGAGACGAGCAGCATTCCCGTCATCCTGCTGACCGCGCGCGCCGAGGATACCGAACGGATCATCGGGCTGGAGATCGGCGCAGACGATTATGTCGTCAAACCCTTCAACCCGCGCGAACTGGTCGCGCGCATCCGCACCGTGCTGCGCCGGACGCAGGCGGGCGGACGCACGCTCGACCCCGGCGGCACCGCCTTCGCTTTTGGTCCGTGGGTGCTCCGCGAAGTCGAACGCGTGCTGGTCGACGAGGCGGGCGAAGAGGTCGCGCTGTCGTCGGGTGAATATCACCTGCTCCACGCGCTGGTGCGCCATCCGCGGCAGGTAATGAGCCGCGACCGGCTGCTCGACCTCGTGCGCGGTCGCGAGGCCGATATCTTCGACCGCGCGATCGATAATCTGATCAGTCGGTTGCGCAAGAAGATCGAGGCGGACCCCGCCCATCCGCAGCTGGTCAAGACCGTGTGGGGCGGGGGCTATACGCTCGCCTGCGAGGTCAAGCGGCTGGGCGGCGCGGCGTGACATTGCGGCTGTGGCCCCGCAGCCTCGTCGGCCAGATGGTGTTCGCGGTCGCGGTGGCGCTGTTTGTCGCGCAGGCGATCAATTTCACGCTGCTCGCGCGCGGGCAGCGGCAACAGGTCTATGCCAATGGCGGCGGCATGGCGGTGGCGCGCATCATCGACGCGCTCGAACGCGACCGGCGCGGCGCGATGGCCGATCCCGACGAAGGCCCGCCCGGCCGGTCCCCTGAAAAGCGCCATCCGCGGCTGCAGGTCCGCGATACGCCATTCGCGCCGCCGCCGCGCGCGCGCGTCGACGCCGACCTCGCGGCGCATGTCGCGGCGCAACTGGATGAGGCGGGTCTCGACGCCGAACAGGTTCACGCCTGGGTGCTGCCGGAACGGCACAAGACCGAAAAGATGCGCGGTCCCGCGCGCACCGCGATCGTCTCGGCCAAGATCGGCGGGCGTTATGTCGTGGTGCGCAGCTGGCTTCCCGCCGAGGGCAAAAGGCTGCAGGGCTTCCTGATCTGGCAGACGCTGTTGCTCTATGTGCTGATCCTCGTTCCCATATTGCTGATCGCGTGGCGCGCGGCGTGGCCGCTGCGCGCACTGACGCAGGCGGTGCGGCGCGACCCGATGGGCGATGGTCCGCCGCTGATCGAGCAGGGGCCGTCGGACGTGCGCGACGTGATCGGCGCCTTCAACGCCTCGCGGGCGCGGATCGGGACGATGCTCGCCGACAAGGACCGGATGCTCGGCGCGGTCGGGCACGACCTGCGCACCCCGCTCGCCAGCCTGCGCGTGCGCGTCGAGGCGGTCGCGGACGAAAAACTGCGCGACAAGATGATCGCGACGATCGACGAAATGACCGCGATGCTCGCCGATATCCTCGCGGTCGCGCGCAGCGGCGCAGGCAAGGAGGCGGCGGAGCGCTATGATGTCGCGACACTGCTCGCGCAGATGGGCGAGGAATATCGCGTGATGGGCAAGCCGGTGACGGGCCCCGATGCGCTGCCGCCACTGCCGCCACTGAGCGGCCGGCCGCTGCTGGTGCGGCGCGCGCTGCGCAACCTGATCGACAATGCGCTCGCTTATGCGGGCAGCGCGACCCTGCTGGTCGAGCAAAGCGGCGGCGAGCTGCGGCTGGTCGTCCGCGACGACGGTCCGGGCATCGCCCCGGCGCTGATCGCCGACCTCGTCGAACCCTTTGCGCGCGGCGAGGCGTCGCGTAATCGCGCGACGGGGGGCGCGGGGCTGGGCCTCGCGATCGCAAACGCGCTGGCCGAAGGCGAGGGCGGGCGGCTGGTGATCGCCAACCGCGACGATACGTCGGGGCTGGACGCGGCGATCGTGCTGCCGGTTTAACCGTCGCCCCCGCGCAGGCGGGGGCCGCAGTCCGCCCGGAGCAGCGACCGAGGCACAAAGCGACAGCGGGCCCCGCCTTCGCGGGGGCGACGTTCGTTATGCGTAAATCGCGATCCCCTGGCTGCCGCTCATCACCGGCTCGCCGGTGCGGTTCCAGATCATCATGTCCTGCACCGAAAAACCGCCGCGCGCGAAGCCGGTCTTTGCCGACAGCAGCCACCAGCCGTCGTCGGTTTCGGGCTTGCCGGTCAGCATGTTGACCGTCCAGTTCATCGAACTGATCGGGCCGAACTCGGTGAACAAGGCCATCGCGGCAGGGGGCAGGGCGTCGCCCATCGCGAGCAGCGCGACCGCGGGATGGCATTCCGGCTCCTCGACGAAGCGCACCCAGGTCAGATAGTCGCCGACGTCGCTTTTCCAGTCGAAACGCGGACCGGTCGTCGGACGCATGTCGAAATGGCGCACGAAGCTGGGGCGTGCCTTGTGGTCGGGCACCGGCTGCAGGCTCTCGGGGGCTGGCGCGTCGGGCATCGTCAGGCTGTTGTGGTCGAGGTGGCTTGGCCGGTCGCCCGAGAAAGCGAAGGTCGCGGCGGTGCCGAAGCCCATGTCGCTCGACACCCCGGCATCGACGAACAGCGAGGATTTCGACTGGCGCAGCACGCGCGTGGCGACGGTGCAATCGCCGCCGACCGGGCCGACGAAGCTGATCTGCGCATAACGCAGCGGGGTGTCGGTGGGGTGCAGCGCCATCGCGCCCGCGAGCGCGACCGCCGAGCTGATCCCGCCATAGGCGGTGCGGCCCTGCATCCAGCCATCGTCGATATGCGCCCTGGCCACGCCCTCTTCGGTACGCAGCGTCGAAAGCAGCGCGTCGAGCGCGCTGGGAGAGGTGGTCATCCTGGTCTTATTCCTCGATCTGGAAGGTCAGTCCGGCGTTGGCGGTAAGCCGGTCGATCAGCGCCTCGCCGAGCAAGGCCCCGGGGGTCCACACCCCGCCGTCGCCCTTGTTGGCGAGCAGCGCGATGCCGGTTTCGGCAAGCATCTTCGACGTCGAGCCGTAACCGGGGTCGCGGTCGCCCTGGACGCTGGCGCGGATGCTGGTGCCGTCGGGATATTCGCCAACGAACAATATGTCGTAGAAACCATTCTCGCGCTCGTCCTTGCTCGGGCCTTCGCCGGGCTTGAGCTTGGATTCGCCGAACGGGTTCGCCTTCGCCATCGCTTCGGCCATCGCCTTGCCGGCGTCGCCGATCGTCGTCATCACCATCTCGTCATAGACAAGGTCGGCACCCCAGCGGTGGCCGAGCAGGAAATTGGTGCGATGGACATTCTTGGTGTTGATCGGCGCCATCACGAAGGGCGCGGTCCAGGTGCCGGTCGCGCCGTCATATTCGGGGATCAACCCGGTCGGCTGTGACGGCCCCTCGAAACCGGGGGTGAGCGCGAAGCTGGATTTGAGCAGCAGCGCGAGCGACGGCTTTTTCGCGATCGCCTTCAGCGTTTCGGTCAGGCTGGCGATCGTGCCGCCCGATGCGCCGCCCGCCATCTTGCGCACCCGGCCCTTGACGCGCGGGGCGGGTTGGCCGTGGCGCTTCACCGCTTCGGCCTGCAGGAACAGCACGCCGAGATCGAAGGGGATCGAATCGAAACCGCAGCTGAAGGTGATGCGCGCGCCCGACGCCTTCGCCGCGTCCTGATGCGCGTCGATCATCTCGCGCATCCAGCCCGGCTCGCCGCAGAGGTCGGCGTAGGCGGTGCCCGCCTTGACGCACGCCGCGACGACGTCGCTGCCATAGAGCTGATAGGGGCCAACCGTGGTCAGCACGACCGACGCCCGCGCCGCCATCGCGTCGAGGCTGGCGAGGTCGTCCGCGTCGGCAACGACCAGCGGTGTGTCCTTGGGCGCGCCGATCAGGTCGCGCACCTCGGCCAACTTGTCGGCGCTGCGCCCCGCCATCGCCCATTTGGGGGCGTCGGCGCGGCAGCCATAATGCTGCACCAGATATTCGGCGACGAGGCGGCCGGTAAAGCCGGTCGCGCCATAGACGATGATATCGAACTCGCGCCCGCCGGCCATGGCAAACCTCCCTTTACGTAAACGTTAAGTGGAGGCTAGCGCAGGCCGACCGCCTTGCCAAGCGCGAAGCGGGTCAGCGCCGCCAGAACGGGCGCTTCTCCACGACCACCGGGGCACCGACGGCTTCGGCGCGGCCCTCGGCGCGTGCGGCGCGCAATTCGGCTTCGGTCAGGCGCGCTTCGGCATTGTGGCGCGCCAGTTCGTCGCGGCGGCGCTGGCGCAGCGCGTCATAGCTCCAGCGCGTATGGCCATAGCCGAACAGGCAGAGCAGCCCGCCGGCGATCGCCAGATTCTTCATCGCCGCCATCGCCTGCATCGGATCGGTGAATTCGCGGTGGAAAAAGAGGATGGTGAGCAGCACGAAACCCGCGAGCAGGATCGAAACCAGCCGCGTCGCGATGCCGAGCGCGATGCACACGCCCGCGACCAGTTCGAACAGGCCGGTCGGGATCGCGAGTCCGGCGGGGAGTCCTGCCGCCGAAATCATGGCATTGGTATCGGCGACGTGGATCAGTTTGTTGATCCCCGACACAACGAAAATCACGGCAATGAACAGGCGGCCGATAAAGACGGCGATCATGGACATGGGTCATCCTCCACTCAGCGCCCCGTCCGCTTGTGCAGACAGGACGCGCGGGAGGCGGGGAGGTTCCGCCGCGAGGGCGGGAAGCTCAGCTCAGGTCGTAGATGATGTCGTCGACATCGCCGTTCCGCTCTCCGCTTCCCCCTCGGGTGCGGCGCGCGGGCACGATGCTGCGCAGGCGCGGCACAGACCAGTGCTTGCGGGCGTCGCCCGCTTCATCGGCATCGTGAACAACCTGATCGATCATGTCATGAACCCCTCCAGGACAAGGCCGAATATGCGAGAAAGCCGGGATAGGGTCAAGAAGCGCCCGATTGCTGGCGATCGACCGTCAAATCCCTGATTTCGCAATCATCGCAGGCGATGGCGCGCAGCGTGAGGGCGCTGGTGCCGCGCGGAAGCGCGATATCGGACAGGGTGACCGCCTGCCAGCCGGTGCTTGGGGTGAGGGTGGCTTCGCGGTCGCCGAGCGCGATGCGCCCGCCCTTCGCCGAGCGCGCGCGGATCATCACGCTGCCGCGTCCGGCGGCGGCCGCGTCGAGGCTGTAGCGCATCCATTCGCCGGTGACGAAGTCGCCGACATAGGGGCTGCCGTCGGCGTCGCGCGCGATGTCCACGCCGTCGTTGCGATAGGTTGTGCCATTGTTCCAGGGGGTGCGTTCGCCGCCGGTCGCCACATGATAATTGGCATCGACGCTGTCGCGATAGGCAACGCCTGCCGGACCCAGGTCATAATCGACCGCGCGGATGGTGAGCGGCGCACCGTCCAGCCGACGCGCGGTGAAGGGCCTTGCGCTGGCATCGTGCGGCTGGCGGATCATCGCGTCGATGACATCGGGATGCGCGATATTGTTTTCGAAGCGCGTGTTTTCGGCCAGCCGCATCATCGCGGCAAAGGCCTCGTCGGCGCCGGGTTTCGGCCCCTTGCCGGTCGCCCAGGAAGTGATCTTCATCCAGCCGTCGCCCGCGACGATCTCGAGCGGCTGGTTGAAGCCGATCTTCTTGAGCGGCCAGAAATTCCAGCCGATATCTTCGCCCTCAACCAGTTTGATCGCGTCGCGATACCAGACATTGCTGTTCTCGCCCGACTCGCCGAGCCACACGGGCCTGCCATAGCTCTCACGCAGCTTGACAATGTCGGCGATGCTCGCGGCGTCGTTGCGGTTCCAATATTTGTGGAAACTGAGCACCATATTGGCGTCCCATGCCGCGGGCAGGCCCTTGTAGTTGTTCCCCCAGCAATTGCCCTCGACGATCACGATGTGCTTCCGGTCGACGCTGCGAATTGCGGTGGTGATCCGCTGCTGCAGGTCCCAGACCGCCTTGTTCTCGGTCTCGTCGCAGCCATTGCCCTTGCCCGGCGTCGCAAAGCTCCAGTTGGGCTCGTTGATCAGGTCGTAGCCGCCGATCCACGGCTCGCCGGCATAGCGCGCCGCGAGTTTGGTCCACAGCGCGACTGTCTTGCGCTGGTTCTCTTCGCTCTCCCAAAGCGAAGGCTTCGCCGGATCGCGATCGGAAATCGCAAGGTCATTGCCTTGCCCGCCGGGCGCGGCGTGCAGGTCGAGGATCAGGTAGATGTGGTGCGCCTTGCTCCAGGCGAGCAGCTTGTCGATGCGCTCGAAACCCTCCTCGTGCCAGGTATCGATACCCGCCTTCGGCTCCCTGTCCACCGGCAGGGTCAGCTGGTCGAAATGGATCGGCAGCCGCACCGAGTTGAAGCCCCATGCCGCCATTTGCGCGATGTCGGCCTCGGTCGTGTGGTTGTCGAGCCAGGCGCGGTAGAAGGTCGCCGTCCGCTCCTCGCCGACCAGTTCGACCAGCTTGGCGCGGATGCGGTGCTGCTGTCCGAGCTCGCCGAGCTTCAGCATATAGCCTTCCTGCAGCATCCAGCCGCCGAGTCCCATGCCGCGCAGGATGACGGGCTGGCCGCTGTCATCGACGATCTGCGTGCCCTCGACCTTCAGATAACCCCCGGCATGGGCCGAGGTGGGGGAAAACAGTGCGGCAAGCGCCAGTGCGACCGACCCGAATTTCATGATGGCATCCCCGTTTGTGATCTATGGGAACGTTATCAAATTTTGATGGTAGGGCAATGATCGGTTTCTAAACCTCGTCATTGCGAACGTAGCGAAGCAATCCAGGGCGGGTTACGCGACTCTGGATTGCCGCGTCGCCTTCGGCTCCTCGCAATGACGATGCTGGTTAAAGCTTGGGCAGCGTCACGCCCTTTTGCCCCATATATTTGCCCGCGCGGTCGGCGTAGCTGATCTCGCACGGCTCGTTGCCTTGCAGGAACAGGAACTGGCACGCGCCCTCATTGGCGTAGATTTTGGCGGGCAGGGGGGTGGTGTTCGAAAACTCGAGCGTCACATGGCCTTCCCAGCCGGGTTCGAGCGGGGTGACGTTGACGATGATGCCGCAGCGCGCATAGGTCGACTTGCCGAGGCAGATGACGAGCACGTCGCGCGGGATGCGGAAATATTCGACCGTGCGGGCGAGTGCGAAGCTGTTCGGCGGGATGATGCAGACGTCGGTTTCGCGGTCGACGAAATTCTTGGGGTCAAAATCCTTGGGGTCGACGATCGTCGAGTCGACGTTGGTGAAGATCTTGAACTCGGGCGCGACACGCGCGTCATAGCCATAGGAGGAGAGGCCGTAACTGATGCACCCGTCGCGGCGCTGCGCCTCGACGAACGGTTCGATCATGCCCTGCGTCTGGGCGGCTTCGCGAATCCAGCGGTCGGAAAGAATGGCCATGGCGCTGTCTTGTCGGCGCGGGCGGATTCGCGCAAGCGGTCAGTCGCGAACGAAGCCGATATCCTTGGGTCCGAAACTGTGCGGCAGCAATTCGCTGAGCCTGTAGCTCGCGACCGTCGAACCATCGCCTGAGGCGCAATGGACGGCGATGTCGGTCTGCGACTGTTCGGCGGCCTCGTTCAGGATCTGGCGGCAGCGTCCGCACGGATGCACCGGATCGCTGCCGAGCAGCGCGTCGCCATCGGGCCGCCCGCCGATGATCGCGACCGCGACCAGCTCGCCGATCCAGCCTTCGTTGGCGATCTTGGCGATCGCCGAGGTTTCGGCGCAGAGCGTCAGGCCATAGCTGGCATTTTCGACATTGGCACCGGTCACCAGGCTGCCGTCCTTGAGCAGCAGCGCGGCGCCGACATGAAAGCCCGAATAGGGCGCATAGGCCCGGCTCGCGGCATCGCGCGCCGCATCGATCAGCGCCTCGACCGTCTCGTCGCTCATTGGATATCTCCGTCGGGGCGCACGACGTTCCAGCCGACGGTGCCGTCGGCGCCCGCAATGCGCATATAGTCGTTCGCCTGCCACATCGCCCAGGGGTGCGCGCCATAATCGGGCGCGAAGAAGTCGCGGCGCAGCCAGGCGGTCCGCGCGATGCCGCTGGTGACGCGGTAATCGGCCTCGAACGCCGGACTGGGCGCGACGAGGCTCGGCTTGCCCATATGCGCCTCGATCTGCGCGAGGAAGGTGGCGAGTTCGCTCAGCAGCAGCGCGCGGGTCGGCCGATCGGGGCAGCGGTCGTCATAGTCGAGCCATACCGCCGCGGGCAGCGCGTCGGCGCGGCGCGGGACATGGCGGATGAAATTCGCCGCCTGATCGGTGGCGAGGCGGCAGAGGTCGTAGCGGTGGATCGGACCGAACTGGACCCCCGCCGCCGCCGCGCCCTTGATGTTGCGCGCAAACATCGGGTCGGCGCGGTCGGCGCCGCCGGTCGCGGCGATATAGGCGAAATCGGCGCCCGCGGCCTTGATCGACCCCCATTGGACCGAACCGTTCGATGCGTCGATCGTCACCCCCTGCCAGGGATATTGATCGCGCGCCGGCGCCCAGCGCGCGGCCCACCACAAGGCGAGGCCGACGCCGAGCAGGATCAGCAGCAGCGCCGCGCCGGTGCGCTTCAGCAGGCGCAGCAGCGCGCCGCGCCAGTCGGGCTTCGGCCTGGCCGGACCTTTCCCGCCGCTCTTGATCGCCCTCGTCGCCATCGTCAGCCCTTGATATGCAGCACGCAGATCAGCGTGAACAGCCGCCGTGCGGTGTCGAAATCGACCGCGATCTTGCCGTCGAGCCGGTCCATCAGCATTTCGGCGGCCTCATTATGCAGCCCGCGCCGCGCCATGTCGACGGTCTCGATCTGCTGCGCGGTCGAGGTCTTGATCGCCTGATAGTAGGAATCGCAAATCGCGAAATAGTCGCGGATCGGGCGGCGAAAACGCCCGAGGCCGAGGATGATCGCCTCGAGCGGCGAATGGTCCTCGCGCGCGATTTCGAAGATCAGCCGGCCTTCCTCGACGCGCAGGGTCAGCCGGTACGGGCCGGCATAGCCGTCGGCGTGGCCGCGCTGGGGCACGAACTTATTGTCCTCGATCAGGTCGAAGATCGCGACGCGCCGCTCCTGCTCGACGTCGGCGTTGCGCCAGACGATCGAACCTTCGTCGAGCTCGATCGAGATGATGCGCTGTTGGGAAGGGTCGGCGTCGGTCATGCTGTCGGTGCTTCTACTTGGCCGGGCATGAAGGGCAAGAGGACATCCGCGATGCGCTCCACATCCCCGTTCGTGTCGAGCGAAGTCGAGACACCCATAAGGAGCGCGTGCCTTCACGTGTCTCGACTTCGCTCGACACAAACGGGAGGGGGTTTCCAGACTTATCCCCAAGGCGCCCCACAGCTCTGTCGAAGGGCAAAGCAAGACCGGTTGCGCCCGCCGCGTGTCAGTAGCATGGTGACCTCATGCCAGAGTTAGCCCTGTTTCCCACCCCGTCCCCGACCGGGGACGACCGCCAATTGCCGCGCAATATTGAAGCGGAAGCCGCCTTTCTGGGTGCGATCCTGATCGACAACCGAGTCGTCGAGGACCTGCCCGTCGCGCTCACCCCCGACCATTTCTTCGAACCGCTGCACGGGCGCATCTTTCAGCACACGATGGCGCTGATCGAGCGCAACAGCATCGCGACCCCGGTGACGCTCAAGCCCTTTTTCGAGGCCGACGAGGCGATGAAGGCGGTCGGTGGTCCCGGCTATCTGGCGCAGCTCACCGGCAGCGGTGCCGGGCTGATCGGCGCGCGCGACTTCGCACGGCAGATTTTCGACCTCGCGCTGCTCCGCGAACTCGTCGGCGTCGGCCGCGTGCTCGTCGACAATGCGCTCGACACCAGCGAGCGCGTCGACCCGCAGTCGCAGATCGAGGAGGCCGAGACCGCGCTCTACCGCGTCGCGGGCGGCGAGGCCGAGATGGGAACGGTCAAGAGCTTCAGTCAGGCGAGCCTCGTCGCGCTGCAGGCGGCCGAACGCGCGCTCAATTCGGGTGGTCACCTGTCGGGGATCACCACCGGCATCGGCAGCATGAACGCCAAGATCGGCGGCATGCACAACAGCGATTTGATGATCCTCGCCGGACGTCCGGGCATGGGCAAGACCTCGCTCGCGACCAACATCGCCTATAACGCCGCCGAACGCTTTCGCCGCGACGAGGAGGACGGCATTCCGCCCGAGAAGAATATGGGCGCGAAAGTGGCCTTCTTCAGCCTCGAAATGTCCGCCGACCAGCTCGCGACGCGCGTGCTTGCCGAACAGTCGGGGGTGTCGGGCGAGGCGCTGCGCATGGGCAAGATCAGTAAGGATCAGTTTCAGCAGCTCAGCCGCGCGGCGCAGACGCTCCAGACGCTGCCGCTGTATATCGACGATACGCCGGGGCTGACGATCGCCGGCCTGCGCACCCGCGCGCGCCGCCTGCAGCGCCGCCACGGCATCGGCTTCATCATCGTCGACTATCTCCAGCTCTTGCAGGGATCGTCGAAGAGCGGCGACAATCGTGTGCAGGAAATTTCGGAAATTTCGCGTGGTCTCAAAACCTTGGCAAAGGAGCTTCATGTTCCCGTGATGGCGCTGTCGCAGCTCAGCCGTCAGGTCGAAAGCCGCGAGGACAAGCGCCCGCAGCTGTCCGACCTTCGCGAATCGGGCTCGATCGAACAAGACGCCGACATGGTGCTCTTTGTGTTCCGCGAGGATTATTATGTCGCCGCGAAAGAACCCAAGCGCCCGGTCGAGGGCGACGACGTCAAAATCCATGCTCAGCATGAGGAATGGGCGGCGGAAATGGAGCGCGTCTTCGGCCTCGCCGAAGTCATCGTCGCCAAATCGCGTCACGGCTCGACCGGCAAGATCCGTATGCACTTCGAGGCGAAGACGACCAAGTTCAGCGACCTCGCCGACGACGGGCAGGCGTATGACGATTATGAGTGAGTGCCACTAAACCACCGTCATCCCAGCGAAAGCTGGGATTGCTGGCGTTCTCAAATCATCGCGATCGACAAATCGGACCAGTCGGCATTACTCGCTTCAATCAGCTCGATTTTCCACTGGCGTTGCCATGCTTTCATCGCTTTTTCGCGCGCGATCGCTTCGCCAATGGTCGAAAACTCCTCGACCAGCACCAATCGCGTCAGTCCATATTTGCGGCAAAAGGCCGAGCCCTGCCCCGTTTTATGCTGGTAGATGCGAGCCGGCAGGTCGGCGGTTACGCCGATGTATAGAACGCCGGCTGGCTTGTTGGTCATGATATATACCCAGCCGCGCTTGCTCATGCCGGCAGGCTAGCATCAGGACGCCAGCGATCCCAGCTTTCGCTGGGATGACGAGATTCTAGAACGCCGGGTCGTTCGCCGGATCGTCGTCGATCGGCGACACCACTTCGTGGATGCCGCATTCGGTCTTGTCCCAGCCGCGCCAGCGGCCCGAGCGCGGGTCTTCGCCCGGCAGGACCTTCGACGTGCACGGCGAGCAGCCGATCGACGGATAGCCTTCGGCCTCCAGCGGATGGCGTGGCAGGTCGTGCGCTTCGAAATAGGCGTCGAGCTGTTCGCGGGTCCAGTTGGCGAGCGGGTTGAACTTCAGGCGGCCGGTCGACCCATCGAGCTCGAAGCGCGGCAGGCCGGTGCGCGTCGCCGACTGGAAACCCTTGCGGCCGGTGATTGAGGCGTCGAAATTGGTCATCGCCTTTTCGAGCGGCTTGACCTTGCGGATCTCGCAACAACCGTCGGGGTCGTAGGACCAGCGCAATTCGGTCGCGTCCTTCGCCGCCAGGTCCGCGGCATCGGGGGTCAGGTTGACGATATTGAGGCCGAGCCGCGCCGCGAGGTCGTCGCGGTACGCCAGCGTTTCGGGGAAATGCTTGCCGGTGTCGAGGAACAGCACCGGCATGTCGGGTGCGGCGCGGCTCACGAGGTGGAGCAGCACGGCGCTTTCGGCGCCGAAGCTCGAGACGATCGCGGTTTCGCCCAGCAGCCCGGCGCCGATCACGCTGGTCACCACCTCGGCGGCGTCCTGGCCGCGGAACAGGTTGTTCAGGCGAATGACGTCGGCCTGCGTGAAACGCGGCGCCACGTCGATCCGGTCGCGGGAGCGGTCGTCCGGAGAACTCCTCACCTCAGCCATGCCTCAGCTTCCAGATCGGCACCGCGCCGTCGGCGGCGCCCTGATAATGTTCGGGCCAGCGCGCCAGCGCCGCTTCGACATCGGCGGGGTTGAGGTCCTTTTCGGCGGCGAAGCTGTCGAAACCGCAGCGCTTCATATAGGCGATCTGGTCGACCAGCACGTCGCCCTGCGCGCGCAGTTCGCCGACATAGCCCGCCTCGCGCAGGATGCGCGCCGACGAATAGCCGCGGCCGTCGCGGAATTTCGGGAAGGCGACCTCGATCAGCGCGAGCCGGTCGAGATGAGGGATCAGCGCGCGCGCATCTTCATCGGGTTCGAGGCGCACCGCGGTCGCGTTCGACTGCGACAGAAAGGCGTCTAGAGTGACGGCGGGTTCTTCGCCGTCGGCGTGCACATGCTCAACCATAGATCGCCTCCTTGAACGGGGCCATGCCGATACGGCGATAGGTGTCGACGAAGCGCTCGCCTTCGGCCCGTTCGGCGAGATATTTGTCGGTGACGCGTTCGACGGCGTCGACGATGCCGTCCTCATCGAAACCGGGGCCGGTGATCGTGCCGAGGCTGACGTCCTCCGCGCCCGATCCGCCGAGCGACAGCTGGTAGTTTTCGGTGCCTTTACGGTCGACCCCCAGGATGCCGATATGGCCCGCGTGGTGGTGGCCGCAGGCGTTGATGCAGCCCGAAATCTTAAGCTTGAGCTCGCCGAGTTCCTTCTGACGGCCAAGGTCCGAAAAGCGCGTCGCGATCTTCTGCGCGACCGGGATCGAGCGCGCGTTGGCGAGGCTGCAATAGTCGAGACCGGGGCAGGCGATGATGTCGCTGATCAGGTCGAGGTTCGGCGTCGCCAGCCCCGCGGCGTCGAGCGCCTGCCAGATGGCATGGAGGTCGGCCTTGCGGACGTGCGGCAGCACGATGTTCTGCGCATGGGTGACGCGCAGTTCGTCATGGCTATATTGTTCGGCGAGGTCGGCCATCAGGTCGATCTGCGCCGACGACGCGTCGCCGGGGATGCCGCCGACGGGCTTCAGGCTGATGTTGACGATCGCATGGCCGGGCACCTTGTGCTTGGCAACATTCTGGTCGACCCACACGGCGAAGTCGGGATCGCTGCGATCGATCGCGTCGGGCGCCGCAGCATCGAGCGGCGGCGGGGCGAATTGCGCGGCGATGCGGTCGAACTCGGCCTTGGGCGGGTCGATGCCCAGCGCCTTCACATGGACGAATTCTGCCTCGACCTGACGGCGATATTCATCGGCGCCCAGCTCGTGGATCAGGATTTTGATCCGCGCCTTGTAGATATTGTCGCGGCGACCATAGCGGTTGTACACGCGCAGGCACGCCTCGGCATAGCTCAGCATGTCGTCGAGCGGCACGAAATCCTTGATCAGCGGCGCGATCATCGGGGTGCGGCCCATGCCGCCGCCCACGTAAAAGGCGGCGCCGTGGACACCGTCCTTCTCGACGATCTGGATGCCGATGTCGTGGAGCCGCATCGCGGCGCGATCCTCGTCGGCGGCGATCACTGCGATCTTGAACTTGCGCGGCAAATAGCTGAATTCGGGGTGGAAACTCGACCATTGGCGGAGCAGCTCGGCCCAGGGCCGCGGATCGGTGATCTCGTCGGCGGCGGCGCCCGCCCACTGGTCCGAACTGATGTTGCGGATGCAATTGCCGCTTGTCTGGATCGCGTGCATCTCGACCGACGCGAGGTCCTCGAGGATCGCGGGGGCGTCCTCCAGCTTGATCCAGTTATACTGGATATTCTGGCGCGTGGTGAAATGGCCGTAATCGCGGTCGTACTTGCGCGCGATATGCGCGAGCATGCGCATCTGGCGGCTGTCGAGCGTGCCATAGGGCACCGCGACGCGCAGCATATAGGCGTGAAGCTGGAGATAGAGCCCGTTCATCAGCCGCAGCGGCTTGAACTGGTCCTCGGTGATTTCCCCCGCCAGGCGGCGCTTCACCTGATCCGAAAATTCGGCAACGCGGGCGGCGACCATCGCATGGTCATATTCGTCATATTTATACATGTCAGATCACCCAGTCGCCGGCCGCGGGATCGGCGGGTTTCAGTGTCAGGTCGGGGCGCACGGTGGGGCCGAGCGCGCGGATGCGGTCCTTGATATGCGCAGGGCGCGGGCCTTCGGCGGTCGCTTCGCCGTTGATGATATAGGGCGCGTTGACGCGGCGGGCGCCTTCCTCGGCGGCGAGGGTCGCTTCGCCATGCTCGCCGACATCGGCGGCGTCCTCGATGTGCAGCGACCAGTCGCTGCCGGTCCACCAGGTCACGAACCCGGTCTTCAAATCATTGCCCGTGAGCAGTTTCATGCGAGATTTCCTGTTAAAGCGGCGACGCCGGGCGCGCCGAGGCAGTCGAGCGCGTCGGCGCGCGCCGCGACCTTGCCGACGATGATGAGCGCGGGGCTGGCGACCTCCTCGCGCGCGACGAGGTCGCCGAGGTCGGTGAGCAGGGTACGCAGCACGCGCGCGTCGGCGGTGGTGCCGCGCTCGATCACCGCGACGGGCAGGCCCGGCGAAACACCATCGGCGATCAGCTTGTCGGCGATCGCGCTGGCGGTCGCGAGGCCCATGTAGATGACGAGGGTGCGGCCATGCCCGGCAAGTCCCGACCAGTCCTGATCGCTGAGGTTCTTGCACTGGCCCGCGACGAAGCTGACCGCGCTCGCATCGTCGCGATGGGTGAGCGGAAGGCCGGCCTGCGCGGCGCAGCCAGCCGCGGCGGTGATGCCTGGCACGACTTCGCAGGCGACCCCGGCTTCGCGTGCCGCGTCGAGTTCCTCGCCGCCGCGCCCGAAGATGAACGGATCGCCGCCTTTCAGCCGCACGACCTGTTTGCCGGCGAGCGTCTCGCGGACGAGCAGGTCGTTGATCAGTTCCTGCTTCATCGTGTGGCGGCTGCGCTGCTTGGCGACGCTGATCCGCTCGACATGCGGCGGGATCAGCGCGAGCACGCCGTCGCCGACCAGCCCGTCATGGACGACCAGGTCGGCGTTCGCGAGCAGCCGCGCGGCGCGCAGCGTCAGCAGGTCGGGATCGCCGGGACCGGCGCCTACGAGCCACAATTTGCCTGCGGGAGAAGAAGTCTTTTCCATGCAGCGTAGATGGTCTCCGCCCGCCGATATGGCAAAACAGGCTTTATTGACGCTGATGAAGGTAAAATTGCCCCGACCTCTTCCCATCGTCATTTCGAGCGAAGCGAAGCAATCCAGAGCGGTTTACGCCTGCTCTGGATTGCTTCGCTTCGCTCGCAATGACGCGGTTTCAGAGATATTTCTTGGTCACCAGCTGCGATTCCTCGGGATCGCGCAGTCCGACGCCGATCGAGGCGCGCGCCGCGTCGCTTTCGCTGCTCGCGACCGGATAGGCGCAATAGTCCGCGGCATAGAAGGCGCTCGGTCGGTGATTGCCCGACAGGCCGATGCCGCCGAAGGGCGCCGCCGACGAAGCGCCATTGGTCGGACGGTTCCAGTTAATGACACCCGCGCGGGCATTGGCCCAGAACTGGTCGTAGAGCTGCGGCGAGCCGCCGATCAGCGCCGCCGACAGGCCGAAGGCGGTGTTGTTCGCCTCGGCGATCGCGGCTTCGAAACTGTCGACGCGGACGACTTGCAGCAGGGGGCCAAACAATTCGATGTCGGGTCGCTCGGGCATGTCGGTGACGTCGATGATACCCGGGGTCAGGAAGGGACGGCCCTGCACCGGGCGGGTCATGTGGCGGATCACCTTGCCGCCGTTCGACATCAGGATCAGGAAGCTCTCGGTCAGGCCGTCGGCCGCCTCATTGTCGATCACCGGGCCCATATAGGGCGGCGGGGTCGCAAAGGGTTCGTCGACGATCAGCCGTCCGGTCAGCTTGCGCACCTCCTCGACCAACCGGTCGGCCATGCTGTCCTTGACGATCAGGCGGCGCGCGTTGGTGCAACGCTGCCCGGCGCTGAGGAAGGCCGACTGGACGACGAGGATCGCGGCGGTGTGGAGGTCGGGGGTGTCCCAGACCACGACCGGGTTGTTGCCGCCCATTTCGAGCGCGAGGATCTTGTCGGGGCGGTTGGCGAACTGGCGGTTGAGCGCGAGCCCGGTGCGCGCCGATCCGGTGAACAGCAGCCCGTCGATGCCCGCATGGCCCGCGAGCGCCTTGCCCTCGTCGGGGCCGCCGATGACGAGGCGCAGCACCTCTTTCGGCACACCGGCGCTATGGAACAGGTCGGCGAGCATCGCGCCGGTCGCGGGCGTTTTCTCGGACGGTTTGAAGACGATCGAATTGCCCGCGATCAGCGCCGGGACGATATGGCCGTTCGGCAGATGCGCGGGGAAATTATAGGGGCCGAGCACCGCGAGCAGCCCGTGCGGCTTGTGGCGTACCGCGTTGCGCAGCCCCATCGCACCCTCGATGCGGCGGTTCGGGGTGCGCTCGGCATAGGCGTTGATCGAAATATTGACCTTGTTCGCGACCGATTCCACCTCGGTGCGCGCTTCCCAGAGCGGCTTGCCGGTTTCGCGCGAGATCAAAGTCGCCAGCGTCTCGGCCTCGGCCTTCACCCGGTCGGCGAAGCGGCGCAGCGTTTCGGTGCGGAAGGTGAGGGGTTTTGCCGCCCATTCGGGCCAGGCGCGGCGGCCGATTTCGACCTCATGATCGACGTCGCTGATTGCGCGGCGCCAGATTTCGTCGCCGGTCGCCGGTTCGTGGCTGACGAGCTCCGCCGTCATGACGTCATGCACCGCGCCCGGCGGTCTTTGCGGGGATGGACGAGGGTGATGTCGGGAAGCGGTCGCTGCATTGCCCCAACCTCTTATCGGTGAAAACTTGGGGCGGCAAGCCGAGGACCAAGCATCGCTTGCGCGGCCGCGCCGGGTTGGCGATAGATGGCGCGAATCCGCGGGCGCGCGGCAGGCGAAGAAGGGAAGCCGGTATTTCGGTCAAGCAGGATATTCGCGGCGACGGGCGCCGCGACTGGTCGGACCATTATTGGTGGTCGCTCGACGGGGTGCGGCTGCACGCGCGTGTCTATGCCGGCCCCGCCGACGCGGCGGACGCGCCGCCGATCCTGTGCCTGCCCGGCCTGGCCCGCAACGCCCGCGATTTCGAACAGCTCGCACCGCATCTGGCGCAATATCGCCGCGTCGTTGCCGTCGAGTTTCGCGGCCGGGGCGAGAGCGCCTATGCCAAGGATCCGATGACCTATGTCCCGCTGACCTATGTCCAGGACGTCATCGCCCTGCTTGATGACCTGAAGGTCGATCGTTTTGCGACCGTCGGGACCTCGCTCGGCGGGCTTGTCTCGATGCTGCTCGCGGCGACCCAGCCGGGACGGCTGGTCGGCGCCGTCCTCAATGACGTCGGCCCCGAGCTCGAACTCGCGGGGCTCGAACGCATTCGCGACTATATCGGGTCCGGCGGCAGCCAGCCGACGTGGATCCACGCGGCGCGGGCGGTGAGCGAACTCAACGGCGCGGTTTACCCCGGTTACGAAATCCACGACTGGTTGCGGCTGACCAAGCGCACCCACCGGCTGACCGCCGAGGGCCGGATCGTCACCGATTACGACAAGCAGATCGCGGCGCCGCTGCGCGTGCCGAACGGCGGCGATGCCGGGATCGACCTGTGGCCCGCCTATCGCGCGCTCGACGGGATTCCGCTGCTCGTGCTGCGCGGCGAACTGTCCGATATCCTCGCGCGCGGCGCGGCCGAGAAGATGGCGGCCGAACTGCCGCGGGCGCGGCTGGCCGAGGTGCCGGGGGTCGGCCATGCGCCGACAATGGACGAGGCCGAGGCGGTCGCCGCGATCGACGGCTGGCTGGCGGAATTGCCCGCGACGTGATCGACGACGGGCGTCCGGTTCGCATCCTCCATTTGCATTCGAGCTTTTCGCTCGGCGGCAAGGAGGCGCGTGCGACGCGGTTGATGAATGTGATGGGCGGCCGGGCGCGGCACAGCATATTGTCGGCGGTGCCCGATGCGCTCGGCGCGCGCGCGGCGATCGATCCGGGCATCGATGTCGAATTTCCGGGCGACGCCGCACCGGCGCTGCACGGCAAACCCGGCCTGGCGCGCTATCGGGCGCTGGCACGATATATGGCGGGGTTCGACCTGCTGCTCAGTTACAATTGGGGCGCGATGGACGGGGTGATGGCGCACCGATTGTTCGCATCGCGTCGCCGATTGCCGCCGTTGATCCATCACGAGGATGGCTTCAACGAGGACGAGACCGTCCGGCGCAACTGGAAGCGCAACGGCTTCCGCCGCCTCGCGCTGTCGACGGCGGAGGCGCTCGTCGTGCCGTCTCGGCTGCTCGAACGGATCGCTGCCGCCGAATGGGGCGCCGCGCGGCGCACGCAGCTGATCCGCAACGGCATCGACGTCGCCGCCTATGCCGGCGGGCCGGACGTTCCGATCCCTGGCTTCGAACGCCGCCCCGGCGAGGTGGTGATCGGCACCGTCGCGGGATTGCGCAAGGTCAAGGACCTGCCGCGCCTCGTTCGCGCGGTCGCGCCGCTGCCCGCGAACGTTCGCCTCGTCATCGTCGGCGAGGGGCCCGAGCGCAATGCGATCCGCGCCGAAGCCGCGGCGTGCGGCATGGCCGACCGGTTGGTCATGCCGGGGTTCATGGCGCAGCCGGCGCACTGGATCGGTCATTTCGACCTGCTCGCGCTGTCGTCGCTCAGCGAACAGGCGCCGATCGCGGTGATCGAGGCGATGGCGGCGGGTCTGCCGGTCGCCAGTCTGGCTGTCGGCGACGTGGTCGAAATGGTTTCCGCCGAAAATTGTCGCTTCATCGCCGATGACGAAACGGGATTCCGCGCGGCGCTTGCCGATTTGGCTGACGACCCGGCGCTGCGCGCGATGGTTGGGGCCGCAAACCGCCGTGTCGCGGTCGAACGCTTCGATGAAACTATCATGGTCGCCGCCTATGAAAACCTCTATGGTCGTGCGCTGGAAGGCCGCCGCCTCTTCTCCGGGGATTAGGGGCAGCGTCCATTGACTTTCATCGCCGCCTTCCGCTTACGGAAGCGGCAAAGGAGGCCTGGTCGCGACACGCAGCCGGGCGGAGAGAAAGAGGTTTTTGTGTTCAAAGGTTTGAAGCCCATCCTTTATGGCGGTCGCGAAGTCTGGCCGTTGGTCGAGGGCGGCAAGGGCGTGTCCGCGACCAACCATATGTCGAGCGGCGCCTGGGCTGCGGCGGGCGGCATCGGCACCGTGTCGGCGGTCAACGCCGACAGCTATGACGCCGAGGGCAAGATCGTCCCGCAGGTCTATAATGCGCTGACCCGCAAGGAACGCCACGAAGAGCTGATCCAGTATGGAATCGAAGGCGCCGTCGCACAGGTCGAACGCGCCTATGAAGTGTCGGGCGGCAAGGGCGCGATCAACATCAACGTGCTCTGGGAAATGGGCGGCGCGCAGCAGATCCTCGAAGGCGTGCTGGCACGCACCAAGGGCATGATCGCCGGTGTCACCTGCGGCGCGGGCATGCCGTACAAGCTCAGCGAAATCGCCGAGCGCCACAATGTCATGTACCTTCCGATCATCAGTTCGGCGCGCGCCTTTCGCGCGCTGTGGAAGCGCGCCTATCACAAGGTCCCGCACCTGCTCGGCGCGGTGGTCTATGAAGATCCCTGGCTCGCCGGCGGCCACAACGGCCTGTCGAACGCCGAAGACCCGCTGGTGCCGCAGGATCCCTATCCGCGCGTCGCCGCGGTGCGCGAAACGATGCGCGCCGAGGGCATTTCCGACAGCGTGCCGATCGTGATGGCCGGCGGCGTCTGGTACCTGCGCGATTGGGAGGATTGGATCGACAATCCCGAGCTTGGCCAGATCGTCTTCCAATATGGCACCCGTCCACTGCTGACCGAGGAAAGCCCGATCCCGCAGGCGTGGAAGGATCGCCTGCGCACGCTCGACGACGGCGACGTGCTGCTTCACCGCTTCTCGCCGACCGGTTTCTATTCGAGCGCTGTGCGCACGCCCTTTTTGCGCGACCTCGAGGCGCGCTCGGAACGCCAGATCCCTTACTCGAAGCAGGAAGCGGGCGACCATATCGTCCAGCTCGACGTCGGGGTGAAGGGCAAGAATTTCTGGGTCACCCCGCACGACCGCGCCCGCGCGCGCGACTGGGCCGCCGAAGGCTATACCGATGCGTTGAAAACCCCCGACAACACCGTGGTGTTCGTGACGCCCGAGGACAAGGCGACCATCCGCAAGGACCAGACCGACTGCATGGGATGCCTGTCGCATTGCGGCTTTTCGTCGTGGAAGGACCATGACGACTACACCACCGGCTACCTCGCCGACCCGCGCAGCTTTTGCATCCAGAAAACGCTGCAGGACATCGCGCATGGCGGCGACCCCGAACAGAATCTGATGTTCGCGGGCCACGCCGCGTTCAACTTCAAGACAGACCCTTTTTATTCGAACAACTTCACCCCGACGGTGAAGCAGCTCGTCGATCGGATTTTGACGGGGGACTAAGACACTTCGTCATTGCGAGCGGAGCGAAGCAATCCAGAGCGGCTATGCGCGAACGTCTGCCAGCAGTCTACATGATGGCGAACCGGCGCAACGGGACGGTTTATGTCGGCGTGACGTCCAATCTGGTGCGCCGCGTCTGGCAGCATCGCGAGGGGATCGCCGGCTTCTCGCAACGCCATGATTGCAAGCTGCTCGTCTGGTTCGAAATGCACGCGACGATGGTGAACGCCATCGCGCGCGAGAAGCAGATCAAGGGCGGCAGCCGGTTGAAGAAGCTGGCCTTGATCGAGGCGGACAATCCGCTTTGGCGCGATCTGTGGTCCACTATTCTCGACGGCAGCGAATGACACTCTGGATTGCTTCGTCGCTGCGCTCCTCGCAATGACGAGGCTTTATAACACTCCGTCATTGCGAGCGAAGCGAAGCAATCCAGAGCGGTCCGGCACTGACACCTGTGGACCCAATTAAGCCCACCCCTCCAGCACCTGATCGGGCGGGCGATGCCCGTCGCTCCACGCGCGGATATTCGCGATGACCTTTTCGCCCGAGGCCTCGCGTCCCTCGATCGTCGCCGAGCCGAGGTGCGGCAGCAGCACGACATTGTCGAGCGTGAGCAGTGCCGGGTCGACCGCGGGTTCGTGCGTATAGACGTCGAGTCCCGCACCTGCGATGCGCCCGGTCTTCAGCGCCGCGACCAGCGCGCTCTCGTCGACGATCTCGCCGCGCGCGGTGTTGATCAGATAAGCGGTCGGCTTCATCGATGCGATGCGCGCGGCGTTGACCAGTTCGTGCGTCTCGTTCGTGTGCGGGCAATGGACCGTCACCACGTCGCTGATCCGCAGCAGCGTGTCGACGCTGGCATGGTAGCTCGCGCCCAATTCCTCCTCTTGTCCTGCGGGCAGGCGGCGGCGGTTGTGATAATGGATCGACAGGCCGAAGGCGCGGGCGCGGCGCGCGACCGCGAGGCCGATCCGCCCCATGCCGATGATTCCGAGCAACTTGCCGCCGACGCGGTGGCCGAGCATGCCGCTCGGCGCCCAGCCCTGCCACAGTCCCGATCGCATCAGCTTTTCGCCCTCGGCCAGCCGGCGCGGGACGCTGAGGATCAGCGCCATCGTCATGTCGGCGGTGTCCTCGGTAAACACCCCCGGCGTGTTCGACACCATGATGCCCTTGGCGCGCGCCGCCGACAGGTCGATATGGTCGACCCCGGCGCCGAAATTGGCGATCAGTTTCAGCCGTTCGCCCGCGGCCGTGATCACCTCGGCATCGATTTCGTCGGTCACCGTCGGCACCAGCACGTCGCAATCGGCGACCGCAGCCTTCAGTTCGTCCTTGGTAAAGGCCTGATCCCGCGCCGACAGCGCAACGTCGAACAGTTCGGCCATGCGCGCCTCGACATGCGGCATCAACTGGCGGGTGACGATGACGCGCGGGCGCCGGGGACGGGAAGAATCGGGCATGGCGCCGATAGAGCGCGCGGTGCGGGAACGGTCAAGGGGGCCGCGCGTGTTAGCGCTGTGGGAAAGGCGCGGCCGGGCGGCTGCCGACGGTTGAAAAACCGCGCCGATTGCAACAAGGGTTAGCCATGACCAGCCAAAAAATCCTGATGCTTGCACTTTGTTTTGCCGTCGTCGCCCCGGCGGCGGCGCAATCGGACCCCGAATTGCCCTATTGGGCCTCGATCAGCGTCGACGAGGCGCGGATGCGCAAGGGGCCTTCGCCCGACGTCCCCGTCATCTGGGAATATCGGCGCAAGGATTTGCCGGTCCGGGTCGTCGCCCGGTTCGAAACCTGGCGCAAGATCGAGGATCCCGACGGGACGCAGGGCTGGATGGCGGCGCGGCTGCTCAGCCGCACGCGTACCGCAATCGTCACCGGCGAGGTCCGCCCGATGCGCGAAGCGGCGAGCGTGTCGGCGGCGATTGTCTATCGCGCCGAACCGGGCGTCGTCGGCCGGATCACCGACTGTGCTAATGGCTGGTGCCAGTTCGACGTCAAGGGCCGCCGCGGCTGGATCGAAACCGATCATATCTGGGGCGATTGACGGCGGGTTGAGAGGGTATCCGCAAAGTTCGCTCGACACGAACGGAGATGGGATGGTCTCATCACCATCCCAAAGTCCGATCCGATACGCCGCTCAGCTCTTCTTCGGCGTCACCGTCACGACCGTGCCATCGTCAGCGGTCGCGGTGAAGCTGCCGTCGGCGCCCGGCTTGGTCACCGCCCAGCACATGCCCGGCGCGTCGCCTTCGGGGTCGAAGCAATCCTTGCCGTCGTGCGTGGCATACAGGCCCTTGACCTGCTTGCCCTTGGCATCGGTGTCGACATAGCTGCCGTCGGCGTTGATCGTGGTCGTCGCCACCGTGCCGTCGGCCATTTTGACGTCATAGGTTCCGGGCGCGGTTCCCGAGTCGGTCGCGGGCGCGGGCGCCGCGGTTTCGGTCGGCGCGGCCGGGGTTTCCTTTTTCTCTTCAGTCTTTTGCGAACAGGCCGACAGCGCGGCGAGCGCGGCGAGCAGGACAAGCTTCTTCATGACATATTCTCCCCGTGTTGCGGGGCGCAGGCTATGCCTTTCCGCCCGGTGCAACAACGGGAATCGCGAGCGGCGTCGCGCCCGTGAAAAAGGGCCGGACGGTTTCCCGTCCGGCCCTCTTCAGCGATCAAGGTCGCTTAGCGCCAGTTGAAGTGGTTGCGATAGACCTTCACGACCCGGCCATTGCGCTCGTTGACGAGCAACAGGTCGTTGTAATGACGGACATAGGTCAGGTTGCGACCGGCGCGCGGCACGCCCCAGCGGCTATCCCAGCTCGGACGATAGCTCGGCGCATAATAGTTCGAGCGCAGCGTCGAACCGACGCGGAACTGCTGATATTTGAACGGCGCGCGATAGTTGGAATAGCGGTTGTCCTGACGCCAGTCGCGCTTGCTGTTGCGCAGGTCCTGCTTGGCGCCACGATAGTCCCGGCGTTCCTCGCGGACGTCGTGGCGATTGCCATGACGCTGGGCGTCGCGCAGTTCCTGGCGTTCTTCGCGAACGTCGCGGCGATCATTGCGGATTTCGCGGGTCTGCGCCTGTGCGGCGACCGGCATGGTGGCGGGAACCATCATCGCGGCGATCAGGCCGGCGGTGAGAAATTTGCTCTTCATTGTGCCATTCCTTTTTCCGTCAGGGGGAGGGGATCTGCCCGATGACTGATGCTGGAATAGGCGAGTCGATTTGAACGGACGCGGAATGCGGCGTTTATTTTCAGGACATTAGTGTCGCAGTTTGTCGCATCGGAACGATGAAAGGGCGCCGTCTTGCGACGACGCCCCGGAACTTTCGTCGAAAAGCCGGTTCAGACCAGTTCGATCGCCACCGCGGTCGCTTCGCCGCCGCCGATGCACAGGCTCGCGATCCCGCGCGTCTTGCCGTGGCGCTGCAGCGCCGCGATCAGCGTGGTGATGATGCGCGTGCCGCTGGCGCCGATCGGGTGGCCGAGCGCGGTCGCGCCGCCATGGATATTGATCTTCTCGCGCGGGATGCCCAGGTCGTGCATCGCGAACATCGCGACGCAGGCAAAGGCTTCATTGACCTCGAACAGGTCGACGTCGGCGATCGACCAGCCGGTCTTGGCGAGCAATTTGTTGATCGCGCCGACCGGGGCGACGGTGAAATCCTTCGGCTCCTGTGCATGCGCGGTATGCGCGACGAGGCGCGCAACGGGCTTGGCGCCCTTGGCGTCGGCAACCGACTGGCGGGTCAGCACCACCGCGGCGGCGCCGTCCGAAATCGAGCTGCTGGTCGCGGCGGTGATCGTGCCGTCCTTGGCAAAGGCGGGCTTCAGCGTCGGGATCTTGTCGGGCATCGCCTTGCCCGGCGCTTCGTCGGTATCGACGACGACGTCGCCCTTGCGGGTCGCGATCGTCACCGGCGCGATTTCGCTGGCGAAGGCGCCGTCGGCGATCGCGGCCTTGGCGCGGCTCAGCGATTCCAGCGTATACTCGTCCTGCGCCTGTCGCGAGAGCTGGTAAGCGTCGGCGGTGTCCTGCGCGAACGTCCCCATCGCGCGGCCGGCCTCATAGGCGTCTTCCAGCCCGTCGAGGAACATATGGTCATAGGCGGTGTCATGGCCGATACGCGCGCCCGAGCGGTGCTTCTTGAGCAGGTACGGCGCGTTGGTCATCGATTCCATGCCGCCCGCGACGACCAGGTCGATGCTTCCCGACGCCAGCGCCTCGGCGCCCATGATGACGGTCTGCATGCCCGAGCCGCACACCTTGTTGACCGTGGTCGCCTGCACCGACTTTGGCAGGCCCGCCTTGATCGCGGCCTGGCGCGCCGGCGCCTGGCCGAGCCCGGCGGGGAGCACGCAGCCCATATAGATACGCTCGATATCGTCGCCCGACACGCCCGCACGTTCGACCGCGGCCTTGACCGCGGTGGCGCCGAGATCAGTCGCGCTCGCGTCGGACAAGGCGCCCTGCATGCCGCCCATCGGGGTGCGGGCATAGGAGAGGAAGACGACGGGATCGGTGGCGGTCATGGCGAGAGACTCCGTAGGGGAAAAGTGGATCGGCGCCTATCTAGTGACAATGCTGCATTTGCGAAAGGGGCGAGTCCATTTGGCGCGCGGCAGGCATCATTTCTCTGTAAACGCCTCATCGGGAATCTCGATGCGGATCATCTTCCAACCGAACAGCCCGCGCCGCTCGAACAGAAGGCCGACATCGCGCTTGTCGTCGGCCTTGTCCTTGGGTCTCATTGTGACCCGGAACCGGTCAAGTCCTGAATAAGAGTAGCTTATGTCGGGTTGCGATGCCCCGTCGACCGGCTCGTTTTCGTCTGCTTGCTTCTGGACATGTCCACTTTTCGCCAGCCGGGCGATTCCCTCGGGTGTGACGAAGGCGTCCACCATCCCGTTGACCATTGCCGGCATCATCATCATGCCAAGGCCGGCAAACGGATTCTTTGCCATCTCGGGGTCATTCTGCAGCTTGTCGACCAGTGCGCTGGTAAGTTGTGATTTCAGATTTTCGCGCACGACGGGGAAGTCCACGGTTGCTTCCAGAGCATCGACATCACCCGATTTCGCTGCCGCCTGGAAGTTTCGCACGGCCCAATAAGGTGATCCAAAATAGAGTCCGGCAAATAATGTGACGACTATCGCCACGATGATCGCCCATTTCTTACTCATCGTCCGCCCCCTTTTTATGTTCGCTCCATGTGGCCTATCGCCATGGCAACGCTCATTACCTACATATCCTATAGCGCGGCAACGGCCGTCTTCGCCCGCCCTCGTGCGAGCGCCGTCGCTGCCTTCAATAACGTTTCATCTTGCAACCCGCTGCGCGCCATGATCAAACATCGCGCAAATCAATCAGGGAGACGGGTCATGGCCACCGCCATCAAGCAGGATATCGCGGGCGAAACGCAGCGCATGGGCGAGGTGCTCGCCGCGCAGAAGGCGAGCTTCACCGCCGCCATGCCCGAAAGCCTCGCGGTGCGGACCGATCGCATCGACCGTGCGATCGCCCTGCTGGTCGACAATGCCGAGGAGTTCGCCAAGGCGGTAAGCGAGGATTTCGGTCACCGCAGCCGCGAGCAGACGCTGATGACCGACATCATGCCCTCGGTCAGCGCGCTTAAGCACGCGAAAAAGCATATGGCCGCCTGGTCGAAGGGCGAGAAGCGCAAGCCCACCTTTCCGCTCGGGCTGCTCGGCGCGAAGGCCGAGGTCGTCTATCAGCCCAAGGGCGTCGTCGGCATCGTCGCGCCATGGAACTTCCCCGTCGGCATGGTGTTCGTGCCGATGGCGGGCGTGCTTGCGGCGGGCAATCGCGCGATGATCAAGCCGTCCGAATATACCGAAAATGTCTCGGCGCTGATCGCGCGGCTGGTCCCCGATTATTTCGACGAGGGCGAGATGGCGGTGTTCACCGGCGATGCCGATGTCGGGGTCGCCTTCTCGAAGCTCGCCTTCGACCATATGATCTTCACCGGCGCGACCAGCGTCGGCAAGCATATCATGCGCGCCGCCGCCGATAATCTCGTCCCCGTGACGCTCGAACTCGGCGGCAAGTCGCCGACCTTCATCGGGCGCAGCGCCAATAAGGAGCAAGCGGGCCAGCGTGTCGCGCTCGGCAAGCTGATGAACGCGGGGCAGATTTGCCTCGCCCCCGACTATCTGCTCGTCGCCGAAGATCAGGAGGGCGAGGTGATCGACAGCATCACGAAGGGCGCCGCGGCGCTTTATCCGACGATGCTGGCGAACGACGATTACACCTCGGTGGTCAACGTCCGCAACTACGACCGGCTGCAGGGCTACCTCGCCGACGCGCGCGAAAAAGGCGCCGAGGTGATCGAGGTCAATCCGGGCGGTGAGGATTTCGCCAGCGCCAACGGCCACAAGATGCCGCTCCACATCGTGCGCAACCCGACCGACGACATGAAGGTGATGCAGGAGGAAATCTTCGGCCCGATCCTGCCGGTGAAGACCTACAAGAGCATCGACGAGGCGATCGATTATGTGAACGCCAACGACCGCCCGCTTGGCCTCTATTATTTCGGGCAGGACAAGAGCGAGGAGGACCGCGTCCTCACCCGTACCATCTCGGGCGGCGTCACCGTCAACGACGTGTTGTTCCACAATGCGATGGAGGATCTGCCGTTCGGCGGCGTCGGTCCGTCAGGCATGGGCAATTATCACGGCCTCGACGGCTTCCGGACCTTCAGCCACGCCCGCGCGGTGTATCGCCAGCCGAAGCTCGACGTCGCGGGTCTTGCGGGCTTCAAACCGCCCTATGGCAAGGCGACCGCGAAGACGCTGGCGAAGGAATTGAAGAAATAGGCTTCGATTTCTAAACCGCGTCATTGCGAGCGAAGCGAAGCAATCCAGAGCGGCTTACGCACACTCTGGATTGCCGCGTCGCTTCGCTCCTCGCAATGACGAGGTCGTTCAATCCTGCCCGGCGATCTTGATATCCTTGCCCAGCAGCGTCTTCACATAGACCCGCTGCACCATCACATAGACCACCACGGTCAGCGGCGCCGCGAGCAGCACGCCGAGGAAGCCGAACAGGATGCCCGCCGCGACCACCGCGAACAGCAGCACCGCGGGCGGCACGTCGACCGCCTGTTTCTGGATCATCGGCTGCAGGAAATTGCCCTGCAGTTGCTGGATCACCAGGAACAGGACAAGCGTCCACAGCGCGGTCATCGGCGACACGGTGAACGCCAGCAGCACCGCGGGAATGCCCGCGATGATCGGCCCGACCATCGGGATGACGTCGAGCAGCCCGGCGATCAGCCCGAGCCCGCCCGCCGCCGGCACACCGAGCAGCGCCAGCCCGGCCCAGGTCAGTGCGGCGACGACCAGCGACGACACCGCCTGCCCGACCATCCAGCCTTTCAGTCCGCGCGCGGCGTCGCTGAGCGCGAGCGATGCGGTCTCCTCGGCGCTGGCGGGCATCAGCAGCAACAGCCCGCGGCGATAGGTCGCGGGATCGCCGGCGAGAAAGATCGCCGCGACGAGCACCAGCACGAAATCGGCGATGCCGCTCCCCGCCGCCAGCGCATAGCCCCCGGCCTGCGAGGCGAGGCGCGAGATGTCCTCGCTGCCGACCGCGGCCAGCTCGCGCACCCGCTGCCCCAGGCCATAGCGGTCGAGAAACGCCTCTACGCCGCGCAGGGCCTGCGGAATCTGTTCGCGGATCGTGTCGACCTCGCGGGCGAGCTGCGATCCGAACAGCATGAAAGCCCCGGCAAAGATCGCGACGATCCCCGCGACCGACAGCGCGAGCGCGAAGCCGCGCTTCATCCCGGTGCGGCGGACGATCCAGCCCGCGATCGCATCGAAGGTCGCGCCGAGCACGACCGCCGCAAAGACGAGCATGAAGAATCGCGTCAGGCTGATCAGCAGCCACGCGACCGCGATCAGCGCGAGGACGATCAGCGCCGCGCCGGCGATCCGGCCGGGACTGAAAGGCGCCGCCGCTTCGGTCCTGGCGCGGGGTTTGGCGGAGGACGCGCGGGCGGGCGGGGGCTTGTCGGTCATCGTGGCACCTTATCGGCAGCATTCGAGCGCGCAACCGTCCGCTTGTCATCTTTCGCGCTGGACGCGGACGGTCCTTTTGTGGCAACGGCTCCGCGTCCACGGGCCCCTGTGGTGAAATTGGTAGACGCGCTCGACTCAAAATCGAGTTCCGCAAGGAGTGCTGGTTCGAGTCCGGCCAGGGGCACCATAATCGTTTCGTGCGAACCGTATCTTTGGTTCTGACGGTTCGGACTTCGCCCGATTGGGCCCCGATCCGCCGTTTCGGCGCCGATGCTTCAATATTGGCGATAATTAACGCGCGATCGTTGGAAATTATTCATAATCTAAGGGCATTCTATGGCCAAGCCCCGATGGGCGCGTTTCGTTGTCCTTAACGATGACCGGTGGACCAGCCGGGTTGAGGAGCGGCCGCGTCGGCGGGGAAGGGTGGGGTAATAAGCTAAGTGAATGAATTTTAGCAGCTTGAATGTCTCTTCTGGGCGCTGTTGGAATCAGGAGGAAGGCATGAACGAACCCCGCTTCTCTGCCCCCGGGGAAGATCAAGATGGCGACACCGACGCCGATCGCCGTGGCGGCGACCGGTTCCGGACCGTGTGGCGCATCGCGAAGGTCACCCGCGACGGCGGCCGGGCTGTGGCGCGTGCGCAACATGTCCGACGGCGGCATGATGCTCGCGGTCGAGGTGCCGGTGTCGGTCGGCGAACGGCTCGAAATCGCGCTGTCCGAAACCATCGTCATCCAGGGCCGCGTCGCCTGGTGCGAAGAGGGGCGCTGCGGCGTCGCCTTCGACGCGGCGGTCGACGGCAGCGAAGTGCTCCGGCAACTCGCCGCCGAACAGCAGTCGGGCGACTATCGCGCCCCGCGCCTGCCGGTGCACACCCGCGCGCAACTGATAACCGACGGCGCGGTCAGCGACATCGAACTCGCCGACCTGTCGCAAAGCGGCGCCGGTTTCCTGCACGATGTCCCGATGGAGGTGGGCAAGGCGCTCGAACTCGTGCTGCCCGGCGATATCCGCCGTCAGGCGATCGTCCGCTGGTCGCGCGGCGGCCGCGGCGGGCTGTGGCTCACTGAACCGCTGGGGCGGGCGGATCTGGAGAGTATCCGGCATTTCAAGGCGTGAGGGTGGGACGGCGATAGCGGGAGGGAGCGCGATATAAATCCTCCCTGTGGCGAAGCCACGGGGAGGGGGACCGCGCCCGGAGGGCGTGGTGGAGGGGCCGCAACGATCGCGTGATAGCCCCTCCGTCAGCGCTTCGCGCTGCCACCTCCCCATCGCTGCGCGACAGGGAGGAGCGGCAATCGCCGTTTCCCACTTCGAACCCGCACTTTGCCTCTCCCGCCATCCCCCCTATAGCCCTTTCAAACGAAAGGGGTCCCATGCAGCTTTCCCGACGCGAATTCTCGCTGGCCATCGGCGCCAGCATCCTCGCCGCCCCGACGGTGCGCGCGGCGACGCCCGCTGGCAGCGCCGACGCGGCGCTCACTGCCTTCCTCGATGCGGCGTTCGAGGCCGAAATCGCGCTCGATCCCGAGCAGTTGACCCAACTCGGCCGCAAGGAACAGCAGGACCGCTTCACCGACCCCAGCGACGCGGCGGCGGCGGCACGGCTCGCATGGCGACGCGGCAGCGTCGCCGCGATGAAGAAGCAGTTCGACCGCGCGCAGCTCGGCGAGGATGCGCGCGTGTCCTATGACATGTGGGCGCTCGAACTCGAACGCGCCGAGGCGTCGACCAAATGGCGCGACCATGGCTATATCTTCGACCGCAACGGGCCGCACACCGGCCTGCCCAATTTCCTGATCAACCAGCACCGGGTCGACACGCCTGCGGACATGGAGGCCTATGTGGCGCGCGTCACCGCGCTCGGCCCGACGCTCGACATCTACCTCGGCCGCGCGCAGGCGGCGGCGGTCAAGGGCATTCGCATGCCCGGCTTCGCCTATGACCAGTCGATCGAACTGATCGGGCGGCTCACCACCGGCGCGCCATTCGGAAAGGGCGAAGACGCTGCGCTGTTTGCCGATGCCAAAGAAAAGGCGGCGGGCCTTGTCACCGCCGGGAAGATCGACGCGGCCGCTGCCGACGCCTTCACCGCGCGCATCGCCCAGGCGATGACCGGCTCGCTCAAGCCCGCCTATGACCGCATCGCCGGCTGGCTTGCCGAAGACCGCGCGAAGGCCGGCGCCGAACCGCGCGGCGCAGGGGCGCTGCCCGATGGCGCGGCCTTTTATGATGCGATGCTGCGGCTCCAGACCACGACCGGCATGACCGCCGACGAAATCCACGACCTCGGTCTCGCCGAAGTTGCGCGCATCCGCGCCGAGATGGAGGCGCTGAAGGCGAAGATCGGCTATGAGGGCAAGCTCGAGGACTTCTTTGTCTTCCTGCGCAGCGACGACCGTTTCTACGTCGCCAACGACGATGCCGGCCGCGCCGCCTATCTCAAGCTGGCGGGCGACTATCTCGACGGCATGCGCGCGCGGCTGCCCGAACAGTTCGGGCGGCTGCCCAAGGCCGACCTGATCGTCAAGCGCGTCGAGGCGTTTCGCGAGGAGCCGGGCGGGGCGGCGCATTATTCGCCCGCCGCGCTCGATGGCTCGCGCCCGGGCATCTATTATGTCCACCTCGCCGACACGCGCGCGACCCCGATCTACGAGATCGAGGGCACGACCTATCATGAAGGCCTGCCCGGTCATCATATGCAGATCGCGCTTGCGCAGGAAATGACCGGCACGCCGCAGTTCCGGAACAATTATTTCTACGGCGCCTATGGCGAGGGCTGGGCCCTTTACGTGGAGCGGCTGGCGAAGGAGATGGGCTTCTACACCGATCCCTACAGCGATTTCGGGCGGCTGGGGCGCGAGATCTGGCGCGCGATCCGCCTGGTGGTCGACACCGGCATCCATGCCAAGGGGTGGAGCGAGGAACAGGCATTCACTTATTACAGCGCCAATTCGCCGCAGCCTACGGCCAAGATCCGCTCCGAAATCCGCCGCTATTTCGTGATGCCGGGGCAGGCGACCTCGTACAAGGTCGGCATGCAGCGCATCCTCGCGCTGCGCGAAAAGGCGAAGGCGGCGCTCGGCGACCGCTATGATCAGAAGCTGTTCCACGAGATCGTGCTGGGCCGCGGGTCGGTGCCGTTGCCGGTCCTCGAGGCGCAGGTCGACCGCTGGATCGCGAGTCCCGCCAAAGCATAGAACATCTTCGGTTAACTATATGCGGTCAGCTTTGTTTAAGATCCGGGGCACAGTGTCCCCGGGTCGACATATGATTGCCTGACTGCCCAAAATACTGATGACGCGCCTTATTTGCCGAACCGTCGCTCCACGCGAACGGTTCATCGCTCTTGGCGTATTCGTCCAATAGAGTCCGGGCCGACCCATGGTAGCCTGAGGCTCAATCAAAAAAGCTTTGGTCGCACAAACTTCGTCGCTTGCGTTTCGGCAAAGGGAGGTTGTGCAGTTATGTCCCAGAAATTCTCATGGTCGTTCAGCGGGGGCGCGCCCTCCGGTGCCGGCGTCAACAACAGCGGCAGCGCCGAGATCGACGCGATCACCAGCGCTGCGGTGACCCTCGTCAAGGCGATGCCCGCCGACCGCGATCTCGCGCTGCAGATCGACGATATCGAAAAACTCGCCTTCTTCATCATGACCTCGTCGCTCAACGACGGCTCGGTCGATGTGAAGGCCGACAGCGCGACGCGCACCAAACTCACCGGCCCGCTGATCCTTTATGGCGAGGCGATCGCGCTGTTCGCGGGCGATCTCCAGACGCTCAGCCTCCGCAACAGTTCGGCGACCGACGCCGCCGAGATCACCATCCTGATGGGCTTCAAGCTCGACTGACTAGTTCGGTCCCGTGAGGGGCCGCCATCCGACTGGCGAAAAGGGAGTGCTGCCATGCCCGTGTCCGTGACCTATCCCGGTGTCTATATCCAGGAATTGCCATCGGGAGTGCGCACCGTCAGCGGCGTCGCGACCTCGATCGCGGCCTTTGTCGGGCGCGCGCTGCGCGGTCCGGTGAACCAGCCGCTGACCTGTTTCAACTATGGCGACTTCACCCGCCGCTTCGGCGGCCTGTGGGCGAGCGGGCCGATGTCTTATGCCGTCGACGATTTCTACGGAAACGGCGGCGGACAGGCCGAGATCGTCCGCCTGTTCAAGCCCAACGCCCCCGATGACGACGGCATCGCATTGCTCGAAATCGGCGCGCTGGCGCTGCGCGCCGCAAGCCCGGGAAGCTGGGGCAATGCGCTGGCGGGCACCGCGACCCACCCCGACATCGCCGACCCGGTCGGTGCGGCGGCCGCCGCCGTCAAATATGGCCTCGACGTCGCCGACCTGTTCGACATCCGCATCGAGGACAAGACGACCGGCGCGGTCGAAATCTTCCGCAACCTCACCGTCAAGGCCACCGGCGGCGCGCGCCGTTTCGACCGCGTGCTCGCCGCCGAATCGAGCCTCGTCCAGTGCCAGCTCAACATCGACGGCACCCCGAAGCTCGGCAACCGGCCGTCGAACAATGCGACCGGCGCCGGCGCCGACGGCAACGACGGCGCGGCGTTGCTCGATACCGACTATATCGGCGACGCTGCGACCAAGACCGGCATCTATGCGCTGAAGAAAGCCGACATCTTCAACCTGCTCTGCATCCCGCCCGACGAGCGCGACGGCACCTTGCCGCGCACGGTGAACGAGAAAGCGGCGCAATTCTGCAAGGAAGAGCGCGCGGTCCTCATCGTCGATCCGCCCGCCGACTGGGACGACAAACCCGACGAGGCGGCAGGGCTGGTCAAGACGAAGCAACTCGACGGCGCGACCTCGGTGCTCTCGCTCTCCTTCGCCGACAATGCCGCGCTCTATTTTCCGCGGATCCTGCGCCGCGATCCCAAGCGCGGCGGCCAGATCGACAGCTTCGTCCCGTGCGGCGCGGTGGCGGGAATCATCGCCCGCACGGATACCAACCGCGGCGTCTGGAAATCGCCCGCCGGCATGTCGGCGACGCTGGCGGGGGTCGAGGGGCTGTCGGTCAAGCTGACCGACGAAGAGAACGGCCTGCTCAACCCGATCGGGGTCAATTGCCTGCGCAGCTTTCCCGGCACCGGGCTGACGGTGTGGGGCGCACGCACGCTACGCGGGTCCGACCAGCTCTCCGACGACTATAAATATCTCGCGGTCCGCCGCCTCGCTTTGTTCATCGAGGAAAGCCTGTATCGCGGCACCCAATGGGTGGTGTTCGAGGGCAACGACGAACCGCTCTGGGCGCAGATCCGTCTGTCGGTCGGCACCTTCATGCAGCGCCTGTTCAAGCAGGGCGCGTTCCAGGGCACCAGCCCGCGCGACGCCTATTTCGTCAAATGCGACGGCAGCACGACGACGCAGGACGATCGCAACCAGGGCATCGTCAACATCGTCGTCGGCTTCGCGCCGCTGCTGCCGGCCGAATTCGTCGTCATTTCCATCCAGCAGATCCGCAACGCGGCCTGACCCATAGGGGAGAGCGATCATGGCACCACCTTTCAGCGTCAACGCCGAGCGGCGCGACCCTTACAAGACCTACAAGTTCCGCCTGCGCCTGCCCGACGGCGCTTATCTTGCGGGCCTCAGCAAGATGAGCGCGCTCAAGCGCAGCACCGAAGTCGTCAAGTTCCGCGAAGGCGGCGACCCGTCGACCTCGCGCAAGTCGCCGGGGCAGACCGAATATGAAGCGGTGACGCTCGAACGCGGGGTCACCCACGACACGACGTTCGAGCAATGGGCGAACAAGGTGTGGAACTTCGGCTCGGGTCTCGGCGCCGAGGTCTCGCTCAAGGATTTCCGCAAGGACCTCGTCCTCGAAATCTACAACGAGGCGGGGCAACTCGCGCTCGCCTACCGGCTGTTCCGCTGCTGGCCGTCGGAATTCGTGGCTTTCCCCGACCTTGACGCCTCGGCGAGCGCGGTCGCGATCCAGACGCTCAAGCTGGAGAATGAGGGCTGGGAACGCGACTATGACGTCGCCGAGCCCGCCGAGCCGAGCTTCACCGAACCGACGTTGTAACCGATGCGCCGGTTCACCGCCCTGGAGCTGATCGAGATCAGCGAAAGCGGCGCGTCGCTGGGACCCGCCGGCCGCGGGCTGTTGTTGCTCGCCGCCGGAGGCTGGCCCCGCGATGCGGCCGAAGCGCTGCCCGTCGGGGGGCGCGACCGGGCGCTGTTCGCCCTGCGCGCCGCGCAGTTCGGGCCGCGGATGGAGGTCGCGCAGGCCTGCACCCATTGCGCTGAGACGATGGAGTTCGCGCTCACCGCCGCCGATCTCGGGCGCGACGCCGCGGCGGACGCGGGCGCCCTTGTCGCGACGGTCGATGATGTCGCGGTCCGCGCGATCAGCGCCGGCGACCTCGCGGCATGCGAGCAGGGGGGCAATGCCGAGGCGGCGCGGCAAATCCTGCGCAGCCGCGTCGCACCCGATGGCGACAAGATCGACGACGACCGCCTCGACGCCATTCTTGCCAATCTCGACCCCGATACCGAACTCGACATCGCGGTCGCCTGCCCGGCGTGCGGCGGCGAACAGGCGCTGGCCTTCGATATCGCCGCCTTTTTCTGGGACGAACTGCTGCTGCGGGTGCCGCGATTGCTCGACGACGTCGCCGACCTCGCGCACGCCTTTCACTGGTCCGAACGCGACATCCTGGCGCTGACCGCGTCGCGGCGCAGCTTTTACCTGTCGCGGGTGCGCGCATGACCGGCCTGCTCGCCCGCATGGCGGCGCGCGCCACTGGCGAAATGCCCGTCGCGGCGCCGCGCATCCCGACGCGTTTCGAACCGCTGCCCGAGGAGTTGGGCGTGCCGCAACCCGCGCCCGCGCCACATGGGGCGCCGGTGCCGCCGCCGCCGCCATCCCCCGCAGGCATCCAGTCGATCGCACCCAGGGCCGCGCCCGCGCCCGCGTCTGTCCCTCCCGCAGCGATGGCCGCCGAATCCGTGCCGCTGACGCCCGCATCGATGCCCGCCGCCGCGTCGCCAGCTGCCATTCCGGCGGCGCCGATCACCACGCCGGCCCCTGCGGCAGCGGTGCAGCGCCGCGCCGCGCTCGCACCTCATGCATCCGGCCCGTCGCCCGCGCCCGCCGATGCGCCGCGCCCGGTCGCGGTCGGGGCCGTCCCCCCGGTCGAAACCGCTCCATTGCCCGGCGAGCGGGCAAGCCCGCTCGTCGCGGTGCGTATCGCCAGCACGGCGGCAACGCCCCCCGCACCGCAATCCGCTTCGCCGCGCATCGTCGCCGAAGCCGCGGAGTCCGCCCGCGTCGATGCGGCGGACGCTCCATCGATCGTGGCCCCGGTCCCGCCGGTGCCGGTCGCCGCACCGGCACGCGCCATCGAACCGGGGCCGCCTCCCTTCGCGGCGCCGGAACTCCCCGCCGCGAGCGACCTCGCGACAAGCATCGTCCCGATCGAGGCGAGCCGCCCCGCCGAGCGCGCCCCGGCTACCCCCGCTTTCCAGCACGCCGCGCCGCCGGCGCCCGCCGCCGCACCGCCGGTGGTCGAAATCCATATCGGCAGCGTCGAGGTTCGCGCTGCGCCGCTTGCCGCCGCGCCCGCCGCGCCGCCCGCACCGACATCGACCTCGCTCGACGCCTTCCTCGCGCAGGGGAGGGGGCGATGAGCAATTTTCGCGCCCTCGCCGTGGTCACCGCGACGCTCGAACATGTGCTGCAGGATGCGGCGAACCAGGCGGTCGGGCAGGCCGATGTGCGCGTCGGGGCGCCGACCGCGAAGCTCGCCGAGGACGGCAGCCCGCTGATCAACCTCTTCCTCTTCCGTGTCCTGCCCAACACCCAGCATCGCAACGACCATTTCCCGTCGCGCGACGGCGGCGGCAATCAGCGCGCGCGCGCCCGCGTCCATCTCGACCTTCATTATGTGCTCAGCTTCTATGGCGATGCCGCCAAGTTCGAGCCCGAACGGCTGTACGGCGCCGCCGCGCTCGCGCTGGAGCATGCGCCGGGCCTGTCGGTCGCCGCGATGGAGGCGGCGAGCGCCGATGCCGCGAACCAGACGATATTGGCCGCCGCCGATCTCGCCGCCGAGGGGCGGGCGATCGGCCTCGAACCCGAACAGCCCTCGCTCGAGGACTGGTCGAAGCTGTGGTCGGTCTTCTTCCAGGTGCCCTATGCGCTGTCGGCGACCTATGTCGTGCGCAACGTCGCGATCGAGACGCAGGACGATCCGGGTCCGCCGACCCCGGTCGCGACCCCCGAAATCTTCGCGGCGCCGATGGGGCCGCTGCAGATCCGCAGCATCGGGCCATCGGAGGGCCAGACCGGCCCCGCGCCATGGGGCGGCACGCTGCACCTCACCGGCACCGGCATCGCGCGCTTTGGCAACAGCCTGCGCATCGACGGCCAGCCGTTGGCGCTCGATGAGGATGGGATCTCGGGCGACGCGCTCGCGCTGCCGCTCGACGCCGCATTGTTCGGCGGCGTGGTGCCCAGGGCGGGCGCGCATCAGCTTGAGGTGGTCGCCGCGCCGGTCGATCCCGCGATGCCCGAACGGCTGCGGCGCGGGTCGAACGTCGTTGCCTTCGCGATCCTGCCGGTGATGACCCAGGTCGCCGCGGCGACCGGGCCGGGCAGCGCCGCCGGACTGCGCTCGGGGACCGTTACCGTCAACATCGATCCGCCGCTGCGCGCCGGCCAGTCGGCGACCCTGCTGCTCAACGCCTTCGGCCCCGGCCAGCTCGGCAACGCCGCGATCGAGGTGGTCGCGCCCGCGGCCTTCCCCGCGAGCCAGCTAGACTTCGCCTTCACCGACCTCGTCGCCGGGGATTATCTCGCCCGCGTCGATGTCGACGGTTTCGCCTCGCAGCCCGAGGTCGGCACCGATCCCCAGCAACCCAACTTCGGCCGCATCATCGGCCCGCTGGTCGACCTGTCATGACGGGAACGGCGAAATTGCGGCCGCTCGCCGATGCCTTTGCCGCAGTGGCAGGCTGGCTCGACGGCGGCAAGGCGGCGGCGCCGCGCACCCGCGCCGATGTCATCGCCGAACGCTTCGGACTCGACGCCTTCGGGCGCAACCTGTTGCTGCTCGGGGCCTGGGCCGCGCTCGATCCGGTCGCGGGCGACAAGATCGCGGCGCTGCACGGCGATCCGGGCCGCACCGTGCCGTCGCTTGGGCTGGCGCTGGTCAAACTGCCCGGCGCGAACTGGTCGGCGCTCGGCGCCGATGCACCGCTGCGCGGTTTCGGCCTCATTCGCATCGACAGCCGCGAAGGGCTGGGGGCGACACCCTTTTCGCTGGCCGAGGCGCTGCTGCTCGCGCTCGTCGACGCGCCGTCGCTGACCGAGGAACTGGCGCTGCAGGCGCGCCGCGTCGATCCGCCCGCAACCCTGTCGCCATCGCGCCAGCGCCTCGCCGATGCCGTCGCGCTGCGCATCGTCGGCGAACCCGACATGACGCTGCAACTCTGCGGCGCCGACCCGCTCGGCAAGGAACAGGCCGCCGCCGCGGCGCTCAAGGCGGCGAAGCGGCCGCTCTACGCCATCGGCGCCGCGGTCCTGCCCGGCGCGCCCGCCGATATCGCGCGGCTCGCGCAATTGTGGCGCCGCGACCTGACGCTGACCGGCGGCGCGCTGTTCGTCGATGCCGACCGGCTGAGCGACCCCGCATCGCTCGCGCTCTTCGCCTCGCTGGTCCAGCAGCCGCTGATTGTCGGTTCGCCCGATGCGCTGGCCTTGGGTCAGGCGCCGACCGTGCGGCTCGACATGCCGCGGCTCACCGCGCAGGAACAAGTGCCGCTGTGGCGCGACCGGCTTGGTCCCTATGCGAAGAAGCTCAACGGGACCATCGAGCGGCTGGCGGGCCATTTCCCGGTGTCGCCCGAACTCGCCGAGAGCGTCGCCGCCGAACTCGCGGTGCTCGCGCCGAACCCGGCGGCGAAGCCGAAGAAGGGCGCGCCCAAGATCGAGGATATCGCCTGGGATGCCGCGCGGCGGTTCGCGCGCCCGCGCATGGAGGACCTCGCGCGCCGCATCGACAGCGAGGCGAAGTGGAACGACCTCGTCCTGCCGCCGGCGCAAAAGGACGTGCTGAAGGCGATCATCGCGCAGGTCCGCAACCGCCCGACCGTTTACGAAAGCTGGGGCTTCGCCAAACGCAGCGCCGGGCGCGGGCTGGGCATCAGCGTGCTCTTCTCCGGGCCGTCGGGCGCCGGCAAGACGCTCGCGGGCGAAATCCTCGGCGCCGAACTCGGGCTCGACGTCTATCGTATCGACCTGTCGTCGATGATGTCGAAATGGATCGGCGAGACCGAGAAGAACCTCCGCCGCCTGTTCGACGCCGCCGAGGAGGGGGCCGCGATCCTCCAGTTCGACGAGGCCGACGCGCTGTTCGGCAAGCGCGGCGAGATCAATGAAAGCCGCGACCGTCACGCCAATATCGAGGTCAGCTATCTGCTCCAGCGGATCGAGGAATATCGCGGGCTGTCGATCCTGACGACGAACTTCCGCTCGAACATCGACAGCGCCTTCCTGCGCCGCCTGCGTTTCATCATCGATTTCGATTTTCCGGGGCAGACCGAGCGCGCCGAAATCTGGCAGCGTATCTTTCCCCAATCGACCCCGCGCGCCGCGCTCGATTTCGACCGGCTGTCGCAGCTCAACCTGTCGGGGGGCTCGATCCGCAACGTCGCGATGGGCGCCGCCTTCGCCGCCGCCGATCGCGGCCACGATGTCGGCATGGCGCATATCCTGTCCGCCGCGCGGCTCGAATATGAAAAGAGCGGTCGCTCGCTGACCAGCGCCGAGCTCAAGGGGTGGCTGTTGTGACCGCGCCGCAGCGCATCCGCCTGACGATCGACCGGCTGACGCTGGTCGGCGTCGCGCCCGGCGATGCCGCAGCGGTGCGCCGCGCGCTCGTCGCGGCGGTCGAGGCGCGGCTCGCCGGCGCCGATCTGGCGACGCTGACCGGCGACCGTTCGCGCCTGTCGCTGACCATCGCGCCGGTGCACGGTCCTGCCGCGCTCGGCCATGCGGCGGGACGCGCGATCGGCGGCCAATTGGCGGGGGCAGGGCGATGAGCACCGCCCACGCCGTCGCCGCGAAGGCCCATTCTGCGCCGAAAGCGGCCCCTCCGGTGATGCGCGCCGCGGCGCCGCAAGCCCGCTACGCCGCCCCGCCGATCGCCTCGCTCGCCGCCATCCCCGCGGTGCAGCGCGAGTGCGACGCTTGCGAGACCGAGGACAAGGAACCCGGTCTTCAGCGCCGCGCCAATGCGGCGGCGAGCGCCGCCTCGGTCCAGCGCAAATGCGCCGCCTGCGACAGCGAAGAGCAGGAAAGCGGCGTCCAGCCGCGGCTCGAAGTCGGCCCCGTCGGCGACCGCTACGAACAGGAAGCCGACGGCATCGCCGCGCAGGTGATGGCAATGCGCGATCCCGATGCCGCGCCGGTCGACGCCTCGACGACCGGCGGCGCGGTGCAGCGGGCGTGCGGCGCCTGTTCCTCCTCGTCCGAAGAACCCCGCGCCCGCCGCTTCGCCGATCCCGAGGAGGAAAAGGCGGGCAAGGTCCGGGCCCGCCGCGACGGCGGCGACGAAACCATCGCGGCGTCGGATACCCAATTGACCAGCGGCGGCAGCGAACTGCCCGCCGCGACGCGGAGCTTTTTCGAAAGCCGCATGGGCCGCGACCTCGGCGACGTGCGTGTCCACAGCGGCGGCGACGCGTCGGCGAAAAACGCCAGCATCTCGGCGCGTGCCTTCACCTACAAGAACCATGTCTGGCTCGGCGCCGGCGAAAGCGCCGCGCCCAGCTTCACGATGGCGCATGAACTCGCGCATGTGATGCAACAGACCGCGCCGGGGCCGGTCGGACCGGGCGTGGCCCGCCGTCCCGCCAGCGCCGCGCACCCGCGCGTCCGCCGCGCCAGCGTGCCCTTCTGGCTCCCCGCCGAATTCACGCTGCCCGGCGCGGCAGAGCCGGTGTCGGCGCTGATGACCAACACCGGCAAGCATCATGCCGCGGTCACCGCGCTCGCCAAGGCCAACAGCGGCTCGAATATCCTGACCGAGGTCATGATGCCCAACGCTAAGGCCGATGGCGCGGGTTGCGGACTCTGCGGCTTTGCCGACCTCTATCGCTCCGATCAGGGCACCGTCCCCGGCGTCGAACTCGATTGCGGCAAGACCGAACCGCCGACCGCACCGAAAGCGGCGGCGGGCCTGAAAGTCTTCGATGCCACCACAACGTCGAGCTGCGCCTTCGCCGCGAAGGGAGCGGCGGTCGCGGGGGCCTCGACGGGCAGCGGGCGGGCGCCGACGCTGGCCGCCGGCGCGCCGGTCGGCAGCATCTCGGGCATCCAGCTTGCCGACATGAAGCCCGGTCACAATGAATCGGCGCGCGCCAAGGGCGTCGAACAGATCAACAGCTATTTCGACGGCATGACGCTGGTGCGCGACAAGGCGCGCGCGGCTGGCGGCGCCAGCATCTACCAGTTTGGCAATCCGAAATTGATGCCGCAGACGCTGATGCCGAACATCCCGGGCAAATGGGATCCGAACCAGACGGGCGGCGACTGGCCGGTCAACAATATCCGGCTGCACATGGGGCCGCTCAACGATTTTTCGCCGCCGGGAATCAAGGGCCGCTGGTCGATCGCCAAGGACCCGATCAACAGCGGCATCTGGACCTATTTCCTCGCCCCCGAACCCGCCAGCCTCGCCGCCGCGATGAAGACGCCCGAGGCGAAGAAGCATGGCGTGAAATCGGCCAAGGCCAAGATCGACAAGATCATCGGCTGCCTGACCGCCCCGCCGTCGAGCCGCAAGGCTGCGTGCAAGCGCCCGCTGCCCAAGGCCCATCGCCGCCCGCTCGCCCGCTCGGCCGCGCCCGTTCGCGTCCAGCGCAAGACTCCGGTCCCCAAGACCGACCATTTCAACCTCGAAAACTGGAACAATCTGCGCCGCGGCACGGCGGGGAGCGGCAAGGGCGTCAGCCTCAAGACCCAACTCGACAAGGATTTCAAAAAGGACGTCCGCGAAAAGATCCGCTTCCAGGGTCGCGCGATCGAATCGATCGACTGGATGAAAAAGTCGCTCGGCGTCGAACGTCCCAAACCCAAGGATTCGGACGCCATGGTCGCGGGCCGCGACCTGCTCGAAAAGATGATGTTCTGGGCCGGGGAAACCCCGGTAGGCGACGTCGCGCGGATCTTCGGCATCCTGCGCAAGACGCTCGGCGGCGTGTTCATCAAGGCGGCGCAGGCCTATGAAAAGGTCAAGGCGAAGTTCCACGCGACCTTCAAGGGCGCGCCGTTCAAGACGTCGAACAGCTCGCCCGCGGCGCAGGCCGCGATGCGGGTCGCCAAGGCGGTCTTCATGACGATCGGCAAGATCGTGATCGCCAAGACGACCTCCGCCGTCGTCAAATGCATCGAAAGCGGCTTCGTCAATTTCATCAAGTCCAAGGTCGAAGGCGGGCTCGAGGATCTTCTGGCCCAGGCCGCCGAAGCCGAAAAATTCATCACCCAGATCAAGGACGATATCTTCGCGACGATCGAGACCGAGTTCGGCGCGATCATCAAGCCGTTCAAGGACGAACTCGACGAGATCGTCAGCGGTGCCAAGATGATCGCCAGCATCACCGGCGCGGTGGTCGAGGCGATCAAGGTCGTCCGCCTTGGATTCTGCCTTGCCGGGCTTGGGGCTGCGGGGGTCGGCGCGATAGTGACCTGCATCCTGTCGCTGGCCGACTATGTCGCGTCGAAATTCGGCTACTCGCCGCTCGACTGGCTCGTCCAGCGGATGATGAAGAGCTGCCCCGCGCGCCAGGTCATGGCCAAGGCGATCCTCGCGGTCGACACGGTGCGCAAGCTGCCGACCGTGCTGGCGCAGAAGATCCTGGCAAAACTCAAGGAGATCTTGCCCGCGCCGATCCAGCCGATGCTGTGCGACATCGACAAGATGGTGGCCGAGGACGTCGAGCTGAAGGACTATCAGTGCAAGACGGGCGCCGGCGACGAGTCCGACGGTGAAGGCGAAGGCGGCGGCAGCGGCGACGGCGGCGGACCGGCGGCACAGGAGGGCGATGCCGCCGATGGCGGCGGTAGCAAGGGCGAAGAGCAGGGCGGCGAGACGCCGGCCAAGGACAGCGGGCAAAGCGGATCGACCGGCACCCCCGGCATCGCGGGCGGCGGCGGCGAGGCCGAGAGCAAGGGCGGCGCGTCGCCGCCCGCGGGCACCAGCTCGGTCAAGGGCGGCACCGTCGTCACCGGCGATCCCAAGGTCGGTTCGGGCTTCATCGAATCGGGGATCAACTGGCAGCGCGCCTACAACAATGAAAATGTGAAGGTCCGCATCACGATCAACCTCGGCGACCGCATCATCCGCGACCAGCCCTGTACGATCCGCGTCGTCAACCTCGGCCCCGCCGAAGGCGGCGGCAAGCTCGCCTATTTCTACTTCCCCGACGATGCCGAACTGAAAAAGAGCGAAGGCACGTTCGTCATCACCTTGCCGGGTCAGGATCCCTATAACTGGAGCCCCAATCGCGGGCCCAAGCACAGCGCGGCCTTCCCGATCCGGGGGAGCGGGAAATGACCAACTTCCCCGGCTCCCCCAAAACGATCAAAGGCGCCATCGTCGGGCTCGACCTGTTCAACCCGCTCGCCTCGGTCGCGATCTTCCAATATAATCCCGAACAGATTTCACGCAGCCTGACGCCGCAATATTCGGAGGCCGGGGGCGGGCGGGCCGAGGCATTGCGGCTCGCCGGGCCGCCGACCGAAACGATCAGCGCCAACCTCAGCCTCGACCTGATCGACCAGATGGAACGCGGCGACGCCGGGCCGCTCGGCGCCGGAATCACCGGCTATCTCGCGGCGATGGAAATGCTGGTCTATCCCAAGTCGCTGCTCGTCGCCGCCAACCAGATATTGCTGCAGGTCGGCACGATGGAGGTGATCCCGCCGGTCGCCCCGCTCACCCTGTTCATCTACGGCTGGAAACGCGTCGTGCCGGTGAAGATCGAAAGCCTGTCGATCACCGAGACGATGCACGATCCCGACCTCAATCCGATCCGCGCCGACGTCGCCGTGTCGATGAAGGTGCTCACCTACAATGATCTCGCGGTCACCCACCCCGGCTTCTGGGCGTTCATGGCGCACCAGGTGGTCAAGGAGGTGCTCGCGACCGTCGCCAGCGTCGACAATGTCGGCGCGATGCTCGGCGGCGATGTGAAACTGTTCTGAAAGGCCGCACCGCATGTTCACGCTCACCAGCCGTTATGCCCATCAGCCGGTGCTCACCGCCGACCGCGGCGACGGGGTGACGGTGCGTTACGTGCTGCCGCGCATCCTGCCCGACCCCGCTGACACGCTGATCGCGACGCGCCACCGCGCCGTCGACGGCGACCGCATCGACCTGCTCGCCTGGCGCAACCTCGCCAGCCCGACCGCCTGGTGGATGATCGCCGACGCCAACCGGGTGACCCATCCCGCGGCGCTGCCCGGTCAGCCGGGCGACATCACGCTGATCCCCGTGCCGGGGACGGGAAGGGCCGCCGGATGAGCCTGCTCGGCAACATCCTCGGCATCCGCCTCAACCTGTTGATCGGGCCCAGCCCGGTCGCGCTGCCGGCGCCCGCCGACGTGATGAATGCGATCGCCGACCTCGAGGTTAAGCTGACCGACACCACCGAATCGGGCTTCAAGCTGTCGATCAACACCGGGCGCACCGGCCCGACCGATTTCCTCGAATCGCCGCTGATCATGCACCCGCAACTCCAGCGCGGCTGCCGCGCCATCGTCACCATGATCTTCGACGTGATCCCCTATGTGATCTTCGACGGGCTGGTGACCAAGCGCGAATATACGCCGGGCAACGGTTCGCGGTCGGGGGTGCTGACGCTGTTCGGCCGCGATCTCAGCATGGAACTCGACAAGGAGGTCAAGCAGACCGAGCATCCGGCGATGGACGAAACGATGATCGCGACGCTGATCGCCGTGTCCTATCCGCAGTTCGGCATGCTGCCGATGGTGCTGCCGCCCAAATTCATCGACCCGCCGATCCCGATCGACCGGGTGCCGCAGCAAAGCTGTTCGGACTGGGCCTATCTGCACCAGATGGCGCGCCGCCATGGCTATGAAACCTATATCGACCCCGGCCCGGTGCCGGGGATCAACACCCTCTATTGGGGGCCGCCGGTCAAGCCGGGGGTGCCGCAACGCACGCTGACGGTCGACATGGGGCCGGGGTCCGACGCCTATGACGTCACGACGTCGGAGGACGACACCGTGCTGACCTCGGTCGAGACCAAGGTGCTCGACCGGATCACCGGGGTCGAAATGCCGGTGATCGCGCTCGTCGGCAGCAATCCGCCGCTCGGCGCAATCCCCGAAACCGTCGCGCGGTTCGGTTCGACGCGCAGCGAGCCGATCACCACCACCGGGCTCAACATCGGCCAGGCGATGGGGCAAGCGCAGGCCAAGATCGACGAAGGCGCGAAAAAGGCCTTCACCGTGTCGGGCACCCTCGATTCGACGCGCTACAACGCCGCGCTCAAGGCACGCGACCTGGTGTTCCTGCGCGGCGCCGGGCTCAGCTATGGCGGGCTCTACAAGGTGTCGGAGGTCCGCCACCTGATCAGGCCGGGCAGCTATGAGCAGCAGTTCATGCTGACCCGTGGCGACCGCCTGCCGATGGCGCCGATGGTGCTGCCATGAACCCCGCCGACGCCTGCCCGACCTTTTACGGCAAATATCGCGGCACGGTCGAAAACCCCGCCGACCTGCAGGGCATCGGCCGTATCCAGGTCAGCGTGCCGGGGGTGCTCGGCGACGGCACGCTCGCCTGGGCGATGCCGTGCCTGCCCGGTGCCGGCCCCGGCGTCGGCCTCTACGCGATCCCGCCCAAGGGCGCGAAAGTGTGGGTCGAGTTCGAGGGCGGCAATCCCGACTATCCGATCTGGTCGGGCGGCTTCTGGGACCTTGGCGACACCCCCGCGCCGCCGGGACCGGTCGGTTTCCTGACCAAGGCGTGGAAGGGGGAGAATTTCAGCCTCGAAATCTTCGACATCCCCGGCGCCCCGACGCTGGCGCTCGAACTCACCACCGCGATGGGGCCCGCCAAGATCGAGGCCGATCCCACCGGCCTCACCATCACCCACGGCGCCAGCACGGTGAAGCTCGCGATCGACGGCGTGTCGATCAACGGCGCCAATTTGAAGATATTGCCATGACGATCCCGCTCGTCACCATGGCCTCGGTCGCCCAATGCCCGCACGCCATCCCCGGCACCTTGTTGTCGTCGGCGTCGAAGGTGCTGGTCGTTGGCGCGCCGCCGCTGGTGATGGGCGACAAGGGCATGGTCGCGGGCTGCCCGTTTCAGCTTCCCGCGGGTCCGACGCCGTCACCCTGCGTCACGCTGCAACTGCTCGGCGCGTCGAGCAAGGTGATGGTCGAGGGCAAGCCCGCGCTCAAGATGAACCCCGGCGACCTCGGCATCGCCGCGACCCAGGCGCCGCAGGGTCCGGTCGTGTGGGCGAGCGTCCAGACCAAGGTGCTCGCGCTATGACCCACTTCGGCTTTCCCTATCGCATCGACGCCAATGGTGGCACCGCGGGCGCGGCGCATGAGGCGCATATCCGCGAGATGATCGAGCTGTTGCTGTTCACGCGGCGCGGCGAGCGCGTCAACCGCCCCGATTTCGGCGCCGGGGTCAACGACCTTGTCTTCTCCGAAAACGCGCCCGAACTCGCGGCGGCGGCGCAGCATATGGTGATGGCGGCGCTGCAACAATGGCTGTCGGGCGCGATCGAGGTGCGCGGGGTCGAAACCGCCGCCGAGGACAGCCGCCTCGCGATCACCGTCCGCTACCGTCCGCTCGACGAGGCGCGAGAGCGTGTCGTCACCGTGGAGCAGGTGTTTTGACCGCCGCCTTCCAATATTGCGGCACCGAGCGCCGCCGCCAGCGCGTCGCCGAGGCGAATGTCGACACCGGCGGCGGGGTGCTGCTGAACGGAATCGACTATCTCGAGGTCGTCGACCGCGACGCGCCGACTCCTGAGCTGCGCCAGCGGCTGCTGACGCTCGTCTTCCTGCGCGACGACGGCGTTCTCGCGGCGGGGGTGCCGTTGCTCGACGCCGACAATTTTCGCATCGACGGCGGCACCCGCGTCACCGGCATCCGCGTCACCGATGTCGCGGCGGGGCCGGTGGCGCACAGCCTGACGCTGACGCTCGACGCCGCGGGCGATTATTCGCCCTATCGGCTGTCGGTGCGGCTCGGGGCGGTCAATGACACGGTGCCGCCCTTCCTCGACCCGATGCTCGCCGCGCTCGATTTCAGCTTCAAGGCCGAATGCCCCTCGGCCTTCGACTGCGCCGCGCCCGATGGGCCCGGCGCGCCGCGCGCCTTCGGCCCGCCGATCGACTATCTCGCCAAGGATTATGACAGTTTCCGCCAGCTGATGCTCGACCGCATGGCGGTCAGCCTGCCGGGCTGGACCGAACGCAGCCCCGCCGACCTCGGCGTGACGCTGGTCGAGGCGCTGGCCTATGCCGCCGACCAGACGAGCTGGTTCCAGGACGCGGTGGGGACCGAGGCGTTTTTTGGTCGCGCCCGGCTGCGCCAGTCGATCCTCCGCCACGCCCGGCTGCTCGGCTACAGCGCGTCCGAAGGCTGCAATGCGCGGGTGCCGGTGATGGTCACCGCGCGGTCGAATGTCACGCGCGCCGCGGGGCAGCCGCCGATCCTGCCCGTCGGCACCCGCCTGCTGACCAGCCCGATCGATCTTCCCGCGACCTTCGCGCCGGTCCAGCCGCGCGATCCCGAGATTTTCGAGGAACTGGTCGGCGGCGGCGCGCTGGTCTTCGAAACGCTGCAGGACCTGCGCTCGCTGCGTGTCGCGCGCAACGCGATGCGGCTCCACGACTGGGGCGATGCCGCCTGCTGCCTGCCCGCCGGGTCGACCACCGCCTTCCTCGTCGGCACCCGCGCAGCGCTCGGCCTCGCGCGCGGCGACCTGATCCTGTTCAAGGAACGCATCCCGTTCGGCGGCGGCGAGGCCGACCCGCCCGATCCGGCGCACCGCCAGCTCGTGCGGCTGTCCGCCGACCCGGTCGATGTCGTCGATCCGGTGATGGCCAAGGCGCTGGTCCGCATCGACTGGTTCGCCGACGACGCGCTGACCTTCCCGCTCAACCTCACCCCCAATGGCGCGCTGGCGCACGGCAACATCATCCTCGCCGACGAGGGCCGCACGATCGACTATGGGCTGACCCCGGCCCAGGCGCGCGAGGACGGTATCGCGGTCGGCGGTCCCGACCGCTCGGGGCTCGCGCCCGACGACGGCCCGGGCGCGCTGCTGCGCTACCGCCTCGCCGCCGACGCGATCGTCCATGGCGTCGGCTACGATGGCGAGGCCGCGCGGGGCCAGTCCGCGCGCGTGGCGCTTGCGCCCGCCGGCCAGCCGCTCGCCGCGGTCGAACTTGCCGGCGACGGCGAAAGCTGGCGCGCGGTGTCCGACCTGCTCGCCTCCGATCCCTTCGCCCCCGAATTCGTCATCGAGGCCACCGACGCCGCCCATTATGCGCGCTTCGGCGACGGCTCGGCGGGGCGGCGCCCGACCGACGGCGCGGCGATGACCGCGCGCATCCGCCACGGCGGCGGCCGCCGCGGCAACATCGGGATCAACGCGATCGCGCATGTCGTGACCGACGACGGCGGCGCAATCGCGGGCGTTCGCAATCCCTTGGCGGGTATCGGCGGCCGCGACCGCGAACCCGCCGCCGCGATCCGCGTCGCCGCTCCGCAGCACTTTCGCAAACAACGCCGCGCCGTCACCCCCGGCGACTATGTCGCCGCCGCCGAGACACATCCGCAAGTCCAGCGCGCCTATGGCGAACGGCGCTGGACCGGCAGCTGGAACACCATCTTCCTCGCGATCGACCGCCGCGGCGGCGGCGCGGTCGACGAGGCGTTCGAAGGCGCGCTGCGCGATCATCTCGCCAGCTATCGCCTCGCGGGTCACGACCTCGAAATCGTGCCGCCGCGCTTCGTGCCGCTCGACATCAGGCTTTTCGTCTGCGTCTGCTCGGATCATTATGCCGGCGATGTGGAGCGCGACCTGCTCGACATCTTCTCCGCGCGGCTGATGCGCGATGGCCGGCCCGGCTTCTTCCATCCCGACAATTTCAGCTTCGGCGACAATATCCTGCTCTCACCGATCATTGCGCGCGCGATGCAGGTGACCGGGGTGCAATGGATCGGCACGCGCGACGGGGCAGGGGCGGTCAAGGGCCGCTTCGGGCGGCTCGACCAGCCCGGCATCGATTTCGCCGACGACGCCGAAATTCCGATCGCGCCGAACGAGGTCGCGCGGCTCGACAATGATCCGACCTTTCCCGATTTCGGGCGCATCGCCTTTCTGATGGCGGGAGGACGCTGATGGCGCACAAGCCCCCCGCCAATATCTGCGGCGCGACCGACCGCGACGAAAAGCGCCCCGACAACCGGCCGGGGCTCGCCTCGATCGCCTATCGCATCGGCACCTATCCCGAATTCATCGATCGTATGTTGTGGCAATTGCCGCGCCAGACCGTGATCGACCCCGACAGCAAGGCCGCTCTCCAGCCGCTGGCGGATTTACGCACGCGCGCGACCGACGATCCGACAATCGCGCTGTTCGACGGCTTCGCGGCGACGCTCGACATACTCAGTTTCTACAGCGAGCGCGTCGCCAACGAAGCCTATGTCGGCACCGCGACGCAGCGCCGCTCGCTCGTCGAAATGGCGCGGATGATCGGCTACGAGCCTGCTCCCGGGGTTGCGGCGTCGGTCGCCTTGTCCTTCACCGTCGAGGCGTCGGACGATCCTTATCGCGCCGTCGAGATCCCCGTCGGGGTGCAGGCGATGTCGGTGCCGACGCGCAAGGGCGAATTGCCGCAGGTGTTCGAAACCGTCGCCCCGATCACCGCACGCGCCGAATGGAATGCGATGCCGGCGCGCACGCTGTACCAGCAGCCGCTGGCGCTGTTCCACGATAGCGGCAATCCCGCTCATGCCGACAACGGCAATATCTTCCTCTTCGACCTCGACAATAGTTTCAAGCTGCCGGTGCCGGGCGAGCCGCTGGAACCCGGGCAGGTGGCGCCGCGCCTGTTCAGCGACGTCGCGGCGCTGGCGCCCTATCATCCGATCGATGGCGACACCGACCTCGCCGGCGAACTCGCCGAACGGATCGCTGCCCATGCGCTGAATCCCGAGGTCGAGCCGGTGCTGCGCGCGCTGCCGGTCGACGAGATATATTTGCGCGGCACCGGGCTGGGGCTGCGGCCCGGACAGCGTATCGTCGTTGTCGGGGTCATCGTCGCCGCCGACGACACGCGGCAGGTCGCGGCTTCGACGCTGCGCGTGGTCAGCGCGGCCGACGATCGCGACTTTGGCGTCACCCGGCTCATCGCGACGCGCGGCGGCGAAACGCCCGACGCGGTGAAACGATCGCCCGCGCGCCGCTCGCCGCGCTTCAAACGGCTGGCGATGCCCACCGTGCGGCTCGCGTTCACCAGCGACACGGTGAAGACTGTCGTGCGCCAGGCGGTGTGGACCGGTCCCGCGCTGACCGCGCTGGTCAAGAGCCAGTCCTGGTCGCGGGTCAAGCTGATGCATCTCGTTCGCCGCCAGAAACAGGTCGACGCGCCGCAAACCTCCGAAGCGCGGCCGGGCCTCTATGTGCTGCGCGACGATTGCAGTTTCTTCGGCTCAGCCGCGCCCAAATATGCCTCGCTCCCCGCCGGTCATGGCCATGGCGCCAGCTGGGATTCGGGCGACGTGGCGATCTGGACCGACAGCCAGGGCGTTCAACTAACCGGCGCGCATGTCTTCCTCGAGCGCGAGGTGAAGGAGATCGTCCCCGACGGCTGGGCGGCGATCGAGACGCCCGACGGCGAGGCGATGGTGTTCCGCGTCGCGGCGGTGGCGACGCAAGCGCGCGCCGACTTCGCGCTCACCGGCAAGAGCAGCGGGGTCAGCTTCCGCCAGCCCGACGGCAGCGCGCTCACGATCCCCGCGCCGGGCGACGCGTCGCCGCTCAACGACTTCCTCTTCCGCACCGCGCATCTCTTCGGCGCCAGCGCGCCGCTCGCCCTCGCCGGTACCCCGATCCGCGACGACATCGCCGCCGGGGCCGATGCGATCGATCTCGATGCGCTCTATCTCGACCTCGTCGATGGCCAGACGATCTCGATCGCCGGCGACCGCAGCGACGCCGACGGCCTCGCGGAAAGCGAGACGCTGACGGTCAGCGACGTCGTCCATATCGGCGGCTTCACCCGGCTGCTGCTCAAGAGCGGCCCCGAATACAGCTATCGCCGCCCGACCGTCACCGTGAACGCCAACATGGCCGCCGCGACTCATGGCGAGACCTATGAGGAGCAATTGGGCTCGGGCGATGCCGCGCAGATTTTCCAGCGCTTCAAGCTGACCAAGGCGCCGCTCACCTATGTCAGCGCCGAGACGCCGACCGGCCGCGCCTCGTCGCTCGCCATCCGCGTCGACGGGCTGCTGTGGCACGAGGTGCCGACGCTCTACGACGCCGGACCCGACGACCGCGTCTATGCGGTGCGCGGCGAGGATGACGGCAATACATGGGTGCAGTTCGGCGACGGCCTTCGCGGCAGCCGCCTGCCGACCGGACAACTCAACATTATCGCCACCTATCGCGCCGGCATCGGCCTTGCGGGCGAGGTCGCCGACGAGGCGATCATCCAGCTCAAGACCCGCCCGCTCGGCATCCGCTCGGTGGTCAATCCCAGCCGCGCGAGCGGCAGCGCCGCACCCGAGAGCCTCGCCGACATTCGCCAGGGCGCGCCGCGCGACGTCAAGACGCTGGGGCGGATCGTCTCGTTGATCGACTATCGCGATTTCGCCGCGAACTTCGCCGGGGTCGGCAAGGCTTTGGCGGCGCAGCTCTGGTCGGGCAGCCGCCAGCTCGTCCTCGTCAGCATCACCGGCACCAGCGACGTCATTCTCGACGACGATGCGCCGGTCATCGCCAACCTCCAGGCCGCCGCCGACGCCGCGCGCGACCGGTCGCACCGGCTCGTCGTCATGCCCGCGGCGCGGCGTTTCTTCCAGCTGGCGGCGCGATTGTTCCACCACCCGGATTATCGCGCCGAGGATGTCGATCTCGCGGCGAGGGCGCTGCTGCTCGACACCTTCGGCTTCGCGCGCCGCAATATCGGCCAGGTCGTCAGCGCCGCCGAAGTCATCGCGGCGCTGCAGGCGGTGCCCGGCGTCGTCGGGGTCGATCTCGACCAGCTCGCGCTGATCTCCGACGGCGGTGCGCCGGTTGGCGCGGCGAGCCTCGCGACCGTGCTGCCGGCACAGGGGGCGCGGCTGTTGCCCGCGACCGAAAACGCCGACTTCGCCGCCGCCGAACTCGTCACCCTGCTCGAAGCCGGCATCGCGCTGACCGTGGAGGCCGCCCGTGCATAATCGTCCGCCCGTGCCGCTGATCGAACTGCTGCCACAGCATCTGCGCAACCGCGACGCCGGCGAGGGCCGGGCGCTCGAAGCGCTGATGGGCCTGCTCGCCGGCGAACTCGCGGTGGTCGAGCGCGACCTCGACCAGCTCTACGACAATTGGTTCATCGAAAGCTGCGAACCCTGGGTCATCCCCTATATCGGCGCGCTGATCGGGGCGCGGCCGATGCGCAGCTTCGGCGCCGGCGAGGTCGGCCTGCGCAGCTATATCGCCAACACCCTCGGTTATCGCCAGGCGAAGGGCACCGCCGCCGCGATCGAACAGATCGCGCGCGACGTCACCGGCTGGCCAGTCGTCGCGGTCGAATTTTTCCAGAAGTTGATCTGGAGCCAGCACGTCAACCATGTCCGCCCCGGCGCGCTCGGCACCGCGTCGATCCGCGATGCCGAGGCCGCGCGGCTGAGCGAAGGGGCGTTCGGCACCGCGTGCCACAGCGCCGCCGCCGGACCCGCCGACAGCCTGTCGGGGCGCCACGCGATCCCGCATGTCGGGCTGTTCATCTGGCGGCTCGACGCCTTTCCGCTCGGCTTCCTCTCGAACGCGGCGGCGGGCTATGTCGGCGGGCTGGTGCCGCGCGCCTCGGCGATCGGCCCGGGCTTCCGCCATTTCGACCCGCTCGGCGCCGACCGCGCTTTGTTCAACCGGCCCAAGGCGGACCGCTCGATCGCCGGGCGCGTCGATATGCGCATGGTCCCCGCGCCGCTCGACCGGCGGCTGCTCCACCGCGACCTCAACCGGCTCCGCGACGGCGGACAGAGCGGCTGGTTCGACGAGGCGCCGGTGCTCCGCATCCGGCTCGGCGGCGCCGAGGTGCCGCCCGAGCGGCTGCACAGCTGCAACCTCGAAACGCGCGACGATGGCGGGGGCAACCCGACCTGGCGGCGGCCCGAACAGGCCGGGCATGTCCTGTTCGATCCCGAACTCGGCCGCCTCGCGCTCCACGCGACCGATCAGGGCAAAAGCGTCGAGACGAGCTGCGCCTTCGCCGCGCCGTTCCCGATCGGCGGCGGTCCCTACGACCGGACCGCCAGCGTCGCCGCCTGGCGCGAGGAGCTCTTTGTCGAAGGCGCTACAGCACCGTGGGTGATCGGCGTCTCGGCGCGCGCCGAGGACCAGACCGACAATGTGTTGCAGGGCGGGGTGGTGGTCGCGTCGCTCGCCGAAGCGATCGCCCGCTGGAATGCGGCGGCGAGCGCGGGCACGCGTGGGCTGATCCTGATGCTCGACAATGCGAGCTATGCCGAGGACCTCAGCGATGCCGCGCATATCCTGAAGATCCCCGCGGGCGCGCGGCTGGCGATCGCGGCGATGGCCTGGCCGACGGTCGAACGCGCCGGCGGGGTGATCGAACGCGACCTCACGGCGCTCGCGCCGATGTATCGCCGCCCGCATATCCGCGGCGACCTGCGCGTGCGCGGCATCGCGCCGGGGGCGGGGCAGGAGGCCGGACGGCTCATTCTCGATGGTCTGCTGGTCGAGGGCGAGGTGGCGATCATGGCGGGCGCGCTCGGCTCGCTCGATCTGCGCCACTGCACGATCGGCGCATCGGCGGCGGGGCTGGCCAAGGGGCTGCGCGTGATTTCGCAAAATGGCGAACTTGCGGTCATGGTCGATCATAGCATCACCGGCCCGCTCGCGCTCGGCCCGGCGGGCGGCGGACTTCGCATCGCCGACTCGATCATCGGAGAGGATCGTGACCTGCAGGCCGATCCCGACCTGCTCGCCCTCGTGGTCGATGCGCCTGCCGCGGACGCCGACATCGCGCGCAGCACGGTCTTCGGGCGGACCATAGTCCGCTCGATCGAGGCCGAGAACAGCCTGTTCCTCGGCACCGCGCGCGCCGCGCAGCGCCAGCGCGGCTGCGTGCGCTTCTGTTACGCGCCGCTCACCTCCCGCGTCCCGCGCCGCTACCGCTGCCAGCCCGACATGGTCATCGCCTACGCCGAGCAGGGCGCCCCGGCGCCCTTGCCCGAAACCGAGAAGCGGCGCCTCGCGCGCAGCGTGACGCCAATCTTCACCGCCAGCGCCTATCCCGCCAGCGCCTTCGGACAGCTCGCACTGGCCTGTCCGGATGCGGTGGCGGCGGGCGCCTTCGGCGGCGCCGAAATGGGCGCCGGCTTCGGCGCCGGTGTGCCGTTCCGGCGCGCCAATCTTGACGACATGCTCGACGAATATCTGCCGTTCGGACTGGTGGCGGCACCCCTGTTCCAGACCTGAGGACAAAGACGATGACTGGCGATTTCACCCGCGACACCTTCCGCCCCGCCAAGGGGTACAGCAGCGTGCGGATGCAGCAGGGGCGGCTGTTCACCGACGCCGACTGGAATGAAGAGGGCGACATCCACCGCGGCGCGCTGCGCACCACCGCGCGCTCGGTGATCGGCGCCAGCGGATTTCCCGAGGACGCGCCGGGCTTCGCCATCCTCGCCGGGGCGGGCGCGCAAACCCTGCTGATTGGTGGCGGACAGGCCTATGTCGACGGCATCGGCCTGTCGCACGCCGCGCCGGTCCGGCTGGCGCTGACGCGGCAGTCGGGGGCGGGCGCGGCGACGCGCTGGCGGGTCGGTGGCGGCGCGCGGGTGGCGGTCGGCGACTATCTGGTGCTTGCGGGCAACACGCTCGCGCAGGCGGTGCGCGTCGCGACGCTGCTCGACGATGTCGACGGTCTCCAGACCTTCAACGCCGCGGCGGCGCTGTCGGCGGCGAACGGCATCGCCGCCGACCTGTATCGCAGCGCCGAAAGCCAGCCCTTCTGGCCCGCCAATGCGTTGCCTCAGGCGCAAGGCGACTATCTCGCCTATCTCGACGTCTGGGAACGGCCGGTCACCGCCGCCGACGATCCGCTGATCCGCGAAAGCGCCTTCGGCGGCCCCGACACCGCGATCCGCGACCAGATCGTCTGGCAGGTCAAATTCGCGAGCTTCGCCGATCTGATCGCGGCGAATGCGGCGACCGCGCCGATCAGTTGCACCAGCTTCGCCCCCGGCTGGTCGCCCTTCGGCCCCGCGGCGGCGGGGCGGATCGCGGCGCGCGCCCGCGCCGCGGCGGCGGTCGCCGATCCGTGCGCGCTCCCCGCGACCGGCGGCTATCGCAGCCTCGAAAACCATCTTTACCGCATCGAGGTTCACAATGGCGGCGCGGCGGGCGGGCGCTGGAAATGGTCGCGCGACAATGGCACGCGCGAGGCGCGCTATGCCGAAATCGACAATGGCGCGTTGATCCTCGACAGCCTCGGCCCCGACGAGCCGAGCGCTCTTAAGCGCGACGATTGGGTCGAGATCGTCGACGAGGCCCGGCTGCTCAGCGGCCAGCCGGGCTTCTTCGCGCGCCTTTCGGATATCAACGGCACCCGCGCCAGCCTGGGCGAAATACGCCACCCCGACACGCTCGTCGCACTCACCGACGGATCGGGCGCCCCCGACCTTGGCGGACTGCCGGCGCGCGGCATCGTCCGGCGCTGGGAGGGTGGCTTGCCGGTCGACATCGTGCCCGGCGGCTGGGTGGCGGTCGAGCAGGGGATCGAGGTCTTCTTCGCCGCCGGACGGCTCGCGACCGGCGACCATTGGCAGATCCCGGCGCGCTCGCTCGCCGCGACGATCGAATGGCCGGCCGACGAGGCGACGGGGGCGGAGGCGCTGCTGCCGCCCAGGGGGATCGTCCATCATTATGCCGCGCTCGCGCTGGTCAACCGCGCGGCGAACGGCACATGGTCGGTCGGCAGCGATTGCCGCAACATCTTCCCGCCGCTCACCGCGCTGCGCAGCTTCCTCTACCTTGGCGGCGACGGGCAGGAGGCGATGCCGAACCCGCTCGCGCCAGCGACACGCCTGCCGCTCGCGGCGCCGTTGCGCGTCGGGGTGATCCGGGGCAAGACGCCGTTGCCGGGACTCGACGTCGAGTTCGAGATCACCGGTGGCGACGGTCGCCTTGGTCCAGAGGCCGACAATCTGAAGATGCGCAAGGCGACCACCGGTCCCGACGGGGTCGCGACGATCGACTGGTCGCTCGATGCCGCAATGCCGAACCAGCGCGTCATCGCGCGCCTGCTCGACGCCGCGGGCAATCCGACCCACCTGCCGATCCACTTCGACGCCAACCTCAGCACCGCCGCGGCGACCTCGTTCGATCCGGTGAACACCCCGGCGCTGGCGGGCGAGAATACGGTGCAAAAAGCGATCGAAAAGCTCGCGACGCTGACGCAGGTTGGCTGCTCGACCTATGTCATCACCGAAGGCAGCGACTGGGTCGCGATACTGAACTCGATCAAGGATGACGAGGACGCCGCCATCTGCTTCCAGCGCGGCACCTATGAAACCGACGCGCGGGTCGAACTGACGGGGAAGGGGCACCTCACCATCCATGGCGCCGGTGCGGGGACGCGGATCGTCGCGCGGCGCGCCGAATGCGCGCTCCATTTCGAAGGGTGCAAGAGCGTGACGCTGCGCGACCTCGATGTCGCGGCGCCCGACGGATCGGGAGCAATCGGCAAGATCCAGTTCCGCCAGGGTGTGGTGACGATCCTCGATACACCGACGGTCGAAGTTTCGGGGCTGTCGCTGCGCTGCGGCGGCGGTGCGGAGACCGAGCGCACCGGCCTCGCGATCCGCGGATCGGACGAAAAGCCGCTCGATTCGGTGCATGTGACCAACAACCAACTCGCGATCGGGCTGGCGCAGGACGGCATTCTCGTCACCAATGCGGTCAGCACCGTCATCGCCGACAACGAACTGGCGGTGGTCGCGGGCAAGGCGGGGCTGACACCCGGGCAGCAGCTCGAAAACGCGCGTTGGCGCAAGCATGTGATCAACCTGCTCGTCGCCAATGCCGCCGAGGTCGAGGCCGAGGGCCGCGGGGACAAGCGCTTTTTTCGCGTCGGGACGCTCGTCGCGGAATTCGAATCGCCGATGCCGCAGGCCGAATGGGAAGCGCTCTATACCGCCGAGCCGCCGCGTTCCGATGAAAGCCGGACGATCGCCGGGGTCCAGTCCTATATCAAGCGGCTCAGCGATGTCGTCATCGCCGACGCCGACCGGGCACCGACCTTTCGCCGTGCAATCCGCACGCTCGGGACACGCATCGGCGACACGCGCATGGCGGCCCTCGACAACGAGGTGAAGCGTTCGCTGGTGCTGATCGGCGAGCCAGCGGCGCGCACCGAACGCGCGCGCGGCGAGGCGGCGAGCGGGGGCAAGGTGACCGTGCAGGTCGGGTCGGTCGCGGTCAGCTTCGATTCGCCGATCAGCCAGGCCGACTGGAACAAGGCGCTGGATTTGCGGCCCCCGCCCGAAAATGTCGATACTGGCAGGGCGTTGATCCGCTATCTTCAGCGTCTCGCTTCGCTGATGGCATCCAATGATCGCTTCCGCGAAACGCTGCCGACCGCGGTCGCCTGGTTCGGCCGCTTCACCAGCGACATGCCCAGCTATGCGCGGCAGGCGATCACCTGCGGCGGCACGACGCTCACCACCGTGACGATTCGCGGCAACAAGGTTTTCGGTTTCCTGCGGGGTGTCCATGTCGGGGTCAGCCGGAATGATCCGAAGATGATCCGAGCCGGCACGGTCTCGATCGCCGACAATCACCTGTCGCTGCGCAAGCCGGGGGACGACGTCTATGTGTCGATGGGACTGTTCGTCGGCAATGTCGATACGCTGCGGATCCAGCGCAACACGCTCGATTGGGCGGGGCGCGGCGCCAGGACGCCAATCCAGCATGGCATCCGGGTGTGGGGCGACATCGGCACCTATCTCAAGATCGCCGACAATCGCATTTCGGTCGGCCGGATCGGCATCGCGGTGCAGCCGATTCTCGAATTCGAAAGTACCAGCCATTTCCTGTGGGTCGCGTCGGACAATCTGGTCGAGAATGTGTCCTCGAACAATGTGATCCGGGCGCCGGAGTTTCTGTTGCGCCGCGACAATCGGCCCTGAAATTCTCGCCGGATTTCGCGAATTTTCTTGAAATTTCGGCGAGAATCGGCCATGTTCCACTTGGCCTTGATTGATAAATCGGCAGTGTGATTTGGTGCCGTTAAGGGTTCGAGTCCCTTTTGGGGTCATGGGGCGAGTCCACAGGGGCTCGCCCTTACTCGTTGGGCCTCTTTCGCTCGCTATTCTGCCTTCTCGACCGACGGGGCGAGTCCGCGCGCGATCTTCGCCCAGGGATTGAGGTCGGGTTCGCCGATCTTGGACAGGTGATTCCGGTCGCGGTGGAGGAAGGGTTCGTCGCGACCCTTCACCAGCAGGGTCGTGTCGATGACATAGCTCCATGTCCCATCTTTATGGAACTCCACGGAAATCTCATAGGATTCGGTGGTGAAGGCCAGGTCGAGGAAAGTCGTCGAGCAAATGCCATATTCGGTTTGCCCGCGGGTCGCCTTGAGGACCAGCTTCGTCGCATCGGGCGCCGCATGCCCCGCCGCGATCGCGATCTGCCCGCGCGGGATCGCCAGCGTCTGCAGGATCAGCCCGGTCGCCGGTTCGTACAGCCAGTAACCGACCTGGTCGTGAAAGCTGATGTCCTCTTCGCGCGTGTTGACGTGGAGGTGATAGCGCAGGCCATAGAAAAGCTGCGGGCCGTTCGCTTGCGGGTCGATCGGCTGCATCTCGATCCGCTCATAATAGTCCCGGGTTTCAGGGCCATCCGCCTTGGGATTGATATCGACCCCGCGCTGGCCCTCCCAGATCCCGGCGAACCGCGCGAGGGGGCCGAGATTGGCGAGGGTCTCGGGATCGACATCCTCGGGTTCGGTAAAAATATCGTCCGGTAATTCCACTGCTTGGCCCCCAAAACTAGTATAGAAACTAGATATCCTCGACCAATCGACCATAGAGATGTGGGCGACGATCGCGAAAGAACCCCATCCCCGCCCGGTGCTTCGCCGCGCGGTCGAGGTCGATCGTCTCGACCAGCACGCCGGTCTCGGCGGCGCCAAACTCCTGCGTCAGATCGCCCCATTCGTCGCTGATGAAGCTGTGTCCATAGAAGTTCGCCTCGCCCTCGGTGCCGATGCGGTTCGCGGCGATCACCGGCATGCAGTTCGACACCGCATGGCCCTGCATCGCGCGGCGCCACATGCGGCTGGTGTCGAGATCGGCGTCATAGGGTTCGCTGCCGATCGCGGTCGGATAGAAAAGCAGTTCGGCGCCCATCAACGCCATCGCGCGCGCGCATTCGGGATACCATTGGTCCCAGCACACCCCGACGCCGATGCGGGCGCCGAAGACGTCCCAAACCTTGAACCCGGTGTTGCCGGGGCGGAAATAATATTTCTCTTCATAGCCGGGGCCATCGGGGATGTGCGATTTGCGGTACGTGCCCATGATGTCGCCATCGGGACCGATCATCGCCAGCGTGTTGTAATAATGATGGCCGTCGCGCTCGAAAAAGCTCGTCGGGATCGCGACCTTCAGCTTTGCCGCCAGCACCTGCATCGCAAGCACGCTCGGGTGCTCGGCGGTCGGCCGCGCGGTTGCGAACAGCGCCTCGTCCTCGACCTGGCAGAAATAGGGGCCTTCGAACAATTCGGGGGGCAGGATGACCTGCGCGCCCTTCGCCGCGGCTTCCTCGACGAGCGCGGTAACCGCCTCGATATTCGGCTCGACAGGGCCGGGCAGGGCGAGTTGAAGTGCGGCGACGGTAAGGGTGCGGGTCATTCGGGGATCCGTGATGGAAATCAAATCGAGCCGAATATAAGCGGCTTCGCGCGCGATGCTAGGCCGGAAGCTGCTGGCTCGAGCAATGGAAGCTGCCGCCGCCGGCGATGATGCCAAGCGCGGGCACCCCGACCGCGCGGCGATCGGGGAAGAGCGCAGCCAGTGCCTCGACCGCCGCCGCATCGTTCGCGACGCCATAGGTCGGCACCACCACTGTGCTGTTGCCGATGTAGAAGTTCATATAGCTCGCCGCCGCGATTTCGCCGTCGATCTCGACCCGGCCCGGCGAGGGGAGGTCGACGATCTCGACCCCACCGAATGCTGCGGCGCGCGCGCGCGCGTCGGCGTAGATATGCGCGTTGGGATCCTCATCGCCCTCGGCGACCGGGATCGCCAGCCGCCCTTCGCCGACGAAGCGCGCGAGATTGTCGACATGCCCGTCGGTATGATCGCCGACCAGCCCGTTGCCGAGCCACAGCAGCCGCTCGATGCCGAGCGACTGGTGCAACCGCGCCGCGATATCCTCGCGCGTCAGCGACGGGTTGCGGTTGCTGTTGAGCAGGCATTCTTCGGTGGTGACGCACAGGCCCGCGCCGTCGACGTCGATGCCGCCGCCTTCGAGCACCCAGTCGAGGTGCTGCGTCGGCAGGTCCGCGTGCGCGGCCAGGATCGCCCCGATCTCACGGTCGCCGGGCATCACGAACTTGTTGCCCCACCAGTTGAAGTCGAAATTGCGCGCCTCGCGCTGGGTGCCGGTGCCGACGATGATTGGGCCCGTGTCGCGCAGCCAGATATCGCCGAAGGGGGCGACGAACAACTGCACGCCCTCATCGACGAGCGCCTCGGCGATATCGGCATTGTCATGGTCGCGGACGAGAAGATGCACTTTTTCGCCGCGCCCGCCGTCATGGACGGCGTTGGCGAAAGCGGCGACATCGCGCAGCGCCGCGTCGATCTGCCCCGACCATTCCTCGGCCATATGGGGAAAGCCGATCCAGACGGCGTCGTGGGGCGCCCATTCGGCGGGCATGCGCAATGTCATCGCGTGAAGGTCCTCTGCCTCGATGCCGACGGCATCGACCGTGTCATCCAGAACGCAGCAATCCAGAACGGCCTCTGCCATTCTGGATTGCCGGAACTTGAAGCCCCCCGCAACCGCGGAGGAGCGGTTGTCGTCGTTACTTGCCGGCGCGCGACTTGTCGCGGGCGGCGCGGAATTCGTCGCCCTCAACCCAGTTCGGCCAGGCGTCGGTCATCGCCAACATCCGCCCTGCGGCATAATAAAGGCGCAGGTCCGACATCATGCCGTCCCAGTTGGTGATCGCCTCATATTCGTCGCCCGGCGCGTGATAGCGGTTCTTTTCATAGTCTTCGGAGGCCTTCTTGCCCGCCTCGACCCCGCCGACGACCAGGTCGTCGCCGCTGCCAAAGTTGAACATCGGGACGCCGAGCTTGGCGAAGCTGAAATGGTCCGACCGGTAATAGAAACCCTTTTCGGGGGTCGGTTCGGCCTTGATCACGCGGTTGCTCATTTTGGCGAGCTTTTCGACATAGGCGTCGAGTTCGGACTTGCCGCCGCCGACGACGACGATGTCCTTCGTCGGGCCGACCGCGTTGAGCGCGTCCATATTCACCCCGCCGACGGTCTGGGCGAGCGGGAAGATCGGGTTTTCGGCGTAGAATTTCGAGCCGAGCAGGCCCGATTCCTCGGCCGTGACCGCGAGGAACACGATGCTCCGGTCGGGCGCGCCGGCGGTCTTGAACGCCTGCGCCAGCGTCACCAGGCCGGCGATGCCGCTCGCATTGTCGACGGCGCCGTTGCAGATGTCGTCGCCCGCGACCGGGGTGCAGCGGCCCAGATGATCCCAATGGCCGGTGTAGAGCACATATTCGTCGGGACGTTTGGCGCCCGGCAGCACGCCGATGACGTTGCGCGACATCTTCTTGGCGATCTGGTTGTCGAAGGAGAAGTTCGCCTTCACGCCGGTCAGCGCGACGGACTTGAAGCCCTTGACCTTCGCCGCGTCGCGCAGCTTGTCGAAATCCAGGCCGGCGCTCGCAAAGAGTTCCTTGGCCTTGGCAAGCTGGATCCAGCCGTTGGCGACGGTCTGGCTGGCGCCGCCGTCCTTGCTCTCGGCGAGATATTGGGTGCCGGTGTTGCTCGATTCGACGACGTTCCAGCCATAGGCGGCGGGTTCGGTGTCGTGGACGATCAGCACCGCCGCGGCGCCCTGCCGTGCGGCTTCCTCATATTTATAGGACCAGCGGCCATAATAGGTCATCGCGCGGCCGTTGAATTCGCCCTTGGCTTCCTTGGTCTGCCAGTCGGGATCGTTGACGAGGACGACGACGGTCTTGCCCTTCACATCAAGCCCGGCATAGTCGTTCCAGCCCTTTTCGGGGGCGTTGATGCCGTAACCGACGAAGACGACATCGCTGTCCTTGATCGCGGTCTTGGGCGTCACGCGATAGCTGAACGCGACATAGTCCTTCGCATATTGCGCGGTCACCGGGGTCTTGCCGCCGGTGAAGGACAGCGGCGTCGCGTTCTGCGCGGTGATCTCGACCAGCGGCACGTCCTGCGTCCATTGGCCGTTGTTGCCGGGCTTCAGGCCCGCTTCCTCATATTTCTTGATGATATAGGCGACGGTCTTTTCCTCGCCCGGCGTCCCCGGCGCGCGACCTTCATAGGCGTCGGACGACAATTCCTTGGTCACGTCCTGAAGCGTCTTCAGCGACAGTTCGGGGATCTGGACGTCGGGGATGGCGGTGGCGGCGGTATCGGTTGCCGTCTTGTCGCCGCCGCCGCATGCGGCAAGCGACAGAAGGGCCGCGAAGGCCGCGGCGGATCGGGGGGAACGCAGCATGGAATGTCCTTGAATGGTTTCGTTTGCGACGACCGGGCTTGTGCCAGCCGGGGCAGGGGGATGCAAGGGCGGGGGGCTGCGAACCGTGCGTTGACATCGGATTGGCTGGCTTTCGGACAGCGTGTTTTGGATGCCAGATGGCGGTTATTCGACGAATGATTTGGATTGGTCGCTAAGAGAACGTCCGCTTCCACAGTCCGCATCGGGAAAGCGGACACCAATTTAGAAATCCAAGATCGCGGCTTCCGAGCATATGGGCGAGAATGTTTGCTCTTCTAGGCGAGCGGCGATGACAACGCGCCAACCTCAGCCGTTCGCCCCGGACGGAACTGACCGTTCTTGGTTTATTGCTCGGACAGACCTGTCCTTGAGCACCGTGCTAGTACATTCTTCCTACAAAACACAAAGCGGAAAATCGGTGTGCAAAGCCGTAGATTGGCGGTTTCACTGTCCAGTATCAACTCGAGCCGCAAGCGGACCGAGGCTAGTGATTCCATCGAGAACATCGGCTGGCGGATGGGATTCTGTCCACCAGAAATCGGCTATCTGACGGCGGTAACGCGCTTCAGTGACAAATGACACTGCGCTCAGATTAATTCAGGAGTTTCCCAATGACCGAACTGCTGCTGATTGTCGGATGTATCGCCATCCGGGAACTGATGCGCTCTCTGCCCGCCATCATCTGGTCTGTGCGATGCAAGCCCGACAGCACTCACTACAAGATGCCAGATCCCGGTATGCCGCGCCGACGGGCCTGAGCAAGGTATGGACGATGGGGATCCCCAGCGCCGCGAGACGTCGCAGCCCAGTCAGGCTGATGACTCGAGCACCATCCGAACCTTTCATCGCCGCAAACTAACAAAAGACCGATAGACCTTTACAAAGGACTCATGGACCTTTATTGGCGTGCCCGAGGCCATATGCAGTATCTCGAGATCGACTTTACCCGCCAGCAGATCGCCGAGCGCATCGGCGCCAGCGATGATGTTATGAGCTTCTGGCTCAAGAGTGGTCTCTTGGTCCCTTCACGCGGCGGTGCCGGGAAAGGCCGCCATCGCAAGTTCGATATCTTCCAGGTAAATATCGCCGCGGTGCTGTTCGAGATGCGACGCTTCGGCGTGAACATCGCCGTTCTCCGCGAAATGGCGGCCCTTCTGCAACGCGGCACCGAGCTAGCGCTCGGAGCGGAATGCAACTTCCTAGGCCTGTACGATGCGCTCACTGTGCATTCCGACCTCCAGCACTACCGCGCCGGGCGAGAGGTCGAGGTGCGGACGCAGAGCTGGGACGAGCGTTTCGGTACGCGCGACGCCGTCAAAAAGCCGGACCGGCTCGCGATGTCGGAGCAGGACATCCTCGATTCCGCAGCCTTCGACATCCACAATTTTCATGATGAAGTCTCAAACATCACAGCGTTTGCCGCGCGTCTGAAAGAGGAGGACCGCCTCCCGCTCCAATTGTTCATCGACCTCAACCAGAGCGCATATCGATATGTCTACGACGGCCGCATCGGCACTTGGGGCAGTCAGGAATGGGTCGTGATTCCGCTCGAGGACGGTGGTCTCCGCTTTGTTTTCGTATCCGGCCAAGATGCCATCTTGGGCAAAAATGAGGACCGGATCCGAAGCGGCCTCTTCCTCGCGCCCGAGGCGATCTTCGCCCATGTCTGGGGCGAGAGTGTCCAGCCCATTCTCATTCACGAACTGCCGCCGTCGGATGTCCAGATCGCGCACCGAAAACGCTTGGAGCGCGTTCGTGAGTTGCAGGCCGGAGGCCATAGTGCTGCCGCCATCAGGCGTATCATCGAGGAGTCTGATTGATGGATCCCGCTGCCCAGATCATCCTCGCTATTGGCGCCACTCTCCTGCTCGCAATGATGGGCAGTTCGGCGGTGATCTGGTCGCTCCGGTGCGATCCAAAGCGTGCCCACTATCGCCTGCCGACCCTCCTTGCCTTGGCGCTGCCGGCGGCGTCAGTGATCCTTGCGAAGCTGGGATAAGGCCGGCAACCGCCACCGACTTATCCCTTAGGGCACTGTCCATTACCCGTACGTCGCCCTATCCAACTTCATGATGCCCTGGACTTAGCCTTCATCGCCGGAAGCAGACATAATAGTCATCAGAAACGCGGTAGCTTTGTAGCGATCAAATCCCCACACCGAAGTTTGATTGGAGGCGCAAAGCAGGCATTGGGGAAGATATCAGCTCAGAGGCGATGTTTGGAATCAATATAGGCTTCTGACTAACATCAACTCGAATATTCGGGGCTCGTCGCCCAACGGAAAAAGGGCGGCCCGCCTGCGGACCGCCCCTTTTGTATCCTGCGATGAACCGCCGGATCAGCGCGAATAGAATTCGACGACCAGATTCGGTTCCATTTTCACCGGATAAGGCACTTCGTCGAGCGTCGGAACGCGGACATAGGTCGCCTTGGTGCCGTCGATGGCGAGATATTCGGGCAGGTCGCGCTCGGGCAGGCTCTGCGCTTCGGCGACCAGCGCCATTTCCTGCGCCTTCTTGCCGAGGGTGATTTCGTCGCCCGGCTTCACGAGGCGGCTCGCGATGTTGCACTTCACGCCGTTCACATAGACGTGGCCGTGGCTGACGAGCTGGCGCGCCGAGAAGATCGTCGGGGTGAACTTCGAACGATAGACGACCGCGTCGAGGCGGCGCTCGAGCAGGCCGATCAGGTTCTGGCCGGTATCGCCCTTCATGCGCGACGCTTCGAAATAGTTCTTCTTGAACTGCTTCTCGGTGATGTCGCCGTAATAGCCCTTCAGCTTCTGCTTCGCGCGGAGCTGGATGCCGAAATCGGACACCTTGCCCTTGCGGCGCTGGCCGTGCTGGCCGGGGCCATATTCGCGGCGGTTGACCGGGCTCTTGGGGCGACCCCAGATGTTTTCGCCCATCCGGCGGTCGAGTTTATACTTGGCGCTCTGGCGCTTCGACATTTGTCGTCTCCAATATGCTGTGTGCCGAAGGATTTCGGCGGTTCCCGGGTCGCACCATATGGGCAGATGCCATATGCGACCGCCGCTTCACCGGGGTGCGGGGTCCATTGCGAAGGCGCGCGGTTAGACGGGGCAGTGGGGAAAGTCAAGCATTGCCGCGCCGGCTCGACAGGCGGGAAAAAGCCGCTAAAGCCAGCGCGCATGACCGCTGCCAAATCTCCCGAACAGTGCGAAACGATGATCGACGTCCGTGCCGGGGTCGACGAGGTCGACCGCGAACTCGTCGCGCTGCTGGTTCGCCGTTTCGGCTATATGGACGCCGCAGCGCGCATCAAGACCGACCGCAATGTCGTCCGCGACGAGCCGCGCAAGGCGCAGGTGCTCGACAATGTGGCGCGCGAAGCCGAAGCCGCCGGGCTGGAGCCCGCGCGGCTGCGTGCGGTGTGGGACGAACTGGTCGAACAGTCGATCGCGTATGAGATGGTCCGCTGGGACCGGATTCGTACCGATCCGGCCTGACCCGCCGCGATCAGTTGGTGCTGTTGCCCGCGGGCTTTTCCGGAACCGTGTTGGCGGCGTCGATTGCGGCCTTCGGCGCTTGCACGGTGCGGCAGACCTTCTTGGGCACGCTGCTGCCCGTCGACTCGATCCGTTCGCAGACCTTCTTGGGTTTCGCCGGCTTGGCAGCCTGTCCGCTCGCTGGGCGTTCGGCGGTATCCGGACCGGTCGTCCCGGCGGCGGCCAGGGCGAGAGAGAGCAGCAATGTCATCATGGGTAGTCAAACTCCTAGCGAATATGGCCGACAGGACCTCTCCATATGCCGGCCAATTCCCCGAGCCGATTCATGAGGTCGATGCTATCCGTGATGCGGACAGCTTGTCCAGTCGTGGAAGGGGGTATGAGTAAAGGCGGCCAAGCGAAACGCATGGACCGCCTTTTCAATCGATGGGTTTGCTGAGCGATGCGCTTAGTTGTTGCCGCCGCCGCCAAGCGGCGAATCGCCGACGCCGACATTCTGCTTATAGCCTTGGTTGATCGCATCGATGTTCGCGGACTGGCTGGCGTCCCACTGTTCCTGGGTCTTGCAGACGCGGCGGCCGATCGAGCTGCCGGTCATCTTGGTGGCCTTGCAGATCTTTTTCGGCTTTTCGGGCTTCGCGGGCTGGGCGGTCGTCGCTCCGTCGGCGGGCGGGGTTTCGGCGGCCGCGGCGGCGAGTGCAAGCGACAGGATGAGGGTCATCATGGGAAAGTAACTCCTGAAACGATTTGGCGCTCCTTAACGGTTTTTCGGCGTTCGGCCAAGAGCCGTTATGATGCCGTGCATCATCCTGATATCATTGTACGACCAGCCCGTCTTGGTGAGCGTGGTGCGTAATGTTCGGAGCGTCGCCGCGCGACGGTTTTCGGGAAAGAAATAGCCTGCTGCGTCGAGATCGCGCACGAAATGCTGGATCAGTTCTTCATATTCGGCATGCTCGGCGGTCGGCGCGAGTTCCGCGACGGGCGGCTGCGCCAGATCCTGACCCTTCGACCATTCATAGGCGAGCAGGATCACCGCCTGTGCCAGGTTGAGCGATCCGAATTCGGGATTGATCGGCACGGTGACGATGCTGTGCGCCAGCGCGACATCGTCGGTCTCCAGCCCCGACCGCTCGGCGCCGAAAACGAAGGCCGAGCGTCCGGCCGTCGCATGAACCTGCCGCGCCGCGGCTTCGGGGGTCAGCACGGGTTTGATCACGCCGCGCTTGCGGACGGTGGTCGCATAGATGTGCGTGCAGTCCGCGGTCGCCTCGGCGAGGCTGGCAAACACCTGCGCCTCGGCCAGCACGATGTCGGCGCCCGACGCGGCGGGGCCGGCGTCGGGGTTGGGCCAGCCGTCGCGCGGGGTCACCAGCCGCAACTCGGTCAGCCCGAAGTTGAGCATCGCGCGCGCCGCCTTGCCGATATTCTCGCCAAGCTGCGGGCGGACGAGGACGATGACGGGAGGCGGGGCGTCGGGGGCGGTTTGCTTGTTCACCCCTTGTGCGCCGCCTCGTTGATCGTCGAGGCGAATTCTTCGAAATCCTTCGCCTCGGTGAATTCGCGATAGACGCTGGCGAAGCGGATATAGGCGACGCTGTCGAAGCCCTTGAGGGCTTCCATCACCATGCCGCCGATCTGCGATGCCTTGACCTCGTTGTCGCCCGAAGTTTCGAGCTGGCGCTGGATGCCCGACACCAGCCGCTCGATGCGCGCGGCGTCGATTGGGCGCTTGCGGCAGGCGATCTGGACGCTGCGCATCAATTTCTCGCGGTCGAACGGCTCGCGGCCGCCGTCGGCCTTGAGCACCGCGACTTCGCGCAGCTGGATACGCTCGAAGGTGGTGAAGCGCGCGCCGCAATCCTCGCATTGCCGCCGCCGCCGGATCGCCGCGCCATCCTCGGTCGGACGGCTGTCCTTCACCTGGCTGTCTTCATGGCCGCAATAAGGACAACGCATCGGTCAGCGTTTCACCCGGCTGTAAAGCGCGATCGCGGCGCCCGCGAACAGGCCGACCGGCCAGCTGATGACGGGCAGCACGATCCCCGCGACGGCGCCGATCGCGCCGCCGGTCAGCACGGGCTTTGTCGAAGGATGCTGCATCCCCTGCTTGCCCATCGCCTTGACCTCTTCGATCGCGACTTCGACCAGCGTCGGCTCTTCGGGATTGGGACGTGCCACGGGTTCAGCCTTCGTAGATCGGGAAGCGTTCGCACAACGCACGGACGCGCTTGCGGACATCGGCCTCGACATCGGCGTCGCCATGCTCGCCCTTGTCGCGCAGCGCTTCGAGCACGTCGGCGACCATGTCGCCAATGTCCTCGAACTCGGCGATGCCGAAACCGCGTGTCGTGCCGGCGGGCGAGCCGACGCGGATGCCGCTGGTCTTCACCGGCGGCAGCGGGTCGAAGGGCACGCCATTCTTGTTACAGGTGATCGCCGAGCGCTCGAGCGCCTCGTCGGCGTCGCGGCCGGTGATGCCGAGCGGGCGCAGGTCGATCAGCGCGAGATGCGTGTCGGTGCCGCCCGCCACGACATCGGCGCCGCGCGCCTTCAGCCGGTTCGCGAGCGCCTGTGCGTTGGCGATCGTCGCCTTCGCATAATCCTTGAACTCGGGGCGCAGCGCCTCGCCGAACGCCACCGCCTTGGCGGCGATGACGTGCATCAGCGGGCCGCCCTGCAGCCCCGGGAAGACCGCCGAATTGATGCGCTTGGCGATCGCTTCGTCGTTGGTCAGGATCATCCCGCCGCGCGGGCCGCGCAGCGTCTTGTGCGTCGTCGTCGTGACGACATGCGCATGCTCCATCGGCGAGGGGTGGGCGCCGCCGGCGACGAGGCCCGCGAAATGCGCCATGTCGACCATCAGCAGCGCGCCGACATCATCTGCGATGGCGCGGAAACGCGCGAAATCGAGCGTGCGCGGGTAGGCCGAGCCGCCCGCGATGATGAGGGCGGGGCGATGTTCCTTCGCCAGCGCCTCGACCTGGTCGAAGTCGACGAGATGGTCGTCGGGGCGCACGCCGTACTGAACCGCGTTGAACCATTTGCCCGACATCGCGGGCGGCGCGCCGTGGGTCAGGTGACCGCCGGCGTCGAGGCTCATCCCCAGGATCGTCGCGCCGGGCTTGGTCAGTGCCAGCATCACCGCGCCATTCGCCTGCGCACCCGAGTGCGGCTGGACGTTGGCGAAATTGCAGTCGAACAATTTCTTGGCGCGGTCGATCGCCAGCGTCTCGACCTCGTCCGACGGCGCGCAGCCCTGATAATAGCGGCGGCCCGGATAGCCCTCGGCATATTTGTTGGTGAACACCGACCCCTGCGCTTCGAGCACCGCCTTGGAGACGATGTTTTCCGAGGCGATCAGCTCGATCTGATAGCGTTCGCGCTCCATCTCATGTTTCATCGCCGCTGCGACCGCGGGGTCGACCGTGTCGACGCCGTCGGTGAAATATCCGGCCGATTTGATGGGCTTGGCGAGCGTGTCTGTGGTCATCGGCTGGTCTCCAGTTGGGCCAAATTGAAGGGAGGCTTGGAAAGCTTGTCGACGCGGCGCGCGTGGCGGTCGCCGGCGAAATCGGTGGTCAGGAACGCGTCGAGGCACGCCTTGGCCATATCGATTCCGGTCAGTCGCGCGCCCATCGCGATGACGTTCGCGTCATTGTGCTGGCGCGACAGGCTGGCCGAGAGCGGTTCGGACACGAGTGCGCAGCGGCACGCCGGGTTGCGGTTGACCGAGATCGAGATGCCGATACCCGAACCGCAGAGTGCGACGCCCTTTTTGGCCCGACCGCTCGCGACGGCTTCGGCCAGGGCGTAGCCATAATCGGGATAATCGACGCTGTCGGGGCCGTTGGTGCCCAGGTCCTCGACCTCGTGGCCCTGCTCGCGCAGCCAGTCCGCAAGCTGGGCTTTCAGCTCATAAGCGGCGTGATCGGAGGCAATGGCGATGCGCATGATGCGGCTCCCGCAAGGCTGGAGGGAATCGATGAGCGGCCTTTAGGCGAAGGCGCTGCATATGGCCATAAGCGAGGTGGCAAATTTGTGACGCAGCCGATAAAGCCTCGCCATGTCCGACACGATCATGTCCGTGCTGATGCTCACCGGCGCCGTTTTGACGGGGGGCGCCATCTATATTTTCCGCAAGGGTGATCGGCGCCGTGCGCTGCTGATGCTCGTCGCGGCGCTCGTGATGTTCGCCAATGTCGCGGTCTGGCTGGTGCCGGTCAAGGACACTCCCGCGAGCACCGCCACCGAATGAGCGACGACTGCGTCCACCGCGGCGATGGGCGCTTTTGTCCCGACTGCGGCAAGGATTTGCGTCCGCTAGCCATCGACCGCCGCGCGGTACTCGGAGAGCTCGCCGAAAATTGGTGGGAAAAGGGCGTGCTTCACACGCTGGTCGGACTGTTCCGCCAGCCGGGCATACTGATCCGCCGCTATATCGAGGTGGATCGCGACCTTCTCGTCAAGCCGATTCCCTATGTCGCGGTGATCCTTGCGGTCAATTATCTGGTCCGCGCGCGCGTCCTGCCGGGAAGCGATACCACCACCATCGGCCTGATCGAAAAACTGCGCAACGAGCCCGTCATCCTGCCGCTGATCATTGCCCTGACCTCGTCGCTGGTGCTCCATTTCATCTTTTATCGCCGGTCGCCGGCCGGCTTTTTCGGAGCGACGGTGATGCGCCTTTATGTCGTGGCGCAAGCGACGCTCCTGATGCTTCTCGCCGACCTGCTGATGGAGGTCTTAACATCCGAGCGCGGAATGGAGCGCGTCTCGATCCGCTATGCCCTGGGACTCGGTTTCAATATCTTCGCGGTGCGGCAATTTTACGCCGGTGAGGGACGCGGCAGTTGGATCCGCGCGGTCGCCGCCGTGATTGGCTGCGAACTCGCGCTGATCCTGTTCATCTTCATGCCCGCATCGCTGATCGACAAGGCCGGGTTTTTCTAGCCCTCAGCGGATCGGCGAATCGGGAGCGAGCCGCATATCCAGATAGTTATCGAGCGACTTCATCAACTGGTCGAGCTCATGCTCGAAAAAGTGATTGGCACGCGGGATCTCGTCGTGATGGATCGTGATGCCCTTTTGCGTGCGCAGCTTGTCGACCAGCTTCTGCACCGCGCTCGGCGGCACGATCTCGTCCTGGCCGCCCGCGACGATGATGCCGGAGGAGGGGCAGGGGGCGAGGAAGCTGAAGTCGTACATGTTCGCCGGCGGCGCCACCGACAGGAAGCCGCGGATTTCGGGGCGACGCATCAGCAATTGCATGCCGATCCACGCGCCGAAGCTGAAGCCCGCGATCCAGGTCGTCTGCGCCTCGGGGTGGATCGACTGCACCCAGTCGAGCGCCGACGCGGCATCGCTCAACTCGCCGATGCCATTGTCGAACGTGCCCTGGCTGCGGCCGACGCCGCGGAAGTTGAAGCGCAGCACCGCGAAGCCGCGTGCGACGAAGCTCTTGTACATCGCCTGGGTGATGCGGTCGTTCATCGTGCCGCCGCCCTGCGGATGCGGGTGCAGGATCAGCGCGACCGGCGCGCGCGGGCGCGGCGGGGGCGAGAAACGGCCTTCGATACGGCCTTCGGGGCCGGGGAAAATCACGTCGGGCATGGGCGCACCTCTTATGTTTTGGGCTCGGAGCCGAATCGCCGGAGCGGCGGGGTGGCGGAGCGAAGGCGCGGCCTATATAGAAAATGAGTAGCAAGTTGCAACTTTTGCGAATCGCTCGCAATAAGACTGCACGCGCTTTCCATTTTCCGCCGCTCGACACGACCGGGATTAGAGGGCAGATGCCGCCCATGATCTACCTCGATTATCAGGCGACCACCCCGCTCGCTCCCGAGGCGCGCGAAGCGATGCTGCGCTGGCTGGCGGGTCCCGGCGACGGCGACGGTTTCGCCAATCCGTCGAGTTCGCACAAAGGCGGCCGCGCCGCCGCCGCCGCGGTCGAGGTCGCGCGCGATCAGGTCGCGGCGCTGCTGCCGAAGGGCGGGCGCGTCTTCTTCACCTCGGGCGCGACCGAGGCGCTCAACTGGGCGCTGCTGCGCGGCGCCGAGGTCATGCCCGACGGGGTCGCGGGGCTGAGCATCGAACATGCCGCGTCGCTGCAATGCCTCGAACGGTTGAACGCCGCGATCCTGCCGGTCGATGGCGAGGGTGTCGCGCTGGCGCCCGACGCCGCGTTGATTCCCGAAAACGGCATCGTCGCGGCGATGCTGGTGAACAACGAAGTCGGCACCATCCAGCCGGTCGGTGATTTCGTCGCCGCCGCCCATGCGAAGAACAGCCTGCTGCTCTGCGATGCGGTGCAGGGCTATGGCCGCGTCGCCATTCCCGACGGCCCCGACCTGATCGCGATTTCGGCGCACAAGATCCATGGCCCCAAGGGCATCGGTGCGCTGTGGGTCAAGGACGGAGTCGACCTGCCGCCGTTGATGTTCGGCGGCGCGCAGGAACAGGGCATGCGCTCGGGCACCGTCTCGCCCGCGCTCTGCGCCGGGTTCGGCGCCGCGGCGTCGCTTGCGGCCGAGCGGTTCGATGCTGACGCGGCGCATGTCGAACGCCTCTGGTCGATCGCGCGCGCGATGCTGCCCGAATGGACGATCAACGGCTCCACGGAACAGCGTTACCACGGCAATCTCAATGTCCGCCGCGAAGGCGTCAACGGTCTCCGCCTGATGTCCGACGCGCGCAATATCGCCTTTTCGCTCGGCAGCGCGTGCGGCAGCGGGTCGGGCAAGGTCAGCCATGTGCTGCGCGCCATGGGAATGAGCGAAGCCGACGCGCGCGCCTCGATCCGTCTCGGCTGGGGCCGCTACACGACCGAAGCCGAGTTGCGCGACGGGCTCGACGCGATCAAACAAGCGGCACGGCTCCAGGGGGTCAATTGATGCGCGTCACCTTCATCCACGCCGACGGCAAGGGACGGACCGAGGTCGAGGCGGCGCCGGGTTCGATCCTGCTCGACGTCGCGCAAGCGCATCTGATGCCGCTCGAAGGGACTTGCGAGGGTCAGATGGCCTGCTCGACCTGCCATGTCATCGTCGCCAAAGAAGATTTCGACCGTTTGCCCGAAGCGACCGAGATGGAAGAGGATATGCTCGACCTCGCCGCCGGTGCACGGCGCACCAGCCGCCTTGCGTGCCAGATTGTGCTGACCGAAGCGATGGACGGGCTGACCGTCCATATTCCGTCCGAAAGCCGCAACATGCAGGGGCCGCGCTAACCGCAAATCGACCGTCATCCCGGCGAAGGCCGGGATCTCGACCTCGCTTCCTGACGCAACGGTGAGATCCCGGCCTTCGCCGGGATGACGATGTGAGAAAGGGAAGAAGGGTCGACGCAACTTGCATTTCTCCGCCGCCCCCGCCATATGCGCGCCGGGAGTCGGGCGGACGTGGTCTTCGCCAACCCGGTCAGGTCCGGAAGGAAGCAGCCGCAACGAATTCGCCGCGGGTCGTTCCGGCTCCCACCCATTTCCCCCTTCGACAAGCGCGCCGACCGTCCCTAATACGGATCGCATGAGCGATTCCGCCGACGACGAACCACCGATGCTGGGCATGGATTTGCCGACCACCGCGGCGCCCGCTTCGAGCGGCCCCTACCGCGTCCTCGCGCGCAAATATCGCCCGCAAACCTTTGCCGAACTGATCGGTCAGGACGCGATGGTGCGCACGCTCGGCAATGCGATCGCGCGCGACCGGCTGGCGCACGCCTTCCTGATGACCGGGGTGCGCGGGGTCGGCAAGACCTCGACCGCGCGGCTGATCGCCAAGGCGCTGAACTGCATCGGCCCGGACGGGCAGGGCGGGCCGACGATCGACCCCTGCGGCATCTGCGAACCATGCCGCGCGATCACCGAGGGCCGCCATATCGACGTGATCGAGATGGACGCCGCGTCGAACACCGGCGTCGACGACGTGCGCGAGATCATCGAGGCGGTGCGCTACGCCGCGGTGTCGGCGCGCTACAAGATCTACATCATCGACGAAGTGCACATGCTGTCGCGCAACGCGTTCAACGCGCTGCTGAAAACGCTCGAAGAACCGCCGCCACACGTCAAATTCCTGTTCGCGACGACCGAGGTCAACAAGGTCCCGGTGACGGTGCTGTCGCGCTGCCAGCGCTTCGACCTCCGCCGCATCACCCCCGACATGCTGTTCAGCCATTTCAGCTCGATCCTGCAAAAAGAAGGCGTCGAGGCCGAAGCGCCCGCGATCTGGCTGATCGCCAACGCCGCCGAAGGCTCGGTGCGCGACGGTCTGTCGATCCTCGACCAGGCGATCGCGCACGCCGACCTCGATGGCGGCGGCATGATCGGCGCGGCGCAGGTGCGGGTCATGCTCGGCCTGTCGGACCGCTCGTCGATCGCGAATTTGATGGCGACGATCCTCGAGGGCGATGCCGGCGCCGCGATTGATCTCGCGCGCGCGCAATATGCGCTGGGCATCGAACCCGTCGCGATGGTGCGCGGGCTGATGGACCTGACCCACGCGATCACCCTCGCCAAGGTGTCGCGCCACGACGATCCCGCGCTCGCCGAGGCCGACCGCGAACGGATCGGCGACTGGGCGCAGAAGCTCGGCTTCGCGCCGCTCAACCGGCTGTGGCAATTGCTGCTCAAAGGTCATGACGAGGTGCTGCGCGCCAACAATCCGCTCGAGCATCTGGAAATGCTGCTGCTGCGGGTAATCTATGCCGCCGCGATGCCCGATCCGGGCGAACTCGCGAAGCTGCTCGAAACCGGCCATTTCCCCGCGACGCCGCTGCCCGCGCTCGCCGCGCCGGCGCAGGATGCGACCGCGCAGGCGCCCGAACCGGTCGCCGCTGAAACCGTGCCGCCCGCCGAGACGCCCGCTTCGGCGCTCACCGTGGCGCAAATTCATCAATTGCTCGAAAGCACTGGCAATCATCGGCTCGCGGTCGACGTGCACGATCATCTGCGGATCATCACCCTCGAACCCGGCGCGATCGTTTTTGTCCCCGTCGCAGCGCTCGACGGCGGCTTCGCGCGCGATCTCGGCGACGCCTTGCTTTCGGCCACCGGCAGCCGCTGGCAGGTGCGGACCGGCGAGGGCGAGGGGCGACCGAGCCTCGGGCAGGTGCGCGCCGCGACGCTCGCCGACAACGACCAGCGCATCCGCGAACTGCCCGTCGTCAAGGCCGCATTGGCGGCTTTTCCTGACGCGAGGCTTGTCGAGGGCGACGAGACGCGGCATAGGTCCGCTCCATGAAATCGATGGAAGAAATGCTCAAGGCGGCGCAGCAAGCCGCCGAAACCGTGCAGGCGCAGATGGCGGAGGCGCAGGCGAAGCTCGACAGCGTCGAGGTCGAAGGCATCTCGGGTGGCGGACTCGTCCGCATCACCGCGAGCGCCAAGGGCCGTATCAAGGCGATCTCGATCGACGACAGCCTGATGGTTCCTTCGGACAAACAGATGCTCGAAGACCTGCTCGCCGCCGCGTTCAACGACGCGCGCGAAAAGGCCGATCAGGCGAGCAATGCCGAAATGGGCAAGATGACGAGCGGCCTGCAACTACCGCCGGGCTTCAAACTGCCTTTCTGAACGCGCGCGCTCCCGCGCCGTTCAGCGCAGCGACATTGAATGCGCGGCAAGTTACGCCATATTAGCGGTTGAAGACCCTATAAGAAGGACGGCGTGCCGGTCGCGGGCGCTTGTCCAGGAGCCATGATGAGCCAGACTTTCCCCCTGTTGCCGCTGCGCGACATTGTTGTTTTCCCGCATATGATCGTGCCGCTGTTCGTCGGCCGCGATCGCTCGGTCGCCGCGCTCGAAGTCGCGATGGAAGCCGATAAGGAAATTTTCCTCGTCGCCCAGCTCGATCCGGGCGAGGATGATCCGCAGCGCGACGACCTCTATGACGTCGGCGTCATCGCCACCGTGCTCCAGCTGCTGAAGCTGCCCGACGGCACCGTCCGCGTGCTCGTCGAGGGCAAGGAGCGCGCCAAGCTCGTCGCGCTCGAAAATGACGACAAGGCGGTGGTCGCGCGCGTGACGCCGATCGCCGATGCCGAGGACGACAGCGTCGATACGGCGGCGCTGATGCGCTCGGTCGTCGACCAGTTCGAAAATTACGCCAAGCTCAACAAGAAGATGCCCGCCGAAACCGCGGTACAGCTGTCGCAGATCGAGGACGCCTCGCGCCTTGCCGACTCGGTCGCGGGCAATCTCAACATCAAGGTCTCGGACAAGCAGGCGCTGCTCGTCGAGGGCCAGCCCGCCAAGCGGCTCGAAATGGTCTTCGCCTTCATGGAGGGCGAGCTCGGCGTGCTGCAGGTCGAGAAAAAGATCCGCGGCCGCGTCAAGCGCCAGATGGAAAAAAGCCAGCGCGAATATTACCTCAACGAGCAGTTGAAGGCGATCCAGCGCGAACTCGGCAACGACAATGGCGAGGGCGGCGACGACCTCGCCGAACTGGCGGCCAAGATCGAGGGCATGAAAATGTCCAAGGAAGCCAAGGCCAAGGCGCAGGCCGAAATGAAGAAGCTGCGCGGCATGGCGCCGATGTCGGCCGAGGCGACCGTCGTGCGCAACTATCTCGACACGCTGATCGGCCTGCCGTGGGGCAAGAAGTCGAAGCTGAAAAAGGATATCGCGGCGGCGCAGGCGGTGCTCGACAACGACCATTATGCGCTCGAAAAGGTCAAGGACCGGATCGTCGAGTATCTGGCGGTCCAGGCGCGCACCAACAAGCTGAAGGGGCCGATCCTCTGCCTCGTCGGCCCGCCGGGCGTCGGCAAGACCAGCCTCGGTAAGAGCATCGCGAAAGCGACCGGGCGTGAATTCATCCGCCAGTCGCTCGGCGGCGTGCGCGACGAGGCCGAAATCCGCGGCCACCGCCGCACCTATATCGGCTCGCTGCCGGGCAAGATCGTGACGAACCTCAAAAAGGCCGGCACGATGAACCCGCTGTTCCTGCTCGACGAGATCGACAAGCTTGGCCAGGATTTCCGCGGCGATCCGGCTTCGGCGCTGCTCGAAGTGCTCGACCCCGAACAGAATGGCAAGTTCCAGGACCATTATCTGGAGATCGACGTCGACCTTTCCGACATCATGTTCGTGACCACGGCGAACTCGCTCAACCTGCCGCAGGCGCTGCTCGACCGCATGGAGATCATCCGGCTCGAAGGCTATACCGAGGACGAGAAGGTCGAGATCGCCAAGCTCCACCTGATCGCCAAGCAGATCGAGGCGCATGGCCTGAAGGCCGGCGAGTTCGAACTGACCGACGAAGGCCTGCGCGATCTCATTCGCTATTACACCCGCGAAGCGGGCGTCCGCACCCTCGAACGCGAGATCGCCAAGCTCGCGCGCAAGGCGCTGCGCCGCATCCTCGAAGGCAAGATGGAGAGCGTCGTCGTGACGCCCGACAATCTCGCCGATTATTCGGGCGTGCGGAAATACAAGCATGGCATGGGCGACCTCGAGGACCAGATCGGCGCCGTCACCGGCCTCGCCTGGACCGAGGTCGGCGGCGAATTGCTGACGATCGAGGCGGTCACCGTGACCGGCAAGGGCCAGGTCCGCACCACCGGCAAGCTCGGCGAAGTGATGACCGAATCGGTGCAGGCAGCGCTGTCGTTCGTGAAGGCGCGCGCGCCGAGCTATGGCATCAAGCCGAGCCTGTTCGCGCGCAAGGACATCCACATCCATCTGCCCGAAGGCGCGGTGCCGAAGGATGGTCCGTCGGCGGGCGTCGGCATGGTCACCGCGATGGTCTCGACGCTGACCGGCATCGCGGTGCGCCGCGACGTCGCGATGACCGGCGAAGTCACGCTGCGCGGCCGCGTACTGGCGATCGGCGGGCTCAAGGAAAAGCTGCTCGCGGCGCTTCGCGGCGGCATCACGACGGTGCTGATTCCCGAGGAAAATGAGAAGGATCTGGTCGAGATTCCCGCCAACATTACCGGCGGACTCAACATCATACCCGTCAGTCATGTCGACCAGGTGCTCGCCGAAGCGTTGGTCAGCCCGGTCGAACCGATCGAATGGACCGAGGCCGACGAACTGGCGACCTCGCCCCCTGTCGCCACGGCAACCGACCCGGAGACAGCGATTCGCCATTGACCGCGGTTGAGCGCGACCGCTTTTCGTCGCAAAAACGTCATTTTGACGCGTTTTTGCCCCTTTTTTGCTTTGACAACGGGGGGGCAAAGCGCGTTAGTGACGCGCCATGGCACCGCCATGAATCATTCAACCAACAAATCACAGGGGTTCCTTAGGCATGAACAAACAAGACCTGATCGCCGCCGTCGCTGACTCGAGCGGCCTGACCAAGGGTGACGCGAGCAAGGCGGTCGAAGCTGTTTTCGACGCGATCACGGGTTCGCTGAAGAAGGGTGGCGAAGTCCGCCTCGTCGGTTTCGGCACGTTCGCCGTCAGCAAGCGCAAGGCCTCGACCGGCCGCAACCCGCGCACCGGCGAAACGATGACCATCGCGGCATCGAACCAGCCGAAGTTCAAGGCCGGCAAGGCCCTCAAGGATGCCGTCAACTGATCGGCAGCACCTTTTGCTGAAAACATTTCGGGTCGCGGCGAAAGCTGCGGCCCGTTTTGCATCGGCCCCATTCTGCATCGGGCAGGCCAATGCTGTCGAAAGCCCGTTGCATTCACCGCCGCAGCGGCTATGGACGTCCGGCTTTCGGACGCGGCATCGCCGCTTCGGTCCGGAAGGGCGCGTAGCTCAGTGGTAGAGCACACCCTTCACACGGGTGGGGTCGCAAGTTCAATCCTTGCCGCGCCCACCATGACCCCGGAGGCGGACTCCTTGCTGACCGGGTCATTCATCGCCTATTCAATGCGTTCGCATTAGGAATCCGGCCATGTTCCGCACTCTCACATTTTCGCTGGCCTCGGCCGTCCTGCTTGCTTCCGCGGCGCCCGCCGTCGCGCGCGGCGATCGCGACCAGGATCAACTGCGCGACGCCGCGGCGCAGGGACAGGTGGTGCCGCTGGGCAAGCTGATCGCCGACGTCCGTTCGCGGCCGCCCTATCGCGACATGACCTATCTCGGCGGCCCGCAGTTCGACCAGCAGCGCATGATATATGCGCTCAAATTCATGGACGGCAGCCAGGTGGTCGTCGTCTATGTCGATGCCCGCACCGGCCGGATCGTCGGCCGCAAGCCCTGAAATCTTCCCGAACGACATTTGCGATGACCGCCGCGAGTGGTACACAGCAGCAAAGCGGCCGGGGATAACCGGCTCGCGCTAGGAAAGGCGTTTGAATGCGGATTTTGATTGTCGAAGACGAACCCACGCTCGGCCCGCAGTTGAAGGCGACGCTGGAGGGTGCGGGCTATGCCGTCGACCTCGCCACCGACGGCGAGGACGGCCATTTCCTCGGCTCGACCGAAAGCTATGACGCCGCGATCCTCGACCTTGGCTTGCCCGAAATCGACGGGCTCACCGTGCTCGACCGCTGGCGCAAGGAAAAGCGCAATTTTCCCGTGCTCGTGCTGACCGCGCGCGACAGCTGGTCGGACAAGGTCGCGGGCCTCGACGCCGGCGCCGACGATTATCTCGCCAAGCCGTTCCAGACCGAGGAACTGATCGCCCGCCTGCGCGCGTTGATCCGCCGCGCGGCCGGCAACGCGTCGAGCGAGCTGATCGCGGGCAAGGTGCGCCTCGATACGCGTTCGGGCCGCGTGACGCTCGACGGCGAGCCGGTCAAGCTGACGGCGCAGGAGTATAAGCTGCTGTCGTACCTGCTCCATCACAAGGGCAAGGTGGTGTCGCGTACCGAGTTGATCGAACATATCTATGATCAGGATTTCGATCGCGATTCGAACACGATCGAAGTGTTCGTGACGCGCATCCGCAAGAAGCTCGGCGCCGACATCATCACGACGATCCGCGGCCTGGGTTACCAGCTCGACGATCCGCAGGGCTAAGCCGTGGCCGAGGCCGATGTTCCGGCCATCGTAGCCGACACCGACGCCGCGAAGCCGCAGGCGCTGACGAGCCGGATCACCGGCTCGCTTGCGCGGCGCATGATCGCGATCGCCGCGATCTGGATTTCGGTGCTGTTGATCGGCGGCGGGTTCGCGCTCGACCGGGTGCTGACCGGTGCGATCACGCGCAACTTCGATTCGAACCTCGAATATGTGCTGCTCAGCATGATCCGCTCGTCGGAAATCGGCCCCGACGGTGAGGTCCGGATGATCGAGCCGCTCGGCGATCCGCGTTTCCTCGAACCCTATAGCGGTCTCTATTGGCAGATCAGCGGCGGGCGGCAGGAACCCTATCCGTCGCGCTCGTTGTGGGAACGACGGCTCGATACGTCGGACAAGCACGACGACCAGCAATTGCATGTCTATGACAGCAACCAGTTTCCCGACGAGGAATTGCGCGTCGCCGAGCGCGACGTCATGCTGCCCGGTAGCAAAACCAAATGGCGGTTCCAGATCGCCCAGTCGCGCGAGGTGCTGCAGGTCCAGACGCGGGCGGTGCGGGCGACGCTGATCCCCAGCCTTGGCCTGCTCGGGCTGGGGCTTATCATCCTCGCGGCGCTCCAGACCTTCTATGGACTCTGGCCGCTGCGGCACATCCGCCGGGCTATCGCCGCGATGCGCGGCGGCCAGCAACGCCGCGTCGTCGCACCGCTGCCGCTCGAGGTGCAACCGATCGTCGATGAATTGAACGCGCTGCTCGCGCATAACGAGAAACAGGCCGAGGAGGCGAGGCTCCACGCCGGCAACCTCGCCCATGCGCTGAAGACCCCGCTCACCGTGCTCGTCAACAGCGCGACCGGCAACAAATCGGATCTTGCCGATACGGTCCGGCGCGAGGCGGCGACGATGCAGCGGCAGGTCGAACACCACCTCGCGCGGGCACGCGCGGTCGGGCGGCGCGGTGCGGCGCAGGCGCGCGCCAACGTCCGTGACAGCGTCGACAGCGTGTCGCGCGCCGTGGCCTTGCTCTATCCCGATGCACGGCTCGACGCATCGGGCGACAAGGAACTGATCGCGCGGGTCGAGCGGCAGGATCTCGACGAACTGATCGGAAACCTGCTCGAAAATGCCGCAAAATACGGCGGCGGCAGCGTGTTCGTCACCGTCCAGCGCGAGGGTGGCATGGTGGAAATCCTTATCGAGGATGACGGTGCGGGCATCTCGCCCGCCGACCGCGACCGGGTCATCGACCGCGGCGTGCGGCTCGACAGCGGCAAGCCGGGAACGGGCCTCGGCCTTGCGATCGTGCGCGACGTGGCGGAGATTTACGGCGGCAGCATCGCGCTCGAAGAGAGCGAGGATTTAGGGGGGCTGCTGGTGCGGCTACGGTTGCCTGCCGGGTAATCCGTTGGAATGTCCGAAGCCTATTTTTTAGAGCTTCCTGCGATTAACTGCTTGTATCGTGGATCTTCACCCATGAACGCTCGGCCCCTGGACTTCTTTTTGGCGATTAGAAATTGCTCTTTCGCCTTGTCCATTTCTCCACGTTCGAACGCAACCCTGCCGACCAGGAACTCCACCTCTCCCATGTCCTGCCGCTTTTCAGCAAACATCGGCGCCCTGTCGGCCCATAGCTGGGCTTGATCCAGATCATTTTCTTTCAGCGACAACCCGGCGCCATATTCTACGATCAGATAGGCATTGGCCGTATCAGCTTTTGGCTCCGGGACGGCCGCCCACAGAAGCTCAAGTTGTTCGAGACCCGCGCGAAATTCGCCCGCAGTGTATAGTGCACCAATGGGCTTCAACTCTGCCATCACGTCCATAAGCTACTGTCCCGTCAAAGAGTGGTGGCGTTGAAGGGCCCTTACGCCGCCGTGACCACCAGCCCGCGCTGCACCGCCGGGCGAGCGAGGCCAGCATCGAGCCAGCGCTGGACATGGCCAAATCGCTCGAACCCGACGATCTCCGCCGCGTCGTAGAAGCCGATCAGGTTGCGGATCCAGCCGAGCAGCGAAATGTCGGCGATGCTGTAGCCTTCGTCGATAATCCACTCGCGATCCGCGAGCCGGTCGTTGATCACCCCGAGCAGCCGCGCCGATTCCGCCGCGTAGCGGTCGCGCGGGCGTTTGTCCTCAAAGTCCTTGCCGGCGAATTTGTGGAAGAAGCCGAGCTGGCCGAAGATCGGTCCAGCGCCGCCCATCTGCCACATCAGCCATTGGATCGTTTCATAGCGCGTCGCCGGGTCGGGCGAGAGGAACTGGCCCGACTTGTCTGCCAGATAGATCAGGATCGCGCCCGATTCGAACAGCGCCAGCGGCGCGCCGCCGGGGCCGTCGGGATCGTAGATCGCGGGAATCTTGCCATTGGGATTGAGCGCGAGGAACGCCGGGTCGTGGCTTTCGTTCGCCATGATGTCGATGCGGTGCGGCTCATAGGGAAGGCCGCTTTCCTCGAGCATGATCCCGACCTTTACGCCATTCGGCGTCGGAGCTGAGAAAAGCTGGAGCCGGTCGGGATGCTGCGCGGGCCATTTGGCGAAGATCGGGTGGGTCATGCGTCCTGCTCGCGCTTCGCCTGCTGGTGATGGCGGATCACCTCCTCGATGATGAAGCGCAGGAATTTTTCGGTGAAATCGGGATCGAGATCGGCATCGCGCGCCAGTTCGCGCAGCCGGCCGATCTGGCGTTCCTCGCGCGCCGGGTCGGCGGGGGGCAGGCCGCCCTTCGCCTTGAGTTCGCCGACCGCCTTGGTCACCTTGAACCGCTCGGCAAGCATATAGACGAGCGCCGCGTCGATATTGTCGATGCTCTGGCGATAGCGGCTGAGTTGGTCGTCCATGCGCGGCTCCTCTGATGCCCGGCACGCTTGGCACCGCGCAGGGGCGCAAGGCAAGCCGAAAGTCGTTGCAAATTCACCCCCGCACGGCCAAGGCTCGCCGCGTCATGAGTGCTGAAATCCACCGTCTTCACGGCGAAAAGCCCCCCTCGCTCGACCCGATGATGGCGCTCGTCGCCGCCGACATGAACGAGGTCAATGCGGTCATTCTCGACCGCATGCAGTCCGAAGTGCCGCTGATCCCCGAACTCGCCGGCCATCTGATCGCCGGCGGCGGCAAACGGATGCGCCCGATGCTGACGCTCGCGTGCGGCAAGTTGCTCGACTATCCGGGCCGCCGCCACTGCAAGCTCGCCGCGGCGGTCGAATTCATCCACACCGCGACCCTGCTTCACGATGATGTCGTCGACGGATCGGACCTGCGCCGCGGGCGCAAGACCGCAAACCTCATCTGGGGCAACAGCGCGTCCGTCCTCGTCGGCGACTTCCTGTTCAGCCGCGCCTTCGAGGTGATGGTCGAAGACGGCTCGCTCAAGGTCCTCAAGATATTGTCGCGCGCTTCCGCGGTGATCGCGGAGGGCGAGGTCAACCAGCTCTCGGCGCAGCGCCGCATCGAAACGAGCGAGGACCAGTATCTCGCGATCATCAACGCCAAGACCGCCGAGTTGTTCGCGGCGGCGTGCAAGATCGCCGCGGTCGTCGCCGAACGCGACGATACGACCGAGGCGGCGCTCGACAGCTATGGCCGCAACCTCGGCGTCGCCTTCCAGCTCGTCGACGACGCGATCGACTATGTCTCCGACGCCGAGACGATGGGCAAGGGCGTCGGCGACGATTTCCGCGACGGCAAGGTGACGTTGCCGGTGATCCTTGCCTATGCGCGTGGCAATGCCGAAGAGCGCGACTTCTGGAAACAGGCGATCGTCGGCCACCGCAGCTCGGACGAGGACCTCGCTTATGCGACCTCGCTGCTCCACAAGCACGACACGATCGCCGACACGCTGGCGCGCGCGCGCCATTATGGCCAGCGCGCGGTCGACGCGATCGGCGGCTTCCGCGCGAGCCAGGCCAAGGCGGCGCTGACCGAGGCGGTCGCCTTTGCGGTCGCCCGCGCTTATTGAGGAGCGGTCATGGCGATGATGGGTCCCGCGGCCGAAAGCCCCGACGCCTATATCGCCGCCTTGTCGGGCTGGCAGCGCGAGCTTTGCACGATGCTCCGCGCCGCCGTGATGCGGGCTGCCGCTTTCGAAGAGACGATCAAATGGACCAATCTCGTCTTCCTGGCGAATGGTTCCTGCATCCTGATCCGTGCCGAGGAGAAACGCGTGCTGCTCGGCTTCTGGCGCGGCAAGAGGCTGTGCGAGATCGAGCCGCGCATCAAGGCGAGCGGCAAATATGAGCTTGGCAATCTCATCATGACCGAAGAGACGGTCATCGATGTCGCGGTCGTCGAACGGCTCGCGGCGGAGGCCTATCGGCTTAACTTCGATCTCGGCAATCCGTCGACAAGGACATGAGCCTGACCCTGCCGATCGACGCGGTGCTGCCCGACATCATGGCGGCGCTGACGCTGAAGCCCAATGCCGTCGTCGTCGCCCCACCCGGCGCGGGCAAGACGACGCGCGTCGCGCCCGAAATCCTCAAACAGCCCTGGTGCAAGGGCGCCGTGTGGTTGCTCTCGCCCCGCCGCCTCGCCGCGCGCGCCGCCGCCGAGCGCATCGCCGAGGAAACGGGGACGAAGGTGGGCGGTCTCGTCGGCTATGCGACGCGCCTCGACAGCAAGCAGTCGAAGGACACGCGGCTGCTGGTGATGACGCCGGGGCTGTTCCGTAACCGCATCCTTGCCGACCCCGAGCTGACCGGGGTCACCGCGGTGCTGTTCGACGAGGTGCATGAACGCAGCCTCGACGGCGATTTCGCGCTCGCGCTGGCGATCGATGCGCAACAGGGGCTGCGCGACGATTTGCGGCTCGTCGCGATGTCGGCGACGCTCGACGGTGCGCGTTTCGGCGCGCTGCTCGGCAATGCGCCGGTCGTGAAGAGCGAGGGCAAGATCTGGCCGCTCGATCTGCGCCACATCGGCCGCCGCGCCGAGGACCGGCTCGAGGTCAGCGTCCTCGCGGCCGTGCGCAAGGCGCTTGCCGACGAGCCCGAGGGCGACATGCTGACCTTCCTGCCCGGTGCCGGCGACATCGAACGTGCGGCGACCGCGGTCGAGGAGACGCGGCTGCCGCTCGTTGTCCACCGGCTGCACGGCCAGATCGACCCGGCGCTGCAACGCGCGGCGCTGGTTCGCGACGCGAACGGCAAGCGCAAGCTGATCCTCGCAACGAGCATCGCCGAGACCAGCCTGACGATCGAGGGGGTGCGCATCGTCATCGACGCCGGCCTGTCGCGGCGCCCGCGCTTCGACAAGGCGGCTGGCATCGCGCGGCTCGTCACCGAACGCGCCAGCCAGGCCTCGGCGACCCAGCGCGCGGGCCGCGCGGCACGGCAGGGGCCGGGCGTTGCCTACCGACTGTGGGAGGCGGCGGCGACGACGGGCATGCCGCCCTTCGATCCGCCCGAAATCCACGAGAACGACCTGATGCCCGTCGTGCTCGACTGCGCCAGCTGGGGCATCGTCGATCCGCGCCAATTGGGCTGGCTCGACCCGCCGTCGCCCGCCGCGATCGCCGAGGCGAAGACGCGGCTGCAGGCGATCGGCGCCTTGGCGGCCGACGGGCGGATTACGCCGCATGGCCATGCGCTGGCCGCGATCCCGCTGCCGGTGCCGCTCGCGCATATGATCCTCGACGCGGCGGCGGCGGGCGAGGCCGAACTCGCCGCGCGGCTCGCGGTGTTGCTGACCGAACCGGGACTCGGCGGGCGCGGCGTGGATGTCGAGGCGCGGCTCCAGCGCTGGAAAGGCGCGAAAGGCGACCGCGCCGAAGGGGCCTGGCGGCTGGGGCGCCGGCTCGCCGCGCTGGCGGAAAAACGCGTCGAGGACAGCGCGCCGCTGACCTCGCGCTCGGTCGGCGGCTGGATCGCGACCGCCTGGCCCGACCGCGTGGCGCGCCAGCGCGCCGGCCAGCGCGGCGAATATCTCAGCGTCGGCGGTCGCGCCTATAAGCTCGACCCGCTCGATCCGCTCGCGGGTAGCGAATGGCTGGCGATCGCCGATGCGCAGGGCCATGCGGCGGGCGTGCGCATCCTCGCCGCCGCACCGATCGCGCAGATCGAGGTCGAGGCGATCTTCGCCGATCGCATCGTCGCCCATTCGGCGAGCAGCTATGACGCATCCAACGACCGCGTCGATCATCGCCGCGAACGCCGGCTCGGCGCCATCGCGCTGGCCAGCGGCAAGGCCGGGCGCGACGAGGGCGCCGGGGACGACGCGGCGCTGCGCCTGACTGCGGTGCGCGACAAGGGGCTCGGGCTGATCGGCTGGGGTCCGGCATCGCAGGCGCTGCGGCTGCGCGCCTCCTTCGCGGGCGTCGACGCGCTGTCGACCGCCGCCCTCGCCGACAGCCTCGATATCTGGCTCGCGCCGCTGCTGCCCGGATGTCGGGGGCTGCGCGATATCGGCGACAGAAAGCTCACCGATGCGCTGATGGCGCTGCTCGACTGGCCGGCGCGGCAATTGCTCGAAAAGCGCGCGCCCGACGTTTATGCGACGCCGGCGGGCAGTCGCCATGCGATCGACTATGGCGCCGACGGCGGGCCGCAGGTGTCGGTGCGGGTGCAGGAGATGTTCGGGCTGGCGCGCCACCCCGCCGTCGGCGAACCGCCGGTACCGCTGGTCCTCGCGCTGACCTCGCCCGCGCACCGCCCGATCCAGACCACCCGCGACATCGCGAGCTTCTGGAGCGGCAGCTGGCACGAGGTCGCGCGCGAAATGCGCGGCCGCTACCCCAAGCATAGCTGGCCCGACGACCCCGCGACGGCGCGACCGACCCTGTTGACCAAGGCGGCGCAGGCGCGAAGGGATGGGCATTAGATCGTCGCCCCCGCGAAGGCGGGGGCCGCTGGCGGTGTGGCGCAAGGCCGACAACGGCCCTCGCCTGCGCGGGGGCGACGGCTTTCCTCTTTTCGTCGCCCCCGCTTGGCGCTAAGGCGCGGCAACAGCGCCATCCAAGGACGAGACTATGAAAGCCCGCATTTTCCAGAAGCCCAAGAACGCCATGCAGTCGGGCCGCGCAGGCACGCAGCGCTGGGTGCTGGAATTCGCCCCCGCCGAGGCGCGCAAGGCCGATCCGCTGATGGGGTGGGCGGGCAGCGGCGACACCCAGCGTCAGCTCAAGCTGGGCTTTGCGAGCCGCGACGAGGCGGTGGCCTATGCGACGCGCGAAGGCATCTACGCGGAGGTTATCGCGACCCCGGCGCGCACGCTCAAGATCCAGGCCTACGCCGACAATTTCCGCTGAGGCTTAAATCACAGCTTCGTCATTGCGAGCGAAGCGAAGCAATCCAGGGCGGTTTACGCCTACTCTCTGGATTGCCGCGTCGCTTCGCTCCTCGCAATGACGCGGCTTGGTTACTCCGCCTCGGGCTGCAGCAGCTTGTGCAGGTGGACGACGACATATTTCATTTCGGCATCGTCGACGGTGCGCTGGGCGGCGCTGCGCCATGCCTTTTCGGCGGCCTTATAGTCGGGATAAAGGCCGACAACGTCGAGATTGTGGAGGTCGACGAAGTCGAGGCCCTGCGGGTCGCTGACGCGGCCGCCGAAGACCAGGTGCAATTTGCTCATCTTGGTTTCCTAGCGCTGGTAGACTGGGGAGGGGATGCGGGCGCCCCTATTCCGCTACGCGCCAATAGGCAAGCAAGCTGTCCGCTTCCTGTCTTATGCGTCCTTGTCGCCGCCGCCGCTCTTGGGCAGCAGCGCGCCGAGCAGCGCGCCGATCGCCACCGCGCCCGCGACGAGCGCGATCGGCTGCTTTTCGGCAACATCCTTGAGCTTCGAATTGGCGCGCTTCGCCTGCGCCTTGCCCTTGGCGAGCGCTTCGCCGGCGGCTTCGCGCGCGACGCCGGCCTGTTCGGCGCCCTTGGCGGCCAGCTCGTTCGTCGCGGCGCGGGCGCGGCCATAACCGTCCTGGATGCGCGCCTTCGCCGCCTCGGCGGTCAGCTTGGCGCTTTCGGCGGTCTTCTGCGCAACTTCACTCACTTTGGCGGTGGTTTCGCGGGCGGTTTCACTGAGCGGCTTCATTCTGGTCCTCCGTAATTTCACGATCTTCACCCACATCGCCTTGATCGGGGCGTAGCTTGTCGAGGCCCGCTTCGGCGAGATCGCGCAGGCGGCGGCCGAGGCGGGGGGCATGCTCCCGGATCGGGTCGCGGAGCAGCCAGGCGATCCCCGCCGCCGCGGCAAGAGCGATCGGCAAGCGATTGTTCCTGAACTGTTTTTGTACCGCGTGCGCGGTGTCGTCGACCTTCGCGCCGAGGCGGTATTTGCCGCGGTTGTAGAGCGACTTCGGCTTGAAGGCCTCGCCCGCCGCGCCGAGCTTTCGCTGCAATTCGGCGCGCTGGATCATCGAGCGGCGCGCGGCGTTGATCAGGCGGGTTCGCGATGGGCGCATCAATCATCTCCCCGCGCAAGGAAATCGTCGCGGAACGCGGCTTTGACATCGCCATAGCTGAGTTTCGCCCGCCAGCCTGCAATGGCGGCGACGAGCAGCAGCGCCGAGACGACGATCAGCGTCGCGAGCAACGGCCCGACCTGGACGGCGAGCACGAGGATGGCGCCGAACGCCAGCGCGAGCATCGCGACGACGAGCGCGCTCCCCGCGACAAAGCCCCAGGCCGAGGTCCAGCCGACGCCATGATAGGCGAGCGCGCCGCGCGCCTTGAGCAGCGCGACCTCGGCTTCCGCCGCCGCCTGCAGATTGTCGACGACGTCGCCGACGATCTTTTCCAGCGGCACCGGCGGCGGGGCGACCGGGCGCCCGTCGGGCGCATAGCCGTGGCTCACGCGGTTGAACGCGCCCTCTTCGGACGGGGCAGGGGTGTCAGGCTTTGGCGGTGACATTGCGAATGGCTGGGTTTCAGTCGCTGCTCGAACCCTTGAGCAGGCGTGCCAGCACAAAGCCGAGCACCGCTGCCGCACCGACCGACACCGCCGGGTTCTTCTTGACCAGATCCTTGGTCGCGGCGGCGAGTTCGTCGAGGTCCTTCTTGTCGAGCGAGGTGGCCAGGCCGGCGACGGTCGAGGCGGCCGAGCGGGCGTAGTCGCCATATTGCTTGCCAAATTTGCTGTCGACGGTGCCGGCGCTGTCCTCGAGCATCTTGGCGAGGCTGCCGACGGCTTCGGCGGCCTTGTCCTTGCCCTTGGTCGCGGCTTCGCGCGCCTTGGTCGACGCCTGGCCCGCAAGATTGCTCGCATCGGCCTTCAGCGAGGCGGCCTTTTTCGAGGCTTCGCTCTTGATCGTCGCGCCGGTGGCGGCGAGCTGGTCGCGGATCGGATGCTCGGCACTCTTGGCCGCCGCGGGCTTGCGCGCGGGCGCGGCCTTGGTCGCGGCGGGCTTGGCGGGCGCCTTGGCAGCGGGCTTCTTGGCGGCGGGAGTAGCGGCTTTGGCCATCGGTTCGTCCTCTTCTCTTATACGAAGCGCGACTTTGCCCGCCGCGCCTGTCCCTGTCTCTGCGATAATATAGCAACAGGCGATGAATGGTTCCATAGCGCGGCAAAATTCCCCCAAAAATAGCGACGCGCACGGTTGCACTAAGGGCAGGGCGCCGATAACAGGCGGGCGCCTTTCCAACCGGCCCATTCAGTGCCGCCAGCAGGACGATCCTCCATGACCGCCATCATCGACATTCACGGCCGCGAAATCCTCGACAGCCGTGGCAACCCCACCGTCGAAGTCGATGTGCTGCTGGAGGATGGCAGCTTCGGCCGCGCCGCGGTGCCCTCGGGCGCCTCGACCGGCGCGCATGAAGCGGTCGAACTGCGCGACGGCGACAAGAGCCGCTACCTCGGCAAGGGCGTGAGCAAGGCGGTCGCCGCGGTGAACGGCGAGATCGCCGACGCGCTGATCGGCCTCGATGCCGAGGACCAGCGCGAACTCGATCAGATGATGATCGACCTCGACGGCACGCCGAACAAGAGCCGCCTCGGCGCCAATGCGATCCTCGGGGTCAGCCTCGCCGCCGCCAAGGCCGCGGCCGACGCGCGCGGCCTGCCGCTCTACCGCTATGTCGGCGGCGTCTCGGCGCGCACGCTTCCCGTGCCGATGATGAACATCATCAACGGCGGCGAGCATGCCGACAACCCGATCGACGTGCAGGAATTCATGATCATGCCCGTCGGCGCCGGCAGCATCGCCGAAGCCGTGCGCTGGGGCAGCGAGATTTTCCACACGCTGAAGAAGGGCCTGTCGGCGAAGGGCCTTGCGACCGCGGTCGGCGACGAGGGCGGTTTCGCCCCGAACCTCGCCTCGACCCGCGCCGCGCTCGATTTCATCGCGGCGTCGGTCGACGAGGCGGGGTTCAAGCTCGGCACCGACGTCGTGCTCGCGCTCGACTGCGCCGCGACCGAATTCTTCAAGAACGGCAAATATGAGATCAGCGGCGAAGGGCTGTCGCTCAGCCCCGAACAGATGGCGGAGTATCTCGCCGCGCTGGTCAACGACTATCCGATCAAGTCGATCGAGGACGGGATGAGCGAAGACGACTTCACGGGCTGGAAGGCCTTGACCGACCTGATCGGCGACAAGTGCCAGCTGGTCGGCGACGACCTGTTCGTCACCAACCCGCTGCGGCTGGAGCAGGGGATCAAGGACGGCCTCGCCAACTCTTTGCTCGTCAAGGTCAACCAGATCGGCACGCTGTCGGAAACGCTCGACGCGGTCGATATGGCGCACCGCGCGCGCTACACCGCCGTCATGTCGCACCGCTCGGGCGAGACCGAGGATTCGACGATCGCCGACCTCGCGGTCGCGACCAACTGCGGCCAGATCAAGACCGGCAGCCTCGCGCGTTCGGACCGGCTCGCGAAATACAACCAGCTGATCCGCATCGAGGAAGAACTGAGCGATATGGCGCGTTACCCGGGGGCGTCGATTTTCGGGTGAGCGGCTCCATAGGGTTTTCGGTGTCCCGGATTTGATCCGGGAGCCATTGCCGCGCCCGACTGCGTCAACTTCTTCTCCTAGGATTGTCCGTCGCGGGGTTCGCTGAGCCCAAACTTGGTCACTCTGAATATCTTGTCGCTGATTGCGTAACCACCAACATGCACTTGGCGAGCTTGGCTGACCCGCAGTTCATAAACAATGTCTCGAAGCTGAGAAGATTCTAGGTTGAGGTCGACATCGACATACTCGTCGTAGAATTGTCCACCACCTATTATGCCTTGGTCCATCTGCAATCGGGACAGATCGCTGGACAGTTTGATGTGGAACCGCAGCTTCGTTCCCACCACCTCATTACCGCCACGCCAGTAATCGTCCGCGATCCCTGATATGGTGGCTTCATGACCACCCTCAATTTGCCCTGACTCGTAGTAGCTGGCGCCTAAGCTGTATCCTTGATCCTGCCACTCCTTGATACGCAGCATGGTGAGTGAGATTTCAGGTTTTCCGCTCGTATTGAAGATCGGCGGCTTGTTCTTGAACATTCTGTCCCCCTATCAGTGGGCACTACATCAATGGGCGTCATGAGGTTGGCTAGGCCCTTGGGCGTTGACCGTTGGTCACGAAGTCCCCTCACTCCCCCTTCAAATATTTATCGAACCACCCGATCGTCCGGCGCAGCGAGTCCAGCTGGTTTTCGCGCTTCTGGAAACCATGGCCTTCGCCGGGGTAGAAGATCGTCTCGACGATATTGCCCTTGGCCTTGAGCAGGTCGTGGACCTCCTGCGCCTGACCGCGCGGCACGCGGATGTCATTCTCGCCCTGGATCGTCAGCAGCGGTGCCTTCGCTGCCTTCATATAGGTCAGCGGCGAGGCGGCGTCATAGACCGCGCCGTCCTTTTCCGGCGTGCCGAGCAGGCTGCGCTGATAGGCTTTCAAAAACTCGTCCTGGTCGCGGTACATGGTGCGCCAGTTGATGATGCCGAACCATTGCACCGCCGCGGCGAACTCGTCGGGGGTGCGGCCGATCGCCATCAGCGTCATGAAACCGCCGTAGGAGCCGCCGAAGATGCCGACCTTCCTGTCGTTGACATAGCCCGACTGGACGAGGAAGTGCTTCGCCGCGACGGTGTCTTTGAGGTCGCCGCCGCCGAGGTCCTGAAAATTGGCCTCCTGGAATTTTTTGCCATAACCGGTCGAGCCGCGGAAATTGGGCTGGATCACGACATAGCCGCGCGTCGCGAAGGCGGTGGCGTAGCGCGAGAAGCCGTCCTGCGACTGGCCGGTCGGGCCGCCGTGCGGCATCACGATCGCGGGGTTGCTGCCATCGCGTTTCAGGTTGAACGGCATCGTCATGACCGCGCTGATCAGTGTGCCGTCGAAGCTTTTGTAGGTCACGATCTGCGATTTGGGCAGCGTCGCGGGGGCGAGGCTGGCCATCGCCAGCGGCACCACGGGCACCGCCTTGTTCGCGCCGAGGTCATAGGCATAGAGCATCGTCGGCGAATCCGCGCCGCTGCGCGTCACGAACATCTTCGACCCGTCGGGCGAGATCGCGGTGAGGCCGGGGATCGACGCGCGGCCGGGGTCGAGCGCCAGTTCGGTCTTGGCCATGGTCGAAAGGTCGACACGCGACAATGTCGAACGCCCGTCGTTGTTGGTACGCACGAACATCGCCTTGCCGTCGGGGGTGACGATGTCGCTCGTTTCCTCCCACGGGGTCTTGGGCAGGCCCTGCCATTTTTTGGTCGCGACGGTGTAGGCCGTGGCATGCGGCTGGCCGGTGCCTTCGTCGGTGGTCACCGCCAGCACCGCGCCGTCGGGGGTCGCGCCGCTCGCGGCATAGATGGTCTTGGGCTTGCCGAGCAGCAGCGTCGCGGCACCGCTCGCAACGTCGACGCGCCAGATCTCGCTCGCCGACCCGTCGACGAGGCTGCGGTTGGCGATGATCGCCTTGCCGCCATCGACCCATGCCGCGGGCGCCCAGCTGAACTGCGGGTCCTTTTCGGCGGTCAGGTTGCGGATCTTGCCGCCCGCATCCATCACCGCGAGATTGCTCTGCCCCTCGCTCTTGAGCTTGGTCGACAGCGCGACGAGGCCGCCGGTCGGGCCGGTGAGCAGCCCGCTTTCGCTGCGGTCGGGCGTGTTGGTCAGATTCTCGACCGCGCCGCCGACGGTGGGCACGCGATAGATGTCGTAATATTCGTTCCCGCCGGCATCCTGCGTGAAATAGAGCCACTGGCCGTCGCGCGTCGTCGCCAGCCCCGATTGCGCGTCGTCGGACTGGGTCAGCTGCACCGGCCAGCTGCCGTTCGCATCCATGCGCCAGATGTTGACGCGGCCGGTCAGGTCGGTGGCGATGAAGATATTTTTGCCGTCGGCGCTCCACACCGCATCGTACAGCGCGCGGGTGACGCCGATATCGTCGAGCGGCACCGGCTTCGCGTCGGGATTGGCGGGCGAGGCGATCGTCCGCGGATCGGTGACCGGACGGTCGGGGGTCGCGACCTGGGCGAAGACGGGCGCGGCGGTGGCGAGCAGCATGGCGGTGAGAATCGAGCGCATCGGTGAACTCCCTGTTATATGATGCGCAGACTATCGTGTGGAAAAGCAAAGTATAGCCGCTTGACCCGGCGAATCACTTGTGATTCAAGGGCCGGGATGACGCAGCGCCACAAAGTACGGAAATCGGTGAACCGGGCCATAGGTCCCACCGTCGCCGTGATCGCGGTGCTGGCGATGATCGGCTATGCGATCTTCGGTCCGACCGGGCTCTATGCCTGGGGCGATTACGGCCAGTCGGTCGAGAAGCAGCGCGTCGTCCTCGCCGAGCTGACCAAGAAGCAGAATGAGCTGAAGAACCGGGTCAATCTGCTCGACCGGCGCCGCGTCGATCCCGACCTGGCCGAGGAATATGTGCGCGAGAAACTCGGCGCCTATCACCCCGACGAGGTGATTATTCCGATGGACCCCGCCGAAAAGCCCTGATTGCTGCCGTCATTGCGAGGAGCCGAAGGCGACGCGGCAATCTCCAGCCGCCGGCATTGCGCAAGGCTGCGAGCTGTAGATTGCTTCGCTCCGCTCGCAATGACGGGTGTTGGGTCGGCTCGATTGCTGCACCCTTGTTGCATAGCTATCCTTGGACCCCTTGGGGGCCAAGCGGGCGTTGCCAAGTGCGGCGCGGCTCTCCTATAGGGAAGCCCTGCCGTAACGGCTAACCGCAAAGGAACCCGCCTTGGCCAAAGCACCCGTGCGCAAGACTGCTGCGCCGAAAAAGCCCGCCCCAAATGCTGCCGCAACCCCCGCGCCCGCGACCAATCGCGACCGCCCGCAAGACCCCGCGCCCTATGACGCGACGCCGGCGGAGCTGGAGACATTCTACCGCGAAATGCTGCTGATCCGGCGCTTCGAGGAAAAGGCGGGACAGTTGTACGGGCTCGGGCTGATCGGCGGTTTCTGCCACCTCTATATCGGCCAGGAAGCCGTCGCGGTCGGGCTTCAGTCGGCGCTCGACGGCGACAAGGACAGCGTCATCACCGGTTACCGCGACCATGGCCATATGCTCGCATACGGCATCGATCCCAAGGTCATCATGGCGGAGTTGACCGGCCGCGCCGCGGGGATCTCGCGCGGCAAGGGCGGCTCGATGCACATGTTCAGCGTCGAGCATAAATTCTATGGCGGCCACGGCATCGTCGGGGCGCAGGTGTCGCTCGGCACCGGGCTCGCCTTCGCGCACAAATATCGCGGCGACGGCGGGGTCGCCATGGCCTATTTCGGCGACGGCGCGTCGAACCAGGGGCAGGTCTATGAAAGCTTCAACATGGCCGAGCTGTGGAAGCTGCCGATCATCTTCGTGATCGAGAACAACCAGTACGCGATGGGCACCTCGGTGAACCGTTCGTCGGCCGAAGACCAGCTCTATCGCCGCGGCGAAAGCTTCCGCATTCCGGGCATGCAGGTCGACGGCATGGACGTGCTCGCGGTGCGCGGCGCGGCCGAGGCGGCGCTCGACTGGGTGCGCAGCGGCAAGGGGCCGGTGCTGATGGAACTCAAGACCTATCGTTATCGCGGTCACTCGATGTCCGACCCCGCCAAATATCGCAGCCGCGAGGAAGTGCAGGCGGTGCGCGACAAGAGCGATGCGATCGAGCATCTGAAAAAGCTGATGCTCGACGCCGGGATCAGCGAGGACAAGATCAAGGATATCGACAAGGAAATCCGGCAGGTCGTCGCGGACTCGGCGGACTTCGCCGAGAGCGCGCCCGAACCCGAGTTGCATGAACTTTATACCGACGTGCTGGTGGAGCAATATTGATGCACCGTTTCGTCATTGCGGCGGTGGTTGGTTTGGCGGGTGCTGTTCCCGCCATGGCCGAGCTGCCGGCGTCGTACGACGCGGAGAAGGTTGCAGCTTGCGTGCCGCAAACAGTAGACGAAGCCGTCGCATGCCTGAAGTCCACGCTGTCTCCGGCGGATTTCACGATGCTGGCCGACCGAGAGGCCTCGAGGCGATTCCGCGGACATCTCGATGAAATGCTGCGGGTGCAGTGGAAATTGCGCGATCCCGAAACGCCGCTCGTCCAGTATATGAACCGGCATGGCATCTACGGTTCGGCAGTTGGTGCCCCGGCGATCATCATCGGCGCCTTGCAGGCTGACGCCCATGGTGCACGCCTAAACTACAAGGCGGTGGCGGCCGCCATTCAGGCCGCTCCCGTCCTGCCCGACCCGGGGCCACCGCCTCAGGGAACCTTTGACGGACCGGTTGGCTCGGAGACGCTGCCGATGTCCGAGTGTAGCGAAATGAAATTGCCGCCGGGTGCGGTATTGTCGAAATGTCTCCGCTTGGCCGACGGGACCATGACGGCGCTGGTAGCGATGAAAGAAGATCAAGCGATGACCGAGGTTTCCAATGGCAATTGAACTGAAAATGCCGGCGCTGTCGCCGACGATGGAAGAGGGCACGCTCGCCAAGTGGCTGGTCAAGGAGGGCGATACGGTGAAGTCGGGCGACATCCTCGCGGAGATCGAGACCGACAAGGCGACGATGGAATATGAAGCGATCGACGAGGGCACGATCGCGTCGATCCTGATCGCCGAGGGCACCGACAATGTGAAGGTCGGCACCGTGATCGCGACGATTTCGGGCGAGGGCGAGGAAGCGGCGGTGCCTGCCGCGGCTGCCGCGGCTGCCGCTCCGGCGCCTGCTCCGGTCGAGGAAGCCAAGGCCGCTGCGCCGGCCCCGGCACCCGCACCCGCGCCTGCGGCGGAAAAGCCCGCCGCGGTCGAGCGCGCCTCCGACCCCGCGATCCCCGAGGGCACCGCGATGGTCAAGACCACCGTCCGCGAAGCGTTGCGCGACGCGATGGCCGAGGAAATGCGCAAGGACGACCGCGTCTTCGTGATGGGCGAGGAAGTCGCCGAATATCAGGGCGCGTACAAGGTGACGCAGGGGTTGCTCGAGGAATTCGGCGCTAGCCGTGTCGTCGACACCCCGATCACCGAATATGGCTTTGCCGGCCTCGGTTCGGGCGCCGCGATGGGCGGGCTCAAGCCGGTCATCGAGTTCATGACCTTCAACTTCGCGATGCAGGCGATCGACCACATCATCAACTCGGCGGCCAAGACCAACTATATGTCGGGCGGCCAGATGCGCTGTCCGATCGTGTTCCGCGGGCCGAACGGGGCCGCGAGCCGCGTCGCCGCGCAGCACAGCCAGAATTTCGCGCCCTGGTACGCCAGCGTCCCCGGCCTGATCGTGATCTCGCCCTATGACTCGGCCGATGCCAAGGGACTGATGAAGGCGGCGATCCGCAGCGAGGACCCGGTGGTTTTCCTCGAGAATGAGCTGCTCTACGGCCGCAGCTTCGACGTGCCGGCGGTCGACGATTTCGTCCTGCCGATCGGCAAGGCGCGGATCATGCGTGCGGGGACCGACGTCACCATCGTCAGCTACTCGATCGGCGTCGGGCTCGCGCTCGAGGCTGCCGACGCGCTCGCCGCCGAGGGCATCGATGCCGAGGTGATCGATCTGCGCACGCTGCGCCCGCTCGACACCGTCACCGTGCTCGCCAGCCTCAAGAAGACCAACCGGCTGGTTGTCGTCGAGGAAGGCTGGCCGACCTGCTCGATCGCCAGCGAACTCGCGATGGTCGCGATGGAACATGGCTTCGACGACCTCGACGCCCCGGTAGCGCGCGTGTGCAACGAGGATGTGCCGCTGCCCTATGCCGCGAACCTCGAAAAGCTCGCGCTGGTCGACACGCCGCGCGTCATCGCGGCGGTGAAGGCGGTTTGTAACCGTTGACCGCCTGAATCCTCGTCATTGCGAGGACCCCGGACTTGATCCGGGGGAACGAAACAATCCAGAGCAGGCGTAAACCGCCCTGGATTGCTTCGCTTCGCTCGCAATGACGATGCGGTGGTGGTAGCGCGCGTCGCATGACCGACGCCGCTGCTCCCGAATTTCTGCTCTACCCCGACATCCGCGATCCGCGCGTGATGGTCGCGGTGCCGCGCGACCGGCGTGCGGCGATGACGGCGCTGTGGGGATTGGCCGAACGGCTCACCAATTTGCTGATCGAAACGCGCGAGCCGCTGATCGGACAGATCAAGCTCGCCTGGTGGCGCGACATGATGGTCCTGCTCGCCGCCGATCCGGTGGCGCTGCCGAAGGGCGAACCTTTGCTCGCCGAACTGCAGGCGACCTGGGCGGGGCAGGGCGGGCTCGATACGCTCGCCGACGCGGCCGAGGCGATGTTGCTTGCCGAGGATGAAGCATCGCGCGGCGCGGCGGCGATGGCGTTCGGCACGGCGCTGTTCACCTTGTCGGGCGGTGGCCCCGGTACGCGCTGGGGCTTGCTGTGGGGGGCGGTGGTGCAGTCGGAGGAAGAGGATGCGCATTATCTCTTCGCCGCGGCGCGCGCGGCACCCGTTCCGACCGGCGCCGCTTTCGTGGGCCGGCGCGCCCTGCTGATGCTCGACCGCTGGGCCGCCGCCATCGCCGCCGCGGACGGCGAACGGCGCTGGCGGAGCGAGGGACTGTTGCTGTTTCGCGTCGGGCTGATCGGCCGCTGACGAATAAAATGCGCCGGGGCTGGAAATGGCGCCGCCAAACATCTATCTTGTGCGGTACATAATAGGGTCGCAGGGGACGATTGATGTTCAACGGGCTGGTCGCCTATCTCGATTCGATCAAGGCGCGCGACCCCGCGCCGCGCTCGCGTTGGGAAATCCTGCTCTATCCGGGACTGCTCGCGGTCGGCATGCACCGTATCGCGCACTGGCTGTTCGAGGCCGACCTGTTTTTCCTCGCGCGCTTCGTCAATCATTTCGCCCGCTTCCTGACCGCGATCGACATCCATCCGGGCGCAAAGATCGGGCAACATCTGTTCATCGACCATGGTTTCGGCGTCGTGATCGGCGAGACCGCTGAGATCGGCGACAATGTCTCGATCTATCAGGGCGTGACGCTGGGCGGCACCGATCCCGCCAACGGCATCGGCGGCAAGCGTCACCCGACGCTGGCGAACGACGTCATCGTCGGATCGGGCGCGCAGATATTGGGTCCCGTCATGGTCAACCCGCGCGCGCGCATCGGCGCCAATGCGGTGGTGACCAAGGATGTTCCCGAAGGTGCGGTGATGGTCGGCATCCCGGCACGCTCGACTTTGGTCGACGCCACCGAATATGCCCGCGAGTTCGTCCCCTATGGGACGTGCAACGAGACCTTCGATCCCGCGACGCAAAAGGTCGAACTGCTCCAGTGCCAGCTCGAACAGCTGCAGAAACAGCTCGCCGCGCTGGTCGCCGAACGGGACGTCGCCGCCGAGCCGGCTCCGCGCAAGGGACGTAGCCGCGCCTGATGGGGATCGTTACCCCCTGGCCCTATACCAGTTCCTTGCCGCAGCAGACGGCGTTCGACCGCCGCGAACTGACCCGCATCCTCGATCTTTACGGCCGCATGGTCGCGGCGGGGAAGTGGCGCGACTATGCGATGGATTTCCAGCGCGACGTCGCGGTGTTTTCCTGCTTTCGCCGCGCATCGGAACGCCCCGAATATCGCATAGAAAAACGCCCCGCCTTGCGGAGCCGGCAAGGCATGTGGGCCTTGGTCTCCGAAGCCGGGGCGATTTTGAAGCGCGGGGACGAGCTTGCCAATGTGCTCGCCCCCGTCGAACGCAAGCTTATGAAGCTGGTATCGGACTGACCGGCCGGACCGTCGCGGGCAACTGGTCCGCGAGGCCCGTGGGCAGGAACCCGACCACCACGCTCCGCGCATTCTGCCAGAAGGCCGAGAGCAGCAGCAGCGCCGAACCGATGACGAAGGCGGTGAGCGCGACATTGAGTTCGACCGCGCCAAAGGTCTGGAACAACTGGGTCAGCGCGAACAGCACATAGGCCAGCGCCGAGACGAGCAGCGCGCGGCGGTCGATCGCGAGCGCGATCAGGCCGAAGGCGATATAGATGGCGATCACCATCACCGCGGCGGCGCTGCCGATGTCGTTGCCCTGTGTCACGCCGAGCAGGTGGAAGATCGGGTGCGCGATCATCGGGGCGGCGAGCAGGTGGAGCCAGAAGGCGACGTCGCTGCGCCGCGTCTGGCGCACCCGGTCGCTGCGGTCCCACCACATGGCGAGCGCGAAGATGCCGAGCCCGGCGACGAGCACCAGCGTCATGAACAGGTTCACCGGCGGTTCGCTGCCGCCGACGATCGCGAGGACAAGCGCCACCGCGGTGCCGGCGAGCGCGGCGCTGCCCGCGGCGACGGTGATCGGCACCATGAAGCGTTTCCAGTGGAACCAGGTCGCGCCCGCGGTGACGAGCGCCATGCCTGCGGCGACGATCGCCATGGTCGCTTCAGCGGGATGGTTGCCGAAAATCGCTTCGCCATGCTTGACGAGGAAACCCACCATTGAGCCGAAGACGCCCGCCGCAAAGGCGAGGACGAGGACGATGCTGGGCAGCGCCATGCGGCGCTGGCGGGTGAAATATTCGGCGAGGCCCCAGGCGGTCGCGGCGACGCCGATGCCGGCGAGCGCCGGATGGATCGACTGGCCGATCCAGCCCACCGCGACGAGCAGGATCACTGCAGCGATGCTGACGAAGATGTCGTTGAAGCCGGTGATGAGGCGGAATGATTCCTCATCCGCTCCGGGAGCGGCGCGCACCGACGCAATATGGTTGCGGAAGGCCGCTACGGCCTCCGGCGTCATCACCTTTGCGTCGACCGCTGCTTGCAGGTCGCTTTCGCTATACATTGGGGTCGTCCTTCTGTCCGATCCCCTTGCCCCGCTGCGCTTATGGCACAGCTGTGTTAGTGATGCAATACGATAAATCAGGTAAAGATACCCGCTGCGGTCAGGCGGTCGCGCTGCGCCTCGGTAAGGCGCGCGACGAGACGCAGCGCGAGCGGGTAAAGGGCCAGGTTGGTCGCCGAATTGACGATCGCGAGGATGATCGCCTCGTGCTTTTCGTCGGGGGTGACGGGGGAGGCGGCCGCCATGCCGAGCACCATCCCGACCGCGAGCGAAAGTGACCACAGGCCCCACCAGGCGATGAGCAGCGACTGGCCGTCGCGGATGCCGTCACGGTCGCCGCCGTGGCTGAATGCCCAGATCTGGCGCATCGCCTGAAAGGGTTTGATGAGATTGGCGATTGGCACGAAATGCCAGCCCACCGACCAGGCCGGGGTGAAGCCGAAGCCCGGGACTCGCGCCGCCTTGACGTTGGCGGCCGCGCGATAGGTCCACATGCAGAAGACGACGAAGGTGGTGAAGGCCAGCAGCCCGTCGCTGACCGACACGCCGAGATACAATGCGTTGAGCCCGACCACGGGCGCATCCTCGTCGAGCGAGACCCGCCCGTTCAGTTCGGCGATCTGGCCGACGCAGGCCAGGGCGAGAACGATCCAGCCGAAAGCGAGCAGGTTCCGCAGGAAGCGGCCGCGGCGCTGGAGGAGGGCGATGCCGTCGCCCAAGGTCATGTCCGTCATAGGCCCCTCGCGATCGGCGGCCCCGATGGGGCGCCGATGCGAAGAACGCCTATCAGGGTCAGCCCAGCGCTTGCAACGCCCGCATCACCGCCATCGACTGTTCGCTGCCCGACTGGGGCACGGTTTCACCGTTGCGGTCGATGATCTTGTCCCACGCCGCGGCGACGCCCTCGGGGGTGCGTTCACCCTCGGGCAGCGCGATGCCGGGGGTCATGGTGACATAGGCGGCGTGGAAGGCGCCGGCGCCGGCGCCGATGATCATGTTCGTCGGGGCGTCCTCGCTGACCAGATAGAGCGCGGCGGGGACGACATTCTCCGGCGTGAACTTTTCGAACAATTCGGCGGGGAAGATGTCCTCGGTCATGCGCGTGCCGGCGACCGGGGCGATCGTGTTGCAGCGGATGTTGTACTTCGCGCCTTCAAGGTGGAGCGTCTTGGTCAGCCCGGCGAGGCCGAGCTTCGCCGCGCCATAATTGGCCTGGCCGAAATTGCCGTAAAGGCCGGTCGACGAGGCGGTCATCAGCAGGCGACCATAAGCCTGCTCGCGCATCGTGTCCCACACCGCCTTGGTGACGTTGGCGCTGCCGCTGACATGCACCTTCAGCACCAGGTCGAAATCGGCGGGTTCCATCTTGGCGAAGCTCTTGTCGCGCAGGATGCCGGCGTTGTTGATGACGATATGGACGCCGCCCCAGGCTTCCTTGGCCTTGGCGACCATTTCGACCATCTGGTCATATTCGGTGACGCTGCCGCCGTTCGACATCGCGGTGCCGCCGAGCGCCTTGATTTCCTCGACCACCTGCAGCGCGGCGTCCGAATGGCCGGTGCCGTCGCGCGCGCCGCCGAGGTCGTTGACGACGACCTTCGCCCCGCGGCGCGCCAGTTCGAGCGCATAGGCGCGGCCGAGCCCGCCGCCGGCGCCGGTGACAATGGCAACGCGTCCGTCAAATTTGATCGTCATGATGGTCTCCCGAAGGGGCGATCCCGATAGGTTGCCCGAAAAAACTGGCCCGTCCTTAGCCGTTCGCCGCTTTCAGGCAAGGGGTGATCGGAAAAGCGTCCGTTGCAACGAAAATGTCACGCAAATGACGTGCAACTGTCATAGAGCCGTCATAACAGCGCCACGAGTTTGTCACCCTTTCGCAACGGAGCAAATCCCCATGCGCCACGTCCTGCTCGCCACCGCGGGCTTCCTTTTGCCTCTTGGCGCGCCCGCCCTCGCTGCCGAACCGGTCCAGGGACCACCGAGTCCGGCGCCTGCCGCGAGCGACCCCGAGCCCGCCAAGGCGCCCGCGAAAAAGTCGGAATGGGAATTCAAGCCGCGCTGGCGCCTGCAATATGACTTCGCCAATGTCAGCGGCCCGGCGGGGCTGGCCGGTACCGGCCATTCGGAAGAAATCCGCCGCGCCCAGCTGGGTGTCGATATCAAGATGCCGGGCGGCTTTTCGGCGCGGGTCGAGGGCGAGTTCACCGCCGACCCGATCGAATTCGTCGACGCCTATGTCGCGTGGAACGGCGACGGCATCAATGTAACCGCGGGGCAGCAGAAATTCTTCACTCCGCTCGACGATATGACGAGCGACCTCAACACCAGCTTTACCGAGCGCGCGGCGCTGGTCACGGCATTCAACTTCTCACGGCGCACCGGCCTGTCGGCGGGCTATGCCAAGGGCGATTTCCAGATCAACGGCGGGGTCAGTACCGATCCGCTGATCCAGCTCGACGATGTCGACGACAACAGCCAGGCGGCGCATATCCGTGCGGTGTGGATGCCGAAGTTCGGCAAGACCAATGTCCATTTGGGCGCCGCCTATCACTGGAAGCATCGCCAGGATTCCGAGCTGGTGCCGGTGCGCTATCGCCAGCGTCCGCTCGTCCATTCGACCGAGACGCGCTATATCGCGACCCCCGGCCTGCTCGCCGAACGCGAGCAGACCTATGGCGTCGAGGCGGCGGCGGTGAACGGCCCGTTCCATTTCGCCAGCGAAGCCTATTGGCAGCATGCGAGCCGCGACGGGGCGAGCGACCCGACCTTCTTCGGCGCCTATGCCGAGGTCGGCTTTTTTCTGACGAAAGGCGACAGCCGGCCGCTGAAGGGCGGGCAGTTCGGCGCGATCAAGCCGAAAAAGCCGCTCGGCGACGGGGGCATCGGCGCGGTGCAGGTCAATGCGCGCTACGATTATCTCGACCTCAACGATGCCGGGATCACCGGCGGCACGCAAAAGGGCTATATGGCGTCGATCATCTGGTCGCCGACCAGCTGGATGCGGTTGATGGCGCAATATGCGCGGCTGAACTATCGCGACGCGGCGATCGCGGTGGCGGGCGACCGCGATTACGGCGTCGACGTCGTCGGTGCGCGGGTTCAGTTCACGTACTGAGGTTGCAAACAAATACGCCGTCATTGCGAGCGCAGCAAAGCAATCCAGAGCGGTTTACACGCGCTCTGGATTGCTTTGCTGCGCTCGCAATGACGATGAAAGGGATCAGCCCTTGCCCGCATCCAGCGCATAACCCGCCGAGCGCACCGTGCGGATGATATCCGCGGTTCCCGGCAGGTTGATCGCCTTGCGCAGGCGGCGGATATGGACGTCGACCGTCCGCAGCTCGATGTCGCTATCCTGTCCCCAGACGCTGTCGAGCAATTGCCCGCGCGAGAAGACGCGGCCCGGATGCTCCATGAAATGGCGCAGCAGGCGGAACTCGGTCGGCCCCATGTTCACGATCTGCCCGCTGCGCACGACCTTGTGCGCGACCGAGTCGAGTTCGATGTCGGCATAGGTGAGCATCTCGCCGGCGAGCGCGGGGCGCAGGCGGCGGAGCACCGCCTGGACGCGCGCGACCAGCTCGCGCGGGCTGAACGGCTTGGTGACATAATCGTCGGCGCCGGTCTCCAGCCCGCGAATGCGATCCTCTTCCTCGCCGCGCGCGGTGAGCATGATGATCGGCACATTCGCCGATTTCGGGTTGCGGCGCAGGCGGCGGCAGACCTCGATCCCGGGCAGGCTTTCGATCATCCAGTCGAGCAGGACGATGTCGGGCACGCGTTCCTCGACGAGGATCAGCGCCTGTTCGCCGTCGGGGGTCTGACGCACCGAGAAACCTTCGCGGGCGAAATGCCACACGATGAGTTCGGCGATCGCTTCGTCATCTTCGATGAGAAGCAGGTCGGGCTGCGGCATCAGCCTTGCTCCTGTTCCGCGGCGCCGTCCTCGGGCTGCTCGCCGCGTTCGCGTTCGTCCATCTGGCCGCCGGTGACGACATAATAGACCATCTCGGCGATGTTGGTCGCATGGTCGCCCATGCGTTCGAGGTTCTTGGCGACGAACAGCAGATGCGCGCTTTCCGAGATATATTTCGGATTTTCCATCATGAAGGTCACGAGGGTGCGGAAGATGCTGTTGTAGAAATCGTCGACATTCTTGTCGCGGACGGTCACCCGCACCGCGAGTTCGGCGTCGCGCGCCGCGAAGCTGTCGAGCGCGTCGTGGATCAGCTCGGCGACGATGTTCGACATCGAGATCAGCAGCGGGATCGCCTCGATCGACCGCGTCTGGTCCATCAGCGCGACGCGCTTGGCGATATTCTTGGCATAATCGCCGATACGCTCGACGACCGAGACGATCTTCAGCGCCGCGATCATCTCGCGCAGGTCGTCGGCCATCGGAGCCCTGAGGGCGATGGTCTGGACCGCGAGCTGTTCGACTTCGCTTTCGAGCGCGTCGATCTTCTTGTCGTCGCGCACGACCTGTGCCGCGAGTTCGAGGTCGCCCATGTTGAGCGCGGTCATCGCCTGGAGCAGCGCCTGTTCGGCGCGGCCGCCCATCTCGCTGATCAGACCGCGGAGGCGGTTGAGATCCTCGTCGAACGCCTTGACCGTATGATCATTCACAATCGCCATCGTTCAGTCCTTCAGGGCCGGGGCTTAGCCGTAGCGGCCGGTGATATAGTCCTTGGTGCGTTCCTGCTTCGGGTTGGTGAAGATGTCGGTGGTCTTGCCATATTCGACCAGCGTCCCGAGGTGGAAGAAAGCGGTGCGCTGCGACACGCGGGCCGCCTGCTGCATGTTGTGGGTGACGATCACGATCGCGAAACGCCCGCGCAATTCGTGGATCAGCTCCTCGATCTTGGCGGTCGCGATCGGGTCGAGCGCCGAGCAGGGCTCGTCCATCAGGATGACTTCGGGATCGACCGCGATCGCGCGCGCGATGCACAGGCGCTGCTGCTGGCCGCCCGACAGCGCGGTGCCGCTTTCGCCGAGCCGGTCCTTGACCTCGTCCCACAGGCCGGCGCGGACCAGCGCGCGTTCGACGACGACGTCGAGATCGGCCTTGTTCGGCGCGAGGCCGTGGATGCGCGGGCCATAGCCGACATTGTCATAGATCGACTTGGGAAAGGGGTTCGGTTTCTGGAACACCATGCCGACGCGCGCGCGCAGCTGCACGACGTCCATCGACGGCGCATAGATGTCCTCGCCGTCGAGTTCGATGCGGCCGGTCACCTTGGCGCTGGCGACCGTGTCGTTCATGCGGTTCAGCGAGCGCAGGAAGGTCGACTTGCCGCAGCCCGACGGGCCGATGAAGGCGGTGACCAGGTCGGTGCCGACATCGATCGACACGTCGTTGATCGCCTGTTTCTCCCCATAGAAGACGTTGACGCCCTGCGCCTTCATCTTGGGATCGAGAATCGTGAGGTCTTCTTGGGTCATGATCACCAGCGTTTTTCGAATTTGTTGCGAAGATAGATCGCGAGGGCGTTCATCGACAGCAAAACGATGAGCAGCACGATGATCGCGGCGGAGGTTTTTTCGACGAAGCCGCGATCGACCTCATCCGACCAGAGGAAGATCTGCATCGGCAGCACAGTTGCGGGCGAGCACACGCCGCTCGGCACGTCGCCGATGAAGGCGCGCATGCCGATCAGCAGCAGCGGCGCGGTCTCGCCCAGCGCGCGCGCCATGCCGATGATCGTGCCGGTGAGGATGCCGGGCAGCGCGAGCGGCAGGACATGGTGGAACACCACCTGCACCGGGCTGGCGCCGACCCCGAGCGCGGCGTCGCGGATCGAGGGCGGCACCGACTTGATCGCGTTGCGGCTGGCGATGACGATCACCGGCATCGTCATCAGCGCCAGCGTCAGCCCGCCGACGAGCGCGCTCGCCTGGCAGATGCCGAACCAGTTGATGAACACCGCGAGCGCGAGCAGGCCGAAGATGATCGAGGGCACCGCCGCGAGGTTGTTGATCGACACCTCGATCAGGTCGGTCCAGCGGTTCTTCGGCGCATATTCTTCCAGATACAGTGCCGCGAGCACTCCGGTCGGGAAGGCGATGAGGAAGGCGATCAGGATCGTCAGCACCGACCCCTTGAGCGCCCCCCAGATGCCCGCGACCGCGGGGTCGGTGGCGTCGGCGTTCTTGAAGAAGGGCCAGTGGATGCCCGTCGACAGCTTGCCGTCGCGCTCGAGCGCATCGACCTTTGCGCCGAGTTCGCCCTTGGCGCCTTCCTTGGCGGCGATGTCGACCGTGCTCGACGTCGGCAGGTGGAACACCGTCGCGCCCTTCAGCAGGTCGGGATCGGCCTTGATCGCGGTGCGCACTTCCTTCCACGCATTTTCGCTGATCATCGCCGAGCCGCCGTCGCCCAGCGCTTCGTCGGCGGCAAAGGCGACGATGTCGGCGAGGCCGGCGCCCGCGATCACCTGGTCGGCGTCGGCATCGCCCAGCCGCGACGCGTCGACGGTCAGCGGCATCGCCTTGAAATCGACCGGCACTTCGACATTGGTGTAGGTGAAGCCGCGCAGGCCGTTGCCGACCATCGTGAACAACAGGAAGGCGAGGAACAGGCCCGAGAGCAACACCGCGCCCAGCCCGAGCAGGCGGAACCGGCGTTCGGCGGCATAGCGCCGGGCGATGCGGCCCTGCATCGCGCCGCCCTTCCAGTCGGTGGGGGAGGTTCTATCACTCATAAGCTTCGCGATACTTTTTGACGATGCGCAGCGCGACGATGTTGAGCAGCAGGGTCACGACGAACAGCACGAGGCCGAGCGCGAAGGCGGCGAGCGTCTTGGCGCTGTCGAATTCCTGGTCGCCGGTGAGCAATTTCACGATCTGCGCGGTCACCGTGGTGACGCTGGCAAAGGGGTTGGCGGTCATGTTGGCGGACAGGCCCGCCGCCATCACCACGATCATCGTCTCGCCGATCGCGCGGCTGACCGCGAGCAATATGCCGCCCATCACCCCGGGCAGCGCGGCGGGGATCAGCACCTGGCGGATCGTCTCGTTCGGGGTCGCGCCGAGCGCCAGCGATCCGTCGCGCATCGCCTGCGGCACCGCATTGATGCTGTCGTCGGCCATCGACGAGACGAAGGGGATGATCATCACCCCCATCACGATACCCGCCGCCAGCGCGCTTTCGGTGCTGGCGTTGGGGATGCCGATCATCACCGCGAATTCGCGCAGCGCCGGCGCGACGGTCAGCGCGGCGAAATAGCCGTAGACGACCGTCGGCACGCCCGCGAGAATCTCAAGGCACGGCTTCACCCAGCGGCGCACGCGCGGGTTGGCATATTGGGTCAGATACACCGCGCTCATCATGCCAATGGGAATAGCGACGATCATCGCGATGATCGCGCCGATCAGCACCGTGCCCCAGAACAAGGGGATGCCGCCGAAGGTGTCTTTCACCGGCGCGCCGCTGGTCGGCGCCCAGTTGGTCCCGAACAGCAGTTCGGCCGGCGAGACGAGGCGGAAGAAGCGGATCGATTCGAACAGCAGCGACAGCACGATGCCGAAGGTGGTCAGGATCGCGACGAGCGACGCCACCAGCAACAGCAGCATGACGATCTTTTCGACCCGCGTCCGGGCGCGAAAATCGGGCTTGATCCGCGTGAAGGCGTACAGCCCGCCCGCGAGCGCGAGCGCCAGCATCGCGGCGATGCCGATCCACGCATAGGTGTGGCTCGCATCGGCATAGGGTTTGACCAGCGGCGCCGCGGCGGGGATGCGCACCGCCGCCTGCCTGCCCGTCGCGACATTGCGCGCGTCGGACAATATCGCACCGCGTTCGAAGCCGAAGGCGGGCAGCTCTTTCGCCGCCTCGCTCGCCAGCACCGTGTTGGTCACCAGCCCGGGCGACACCGCGCTCCACACGGCCAGGAACAGCGCGGCGGGGGCGAACAGCCACAGCGCGACATACCAGCCATGATATTGCGGCCGCGAATGCAGCTTGGCGCCCGCGCGGCCCGCGAGCATCGACGAGCGCGCGCGGCCGGCGAGCCAGCCGATCAGCGCGAGGCCGGCGATCAAAAGCAAAAGGGCGGCGGCGTTGAAGGTCACTTGGTCCTCGTATCATGCGGCCCGCCGCGACCCAAAGCGGGCGGGCGTGGCAATTTCGTGACTCAACCGGATAAATCCGGAACCACCCTATCCGTTCGTGTCGAGCGAAGTCGAGACACGCATGGCGCAGACGTGTCTCGACTTCGCTCGACACAAACGGAAGGTGGGTGAGCCTTCCCAAAAAGCGGCGGCCGTTCCGGGCACGAGGACCCATCCCCGGCCGCCCGCGGGAGGAACCTACTTCAGTTCGGCGCCGTTCAGCGCCGTCATGCCCTTGGCGTTCGCCGCGGCGGTCGCGGCGATGTCCTTGGGCGACACGATCAGGCCCTTGGCGGCGAGGTAGCCGCCTTCGCCCGAACCTTTGAGGAATTCGGCGACATATTCGGCGAGGCCGGGGATCACGCCGACATGCTTCTGCTTGACGTAGATGTAGAGCGGGCGCCAGCCGGGATAGCTGCCGTCGGCGATCGTGGTGTAGGTGGGCGATACGCCCTGCACCGGCACCGCCTTGATCTTGTCCTTGTTGGCGTCGAGATAGCTGAAGCCGAAGATGCCGAGGCTGGTCGGGTTCTTGTCGAGCTTCGAGATGATCAGATTGTCGTTCTCGCCCTGCTCGACATAGAAGGGGGCGCCGCGCAGCGCGGTGCAGGTCGCTTCATGCTTGTCCTTGTCGCTGTCCTTCAGCGCCTTCATCTCGGGGTTGGCGTCGCAGCCCTTGCCGAGGATCAGCTCCTTGAACGCGTCATAGGTACCGCTGGTCGACGGCGGGCCAAAGACCGAGATCGCGACCGCGGGAAGGGCGGGGTTGACGTCTTTCCAGGTCTTGGCGGTGTTGGGCTTGCCATAGGGGTTCGCCGCCAGCGCCTTATAGACATCCTCTTCCGACAGCTTGAAGCCGGGGCCGCGCGCTGCTTCGCCCAGCGCGATGCCGTCGATGCCGATCTGGATTTCGACGATGTCGGTCACGCCATTCTTGGCGCAGGCGTCGAATTCCTTTTTCTTGATACGGCGCGAGGCGTTGGCGATGTCGGGGGTGTCGCCGCCGACGCCCGAACAGAAACGCTCGAAGCCGCCACCGGTGCCGGTGCTGTCGATCTTCGGGGTCTTGTTGCCGGTCGCCTCGGCGAATTTCTCGCCGACGGTGGTGGCGAAGGGATAGACGGTCGAGGAACCGACCGCGCTGATATAATCGCGCGCCGCGCCGCCCGAGGAGGCCTGGTCCTGGCACGCGGAAAGCGCCAGCGCGCATGTCGCGGCGCCGGCGATAAGGGCGAATTTCTGCAGCATTTGAGAATGTCCTGTCGGGGGGTCGCTAACGGACCGAGCCACCACCCCCGCGGCGACTCGCTGAGGGCCATTTGGGGGTTTTGTGTGACGTGTTTGTGACAGGGAGTGTCATGGAAGTGTCATGGCGCGCGCAGTCAAATGTGTGCATCTACCTTTCTCGCAAAGTGATCGACACTGAATAGGTGCAGTCTAATATGATCGAGGTGATTTCCGAGGAGCGTGGCGGCGGCGCGGGACGCCATTTTTAGTTCGCATCCGTGCTTTCGCGGCAAAAAGCGTTTCGCTAATTCCTTGGTGATGCCGTGTTCGAGATTGCGTTTCGCCGGCAAATTTGTGGATGCGGCGATTAACCACGCCTCGGTATGTCTAACCGGTACAGCGTAAATAATGTGATCGTCCAAATCATCTGGAGGCTGGAGCGTTTGCTCGATGAATGTTTCCACTGCGTTTACGATTAAGTCGGATCTTTGGAAGCATGATGCTCGCTGAGCAGGGGTAAAGCTATTACACAAATCTATGACATCGCCATCAAGGTGGACCACAAGCACGTCATAAAAAGGAGAGCTAGAGAATAGTGAAGGAGAAAGAACTTTCGGGAGGTTTTGTCCGCAGTTATCCTCTAGCCAAACTTTCACTCGTGCCCATCCTCCGCCTCCTATCTGAGTTTCTGAGGTGGCATCTACTTTTGGTTGAAGGCAATCAAAATCTTCAATTTCTACGCCCTTCTTCTTAGCTACGCTCGAGAATATTTCTTTCAAAGCGAAGAAGTCATTCGATCCCTCGCAGACGACCCCAATCTTCATGTAAGGGCTCCCGGGATCTTTTCCTCAAGCCACAGGGAGGAAAGATTTCTTCCTCTTGTGTTTTCAATCCACTCTGATTTTTCAATATTATTTGGTGGAAGTATCGGGAGGAACTCGGTCGATCCGTCTTTGTCCAGCTTGCGTCTTACTGCGTAGACTCGATTATCCGCATTAAAAATATCAAAACTGTCCAGTGATGATGGGTGATGTGAAGTCATGAAGCTTTGATGCGCTAAGTTCCCTATACCAGCATTTTCCGTGCTTACTCTGACTACGACATCAGTGAGCTTCCGAACTAGGTCAGGGTTCAATGTACCATCAACGTTATCGAGAGCGAAAATTCGCGGTGCAGTCTCATGTAAAAGTAGTGTCACTACGAATGTAAGGTAGAGAGCTCCTTCGCTAGCATCATAGGCGCTTAGTAAATTTCGCTTTTCGGTCATGAATTTATCGCGAAAATAAAGAAGTAGACCATCATTTGAGACTTCTGAAGGAACGACGTCAGGATCATATCCCTGAACAATGATGCGTTCCACCCACTTGGGGCTGCTTAAAATGTTTATGATCTTGTCGTAGGAGGCTCTTTCTGTTTTGTCGGCCTCTGACCGTTGGATCAGAATCTCTCTAAAGGCTGAAGCTAGGCCGGAGCCTGCAAGGCCTAAGGGTTCGATAATGCGACTCTCTGTTGCCAAGCCACGCATCACAGCAGTCTGAGGTGAGAAAATAGAGAATCTCGAAAACTCCTCAATTTCCTGACGCAACTTATCAGATATCGACACAAATGGAGCTACTGTATCCCAAAGGCTTCGTGTTTTTCTAACACGCGTAAACTCTGGTTCTTTAATGTCCAGAAAGCCTCGGCCAAAAGATACACCATTTGGCCCTCGCCCAAAAACTTTACTTTGTCCATCATACAATGTTTCGGAATGAAACTCGAGTCTTTTGCTCGATATTCCGGCTCGAATTGAGCATTCGTAGTGGCCATGCTCAAACTGAGCTTCAAGTCTTAGATGAGGTGAGAGCGGGCGTCCCTTGAAGGCGGACTTGAAAAGTCTGGGAAGAGATAGCCTGACGCCCCGATCAGCAAGCACGCTTGGCTCCAGGCCTCTCGAAAGAGCTGATGCTAGTACTCCTAGGGCTTCTAGGACATTTGATTTACCGGCCCCGTTAGCGCCAATAAAAATGTTGGCTCTGCCAAACTCAAGCTCGGCTGATTTGATGGATTTGAAGCCCGTGATCGTTAGCTTTTTAAGCATGCTTCCCTGCGTGCTGGGCCATGCAACAATGATTGCTGGCATCAAAAAACCGCATAACGGTCAACTTTCGTCCGGGTGGTAGCGATACGGCGTTAAAAATTCTACCGTCAATGTCTGGCCAGCAGTGTTTGGGGTGTGGCAGGCTTACACCCTGCAGTCCCTTTTGTTACTAACGGAAATGGGTCCATAATGACAATTCTCATCACCGGCCACGTCATCCTCACCCCCGAGCATCGCGAGCGCATGATCGCGCTCGGCGCCGAGCATAGCGCGCGGTCGCGGGCCGAGCCGGGGTGTCTGGCGCACAACTGCCATATCGATGTCGAAAACCCCGACCGCCTGATGTTCGTCGAGGAATGGGAGAGCATCGACGCGGTGCGCGCCCATTTCGCGGTGCCCGCGTCGGGCGCCTTCGTCGCCGAAATGCGCGCCCTGTCGCCGCAGCCGCCGGTGATCCGCATCTACACCGCCGACGATATCACCGCGAAGCTGATGGGGGCTTAAGGGAGAATTATCTCACGCAAAGGCGCAAAGGCGCAAAGGGAGGGCGCGCGGTGTTTCCGGCGGCGGGTTCGGCCGCTGGCGGGGGCAAGTCTCCCGCAAAGACACAAAGAGGGCCGTTCGGGGCGCCGAGGCCGCGTGCCGGTCGGGCGCCGGCGGGGTTGTGGCCGGACTTTGTCCGGCATTGAAGGGCGCAACGGTCGTTGGGCAATCGACCCGCGGCGGCCGAAAACAGCCCCCTTCGTGCCTTTGCGCCTTTGCGTGAGATAATTTTTCGTCACCCCGGGCTCGACCCGGGGTCCCGCTTGTCACCGTCGCGGAGCGGGACCCCGGATCAAGTCCGGGGTGACGAGGGAAGGGCGAGGGGCTTCGCCTTGCCCCACACTCCATTGTTTGCCACAGCTTGGCCGGACGGCGCAGCGCCGTATCGGGGGTCCTATGAGCGGGTTCGAATTCGTCTTTTCGCTGTTCGGGCTGATCCTCGGCCTTGCGCTCGCCGAGGGGCTGGGCGGGCTGGCGCGCGCATTGAAGGCGAGCCACCGCGTCTGCATCGGCTGGCCGACCGCGCTGCTCGGGCTGTTCGTGTCGTGCGACGTCGTCACCTTCTGGATGTACGGCTGGGCGGTCCGCGACCTGATCCCGATCAGCTGGCCGGTGCTGTTCGGCGGCTTCCTCGTCACCGCGCTCTATTATGTCGCGGCGTCGCTGGTCTTTCCCGACGATCCCGAGGAATGGACCGACCTCAATGCCCATTTCGACAAGCACCGCCGCAAGGTGATCGGCGCGCTGCTGCTCTGCAATGTGGCGCTGTTCGCGACGGTTATCTGGCTCGACGGCTTTCCGCCGCTGACCCTGCGCAGCCTGGTGATCGCCTGGAGCTTCTTCCCCGTGTCGGCGCTGGCGATCGCGGCGAAGGATCGGCGCGTGACGCTGGGCTGCCTGGTGTGGCTGATCGCGCTCTATCCGCTCTCGGCGGTGTGGGGCGCGGGCGGGTGAGGAAGCGCCCACTCATCCGTTTGTGTCGAGCGAAGTCGAGACACGCTGACACCGTGCAGACGTGTCTCGACTTCGCTCGACACAAGCGGGAACAATAGAAAACCCCTCCCTTTGCGGGGGAGGGGTCTCAAATCATCAAAGCGCGACGAGGTTCACGGCGCTGGTCTTGCCCTTGCGCGGGTCGGTTTCCTCGTCATAGCTGACCTTCTGATTGTCCTTCAGGTCGCCGAGGCCCGAGCGTTCGACCGCCGAGATGTGCACGAAGACGTCACCGCCGCCGCTGTCGGGGGTGATGAAGCCATAGCCCTTGGTGCTGTTGAACCATTTGACGGTACCGGTAGCCATTTTTAGATATCTCCACGAACTGCGTGGACGATATGCCGACGCGTTGCCGCAGCCTTTTGCCATAAGATGAACGGAAAGCCAGCGGGAAATGGTGATGGCGTGGTGTGTGTCAGGTGGGGACGTTATCCCCCTCCCACTTGTGGGAGGGGCCAGGGGAGGGCCTGTTTCGCCGATAGGGAAGGTCACAGACCCTCCCCAAACCCCTCCCTGAAGGGAGGGGCTTCAAATTACTTCGCCGCTGCCAGCATCGGCGCCAGATATTGCCCCGTATAGCTGCGCGGGTTCTTCGCAACCTGCTCGGGGGTGCCCGCCGCGACGACCTCGCCGCCCTTGACCCCGCCCTCGGGACCCATGTCGACGATATGGTCGGCGGTCTTGATGACGTCGAGATTATGCTCGATCACGATCACGCTGTTGCCCTGTTCGACCAGCGCCTGCAGCACTTCGAGCAATTTGCGGACATCCTCGAAATGCAGCCCGGTGGTCGGTTCGTCGAGGATGTAGAGCGTCTGCCCGGTCGAGCGGCGCGACAATTCCTTGGCGAGCTTGACGCGCTGCGCCTCGCCGCCCGACAGGGTCGTCGCCTGTTGCCCGACCTTGATGTACCCCAGGCCGACGCGGACGAGCATCGCCATCTTCTCGCGGATCGACGGCACCGCCTTGAAGAACTCCGCCGCATCCTCGACCGTCATGTCGAGCACGTCGGCGATGCTGTGGCCCTTGAACTTCACCTCGAGCGTCTCGCGGTTGTAGCGTTTGCCGTGGCACGTCTCGCACGTCACATAGACGTCGGGCAGGAAGTGCATCTCGATCTTGATCAGCCCGTCGCCGGTGCAGGTCTCGCAGCGCCCGCCCTTGACGTTGAAGCTGAAACGCCCCGGCTTGTACCCGCGCGCCTGGCTTTCGGGCAGCCCCGCGAACCAGTCGCGGATGATCGTGAAGGCGCCGGTGTAGGTCGCGGGGTTCGATCGCGGGGTGCGCCCGATCGGCGACTGGTCGATGTCGATGACCTTGTCGCAATGCTCCAGCCCCTTCAGGCTGTCGTGCGGTCCCGCGACCATGCGCGCGCCGTTGAGCACGCGTGCCGCGCTGGCATAGAGCGTGTCGATGATCAGGCTCGACTTGCCGCTGCCCGACAGGCCGGTGACGCAGGTGAAGGTGCCGAGCGGGATCTTGACCGTGACATTGTCGAGATTGTTGGCGCGCGCGCCCTTGAGCACGAGGTCGAAGCCATTGCCCTTGCGGCGGTGCTTGGGGATGTCGATCCTCTTCGCGCCGGTGAGATACGCCGCGGTGAGGCTGTTTTCGTTCGCGAGCACCTGTTCGAGCGTGCCCTCGGCGACGATTTCGCCGCCGTGGAGCCCCGCGCCGGGGCCCATGTCGACGATATAGTCGGCGTGGCGGATCGCATCCTCGTCATGCTCGACGACGATGACGGTGTTGCCGAGGTCGCGGAGGCGCTTGAGCGTCGCGAGCAGCCGGTCGTTGTCGCGCTGGTGAAGCCCGATGCTCGGTTCGTCGAGGACGTAGAGCACCCCCGACAGGCCCGAGCCGATCTGGCTGGCGAGGCGGATGCGCTGGCTTTCGCCGCCGCTGAGTGTGCCCGACGTGCGGTTGAGGTTGATATAATCGAGCCCGACATTGTTGAGGAAGCCCAGCCGCGCGTTGATTTCCTTCAGGATCGCCTTGGCGATCTGCTGCTGGGTGTCGTTCAGTTTTTCGTCGAGGGTGGAGAACCATAAGAGCGCGTCGGCGACCGAGCGCTGCGCCGACAGGCTGATGTCCTCGCCGGCGATCTTCACCGCGAGCGGTTCGGGGCGCAGGCGTGCGCCGTGGCACGTCTCGCACGGCTGCGGGGTCTGGTACTTGCTCAACTCCTCGCGCATCCACGCGCTTTCGGTCTGGAGCAGGCGGCGGTTGAGGTTGCCGATGACGCCCTCGAACGCCTTGTGCGTCGTGTAGCTGCGTTTGCCGTCCTTGAAGGTCAGTTCGACGGGCTTGCCGCCGGTGCCATAGAGGATAACGAGTTGCACCTCGCCGGGCAGGTCCTGCCAGGGCGTCGTCAGGTCGAAGCCATAGGCTTTGCCCAGGCTTTCAAGCACTTGCATATAATAAGGCGAGGGCGGGTTCGATTTCGCCCACGGCACCACCGCGCCCTTTTTCAGGCTGAGCGCATGGTTCGGTACTACAAGGTCTGGGTCAAACTCCTGCCGCTCCCCCAACCCATCGCACGCGGGGCACGCGCCCTGCGGCGCGTTGAAGCTGAACAGCCGCGGTTCGATCTCGGCGATCGTGAAGCCGGACACGGGGCAGGCGAATTTCTCGGAGAAGATCAGCCGGTTCGCGGGAATGCCCGCGCCCTTCATCGCGCCGCCGGTGTCTTCCTCTTCGCGCCCCGGCACCGGGCCATCGGCGAGGTCGACATAGGCGAGGCCTTCGGCGAGCTTGAGCGCAGTTTCGAAACTGTCGGCGAGGCGGGTGCCGAGGCCTTCGCGGACCGCGATGCGATCGACGACGACCTCGATGTCATGCTTGTATTTCTTGTCGAGTGCGGGTGCCTCGCCGATCTCGTAAAATTCGCCGTCGATGCGGACGCGCGCGAAGCCGTCCTTCTGCCATTGGGCTAGCTCTTTCTTATACTCGCCCTTGCGCCCGCGCACGACAGGCGCGAGCAGATAGGCGCGCGTGCCCTCGGGCAATTCCATCACGCGGTCGACCATCTGGCTGACCGTCTGCGCGCTGATCGGCTCGCCGGTGGCGGGCGAATAGGGGATGCCGACGCGCGCCCACAGCAGGCGCATATAGTCGTAGATTTCGGTCACTGTCGCGACGGTCGAGCGCGGGTTCCGCGACGTCGTCTTCTGCTCGATGCTGATCGCCGGCGACAGCCCGTCGATATGCTCGACGTCGGGCTTTTGCATCATCTCGAGGAACTGGCGCGCGTAGGCGGACAGGCTCTCGACATAGCGCCGCTGGCCCTCGGCATAGATGGTGTCGAAGGCCAGGGACGACTTGCCGCTTCCCGACAGGCCGGTGATGACGACCAGCGCATCGCGCGGCAGATCGACGTTCACGCCCTTCAGATTATGCTCGCGCGCACCGCGCACGGAGATGTGGGTAAGACTCATGGGAGGGATGTGTTCCAGATTTGTTCTTTGCGCGCAAGAGGCCGCGTGTCGCCGTAGAGATGGTGGCTCAGTAGAAATACGCAAGCGGCGTGATTTGGCGTTTTCATCCTATACCGGCCACCGGGATTGGCATTCTTCTCGTACCTAAGGGTGGAGGATTGCGGATGCGGGTCCGGACGGCGTGCCTGAAGCATAAATGCCGTAGCGACGACCACGGGTCGTTCGCCCACGCATGGCGATGATCCGCGGTGTTTGGGGCCTTGCCATCGGAATTGTGGCCACCGCGCTTACGGGATGCACCGTCATCAATGTGGGCGCCGGGGAGCAGGTCGACATGCTCGCCGTGGGCATCGTGCGCGTTCGCGTGCCGGTCGTGGCCGATGGACTGGTCGCGGTCGAACGCAGCGGCGTGGGATTGGGTTGGGACTCCCTCCCCGGCGGTGGCGCCTATCTGGGGTGGAGCGCGGGGAAATGGGTCATCGCCGACCCGTCGAAATGTCAGTTGCTCGTCATCGTTCGGACGAACGCGCAGGCGGACAACGCGAAGTCGATCTTGAGCAAATTGGAGGGGGAATCGCCATGCATCGTCGATCAATCGCCTATCTCGCCGCACTGAGCGTGGTGCCGCTGCTCGGCGGGTGCGTGCAGGCGACGCGGCACAGCAATACCATGGTATTCGGGACAAACACGTCGTTCGGAATCAAGGTTGGGACCGACGCTGCACAGGTTCCAAACATCATCGTCGGATATGACCGACAAGAAGCGGTGATCATGCCGCTGGTGGCCAATACGTCGGACGATGGGAATACCCAGAAGCCGTGCGATGTGTCGGACGATGTCACGGTTACCGGGGGCGAAGGGCCGCTCGTACATCCTTGCTTGCTCGCCGCGACCAATGGTGGGTCGACCGACAGCTATTCGGTCCTCGCCAGCTTTGGCGCCAATTTTGACGGCTCCGCCAGAGCGGATGGCAATTTGGGCGCAAAAGGCGGTCTGGCCCAGTATTTCTCGACGGGCATCGCTGCACAGATACTAGCAGCCAAGGGCGGGGCGTCCGTCGTCGCAGTTGGCGCCGCCGCTCAAACGGCGGCCGCCAACAACACGGACAATTCGGTACGGGACATTTTTGCAACGCAAAACCAGCGCGCAGCAGGCGGCGTACAATTGACTGCGTACCAGACGTTCGAGAAAAAGCTCGTGGCGAGCATCGTCGCGCTGAACGACACCGATAGCCTGAAATTCATCGCGGAGTTTGAAAAACAGGCCGGGTTCAAACTGCTGTCGCAGTCGCCACCCGCATGTTCGACGACGGTCGATTGCACGTCGCTGATCAAACAAGGCCTGTACAAAGGCGGATATGGCGCCCCGGGAAGGGACTATGACGCCGCATTGGCCAACACGAAAATCTAGCGGAGAAAGGATAGCCAAATGGATATCACCCACGTCCTATGTTTCAAGGATGCCGAGGCGGCCGGTACCAAGGCGGCCATGTTCCTCGCCGACGGCTACAAGGTCGCGAAAATCCTCCAAACGGATATTGTCATTTGCGACGATTTCAACCAGCCGGCCATGCTGTGCAACAGCATGAATCCCGAGGATTGGATCGTCGTCATCGCGACAAAAAAGCAAATGGTTGTCGAGGGTCCCTCCACGGAAGCTCTTGACGTCAAATAGTCGTCGCTCGCTGTCTGGCACAGCGTGTGAAGTTGGAAGGACGTCGACATTCGAGTATCGCGAGGCGAGCCCTGACCGTCGTAGATGCCGCGACAATGTTCGTTGATCGGTCAAAGCTGATCAATTGGGTTGGCGCCCCATTTCCACCAACTCCCTAAAGGCTTCGACCAGTGTCCGGCCGTTCGCTTGACCCATGCGGGCGGTAAGCAGACAAAAGCTCCCATGTCCGCGCGCCGCAGAACGCGCGCGCGCACGAAAGGAGCTGGGGAATGAAGAAATTTTTGAGTGGGGCCGCGGGCCTCGCGATGGCCGCGGCCTTGGTCGCGGTGCCGGTGCTGGCGAACGACATGGCGCCCTTTGCGTCGCTGAAGGCCGAGGCCAGCGAGGCGTCGGTCAAGGACGAAGGCTCGCTGAAGGCTCTCACCTTCGGCGCTTGGGGCGTCGACCTCGGCGCGCGCGACACGTCGGTGAAGCCGGGCGACGATTTCGACCGTTTCGCCAATGGCGGCTGGTTCGCCAAGACCGAGATCCCGGCCGACCAGGCGTCGGCGGGGGTCGATTACGACGTGTATAACCTGACCCAGCGCCAGCTGCGCCAGGTCGTCACCGGGGCGCCGGGGACGAGCCAGGTCGGGGGATTGTACCAGAGCTTCACCGACGAGGCGCGGGTCGAAGCGCTCGGCGCCAAGCCGCTGATGGCCGACCTCGCGCACGTCGCGGCGATCAAGGACAAGGCCGAAATGGCGCGCTTCATGGGCGCGTCGCAGGGCGCGTTCGGCATGACGATCGTCGGCGGTGGTCCTTACGCGGATACCGACGATCCGACGGTCAACGTGCTGTGGCTGGGGCAGGGCGGGCTGGGCCTGCCCGAGCGCGAATATTATCTCGACGACCAGTTCAAGCCGCAGCGCGACGCGTATCGCGCCTATATCGTCCGCACGCTGGGCATGACGGGGACCAAGAACCCCGAAGCCGCCGCCGACGCGATCCTGGCGTATGAGACCGAGATCGCCAAGGTCAGCTGGAAGATCGCCGATCGCCGCGACATCGGCAAGATCAACAACCCGATGTCGTCCGCCGAACTCGCCGCCTATGCGCCGGGGCTCGATTGGGACGCGTGGTTCGCGGGGGCGGGGGTCGCGCCGCAAAAGCGGATCATCGTCAACGAGACGACCGCGATCCGCGACATCGCCGCGCTGTACGCCAAGACACCGCTCGACACGCTCAAGCTGTGGCAGCAATTCCATGTCGCCAATCAGGCGGCGCCCTATCTGTCGAAGGCGTTCGTCGACAGTCGCTTCGATTACACCAAGGTGCTGAGCGGGGTCAGCGAACTGCGTCCGCGCTGGAAGCGCGGGCTGACCCTTGTCGACGGCAGCCTTGGCGAGCTGGTCGGCGAAACCTATTCGCGCGAATATTTCCCCGCGAGCGCCAAGGCGAAAATGGAGATGCTGGTCGCCAATCTGAAACTGGCGATGGGCGACCGTATCCGGGCCAACAGCTGGATGGCACCCGCGACCAAGCAGGCGGCGCTGACGAAGCTCGAGCGGATGGACGTGATGGTCGGCTATCCCGACAAATGGCGCGATTATTCAGGGCTGAAGATCGATCCGGCGGATCTGTACGGCAATGTGAAGCGCAGCGGTCAGTTCGAATATGCCTATGGCCTGTCGGACCTGAACAAGCCGGTCGACCGCAAGAAATGGTCGATGAACCCGCAGGAGGTGAACGCGTATAATGGCGGGCTGGAGAACAAGATCGTGTTCCCGGCCGGCATCTTGCAGGCTCCCTATTTCAGCGAGAGCGTCGACGATGCGGTCAATTACGGCGCGATCGGCGCGGTGATCGGGCATGAGATCGTCCATGGTTTCGACGACCAGGGACGCAAGATCGACGCCAATGGCGCGGTGCGCGACTGGTGGACGCCCGAGGATGCGGCGCGTTTCGACGCCGCGGCCAAGGCGTTCGGGGCGCAATATGCGACCTATGAGGCGGCGCCCGGGGCGTTCATCAACCCCGACCTGACGATGGGCGAGAATATCGCCGACCTCGCGGGGCTGGAGGTCGCGTACGACGCCTATCACCGCTCGCTGGGCGGCAAGGAGGCGCCGGTGATCGACGGGCTGACCGGCGACCAGCGCTTCTTCCTCGCCTTCGCCCAGGCCTGGCGCGACAAGGCGCGCGAGGATTCGATCAAGCAGCAGGTGGCGAGCGATCCGCACAGCCCGGCGCGCTGGCGGATCATCGGGCCGGTGCGCAATGTCGATGCCTGGTATACGGCGTTCGGCGTCGATGCCGGGGCCAAATATTATTTGAAGCCCGCGGATCGCACGAAGATATGGTGATCTGACATCCTCCCTGCCGCGAAGCGGTGGGGAGGGGGACCGCGCCCGAAGGGCGTGGTGGAGGGGCGGAGGCGTCGCGCCATTGCCCCTCCGTCAGCGCTCCGCGCTGCCACCTCCCCCATGGCTTCGCCACAGGGAGGATATCTTCAGTCTTCCGGAACGACGGGGGCGGCGGTCGGTCGTCCCCGCAGCGCCATCACGCCCAGCGACAGCGCCGCGCCGACGATCACGAACAGCGCGGGGAAGCCGCCGAGCACCGACATCATCCGGATGCCGTCGAGCCCCGCCGCCGCGACGAGCACCATCGCGACCATCCCGACGGTGACGCCCCAGACGACCTGGATCCACAGCGGTGCTTCGGGGCGCTCGGGGGTGATGCCGTGCGTCGACAGCGCGCTCATCGCCGACACATTGGCGTCGGCGCCCGCGACGTAAGACAGGAAGATCGCGAACAATACGATCGCGGTCACGACCGATCCGCCGCCGAGCGCGTCGAACAGGCGGAACAGCACGGGGTCGGGGCCCTGCGTCGACAGGATCGCATAGAGGCTGGCGCCGCTTTGCTGGTCGAGGACGATCGTCGCGCCGGCGATCGCGGTCATCCACACCGCGCCGAACAGCGCGGGCAGGATCAGGTTGAACAGGATGAAGGCGCGGACGCTGTAGCCGACCGCGAGGCGACCGAGGAACAGCGCGGTCACCGGCGCCCAGGCGAACCAGTTCGCCCAGTTGAAGATCGTCCATTGCCGGTGCCAGTCGCGATCGACGTCGAGCCCGAGGTTGCGCGGCACGAAGGTGCCGACATAGTCGGCGCCGCCGCGCAGCGACAGGCCGAGCATCTCGGCGGTCGGTCCGGCCAGAAGCACGAAAGCGATGATCGCGAAGAAGATCCAGGTGTTGAGCACCGACAGCCCGGCGATGCCCTTCTGCAACCCCGTCGCGGCCGAGATCAGGAAGCTGGCGACGATCGCGATCATGATGCCCCAGCGCAGACCCGCGCCGCCAGCAAAGCCGCCGAGCCCTTCGATTCCGCCCGCGAGCGCCAGGATGCCGGCGCCCATCGACGCGGCCATGCCCGCGACCAGCGCATAGAGGCAGATGATGTCGATCGCCGATCCGACCGGTCCGTGGGCGCGCTGGCCGATCAGCGGTACGAACAGCGACGACAGGCTGAACGGTTCGCCGCGGTTGTAATAGACGAGCGCGAAGGCGAGCGCGGCGACGGTGTAAATGCCGTAGGGCGTCAGCGTCCAGTGCAGGAACATCGTCGACATCGCGAAGGCCGCGGCGCCGTCGCTGCCCGGTTGCAGCCCGAGCATCGCGGGCGGGGTGTTGAGATGGAACAAGGGCTCGGCGGCGCCCCAGAACAGGATGCCGGTGGCGATGGTGGTGCACAGCATGACCGCGAACCAGCGCCAGCGGCCGAGCAAAGGCTTCGCATCGGGGCCGCCGATGATCGTCCTGCCGAGCGGCGACAGCGCGACGGCGACGAGCAGGACGAGGAAAGCGACCCCCGCCACCGCGAAGACCGGGCCGAGCCAGAGGAGGACCCAGTCGTTGATCGCGACCTCGGCCTCGAAAAAGGCCGCGCGCTGCCACAGGCTGAACCCCACCGCCGCCGCGAGGATAGCGAGCGGTACGAAGAAGACCGGGCGGTTGATGCGGCGCGGCAGTGCGGCTGGCAAAGGCTGGTGTCGCTTGACAGGGGGAAGGGGCGCCCAGCATGACGTGGCGGGCGCGATCGGTCAAATCCGGGCGGAACGGCCAGCGTGCATGCGCGTTTGAATCGACGGACAAGTCTCGCAAGGAGAGCTTCGATGACCAGGAAGATTTTGACGGCGGTTGGCGCATTGGCGCTGATCGCCGGGACGCAGGCCGCGGCGTTCGAGCCGCTGCCCGACGGCACTACGACCGAGGAACGGGCCAGCACCGCGCGGCTCAACGCCGAACAACGCGCCCGCGCCGAGGCCGAGCGGGCCGCTTATGAACAGCAACTCGCCACCATCGCGCAGCAGGAAGCCAATTCGCAGGCGACCTTCGCGCAGGAAACCGCCGACTATGAAGCGGAAAAGGCGCGGGTTGCCGCGATGTCGGCCGAAGAGCGGATCAAGTGGGAGGCCGACGTCGCCGCATGCAAGGCCGGCGACACGACGCGTTGTGCGCCGCCCGCGGTGCCGCCGCAGCCCTGACCGCGGACCAGTCACCATGGCCCACCTTATTGCGGGGGCGCGGTTCCGACCGGCGGCATCTCGGCCGAAGGCGTCGTTGCCATCACGATGGGCGGCGCGCCGCTTTCCGGTTGTGACGACGCCGGGGGTGAGGGCGGCTGTGCGGTGGGGACGGGCGACTGCATCGCGATAACCGTTTCAGCGATGTCGGGATCGTCGAAGCTGCCGCCGTAGCGATAATCGTCCGCCGGTTCGTCGGCATAATCGATCGCGACGGCGCCGAGTTCGCGAAATTCGCCGTCCATTCGGTCTTCGCGGGCGAATTTCGCGCGCATGCCCGATCCATATCCCTCGCCGCAGCCATCGCACGGCACGACCGGCTGGGTTTCGACCCGCAAGGCGTCGGGGTTGCCGGTGAGCTCGGCATAAGAGGCGCCGTCATTACTGCCGCCGTTCATCCCGCCGGTCGCCATCTGCCCAAGCAACAGGCCACCGATGGCGCCGAGGCCGGCGACCCCCAGCCATGCCAGGACTTTGAGCGGTGCCCCTTTTTCGGTCATGGCCGATAAACGCGGCGGGATCATTCGGGTTGCATCGTCGATCGTGTGCGCCTTTGGCCATTCGTCGACGACCGAACGCGCTTCGTCTGCCAATCGAGCGCTCGTTCCAGCCGGTCGAACCCCGACTGCGCGGCGCGGGAAAAGCCCATATCTCTTCAAATGCGGGATACGGGGGCGGTGGCCTTCCCCGGTCCAGGTCCTCGTATCCCGCATCCCCCAAGAGAGGACTCCCCCATGGCGAAACTGACCCTGATCCTGCTGGCAGTGCCCCTGGCACTCACCAGCATCTCCGTTCCTGCCGCCGCGCAGGAGAAGAAAAGCGTCGTCGTCCGCTACGACGATCTCAACCTTTCCGGCGCATCGGGCCGCGACCGGCTGACCACCCGCGTCAAGATGGCGGTGCGCGAAGTGTGCGACACCCGGCTGGCGCAGGGGCTTCGCGCCCAGCAGAAAGCGCGCGAATGCGCCAACGACACGATGAAGGATACCGATGTGAAGCTGGCCAGCCTGTTCAACGGCGCCGGCACCGCGGTGGCCGATCGCGGCTCGGTGACCGTCGCCGCGCCCTGACGATGTCCCACGGCCCGACGGCCGGCAAAGGGCGGCCATGCTCCGGCATGGCCGCTTTTTTCTTTGCCCGTCGCTGTCCGGGCCCGGGAATCCTGCGACGAACCGAAGCTTTTGGCGACGAAAAGATTTGCGGCGCCGCGACGCTATGGGCAATAGCCGATTCAGCTTGTTTTTTCGGGGGAAATTGGGGTGGCGGAAATTATTGGCGGTCCGGGTAACGAGACGCTGAGCGGCACTGCGGATGCCGATACGATCATGGGCAATGGCGGCAATGACGTCATCTATGGCAAGGGCGGCGCCGACACATTGTCGGGTGGCGACGGCGACGACGAGTTCATCTACGGCGGCGGCGATGTGGCGCCGGGCGAAACGATCGACGGGGGCGCGGGTTTCGACAAGATCCGCATAAACGGCGGAACCGTCGATCTGTCCACGCTGGTCCTGACGAGCATCGAGGGGATCGAATCGACCCCCAACGGCAACACCCGCGTCGCCGCGGAGCAGCTCGACTCCATGCAATGGCTGTACGGCGGGTTCCAGCTGACGAATGGCGGCACCATGTCGTTCAGCGGAACGAAGATTGCCAGCAGCAGCGTGTTCAGGCTGGCGAACGCCGACACGGTGTTCGACATGACCGGCATGCTTCCTCTCGACCCCGGCAACCCGACCGGCGCGTTCGTCATCGGCGGCACGGCGAGGGACCAGATCACCGGCGGCGATCGCAACGATACGCTTTGGGGCGGCGCGGGCGACGACATTCTCGTCGGCGGCGGCGGAACGGACTATATCTACGGCGGCGAGGGGGTCGACATCGTCCGCGGCGGGGACGGCAACGACTTTCTCCAGTTTCGCAGCGATGCCGAAATCCGCGCGGGCGAGACCTATGACGGCGGCGCCGGCATCGATACGCTGGAATTCATCGGCAGCAACTTCGGCGGCCATATCGATCTCAGCGCGATGACGCTGACGGGGATCGAGCGGATTGCCGGGGGCGGCGATCTCACGATGCTGATTTCGCAGGTCGCCGACCTGACCGAGGTCAGCCACAGGATCAGGCTGGCGGACGGCGGGATCTTGTCGCTGGCCGACGCGACGCTGCAGACGATCATCACGACGTCGAACAATGCGACGACGGTCGACGCGAGCGGGGCCGTCGGCGGTTCGCTCCAGCTGCAGGGTGGGACCGCCGTCGATACGGTCATCGGAACCGCCTTCGCCGATGTGATCGCGGGCGGCGGCGGCAACGACATCCTTTCCGGCGGTGGCGGCGACGATCGCATCGAAGGCGGGCTCGGCCAAGACCAGCTGAGCGGCGGCGCCGGCGACGATGTGTTCGTTTTCAGGGCGGCCGACCAGATCCAGGCCGGCGAGGTGATCGCCGGCGGCGACGGCAACGACCGGATCGAAATCGCCTCGTCCCAGTCGGGGCGGTTCGACTTCAGCCAGGCGACCGTCACGGGCATCGAAGAAATCGTGCAGAACGGCTCCTACGAGGTCGCGTTGGCGGCGAGCCAGCTCGATACAATATCCTATATCCGCGGCGTATTCTTCGTGTTGGGCGGCGGGATCTCGCTCTTGGACGGGCTCGATGCCGACAACAGCATCCTGATCGCCGGCGACGTGGCGACAACGCTCGATGCGCGCGGTTCGACCGGTTTCCTTCGCCTTCAGGGCGGCGCGGCCGGCGACACGTTGATCGCCAACAACAACGGGTCTTGGCTGGAAGGCTTTGGCGGCGACGACCGGCTGACCGGCGGCACCGGCGTTGACCGTCTCGACGGCGGCGAGGGCAATGACGAACTGGCCGGCGGCATCGGGAATGACGAGCTTTACGGCGGCGGGGGCATAAACCGGCTCGACGGCGGCGAGGGCAACGACACGCTCTATGTCGAGATCAACGGTTTCTCGGGCGCACACACGCTGGCGGGCGGTGCGGGGCAGGATACGCTCTGGATCACTGCTCCGAATGTCGACATTTCCGCATCGACCGTGACCGGCATCGAAACGCTCCGGTCGAACGGCGGCGGCAACATCACCGCCTCGGCCGCGCAGATCAATGGTTTCTCGTCGCTGATGGCTCACGCCACCGATATCCACCTGTCGACTGGCGGGACCATAAACCTGAACGGTAAGACGGTCACCGAGACCTATTTCTATTTTTCCGACAGCGCGACCGTCTTCGACGCGCGCGGCGTGCTGGGCCAGGCGCGCTTCAATCTTCACGGCGGTGCCGGGGCGGACACGATCATCAGCGGCAGTGGCCATGACGGCGTGTACGGCGGCGCGGGCAACGACGTCCTCGATGGCGGCGACGGCGACGATGTCGTGATCGGCGGCGCGGGACGCGATACGGTGCGCGGGGGCCAGGGCAACGACGTGTTCTTCATCGAAGCCGCGTCCGATCTCGTCGCCAGCGAAGTTTATGACGGCGGCGCCGGAACCGACCGGTTGCAATTCTTCTTCGGCGATCTCAACGTCAATATCTCGAACATCACCTTGACCGACGTCGAGGAGATTCAGATGCATTTTGGCGGGCGGCTGTCGTTGACGGCCGCTCAGCTCGATAATGCGACCAATATTTATGGCGGAAGTTTCGTTCTGACCACCGCGGGGTCGGTGTCGATGGCGGGCGTCGCTTCGACCGGCGCAGTGTTTTTCCTGTCCGATTTCGGAAACAGCTTCGACCTGACCGGCTATCTTCCCGGGCTTGGCAATGTGACGGGCGGTGCCGGGATGGATGTTATTACCGGGGCCGGCGGCCGGGACCTGCTGTCCGGCGGTGGCGGAAACGATGTGATCTTCGGCGCTGGCGGAAATGACCAGTTGATCGGCGGCGTCGGGGAAGATCATTTGCATGGCGGCACTGGCGATGACACCTATTTCGTCGACTCGCTGAACGATATCATCTTCGAAAATACGAACGAAGGGAATGACACGGTCGTTTCGACCTCTTCATTCTATCTTTACGCTGGCGTCGAGAATCTGTTCCTCAATCCGACTCCAGGCGCGAATATCTTCGGGGTCGGCAACGAACTTGCCAACACGATCCTCGGCAACGAAGGCGAAAATCTGCTGATTGCAGGCGCGGGCAAGGATGTTGTCCGCGGCGGCGGCGCGCGCGACGCGATCTTCGGCGAGGACGGCGACGACCAGCTGTTCGGTGACGAGGGGATCGACTATCTTGTCGGCGGGACCGGCAACGACGTCATCGACGGCGGAGCCGACGCGGACGAGATTTATGGCGAGGACGGCAATGACACGCTGATCGGCGGGACGGGCTTCCACACCGACATCCTCGTCGGCGGCATCGGAAACGACATCTTGCGCGGCGACAGCACGCTCGGCGATTACGACCTGCTCTATGGCAATGAGGGCGACGACCGCTTTTACGTCGATACGCCCCACGATCTGGTGTTCGAGCAGGCGGGGCAGGGCGTCGATACGGTCTATGCCAATATTCAGGGTGCCGGCTATTATCTCTATGCCAACATCGAGAATCTGGTGTTGGAGGGCAACACGCCGTTCGGCGTCGGCAATAACCTCGACAATCGTATCACGGGCAATGCGACCGGCAACTATCTGCTCGGCGGCGCGGGGAACGATGTATTGAACGGGATGGGCGGCAACGATGTGCTGTTCGGTGAAGCCGGCAACGACATTTTCGTCTTTACCCCAGGTTCGGGCGCCGACGTCATCGGCGACTTCACGCGCGGGCAGGATCGCATCGACCTCAGCGGGCTTGGCATCACCGGGCTGGGCCAGATCAGCGGCGGCTTTGTGCAGGACGGCAATGTCGGCGCGATCCTGCTCGCGTCCGGCGACGTGATCGTGCTGCACAATGTCCAGATGGGCACGCTCACGGCGGGCGACTTCATCTTCGCGAGCGGGCCCGCGAAGGTGGCCGACTTGTCGGATAAGGCGATGGATGCCTTGCAAACCTTGGAATTCGGTAGCGACGCTGCGCTGTTCGGCGCCGATCAGGGGGCCGAAATCTGGCTGAGCTACCTCAATCGCGAGGCCGTGATGTTCGGGTAACCGGCGGCGGGTCAGTTCTGCATGATCGCCTTGACGTCGTGGAGGTAAGTGCGTCCGATACGGTGGACGCCGCCTTCGCCCAGATCGACGCTCCAGGCGCCGTCGCCATGATGTTTGAGCCCGACGATACCCTCGCGGCGGATCATCTTAGACCGGTGGATACGCATGAACTGGTCGGGGTCCATGCGCGCTTCGAGCGACTTGATCGTCTGGTGGATCAGCCAGCTGCGCGCGCCGACGTGAAGCCGCATATAGTCGCGTTCGGCCTCGATCAAATCGACCTGGCCGGCGTCGATGCGCAGCATCTCGCCGCGGTTCTGGACCCAGAATTCGCCGATCCACTTGCTCTTGGGTGAGCGGGTGCGGTCGGTCGTGCGCCATTCGCGTACGCGGCCCAACGCGCGGCCAAGCCGGTCGGGCGATACCGGCTTGAGCAGATAGTCGACCGCCGCGACGTCGAAGGCGGCGACGGCATATTGGTCGAAGGCGGTCACGAAGATCACCGCCGGCGGATTGTCGAGCTGGTCGATCGCGGCGGCGACGTCCAGACCGTTCAGCCCCGGCATCGCGATGTCGCAGAGTACGAGGTCGGGCGCGAGCGCATCGACCAGCCGCAGCGCCGAGGCGCCGTCGGTCGCGGTGCCGACCAGCGACACGCCTTCCTGTTGCCCGGCAAGGATCTGGAGCCGTTCGATCGCGAGCGGTTCGTCATCGACGATCAGGGTTCTCAACGTCTGGATCATTTCTTCAGCACCCCTGCCTGGCGAACGGCAGCCACAGCGAGACGACGAAGCCGCCATCGTCCGACTTGCCCCATTCGCAGCCCGCGGTCGGGCCATAGCGTGTCATCAATCGTTCGCGCACATTGCCGAGACCCAGGCCGGTGCCGGGTTCGGGAACCGGCGCCGCTGAATCGACATCGTTTTCGATACGCAGCACCAGCAGGCCATATTCGGCGCTGGCGGTCAGGCGGATCGCGATCGTGCCCTTGCTGGGCGCGACGCCATATTTGATCGCATTCTCGATGATCGGTTGCAGGATCAGCACCGGAACGCACGCATGCTCCAGTTCCTTCGGCATCGTCACCTCGACGTGCAGCCGGTCGGGAAAGCGCGTCTGTTCGATGTCGAGATAGAGGCGCTGGAGCGCGATTTCCTCGTCGAGGCTGACGAGTTGCTCGGGGTCGATCGCGAGGCTCGAGCGCAGGAAGGAGGCGAGGTTCATGATCATCGTCTCGGCCTCCGCCTTCGAGCCGCGCAGGACGAGGGTCGAGAGCGAGTTGAGCGTGTTGAACAGGAAGTGTGGATTGACCTGATAATGGAGCGCACGAAGCTGCGCGGTCTGGGCCTCGATCCGATAGCTGTCGGCGCGGCGTTCGACCGCGTGCATCTCGTTCGCATAGCCGAAGGCGACATAGAGCGCCGCCCACACCGCGAAGAAGAAATACCAGCGGATCGAGCTGTCGAGGATCAGCACCGTTTCCCATGCGACCGGATATTTTTCCTGTACCTCGGCGATGATCGTCTTGGTGTCGGGGCCGGGAAACCAATAGTAGAAGACCAGCAGGTTGATCGTCGCGTAGAGAACCACCAGCGGAATCGCCGTCCCCAGAGCGGCGGCCAGCCTGGCACCGAAACTCTTTGGCTGCACGCGCTGGAGCAATTGATAGAGGACGAAGGTGCACAGAATGCCCGCGACGACGACGATCGCGCGCCGGCCGACGAACTCCCATTGGTCGGGCGCGCCGGTGAGCAGCGCGAGCCCGGTGGTGATGAGAAAATAGAGCATCCACATCGCGAGGATCGAGCCGATCGCGACGCGCGGATTGACGCGGGCGTCGGAGGCGCGCCAGTCGGGCGCGGCGGCGAGGAATCTGGCGCGGCGATCGCTCTGGGCCAGTTTGCGGTCGGACATGTTCATTGGCGCCCTCCTATCGCAGCCCACGCAATAGCGCGAGTCGTCACCTGACCGCCAGTCGAAGGCGGGGGGAGGTTGGTCGAAAGCGCGGCCCGGCTCAATCGGCCGCCGCTGGCGCTCTCATCGCGCCGCGCCAGCCGCCGCGCCGGTACACCGCCCATGCCATCGCGAGCGAGGCAATCGAGGACAGCGGGAAGCTCCACCACAATATGTCGCTGCCGATCAGCGGGTAGCCGAAATAATAGATGCCGAGGCGGATCGGGAACATCGACAGGAACAGGATGATCAGCGGCGGCACGACCGAACCGTTGGCGCGCAGCGTGCTGATGAGGACGATCGTCGTGCCGAAGGGCAGGAAGGTCCAGGTGGCGATATACTGGATGTTGCGCGCGACATCGATGGCGTCGCTGCCGCTGCCGAGGAACAGCGCGAGCGCGGCGCGGTCGAAGAGCAGCAGCAGGACGATCAGCACCCCGGTCATCGCGAGATTGATCGCGATCCCGCTGTTGGTGACCGACGACACGCGGTCCCAGCGCCCGGCTCCGATATTCTGCGCCGCCATCGAGCTGACCGCGGCGCCGACCGCGAGCGCGGGCATCTGGATATAGTTCCACAGCTGCAGCGTCGCGCCATAGGCGGCGGCGGTGACGAGGCCCTCGCGGTTGACGAGGCCGACCATGACGAGCCCGGCCCCCGAAATGACGAGCATCTGGGCGCCCATCGGCAAGCCGCGCCCGATGATGAAGCGCAGCTCGCTCCATTTGGGGAGCAGGTAGGACAGCTCGTGCCCGCGCAGGCGCAGGACATGGTTCTTCGCATAGAACCAGCCGATCATGCCGATCAGCGCGATCGTGCCGGCAACGGCGGTCGCCAGCGCGCTGCCCGCGATGCCGAGGCGCGGGAAGGGGCCGAGGCCGAGGATGAGGATCGGGTTGAAGGCGATGTCGAGCACCACGGCGAGGATCATGAAGCGCAGCGGCGTCACCGCATCGCCGGCGCCGCGCGAGGCCATCATCAGCGTCACCGACAGCATGGAGGCGGGCACGGCGAGGAAGGTCACGCGCAGATAGTCGTGCGCGAGCGCAAAAGCCTCGGGCGGGGTTTTCAGCCAGTGCAGTATCTGATCGGACGCGAACCAGCCGACGATCGCGATGACCACCGAGAAGATCAGCGCGAGGCCGATGACGCCGCCGGTCGCCCGGCGCGCAGCGTCGACGTCGCCGCGGCCCATCGACTGGCCGATGAGCACGGTCGCCGCCATGCCGAAGCCGAAGAAGGCGCCGAACATCAGGAACATGATGATGTTGGCGTTGGCGGTCGCCGCGAGTGCGCTTTCGCCGAGGAACTGGCCGACCCAGATGGCGTTGACCGAACCCGACAGCGTTTGGAGAATATTCGACGCCAGCGTCGGCAGCGCGAAGAGGATCAGCGTTTTGGCGATCGGCCCCGTCGTCAGGTCCATCCGCCCGCCGCCGCGCGCAGTCTGGCGCGGCGGAACGGGATTGGCCGCCGGGTCGGCGGCGGCCGCAACCGGCGTCGGCGTGACGGGTGTCTCGCCGTCGCTCACCCCAGACGGGCCAGCGCGGCGGTCAGGCGATCGGCCTCGGCGTCCTTCGCGGCATGGTCGGTGCGCGCTTTTTCGACCGCTTCGGGCTTGGCACGCTCGACGAAGGACGGATTGTTCAGGCGGCCAGCGAGGCCGTCGCGTTCCTTCGCCGCGGCGGCGAGCGTTTTGGTCAGGCGGTCGCGTTCGGCGGCGATGTCGATCACGCCTTCGAGCGGGACGGTGATGGTCTCGCCTTCGACGACGAGTTGTGCCGAGGCGCCGGCGGGCGCGGGGTCGAAGCTGACGGCTTCGAGCCGCGCGAGGCGGTCGAGCTGCGCCGCGAGCTTGTCGGTGCGGGTCCTGAGCGACGGCGGGAAGTGCGCGGTGAGGCGGGCGCCCGGCGGGAGGCCGAGTTCGGCCTTGGCGGTGCGCAGTTCGCCGACGAGCTTGATCAGCCAATCGATATCGGCGCTGGCTTCGGTGTCGCGCACGGCGTCCGGTTCGGGCCATTTGGCGGTGATCAGCGGATAATCGGCGCGGTCGCCCAGCCCGGTCCACAGCTCTTCGGTGATGAAGGGCATGAAGGGATGTAGCATGACGAGGATCTGGTCGAGCACCCAGCCGGCGACGGCCTTCGTCTCGTCGTCGATCGCACCCTTGATCAGCTCGAGATACCAGTCGCAGAAACGGTCCCACGCGAAGCTGTAGATCGCATTCGACGCTTCGTCGAAACGGAAGGCGGCGAGCGCCCGGTCCATCGCGGCGACGGTGTCGGCGACCTCGCCGATGATCCAGCGGTTGACCGGCAGTGTCGCGGCGGGGGCGGTGAGGCTGGTCGAGGCCGAAATGCCATTGGCTTCGCAGAAGCGCGCGGCATTCCACAGCTTGGTCGCGAAGTTGCGATAGCCCGCGAGGCGCGCGTCATCCATCTTGATGTCGCGGCCCTGACTTTCCATCGCCGCCATGAAAAAGCGCAGCGCGTCGGCGCCATATTGGTCGATCAGCCCGAGCGGGTCGACGACATTGCCCTTCGACTTCGACATCTTCGCGCCGTCGGGCGCGCGGACGAGGCCGTGGAGATAGAGCGTCTTCCACGGGACATCGCCCATGAACTCCATGCCCTGCATCGCCATGCGCGCATCCCAGAAGAACAGGATGTCGAAGCCGGAGATGAGGACGTCATTTGGGTAGTGGCGCTTGACGAGGTCGGTGTCTTCGGGCCAGCCGAGCGTCGCGAACGGCCAGAGGGCGGAGGAGAACCAGGTGTCGAGGACGTCTTCGTCGCGGGTGAGCGCGACACCTGCGCCGGCTTCGGCCTGCGCTTCCTCTTCGGTCTCGGCGACGAAGATGCGACCATCGTCAGCGTACCAGGCCGGAATCCGGTGACCCCACCAGAGCTGGCGCGAAACGCACCAAGGCTGGATATTCTCCATCCAGTTGAAAAAGGTCTTTTCCCACGTCTTGGGGACGATGTTGATGCGCCCGTCGCGGACCGCCGCCATCGGCGGCTGCGCCAGCGTTTCGGCGTCGACATACCATTGGTCGGTGAGCCAGGGCTCGATCACCACGCCGCCGCGGTCGCCAAAGGGGGTTTGGATCGTGCGCGGTTCGGCGTCATGCTCGACGACGTCCCCCTCTTTTGAAGTCACGATGTGTGGAATGAGGAAGCCGGCCTCCTTCATCCGCGTGACGACGAGTTCGCGCGCGCCATCGATCCCATCGCGCTTGAAGCGGTGGAGACCGAGATATTCGTCGGGGATCAGCCCGTCGCTTGTCTGGATGACGTTCGCGTCGCCGTCGAGCATGTTGAGCATCTCGCCGGGCTTGAAGCCCGCGCGCTTGCCGACGTCGAAGTCGTTGAAATCATGTCCGGGCGTGATCTTTACCGCGCCCGACCCCAGTTCGGGATCGGCATGTTCGTCGGCGACGATCTTGAAGCGGCGGCCGGTGATCGGCTGCAATATATCCTTGCCGATCACGCTCTTGTAGCGCGGATCGTCGGGGTGCACCGCGACCGCCATGTCGGCGAGCATGGTTTCGGGGCGCGTCGTCGCGACCTCGATATAGTCGCGCCCGTCCTCGAGCGTCACGCCGTCGGCGAGCGGATATTTGAAGTGCCAGAAGCCGCCCTGAACCTCATGCGTTTCGACCTCGAGGTCGGAGATCGCGGTCTTGAGCTTGGGGTCCCAGTTCACGAGGCGCTTGTCGCGGTAGATCAGACCCTTTTTGTGGAGGTCGACGAACACCTTGACCACCGCGGCGGTGAAATGCGGGTCCATGGTGAACTGTTCGCGCGACCAGTCCATCGAGCAGCCGAGACGGCGGAGCTGGCCGGTGATCTGGCCGCCGCTTTCCGCCTTCCACTGCCACACCTTGTCGATGAAATCCTCGCGGCTGTAGTTGGTGCGCTTGTCCTGTCGCGCCTCAAGCTGGCGCTCGACGACCATCTGCGTCGCGATGCCGGCATGATCCATGCCGACGACCCACAACGCGTCTTTTCCGCGCAGCCGTTCGTAGCGGACGAGCACGTCCTGCAACGTGTTGTCGAGCGCATGGCCGATATGGAGCGCGCCGGTGACGTTCGGCGGCGGATTGACGATCGTATAGGGTGTCGCGTCGGGGCGCGCGGGGCGAAACAGCCCGCGGCTTTCCCATTCATGGGCCCATTTCGCCTCGATTGCGGCGGGATCGAATGTTTTTTCCATCGGCATAATGCGCCGCGCTTTGCCAGCCATGGTGCGGCGCGGCAAGGGGGAACCATCCCATTCTCGTCATGCCGGACTTGATCCGGCATCCCGCTTTTCTCGCTGGAAGGGCGGGAGCGGGACCCCGGATCAAGTCCGGGGTGACGAGATAGAGGAAATCGGCGCTATTTCTTGAGGTAGGTCTTCATCCAGTCGAACACCGTACCATACCATTGCACGCTGTTCTGACCCTTCAGCACCCAATGATTCTCGTCGGGGAAGACCAGCAGTTGCGACGGGATGCCGCGGCGCTGGAGCGCGGTGAAGCTGGCGATGCCCTGCGTATAGGGAATGCGGAAATCCTTCTCGCTGGTGATCACCAGCATCGGGGTCTTCCACTTGGCCACGTGATTGACCGGGTTCCATTTTTCATATTCTTCTGGAACGTCGTAATAGGTGCCGCCATGCTCCCACTCGTCGAACCATAGTTCCTCGGTCTCATAGGCCATGGCGCGGGCGTCGAAGACGCCGTCGTGCTGGACGAGGCATTTGAAGCCGTCGGGCCATTGGCCCGCGATCCAGTTCGCCATGTAACCGCCGTAGGAGCCGCCGAGCGCGCAGGCGTTGCTGATGTCGAGCGTTGCATCCTGCTTGCCCGCGGCGGCGAGGCCGAGTTTCAGGTCTTCGAGCGGCTTGCCGCCCCAATCCTTGTTGATGCTGTCGGTGAAGGCCTGACCGTAGCCCGTCGAGCCGTGGAAATCGATCGTCACCGCAGCATAGCCGGGCGCCGAGAAGAGCCGCGGGTTCCAGCGCGTCGACCAGCCGTTGCCGAAGCTCGACTGCGGGCCGCCGTGGATCAGGAAGGCGACTGGCAGCTTGCCGGTCGCGCCAGCGGGCTTGACGATCTGGCCCCAGACGGTGTCGCCATTGGCGCCGGCGAACTGCAGGCGCTTGACGTCGACGGGGTCGATCTCGGCCATTTGCGCCTTGTTGACTTCGGTCAGCCGGGTAATCTTGCCCTTGGCGTCGCGGACGAACAGGTCGGTCGGGTCGGCGATGCTGTTGCGGCTGTAGAGCAGGGCGCCGCCGGGCAGCGGGGTGACGTCGCCGATATTGCCTTCCCACTGGTCGGTGGTGGCCTTGAGCTTTTCGACCTTGCCGGTCTTTGCATCGACCTTGAACACCGGATGGTCGAGCACATCCTGCGCGGTGACATAGAGCGACTTGCCGTCGGGCGCCCAGGCGATCGAGGCGACCGAGCGATCCCAGGCGTCGGTCAGCTTGCGCGTCTCGCCGGTCGACAGGTCGCGGAGCATGAGCACTTGGCGGTCGGCCTCATAGGTCGGCCGCGCCATTGCCGCGTACGCCAGAAACTTGCCGTCGGGCGAGGGGGTGGGCAGGGTGTCGGTCGCCGCATTCGCCTCGGTCAGGTTCTGGGGCATCATCCGGCTGTCGACCAGCCAGCTGTAGATATCGAGGTTGGTCGACATCGGTTCATTCCGGTCGGCCTTGCGCAGCGCGAAATAGACGGTGCGGCTGTCGGTGCCCCAGGCGAGTTCCTCGCCGCCGCCGAAAGGTTTGGACGGGCTATCGCCGGTCAAGCCGGCGTCGACCGCGCGCTCGGTCGTCGCCTTGCCGCCTTCGAGGTTGAAGACGAAGGGGCGGCTGTAGGTGCCCGGCGTCTCCCATTCGTCCCAATGGCGGACGAAGCCGACGCCGTCCTTGTACAGGCGGCCGGTGCCGGGTCCGGGCAGCGCGCCCTTGTCCTTGGCGTCGCAGCCGAAGGTCGTGCATTCCTTGGCGATGTCGCCCCATGCGAGCAGCTTGGTGCCGTCGGGCGAAATCTTGAAGCCCGAAACGTCCGCCTTGGTATCGGTCACCTGCACGGCCGGCGTGTTCATCGACTGGAGGTCGATGCGCCAGATCTGGCTCTTGCCCGAAGCGTTGGAGAGGAAGAACAGCATGCCGTCCTTGTGGAAGGCCGGGTCAGTTTCATTCTTGCCCGCGGTATCGGCGATCCGGACCGGCGCGGCATCCTTGGCGTTGCGATCGACGACCCACAGTCCGGTCGAGCGCTTATACGTCTCGGGCGCGGTCTCGGTCATCTGATAGACCACCCATCGTCCATCGGGCGAGGCGGTCGGCGCGGCGACGCGCTTGAGCGTCGCGAGGTCGACTTCGGTCATCGGCCGGGCGAGGGCAGGGGTCGAGAGAGCGGCGGCGAGCGCGATAGCGCTGGGCAGGATGAAGTTACGCATGCAACGGCTTTAGCGATGCGGCGGGCGCGTTCAAGGCCGAAGCGGCCGCTGTCGCCGCCGCTTTTCCGGGGCGACGGAAAAGCGGGCTTGTCGACGGCAAATCAATCCTCTCTGGCTTTGCCGGCGCCCTGGCGTCATCGGCCCGCGCTCGAAGGAGAATTGCGTGTCGAAGCCCGAGCCGAGTCGTTTGTTCATTCCGCTGCTCGCCGGCGCGAGCCTGCGCGACCGGATGATCGGCAGCATCGGCGCGTTGATGGGCATCGGGCTTGCCGGGCTGATCTGCGCCGCGATGTTTCCGGCGTCGATGCCGTGGATCATCGCGCCGATCGGGGCGTCGGCGGTGCTGTTGTTCGCGGTGCCATCGAGCCCGCTCGCGCAGCCATGGTCGATCGTCGGGGGCAATGCCATCTCCGCGATCGTCGGTATCGTCGTCGCGCAGGCGGTGTCGACCTCGGCCCTCGCCGCCGCGCTCGCCGTGTCGACCGCGATCCTGGTGATGTCGCTGCTGCGCTGCCTCCACCCGCCGGGCGGCGCGGTGGCGCTGAGCGCGGTGCTCGGCTGGTCGACCTTTGCCAGCCATGTCGTCGATTTCCTCGTGCCGGTGCTGATCAATTCGCTCGTCCTCGTCGCGATCGGCATGTTTTTCCACCGCTTCTCGGGACACAGCTATCCGCATCGCGCGCGGCCGGTGGAAGGAAAGACGCTGGTTCCCGCACCGGTGGGCCTGCAAATGGCGGACATCGACGCCGCGCTCGACGATCTGGGCGAGACCTTCGACATCAGCCGTGAGGATCTGGCGCTATTGCTCGAGCGGGCCGAGGTTCATGCGGCGTCGCGGATGGGCAAAAGCTAGGGCGTTCAAGGGACGCTTTCGGTCTCTTCCTCGCCGGCTTTGTCGCACTGCTTGCGGGTTTTTGCCATATTCTCGGACTTGCGCCATGCCGAGCGGAACAAGCGGTCGCGTTCGGCTTTCGCGGCCAGGTCGTAGCGCGCCTGGGCTACCGGGCGACCCATGGTGTCGCGCAGCGATAGCGTCACCGCGGATCCGGTTTCGAGGCGTTCATAGGGATCGCCATCCCAGTCGGTGTCGTCGAGCTGCGCCGAGGCGTAGCGAAAGGGGTTGCCGCCGATCTTGTAGGCGACGCCGAACGGTTCGGGCTCGACGCTCCAGCTGTCGCCGCCGTCCAACAGCACCCACATGGTCAGCCGCCGGAGCGCGCCGCCGGGACCGCCGACGCTCGACACGTCGCCGATGGCCCCCGTCAATTCGCCGATCGCCTCGGCGTCCGCATCGTCATATTGGATGACGAGGCCGGGTTGGCCCAAATCCTGATATTGCGGCGTGCTGGCGTCGAGCATCGGCGGCGTCCAGCTGACCGAGCGAGACCATATCTCGCCGTCGCTGTCGACCTGCGCGGTGACATCGACATGCGCGCCGCGGCTGCCCTTGGCGCTGGCCGTGCAGACCCATTCATCGTCGCCATATTGCGCCGCCGCGGGCGTCGAGGTGGTGAGCAGCGCGGCGACGACCAGCGCGCGGATCATCGGATCAGCACTCCGCCCTTCATCACATGATCGATCTTTTCGAGCGCGCGGATGTCGGTCAGCGGGTCGGCCTGGACCGCGACCATGTCGGCATAGCGCCCCGGCACGAGGACGCCGATGTCGGTGCGGCCCATTTCCTCGGCGGCGCGGCCGGTGGCGGACTGGATCGCTTGCATCGGCGTCATGCCATAGCGCACCATATAGGCGAACTGGCGGGCGTTGAGGCCGTGCGGATAGACGCCGGCGTCGGTCGCGAAGCCGATATTGACCTGCAACTCCACCGCGCGCTTGAAAGCCGCGCGCTGGGCATCGGTGGTTTCGCGGTTCTTGCGCAGATATTCGGCGGGCCAGCCCTCCTTGGTCCCGATGTCGTCGATATAATCGCCGTTGTAGATGTCCATCGCGAGCCAGGTGCCGTGCTGCTTGGCTAGGCGGAGCGTCGCTTCGTCGGCGAGGCTGGCATGTTCGATGCTGTCGACTCCGGCCTCGATCGCATTGCGGATGCCGATCGCGCCATGGGCGTGCGCGGTGACGCGTTTGCCGCGGGCATGGGCGACCTTCACGATCGCACGGAGCTGCTCGGGCGTCAGTTCGGGGGCGCCGGGTTCGGTGCCGATCGCGAGCACCGCGCCGGTCGCGATCGTCTTGATGAAATCGGCGCCATGATCGAGCAGATAGGTCGTTTTAGCGGCCGCTTCCTCGGGCGTCGCCGCGACGCCGAGACGCATGTCGGCGGGCAACTGATCGTTCGGGACGACGCCGTTGAGTTCGCCGCCGCCGCCGGGGATGGTGAGATAGGCGCCGGCGACCCACATGCGCGGACCCGGCACGTCGCCGCGCTCGATCGCGTTGCGCAGCGTCACGTCGGTGAGGCCGCGATAGGTGCCGACGTCGCGGACGCTGGTGAACCCGGCGTCGAGGGTCACGCGGGCGTTGCGCGCGCCGACGAGCGCGGTTTCGGCTGGCGACGCCTTCATCGGCGCGGCGAGGTCGGCGCTCTGGCCAAGGTCGGCGAGGTGGGTGTGGAGGTCGATCAGGCCGGGCAGCACGGTGTAGGCCGACCAGTCGATCACCCTGGCGCCGTCGGGCGCCTTGCCGCACGGTGCAACCTCCTTGATCCGCTCGCCCTCAACCGTGATGCAGTGGCCGGTGCGCACCTCGTCGGTGACGCCGTCGATCAGCCGCCCCGCCGTGACATAGAGCGTCTCCGCCGCCGCCGGGGCGGAATTCGCCAGAAGGGTCGCCGCTGCGGCGGCGATCAGATGGCGGCGCTGAAGGTGTCGCACTGGCGGGGGTCCCCGGTCTGCAGGCCGCGGCGCAGCCAGCTCATACGCTGTTCGCTCGTGCCGTGGGTGAAGCTTTCGGGGACCGGGCGCTGGCCCGCCGAGCGCATCAGCGTGTCGTCGCCGATCGCATTGGCGGCGGTCATCGCCTCTTCCAGGTCGCCGGGTTCCATCACGGGTTGGCCGGCGCTGTTGCGCGCGCGGTTCGCCCAGACCCCGGCATAACAATCGGCCTGCAATTCCATGCGCACCTGATAGGCATTGCCCTCGGCCTGTGACGATCGTTGCTGCGCCTGGCGCACCTTGTCCGAAATACCGGTGATCGTCTGGATATGGTGACCGACTTCGTGCGCGACGACATAGGCCTGCGCGGCGTCGCCCGCGGCGCCGAAACGCTGCGCCAGTTCGTTGAAGAAGGCGGTGTCGAGATAGACGCCCTGATCGGCGGGGCAATAGAAGGGACCCATCGCCGCCTGCGCCGCGCCGCAGCCCGACCGGTTCTGGTCGGTGAAGAAATTGAGCGTCGGGCGCTGGTAATTGCTGATAAGATTGCCCCACACTTGATGCGTCGAGCCGAAGACATTGCACGCGAATTTCTCGGCCGCCGTGTCGCAGGCGACGTTGGTCCCGCCGCGGCTGTCGGCCTGCGGATCGACGGTACCGCCGCCGCCCGACAACATGTTCATGCCGCCGCCGAAGAACATGAAAGCAAGCGCGCCGAGCAGCAGGATCGTGCCGCAGCCCATTTTGCGTCCGAGCAGCATCGGGAGCAGTCCGATGAGCAGCCCGCCCATGCCGCCGCCACCCCCGCCGCCGCCAAATCCGCCGCCGCCGCGGCCGAGGTCGCGGATATCGTCGCCGGGATCATAATCGTCGAGGCGCATTTCGGGGGTCTCCAGCGCAAAAGTCAGGTCCTGTCCGTTTGTGGCAGTAGCCCGCCGCAATTGGAAGGGGCTTCGCATCGTCCGCCTTGCAATGCGCCGTGTTGCGGTGCACCAATCAGCGCCCCCGACCGAAGGATGCCCCCGAGTCCATGCCGCGCCGCGCTGCCAAAGCCGCCTTGCCTTTGCCCGACCTCGTCGTGCTGGTGCTGCAGGGTGGCGGCGCGCTCGGCGCCTATCAGGCGGGGGTTTATGAGGCGCTGATCGAGCTTGGGATCGAACTCGACTGGGTGGCGGGGATTTCGATCGGCGCGGTCAATGCCGCGATCATCGCGGGCAACAAGCGTGACGAGGCGGTTGGCAAGCTTCGCGCGTTCTGGGACGGCGTGTCGTCGGCGCTGCCGTCGCTGCCGATCCCCGACAACGACATGGCGCGCGAGTGGAACCACCTTGCGGCGGCGGGGCAGGTGATGGCGTTCGGGGTGCCGGGGTTCTTCACGCCGCGCTGGCCGCCGCCGGCGCTGGCCGAACGGCAGACGCCCGGCGCGGTGAGTTTCTATGACACGTCGCCGCTGGTCGCGACGCTCGACCGGCTGGTCGACTGGGACCGTCTGAACGACGGCAATGTCCGGCTGTCGGTGGGGGCGGTCGCGGTCGAGACCGGGAATTTCCGATACTTCGATACCAAGAGCGAGCGGATCGACGCGCGGCATATCCTCGCATCGGGCGCGCTGCCGCCGGGGTTGCCGCCGATCGAGATCGACGGGACATGGTATTGGGACGGGGGGCTCGTGTCGAACACCCCGCTCGAACATGTCGTCGAGGCGGCGCATGAGGATATGCTGGTGTTCCAGGTCGACCTGTTCCCGGCGCGCGGCGAGCGGCCGCACGATCTGGAAGAAGCCTGGTCGCGCGAGAAGGATATCCGGTTTTCGAGCCGGACGCGGCGGATTTCGGACGGACTGGTGCGGCGGCGGAAGGAGCATCGGTTGATCGACCGGATGTTGGCGAAGTTGCCGCCGGGCGTGAGCGAGCTGCCGGAGGTTCGGGCGGTGCGCAAGATGGTCGATTGCAAGGCGCTGAATGTCGTGCAGCTGGTGCATAACCCTTTGAAATGGCAGACGGGTGCGCGCGATTTCGAGTTTTCGCGGACCGCCGTGGAGGCCAATTGGGCGCAGGGCCGGGAGGCGGTCGAGGCGGCGATGAAGGACGGGCATCTGCTCGCGGAAAGTATCGCCGAGGGGCGGTCGGAGAGCTTCGCGGTGCAATCGGACGGTCTGGTTCCGAAACGGACCACGGAAAATACAGGGTAAAATCTCCCCCCAACAAAGGAATTCATCATGCACCTGAAAGGCAAAACCGCCCTTGTCACCGGCTCGACCTCGGGCATCGGACTCGGCATCGCCAAGGCGTTCGCGGCGGCGGGCGCGGATATCATCATCAACGGGTTCGGCGAGGCGGCGGCGATCGAGGCCGAGCGCGCGGCGCTGGAGGTGTTGAACGGCGGCAAGGCGGCCTATGACGGCGCCGACCTGACCAAGCCCGACGCGATCGAAGACATGTTCCAGCGCGCCGACAAGGATTTCGGCGGGGTCGACATCCTGGTCAACAACGCCGGGATGCAGTTCGTGTCGCCGATCGAGGATTTCCCGGTCGAAAAATGGGACATGATCATCGCGCTGAACCTGACCGCGTCGTTCCACACGATCCGCCACGCGGTGCCCGGGATGCGCAAGAAGGGCTGGGGGCGGATCATCGGCACCGCGTCGGCGCACTCGCTCGTCGCCTCGCCGTTCAAATCGGCCTATGTCACCGCGAAGCACGGCCTCGCCGGGCTGACCAAGACGGTCGCGCTGGAAGTCGCCGATGCGGGGATCACCGCGAACTGCATCAGCCCGGGCTATGTGTGGACGCCGCTGGTCGAGAATCAGATTCCCGACACGATGAAGGCGCGCAAGATGACGCGCGAGCAGGTGATCAACGACGTGCTGCTCGCGGGCCAGCCGACGAAGCAGTTCGTGACGATCGAACAGGTCGCGGCGCTGGCGGCGTTCCTGACACGCGACGAGGCGGCGAATATCACTGGGGCGAATTTGAGCGTCGATGGCGGGTGGACGGCGGCGTAATCGCTAACCCTCTCCCCTTGAGGGAGAGGGTTGCGAAGACTTGGCAGCTTGCTGCCTAGTCGAAGCTGGGTGAGGGGTTGCGGTCGCAAGCGACCGCGCGAGCCAAAGGCTCGCGACCCCTCATCCAACTGCGGCTAGTTCGCTTCGCTCGCAAGCCTTCGTATCCTTCTCCCTCAAGGGGAGAAGGAATTTGCATCCGCCTTGAGCATTCTCCCTTCGCCCCCTAAGGTTAACGCCGAACCGGACAGGAGAGACGGAGCAATGTGGGGTCGTACATCGATAATCGGGGGCGTTCTGGCGGCGTCGACGCTCGCCGCGTGCAACACGGTGCCGAAAATTCCGCCGTCGGTCGCCGACGTGCCGCCGCCCGCGACCGAGGGCGGCTGGCGTTCGACCGCGACCGAGCAGGACAAGGCGCGCGTCCGGAACTGGTATTCGAGCTGGGAAGCCGCGCTGGCCGATGCGCGCGCCAAGGGGTTCGGGGCGCAGATCGACCGCGAGGGCATTTTGCTGCACCCGACCGCGGCGCTGCCCAATCCGCATCTGCCCGCGGGCGATTACAAATGCCGCACGATCAAGGTCGGCGCCAAGAGCGGCGGGACGCTGGGCTATATCGCCTATGGCTGGTTTCGTTGCCGCGTGGCGGCCGAACAGGGGATTTCGAGCCTGGTCAAGCTGACGGGGTCGCAGCGGCCGGTCGGGCTGATCTTTCCCGACAATCTGACGCGGCAGGTCTTCCTTGGCACGCTCGAACTCGGCGACGAGAAGATGGCGGTCAATTACGGCAGCGACCGGATGCGCGACATGGCGGGGCTGGTCGAGCGGATCGGCGACAATCGTTGGCGGCTGGTGCTGCCCGCGCCGGCGTATGAATCGCTGGTCGACGTGATCGAACTGGTGCCGGAAAGCTGACAACCATTATCAAAACGAGCCTATAATCCCCGTTCGTGTCGAGCGAAGTCGAGACACGCGAAGCCCCGCACGCCGCATGGGTGTCTCGACTTCGCTCGACACGAACGGATAACCAAGGCCATCATGGCTTGAAACAGGGGAATAAGATGCGGATTTTGCTGGCGGGCGTGGCAGCCCTCGCGCTTTCGGCTGTGGGTGCGGTTTCGGCGGCGGCGCAGACGGCCGACCCGGCGATCCAGGCCGAGATCAAGAAGGATATGCCGTCGCTGATGGCGATCTATGCCGACCTGCACGCCAACCCCGAACTCAGTTTCATGGAGGTCCGCTCGGCGGGCATCATGGCCGCCGAGGCGCGCAAGCTGGGCTTCAAGGTCACCGAAAAGGTCGGCGGCACCGGCATCGTCGCGGTGATGGAGAATGGCCCCGGCCCGGTGGTGCTGCTGCGCGCCGACATGGACGGGCTGCCGGTGATCGAACAGACCGGGCTGCCCGGCGCGTCGAAGGTGCGGGTGACGACCAAGGAAGGCGTCGAGACCGGCGTGATGCACGCGTGCGGCCACGACACGCATATGACCGCCTGGGTCGGCGTCGCGCGGCGCATGGCGGCGAACAAGGACAAATGGTCGGGCACGCTCGTGATGATCGGCCAGCCCGCCGAGGAACGCGGCGCGGGCGCGCGGATGATGCTCGAGGACGGGCTCTATACGCGCTTTCCCAAGCCGCAATATGCGCTCGCGTTCCACGATGCGGCGCAGTTTCCCGCGGGGCAGATCGGCTATACGCCGGGCTATGCGCTCGCCAATGTCGACAGCGTCGATATCCTCGTGAAGGGGGTTGGCGGGCACGGCGCCTATCCGCAGACGACCAAGGACCCGATCGTACTGGCGAGCCGCATCGTCGGCGCGCTGCAGACCCTGGTGTCGCGCGAGATCAGCCCGCTCGACAGCGCGGTGGTGACCGTCGGCAGCTTCCACGCGGGGGCCAAGCATAATATCATTTCGGACGAGGCGAAGCTGCAGCTGACGGTGCGCAGCTATTCGGACGAGGTGCGCAATCATCTGCTCGACGGCATCGCGCGCATCGCGAAGGGCGAAGCGATCGCGGCGGGGATGCCCGACGACAAGATGCCGGTGGTGAGCGTGCAGAAGGACGAATATACTCCTGCGACCTTCAACACCGTCGATTTCACCGAGGATATGGCGGCGTTTTTGAAGACGCAGTTCGGCGAGGCGCGGGTGACCAAGATGCCGCCGGTGATGGGCGGCGAGGATTTCAGCCGCTATTCGCGCGACGCGAACAAGGATGTGAAGAGCCTGATCATCTGGGTCGGCGGGGTGCCGCGCGCCGAATATGACGCGGCGCAAAAGGCGGGGAAGAGCCTGCCGAGCCTGCACTCGCCCTTCTGGGCGCCCGAGGCGGATACGGTGATCGAGACCGCGACCGAGGCGCTGACGGGGATGGCGATGAAGTTGATGGGGAAGTGAAGGAAGATCGCCTACAAATACATTGACAGATAGGCGCGAGACCCTTCATCTCGAAGGCGAATAGTCACGAAGTCTTAGGTAGGTAACCAGCACGACCTCTGGGGAGTGGGCAATGCCACGGCGCAGATCACCGCCTTACATACTCGTTCCGATGGCTATAGCGGGCCTGTTACTGACCGCAATTATCATAACCCTCTGGCTATGGGATAGGCCGAGCGAGGCAGGCGGCGCCGACCACGCCACTTCGACTGAAAAACGCATAAATGCGGCGTTGGCATTTGCACGGGATGCGTGCTTAGCCGAGCCGACACTTTCAAGGCAGTCCGACGACGCAAGCGCCGCCGCAGAAGCACGCATCAGCGGGCTATTGAAGGGCAAAGCGAACGTAACGAAAGAAGAATTGCGAATAATCGTTGATCAAGCGATCCCTGCGGAGGATCGTGCTGGCCAGTATGACAATATACGAGAGTGCATCAGGGATCGAGTCTTGCTCTACCTGAGCAATGGCTCCGAGAAAATTATTCTCGACCAAACGTCCACCTCAAAACCGGAAAGCACACCTTCCACGGCCACAGAGCTTTCGAACAGATTGCCCAGCAATCAGCCCGAAGGCAAGTCGACTCCAGCAGCTATGGCTCCTGCCGCCGCCGAGACGGCGCTGCAAGCCCCAATGCCAGAGCTTCCTCGAGGACAAGACACCCTAATCTGGCTTTCGTACTCTAGCATTTGGAGCTTCGTGAATTTGGAAGTCAAAATAAACGGCAAAGCTGTCGGCGTTTTTGAAGAAGGACAGGGGCCGGTTTGCATCCCCCTCCTTGCGAAGAATGTTACACCGGGTGATACTTGGGAAGTGTGGGGCCTCATCGCGCCCAAAGATAGCTTTCAGGGCAATATGTGGCCTTCGGGGTCGGGTAAATTCGGATCAACTGTCGGGCAAAACAACGTCATTCAGATTGGAAGAAAAATGGCGGATGGTAGCTACTCGGTCAACTTAGTGCGAGGCAAGCCGATGGATTATGGGGGTGGGTGTTAGCACAGTGACAGCACGCCAAATAGACCGGGATTTCCGCGCTTAATTAATTTGAATCTCCACTCGCGATGCCAGCGTTTGAGGGCCTTTTCGTGGGCGATGCAGGGGCGTTTGGATGCGGGCGGGAGGTCGGCGGTGACGCCCACGTACATCGTGCCGCGGTAGCGGTCGGTCATGATGTAGACCCAGCCGCCTTTTGTTTCTCGGTCCATGGGGGGGGAGCGTCGATTGAGCGGGACCCCGGGTCAAGCCCGGGGTGACGGGCGCAACAGCGCGGTGCTCGTTCACGGCGCGCAAAAGGTTGCCATGCCTCAGGCCTTTGCATGCCGCATATGCCCGCTACGGCCCTTCCAAATAAATTGGGATGGACCTGTTCGTGCCGCTATGGTGAGCAACAGCATATGTCTGCCAACCGCCCCATGCCCGGCTTGTCCGCCTGTCTGACCGAGCGCGAGTTGGAGATCCTGCGCCTGCTCGCCGCCGGGCATACGGTAAAGACGATCGCCGCGCGTCTGGAGAATTCGGAAACCGCGATCAACGAGCGGTTGCGCAGCGCTCGCCGCAAGACGGGGGTCGGCAGCAGCCGCGAGTTGGCTCGCCTTCTGGATGCCCCAGAAAATTGTGACAAAAATATCGATCTTTCGAACGCGCGCCCGGTCGGGAAGGACCGGGAGCACACCGCGGCCATGGGGGTTCGCGGTTCGAAAGGAATGATCGTCATGCTCATTACGATACCTCTGGCCGCCGCCGGCCTGATGCTCGCCGCCGCTCCGTCGGCGGAACAGGCCGCCGCGCCGGCCGCCGTTGCCAGCGCCGCATCGCAGCCGCTGCCGCTCGCGGGGAGCTGGTCGCTCGACACCTCGCAGATGCCCGCGAACGAGCGGCCGCAGCGGGTGACCATCGCTTTCGATGCCGCGCCGGACGGCAAATGGAAAACGCGCGTCGAAATCGTCGCGCCCGACGGGTCGCGCCGCTATTCGGAATCGACCGCGGCGCTCGATGGCGTCGCGGTGCCGATCACGGGCAATATGGATTTCATCGACAGCGTGGCGCTGCGCCAACCGGCGCCGGACACGTTGGTGATGACCTTGGGCAAGGCCGGCGCGCGGGTGTCGACTCGGGTCTACACCGTTGCCAAGGATCGGGAATCGATGACCGAAACGATCGTCTGGTCGGGCAACAGCCGCGAGAAGCTGGAAACGACGCATTTCAATCGCATGGATTGATCGCGCGCCGGTGTCGGTTGCAGCGGCGGGTCTCGGTGGCCTATTCCTCGGCTTTCAGGGTTTCGAGCCACCCCAAAACCTCCGCCTGCAACCGTATCCGCGCGTCCGACCAGCTATGGTCAGTCGCGACGTGCAGCGTCTTCACCTTCGTCCCGCCGCCATCCTGGATCGCCTTGGCTAGTGCATCGGTGCCCGGCGCCAACCCGTCGTCGGAGGAGAGGATGAAGAGGTTGGTGGCGGTCAGCGCGGGAGCGGCCTTGAGCCAGTCGAAGGCGTCGGCTTTCGCGATCAGTTCGTCGGCCATGATTTCGGGCGAGGTGCCGGCGAGGGCTTCCTGGCCGTTGGCCTTCATGCCCGCGGCGAGCTGGTCGCGCGGGGCCTTGCCGAAAGCGCCGAGGTTGGCGGCGGAGATCATCGCGGCGCCGATGAGTTGCTTGTCGTGCGCGGCGGTGAGCGCGGTGACCCAGCCGCCCATGCTGTGGCCCATGATGACGAGGCGTTTGGGGTCGATGCGCAGCTTGGCGGCGTTGGCGGGGTCGCGCGCGAAGGCGAGGACGGCGTCGGCGTCCTCGAGGTTCTGCGCGAAGCGATACTCGCCGGGGCTGCCCCACGAGCCGCGATAGTTGAAGGCGATGACGGTCCAGCCGGCGCGGCGCATCGCCTGTGCGAGGTCGAGGCTCTTTTCGTTGCCGGGCAGGCCGTGGCAGAGGATCACCGTCGGGTGCGGGCCGGCGCCGGCGGCGATATAGACGACGCCGTTGATTTCCACGCCGCCGCTCGGGATATGGACGACCTCCATCGCGGCGGGATGGGCCTTGTCGGCGGGCGGGTCGGTGTAGATGGCGGCGGGGATGTTTGCGGGCTGAGCGAGTGCAGGAAGGGGCAGGGCGAGCAGCGCGGCGGCGATGGCGAGTTTCAGCGTCATGTCATTATCCCTTGAAAGCCGCGAAGCTGCCGCTGCGGCCTTCGCCTTCGGTGAAACGTTTTGCGCCCGCGGCGGCGCCTCCGCGCAAGGGGGCGACGCCGGCGTGGGCCTCGTGGGCAAGCGCGGCTTCGATGTCATGGTCCCATTGGCGATAGGCGCTCATCCGGTCGCTGGTCATACAAAGCTGCGGGAAGGCGGCGATCTGTCTGGCGAGCGCGAGCGCGGCGGGGAGCGCGGTGCCGTCGGGGACGACACGGTCGGCGAGGCCGATGCGCTGGGCTTCGTCGGCATCGACCGGGCGGCCGGTCAGGATCATGTCGAGCGCGCGGCCCTGACCGACGATGCGGGGCAGGCGGACGGTGCCGCCGTCGATCAGCGGCACACCCCAGCGGCGGCAATAGACGCCGAACACCGCGCTCTCGGCCGCGACGCGCAGGTCGCACCACAAAGCGAGTTCGAGCCCGCCGGCGACGGCATGGCCCTCGACTGCTGCGATCACCGGCTTTTCGAGCAGCATCCTTGTCGGACCCATCGGGCCGGGGCCGTCGGGGTCGTAGCGGGTCGCGCCGACGGCGCTGAGGTCGAAGCCGGCGCAGAAATGGCCGCCGCTGCCGGTGAGGATCGCGACGCTGGCGCCATCGTCCTCGGCGAAGGCAGCGAAGGCGGTGCGCAGCGCGGCGGCGGTCGCGGGATCGACGGCGCCCCGCTTCGCCGGGCGGTCGATGGTGACGATGAAAACCGGACCGTCGCGGTCGACAAGGACGGACATGAAAAGACTCCCCCGGCGCCGGGACGAGGCCGGCTCGCGCCAGCATGGCGCGGCGGGGGGTTGAAAGCCAGCCCCCGCGTCTCTAGATGGGAGTCATGCGGGCCGGGCCCCTCTGGCGTCGGCGGGATATTTCCCGCCACGTGATGTCGGACCGCATCGGGTGACACCGATGCTTGCGGCCCATCTCCCCCCTGACAAGGGTTCGGGCGTCGGCGTCACCTGTCTTTTGAGTTCGCTCAATCAGGAGGCCTGTATGACGTCATATTCGCGATTTTATAAACTGACCGCGCTGTACCGCCGGCTCGACGACGCCGTGCGCAGCGAGGGAAGGCGCCGCGGCGCCGATGCGTTCCGCCTGCTGCGGCTGAAAGCGGCGAAGCTTGCGGTCAAGCGCCGGCTCGCCGCGCAGATGCGGCCCGCGCTGGCGCGCTGATCCAACAACAAGAATGACGGGCGCGCGGCTTTCCCCTCCTGAGGGGCGGGCGGCGCGTTCGACCTGTACCAGGGACAATATCATGGAATTTCTGACCGCGGACTGGCTGGGCACCCCGGCCTGGTTCTGGCTGGCCTTTATCGGGCTGGTCGTGCTGCTCACCGCCTTCGACCTCGGTTTCCTGAACAAGGAGAACAAGGAGATGGGGATCGGCGAGAGCCTCAAACTCTCGGCCTTTTACATCAGCATAGCCTTGGCGTTCGGCGCCTGGATCTGGGCCGCGAAGGGCGGCGAGGCGGGGCTGCAATATTATACCGGCTTCTTCATCGAGAAGGCGTTGTCGATCGACAATATCTTCGTGATCTCGCTGATCTTCGCGACCTTCGCGATCCCGCCGCGCTATCAGTATCGCGCTTTGCTTTGGGGCATCGTCGCGGTGATCGTGCTGCGCGGCATCATGATCGCGGGCGGCGCGGCGCTGGTTACCGAATATGGCTGGGTGCTGTATATCTTCGCCGCGTTCCTGATCTTCACCGGCGTGAAGATGCTGTTCGCCGACGACACGCCGATGGACGTCAAGGGCAATCCTGTGGTCAAATGGCTGTCGCGCCACATCCCGATCACCGACGATCTGCACGGCGAAAAATTCTTCGTGAAGGTCCCCGACACAAAGACCGGAAAGCTGGCGCTCGCGGCGACGCCGTTGTTCCTCGCGCTGGTGGTGATCAACCTCGCCGACCTGGTGTTCGCGGTCGACAGCGTGCCGGCGATCTTCGCGATCACCACCGACACCTTCATCGTCTATACGTCGAACATCATGGCGATCCTCGGCCTGCGCGCGCTGTACTTCGCGCTGTCGGCGATGGTCCACCGCTTCCACTATCTGAAATATGCGCTGGCGCTGGTGCTGGTGTTCATCGGGTCGAAGATCTTCGTCGCCGATTTCATCCTCGGCGGCGACAAATTCCCGCCGCTGGTCAGCCTGGGCGTCACCGTCGCGCTGATCGCGGGCGGGGTGATCTGGTCGCTGGTCAAGACGAGCGACGAGCCGCTGGTCGCCGAGAAATAAGGGGAAGGGGCGGGCCGCGATGCCCGCCCTTTTTCGCTCAGACTGCGAGGAGCAGGGTGTCGTCGGCGTGCGGCGCCGCGGCTTCGAACGACGGCAAAGGCTCGAACTCCTCGTCCTGCAATTCGGTCACGGCGAGGCCGTCGAGCTTGAAATGGCCGAGCTTCCAGTCGTCGGGCGAGCGCCAGTTCTTGCTGAGGTTGAGCGCGCTGACGAACAGGTCGCCGCGGCGTTCGAACATCTGGTGCGGGGCGAGGATCATCTGGTTGCCGTTGTAGAGCGCGGTGACGCGGCGCCGGCGCGCGATGGCTTCCATCAGTTTCAGGCGGGTATCGTTCATCGCTCGATCGATCGCAGGGAGAAGGGATTCTGATTGTGCATTGCACCATAATGCACGTCGTTTGTGAAGGTTCAAGGTCGGAATCGACAAAAAAGTTGATGAATGGCTTTGGGACGATGGGGGTGCCGGGCGCGGTGAATTGAAAGAACGTCAGTTTTTCGCGCGATTTTCGTCAGCCAAGGCCAGCCAATATCGCCGCCGCCGCCAGCCGCCCGGTCTGCGCCCCGCCGTTCATATAGCCGGGGAAGGCGTCCGACAGATGCTCGCCGGCAAAGACGATCGGTCCGGCGACCGCCTGCCGCGTCGCCTTGCCATCCTCTTCGACCCATAAATGCGGGGCGAAGCGGGTGAGTTGGCCGGGTTTGAAGGTCGAGTAAGCGCCGCGCGCGAATGGATCCTTGCCCCATGCCGTGCGGCGCATGCTACGGGCATCGAGGCCCGGAACGGCCGGCGCGATCGCCGCTTCGGCGCGGCGCAGGGTCGTTTCGGGTCTGGCGGCCATCAGCGCATCGACCTGATCGCCGCCGAAGAACCAGGTGAGCACCCCGGCTTCGCCCGGCTGGCCCGAACTCGCGTCCCAAAATTCGGAGAAGACGCCGGGTCCGCCGGTGTCGACCGCCCAGGCGGACCCCGCAGGGCCGGTCGCCGGCTCCCAGACGCGCGATGCATAGCCGGCGTTGATCTTTTCATTGCGGCCGCAGTCGATCTCGCTGACCAGCTCCGCCCATTCTTTGGATAACAGCCCGCCATAATCGATCCTGCGCATCAGCGGCGCGGGAACGGTGACGATGACGCGGTCGACGCGGTCGCGCTTCCCATTGGCGAAGCGCAGGTCGAGCCCGTCCTTGCCCGGGGCGATCGACCGCAGCGCATGGCCGGTCGAGATGCGCGACATCAGCGGTTCCGACAAGGCCCTGACGACACTCGACGAGCCGCCGGTCAGGATGAAACGCTCGTCGCTGAGCGAGATCAGTTCGGCCTGTTCGCCGTCGACGACGGGCAGGTTGAACAGCAGTTCCATCGCCGAGGCCTGATCGGGTTCGGCGCCGAATTCGGTGCGGATCGTCGCCTCGATCAGCGCGCGGACGTGCGGCTTCATCAACCCGGCATTGGCGTCAAGATAGGTGGCGACCGAAATCGAGTCGAGCCCGAGCGCGGCAACCGCGTAGTCGGCGTCGAGAATCTCCGCATCCCGGCCGATATGCGCGGCGATCGGGCGCAGGTCCTCGATCAGTTCGGCGTCGCCGAGCAGGCGCCCGTCGGCGACATAGCGGGTGTGCGCGGCCATCGGCTTGCGGTCGATCAGCGGAATGCCGAAGCGCTTCGCCAGCGCGAGCATGTCGTCATGGTCGGTGTTGATGAGGTTGCCGCCATCCTCGATATTCAGCCCCGGTTCGGGGGCGTTATTCGCGGTGAGCACGCGCCCGCCGAGCCGGCCCCGCGCTTCGTAAAGATGCGCCTCGACCCCGGCGGCGGTCAGCGCATCGAGCGCGGTCAGTCCCGCGAGGCCGCCGCCGATGATGGCGACACGCAGGCCGGAGGCGGCGCGCGACGGGGCGGGCCAGCCGACCAAGGGAAGCGCCGAGGCGGCGCCCAGCGCCGCGAGCATCCGGCGGCGGGTGATCCCCTGCGCAGCGGCGATCGGCGGCGGCGCGCCCCGTTCGGCCAGATTGGCACGGCGGGCCTGATTGAGCAGCCCCCACAACGGCCCGGAACCCCGCATCGGTTTTCTCCCCTGATGACGCGCCCGGGGGACGTGTAGCATGGTTGGGGGGTGAGTGCGACTATGCTGCGGCGGTTGCGCCTATCGTCAGACGAACGCGGGCGGGCCGACCCCGGTCGGGACGGGGCCGATCAGCGGCTGACTCAATGCGGTCGTGGTGAACTGCGCGACCATCTTCGCGACGCGCTCAAAGCGGATTGCGGGTTTGCGCCGATCTATCTCGAGCTGCTTCACGCTATCGGGCTTTCAAGCCACGGTTTTGATATCGATCTTCAGTTGGCTACGCTCAACACTTCGGTCTTGAGCCCATCACCGACCAAAAGCTCCTTCAAGATTGATCGCCACGCAGCATGCGTGCGGTGAGGCGGAATATGGCGTCGGGCGACACGCGCGTTTCTTCATAGAGCATCTCGTCGGCGGCGAAGCCCAGTTCGACCGTCAGGCGCAGTTCCTGCCACAGCTCGTCGCGGTCGGCGTCGGGCAGATTGCGGGCATAGGCTTCGACCAGCCGGTCGGTGACATAGCGGTGCGATTCGAGGCGGATATGCGCAAGTTGGGGCGTTGCGTGGAGCGCGCGCAGAATCCACACGGCGCCGGGTTCGGGGCGCGTCACCGCCGCCGTTTCGCGCATCAGCTCCTCGATATTGTCGCGCAGCGCATCGACGCCCTGATCGACATGACGCGCGATCCACGCTTCCAGAACGTCGTTCTGCTTGGTCATCAGGCGCTGCCCCAGCGCCTCGAGCACGGCATATTTATCCTTGAAATAACGATAGAGCGCTGGCGGCGTCAAACCGGCGCGCGCGCAGATCATGTTGGTCGAGATGCGTTCGATGCCGACTTCGCCCAAAAGTTCGCCGGCGACGTCGAGCAGCAAGTCGTAAGTCGCCTGCGCGCGCTCCTGCTTGGGCGGCGAGCGGGGATTGATTTTGGCGCGGGCGTTCACATCGACCTTTCCATGATCATGGGCGGGTCGAATCCGGTACCCCACGCGTTTGATGACCTGATGGCTACCATATCGGCCCAGCGACTGCGCGTCATCTTCGATGTCGCGAATGACGCGTCATCGAATGGCTTTGGTGCCGTCCGCGGCGTCGTTTGCGGCCGACTGATACTCACCGTGCCGCACGATTCTTTTGGATCAATGCACGATACCAATGGAAGGAATCCTTAGGCGTGCGCTGCAATGTTTCATAGTCGACATGGATCAATCCAAAGCGCTGATCGTAACCCGCCGCCCATTCGAAATTGTCCATCAGCGACCATGCGAAATAGCCGCGCACATCGATTCCCCGCCCCATAGCGGCCTGTAACGCCCCAAGATGAGAGCTGACATATTCGACGCGCCGGGCATCGCGAACACGGCCGTCGGCGCCCGGCCCGTCGTTGTACGAGCAGCCGTTCTCGGTGATGTAGATCGGCGGCAATTTCGCGCCGTAGCGGGCCTGCAATTGCGTTAGAATTTCTTCCAGCCCGGCGGGAATGACCGGCCATCCGAAGTCGGTTTGGGGATAGCCCGCTATGTCCTGAATCGAAAAGAGCGGTTGCGCCGCTATGGCTGCACCATCGATAATCGCGGCGCGTCCGTCGGGAGCGCCGACGCGGGTCGGATTGTAATAATTTACGCCGTACCAGTCGAGCGGCGCCGCGATGATCTTCAGATCGTCCGCTTGCACCGGCATCAACTCCGCCACGCCTGCCGGATAGGTGCCGGCCAACAGGGGGTCGGCGAAGGTCCAGTTGACCAGTTCATCGTATATTTTCGCCGCGTCCACGTCTGCGGATGCCGCGCTGGCAGGCCATGTGGGGGCGTGGACGTTGGCGATTCCGATCGCGCTCGCCCCGGCAGCGCGCAGCGCGCCGACGCCCAGGCCATGGGCCAGTAGCTGATGGTGCGCCGCCGCCAGCGCGGCCATGCCCAGCTGCTTGCCGGGGGCGTGGAGGCCCAGCATATATCCCATCGACGTCAGCGATAGCGGTTCGTTGAGCGGCATCCACATCGCCACGCGGTCGGCGTATCGTTTTCCGACCAGCGCGGCATAATCGGCAAAGCGGAGCGCGGTATCGCGGACCATCCAGCCCCCGGCATCCTCGAGCGGCGCCGGGGTGTCCCAATGGAACAATGTCGCGACGGGCTTGATTCCCGCGGCGAGCAAGGCATCGATCAGCCGGTCGTAGAAATCGAGCCCTTTGGGATTGGAGGCACCGGACCCCGCCGGTACGATCCGCGGCCAGGCGATCGAAAAGCGGTAGTGGGTCAGCCCGAGCGCTTTCATCAACGCCACATCGTCGCCGAAACGATGATAATGGTCGTCGGCGACCGCACCGCTGGCGCCACCTTTCACGCGTCCTGGTTCGGCGCAGAAACGATCCCATGACGATGCGCCGCGGCCATCCTCATCCACCGCCCCTTCGATCTGATAGGCCGAGGTCGCGGCGCCGAAGGCGAAATTCGCGGGGAAGGGCGCCAACACATTGTCCAGCTGAGCCAGTTTGCGCGCGTGCGCGCTGGACCCCAGTCCAGCCGATGCAATGCCGGCGGCGATCAAATGACGACGTGAAAGCATGTCTCGACCTTTCGAACAGTCCATGTCGGCAAGGAAAATCGCGAAAAAGTCATATCCAGCGATCCGCCATCACGCCGGCCGCGGGGCGGCCGCCGATCGGCCCACCCGCGCACCGACCAATGCGATGGTACCTGCCGCGGCGCAGGCCGCACCGAACCAGAGCACGGGCCCGACGTCGCGGTCGCTGACGAGAAACGCCGCGATGAACGGCCCGAGGCTCGACCCGATCAATTGTGCACCGCCGATCAGCATCGCGGCGCGGCGGCTGGGGTCGGCCGCGATCAGGATCGGGACCTGAAACGGCATCGCGAACAGCCAGAGAAAGCCGAACAGCGCGGTGGCGATCACAAAGGCGGAAGCCGACGGCGGGGCGGCCATGACCGCCAGCAGGACGAGGTTGGCCATCGCAATGGCGGTGACGACCGCGCGCGCGGGCAGGCGCCCGGCCAGCATCGCCGCCACAGCGGCGCCCGCCACCTGCATCGCCAGCGACAGCGGCGCGACCAGCCGGACGGTGGCGGCATCGATGCCACGTTGCAGCCCGAGCGGCTCGATATAGACCCACACCGAGACGATGAACGCGAGATAGAGCGTCACCCCGGCGAGCGCGATGATGCCGCGCGCGGGCAGGGCGGATCCCGCCGCATCGCCATGATCGAGATCGGCATAGGCGCGGGGAAGCAATGGCAGCGCGGCAAGGCCGAGCGCCGTTACCAGCGCAAGCAGGGTGAAGCCCCCGGCCGATCCGAACCGCGGGATGACCGCCAGACCCATCGCCGTCGCGAGCGCGAGCTGCGCGACCGTCTGCAGTGCCAGATAGATGCCCGACCAGCGCTCGGGTCGGCGCGCGCGGACGATCAGGCCGATGGCGATCCAAATCAGCACCCCTTCGGCAAGGCCTGCCGCGATGCGAGCAGCGAACAATCCACCGCCCGACACAAAAGGCGTGCCAAGGTCGAGGGCGGCTGTCGCCATCAGGGCAGCCGCGGCAATCAGGCGCAGCCGACCGACCGAGAGCAGTAATCCGGCGGTTCCCGCGGCGATCCCCATCGCGAGCAATTCCGCCGTCGCCAGCAGGCCGAGCGCATTCGTCGATAGCTTGGCTTCGGCGAGCAGCGCACCCAGCAATTGCGGCTGTAGTCCCGGGATCAGCACCCCGATGACGCCGACGACCATCACTGCGGCGGTCTGGCGGGCGGTGAAGGCGGCCGGCGCGGTCAACGCGCGCGGCCGCGTGCGCTTACCGGCCAGATCGCGACGAGCGTGTCGCCTTGCACGACATGATAATGATCATAGAGGTTCACCGTCGGGTCGCAGTGCGGCACCGTCAGGCTCACAGGGTCGCCGGGCCGAAGGCGCGACCCGATGTCGGGGCCGATCAGCGCGGCATGTTCGTCGCCCATGAAAACGAACATCGTCTCGGCCGGCGCGCCGCGTGTCACCACCGCAACCCCACCGTCGGTCGACAGCGATTTGAACCCGGCGTCGATCGTCACCAGCGCGTCGTGATTGGCGCTGACGACGCGGGCATCGACCCCGAGCGACGGCGCGAAGGGGATTGTCGCATCGCCGGTCAGATCGCAGTCGAGATATTGCTTGTCCATCAGCGCATAGGAGCCGGTCTGCAATTCGGTGAAGACCCCGATGTCGAGGTCGATGCGGTGCGTGCCGGTGCCCGATCCGCTGACGATTTCGGGCGCGTGGCCCGCCTCGGTCAGTGCGGCGATCACGCTTTGGAGGTAATCGGTGCGCTCGACGATCGCGGCGCGGCGTTCGGCATAATCCTCGACATGCTGCTGCATCCCGCAATAATATTGCACCCCGCGCAGGCGGAGATTCCCGGCGGCGGCAATCGCCTCAGCCAGCTCGACCGCGGCTTCGGGCGAGGCGACGCCGGTGCGGCGAATGCCAGGATCGATGTCGATCATCACGTCGAGCGATGCGTCCGCGTCGGTCAGCGCCCGCGCGATCCGTGCGACGACGGCGGGGTTGTCGACGGTCGCGATGAGGCCGGCGCTCCTTTTTGCGAGCGATGCCAGCCGCACGATCGCGGCGGGGGCGCTGACCGGCGACGTGATCAGCAGTCCCGTGATCTCGCCGTCGGCGAGCACCTCGGCCTCGCCGATTTTGGCGCAGCACAGTCCGACCGCGCCCGCCGCGAGCTGGCGCTTGGCGATATCGACGCTCTTGTGCGTCTTGGCGTGCGGGCGCAGCGTCACGCCATGCGCTTTCGCCAGTGCCGCCATCGCGGCGATGTTGCGGTCGAGAATATCGAGATCGAGGACCAGCACCGGCGTGTTGAGTGCGGCGCGCGAGCCCTGCTGGCCGATCAGGGCGCCATGAAGTTCGATATCGTCCATCAGCTGAACAGCTCCGCCATATGGGCATTGAGGAATTTGCCGCCGGGATCGACAGCGCGGCGCACTTCGCGATAGCGTTCGGCCATCGGATAGAGCGTATCGACATCGGCGCGCGACAGCGTGTGGCGCTTTGCCCAGTGCGGTCGCCCGCCATGGTCGCGGAAAATCGCCTCGGCATCGGCGAACAGGCTGCGCCAGGGCATAAGCGCATATTGGTGCATCGAGATTGCGGCGACGGGTCCCCGGTTCATCGGGCTCATCCAGATATCGTCGCCGGCGACGGTGCGATATTCGAACGGGAAGGACACCGGCAGGCGTTTCTTGCGGATCCAGTCGACGACCGCGGACAAGGCTTCGAGGCCGACCGCGTGCGGCATCTCATATTCCATCTCTTCGAAGCGGATCGTCCGATCGGACGGAAAAATCGCATGCGCGGGACCGCGCCGGCCACCCTCGAAGCCCGTCTTCATCATCATCCGCTGCAGGCTGGGAATCAGAAAAGGCAGCTTCGCGCCGATCCCCAGCACGCGGCGAAAGGGCGCCTCGTCGATGTCGCTCGTGCTCGGTGGCGCCTCGCAGGGGTCGATCAGCGACAGGGTCTTCAGGATGACATGATCGGCGTGGGGAAAGAACCAGAATTCGACGTGGCGATGTTCACCGGTCAGCGTATCGAAGCGTTCGCGCGCTTCATCCCAGCGCATCTTCCGGACCCGCTCGGCAAGATAATAGGCCGGAACGATATCGCATTCGATTTCGGTCGCGATCCCGAACAGTCCCAGCGACAGGCGCTGCGCCTCGAACAGTTCTCGATTGGTCTGCGCGTCGCACCATCGGGCCTCGCCGTCGGCGCCGACCAGCCGAAAACCACGCGCGAAGGTTGCGAGATTGCCGAGATCGAGACCGGTCCCGTGCGTTCCCGTCGCCATCGCGCCGGCAAGGCTCTGCGGGTTCACGTCGCCCTGATTGGCGAGCGCGAGGCCTTCGTCGGCAAGTGCGGCCGTCAGCCGCTTGATGCTCCATCCCGCCGGAATGCGCGCGGTCTTGCGATCGGGCGCGATCGTCATCACCCCCGCCATATCCTCTAGGCAGACGATCAGCCCGTCGGACGCGCACAGCGGCATGAAGCTGTGCCCCGCACCCGTCGCGCGCACCGCGCGGGCATCGCGAACCCCGGCACCGAGTTCGACCTCGGTGCGCGGACGCAGCACTGCCCCCGTCGCGCTGACGCTGCCCGACCAGTTTGACCAGCTCATCTATTCTGTCCCGCCCGTTGATCGTCAGAATTTGAAGCCAAGCTCGACCCCATAGAAAGCGGGTCGGTCGCGGCGCACATACGGCGTCTGGAACACATCGGCCGAAATCGTGTTGAGCGTCCGCAGATATTTCTTGTTGAGCAGGTTTTCCGCATAGGCCGCGATCGAGAAGCGATGGTCTTCGCCAAAGCGATAACCGATCTTGGCGTTCACGATATTGCGCGCCGAACGGAGCCGGCCAAGCTGCGAAAAATCGACGAAGGGCGCGATCGCGGCATCTGTGAAGCGCACCGCGTCGTTGATCCGCTGACGCGTGGTGTAGCTGTAGCTGACATCGGCGAACAGCGCGCCGCTGCCCGTGTCGTGCAGATAATGGGCGCCCAATATGCCGCGGAAGCTCGGTTCGCCCGTCGGCTGACCCGAAATGTCGATGCCCTGCTCGACCCGCGACGACCATTTGCTGTCGATATAGCCTGCCGTCGCCGAGATCGAGAAATCGTCCGACACGACGAACTGGGCATCGAGATCGATGCCATAGGCGCGCGAGTCCCCCGAGCGGGTGAGATATTGCGGCAGGCACACGGTGCCTGCCGGTGGGGGTGATATCTGACAGGCGGGATTGGTGCTGGGTTCGAGGCTGATCGACTGGCGATTGCGGTATTTGAAATAATAGGCCGAGGCGTTGAAGCGCACGCGGCGATCGAACAACTCCGATTTGAAGCCGCCCTCGAAATTCCAGACATTTTCGGGCGAGAAGAAGGAGTTGATCTGGACCGAATTGAATCCGCCTGCCTTGTACCCGCGCGAGGCCGACGCATAGAGATGGACATTGTCGGTCGCGTCATATTGGACGACAAAGCGCGGGCTGACGTCGCTGAATTTCGCGCGTCGGGTGAAAGGCACGCCTTCGAGCGTGCCCTCATCGAAAATCAACCCGTTGGGGCCAACCGTCGCGCGATAGAAATCGGCAACGCTGATCTGGGCATCGTCGGGAAAGGCAGGGGCGCCAAGGATCGCGTTGTACAGCGCGCCCGGAGCGGTCGTCGTCTCGAGGCCATGGCCGTCGAATCCGCCGTTGAGCCAGGTGAAGTCCTTTTTATCGCGGGTGTAGCGAATGCCCGCAGTCAGCCTCAGGCGCGGGGTCACTTCGAACGTCGCGTCGGCAAAGGCGGCGAAGCTGTTGTTCGCGACGCGGTTGTTCATGTCCTCGCGCATCTGCTCGCCGAATACCGGAAGCCCGACGCTGTCGAGGATGGTGAAGATCGGGAAGCCTGCGAGCTCACCAAGCAGCCGGTCCGCCGAATCGCTGAGCAGCGTCACCGCGCTCGTCTGACGCCCACGCTCGTGAAAATAGCTGACCCCCGCGATCGCGTTCAGCGGGCCGTCGTCGTATCCAAGCCGCAGTTCCTGATAGAAGCTCTTGTTCTTCTCGATATTCTCCGTGTCGAGATAGCGCGTCGGGTCGCCGGTGCCATCCTCGTCCTCGCGATTGTGCGTCTCGAACTTCTTGAACGAACTGATGCTGGTGACGGTCAGCGGCCCGGCATTATGCGTCGCGGTCAACGATACCGCGTTCAGTATCCGCGTTTCCCTGTCGTCGATGACGTCGTTGGTGAACGGGCCGAAGGGACTGCGGCTCAGCGCGAAATTGCTGATCCCGACCGACGCCGGGCCGTCCTTGTCGGTATCATCATGATCGTAGGTCAGGATGAAGTCGGTGTCGGCATTCGGCGCCCAGCGCAGCGCCGCACGCGCCGACACATTGTTCTCGCGCTCGCGGTCCTCGCCGGTCACCGCGTCCTTCAAATAGCCGTTGCGATGATTGACGACTCCGTTGGCGCGAAAATAGAGCGTGTCGGTGAGTGGGATATTGACGGTGGCGTCGGCGCGGACGGTGTCGAAATTGCCATATTGCAGCGTCGCCGAACCCCCGAATTCATCGACGGGCTTTTTGGTGATGATCGAGATAGCGCCGGCCGAGGTGTTACGTCCGAACAAGGTGCCCTGCGGCCCTTTCAGGATTTCGACGCGGTCGATGTCGTTGAAAAAAATCAGCGAGGCGCCCGACCTGCCCGAATAAATGCCATCGATGAAGATGCCGACCGACGGATCGGTGCCGATGCCAAAATCGTCGGTCGCGACGCCGCGGATCGTATAGCTCGGCTGCGTCACCGAAGTGTCGTTGATTGTCAGGCCGGGGGTGAAGGTGTCGAGATCGCCGATCGACTGGGCATTGAGCGCCTCCAGGCCGGCAGTGTTAAAGGCGGTGACGCTGATCGGCACTTCCTGCAACGACTGTTCGCGCCGCTGCGCGGTGACGACGATCTCCGATACCCGTCCGGCGTCGCTGCCTGAATCGGCCGCCGGCGAAGCGCTGCTGTCCTGTGCCATCGTCACCGTTGGCGCCACGCCGATCGCCACGGTCGCTGCGAGCCATGCAAGCCTGCTTGTCGTCATCATGTCGGCCTCCCATTTTCGACAATGGGTATCTATCGCTATCTAATAGTCAAGACTATATTGTGGCCACGCGCTGCCCTGTCGCTCGCAGTCAGATGTGATCCGCCGTGGCCGGACTCGGGTATCCGCCGCCATTGCGCCGTGCATTGGTCCGTCAGAAAGTTTGGCGACGCACGCATTGAAGGAGGGAGTCTGCCCCGCCCCAAAAAAATGCCCGCCGGAAGCCCGGAGGCTTCCGACGGACAGGCTTTCCTCCCCAGGAAAGCTCGGTGGGCGCGGGCCGGGGAACGCCCCGCGCCGAACTGGTTAAGCGGCGAACTGGTTCACCCTGCGGCCTTCAGGCCGCAAACTGGTTCATCGTGTTGTCCTTGCCCGCGGCCTTGAGCGCGGCTTCGCCGGCGAAATATTCCTTATGGTCGTCGCCAATGTCGCTACCGCTCATATTCTGGTGCTTGACGCAGGCGATGCCCTGGCGGATTTCGGCGCGCTGGACGCCCTTGACGTAACCCAACATCGCTTCGTCGCCGAAATATTCCTTGGCGAGATTGTCCGTGGACAAAGCGGCCGTGTGATAGGTCGGCAGCGTGATGAGGTGGTGGAAGATGCCCGCCCGCTTCGCCGAATCGCGCTGGAAATTGCGGATGCGGTTGTCGGCTTCGTCGCCGAGTTCGGTGCCGTCATAATCGACGCTCATCAGCTTGGCGCGGTCATAGGCGCCGACGTCCTTGCCGTCCTTCTCCCAGGCGTCGAACACCTGCTGGCGGAAGTTGAGCGTCCAGTTGAAGCTGGGCGAATTGTTGTACGCGAGCTTCGCATTGGGGACGACTTCGCGGATGCGGTCGACCATGCCGGCGATCTGCTCGATGTGCGGCTTTTCGGTCTCGATCCAGAGCAGGTCGGCGCCGTTCTGAAGGCTGGCGATGCAGTCCATGACGCAGCGGTCCTCGCCGGTTCCGGGGCGGAACTGGTAAAGGTTCGAGGGCAGGCGAATGGGGCGCATCAGCTTGCCGTCGCGGTTGATCAGGACGTCGCCGGGGTTGCCCGCGCCGGTGACCTCTTCGCAATCGAGGAAGCTGTTATACTGGTCGCCAAGGTCGCCGGGCTCTTTCGAGAAGGCGATCTGCTTGGTGAGGCCCGCGCCGAGGCTGTCGGTGCGAGTGACGATGATGCCGTCCTCGACCCCGAGCTCCATGAACGCGTAGCGGCAGGCGCGGATCTTCGCGATGAAATCCTCGTGCGGAACGGTGACCTTGCCGTCCTGATGGCCGCACTGTTTTTCGTCCGAGACCTGGTTTTCGATCTGGAGCGCGCAGGCGCCGGCCTCGATCATCTTCTTGGCGAGCAGATAAGTCGCCTCGGCATTGCCGAAGCCGGCGTCGATGTCGGCGATGATCGGCACGACATGGGTCTCATGGTTGTCGATCGCGGCCTGAACCTGCTTCGCCTTGAGCTCGTCACCCTCGGCGCGCGCGGCGTCGAGGTCGCGGAACAAGCCGCCGAGTTCGCGGGCGTCGGCCTGACGCAGGAAGGTGTAGATTTCCTCGATCAGCGCCGGGACGCTGGTCTTTTCGTGCATCGACTGGTCGGGCAGCGGCCCGAATTCGCTGCGCAGCGCGGCGATCATCCAGCCCGAGAGATAGATGTAACGGCCCTTGACGGTGCCGAAATGCTTCTTGATCGAGATCATCTTCTGCTGCGCGATGAAGCCGTGCCAGCAGCCGAGCGACTGGGTGTAGTTCGCGGGATCGGCGTCATAGGCGGCCATGTCGGCGCGCATGATGCGCGCGGTATAGCGGGCGACGTCGAGGCCGGTCTTGAACTTGTTCTGGGCGCGCATGCGGGCGATGCTCTCGCCGCTGATGCCGTCCCAGGTGCCGTCATAATCGCGGATGAGGCGGCCTGCCTGCGCCATGTCTTCCTGATAGCCCATGATATCGTCCTTTCGGTGCGGCCAGTCGGGGAGAGCGGCCGGGTGATGGGCAAGATGTGCCGCCACGGGCGCCAAAAGTGAAAAGCTTTGTCAATAAGTTTTGTGAAATATGGCAGTTTGGTGGTAATGTGCGTGTAAATCAGTAAAGAAAGTTACATTCATGGCCGAGCGGCGGGTGTTTGCAGGGACGGCGGTGCGGCGGGCGCGGCGCGATGCGGGGATGACGCAGGCGGCGATGGCCGAGGCGCTCGACATTTCGCCGAGCTACCTCAACCTGATCGAGCATGGGCAGCGGCCCTTGTCGGCGACGGTGATCGTGCGGCTGGCCGAGCGGTTCGATTTCGACGCGGCGAAGCTGGGCGGCGAGGAGGTGCCGGGCGGGCTGGCGGGGTTGCGGCGGCGGCTGTCCGATCCGCGCTTCGCCGACCTCGGCATCGGCGCGCAGGAGGTCGAGGAATGGTTGCAGGCGGCGCCGGCGACGGCGGCGGCCTTTGTGCGGCTGTTCGATGCGGCGCCCGAGCCGCGCGGCGAGGCGCAAGAGGAGGCGCCCGAGGTCGCGGCGGTGCGGCGCGCGATCGAGAAATGGCGCAACCATTTCGCCGACCTCGACGCCAAGGCCGAGGAACTGGCCGACGAGCTGCGGCTGGCGGGCGGCGACCTCTATGGCACGATATCGGAGCGGCTGCGCACGCGGCACCAGCTTGGCATCCGCATCCTGCCGAGCGACGTGATGCCCGACCGGCTGCGCTGGCTCGACTGGCACGCGCGGCAATTGATGCTGAGCGAGTTGCTGCGCCCGGCGTCTCGGACCTTTCAGGCGGCGGCGACGCTGGCGCAGGTCGAGGCGAAGGGCGAGATCGCTGGGCTGGTCGCGGGAGCGGAGTTCGCCGAGCCCGCGGCGGCGCGCCTGTTCGAGCGCCACCTCATTCATTATTTCGCCGCGGCGCTGATGATGCCGTACAGCCGGTTTTTGCGCGCGTGCGACGCGACGGGGTATGACCTGCTGCTGCTCCAGCGGCGCTTCGGCGCGGGTTACGAGCAGGTCGCGCATCGGCTGACGACGCTGCAACGCGTCGGCGCGCGCGGGCTGCCCTTTTTCATGCTGCGCGTCGACCGCGCAGGACAGGGATCGAAGCGCTATGCCGGGGCGAGCCAGTCGCCGCTGGTCGATGGCGATGCGCGCTGTCCCTTGTGGGGCGTGCATGAGGCCTTTGCGCGGCCGGGCGAGGTGATCGCCGACCTCGTCGAACTCGAGGATGGCAGCCGCTGGTTTACCCAAAGCCGCTCGGTCGCGGCGCCGGGCGCGAGCGGGAGCGGGACGCCGGCGCGCTTCGCGGTGTGCGTCGGGGTCGATGCCAAGGTCGCGGCGCCGCTGATCGCGGCGCGCGGGATCGACCTGATGCGCGGGCGGGCGACGCCGATCGGTCTCGGGTGCCGCCGCTGCACCCGCACCGGCTGCGTGCAACGCTCAATGCCGCCGCTGGGGCGGCCGCTGCGGTTCAGGGATGGCGAGCGCGGCGTGTCGGCGTTCGATTTTGCGGGGGATTAGAGGGAGGCTAGGCGCGTGGAAAGCGACGTACCAGGCCGGTCAGAGTGACGATGCTAAGCGAGGATATGACCCACCCGGAAAACATGATCGCGCTGTCGAAGAAGGCCCCGAGCTGAGAATAGGGCGCTTCCGCCTTGATCGCGAAGCCGCATTCGCGGTGCAAGTCGATGAGCGGAACGAAAGAATCGAACGCATAGAGGAACAGGCCCGAGGCGTTGTCGCCTGAATAGCGGCATCCTTCGGCTATGGCGGACTCGAGTAAATTACGGTCTAGCGGTACCAGAATTCCCGCCCAAGCGTTGACCGCTGTAATGATCCAGCAGGCTGCCAGACCCATGACGAGCGTCGCAAGTGCGCGTCTTGATGAATGACCGTAGCCGAAACGGTTTCCATAGAAATCGCCGATCCACTGTACCAGCTTGCCCTCGATCCGGCGGAAGGTGCGGGCGATCCACCCCGACTCGTCGGGCGCATTGCGTGGCGCGGCGCGCCGCCGCCATTCGATCGTCTGCGAAATCTTGAGGATACGGCTGGCGGCGCGACGGTCGCCGTTGATGAAATAGGCGTGGGCGAAAGTTTCGAGCGGCTGCGGGGAAAAGCTGGGGTGCATTTCGGCATGGCGGAGCAAGGGGACAAGCGCGCCGAGCGGAAATGTCTTCGCCTTTTCCATCCGGTCCTTATCCAGGCCCGAATAGGTGTCGGTGACGTGCCGCGCGAAGGGACGAGCATGTGCACCGATGTCGCAGAAGGAGAGCAGCATTGCCGTGCGCCGCTGCAATTCGAGTACCCGCTCGGCGGTGGTCGACCCATGGCCCGGTTCCGATGTGCCGAGGATTTCGAAATCGATCCCGTCGAGTAGCAGCCGCCATTGATGTTGCGGACCCAACCCCTTGTCGGTCGTATTCCATGCACTGCCCGCCATGTCATCAAAGGCGCGGCACTTGAGTCCGCGGAAATCGATGTGGCTGGGGCGGAACTCGCGCGGGATCCCGTCCGCCGGGCGGAAATAGCGAGTGAAAGCCACGTCGATAGCCGATTGCTCGCTCTCCGCTACCGTAACAATTTTGGTTTCCTCGTTACCGACGGGTCCTATGCGCAGAGGGCCGAGATAATATGGTGCGTTGGGGTATGGATTCTCCATTGGGATTGTCGCGTCGCCGAACGGGATCACGCGCGGCGGGCTTTGTGACACGTCGATGATGATGTCGCTGCGGTAGCAGGCATTGCCGGAGCACATGGTCGCTTCGGTGAAGCGCCAATATTTTTTATTGACGCGAGACACCGCGCCAAAATCGACAATCGCAGCGGTCCCCTGTTGCCCGCGGACGTGCTCGGAATAAAGTCTCAGGAAATCGCAGGCACTGTGCGGACCGTCGGGTGTCGGGCGGCTTGCGGCCAGCGGAAGGAAGCTTTGCAGACTGCCGTCGATGATGTGGACCGACCCGTTAGCGAACAACGCGTCGAACTCCCAAATTTCCATCCTTTGAGGATGAGATATCTGGTAGGTAACGAGATCTCCGCCGCGTTCGATCTTGCGATGCACATGCTGGCCGAGACGTGTGCGCGGCAGGTCCCGCATCCATTGTTGAGGTCCGCGGCGCCATTCGATGCGGATCTTTTCCAGATGGACGCCGCCCGACACTACGAGTTCGCCGAAATCGAGCAGCGTGGCATGACCCGAGTCGCGGTCGCGGACACGATCGCCGAGCGACAGGACGCCCGCTGCGATCGTCAGGTCGCGGAGATGGACTCCGCCTTCGACACGCGAGCGGCGCAACGAGATCACACCTCCGATCCGCCCGTCGAGGCGAACCAATCCCTGAATTCGCGCGTCGGTGAGGTCGAGTCCCTCCGGATAACGCTGGATTGTCGCGCCCGACAGGTCGAATTCTATGGACCCCGCAAAAGCAAAGCCGTTGCCGATGATGCTGTTGCCGAAAAACAGCGGACCGAAGAAACGGCAATCGGGGGCAATGCGCACGCCGTTGCCGACATCGATTTTCCACGCGTCGACCGACGGGCCAAACAGCCGGCGGTCGACGTTGTCGTACTGTTTGCGTTTCGGAACATCGCCGCGCCGCATGATATGGCAGCCGTCGAGAAATTCGAGCTGGCCGCCGACGCGTGCGAGGCGAAGGTCGATCCATCCCATGATGTGATTGACCGGGCCTCCTTCGTCGCGCAGGGATACGGCGCCGACGTCGGCCCATCGGCACCCGGCAAAAACCAGGTCTCCGGCGATGCGCGCTCGCTTCAGGATGACGGAGCCGGCGACGTGCCAGTCCGACGGCCTCTTCCCGTTGCCGCGCTCGAACGGGCGCCAGAGCAGGGTCCCCTCCACCCGCAGTTCTTCGGCGTCGATTGCGGGTACGTGCGGGTTTACGCTTTCGAACTGGGCCTCTTTGATCAGGATCGATCCCGCAACGACCGCTTGATACAGGCTGACACCCCCAACCGCGCTGAAGCCCTTGTCGAAGATCAGACGGCCGCCAATCTGTGCCGAGGAGAGTGAGAGCGCATAGCGGTTCGCCCAATTACCCGATGGCCTGTCTTCGGCGATATCCGGCCAGTCGGGCAGCGGCTGCGCCGACGTGGTCAGTGCCGACGCTATGAGGCGCGATCCCCGCAGATCGACATGACCGGCGACCCGCGCACCCACAAGCCGGATTTGGGCCCGCGCGCCCGGCGCTGTCGACGCGGCGCGCAGATATTTGAGCTGGAAACTGTTGTCGACGACAACATGGTCCGCGTCGATCTGTTCGATCAGGCAGTTGTCGATCGTGAGACGGGCAAAGTGGCTGCCGCGCAGCACCAGCGGCGCCTTGATCCAGCAGCCTATCAGTGAGAGCGCCGGCAGCGGGTTGGCGTCGGCACTGGCAAGGTCGCCGAGATCGATCACGTCGGTGCCTGCGTCGGGAACGATTGACACGCGGGGACGGGAGGAGCCTGCGATCGTACCGACAATATGAATACCGGCATAGGTCAACGCGCCGCGGCCTGCGGCCTTTTGCAGCAGCATATTGCGAAGCACGCCGGCGGGAACTTCAAGATCGTCGGTCAGAGAAGCCGCAAGAAAGGGCCGGCCCGCAGCGACCGCCTCTTTGAACCGTTTGAGACCCCCGTCCGCTCTCATCGCCACAGAGATTGCCGCGATTGTCCGAAAGTCAAATGACGAAGTCTCGGAGACACCAATATTGTTTCGATATGATACGCTTTTTACGCTGCTCATGGCAATTCGGTGCCGGGGGCGGCGGGGGCCATGGATGTTTAATGAATCGGTCGGAATGGACGTAAAGCAGGGAAGTCGCTCTCATCAAGGACCAGGGACCGCATGTTGTTTCGCGTCAATCCGGGGGAAGTCCAGATCGGGATGTTCGTCCACGCCTTTGAAGGGCGGTGGATCGATCACCCGTTCTGGCGCAGCCGGTTTCTGGTCGAGACCGCCGAACAGCTCGAGCGGATCCGGGCGTCGGGGGTCGATGCGCTGGTGATCGATCGCAGCCGCAGCCGCATGGCGGCGGACGGCACGCTCGATGCCGCGCTTCCCGAGCGGCGCGTGCGTGACATTCCGCTGCGCGGTCCCGAGCGGCGCAGCGTCTGGCCGGCGGCGCGGGCGATCGCGGCGGCGTCGCAGCGGATGCGCCAGGCGCGGCCCGTGAGCCATGCGCAGGAGCGCAAGCGCGCCGAACGGGTGATCGGCAAGTCGAAGCAGGCGGTCGTCGACATGTTCGAGAGCGCGCGGCTGGGACGCGCGGTCGAGGTCGCGAAACTGGCGCCGCTGGCGCGATCGATCGGCGATTCGATCGAGCGCCATTCGCGCGCGCTGCTGGGCCTCGTGCGGCTCAAGCAGAAGGACGAATATACCTATCTCCACTCGGTCGCGGTGTGCGCGCTGATGATCAATTTCGCGCGCCACCTGAAACTCGACGAGGAGGAGGTGCAGCAACTGGGGGTCGCGGGGCTGCTCCATGATGTCGGCAAGGTCGCGATTTCGGATGCGGTGCTGCTCAAGCCCGGCTCGCTCGACGCCCGCGAGCGCGCGATGGTCGAGCATCATCCGGTCGCGGGACACGCGCTATTGGCGCAGTCGGCGGATATCCCGGCGGCGGCACTGGAGGTCGCGCTGCACCATCATGAGAAGATCGACGGCACCGGCTATCCCGACCAGCTGGGCGGCGACGCGCTGTCGCTCCATGCGCGAATGGGGGCGATCTGCGACGTCTATGACGCGGTGACGTCGGACCGGCCGTACAAGGCGGCGTGGACGCCCTGCGAGGCGCTGACCGCGATGCGGGGCTGGACCGGGCATTTCGACCCCGAGTTGTTCGACCGTTTCGCCGACAGCCTGGGCATCTGGCCGGTCGGCACGCTGGTGCGGGTGTCCGACGGACACCTCGGCATCGTCATGGGCAGCGGCGGCGCGAACGGCGAGGCGATGATCGTGCGGGTATTCTTCGACTGCGACACGCTGACCGAGGTCGAACCCGCCGATCGCAGCTTTGCCCCCTCGGCGCGCGCGCCGCATGTCGTCGGGCGCGACAGCCCGGGGTTCTGGCGCTTCGACGATTGGGATGTCGTCCGCCACCGCGTCATCGGCGCGATCCTGTCGTGAGGCGCGGCTAAAATCCCGATTTGTCGAAGACATGCCCCTCGGGGTCGAGGTCGCGCAGGTCGGCGCCGCGCGTCTCGCGGCCGAAGCGCCAGACCAGCAGGAACGACAGCGCCATCGGCACCGCGATCATCAGCGCGCTGGCGGCGAGGGTGGGCACGATCGCGAGGATCGCGAGCGCCTGCGCCAGCACGCCGCCCGCCTTGCTGCACGCCGCGACCCAGCCCGTGGTGCGGCCGCGGATACGCAGCGGGAAGCTTTCGGCGGCATAGGGCAGCAGCATCGCGATGATGCCGTTGCTGCCGATGATCAGCAGCGCGACGGGAAGCACGGGCGAGGCATGGTCGCTGAGCGCCAGCCACAGCACCCCGGCGAGGCCGAGCAGGGTGACGGCGATCGCGGCGAGCAGCGATTTCTTCGTGCTCCACGCGCTGTAGATCCATGCGACGAGGAAGACGGTCGGCAGCGCGATCAGCGCCGAGGCGGCGAGCAGCCGGCTCGACACCTCCATGCTGTAGCCGCGCGCGATCAGTTCGACGGGGAGCCACAGCAGCAGCCCGAAATTGACGAGGCCCCAGCCGATTGCGGTGAGGCTCAATGCCGCGAGCTTGCCGACAAAGGCGCGGCCGATCGGGGCCGAGGTCGGCCCGCGCGGCGCGGCGGGCTCGTCGGGGGCGATACGGTGCATCGTCGATCCGAATTGCTTCATCACCTTTTGCGCCTCGGCGCGGCGGCCGCGCGCCATCAGGAACTTTGCCGATTCGGGGATGAAGGTGCCGAGAAGCACGAGCATCAACCCGCTCGGCAGGTTGGCGAGCCACAGGATGCGCCAGCTGTAGATCGGTTCGAGCCAGGCGGCGATCAGGCTGGCCGCGGCATAGCCGCCGACCGCGCCCAATCCGCCGACGAGGACGAGGCTCCAGCCGCGGTGGCGGCTCGGCATCATTTCGGCGAGCAGCGCATAGGTGACGGGCAGCATGCCGCCCGCCGCGGCGCCCATCATGAAGCACATGCCGATATTCCACGCGAGCGAGGGCATCGCGCCGCAGATCGAGGTGCCGACGAACATCACCGCCGAAAGCAAGATCGACGCCTTGCGGCCATAGATGTCGGCGACCCAGCCCCAGACGAACGAGCCGAGCACGGTGCCGACCAGCGCGACGAACGGCACCAGCGACACCGTCGCGCGCGGCACGCCATATTCGTCGATCATGCCGGGAATGGTGAAGCCGAGGCTGGCGGGTTTCATGATGTCGATGACGAGCGCGATGACGAGCACCCCCATCAGCCGCCAATGCGCCCACGACAGCGGCGCGTCCTCGGGCGCCGAGACCGCGATCTGGCTCGACGCCGCCATCTGCTGCGACAGGTTTCGCGGCAGCAGGCCATAGGCGGCGACAGCGATCCCGGCGACGATCAGATACATGCCCGCGATCATGCCGCTGTCCATCGGCATGCCGACCATGCGGAACCCCATGTCGCGGCCCATCCAGAACATCGGCAGGTGGAGAAGGACGCCGATGGTGACGGCGGCGACGCCGAGGACAAAGGCCCAGAGGCGCCGGTCGCCGCCGGTCGTGCTGATGGTTTCGCTCAATGAAGGGCTCCCTCTCCCGAAGGGGCTTCATTTCACACGAGCGCGAGTCCGGCAATCGGCTTTCGCCGGGGTGGCAATCGGCTTTCGCCGCGTCGACAATCGGCCTTCGCCGCCGCGGCGAACGGGTCAGAAGCGCGCGTTGACGCTGATCCAATAGCTGCGCGCCTTGTCCTTGTTGTTGTAATGATCGATGTAGGTTGGAGTGTAGGCGCCGCCGACCGGATCGCCGAAATCGACGTCATAGGCGCGGAAGTCGCGGTCGAGCAGGTTGTTGACCCGGCCGCTGATCGTCAGATGATCGTTCAGGCGATATTGCGCGCCGAAGTTCAGCACGGTGTAGCTGCTGTAATAGAGATGATCGCCGTTGGTCGCGACGCCGCGATAGCGGCGCGAGCGATGCTCGGTCGACAGCTGCGCCGACAGGCCGTCGAGCGGCTGCCAGTCGAGCGTCGCATTGGCCATATGCTTTGCCGACTGGGTCAGCGGCTGGCCCGCCGATGCCCCGGTCTGCTGCTTGCTGTCGGTGTAGGTGTAATTGGCGCGGATCGACAGGCCGGTGAAGACTTCGTAGCGGCCCGCGACCTCGGCCCCCTTGATCCGCGCCTTGTCGACGTTGAACGGAATGCTGATCGTCCGGCCAAGCCCGAGCACCTCCCAATAATCGCCGAGATTGGCGCAGGGGCGCACGAAGTTGGTGAGCGCGCACGGCTCGACGATCGTCGTGTCGATCTTGTCCTTGAACTTGTTGTGGAACAGCGTGACGTTGATGCCGCTCGCCGCCGACGGGTTCCAGTAGAGCGCGATCTCGCTGTTGACGCTGGTTTCGGGCTTGAGGTCGGGGTTGCCGATGAAGGGGCTGGTGCCCTGGCCGCCGAAGCCGCGGATGCCGTCGTAAAGGTCGGTGGTCTTGGGGGTCTTGTAGCCGGTGCTCACGCCGCCCTTGACGGTCAGCGTCGGGCTGATCGTGTAATTGGCGTAGAGGCGCGGGCTGAAGCGGCCGCCGAACAGATTGTGATTGTCGTAGCGGACGCCGCCGGTGATGCTGAAGCCTTCGAACGGGGTCCAGTTGTCCTCGGCGAACAGCGACCAGATGCGGTGGTCCTGCACCGCCTCGACCCCGCCGACCGCGGCCTCGAGGCCGAAGACGCCGTCGTCGAGCGTGCCGTCGATATATTGGCCGCCGATCACGAAATTATGCCGCCCGGCGAGATTTTCGACCGGGATGTCGATGCGGCCATCGACGGTATATTGCGCGCTTTCGAGGGTGCGGATCGGGCGCGGCAGGAAGGTGCGTTCGGCGAGCGCACGGCGTTCGGCGGTCGGCATGCCCGCATAAGGGCCGGTGCCGCTGAACATCTGTTGCAACAGCAGCCGTTCAGCGACCGAGAAGGGCATGGTGCGGCCCTTGTTGTTCGTCTCGATATAGGCGAGCGACAGGAAGGCGCGGGCGAAGCCGAGGTCGCCATTATAGGTGCCGGCCCACGACAGGCGGTCGAACACCTGTTCCTGGGTATAGCCGACGCGCGGCTGGACGACGCCGCCGGTGGCGCGCCAGATGCTCTCGATGCCGTCGAGGGTGCCGAGCGGATAGGTGATCACCCCGGTGTCGGGATCGACGATCGGCGTGTTGTCATAGACCTGTTTCGAATAGTCGATGTCGAAGATGAAACTGTGATCGGGCGAGGGGGTGAAGGTCAGCGAGCCGCCATAGGCGCGGTTGGTGTTGCTGACCGTCTTGCCGCCGCCGCCGAAGCCGAGGCCGCGGACGTGCGAGACGCCGGCGGGATCGACGACGGGCGCGAAATCGGGCTCCGACGGGTAGCGCTTGTAATAGGAACCGCGCAATTTCATCCCGATGATGCCGGGAACGATCGGGCCGCTGAGCGCGGCGTCGAAGGTCATGTCGTCGCCGAAGTCGGTGTCTTCCTGGATGCTGCGGCCAAAGGTCGCCGAGCCGGTCCAGCGGTCGAGCACCTTCTTGGTGATGATGTTGATGACGCCGCCGAGCGCGTCGGCGCCGTAGAGCGTCGAGGCGGGGCCGCGGATGACCTCGATCCGCTCGATCGTGTCGAGCGGTGGGATGTGGTTGAACTGGTTGCCGCCGAAGCTGTTGGGATAGATGTCGCCATGGTTGTTCTGGCGGCGGCCGTCGATCAGGATCAGCGTATAGTCCGACCCCATGCCGCGGATGCTGATCGTGCGCTGGCCGGTCTTGTCGGAGGTTTCGCCGACGTCGACGCCCTCGATATCGCGGACCGCGTCGATCAGGGTGATATAGGGGCGCTGGCGCAGTTCGTCCGCGGTCACCACGGTGATGCTGGCCGGCGCGTCGGTGATCTTCTGCTCATAGCCCGCGGCGGTGACGACGATGTCGCCGCCCGGTGCTTCGCCCTCTTCGGCGAACGCCGCGGCGGGCATGGCGAGAAGCGCGGCGATCGCGACGAGGCTGGCGCTGGACGAAGGAGAGACGAAAGGCGTGTTCATGGTTACCCCCGATAATGCGAATGATTATCATTGACATTCGGGGGGCGAACTGGTGCGGACGGGGCCCTGGGTCAATCGCGAAGACGCCCGCCGGGCGCAGGAGCAACACTTTGTCACAATTGGCAATCATCGACCGGCCTGGAACCCTGCAGGCTCCACAGGCCCCGGCGATCCCGCAGCATATCGTCGTCGTCGACGACGATGCCGGGGTGCGGACGCTGTTGTCGCGGATCCTGCGCGAATGCGGCTATGACGTCACCGGCGCCGCCGACGGCGGCGAACTGGAAACCGCGCTCGCCGAGCGGCAGGTCGACCTGGTGCTGCTCGACATCATGCTGCCGGGGGCGAGCGGGCTCGATCTGTGCCGGATGATCCGCGCGCGCAGCGGGGTGCCGATCATCATGATCAGCGCGCGCGGTCAGGAAAGCGACCGGGTGACCGGGCTCGACCTCGGCGCCGACGATTATATCGCCAAGCCGTTCGGGCGGCCCGAAGTGCTGGCGCGGGTGCGCGCGGTGTTGCGGCGCGCGGCGGACACGCATGTCCCGCTCGACATTCCGGCGCCCGAGCGTTTCGACTTCGCCGGCTGGTCCTATCATGGCCGCCGCCGCGAGTTGATCGCGCCGTCGGGGGCCGAGATCGACCTGACCGCCGCCGAGCATGAACTGCTGCTCGCGCTGCTGCGCTATCCGCAGCGGATGATCGGGCGCGAGCGTCTGCTCGAACTGGCGCGCAGCCGGATCGCGACCCCGACCGACCGCAGCATCGACGTGCTGATCAGCCGGCTGCGGCGCAAGCTCGGCGACGGGCGCAAGACGCGCCCGCTGATCCGCACGATCCGCGGCGTCGGTTACATGTTCGCCGCCGACGTCAGCGTCGCCTGACCATGGGCCGCCGTCCGCTGGGTATGGTTGGACGGATCGCGCTGGTGCTCGCCTGTGCGGTCGTGCTCGAGCTCGTCGGCAATGTCGCGCTGCATCGCTGGCAGGAACGCGAACTGCTTCCGGTCGAACAGGTCGAGCGGATCGCGGCGCAGCTGGTCGAGGCCGAACGAACGGCGCTGGCGAATCCGGTGGACCGGCGCGAGCGTGCGATGCACCGCCTCGCAACCAGGGGCCTGTCGCTGAACTGGGTGCCGCGCAGCGTCATCACCGATTACAGCGCGTCCTTCGAGCAACTCGGCACGATGCGCGCGCGGCTCGTCCGCGCGGCGCCGGGCCTCGCGGGGCGCGAGCTCAGGCTGACGCTGATCCCGTCGGAAGCGGCGGGCGAGCGCGACCTGATCGGGGCGCTGCAACTCGCCGACCAGAGTTATATCACCTTTCGCATCAGCCCCTATCTGGGGGCGCCGCCGTCGCCGGGGGCGGTGATCGCGATGCACCTGTTGCTGATCGCGACGGTGCTCGGTCTGGCGCTGATCATGGTGCATGCGCTGGTGCGCCCCTTGCGCAACCTTGCCGAAGCCGCCGACGCGACGGGGCAGGGCCAAGTCGGCGTGCTGGCGGTCGAGGGGCCGCCCGAGGTGCGACGCGTCGCCACCGCCTTTGCCGCGATGCAGCGCCGGCTGCTCGATGCGATGGAGGACCATACGCATGCGCTGGTCGCGGTGTCGCACGATTTGCGCACCCCGATCCAGCGGCTTCGGTTGCGCGCCTCGCTGCTCGATGACGACGAGGCACGCGACGCGATCGCCGCCGATCTCGTCGAGATGGAGCATTTCATTGAATCGACGCTCGCCTATGTCCGCAGCGGCGAGGACGAGGCGGTGCGGTTGATCGACGTCGCGGCGCTGGTGTCGACCGCCGCCGACAACGCCGCCGACCTGGGCGCCGCGATCGCCTATCGCGGCCCCGACGAACTGCTCGTCATCGGGCGGCCGCTGGCGATCAAGCGGATCATCGCGAACCTGATCGACAATGCGCGGCGCCATGGCGAGCGGATCGAGCTGATCCTCGCCGAGGCGGCGCCCGACCGGTTCTTCGTCGCGGTCGAGGACGACGGGCCGGGCATCGCGCCGGGTCAGCGCGCCGAAGCGCTATTGCCGTTCCGGCGCCTCGACGATGCGCGGGCGCGCGACGCCGGGGGCGCCGGGCTGGGGCTGGCGTCGGCGGCGAAGGCGGCGCAGGCGATGGACGGCGCGCTCGAACTCGGCGAGAGCGGGCTGGGCGGGCTGGCGGCGCGACTGGTGTTGCCGAAAAACCCGCCCGTCATCACCGCTTGAGCCGGAAATCCGCGCCGACGTAGGTCCGCACCGGATTGCCGCGTTCGAGACCCTGATTGCGGTCCCATGCGTCGCGCCGGGCATCGCCTGCAGCGGCTTCGCGCCGTTCGGCGAGCAGCAGGACGAGCTTCAGCCGCGCGACCTTGCGATTGGCGTGCTGTGACCTTTGCTCCTGGGATACGGCGACCAGGCCGGTCGGGCGGTGGGTCGCGCGGACCGCGCTGTCGGTCTTGTTGACATGCTGGCCGCCCGGACCGCTCGCGCGCATTGCCTGATAGTCGATGTCGGCATCGCGGATTTCGTCGGTCTCTTCGGCAAGATCGACGGGCGCGACGCCGACGAACCAGTTCTTGCGCTTGTGCGTTGGCCGGAAGGGGCTTTGCCCGGTCCACAGGATCGTCCCCGTCCGTTGCTGCGCAAAGGATTCGGCGCCGGATCCCGACACGCGCAGCAGCAGCGAGGCCGGATCGTCGTCGGGCACCTCCAGCGGTTCGCATTCGACATCGCAGCCCCGCGCCTCGCGGATAAAGGCGCGGGCGAGGCGGGCGACGACCCAGCGGCATTCGGCGGGGCCGCTTCCCGACGACAGGTGGAGGATGATCTCGGTCATGCGCGTCTCACCTTGTAGCTGATGAGCGGGCGGAGCCGCGTGACGACGCGGACGAGGCCCGCCTGTTCGAGGTCGGCGATCACGCGCGCGATATCCTTATAAGCCTGCGGCGCTTCCTCGAAGATCAATTGCCGATCCTCGCAGATCACCCGGCTGCCGAGCGCGGTGCGTTCGAGTTCGGCCACCTTGAAGCGGTCCGACAGCCGCGCGCGGGCATCGCTCCGGCTCCATTTGCGGCCCGCGCCATGCGCGAGCGAACGGAGGGCTTCGTTCGCGCGCGTGGCGAGCGGCTCGACGAGATAGCTGAAGTCGCCGCGCGAGCCGGGGATCGCGACCAGCCCGCGGTCGGCGGGAGCGGCGCCCTTGCGGTGGAGCCAGCCGCCGTCCAGCGGGGTGACGCTGTTGTGGCAGATGTCGAGCAGCCGCCGCCCGTCGAGACCGAGCGCCGCGAGAAAGCGCGCGGCGATCACGTCGCGGTTGACAACCGCCCAACCCATCGCGCGGTCATGATCGGCCAGATAAGCGCGGCCATCGTCGCTGTCGGCGGCGAGCCCGGCCAGCGCGCCGCGCGCGGTCCAGGCGTCGAGGATCGCCTGACCGAGCCCGCGCGAGCCGCTGTGCACCATCATCCAGACGCGGTCGGGATGAAGGTCGAGCGCCGCGAAGCGGTCGGCATCGACCACCTCCTCGACCCGCTGCAACTCGACGAAATGGTTGCCGCCGCCGATCGTGCCGAGCGAGGCGTCGGCGAGGTCGGCGGGAAGGCCCGCAGCCGCGAGCATCGCCGCCGCATCGCCATCCCACGGACCGTCGAGGCCGTGGAGCTTGCGCTCGACGGCATCGAGGCGGAATTTGCGCAAGGTTCCGTCGGTTTGCCACAAGGCCATGCCGCAGCCGATGTCGCCGCCGACGAGGTGCGGATAGAGATGCGTCGGTGACCAATAGGCCGCGCCCACCGCAATGCCGCGTCCGGCGTGCAGGTCGGGAAGCCCGACGACCCGCGCGATGCCGGGCAGCGCGGCGGTGCGTTCGAGCTGGTCGAGCGCGACCGGGTCGAACAGGCGCGGGTCGGCGCCGACGAGGTGGATCGGGGTATCGCTCATCGTCCACCGCCTTTCGCCGCGCGGTTGGCGGGCGGCAGGCGGCGTTCCAGTTCGGCGGCGTCGCGCAGGATGCCGTCGGTCGGATCGACGAAGAAGTGCCAGCGGCGCCAACTCCACCGACCCTTGCGGCCCAGGACCTCTCCGTCCATCATCCATTCGCCGTCGCGTCCGATCGAGATACGCGAGGCGACAAAATCGTCGAGATGTGCGCGGACGTGCATCTTCACCGTGCTGCCGGTGTCGAGCCCGGCGCAGATTTCGCTGAACACATCGTCCCAGCGGCGACCGCGCCGGCTCCGCAGGAAGCGGATCAGCGGGCCAAGATTTTCATTGAGGTCCTTGTAATAGCGTGCCTCGGTTTTGACCTGGCGCTTGTGGCCGATGAAATGGATGCCCGGATCGCTCCTCTTGAGCTTTACGGACGGCGCATAGCGTGACGCCTGGCGCGGGCGTTCGACGATGACCTTGAACATATCAGCGCGCATGACGAAGCTCCCCCGCGAGGGAGGCAGCCGATGCGGCGGCTTTGGTAATGAAATAGTGGCTCGTGCCGGTACGGCGCGAAAGGGTCAGGCGAGCGGTGCCGCCTGCAAGCAAAGTGCCCATGTCACAGAATCCTGATGACGGTGGAAAGTTAGGATGCGGTGTGTGTGAACAGCGGTTCGCATGATCTCTCCTTTCCGTTTCAGACTGTGGCCGGGATTTGGCTGGCGCGGCCTGTAGCTGCGCCGACCGCTTTTTGCAAGGCGGCGCGACGTCGGGCGCTAGGCCAGTTGTGCCGCAGTCCAGCGCTCGATCAGCCCCGCGAGCACCTCGATCGGCATCGCGCCCGCCGACAGCGCGGTGTCGTGGAAGGCACGCAGGTCGAATTTGTCGCCGAGCGCGGCCTTCGCCTTTTCGCGGATCGCCACCCATTGGGTCTGGCCGACCATGTAGCTCGTCGCCTGACCGGGCCAGACGCAATAGCGTTCGATCTCGGTGACGTTCGACGGTTCGGGGGTGCCGAGCGTCTCGTTATAATATTGGATGCCCTTCTCGCGGGTCCAGCGATAATGGTGGAGCCCGGTATCGACGACGAGCCGCGCGGCGCGGAACATGTAGGATTGCAGGTAACCGAGCCGGCCCCACGGGTCGTTTTCATAGACGCCCATTTCGTCGGCGAGCTGTTCGGCATAGAGGCCCCAGCCTTCGGTATAGACCGAATAAGCGGGCAGGCGGCGGAGGCGCGGGATGCCGGTCGCTTCCTGCGCGAGCGCGATCTGGTGGTGATGGCCGGGCGAGGCCTCGTGATAGGTCAGCGTGGGCAGCGTCCAGCTGGGATTTTCGGCGGTATCGCGCAGGTTGATATAATAGGCGCCGGGGCGCGAGCCGTCGAGCGCGGGGACCTGATAATAGCCGCCGGTCGCGCCATCCTCGATATCGGCGGGGACGCGGCGGATCTCGGCCTTCGCCTTAGGCAGGCGGCCGAAAGCTTCGGGCAGGCGGGCCTGCATCGCCTGCATCTGGTTGTTGAGCTCGGCGATCAGCTTCGCCTTGCCTTCGTCGGTGTTGGGATAGAGGAAACGCTGGTCCTTGCCGAGCGCGCGCATCCGTTCGGCGACGCTGCCCTTGGTCATGCCCTGGGCCTTGAAGATCGCGTCGGCCTGCGCCGACAGATCGGCGACGCGGTCGAGGCCGAGCTTGTGCACCTCCTCGGCCGACATGCCCGTCGTCGTCGCGAAGCGCAGCGCATAGGCGTAATAATCCTCGCCCTGCGGCAGGCGCCAGACGCCGGCGTCGTGGGTCGCCTTGGGCCGCACCGCGCGAAGTTCGGCGGCCTGACGCTGCATCGCCGGATAGATTTTGTCCTTAATGAGCGCCGCGCAGCGCGCCGCCCAGTCGCCGGGGATGTCCTTGGTCTTTGCCGCGATATTGGTCGTCAGGCCGTTGGCGTCGGGCGCGGGGGCCCAGATGCGGTCGAACTGGCCGAGGGTGCGGTCGATGACGAAGGCGGGCGGGATGATGCCATTGGCATGATCGATCTTGATCCGCCCGGTTTCGTTATCGAGCTGGACCGCAAAGTCGGCGCAGCGCGCCAGATAGGCTTCGGCATCGGCGGCCCCGGCGATTGCATGCTGGTTGATCAGGAAATCGGGGACCGCGCGATAGCTGCCCGACAACTGCGTCACCGGATGCGGTTCGGGCCAGCTGTGGAGGCCGTAGGAGAATGTGTCATAGGCCTTCACATAGCCCTCCCACGGGCCGCGGAAGGTTTCGTAATTGACGAGGTCCATGCCCGAAAGCTTTGATACGTTTATCTTTTTGAGGTCGGCGAGGCCGTCGCGATAGAGCTGGTGGTTCTTCTTGATCCCCGCGGGTGAACGGTCGTCGAGCTTGGCCTTGAGCGCCGCGCGGTCGCCCTTGTCGAGCCCGAGCGCGGCGGCGAATTCGGGGCTTTCGTCGATCAGCCGGTCGTAGATGCGTTCGTAGAGCGCGGTCAGCCGGTCGCCTTCGCTCGCGGGTTCGGCGAGCATCGCGTGCGCGCGGGTGCCGGCGAGCGCCGACGTCGCGGCGAGGGTGGCAAGGAGCGTGCGGCGGTCGAGCATGGGGAGGTCTCCGGACTAGGTGTGTTGCCCCAATCCTACACAATCGGATCAGGCGGGTCTTGTAGCCAATTGACCTCGCCGCCAGAAACCCGGGGTGGCGCCGGTGAGCTGCGCGACGGCGTGGGTCATATGCGCCTGGTCGGTGAAGTGGAGTCGATGGGCGATCGCGGTCAGCGCCTCACCAGTCGTGCGGATCGCCGCGAGCGCGGCGCGGGCGCGGACGTCGGCGCGATACGCCTTGGGGGTGCAGCCATAGGCGGCGCGGAAGCCGCGGCTGAGGGTTTCGGCGCGCACGCCCTTGCTCTCGGCCCAAGCGGATAGCGCGAAGGGGGCGAGACGGCGGAGGTCGCCGGCGAGCCGGTCGGGCCAGTCGAGCGCCGACGGCGGCGCGGCGACGAAATCCCCGGCGAGCGCGGCGGTGGCGGCGTCGCGGTCGCGCGCGGCGAGGCGGACGAGGCGGTCGGGGTCGCGGACATGGCCGCGGACATGCGCGGTGGCGGCAAGCGCGGGTGGCAGGTCGAGCACGAGGACGCGGGCACCGCGCGCCGCGATGCGGCCCAGATGCGATTCGAACGCGTGATGGATCAGGACGTCGCCGGGACCGACGTCGAAGCGGCCTTCGTCCCCCGCCTCCTGATAGCCGCCCTCGAGCACCACCGCGACGAAGGCGTTGTCGTGGCAATGGCGCGCGCGCCGTTCGAGCGGGCGATGCTGCAGCAGCCCGAGCGGCGCATCGGCAAAGCGGTGCGACCCGGTCATGCGGCTATTCGCGCGCCTTCGCGGCGGCGCGGACGTCCTGGCAGCGTTTGAGCGGCATGACCAGGATGTCGTCGCCGTCGACGATCACCGCGACCCCCTCCATGCCGACGACCGACACCCGCTTGCCGCCGGCGCGGATCAGGTTGCCGAGGCTGTCGTGGAGGAAGACGTCGCCGACGGTCGCATTGTCGGCCTCGTCGCACGCGGCGAGGGCATGGACCGCCTGCCAGCTGCCAAGGTCGGACCAGCCCATCGCGACAGGGACGACGGCGACGCGGTCGTCCTTTTCCATGACGGCATAGTCGATCGAGTCCGACGGCGCGGTTTCGAACAGCAGCGCGTCGGCGTAGAGCGCATCGCCATCGCGCATTCCGGCGGCCGCGGCCTTGTCGGCGGCCTCGAAGATTGCGCGGCAATGGGTAAGCATCGCATCGCGCATCCGCCCGGCACGGAACAGGAAGATACCCGCGTTCCAGTTGTAGCCGCCCGCCGCGAGCATCGCCTCGGCGGTTTCGAGCGGCGGCTTCTCGACGAAACGGTCAACCGCGAAACCATCCTCGCCGATCGGGGCGCCGCTGGCGATATAGCCGAAGCCGGTGTCAGGGCGCTCGGGAGTGATGCCGAAGGTGACGAGCCAGTCCGCCTGCGCGAGCCGTGCCGCCTTGGCGATCGCGGCGTGGAAGGCGGGGACGTCGGCGATGACATGGTCGCTGGGCATCACCAGCAGCAAGGTGTCGGCATCGGCCTGCGCAACGGCAAGGGCGATCGCGGCGGCGGTGTTGCGCGGCATCGGTTCGACGAGCAGCCTGGCCTCATGCGCCCCCATCTGGTCGCGCACCGTCGCGACATGGCCGTCGCCGCACAGGATGACCGGCGGCAGGAAATGTTCGCCGGCGGGGGTGCGCGCGACGGTCTGCTGGAACAGGCTGTCGGCGCCGGTGAGCGGGAGGAACTGCTTGGCGCGATCCCCGCGCGATTCGGGCCACAGCCGCGTGCCGGCGCCGCCGCACAGGATAACGGGTTGAATCTGAAGGGTCATGGAGACGGTCTAAGCCTTTCGGACGGAATGGTCATCCCTTGAATGGGTTCATGGTGCAAGGCTGGCCTTGAACCGCTCTGGATTGCCGCGTCGCTTCGCTCCTCGCAATGACGGAGCATTTGGAGGCTCGTCATTGCGAGCGAAGCGAAGCAATCCAGAGCGGTCGGCGCCAACCTGTGTGTAAAGTTAACCGACACTTCACCCCTCACAGCTAGGTGTGCGCCTGAAAGGGCGCCACTTTCCCATGTTCCGACTGTTCAAACATTATGTCCCGCACGCCGTCGTCTGGCTGGCGCTGATCGAGTTTTTCGCGCTGCTCGGCTCGGCCGAGGGGGCGTGGCATCTTTATGCGCACCAGGCCGGTTTCGACGCCGGCGAACTTGCCGACCGCTGGTTGCCGCTGTTGACCTTTGCGGTGTCCAACGCGCTCGCGATGATGGCGGTCGGCATGTACGGGACCGAGGCGCTGCGCTCGATGGGTTTCGCCACCGCGCGGCTGCTCGCCGCGATTTCGCTGGGCGTGATCTTCCTGTCGCTCACCGGCTTCCTGCTCCCCGACGCGACCCTGTGGCGCGCGAATAGCGTTTACGCGATGGGGTTCGCGATCGCGCTGTTGTTCCTGATCCGGCTGGCGGTGACCCAGACCGCGGGGGCCGACCAGTTCCGGCGGCGGATCCTGATCCTCGGCGCGGGGCCGCGTGCGGCGCGGCTGCGCACGCTCGCCGACGAACCGGGCAGCGGGCTGACGATCACCGGCTATGTCGCGATGGCCGATGGCGAAACGGCGATCGCCGACGCGGTGCCGCGCGGCGATGTCGCGAACCTTGCCGAGCATGCCGTCGCGCTGGGGGCGGGCGAGGTGGTGCTGGCGATGGAGGAACGGCGCGGGTCGCTGCCGCTCGCCGACCTGCTGCGGGTCAAGACCACCGGGGTGCATGTCAACGACATCGCGAGCTTTCTCGAGCGCGAGACCGGCCGCGTCGACCTGGCGACGACGAACCCGAGCTTCCTGATCTTTTCGGACGGATTTTCGGCGGGGCAGCGGATCGGCAAGGTCAGCAAGCGCCTGTTCGACATTTTTGCCAGCCTCGCCGTGCTGGTGATCGGCCTGCCGCTGATCGTCATCGCGGGGATCGCGGTGCGGATCGACAGCAAGGGGCCGATCTTCTATCGCCAGCCGCGCGTCGGGCTGTTCGGCGAAACCTATAATATCGTCAAGATCCGCTCGATGCGCACCGATGCCGAGGCCGCGGGTAAGGCGGTGTGGGCGAGCGCGAACGACCCGCGGATCACCCGCGTCGGCAACATCATCCGCAAGCTGCGTATCGACGAACTGCCGCAGACCTGGTGCGTGCTGAAGGGCGAGATGAGCTTTGTCGGCCCGCGCCCCGAACGGCCGAGCTTCGTCGAGGAGCTGACCGAGGAACTGCCCTATTATGCCGAGCGCCACATGGTGAAGCCGGGACTGACCGGCTGGGCGCAGATCAACTATCCCTATGGCGCGTCGGTCGAGGATGCGCGGGTGAAGCTCGAATATGATCTCTATTACGCCAAAAATTATTCGCCCTTCCTCGACCTGCTGATCCTGCTCCAGACGGTGCGCGTCGTGCTGTGGCCCGAGGGCGCGCGCTAAAATGGGCGCGCTCACCGGTCTTTCGGCGATCCTCGGCGGCCTGGCGCTGGCGGGTTTCGCCGGCGTCACCTTGTGGCTTCTGATGCGGCCGCGCGCGCGCATGGCGACGCTGATGCCGGGTTTCGGCTGGCTGGTCGCCGCGGCGGCGGCGATGACGCTGTGGTGCGCCGCAGCTTATGTCTTCGGTCCCGGATCGGCCGAGGCGCTTGTCGGGCGGGCGCTGCGCAACATCGCCCTGCTCGGCTGGCTCGGCGCGACCTTCTGGAACGAGCGTGCGCCGATGTCGCGGCCGCTGCGGCTGATTCAGCGCATGCTCGTCACCTTCTGCGTCGTCGCGCTGTCGTTCGGCAGCGCGGTGTGGCTGCGCCAGGGCGGGCTGTCGGACGAATGGGCGGGGCCGGGGCTTGAACTGGTCGCGATGATCGCCGCATCGGGCGGGCTGCTGCTCATCGACAGCGGGGTGCGCCACGGCAGCGCCGGGCTGCGCATGCCGGTGCTCGCGGTCGCCGGGGGCTTTGCGATGCTCTGGGCCTATGAACTCAACATCCAGCTGATCGCCGCGCTGACCGGGTCGGCGGCGACGACGCTGATCCTGTTGCTGCCGGCGGTCGCACTGCTCGCGTTGCCGACCTTCGTCGTTGCCGCGATGGATGTCGGGCGCGAACGGATGCGGCTGTCGCGCACCGCGGCGACGCGGACCTTGCTGCTGATCGGCGGCGCCGCGTATCTGGTCCTGATCGGGCTGGCTGGCGCGGTGGCGCGGATGGTCGGCGGCAATTACGGCGAATTGGCGCAGGGGCTGTCGCTGGTCGTCGCGCTCGGCGCCGGCGGGATGCTGCTCGCCTCGGGCCGCGCGCGGGCCTGGCTGTCGGTAATGATTTCCAAGCATTTCTTCGAGCATCGCTATGACTATCGCGCCGAATGGATGCGCTTCACCGCGACGCTGGCGCGTGCCGGCGACGACGCCGACAAGAGCGCCGACAAGGGGGAAGGCGACCTGTACCGCCGCGTCGCCAAGGCGCTCGCCGAACTGACCGGAAGTCCGGGCGCGCTGCTGATGCTGCCCGACCCGCAGGGCAGCTATCGCGTCGCCGACCGCTGGCATTGGGAAGCCGGGGTCGAGGCCGATGCGATATTGTCGCTGCGCTCGGCCTTCATGCTGCAGGACACCGGCCATATCGTCGACCTCGATGCGGTGCGCCGCGGCGCGACGACGGTCGCGGGCGGGCACGACCTCGCGATCCCCGACTGGCTGGTCGCCGACACGCGCGCGTGGGTCGTCGTGCCGGTGCTCCATTTTCAGCGCATGATCGCGGTGGTGGTGCTGCACCGTCCGCCGGTGACGCGCGCGCTCGACTGGGAAGATCTCGACGTGCTGCGCATAGCGGGACGGCAGGCGGCGAGCTACCTCGCCGAATCGCACAGCCAGCAGGCGTTGTCGGAGGCGAAGCGTTTCGACGAGTTCAACCGCCGCTTCGCCTTCATCATGCACGACATCAAGAATCTGGCGAGCCAGCTGGCGCTGCTCGCGCGCAATGCCGAGCGTCATGCCGACAATCCGGCGTTTCGCGCCGATATGGTCGAGACGCTGAAGCTGTCTGCGGGACGGTTGTCCGACCTGCTGGCACGCCTGTCGCCGCGCGAGCGCGGGCGCGCGGCGGAGGCCGGGCGCGTGGCGATCGAACCGCTGCTCGACGCCGTCGCGGCGCAGATGCGGCCGCGCCGGACGCTGTCGATCGGCTGCGACGCCGGGCTCGCCGCCTGGGCCGATAGCGGATCGGTGCGGCAGATCCTCGAGCATCTTGCGACCAATGCGATCGACGCCTCGTCCGCCGACGGATCGGTGCAGCTGATCGCGGCGCGCGAGGCGGGGCGGGTGCGGATCGACGTGCTCGACCAGGGATGCGGGATGACCCGCGAGTTCATCCGCGAGGAATTGTTCAAGCCCTTCGTTTCGACAAAGGAAGCGGGGTTCGGGCTTGGCGCCTATGAAGCGTTGCAGATCGCGCAGGCGATGGGCGGCACGATCGATGTCGCGAGCGAGCCGGGCAAGGGAAGCCGCTTCACCCTGTGGTTGCCCGCCGCGGGCGAAGGCGGTGCGGCGGGGCGAGGCAACGACTGGATGAAAGTGGCATCATGAAGAACGACGGCGCCGAAGCACCGCGCAAACTGCTGGTGGTCGAGGACGACCCGGGGCTGCAGACGCAGCTCAAATGGGCGTATGACGGCTATGTGGTGCTGATCGCGGGCGACCATGATAGCGCGATCGACCTGCTGCGCGCCGAAGAACCCGATGTGGTCACGCTCGACCTGGGCCTGCCGCCCGATCCCGACGGGACGCGCGAGGGATTCCGGACGCTGAAGGCGATCCTGGAGATCAAGCCCGATACCAAGGTCATCGTCGTGTCGGGGCACGGCGAGCGCGCCAGCGCGTTGAACGCGATCGCTCAGGGCGCCTGGGATTTCTACCAGAAGCCGATCGATATCGAGGAACTGGGCCTGATCGTGCGGCGGGCGTTCCATGTCCGCGAACTCGAGGTCGAAAATGCGCGGCTGGCGGAGCAGGGGACGAGCGACAACCGCGTGCTCGGCGGGATGATCACCGGGGCGCCCGAGATGCTGAAGGTCGCACGGACGATCGAGCGCGTCGCCAATCTGGGCGTATCGGTAATGCTGCTCGGCGCGAGCGGCACCGGCAAGGAATTGCTGGCACGCGGGCTGCACGAGGCGAGCGGGCGCCGCGACGGCGCCTTCGTCGCGATCAACTGCGCCGCGATCCCTGAGAATCTGCTCGAAAGCGAATTGTTCGGGCATGAGAAGGGCGCCTTCACCGGTGCGGTCAAAACCACCGAAGGCAAGATCGAGTTGGCGCATGGCGGCACGCTGTTCCTCGACGAGGTCGGCGACATCCCGCTGCCGTTGCAGGTCAAATTGCTGCGATTCCTGCAGGAACGCACGATCGAGCGGATCGGCGGGCGCAAGCCGATCGCAGTCGATACACGGATCGTCTGCGCGACGCACCGCGACCTCGACGCGATGATCGCGGCGCAGAGTTTCCGCGACGATCTTTATTACCGGCTCGCCGAGATGGTGGTGAAAATCCCCGCGCTCGCCGAGCGGCCGGGCGACGCGGTGCTGCTGGCGCGGCATTTCCTCCACCAATATGCGCCCGAGATGAACCCCGGGGTGCGCGGCTTCGCCCCCGACGCGCTGCAGGCGATCGACGAGGCACGCTGGCCGGGCAATGTCCGCGAGCTGGAAAACCGCATCAAGCGCGCGGTGATCATGGCCGACGGCAAGCTGGTGACGAAGGGCGATCTCGATATCGCCGGCAGCGTCGATGGCGCGCATGGACCGGGCGACGAGGAGGCCTGGCTCAACCTGCGCAGCGCGCGCGAGGCGGCCGACCGGGTCGCGATCCGCCGCGCGATGATGCAGAGCGAGGGCAATATTTCGCTCGCGGCGAAGCTGCTCGGGATCAGCCGCCCGACGCTGTACGACCTGCTCAAGCAATATCGGATGCAGGCGGCCTGAATTGCGGCGCCTGCGCATCTTGACCGGGGTGCTGCTCGGTGCGCTGTTGCTGGCAGGGTGCGACGGGCCGCGCCCGGCGAGCCCGCGCGCCGATCTCGAACAGCGGCGCGTCGAACTGCAGCAATCGCTCGCCGACGATCCGAGGCAGCTTGCGGCGCAGGTCGAGCTGGCGCGCATCCTGTTCAAGCTCGGCGACGGTGTCGGGGCCGAGGCCGCGGTGCAGGCGGCGCTCGGTGCGGGGGGTGACGCGGCGGCGCTGCGCCCGTTGGCGGCGAAGGCCGCGGCGATGCAGGGCGAGGGCGATCGCGCCTTCCGCATCCTCGACGCCGGGCCGATCGCGCCCGAGATGATCGGCGAGGCGGCGTGGGTCGCGGGCAATGTCCACCTGGGCAATGGCGACCTTGCCTCGGCGCGCGATGCGTTCGACCGCGCGGTGCAGGATTTGCCGCGCAGTTCGGACCTGTGGGTCGACGTCGCGCGCTTTCGCGACGCCAATGCCGATGCGCTCGGCGCGCGCGACGCGATCGATTATGCGATCGAACTCGACAAGGCGAATAGTGCGGCGCTGGCGTATAAGGCGAACCTGGTGCGCACCCAGCTGGGGCTGACCGCGTCGCTGCCCTGGTACGACCGCGCGCTGGAGGCTGATCCCGACAATGCCGGGGCGCTGATCGACCGCGCCGCGACGCTCGGCGATCTGGGGCGGTACAAAGACATGCTCGTATCGCTGCGCCACGCCGCGACACTCGTGCCGGGCGAGCCGCGCCTCTATTATCTGCAGGCGGTGGTCGCGGCGCGCGCCGGCAACTATCGACTTGCGCGCAGCCTGCTCCAGCGCACGCGCGGGCGAATGGACGAGGAACCGGCGTTCATGCTGCTCAGCGCGATCGTCGAGCTCGAACTCGGCGGCGAAGCGGTGGCGGCGACCTGGGCCGACCGGCTGATCGACGAACAGCCGCACAATCTGACCGCGCGGCGCATCCTGGCGGTGTCCGAATGGTCCGGGGGCGATGCCGATGGCGCGGCCGAGGCGCTGGCGCCGATCGTGTCGCGCACCGATGCCGACAGCTGGTCGCTGTTGCTCGCCGCGCGGGTCGCCGCCGAACTGGGTCGGGCGGCCGATTCGGCCGATTATCTGGCGCGCGCTGCCGCGCTGGCGCCGGGCGAGGCGGCGCCTTTCCGCCCCGATGGCTTTGCGCTGTCGGCCGCGGCCGATGCCGACCCGCTCAACCCGGCGAAGGTCATCCCGGCGATGGAGGCCGAGATGGCGGGCGGCAATGCGGCACGGGCGCTGGAGCGCGCGACGCGGCTGCGCGACGCCAATCGCGGCGTCGCCGATGCGCATATCCTATATGGCGACGCGGCGCTGGCGGCGGGCGAATATGGCCAGGCGGTGCAGAGTTTCCGCGCCGCGCGCGACCTCGACGCAGGTGAGCGGACGACGCTTCGGCTCGCGAATGCCCTGTTCCGGGCGGGTGACATCGCGGGGTCGGGGGCGACGATCCTCGCGCTGCGCGACAGCCAGCCGTCGAGCATCGCCGCCGACCGGCTGGCGGGTTCTCTGGCGATGGACATCGAACATTGGGACGATGCGATCACCCATTTCGAGCGCGTGCGCGAGCGTATCGGCAATCGTGACGTCGTGGTGCTGCGCGAACTGGCGAAGGCCTATGCGGCCAGAGGCGATCGCGCACGCGCGACCGGGCTGATCGCGCTGGCGTACCGGCTGCAGCCGCTGAACGGCGAGATCATGCGGCTCTATGCCGACCTGCTCGCTGAGGGTGGAAACGCACAGGGCGCGGCGGATTTGCGCGAGAAGATGGAGCAGGTGGGGCGGTAGTTTCGAAATCCTCCCTGTGGCGAAGCCATGGGGCGGTGGCAGCGCGAAGCGCTGACGGAGGGGCTAAAACACTGCCGTCGCCGCCCCTCCACCACTTGCTTCGCAAGCGGTCCCCCTCCCCATGGCTTCGCCACAGGGAGGATTTTTCTCAGGCCTCGGTCAGATCCAGCAATGTCCGCGCGTCGAGGCCGATGCGGCGCATCTGATCGGCGACGGGGGGCCACACATTGGCCAGGAAATCTTCGCGCATCAGGGTGCGCAGCCGCTCGGTCGCGCCGTCGGCGACGAACATGCCGACCCCGCGCTTTACGGTCACCAGGCCTTCGTCCTGAAAGGTCTGGTACGCCTTGGCGACGGTGAGCGGGTTGGCGCCCTCTTCGGCAGCGAGGCTGCGCACCGACGGGAGCATGTCGCCGTCGCCGAAGCTGCCGTCGAGGATGGCGTTGGCGATCACATCGCGCAGACGCTGGTACACGGGTTTGGACTGATCGAGCATGCCGCCTTAATGCCATAAGACAGCAGCACAGTCAAATCACAATATTATCGATGTGTAGCAGGGTTTGAAATTAAATGTCCCACTCGCGAACGACGTCGTCATATTCAGGACGGGGGCGTTCGGAGAGGTTGGCGCCGGCGGTGCCGAGGAAGAAATAGCCGACGATCGTGTCGCCGACGCGCGCGCCGAACGCCGCGGCGACGTCGGGGCTGTACGCCGCCCAGCCGGTGAGCCAGCTGCCGACGAAGCCATGCGCGTGGGCGGCGTGGAGCAGGTTCATGCCGACCGCGCCCGCCGACATCTGCTGTTCCCATAGCGGGATCTTCGATCCTTCGACCGGAGTCGACAGGAGGACGAGCAATGTCGGCGCCTGATGCGCGAACTGGTCGAGCGCGGAGAGGTCGAGACCCGCAGCGCCCGGGTTCTCTTTCACCCATGCCTGCTTGAGCAGCGTCGCAAGCGTCTCGCGCTGATTGTCCGCGACCGTGACGATGCGCCAGGGCGCGAGCTTGCCATGGTCGGGAGTGCGCAGCGCGAGCGCGATGATGTCGTGCAGCGTCGCGGCATCGGGGCCGGGCGCGACCATGTCGCGGGCCTTGCCCGAACGGCGGGTGGCGAGGTGGGCGCGGAGCGAGGAGGTGTCGTTGAACATGGCGCCGCATGTGGCGGTTTCCGAGCGTTTGCGCAAGTGTTGCGAATCGTTCGCAACACTATTTCGGCCCGATTGCGATGGTTTCACGCGCAATTAGATTCTTCCCATACGCAATTTTGACGCTAGTGTTACGTCCATCTGTCCCGTTTTCGGGACCAACACCATACCCAGGGAAGGGTCGCCATGACCAAAGCCTATGCCCAGCACGGGGATGCTGCCGGGACGTTTCTCGGCCATCCGAAGGGCCTGTTTGTTCTGTTCTTCGCCGAAATGTGGGAGCGTTTTTCCTATTACGGGATGCGCGCGCTCCTGATTTTCTACCTGACCAAGCACTGGCTGTTCTCGGACAGTGAATCGGGTGTCATTTATGGGGCGTATACCGCGCTGGTCTATATTACCCCGGTGCTCGGCGGCTATCTCGCCGACCGATGGCTGGGGCAGCGAAAGGCGGTGCTTTACGGCGCCGTGTTGCTGACCTTCGGCCATTTCATGATGGGATTCGAGGGCGACGGCGGACAGGATCCGACCAGCCTCAACATCTTCTGGCTGGCGCTCGCCTTCATCATCGTCGGCTCGGGCTTCCTGAAAGCCAATATCTCGGTGATCGTCGGTCAGCTCTATCCGCGTACCGACGTGCGCCGCGACGGCGCCTACACGATCTTCTACATGGGGATTAACCTCGGCGCGGCGCTCGGTTCGCTGCTCTGCGGCTATCTCGGCGAAGTCTATGGCTGGGCCTATGGCTTTGGCGCCGCCGGCTTCGGCATGCTGCTTGGCCTGATCGTCTTCGTCGCGTTCAAGCCGCTGCTGCTCGGCCGCGGCGAGCCGGAGAATCCGGCGCTGCTCACCGAAAAGAAGTTCGGCGTGCCGTTCGAATGGCTGCTCTATCTCGTCGGCCTCGTCGCCGTCGTCGTCTGCTGGTGGCTGGTCCAGAACCAGGCGATCGTCGGTACGCTGCTCGGCGGTGCGGGCGCGATCCTTGTCGCCTATGTCATCGGCACCGCGGTCATCAAGCTGCCCGCCGAGGACCGCGATCGCATCTTTGCCGCGATGTTCCTGATTCTCGGTTCGATCCTGTTCTGGGCGCTGTTCGAACAGGCCGGGTCGTCGCTCAACCTGTTCACCGACCGTTATGTCGACCGCGGCGGGGTGCCGGCATCGGTGTTCCAGTCGGTCAACGCCATCTATATCGTCCTGCTCGCACCGCTGTTCGCGGGGCTGTGGACCTGGCTCGGCCGCCGCGGCATGGAGCCGTCGACACCGGTCAAGTTCGGCCTTGCGATGCTGCAGCTCGGACTTGGTTTCTATGCGCTGAAATGGGGCGCGGCGGCGGTCGGCATGGAAAATGCCACCCCGGTGCTCTTCATCTTCCTGATCTATCTGTTCCACACGACCGGCGAACTGTGCCTGTCGCCCGTCGGTCTCAGCGCGATGAACCGGCTCGCGCCGGCGCATATGGCGAGCCTGATCATGGGCACCTGGTTCTTCGCATCGGCAACCGGCAACTTCGCCGCCGGCCTGATCGCGGCGGCGACGGGGTCGGAAAAGGCGAGCGGCGAGGGGGCAGGCAAGGCGCTCGTCCTCGACGTCTATGGCACGATCGGCTTGTGGGCGGTCGGTTTCGGCATTCTGGTGATCGTCGTGTCGCCGCTGATCAAGAAGCTGATGCATCTCGACACGCTGCGCGATGCCGACGATCTGGCTGGCCAGAACGAGTTGGCCGAGCCGCAGGCTGCGGGCGTCCATCCCGAACCCAAGGGGGCATAATCGATGATCCGGGGCGTGAAAGCCGGCCTTTTGGCCGCGGTGTCGCTGGCGTTCGCGGGTTGCACCGCGAATAGCGGCGAGGTGGAGACGGCGAGCAGCAAGCCCGCCGCCGAAAAGCCGGTGAAGTTCAACAAGGATCCCTATCCGTCGACCTACAAGGGATATCCGACGCGGCTGACCGTCGTGCGGAACGTCACCATCTTCGACGGCGAGGGCGGACGGATCGACAATGGGTCGATCGTGATGTCGAGCGGCAAGGTCTTGTCGGTAGGCGGTCCCGATATGGAATTGCCCACCGACGCCGATGTCGTCGACGGCACCGGCAAGTTCGTCACCCCCGGGGTCATCGACATCCACAGCCACCTCGGCGACTATCCGAGCCCGAGCGTCGAGGCGCATTCGGACGGTAACGAGGCGACCTCGCCGACCACCCCCGAAGTCTGGTCCGAACATAGCGTCTGGCCGCAGGACCCGGGGTTCAGCCGCGCGCTGGCGAACGGCGGCGTGACGTCGCTCCAGATCCTGCCGGGCAGCGCGAACCTGATGGGCGGGCGCTCGATCACGCTCAAGAATGTGCCGTCGCGCACCGTGCAGGGGATGAAATTCCCCGGCGCGCCCTATGGCCTGAAAATGGCGTGCGGCGAGAATCCGAAGCGCGTCTATGGCAGCAAGGGGCGGATGCCCTCGACCCGCATGGGCAATTTCGCGGTCAATCGCGCGACCTGGCAGAAGGCGGCCGCCTATAAGAAGAAGATGGACGAGGGGAAGGTCGTCGACCGCGATCTCGCGATGGAAACGCTCGCCGGCGTGCTGTCGGGCGAGATCCTCGTCCACAACCATTGCTACCGCGCCGACGAAATGGCGCTGGTGATCGATATGTCGAAGGAATTCGGCTATAAGGTGTCGACCTTCCACCACGCGGTCGAAAGCTACAAGATCGCCGATATCCTCGCGAAAGAGGGCATCTGCTCGGCGATGTGGGCCGACTGGTGGGGCTTCAAGATGGAAGCCTATGACAGCGTGCCCGAGAATATTCCGCTCGTGTACAAAGCGGGTGCTTGCACGATCGTCCATTCGGACGATGCCAACCAGATCCAGCGGCTGAACCAGGAAGCGGCGAAGGCGCTCGCCTCGGGCCGCCGCATGGGCATGCAGATCAGCGACGAACAGGCCTGGACCTGGCTGTCGTACAATCCCGCCAAGGCGCTGGGCATCGGCGACAAGACGGGCAGTTTGAAGCCCGGCAAGATGGCCGACGTCGTGCTGTGGAACGGCAATCCGTTCAGCGCCTATACCCGGCCTGAGAAAGTGTGGATCGACGGCGCGATGATGTATGACGCGATGAACCCAAAATTGCGGCCGGTGAGCGATTTCGAGCTCGGCCAGCCGGGCGAAGGAGACGTGAAATGATGCGCGCGCTCCTCCTTTCCGCCGCCGCGCTGATCGCGGCTCCCGTCGCGGCGCAGGATGTCGCGATCACCAATGCCAAGCTCGTCATCGGCGACGGCAGCGCCCCGATCGAGGGCGGCACCGTCGTCGTGCGCGGCGGCAAGGTCGTCGCGGCGGGCGCCGGCGTCGCCGTGCCCGCGGGTATCGAACGCGTCGATGCGGGCGGCCGCTGGGTCACCCCCGGCATCGTCGCGGCGTTCAGCCGCGTCGGGCTGACCGAGGTCGATGCCGTCAGCGGCACCAACGACCGGTCGGCGAACAAGTCGCGGTTCTCGGCGGGGCTCGACATCGCCCCGGCGCTCAATCCGATGGGATCGCCGATCGCGGTCAACCGCGCCAATGGCGTCACCCGCGCGATCGTCGCGCCGGGATCGAGCGGCAATTTGTTCGCCGGGCAGGGCGCGGTGGTCGACCTCGCCGACGACAATGACATGGTGACCAAGCCCCGCGCGCTGCAATATGTCGCGTTCGGCGAGGATGGATCGGCAAAGGCCGGCGGCAGCCGCGCCGCGCTGTTCCTGCTGTTCCGCGAACAATTGCTCGCGGCGCGCAGCTATGCGCGCAATCCCGCGACGCTCGCCGAATGGGGCAGCGACGCGCTGATCCAGCGCGCCGACGCCGATGCGCTGGTGCGCGTGATCGACGGGACGACGCCGCTGTTTGTGCGCGTCGACCGCGCGACCGACATCCTCAACGTGCTCAAGCTGAAGACCGAGTTTCCGGCATTAAAGCTGGTGCTGGTCGGCGCGACCGAGGGCTGGCTGGTCGCGAACGACATCGCCGCGGCGCGGGTGCCGGTGCTGGTATCGCCGCTGACCGACCTGCCGGGCAGTTTCGAACAGCTCGGCGCGACGCAATCCAACGCCGGACGGCTCTTCGCCGCCGGGGTGCCGGTGTCGGTCGGGGTGTTCGACGACGACGACGCGCACAAAATGGGCTATGCGACGCAATATGCCGGCAACCTCGTAGGGCTGACCAGATTGCCGGGCGCCAGCGGGCTGAACTGGGACCAGGCCTTCGCCTCGATCAGCAGCGTCCCGGCGCGCGCGGTCGGCATGGACGCCAGCATCGGCTCGCTCCGTGCGGGCCGCGTCGGCGACGTCGTGATCTGGGACAATGATCCGCTCGAACTGGGCAGCCGCCCGACCGCCGTGTGGATCGATGGCAAGGCGCAGTCGCTGGTGACCAGGCAGGATCGCCTGCGCGACCGTTACCTGACGCCGCAGGAAGGCAATCTGCCGAAGGCTTACGACAGGTAATCGCCCGCGCCTGATGACTAAGCGGCGGACCGGGGAAACGGAGAGGAGAACTCCATGCAACCGATGACGCTGTTGATCACCACCGGCGCGCTGTTCGTCGGCACCCATTTTGCCCTGTCGCACCCGCTGCGCGCGCCGCTGGCGGGACGGATGGGCGAACGGGCGTTCCTGATCGTCTATTCGGTCGTCGCGATCGCGACCTTCGTCCTGCTGGTGCAGGCGTGGCGCGGCATGCCGCCCGAGCCGCCGCTGTGGGCGGTCGGCGACGGCCTGTGGATGCTCGCGTCGGCGCTGGTGCTGTTCGCGAGCATATTGTTCATGGGCTCGCTGATCGGCAATCCGGCGCTGCCGGCTCCGAACGCCGCCGCGGCGGCGCAGGGCGCACCGCGTGGGGTGTTCGCGATCACGCGCCACCCGATGATGTGGGGCTTCACTTTGTGGGCGCTGGCGCATGCGCTGGTGATGCCGACGCCGGGGCAGATCGTCCTGTCGGCGATCATCACCTTTCTCGCGCTTGCCGGGTCGGCGGGGCAGGACGTCAAGAAGGCGCGGCTGATGGGCGATGCCTGGCGCCACTGGGCGGCGCGGACGAGCTTCGTGCCGTTTGCGAGGCAGCTCCGCGGGCGCGGGTCGTGGATCGACACGATCCCGCGGCCGCACGCGCTGTTCGGCGGCATCCTCCTGTGGATCGTCGCGACCTGGGCGCATGGCGCGCTTGGTTACATGGTCGCCGGCATCTGGCGCTGGGTGGGATGATCGGATGAACGGCGAGGCGCATCTTTCGGACCTCTCGCTGCGATTGCTCGGGCGGCCCTATGCGGACCTCGACCCCGACGAATGCCGGGTGATCGCGGCGATCGCCAACCGCCAGCTGATCAGCCGCGATGCCGCCGACCTCGACGATGCCGAGGCCACGTTCGGCGCGCGGCTATCCGACAAGGTCGCGGCGGTCGGCGGGTCGTGGGGTTTCATCATCCTGTTCACCGCCGTGCTGCTCGGCTGGATGCTGCTCAATTCGGACGTGCTGGCGCGTTGGGGGATGGCGTTCGACCCCTATCCGTTCATTTTCCTGAACCTGATGCTGTCGACGCTGGCGGCGGTGCAGGCGCCGATCATCATGATGAGCCAGAACCGGGCGGCGGCGAAGGATCGCATCGCGGCCGGGCTGGACTATGAAATCAACCTGCGCGCCGAGCTGGAGATCATGCGGCTGCACGAGAAGGTCGACCAGTTGACGGAGGCGGTGAAGGCGTTGAAAGTACAGCCCTGACCAAGCGGAATGGGGCGCTGCGACGATGACCACCGACCTGTCTTTTTGCGGCCGCGAGGTCGAGCTGGCTACCCTCGGCGAATGTTGGCGACTGGCGTCGAATGCGGATGCCCCGCAGCCGCAGCTGGTGCTGCTCGCCGCCGAGCCGGGGGTGGGCAAGACGCGGCTGGCGCTCGAATTCCTGCGCCGGCAAATCGCGGGCCTCACCGATCAGCCGGGCTATTGGCCCGATCCCGCGGGCCTTGTGTCCGATCGCCTGCATCTGAATTTTCCGCCTGACCAATGCCGCTTCGACCGGCCGATACCGTTCCTGTGGTGGGGCATCGCGGCGCAGGCCGAGGGCGGCGACAGCGTCGCGCTCCATGATCGCTTCCTCGCGCCGCACCTCGTCGCGATGTCGATGCGCGCCCGCATGGCGGGCACCGGCGTTTCGCTGGCAAAAATCTGGGCGGGGGCCGGCGTCGATGCGCTGGCCGGCGCGTTGCAGGTCGACACGATCTTGTCGGTCGGCGGCGCCTTCCTCGATTCGGTCAAGCTGCTGCAGGGCGAGATCGGCAAGGGCGCGGCGCAGGCCTTGGCGGGGGACACGCTGGTGAAGAACCGCGTCGATGCGCTGCTCGCCGACCTCGAACAGGTGCTGAACCCCGCCGCGCGGCTAGGCTATGCGCGGGTGCCGGCGATGATCCTGATCGATGATGCGCAATTCGCCGCCGCCGATCCGGGCCTGCTGCGCTTCGTCGAGCGGCTGACCCATGCCGCGATGACGCAGCGCTGGCCGGTGATGATCGTGATGACGCACTGGCAGACCGAATGGACGCTCGAAGGCGATCGCGGCGGCCGGTCGGTCGCGACGCTGGTCCATCATGCGCGCCATGGCGGCAGCGACGAGCCGGGGCCGATCTCGGGGATATTCGGCGGTTATCTCAACAGCGAAAATTATCACGAGATCCGGCTGGCAAAGCTGAACGATCTCGATCCCGCGCTGCGGACCGCCTTGCCGGGCCTGCCCGCCGACCAGCGCAGCGCACTGCTGGACGCGGTCGACGGCAATCCGCGCTTTCTGGAACAGATCATCGCCTATCTGCGCGGCGAGCCGCGGCTGTTCGACGATTTCGATCCGGCGCGCGCGCTCACCGCCGAGGGGCTGGCCGAAGCGCTGTCGCGCTCGCAGCGCGTGCACGAGGTGGTGCTGGCGCGGCTGACCTCGGCGCAGGTGGCGCCCGAGGTCCGCGAGGCGCTGGCGCTGGCCAGCGTGCAGGGCATGCAGGTGGTCCGCGAGGTGGTCGAGGCGGCGGGGCGGTCACTGCTCGGCCACGACCTCGGCGAACCGCTGCTACGCGGGCAGGACCCGTTCAGCGTCATGGCATTCGAGAGCGGGGGCGCGGTCGGCAGCTTTACCGAGCGCCTGTTCCTTCAGGCGGCGGCGCAGTTGCGGCGCAACATCAAGGGGCTGCACGACGAGGCGGCGGTGAAGGCGGCGCTGATCCCGGCGATCCAGACGATGCTGGACGATCCGGGCGCGTATGGTGCGACGCGCGACGCGGCGGCGTCGGTGGCGCTCAGGCTTGTGGAGGAGGCTGGCGACGCCGCCGCGCGCCGCCTCGTCGCGACAGCAGCGGCCACGCGCATGGCGGCGAGTGATGAGCCCGAGGCGATCCGCGCGCTGCTCGACCGGTTTTTCGCCGCGATCGCGGCAGGCGACGATGCCGAGCAGGCGGCGACGATCGCGGCGATGCCGCACGAACCGCTGGTGACGGCGGTGACGAACGCCCGGCTGTTCGACCGGAAAGCGACGATCGCACGCCTCGCCGACCTGCGTATTGCCGCGCTGCGCAAGGCGGACGAAAGGTCGGCGCAGGGGCGGTACGAACTGGCGATCTGGTTGAAGGGCCGCGGCGTGGTCCACGGCGGTGCAGGCGAGTTCGACGCGGCGGCCGCCTGTTTCGAAGAGGCCATCGCCCTGTATCGCGATGCGCTGTCGACCGAACCGTCGCGGGCGATCGTCGATGGAATTCAGGATGTGCTGACCTTGACGGCGGGGGACGACGACATGACCGGATCCTATGCCAAGGCCGACGAACGGATCGACCTGTTGCTCGACATCATCGGCTGGGCGCGGGACCAGGCTGTGCTGACCGACGACGAAGCGGATTACCGGCGCGGTGCAACGCTGTCGCTGCGCGGGCATATGTTGATGGCGCGCAATCGCCGGTCGATGCAGTCGGCGGGGGATGTTCGCGCCCGAATGCGCGCGCAGGCGGCGCGCCGGCCGACGATCGAGGCGAGCCTTGCCGAGGCGGAGGTTATCGCGCGAAAGCTGGTCGAGCGGGGCGACGGCGACGCGCGGCGCGACCTGTCGGCGGCGCTGAACAGCCGCGCCGACCGGACGCGAACGAGCGATGCCGATGCGGCGCTGGCGGCAAGCGACGAGAGCGTCGCGATCATGCGCGCGCTGGTTGCCGAGGCACCGCGCGTGGCGTGGCTGAGAGATCTGGCGACGGCGTTGACCGTCCGCGCGCGCGTGATGCGACAGCGCGAGGAGCCCGCGAGCGATGACCTCGCCGAGGCGCTGGGCCTGCTGAAGCAGGCCGAGGCGCGCCTGCTCAACGATGCCGCGCGCGCCGATGTCGCGGCGGCGATCCGCAATGTCGCGATGGATCATGCGCGAAACGCCCCGCAACTGGCGACGATGGGACAGATGCTGCTCGAACGGCGCGATATTGCGGGTGCCTTCGCGGCGTTTCGCGCCGCGGTGGCCGCGGTCGCGCCGATCTATGACCGGGAGATTTCCCACGAGTTGCTAACGCCGCTGTTTCAGTCGGCGTTGACGATGCTGGGACTCGCCCCGCATCTCGACCCGCCGCTCGACGCCGAAGCCGCCGAGCAGGTGATGCTCGAAGGCTTCATGGCGGCGATGGCCTTCGTCAAGCGCCGGATGCCCGATGGCGCCGACGGGATCGCCGAGGCAGGCGCGGCGTGCGCCGACGCTTATGCCGACACCGGCCTCGCCAAGATGTTCGCCGACCTCCTCGCGCTGGTGCAGGACCAGCGCGAGGTCGATGCCGACCTTTCCTAGAGCCGCACCATCCGCATGCCCTGTTCGCCGTAGCGCGGGCCGCTGGTGCCGCCCATCGGCGCCGCCGCTGCGATCGCGGCGAGGTCGTCGGGGGTGAGCGTCAGCTCGGCGGCGGCGACGCTGTCCTCCATCGTGACGCGGCGCTTGGTGCCGGGGATCGGGACGATGTCGTCGCCCTGCGCGAGCAGCCAGGCGAGCGCGACCTGGGCTTTCGAGGCGCCATGCTTGTCGGCGACCGCGCCGATCGCGTCGACGATCGCGAGGTTGGCGGGGAAGTTTTCCTCGCTGTAGCGCGGGTCGCCCCGGCGCCAGTCCTTCTCGGGCAACTCGTCGCGGCTGCGCACCGCGCCCGCGAGGAAACCGCGGCCGAGCGGCGAATAAGGGACGAAGCCGATGCCATTTTCGCGGCACGCGGTCAGGATTTCCGCCTCGACGTCGCGTTCCCAGATCGAATATTCGCTCTGCAGCGCGGTGATCGGCGCGGCCTTGGCGGCGCGGCGGATCGTCTCGGGGCCGGCCTCGGACAGCGCAATGTGGCGGACCTTGCCTTCGTTGACCAGGTCCATCATCCCGCCGACCACCTCCTCGATCGGGATCGCGGGATCGACGCGGTGCTGATAGAAAAGGTCGATCGTGTCGATGCCGAGCCGCTGGAGCGAGCCTTCGCACGCGGCGCGGGCGTTGGCGGGCGAGCCGTCGACCCCGACGATCTGGTTGCCGTCGAATTTGAAGCCGAACTTGGTCGCGATGACGAGGCCCTCGCGCTTGCCCTTGATCGCCGCGCCCAGCAGTTCCTCGTTCGAAAACGGGCCATAGATTTGTGCGGTGTCGAAGAAGGTGACGCCAAGGTCGATCGCGCGGTGGATCGTCGCGGTCGATTCGTCGAGGTCGGCGGCCTCGCCATAGAGGATATTGCCGCCCTTGATCATCGGCATGCAGCCGATGCCGATGGCGGACACTTCGAGGCCGTGGCCGAGCTTGCGATATTTCATGGCGTCTCTCCTGCTGATTTCGTGTCGTCGTCGATGCCGTCGGCCGCATATTTCGTCGCGGCGACGTCGCCGATAACATTGCCGAGCGTCCGGAAGATGTCGGGAAAGGTCTCGACCGCGACGAGCAGCCCCAGCGGCGCGACGGGCACCCCCATCGACACCGCGATCGGGGCGATCGAGGTCACGAAGCTGATCGACCCGGGCAGGCTGACCGAACTCAGCGCCGCCGCCATCGCGACCCCCAGCCCGACCGCCATCTCCCACGGCGTGAGCTGGATACCGAACAGCCAGGCGACATAGACGACGACCGCGAGGTTCATCGCCGGGCTGGTGAAGCGGAACAGCGCGACCGCGAGCGGCAGCACGACATCGGCCTTTTTGGGATCGACGCCGAGTTCTTCGGAGGATTTGAGCATCGCGGGCAGGCTGGCGAGCGAGCTTTGGGTGCTGATCGCGACCGCGAGGGTCGGCACCATCGCGCGGACGAAACGCGGCAGTGAAATGCCGACGACGAGCCAGGCGAGCAAGAGCCCGAGGATCAAGCAGCAGACACCGATGCCCATCAGGATCAGCACATAATGGATGAGCCCGCCGAACGCCGCGACCCCGGCCTTGACCGCGAGCGCATAGCCCAGGGCGAAGACCCCGATCGGCGCGAGCGCGAGCACCCAGCCGATGACGATCAGCATCGCGTCGCCCAGCGCCTTGAACAGCCCCGACAGCGTCGCGCGCTGCACCGGTTCGAGTTTGGTGATCGCGAAGGCGAAAATCGTCGTGAAGACGATGAGCGGCAGGATCGCGGTTTCGGCCGCCGCAGCGATCGGGTTGGTCGGGATCAGCGAGAGCAGGAAATCGCCGAAGGTCGGCGACGGTCCGGCGGTTGCCGTGCCGCCAAGCCCGTGACGCAGCGCTTCGGCGGCCCCGGCCGAGAGCGGAAAGAGCCGCAGCAGCAGTGGCGTCATCAACAGCGACATCGTCCCCGACAGGAAGATCGCGGCAAGAAAGATCATCACCGAGCGCGCCGCGAGCCGGCCCGCGCGCGCGGCGTCGGCGGTCGCGGTGATGCCGGTGATCAAGAGCGCCACGACCAGCGGCACGATCGTCATCTTGAGCGCGTTGAGCCACAGCAGGCCGATCGGTTCGATAAAGGGCAGCGAGGCGGTCGCCGCGGCGAGCGAAACGCCCTCGACCGCGATCCCGAGCAGCATGCCGGCGACGAGCGCCCCAAGGATGATCCATGCCGATTTCAAGTTCAAATCCCCCAAAGGAACGCTGGCCAGCTTGCCAAGCAAAACGGCGTAACCTAGGGCCATCCCAGGAACGCCGGGGCAGGCTCTGTCTTCATCCCGGCTTAGGTAGCAGAGGTGGTATGCGCAAGTTTTTCGGAACCGATGGCATCCGCGGCCTGACCAACCAGATCCCGATGACGGTCGAGGTCGCGATGCGCGTCGGCATGGCGGCGGGCGCGCATTTCCTGCGCGGCGACCACAAGCATCGGGTGGTGATCGGCAAGGACACGCGGCTTTCGGGCTATATGCTCGAAAATGCGCTCGTCGCGGGGTTCACCAGCGTCGGCATGGACGTCGTGCAGGTGGGGCCGATGCCCACTCCCGCCATTGCGATGCTGACCCGCTCGATGCGCGCCGACCTCGGCGTCATGCTGTCGGCGAGCCACAATCCGTTTTACGACAATGGGATCAAATTATTCGGCCCCGACGGCTATAAATTGTCCGACGCCGACGAGGCGCAGATCGAGCTGTTGCTCGCCAGCGAACCCAGGCTCGCCGAGCCCGCACAGATCGGCCGCGCGAAGCGCATCGACGACGCGCGCGGGCGCTATATCCATGCGGTGAAACAGAGCCTGCCCGAATCGGTGCGCCTCGACGGGCTGAAGATCGTGCTCGATTGCGCCAATGGCGCCGCGTACAACAGCGCGCCGACGGTGTTCTGGGAACTCGGCGCCGATGTCGTCGCGATCGGGGTCACCCCCAACGGCATCAACATCAACGACAAATGCGGATCGACCGCGCCCGGCCTGCTGCAGGAAACCGTCGTCGCGAGCGGCGCCGACATCGGCATCGCGCTCGATGGCGATGCCGACCGGCTGATCGTCGTCGACGAAAAGGGCGCGATCGTCGATGGCGACCAGATCATGGCGCTGATCGGCGCGAGCTGGGCGCGGCAGGGACGGTTGAAGGGCGGCGGGGTCGTCGCGACGGTGATGTCGAACCTCGGACTCGAACGGTTTCTCGAAGGCCAGGGCCTGACGCTCGAGCGGACCAAGGTCGGCGACCGGTATGTGCTCGAACGCATGAAATCGGGCGGGTTCAACGTCGGCGGCGAACAGTCGGGGCATATGATCTTGTCCGACCATGCGACGACCGGCGACGGCACGCTGGCGGGGCTTCAGGTGCTCGCCGAACTCGTCGCGTCGGGCAAGCCCGCGAGCGAATTGCTCCACCAGTTCGATGCGGTGCCGCAGTTGCTCAAAAATGTCCGGTTCTCGAAGGGCGAGCCGCTCGACGATGCTCATGTCAAAGCCGCGATCGCCGACGGCGAGGCCGCGCTCGCCGGGCGCGGGCGCCTCGTCATCCGCGCCTCGGGCACCGAACCCCTCATCCGCGTCATGGCCGAAGGCGATGACGCATCTCAGGTAGAAAGCGTCGTCGACAGTATCTGCGACGCAGTCAGAAAGGCAGTAAGTTAATGTTGGAAATGCGACCCGATTGCGAAAAGTGCGGCAAGGACCTGCCCGCGAACATGCACGGCGCCTTCATCTGTTCGATGGAATGCACCTTTTGCGCCAATTGTGCCGACCGGTTGGACGAGCAATGCCCCAATTGCGGCGGCGACCTGCTCGACCGGCCGCTGCGCGAGGGCGCGATCCTTGCGAAGTACCCGGGCTCGACGGTGCGGAAGTACAAGGTTTGACCGCACGCGTCCTGATCATCGCCGGCTCTGACAGCGGGGGCGGCGCGGGGATTCAGGCCGATATCAAGACGGTCACGATGCTCGGCGGCCATGTGATGACCGCGATCACCGCGGTCACGGCGCAGAACACGCTGGGGGTCGAGGGCGTCCATGCCATCCCGACCGAGATGGTGGTGCAGCAGATGCGCTGCGTTGCCGAGGACATCGGGGTCGATGCGGTCAAGATCGGGATGCTCGGCAGCGCCGACACCGCGATGGCGGTCGCCGAGGAACTGATCTCGGGCGTTTACGGCGAATCCTTCGTCTTCGATCCCGTCATGGTCGCGACCAGCGGTGCGATGCTCGCCGATCCCAAGACGATCGACGCGATGGAACTGCTCGCGAATCTGAGCACCGTCGTGACGCCGAACTGGCCCGAGCTCGCCGCGCTGCGCGGATGTGCGGCGATCACCGCCGACACGGTCGAGGCCGAAGCGGTCGCCTATGCGCAAAAGGTCGAGGCCGCGGTGCTCGCCAAGGGTGGCCATGGCGGGGGCGAGACGGTCATCGACCGGCTGGTCACCGGCCATGGCACGATCGCGCTGTGGGAAGCGCCGCGGATCGACACCCGCAGCACCCACGGCACCGGCTGCACGCTGGCGAGCGCGATCGCGACCGGACTGGCGCAGGGCATGCCGCTCGAACCCGCGGTCGCGCGCGCGCGCGATTTCGTGCGGCTGGCGCTGCTCGACGCGCCGGGGTTGGGGCAGGGGCACGGCCCGATGGGGCAGCAACTGGTGCGCAACGACGGGCTGTTCACCGGCCCGGCGCTCAACCAGATCACCTTGCCGGCGAAGGATTATGCGGCGTCGGTTGCCTTTTACAAACAGATGGGGCTGACGCAGATCGTCGACAGCCCGGACAATGGCTATGCGCGTTTCGAGGCGATCAACGGCGTGACCTTGTCGATCCACGTCGCCGACGGCGAAGCAGGCGGCGCGGCGACCTATCTGGAAAGCGGCGCGCTCGACGCCTGGGTCGCCTATCTGGCGCGGCGCGGGGTGCAGTTCGAACAGATGCCGGCGGACGAGGAATGGGGCTGGCGCGAGGCGCGGCTGAGCGATCCGGCGGGGAACCGGCTGTGCCTGTACCAGGCGGGCGAATATCGGAGATATCCGCCGTGGCGGGTGTGATCGTCGGCGTCGACGAAGCCGGGCGCGGACCGCTCGCCGGTCCCGTCGTCGCGGCGGCGGTCTTGCTCTGCGACGGCGGCATCGCCGGGCTCGACGACAGCAAGAAACTCAGCGCCAAACGCCGCGCCGAACTCGAGATCGAGATCAAGGCGCGCTGCCGCTGGGGCATCGGCGAGGCGAGCGTCGCCGAGATCGACGCGATCAACATATTGCAGGCGACCTTCCTCGCCATGACCCGCGCGGTCGAGGCGCTCGGGATCGAACCCGCCGAGGTGCTCGTCGACGGCAACCGCCTGCCGCGCTGGCGCTACACCGCGCGCGCGATCATCGGCGGCGACGCGACGCATCCGTGCATTTCGGCGGCGAGCATCCTCGCCAAGGAACATCGCGACCGCTTCATGATCGCGGCGGCGCGCGACTTCCCCGGCTTTGGCTGGGAAACCAACATGGGTTATGGTACCGCCCGTCATCTCGCGGCGCTACGTCAGCATGGTCCCACGCCGCTCCATCGGACCAGTTTTGCCCCGGTCGCTCAATTGCAGCTGGTCTGACCGCAAATCCGTAAAGGGGAGACGGCGATGAGCAAGGGTTTCACGGCCGACGACGTCGGCGCGCAAACGGGCCGAAGCTTCCTTGTCACCGGTGCCAATGCCGGGCTGGGTTTCGAGGTGTCGCGGGTGCTGGCGGCGCGCGGCGCGCATGTCATCCTCGCCTGCCGCGACGCGGGCAAGGCGGCGGCGGCGATCGATCGCATCCGCGCCGACGTGCCGGCGGCCGAATTGTCGTTCCAGCCGCTCGACCTCGCCGACCTCGACCAGGTGCGCGAGGCGGCGGAAGCGGTGCTGGCGGGACCGCGGATCGACGTGCTGGTCAACAATGCGGGGGTGATGATCCCGCCCAAGACGCTGACCAAACAGGGGTTTGAGCTGCAGTTCGGGGTCAACCACCTCGGCACTTTCGCGTTGACGGGACTGATCCACCCCCATGTCGACGACCGTATCGTCATCACCGGCAGCATCGCGCACAAGGGCGGCGAAATCGATTTCAGCGACCTCTCGGCGAGCCGCAGCTATCACAACTGGCAACGCTATCAGGCGAGCAAGCTCGCGAACCTGCTCCATATGTTCGAACTCGACCGGCGGCTCAGCGCCGCGGGGCGCTCGACGCAGGCGATCGGGTGTCATCCCGGGGTCGCGCTGACCGAGTTAACGCGGCATTTGCCGTTGCCGCTGCGCACGATGACACCGCTGGCGGCGCCCTTCTTCAACAGCGCCGCGCAGGGCGCCTGGCCGACCCTGCAGGCGGCGACCGGCGCGCATGTCCAGGGCGGCGACTATCTGGGGCCGCAGGGGCTGGGCGAGATATCGGGGCGCTCGGGCCCGGCGCGCGCGACCCGGACCGCGCGCGATCCGAAGCTGGCGCGCGAATTGTGGGAACGATCGGTGGATCTGACCGGGGTCGATCCGGGGATATAGGCGGCCAAGACCGCGCGGAATGGGGGAGATGCGATGGGCCAGCATATGATGGGCGAGGGGCCGCTGCACGATGATGCGGGACGGCTGATCGATCCCGGCTATGCCACGCGCGAGGTGCGCCGGTACGATCGTGCCGCGATCGCCGCCGAAGCGGTGCGGATCAAGGAATGGGACTATTATTGCGTCATGAACGCCGATCTGGCGCTGGCGCTGACCGTCGCGGACAACGCCTATGCCGGCTTTCTGGGGGTGTCGTGGATGGATTTGCGGGCCGGGAGCTTCGTCAATCACGGCGTGCTGATCCCCGAACCGATGGGGCGCATGGCCTTGCCGGCCAGCGCCGACCGCGGCGATATCGTGCAGGCGGCGGACGGGATGGAACTCGCGTTCCGGCACGAGGCCGGGGGACGGCGGCTGACCGTCCATGCGCCGGGCTTCGCCGATGGACGCGGATTGTCGGGCGAGATCTGGCTCGACCAGCCCGCGATGGACCGGATGGTGATCGCGACCCCCTTCGCCGACGATCCGCATGCCTTTTACTATAATCAGAAGATCAACTGCATGCCGGCGCGAGGGCGCGTTAAGATCGGCAGAGAATCTCATGATTTCCTGTCCGAAAATGCGTTTGCGGTGCTCGATTGGGGGCGCGGTGTCTGGACCTATGACAATGTCTGGTACTGGGGGTCGGCATCGGGGCTGGTCGACGGTCGGCGCTTCGGTTTCAACATCGGCTATGGTTTCGGCGACACCGCGGCGGCGAGCGAGAATATGCTCTTCGTCGACGGCCGCGCGCACAAGCTCGACGAGGTGACATTCCACATGCCCGAAGGCCCGCCCGACAGCGGAAACTGGCGCTTTTCGAGCAATGACGGGCGGTTCGAACTCGACTTCGCTCCCGCCGTCAATCGCTGGGCCAAGGTCGATGCCGGGATGGTTCGGACTGAGCAGGATCAGGTCTTCGGCTGGTTTTCGGGGCGCGTGATCCTCGACGACGGCACTGCGATGACCGTTCGCGACCTGCCGGGCTTCGCCGAGAAGGTCTGGAACCGCTGGTAGCGGTTCCGCAGCCCGTCCGGCGAAATTATTTTGGGGAGTGAGTCCTCTTCGCCACACCACCACCCGTTGAGTCTCCGATTCGGCCAAGACTCCATATGGTGTGTGGGACTCGTTTCGTTCCCATGGCGTTAACCTTTATGACACCCGGAATCCCTAGAATCCCGGGCTTGACGGCGGACTCCGCCGGACTCATCAGGGCCTTCTTTTTATGCGGGACAGGGGCGAAACATGGGTGTGATGGAACGGGTGAAGATGCCCGCAGCGAAGCAACGCGCGCCGAAGGCCGTCCCGGCCGACCTGCCGCTCGACAGCATCCTGCAGGGCGATTGCGTCGAGATGATGCGCAGCCTGCCCGCCGCGTCGGTCGACATGATCTTCGCCGACCCGCCGTATAATCTACAGCTTGGCGGCGACCTGCATCGCCCCGACGGCAGCCAGGTCGACGCGGTCAACGACGAATGGGACAAGTTCGACAGCCTCGCGACCTATGACCGCTTCACCCACGCCTGGCTCGCCGAGGCGAAGCGCATCCTGAAACCCGGCGGCAGCATCTGGGTGATCGGCAGCTATCACAATATCTTCCGCGTCGGCGCCGCGCTGCAGGATCGCGGGTACTGGATCCTCAACGACGTCGTGTGGCGCAAGGCGAACCCGATGCCCAATTTTAAGGGCACGCGCTTCACCAACGCGCATGAGACGCTGATCTGGGCCTCGATGGGCGAGAAGGCGAAATATACGTTCAACTATCGCGCGATGAAGACGCTGAACGACGAATTGCAGATGCGCAGCGACTGGCTGATCCCGATCTGCGCGGGGCAGGAGCGGCTGAAGAAGGGCGGGCACAAGGTCCATCCGACCCAGAAGCCCGAGGCGCTGCTTTACCGGATTCTGCTCGCCTGTTCGAACCCCGGCGACGTGATCCTCGATCCCTTTTTCGGGACCGGCACGACGGGCGCGGTCGCGAAGCGCCTGGGTCGCCATTATATCGGGATCGAGCGCGAGGATGATTATATCGCCGCGGCGAAGGAGCGCATCGAAATGGCGCTGCCGCTCGACGAGAGCGCGGTGAAGACGATGATGGCGCCCAAGGCGGCGACGCGCGTCGCCTTTGGCACGCTGGTCGAATGCGGCATGATCGCGCCGGGGTCGGTGCTGACCGACAGCAAGCGCCGCTGGAAAGCGACCGTGCGCGTCGACGGCAGCCTCGATTGCGCCGGCCAGCCTGCGGGGTCGATCCACAAGGTCGGCGCCGGGGTCCAAGGCGCCCCGAGTTGCAACGGCTGGACCTTCTGGCATGTCGACGACGGCAAGCAATTGCGGGTGATCGATGTGGTGCGGCAGGACTGGCTGCTGGCGAACGAGGCGTAAAAGGCCGTCGCCCCCGCGAAGGCGGGGGCCGCTGGCAACCTTGCGCTGCATTTCTAGCGGCCCCCGCCTTCGCGGGGGGCGACGTGTTTTGGGGAAGAGGCATGTTCCAACCACTGACCAAGCCCGACCTCGGCAACGCCTCATCCGACGCGCGGCTCTATTGCCGCCCGGCCTGCTTCGTCGACCGCCCGCACGAACTCGACGACGCCTGCCTTCGTGTCGCCGACTCAATGATCTGGTTCGCCGCCTGGCACATCAGCCTGCGCGACGCGGGTGTGGTCAAATCGGCGATCGTCACCGTGCCCGAACTCGCCGACTGGGTCGCGGCGATGCCCGACCATCTTGTTGCCATGGCCGCCGCCCAGCGCGCCGGCGTGCTGCGTCCGCGCGGGGCGCTGCAGCTTGGCGAACGCATCGTGCGGCTGAACGAGCCGCAGCTGATGGGCATCCTCAACATCACCCCCGACAGCTTTTCCGACGGCGGCAAACATGTCGACAGCGCGGCGGCGATCGACGCGGGCTTCGCGATGGCGTCGGCGGGCGCGGCGATCATCGACGTCGGCGGGGAGTCGACCCGCCCCGGCGCGCCGCTCGTCTGGGAAGGCGACGAGATCGAGCGGGTGCAGGCGACCGTTGCGGGGCTGGCCAAGGGCGGCGTCGCGGTGTCGATCGACACGCGCAAGGCGGCGGTGATGGAGGCGGCGCTGGCCGCCGGCGCGACGATCGTCAACGATGTGTCGGCGCTGCGTTACGACGACCGCGCGATGGAGGTCGTCGTCAAGGCGGGCTGCCCGGTCGTGCTGATGCACGCGCCCGCGGCGAAGAGCGACCCACATGAGGGCGGCGATTACGACCATGTCTTGTTCGACGTCTATGACCTGCTCGCCGAGCGCGTCGCGGCGTGCATCGCGGCGGGGGTCGACCCCGCGAAGATCGTCGTCGATCCGGGACTCGGTTTCGGCAAGGGCATCGGCGACAATCTGGCGCTGATCAACGGCCTCGCGCTGTTCCACAGCCTTGGCTGCCCAATCCTGTTCGGCGCGAGCCGCAAGCGGATGATCGGCGCGCTCGACAATGAAGCGCCCGCCGACCAGCGGCTCGGCGGCACGGTGGCGCTGCATTATCAGGCGGCGACGCAGGGCGCGCAATTGCTGCGCGTCCACGACATCGCCGAGAACCGGCAGGCGCTGCGCATATGGCGCGGGCTCAGGGATTCCGCGCTGACCGCCTGAGCGCCACGGCGCGCCGCATCGTGCGCAACCCAATCCTCTTCCCGTGCGTCTCTTTTGTGAAGCTCCCCCGTTCTGGCGGCGCTATTCCCAAGGAGATTTTTATGCAGCTGCCCCATGGCGCGCATGTCGCCGTCGCAGACGGCGAACGGTTTGTCCTGTTCCGCAACGATGGCGACGCCGCCATCATTAACCTCGTCGATGCTGTGAGCCCCGAGGTCGAAACCTCCAACCGCAGCGGCGCCAGCCCCGAGGTCCGCGATCTGGACGAACGCGGCCACGCGGCGGGAGTTGCGGCATTGCTCAACAAGCGTGTGCTCGACAATGATATCGAAAAATTGCTGATCGTTGCCGACCCGCATACGCTGGGAGTCATGCGCGGCCATTATCACGGCGAACTGGAAAAACGACTGATTGGTGAAATCGCTAAGACATTGACCAACGCCGACACCGCGCAGATCGAACAGGCGATTTCGGCGGCCTGAAGTCCTTCAGGCGGCGGTATCGATCCCGAGATCGCTGAGCTTGCGGTACAGCGTCGAGCGCCCGATCCCCAGCCTTCGCGCGACTTCGCTCATCCGGCCGCGGTAGTGGCCGATCGCGAGGCGGATGACGTCGGCTTCGATTTCCTCGAGCGGCCGAAGATTGCCGTCGGGCAGATAGAGAGTGACGCCGATCGCTTCGCCGTTGATCGCGACCTCGCCCTGGCCGACCATGCTGCCGCCGGCGAGCGTGGCCTCGAGCGCCTGGAAATCGGCGCTGGTGAGCACATCGGTGGTGCTGCCGACCGCGGCGCGGAACAGCACGTCCTGCAACTGGCGGACATTGCCCGGCCAGGCATAGGCGGCGAGCAGGCGCAGCGCGTCGTCGGTGACCCCGATCGGCCCCATGCCCGGCAGGCCGCCGATGCGCGCGAGCAGGTGGCGTGCGAGCGGGCCGACGTCGCCGCGGCGCTCGGACAAAGAGGGCAGGGTGAACTGCGCGCTTGACAGCGCATAGAACAGGTCTTCGCGGAAATGACCGGCCTCGATCAGCTTGTCGAGCGGGCTGGCGCTGGTCGCGATGATGCGCACATCGACGCTCTGGCGGATGCTGCCGCCGATCATCTGGACTTCGCCGGTGTTGAGGAATTCGACCAGCTTCGCCTGCGTCTCGAGCGGGATGCACTCGACATGGTCGATGATGATGCTGCCCGCGTCGGCCTGCACCAGCCGGCCGACCTGGCGGTCGAAGGCGCCGGGAAAGGCGCCGCGTTCGTGGCCGAACAGCCCCGATCCGATCAGCCCCGGCGACACCGCCGAGCAATCGACCATCACCAGCCCGCCGCGGGCGCGCGGGCTGGCGCTGTGGATCGCGCGGGCGAAGACTTCCTTGCCGGTGCCGGGCTTGCCGTTGATCATCACCGGCACGCGCGCGCGCGCCGCCTTGGCGGCGATCGCGAGCGCGCTGCGGAAATTGGGACTCGACCCGATGATTTCCTCGAACGCCAGCGGCGCGCGCAGCTTTTCGGTGAGCGGGCGGAGCTCGGCTTGCGGGCCGCTGGTCGCGGTGATGCGGTCGAGCGCGTTGAGCAATCGATCGGGGGCGATCGGTTTCTGGACGAAATCGCTTGCCCCGGCGCGCATCGCGCTGACCGCGACCTCGACCCCGTTGCGCATCGTGATGACGATCAGCGGCAGCGCGGGGCGCCAACGGCGCAGTTCGGCGACGAATTCGGCGATCTCCATGCCCGGCGTGCCCTGATCGACAAGCACCGCGTCGAGCGCCATGCCTTCCTGGGTGCCGAGCTTGGCGAGCGCGGTGTCGGTGTCGCCGGCGATCACGCTGCGCCAGCCGCCACGCGACACGAGCGCCGACAGGAAGCGCTGTTGCGCCGGTTCGCTGTCGACGATCATCACCATTCGGGTGTCGCGCGCGCTTGCCATCGGTGTGAATATGCCCCCATTGGGCGGCAGTTTTCTGCCACCTGTTCCGCGTCGAACCGCCGATCTACGCGAAAGGGGTAAAAGGGCGATTAAGCGCGTCGGGCTTTTGCGGCGGGCGACTTATCGCGAAACCATCTATTGAGCATCGCGGGAGGCATGGCTAAGACCGGCGCGAAGGCCGATTCCGGGCCGGGCGCGGCGCGCCCGCTCGGCGTCCGGCAGCGACAAAGGGGAAAAAGCCATGGCACAGCAGGAAATGAAGGCAGCGGAAGACACCTATTCGGGTTTCATCAGCCTGTTCAAGGTCGGGTCGATCATCACCGCGATCGTCGTCGTCCTCGTCGTCCTCCTGATCTCTTGACCGGGCTTCGCGCATGCGTATCGCTGTCCTGAAGGAACTCGCCCCCGGCGAGAGCCGCGTCGCCGCCACTCCGGAAACCGTGAAGAAATTCATTGGCTTGGGTGCGGAACTTGCCGTCGAATCGGGGGCGGGCGACAGCGCGTCGATCGCCGATGCCGATTATAGCGCCGCGGGCGCGACGGTCGGATCGCGCGCCGATGTGCTGAAGGGCGCGAACATCGTCCTCGCCATCCAGGGACCCGATCCCAAGGGGCTGACGGGGATGGCCGACGGCGCCTGGCTGGCGGCGGGGCTCAACCCGTTCGGCGAGCGCGAGCGTGTCGATGCCTATGCCAAGCTCGGTATCGAGGCGCTGGCGATGGAGTTCATGCCGCGCATCACGCGCGCGCAGTCGATGGATATCCTGTCCAGCCAGGCGAATCTCGCGGGCTATAAGGCGGTCCTGATGGCGGCGAACGCCTATGGCCGTGCGTTTCCGATGATGATGACCGCCGCGGGCACCGTCAGCGCCGCCAAGGCGTTCGTGATGGGCGTCGGCGTGGCGGGGCTGCAAGCGATCGCCACCGCGCGCCGTCTGGGCGCGCAGGTCAGCGCGACCGACGTACGTTCGGCGACCAAGGAACAGATCATGTCGCTCGGCGCCAAGCCGATCTTCGTCGAGGCCGTCGCCGGCATCGAGGGCGAGGGCGCGGGCGGCTATGCCACCGAAATGTCCGACGAATATAAGGCGGCGCAGGCCGAGCTGGTCTCGTCGCACATCGCCAAGCAGGACATCGTCATCACCACCGCGCTGATCCCGGGGCGCCCTGCGCCGCGGCTGATTTCGGACGCGCAACTCGCGACGATGCGCGCCGGCAGCGTGATCGTCGACATGGCGGCCGAAAGCGGCGGCAATGTCGAGGGTGCGGTCTCGGGCGAGGCGAAGAAGATCCACGGTGTCACCGTGATCGGCGCGAAGAATATCGCGGCGCTGATGCCCGCCGATACCAGCGCGCTGTTCAGCCGCAACCTCTTCAACTTCCTCTCGGCCTTCTGGGACAAGGAAGCGGGCAAGCCGGTGCTCGACGAGGAAATCGGCACCGCGGTGCGGCTGACACAGGGCGGCAAGGTGGTGCACGAGCGTTTGCTGGGGTGATGCGGCGCTACGCGTGCGTCGCGACACTGGCGCTGGCAATTGCGACGTCTTCGGCGGATGCCAAAGAGGCCGACGCCGGGTCGATCCGTTATGGATTTGATACGTTGCTGGTCCCCGGGGACCCCGCCGAGCGGACGCACACGATAGACAAGAAGGACGCCTGGTTCGTCGGCAAGGCCGTGCCCGCAGGCGCGGTCGTGCTTGATGCACCGGTTGCCATTCCGAAAACCAAGGCGGTCCTCGAAAAGGGCCTGCCGCTGTCCATTGCGACGAGCAGTTATTTCATCGCGTGTCAGCAGGGTCTGTCGGTCACCGCCGGCCTTTTCGGCGGTGGCAAGGCGTCGGTTTGCCTGATCGATTACGACCGGGACGGTGTGCTCGATTCATGGTTCCGGAGCAGCGTCGCCACGATCTGGAGCGAATATCACGGCAATATCCAGCGCGATGACATCTATCCTATCGGACCGATTGCGGCGACGCGCCTTACCCCTGAACAGGTCGACGACCTTGAACCCTGGACGGTGTATGCGCTGCGTTATGTCGGCGGCAGGCTGACCTACTGTATCGGCCTCGGCTATACTTGCCTGACCAATGGTCCGAAGATCGAGCCGATGGCGACCGAGCAGACGGTGGAGTTCGTGGGCGGCGAATATGGCTTCGCCCTTTTGGCCGACGGGCGATTGAACATCCGCATGATCCGCGATCCGCACAAGATGGTCTTCGTGCGCGGCGGTCTCGTAGCGCCGGCCCCTTGACCACGGACAGCAAGGTTCGCTTCGCTTGCTAGGCCAAGCGTAGCCGGGCAATTTGTGCCGCCACGCGTCGCGTGACCCGCACTCCATTCGTCGCAAACGAGCGACCCGCTGGAACGATCCTGTCGCCGTGGGAGTCATGCAGGGAGAGGGGGACATCCCCCCGATCTCTGGAGATGATGTCATGAAAATCAGCTATCTGACGACGGCGGCCATGGTCGCCGCGCTCGGCCTTTCGGCTTGCAGCAAGACCGACGCGCCGCCCGCCACCGAAACCACGACCGTCGCCGAAGGCGACGCGGTGCCCGCCGATACCATGGCGCCGAGCACCAACCCGATGGTCGGCGGCGCCGAAATGTTCCCGACCAAGACGATCGTCGACAATGCGATCGCCTCGCCGATCCACAAGACGCTCGTCGCCGCGGTGACGCAGGCCGGACTGGTCGACACGCTGAAGGGCGCGGGTCCGTTCACCGTCTTCGCGCCGACCGACGACGCCTTTGCCAAGGTGCCGAAGGCGACGCTCGACGGCCTGATGCGTCCGGCACAGAAAAGCGTGCTTGCCGACGTGCTGAAATATCATGTCGTCGCCGGCAAGCTGACCGCAGCCGATCTCGCCGCCAAGATTACCGCCGGCGGCGGCAAGGCGGTGCTCAAGACCGTAAACGGGCAGGATCTGACCGCGACGATGGCGGGCAATGTCATCACCCTGACCGGTGCCGACGGCAGCAAGGCGACGGTGACGCAGGCCGACGTCAACCAGTCGAACGGGGTGATCCATGTCGTCGACGGGGTGCTGACGCCGAAGATGTAGGCTTGAGGCGCCGACCGCGATGCCGACGAATCGGGTCCGCGATGCCGTCTGGACGGCGCCGCGGGCCTGTTTCCCTTGGCGGACTATCGCCAGCGAAGCACGGTTCGTGGGAAAATTGATAGAAAATGGCCGATTATGGCCTTTTCATGACAATGTTCTTGCTTAGGATGGGGCCGAGGGTTTGACCCCGTCCTTTCCTTATCCGGAGAAATGTCTGATGTTGCGTGCCAAGTTTCTTGTTGCCCCCCTTCTTGCCTTGACCACCGCGCTTGCCGTTCCTGCCCATGCCTGGGCCGACGAAGTGGCCGCCGAAGCCGCGCCCGACACGACCGTCGCGCAGGCCGCCGCCAACACCCCCGATCTGACGACGCTGGCGCAGGCGATTTCGGCCGCCGGACTTGCCGACACGCTCAACGGCGCCGGCCCCTACACCGTCTTTGCGCCGACCGACGCAGCTTTCGCCGCGGTTCCGCAGCCGATGACCGACTATCTGATGGCCCCCGCCAACAAATGGGCGCTGGAGCAGGTCCTGACCTATCATGTCGTGCCCGGCCAGATCACCGCCGAGGATCTGTACAAGAAGATCAAGGCCGGTGGCGGCACCGCGAAGCTGACCACCGTCGCGGGCCAGGAGATCTCGTTCACCGAGGTGCAGGGCAATATCAAGGTCGACGGCACGCAAGGCAGCTCGGGCTATATCACCCGGTCCGACGTCGCGCAGTCGAACGGCATGGTCCATGTGCTGAACGGGGTGCTGATCCCGACGATCACGCCGCCCGCCGCGCCTGCGGCCGACGCCGCAGCGCCCGCAGCCGATGCCGCGGCGCCTGCGGAAGCGACCCCCGCGAGCTGATCGCCCGCGACATTTAATTGCCGCACGGGCCCGCAATTCGCCACCCGGCGATTGCGGGCCCGTCTTTTTGCGCGTCTTAGGAGTCGACAGGGTGGCGACGGCGCGGCAAGAGGTGCGCTCGCGGAATCAGCAGGGGAGCTCGCCGTGGATTTCATCGGTATTTTTTCGATTTTCGTCTTGGCGTGCTTCGTCGGTTATTTCGTCGTCTGGTCGGTGACCCCGGCGCTGCACACGCCGTTGATGAGCGTGACCAACGCCATTTCGTCGGTCATCATCGTCGGGGCGTTGATCGCCAGCGCGGCCGCCGGTTCGGCGACCTCGAAATGGCTCGGCCTCGCCGCTGTCGTGATGGCCAGCATCAACATTTTCGGCGGCTTCGCGGTCACCGCGCGCATGCTGGCGATGTACAAGAAGAAGGTGCGCTGAGATGGACGTGCAATCGATCCTCTCCGCCGCGACCGGCGGTCATGGCCTCGCGGTGAATCCCTGGGCCGCCGTCGCCTATCTGGTGTCGGGCGTGCTCTTCATCCTCGCGCTGCGCGGGCTTTCGAGCCCCGCGACCGCGCAAAGCGGCAACCGTTTCGGCATGGCCGGCATGCTCATCGCGGTCGTCACGACGCTGCTGACGCATGCGCCGGGAACGCGGGTGAGCACCGGGCATGACAGCTGGGCCTTCACCCTCGACACCGTCGGCCTGATCGAGATTCTCGTCGCGATCGCTATCGGTGCCGTGATCGGCATCGTCATGGCACGCCGCATCGCGATGACCGCGATGCCGCAACTCGTCGCGGCGTTCCACAGCCTCGTCGGCCTGGCGGCGGTCGCGGTCGCGGCGGCGGCCTATCTCAACCCGCTCGCTTTCGGCATTGCCGATGCGGCGGGGCAGATCCATGTCGTCAGCCGCATCGAAATGGGGCTCGGCATCGCGATCGGTGCGATCACCTTCTCGGGCTCGGTTATCGCCTTCCTCAAGCTCAACGGCAATATGTCGGGTTCGCCGATCATGCTGCCGGGACGGCACATCATCAACCTTGGCACGCTCGCCGCGATCGTCGGCCTGACCGCCTATTTCACGCAGGACCAGTCGCCCTGGGTGTTCTGGACGATCACCGGCCTCAGCTTCGTGATCGGTTTCCTGCTGATCATCCCGATCGGCGGCGCCGACATGCCGGTCGTGGTGTCGATGCTCAACAGCTATTCGGGCTGGGCGGCAGCGGCGATGGGCTTCACGCTCGGCAACACTGCGATGATCATCACCGGCGCGCTGGTGGGCTCGTCGGGCGCGATCCTGTCGTACATCATGTGCCGCGCGATGAACCGCAGTTTCATCAGCGTGATCGCCGGCGGCTTCGGCGGCGAGGATGCGGCGGCGAGTGCCGGCGGATCGAAGGAACAGCGGCCGTGGAAACCGGGCAGCGCCGAGGATGCGGCCTTCCTGATGAGCCAGGCCGAGAATGTCATCATCGTCCCCGGCTACGGCATGGCGGTGGCGCAGGCGCAGCACGCGCTGCGCGAGATGGGCGACCAGCTCAAGAAGGAAGGCGTCAACGTCAAATATGCGATCCATCCGGTCGCGGGACGCATGCCGGGCCATATGAACGTGCTGCTGGCCGAGGCGAATGTGCCCTATGACGAAGTCTTCGAGCTCGAGGACATCAACGGCGAATTCGCGCAATGCGACGTCGCTTTCGTCATTGGCGCGAACGACGTGACCAACCCGGCCGCGAAGACCGACAAGACGTCGCCGATCTATGGCATGCCGATCCTCGATGTCGCCAATGCCAAGACCGTGCTGTTCGTGAAGCGTTCGATGGGCGGGGTCGGCTATGCCGGCGTCGACAATGACGTTTTCTATATGGACCAGACGATGATGCTGCTCGGCGATGCCAAGAAGATGGCCGACGACATCGTCAAGGCGCTGAGCGGCAGCGGGCACTAGACAAGAATCGTCGCCCCTGCGAAGCAGGGGCCGCTATGACGGCAGCTCCAGACTGCCAGCGGCCCCCGCCTACGCGGGGGCGACGTGTTTTAGAGGGACCTTATGCGCAAAATCGGCCTGATCGGCGGCATCAGCTGGGCATCGACCGAGCTCTATTACCGCCACCTCAACAAGGGCGTGCAGAAGCGCCTCGGCACCGCCTGTTCGGCACCGATCATCCTCGAAAGCCTCAACTATTGCGAGCTGTCGCGGCTGACGACCCCCGAACAATGGGACCATGCGAAGTTCGTGCTGATCTCCTCGGCGCTGCGGCTCCAGGCCGCGGGCGCGACCGCGCTGATGATCGCGGCCAATTCGATGCACCGGATCGCCAAGGATATCGAGGGCGCGCTGTCGATTCCGCTGATTCATATCGTCGATGAGGCGGGCGAGAAATTAAAGGCCGACGGAATCAAGTCTGCGGCGGTCATCGGCACCCGCAATGTGATGACCGAGCCATGGTTCCGCCAGAATCTGGTGCGCTACGGACTGACACTCGCGCCCTACGATGCCGAACGCGCCGAGGCGATCGACAACATCATCTATGACGAGCTGATGCAGGGCAAGGTCACCGAAAATTCGCGCCGCACGATGAAGACCTTCATCACCGACATCGCGAAACAGGATGTCCAGGCGCTGGTGCTCGCCAGCACCGAACTGGTGATGCTCGTCGATCCCGATGCCAATGTGCTGCCGGTCTATGACACCACGCGCATCCATGTCGCGGCAGGGGTGGACTGGATTTTGGGCGATACGCCCTGAACTGATCCTCCCTGTGGCGAAGCCATGGGGAGGGGGACCGTTCGCGAAGCGAATGGTGGAGGGGCCGCGGCGCCGCACCGACGCCTGACGGCGTCGGCCCCTCCGTCAGCGCTGCGCGCTGCCACCTCCCCATCGCTGCGCGACAGGGAGGATCAGTCTTCACCCCATCTTCGTCCAGGTCACCGTCCTGCAAAAGACGCTGACGCAGCCCTTCATCGTCATCTTGCCGCCCTTCGCGGTGAGATGTGCCTTATAATAGCGGCCGTCCTCAGGGCTGTAGCCTTGGCCCTTCCACGCATTGCCGTCGGCGGCGAGGTCCCAGTAGATTTGCAGACCCGATACCTGGCGCGCGCGCTTCGCCTTGTCGGGATTGCGTTCGTCGCGCTGGCCGCCGGCGGGCTGGGCGATCAGCAATTTGTGGACCTTGCCGCACAGCTTGGCGCCGCAGGCATAGATGTCGACGATCGCCTTGCCGTCGTCGGTGGCCCAGCGGCCGGTAATCGATTGCGGCGCAACCGCTGACGCCGGCGATGCGGCGACGAACACGGCGGTCGCCGCGATGATAAGATGCTTCAATTTCTTCTCCCCGGTGCGGGCGGGGTTGCGACCCTGACCCTAGCTACATCCATGTCAGCAACATGGCTTGGCATACGCGCAGTCTTGCACCATGCTGGCAAAAAACAAGGGAGAGTCTGATGCGATTCCATTATTTGGCCTTGCCGCTGGTTGCCGCGCTGATGGTCGCGGTGCCGACACAGGCCAGGACGATCAAGATCGAAGCGGGCGCGGCCGACGCGAATGAGAAACTCCAGGAGGCGCTGATCGTTGCGCAGCCCGGCGATGTCGTCGAACTCGGCGCGGGAACTTGGCACCTGACCGATGGCCTGTCGCTCGACGTGGCGAACGTCACGATCCGCGGCGCGGGGACGGGCGAGGGCGGATCGATCCTCGACTTCACGGGCCAGCAGGGCGCGGGCGAGGGGCTGCTGGTCACCAGCGACGATGTTTTTCTTACCAATTTTGCTGTACTCAACAGCAAGGGCGACGGGATCAAGTCGAAGGGCGCCGACCGCATCGTCTATCACAAGCTGCGCGTCGAATGGACCGCGGGACCAAAGGAAACCAACGGCGCCTATGGCATCTATCCGGTCGAAAGCAGCGATGTACTGATCGACAGCGTCTACGTCCGCGGCGCGTCGGACGCGGGCATCTATGTTGGCCAGTCGAAGAATATCGTCGTCCGCGATTCGATCGCGACCGAGAATGTCGCGGGGATCGAGATCGAAAACAGCTACGACGCCGACGTCCACGACAATATCGCAACGAAGAACACCGGCGGTATATTGGTGTTCGACCTGCCCAGCCTGCCGATGCAGGGCGGGCACAATGTCCGCGTGTTCGACAATGACGTGAACGACAACAGCACGCCCAATTTCGCGCCGAAGGGCAATATCGTCGCGAGCGTTCCGACCGGAACCGGGGTGTTGATCATGGCGAACCGCCATGTCGAGATTTTCGACAACGACTTCGACCAGAACGGCACCGCGAACGTCATGATCGTCGGCTATCGCTACGAGCATAAGGACCCGAAATACCAGCCGTTGCCGCGTCAGATCGTCGTGCGCGACAATGTGCATGGCAAGGCGGGCTATGCCCCGGCGTTCGACGGCGGGGCGCAGATCGCGGCGGCCTTCGGCGGCGCAATCCCGCCCGTCCTGTGGGACGGCGCGGGCGAGGATGTGATCGTGCTCGACAAGGTCGGGGTACTGTCGCTGAACCTGCCCGACGTCGCAACGCCGCGCGACCAGGCGAAGCCCGCGCCCGCCGACCTGTCGAAGGGCACGCCGCCCGCGGCACTGCCGGGGATCACGCTGCCCGAAGCGATGGAGGCGAAGGTCAAGTGAAGCGCGTTTTCGCCGCGCTGGCGGCGGCATTGCTGTGCGCGAGTGGCAGTTCGGCGGTTGTTATCCCGGTGCCCGAACCCGATCAGTCGGTGATCGAGGGCAGCGTCCTGCCGCCCAAATTGTCGGCGTTCCGGCTGTTCTGGCCGGACTCGTCGCAGCCGCTCGAATCGTTGACGCCCTATACGCTGCGCACCGCGCTGTTCTCGGACTATACCGAGAAGCACCGGATGTTCTGGATTCCGAAAGGCCGGAAAGCCTCGGTCGCCGCCGATGGCGGCATCGCCTTTCCGGTCGGCAGCATCATCGTCAAAAGCTTTGGCTGGCCCGACGTCAATGGCGGACGCCCGGTCGAGACGCGGCTGCTGATCCATCGCCCCGAAGGCTGGGTCGCGCTCCCCTATATCTGGGATGCCGACGGCAAGGATGCGACGCTGGCGCTGGGCGGGCGCCGCGTGGCGGTAAGCTTTAAGAGTCCCGACGGCGAAACACATGACATCCGCTACGCGGTGCCGAACAAGAACCAGTGCAAGGAATGCCACAGCCTGTCGGGCGAGATCGTGCCGATCGGACCCAAGGCGCGGAATTTTATACTGCCGGCGGGCGCGACCGACTATTGGCGTGGTATCACCTTCGACAAGCCTGCGGCGCTGAAACCGGTGATGCCGCAATGGGACGACCCCAAATCGGGCAGCGTCGCGGACCGCGCCCGCGCCTATCTCGATGTCAATTGCGCGCATTGCCACAATCCGGTGGGCAGCGCGTCGAACAGCGGGCTGTTCCTGCGCTGGACCGACGATCCGACGACGGTCAATTACGGCATCGGCAAACGCCCGACCGCGGCGGGACGCGGCAGCGGCGGCATGGATTTCGCGATCGCGCCGGGCGATCCCGACCACAGCTATATGATCTATCGCCTCGAAAGCACCGACGCCGGCATCGCGATGCCCGAAGTCGGACGCTCGACGGTGCACAAGGAGGGCGCGGCCCTGCTGCGGCAATGGATTGCGGAGATGCCGAAAGCATCGCATTAGACGCGCCATGACAAAGCTCGTCCTCCACGATTATTTCCGCTCCTCGGCGAGCTATCGCGTCCGCATCGCGCTCAAACTGAAAGGGCTCGCTTACGAGCGCGTCGAGGTCAGCCTGATCGCGGGCGAGCAGCGCAGCGACGCCTATCTTGAACTCAATGCGCAGGGCTTTGTGCCGCTGCTGATCGCCGATGGCGAGACGATCATCCAGAGCCTGGCGATTATCGACTGGCTCGACCGCGCCTTCCCCGAGCCGCGGCTGATTCCGGAGGAAGCAATGCCGCGCGCGGTCGCGCTGGCGCAGGCGCAGGTGGTGGCGAGCGACATCCACCCGCTCAACAACCTGCGCGTGCTCAAATATCTGACCCGCGACCTCGGCCTCAACGAGACGACCAAGGACCGCTGGATCGCCACCTGGATCGCGCAGGGGTTTGAAGCTTTGGAAGCCATGGCGGGCGAGGGGACGTACCTTGGCGGCGCCACGCCGAGCATCGCCGACTGCTGTTTGGTGCCGCAGATGTACAACGCGCGGCGCTTCGAGGTGCCGCTCGACGCATTCCCGCGGCTGACCGAGATCGACGCTGCCTGCATGGAACTCGAAGCGTTTCAGAAGGCCCATCCCGACGCGGTCAAGCCCGTATGATCCGGCTGCTGACGGGGGTGGCGCTGCTGGCGATGCCGGCGGCGGCGATGGGGCACGAAGCGGTCGATGACAGCGATACCGCAGTCGTCCTTCAAATGACGGCTCCGATTCCGGCGGAGGAGATCGTCGTCACCGGCGCTGGATCGCTGCGGCCATCGGGCGGTGACTCGGTGCAGACGACCGCTGTCCTCCGCGACCTCCAACCCGGCTTCGGCACGCGCATCGAGAACCGCCTCCGCGACGAAGCCGGCATCGTCCAGTTCCGCCGCAGCGACGGCCGCAGCGCCCATCCGACCAGCCAGGGCGTGACGCTGCGCGGGCTCGGCGGCAACGCGTCGGCGCGCGTGCTGGTGACGCTCGACGGGGTGCCGCAGGCCGATCCCTTCGGCGGCTGGGTGCCGTGGAGCGCTTATGACGCGATCAACCTTGGCGGCATCGTCATTGCGCGCGGCGGCGGCAGCGGCGCCGACGGCCCGGGCGCGCTCGCGGGAACGATCGGCCTCTATTCGACGATGACCGACGGCGTCACCGCGAGCGCGGCCTATGGCAGCCGCGACAGCTGGGACGCCTCGGCCAGCGTCGGCGGCAAGCTGGGCGGCGGGCAGGTCGCGGTCGATGGCCGTTACGGTCGCGGCGACGGTTTCATCCCCGTCGCGGAAGGGCAGCGCGGCACGGTCGATCGTGCAGCGCCCTATGAACAGGGCGGGCTCGGCCTGCGCCTGCGCTTCGACGCGGGCGCCAACAGCCGGATCGAGGCGAGCCTGCGCGGTTTTTCGGACCGGCGCGACCGCGGCACCGACTTCACGACGAGCAAGACCGACGGCGTCGATGCGAGCCTGCGCGTCGTCCATGATCCCGTGGGCGCGACGCAATGGCTCGCGCTTGCCTATGTCCAGGTCCGCGATTTCGACAGCGGCTTCGCCAGCGTCGCGGCGGGTCGGAACAGCGTTGCGCCCGCGCTCTTTCAGCGCGTCCCCGCGACCGGACTCGGCGCGCGCTTCGAGCTGCGGCCGGCGATCGGCGGCGACAACCCGCTGCGCATCGGCACCGACTGGCGCCGCACCACCGGCCGCACCGAAGAGGATTTCTTTTTCAGCGGCGTCACGCCGGGCCGCCACCGGATCGCCGGCGGCAGCGGCGATACCGTCGGCGCCTTTGCCGAATGGACCGCGGGCGATGCCGGCGACGGGCTGCTCTGGACGTTCAGCGGCCGCGTCGATCGCTGGTGGCTTGGCGAGGGATACCGGCTCGAACGCAATATCGGCGGTTCGACGATCACCAACCTGCGCTTCGCGGCGCGGCAGGGCTGGGAAGGCAGCGGCCGCGCCGGGGTGCGCTGGACCTCCGACGCGCTGTCGCTGCGCGCCGCGGCCTATCGCGGCTGGCGGCTGCCGACGCTCAACGAACTCTACCGTCCGTTCCGCGTCGGTGCCGAGGTGACGACTGCGAACGAGATGCTCGAACCCGAACGTCTGTGGGGCGGCGAGGTCGGGGTCGACTGGGCGAGCGACGGCACGAAGCTGTCGGCGACCCTCTTCGCCAACCATCTGTCGAACGCCATCGCCAATGTCACCCTCGCCCCGAACCTCAACCAGCGCCAGAATCTCGACGCCATCGACAGCAAGGGCATCGAGGTCAGCGCCGAACAGCGGATCGGCCCCGCGACCTTGCGCGCGACCTATGCCTTTACCGATGCCAAGGTCGACGCCTCGGGCATGGCGTCGACGCTCGACGGTCGCCGCCCGGCGCAGATCGCGAAACATGGCGGCAGCGTGTCGTTGCGCAGCAACGACGACGGGCCGTTCGGCGGCTTCGCGACGCTGCGCTATATCGGCAAGCAGAATGAGGATGACCGTGGGCTGTTGGTGCTGGGCGACGCGCTGACGCTCGACGCCGGATTGTCCTGGCGCCTGAACAAGGCGGTCAGCATCGAGGCACGCGGCGAGAATCTGTTCGACGAACTGGTGCCCGCCGCGATCTCCGCGTCGGGCGTCGTCGAACGCGCGACGCCGCGCACGCTCTGGGTCGGTGCGCGCGCGTCTTTCTAGGAATTTGGCGCAATTGCGGCCTTCACAGCGCCGGGATTGTCGATAAGAACGGGGACATGGCCGCAAAGAACCTCAACCTCGACAATTTCCTGCCCTATCGCCTTTCGATCGCGTCGAACGCGCTGTCGGAACGGATCGCCGCCGAATATCAGAACCGCTTCGGGCTCAAGATCCCCGAATGGCGACTGATGGCGGTACTCGGCGAGGGGGCGCCCAAGACCCAGCGCGAGCTGGTGCAGGCGACGCGCATGGACAAGGTCACCGTCAACCGTGCCGCCAAGGCGCTTGCCGACCGCCAGTTGATCGGCCGCCAGGCGCATGAGGCCGACGGACGATCGCATCACCTCGACCTCACCGCGACCGGGCGCGAGCTTTACAACGCGATCGTTCCCGCCGCGCTGGCGAGCGAGGCGCGGCTCGAATCGAACATCAGCGCCGCCGAGCGCGCGACCCTGCTTGCGATCCTCGCCAAGCTGACCGCCGCCGCCGAAGATTATGGCTGATCGCCGGTATCGCGCAGCGGAGGCGGGGGTGCTGCGGGTCGAACCATTGGGCGAACTGACCGCGATCTTCGACCGGCGGTCGATGCAGACGCACCTCGTCGTGGCGCCGATGCCCGAGATATTGACGGCATTGGCCAGCAGCCCGTGCAACGCCGCGACGCTCGCCGCGCGGCTCGCCGACCGCTTCGACCTCGACGGCGAAGGCGATGCCACCGCGATCCTCGCCGCACGGCTGGCCGAACTGGCGGCGATGGGGCTGGTCGAACCGGCGTGAGGCACTGCACGCGCATCGCCGTCGGCCCGGTCCAGTTCCGTATCGGCAGCGACTGGGCCGCACCGATCGCCGCGTTGAAGACCCTCTATGCCGGCTATCCCCGCGACGATGCCCGCCCCGCCGACGCGACGGTGCGCTTGTTCGCGGCGCGGCCCTGGCGGCGCTGGCTGCGCCCGTCGGTGCATATCGGCGGCGATTATATCGTCCCCGACGCGCTGCCGCTGCCGCTGTCGATGGGATTGCTCGCCGCCGAAATGGGGATGAACCTGCAGGTCGCGCTCGGCTGGCGGCGGCACATGCTGCTCCACGCCAGCGCGGTCGCGAAGGACGGCCGCGCGGTGATCCTGTCGGGCGAGTCGGGCTCGGGAAAATCGACCCTCGCGGCGCTGCTCGGCGAGAAGGAGGGCGGGGGCGACTGGCGGCTGATGGGCGACGAGTTCATACTGATCGATCCGCAGAGCGGCGACGCGCTCGCCTTTCCGCGCGCGGTCAGCCTGAAGAACGAGGCGATCGCCGAGGTCGAAGCGCGCGTCGACGCGGCGCGGTTCGGCCCGTTGCTCGCGGGCACGCCGAAGGGCGATATCCGTCACCTGATCCCGCGTGCCGACGCGATCGCCGCGATGCACGAACCCGCGCGCCCGGCGCTGCTGCTCTTCCCCCGCTTCGGCGGTGCGCCTTCGATCGAGCGCATCGGCGAGGGCGAGGCCTTTGTCCGGCTGACCGAGGCATCGACCAACTATGTCGCGCTCGGCGAGGCGGGGTTCGCCGCGATGACCCGGCTGGTGCGTGAGACGCCCGCCTTCACCATCGGCTATCCCGAAAGCGCGAGCGGCATGGCGATCGTCGAGCAACTATGGGCGGAGGCGGTGCGATGAGCGCGGTCGAAGCGCTCGTCGACCTGCTCGCAGGACGGCGCGACCCCGGCTCGCTGGCCCCGCGCGACTGGGACGGGGTGATCAGCGTCGCGCGTGCAGAGGCGCTGCTGGCGACGCTCGCCTGTTGGCTCGAGGATGCGGTGCTGCCCCCCTCGGTCACTGCCCTGTTCGCCGACCAGCGCGCCGCCGCCGCGGTAGGGCAGGCGCAGGCGCTGTGGGAGGCCGAAATGGCGCGCCGTTCGCTCGACCCGGCGGGGGTCGAGTTCGTGCTGCTCAAGGGCACCGCCTATGCGGCGGCGGGCCTCGCCTGTGCCGCGGGGCGCCAGATCGGCGATCTCGACATCCTCGTGCCCTGGCACGACCTGGGCCGCGCCGAGAATCTGGCGCTGATCGACGGATGGGAATGGCTGAAACAGGACGACTATGACGATGCCTATTACCGCGACCATATGCACGAGCTGCCGCCGCTAATCCACAAGGACCGCGACCGGATGATCGACGTCCACCACACGATCCTTCCGCGCACGCACCGGATTACGCCCGATGCGCTGGCATTGGTCGGCGACGCGATCCGGACGCCGGGCGGTTTTCGCGTGCTCAACCCCGCCGACATGGCGTGCCACTGCGCCGCGCATATGCTCGCCGACGGCGACCTGCAGGGGGGCCTCCGCAACCTGTGGGATTTCCATAGGCTGACCGCCGAATTCGCCGCCGCCGATCGCGGTTTCTGGGGCAAGCTCGACGCGCGGGCGGAGGTGCACGGGCTGGAAAAGCCGGTCCACCGCGCCGCGCGGCTGGCGCGCGACCTTTACGGGACGCAGCTGCCGTCGGGCTGGAACCGGATCAAGCCCGGCGACGAGCGATACCAGCGCCGCCTGCTCGCGCGTGACGATTGGGGCCGGGCGACCGATCCGCTGCTGCAACAGATCTTCTACATCCGCTCGCACTGGCTGCGCATGCCGCCGCTGATGCTGGCGCGGCATTTGTGGACGAAATGGCGCAAGGGCCGCGCGGCTATTTGAGACCGCGCGCCATCTCCTTTTGCGCGGCCCGCATCCGTTGTCGTCCGGCGTCCGCGATCGTCTCGAGCTGCTCGGAAAGGGCGTTGAGCCGGTCGCTGTGGCGGTCGAATGCGGCCATGTCGCTTCGCGAGGTGAAGGCGAAGACCGTGCCCTGGGCATGCCAGTTGCCGCGCGCCAGCACCTGGCATGCGGCATGGGCGGCTTCGATCTGCTGGCCGTTGAGGTCCCAGCTTCGCTCGATGTCCGACCGCGCCTGCGGCATTCGGCTATCCATGCCGCGCAGAACCGCCTCCACCATCTCCGATTCCGCATCGACGTCTTCGAAATCGCGCCGCCCCTTTTCGATCAGGGCAAGGTGCCGCGCCTTATATTTCGGGATGTCCGACTTGACCGCGATGATCGCGCCGCAATTCTTGACCATGCCGGGATTGACGCGAATCCGGTTGGCATCGAACAGCGCCAGCATTCCGGACTGGTCCAACTGAAGCATATATTCGTCGTTGAGCTTTTCGGTTTCCTTGGCGAGCTTGATCGTCGCCCGCGAAAAGGGACCGTGGCTCGACGGGTCGGGGGGCGCCACCAGCCTGCCGCCGGCGTCGAAATACAGCTTGCCGAAGGTCGCCATATCGGCCTTGACCGCCACGGCATGCCGGTCGGCCTTGTCCAGATTGACCAGCATGATGACGACGAACAGGCCGGCCGCGGTCGCGATCGGACGCCAGGTCGGGCCATCGCGCATCCAGGTGAAATAGAGGATCGCCGAAAGCAGCACCGTCTGCATCAGGCTGTACCCGAGCACGCCGGTCGGCGAGACCTGCGACGGCCGCATCCCCACGATGGCCGCGATCAGCGCCGCGGCCGCGAGCACTCCGCCCAGCCGCACCCACTGATTGGGCGCCGGCGGCTCAATCTCTTCGTCCCATATCTGATTGGACATGCGAATCCCCCAACTCGCGCAACAAAGGCAGTAATGCGTTGTAATGATCGATAATATGGTCGGCGCCAAGCGTTTCGACCGGCTGGTTCGGAAAGCCGAACCGCACCGCGATGCTCGTCACCCCCGCGGCGTTGGCGGCCTCCATGTCATAGATGCTGTCGCCGACGAAGGCGGTGCGCCCGCCGCCGCAGCGCGCGATCATTTCGTGGATCGGGGCGGGGGAGGGTTTGGCATTCTCGCGCTCCAGCGTGTCGCCGCCGATGATCGTCGCGAAACGATCGGCGAGCCCGAGGTCGCCGAGCAGCAAACGCGCGAGGCGTTCGGTCTTGTTGGTCACCACCGCGGTCTTCACGCCCAGCGCGTCGAGCTGGTCGAGCGCCTCGATCAGCCCGGGGAAGGGGCGGCTGTGGACGGCGATATTGGCTTCGTAATGGCGCAGGAATTCGCGGAACAGCCGCTCGAAATCGCCGCCCGGAACGCCGCCGGTGGCGCGCAGCCCCTGTTCGAGCATATGCCGCCCGCCCAGCCCGATCATCGGCCGCACCTGCTCGACGGTCAGCGGCGCGCGCGCGGCAAGGCTGAGCGCATGATTGACCCCGGCGGTGAGGTCGCCCGCAGTATCGACCAACGTGCCGTCGAGATCGAAGCCGATGATGGCGAAGGGAAATGACATGACGCGAACCCCGATTCCCGTTCGTGTCGAGCGAAGTCGAGATGCCCCACGGACGCTTACGACCGATGGGTGTCTCGACTTCGCTCGGGCGAACGGAGTTTGAAGGAGCGCATGGCGCGATGTTCTGGAAACCGCAATGATTTGCTGGCATGGCGGCGGCCATGAGCAATCCGATCGCTGCCGTCATTCTCGCCGCGGGCAAGGGCACCCGCATGAAGTCCGACCTGCACAAGGTGCTGCACCCGATCGCCGGGCGTCCGATGCTGCTCCACCTGATGGCCAGCGTCGATGCGCTGAGACCCGCGAAGAAGGTCGTCGTCGTCGGCGACAAGGCCGATCAGCTCGAAGCCGCGCTCGCCGGCAGCGCCGACCTCGCGGTGCAGGACCCGCAGCTTGGTACCGGCCATGCCGTGCAGCAGGCCGAGGGCGCCTTGACCGGCTTCGATGGCGATGTGCTGATCCTCTATGGCGACGTGCCCTTCGTCCCCGCCGCGACGATGCAGGCGATGATCGACCGGCTCGCCGCAGCCGACGCGCCCGCCGTGGTCGTGCTGGCGTTCGAGCCGGCCGATCCGCTGCAATATGGGCGCGTGATCGTGGAAGGCGACCGCGTCACCAAGATGGTCGAGCACAAGGACGCCACCGAGCCCGAGCGCGCGGTGACTTTGTGCAATTCGGGGCTGATGGCGGCCAGGTCGGCCGATCTGTTCGCGCTGCTCGCGCGCGTCACCGACGACAATGCGGCGAAGGAATTTTACCTCGTCGATATCGTCAACATCGCCAACGCCGACGGGCGGCACTGCGCCGTCGTCAAGACCGACCCCGCCGACGTCGCCGGGATCAACAGCCGCGCCGAACTCGCCGCCGCCGAGGCGCAGTGGCAGGACTTCAAGCGCGAGGAGGCGATGGCGGGCGGCGCGTCGCTGCGCGCGCCGGACACGGTCTGGTTCTCCTGGGATACAGAACTTGGCCGCGACGTGACGATCGAGCCCCATGTTTTCTTTGGTCCCGGCGTCACGATCGCCGACAATGTGACGATCCGCGGCTTCAGCCATATCGAGGGTGCGAGCATCGCGAGCGGCTGCGAGGTCGGCCCCTTCGCGCGGCTGCGCACCGGCACCGTGCTGGAGGAGAAGGCGAAGGTCGGCAATTTCGTCGAAGTGAAGAAAACGACGCTGGGCAAAGGCGCCAAGGCCAACCATCTCACCTATCTGGGTGATGCGACGGTCGGCGCAGGCGCGAATATCGGCGCGGGGACGATCACCTGCAATTACGACGGCTATTTCAAATATCGGACCGAGATCGGCGAGAACGCCTTCATCGGATCGAACAGCGCGCTCGTCGCGCCGGTGAAGATCGGCCGCGACGCGATCGTCGCCGCCGGCAGCGCGGTGACCCGCGACGTCGCCGACGGCGAGCTGCGGCTGGTGCGCGGCGAGCAACTGGTCAAACCCAATTGGGCCGACCGCTTCCACGATGCGATGCGGAAGAAGAAAGCGGCGGAGAAGAAATAACGCCATGCCCGCGCTGACCCTCACGACCGCGCGCCTCGTGCTGCGCCAGCTGCGCGAGGACGACGCCGCTGCGCTATTTCCGGTGCTGTCCGACCCCGAGGTGATGACCTGGTGGTCGAGCGGGCCGCACGCGTCGCCCGCCGAGACCGAGGCCTATGTCAAAGGCAATGCGACCGAGGGGCAGGGCTTTCTGTGCTGGGCGATCACCGCGGGCGACGATGTTGCGCTCGGCTGGGTGATCCTGATCGACGGCAAGCCCGATGTGAAAGAAATCGGCTATATCCTGCGCCGCGACCGGTGGGGCAGCGGTATCGCGCGCGAGGCGGTGGCGCGAGTGATCGATCATGGTTTTGAGGACATGAAACTGCGCCGTATCTTTGCCGACACCGATCCCGAAAACCCCGGCTCGATCGGATTGCTCGAACGCCTGGGTTTCCAGCGCGAAGGCCGTCTGCGCGGCGAGTGGGAAACGCATATCGGCGTGCGCGATTCGCTGATCTACGGCTTGTTGCGGGACGAATGGATGATGGAGAAGACGATTTGAGTGACCGCTACACCGACAAGCCCTTCCTGCGCTTCGTCGACGCCTGGGTGCTGAAAGCGATCGGGCATCTCGACGACGCCACCGCCGCCTATTGCAAGGCGATGGAGCCGCAATTGCACAAGAGCTTCGGCACGACCGGAAGCTGGCCGCAAATCGTCGCGCGGCAGATGAAGTTCACGCCGGACTTGCCCGCGCAGGTCCGCAAGATCTGGGAGGATGGCAAGGCGCGGTTCGAGGAAGCGAACAGCACGCCCGCCGATCCGGTGCAGTTCGCGATGATCTATGTCGACCGGAATTTCGCGCGGGCGTCGTAGATGGCATTGCAAAGGAGCACGCGCTGCGCGAAAAACAAGAATGCAAGGGGAAGTGGCGATGCTCGGTTGGTGGAAAAGGTGGCGCGACCGAACAGCTGAGACAAAGGCCTCGCTTGCCATAAGCGACAATATAGAGTTCCGGGCCTCTCAGGTGCCCGAATTAATCGGCATGGAAGATGTCGAGGCCATGGCGTATATCCTTAAGCAAATTGAAGAATGGAATTCAATTTGCACGTCTTCTCAGTCTGCGGAATATGCAAGCCGACTGAAGGCGTCGGGAGATGCGTGGAATGAGCAAGGTTTGACAATGCCTTATTGGGGCAATTTGTGGGTTTTGCGCACTTATCAGTCAGAGCTGGGATTAAGCGTTCCACCGGTATCGCAGGCCCAAACCTAGCAACGGCTTGACGTGATATCATGATATGATATCATTTCTTCATGCGCTTCCTTGCCGACATTCCCGACTCCGACGTCGAATGGCTCGATAGCCTCGCAGCCGAGCAAGGCGTCTCGCGCGCCGAACTCGTCCGCCGCGCCGTCGCCGCCTATCGCGCCGATGCCTCGGGAGACGCCATCGACAATGCCTTCGGCATCTGGCGTGAGCGCGACGATATCGGCGACGGCCTCAGATATCAGCGCCGCTTGCGGGGCAAGCGCGAATGATCGACGCGCAGTTCGACAGCGACATTTTGATCGACGCCTTGAACGGCGTCGAGGCCGCGCGTAGCGAGATTCGCCGCGCGGGGCGCAAGAGCGTCAGCCGGATCAGCTGGACCGAGGTGATGACCGCCGCCGACCCCATATCGGTGAAGGCGGTCGAGGCGTTCCTCGGCTGTTTCGCGGTCGAGGAGGTCGGCGACGCCGTCGCGCGCCGCGCCGCCGCGCTGCGCGCCGAGCGCAAGGGGCTGACGCTCTGCGACGCGCTCGTGCTCGCGACCGCGCAAATCAGCGGCCGCATTCTTGTTACACGCAATATCAAGGTGTTTCCGGCAGCAATGCCGGGTATTCGCGTTCCCTACACGCTCTAAACGAAAGCCAGACCCACATGTGCGGAATTATCGGAATTGTCGGCAAGGACCAGGTCGCGGATCGCCTCGTCGATGGCCTCAAGCGCATGGAATATCGCGGCTATGATTCGGCGGGCGTCTGCACCGTCGAGGGCGGCCAGCTCGTCCGCCGCCGCGCCGAGGGCAAGCTCGGCAATCTGGTGAAAGAGCTTGCGGGCAATCCCGCGCCGGGCCTCGTCGGCATCGCGCACACCCGCTGGGCGACCCACGGCGCCCCGACCACCAGCAACGCCCACCCGCATGCGACGGGCGAGGTCGCGCTGGTCCACAACGGCATCATCGAGAATTTCAAGCCGCTGCGCGAGGCGCTGCAGGCGCGCGGCCGCAGCTTCGAAAGCGAAACCGACACCGAGGTCGTTGCCCACCTCGTCAGCGAGCAGGTCGAGGCCGGCAAGTCGCCGACCGAGGCGGTGCAGGCGGTCCTCCCGCAGCTGCGCGGTGCCTTCGCGCTCGCCATCGCCTTTCGCCAGCATCCCGACCTGCTGATCGGCGCGCGGCTCGGCTCGCCGCTCGTCGTCGGCTATGGCGAGGGGGAGACCTATCTTGGCAGCGACGCGCTCGCGCTCGCGCCGTTGACGCAGAAGATCGCCTATCTCGAGGAAGGCGACTGGGTCGTCATCACGCGAGAGGGCGCGCAGATCTTCGACGCCGACAACAACCCGGTGACCCGCGAAATCACCACCTCGGGCGTCACCGCCGCGACGATCGAGAAGGGCAATTACCGCCACTTCATGCAGAAGGAGATTTTCGAGCAGCCGACCGTCGTCGCGCAGACGCTCTCCTCCTACATCCGCCCGCTCGAACAGACCGTCGCGCTGCCGCAGATGGACTTCGACCTGAGCACGATCGACCGCATCACCATCGTCGCCTGCGGCACCAGCTTCTACGCCGGCATGGTCGCCAAATATTGGTTCGAAACCTTCGCGCGCGTGCCCGTCGACATCGATGTCGCCTCGGAGTTCCGCTACCGCGACCCCGTGCTCCAGCCCGGCGGGCTCGCGCTCTTCATCTCGCAGTCGGGCGAGACCGCCGACACCCTCGCGGCGCTGCGCCATTGCAAGGCGAACGGCCAGACGATCGCGGTCGTCGTCAACGTGCCGACCAGCAGCATGGCGCGCGAAGCCGACCTGCTGCTCCCGACCCACGCGGGGCCGGAAATCGGCGTCGCGTCGACCAAGGCCTTTACCTGCCAGCTCGCGGTGCTCGCCGCGCTCGCGGCGCACCTCGCGCTCAAGAAGGGCAAGCTCAGCGCTGCCGAGGAACGCGATATCGTCCGCCACCTGATCGAAGCCCCCGCCGCGCTCAACGCCGCGCTGAGCCACGACGAGGAAATCGCCGCGATGGCGCACCTCGTCGCCCCGGCGCGCGACGTGCTCTACCTCGGCCGCGGTCCCGATTATCCGCTCGCGATGGAAGGCGCGCTCAAGCTCAAGGAAATCAGCTACATCCACGCCGAAGGCTATGCCTCGGGCGAGATGAAGCACGGCCCGATCGCGCTGATCGACGAAGCGGTCCCGGTGATCGTCCTCGCACCGAGCGGCCCCTTGTTCGAAAAGACCGTCAGCAACATGCAGGAAGTCATGGCACGCGGCGGCAAGGTCGTGCTGATCAGCGATGCCGAAGGCCTCGCCGAAGCCGGCGACGGCTGCATGGCGACGATCGAAATGCCCAAGGTGCATCCGCTGATTGCGCCTTTGGTCTATGCGGTGCCGGTGCAACTGCTCGCCTATCATGTGGCGGTGGCGAAGGGGACCGATGTGGATCAGCCCCGCAATCTGGCGAAGTCGGTGACGGTGGAGTGATATTCGGTGCGAAATCTCTTCGGCAATCTGCGTAAGATATTCTCTCCAGCCGAGATCCCGCCAAAGTTGGATGTCGGTGATCGTCCAGCCGAGACCCCGCCAAAACTGAGTGTCGGTGATCCTCCGGCCGTCGGTTACGTCTATTCGTTGCTCACATCGCCATTCTCGGAGTTCGCGGCTTCCGAGACAGGGCGCTATGCGGCATTCAAAATAATTGGCGCCAATGCCGATAAGCTAGTTGTCGCTGTTTATGATGGAATCTGGCCATCGCCTCCCACCTTGGCGGAGTTTCGTAAGGCAAAGATATTGAAGGAGCACCGGTTTGCACACACCGGTCGCGAAGCGATTTTTGGCACACTGCTACAATGGTGGAGCGTCGATGATTTCAAAGAGCTGCGGCTAATCGGTATCGATCAGCCGTCCAGACGCGAATTGATGGAAGCAGAGAAAAACTTCGCTCATGCGGTGGGATCAAGCACAGCTTCCACGCGCTTCATCAACTATGCAGCTGAGGGTGAATGGCGCTGGGCAAATGACAGAACTGCGTTCGAAGACGAGATGCGGCAAAAGAAAGAAAAAGAAGGCGCGGCGCGAAAAGCCGTGGAGGAGCGCTATAAAAATCGGCTCTCTAAACTGACGTGGGAGCAACTCCTCACGGAGCCGATTTTCGAGCGCTGGTCGCCGTCACCTCCCTTTCCGCCAGAAGAATTTACGGCTGCGGCGCGCGCCAAAATCCGTGCGGTTTGTCACCAACTGCAAGAACTCGGGCCAAAGCCGAGAAAGGCAGATGCAAGACGAATTCTGAAAGAATGCGTCCTTTGGTTCAACAAAGCGGATGACGAAGCGGGCGGCGTCATCGAAACCGAGGAGCGAGAAGACATCTGCGCGGCTCTCGAAGAGATTGCCTTCCTTGCCAAGCATTCGGGCTTGATTGACGAAGTGGATGAATGGCGAGACTGGTAATATTCCCGCACATTTCCGTGCATTTGGCACGATATGATAAATAGCCGATCGCCTACTCCGCCTTATTAGCCTGCTCCAGAATCGACTTCGCGATATCCTCCATCTTGCCGACGATCAGCAGCGGCGCGCCGCCGACCATGCCGACCTGCGTCTGGCCGTTCTCATAGTCGCGCAGCCAGGCGACATTTTCCGCGACGAGCAGATAATTACCGCCGCGCGATTTGAGCTCGATGAACTTCATGATTGCGTCTCCTGTCGCCCTGGCCTTTAGGGCCGACAAGTTGCATTCGCATAAACAGGACGCGCGCTTATGACCCCCGCCGCCATCATCTTCGACTTCGACGGCGTGATCGCCGACAGCGAGGTGCGCGCGAATATGTCGCTGTCCGAGAGCCTGACCGCGGTCGGCATGCCGACGACCTATGACGAAAGCCTGCGCGACTATTACGGCCATAATTGGCAGGAGACCCAGCGGCGGATCGAGGCGCGCTTCGGGCGCCCGCTACCCGCCGATTTTCGCGAGCAACATCGGACACGTGCACGGGCGCGCTTCATGGAGGGTTTCGACGCGGTGCCCGGCGCGCCCGCCTTTCTCGACACGCTGGGGGCGCTGCCGCGCGCGATCGCCTCGTCGAGCCGCGCCGAATATATCGGCTGGGCGCTCGGGCTGTTCGGGCTCGGCCATCATTTCGGGGAGCATGTCTACAGCGCCGACGGCTGGGATCGCGGCAAGCCGTTTCCCGACATCTACCTCGCCGCCGCCAGGGGGCTCGGTGTCGATCCGGCGAAGTGCCTGGCGGTCGAGGATTCGCCGACCGGCGCGCGGTCGGCGCTTGCGGCGGGGATGACCGTCGTCGGTTTCTGCGGCGCGGGTCATATCGTCGATCGCGCCGCGCATGGCGCGATGCTGCGCGAGGTCGGAGTGCACCGACTTGCCTTTACCTTTGAAGAGATTAGCATCGCCGCCTGACGATTTGCCGAGGGGGAAGGCCTATGTGGAATATCCTGTGGCCGTTGATGCTGTTCGGCGCGCTCGTCGTCTGGCCGGTCTGGCTGTGGCGGCGGATGAAGAAGGTGCAGCAGATGGCGCGCGACGCGCTCGACGATGCGCCGGTGCGCGGCGGTGCCCGCTGGGAGGAAACCGAGGCGGCGGCGGACGGGCGCCAATATGGGCGTGCCGACAACTTCGACCCGGTTCTGGACAAGGTGTCGCGAGACCTTGCGGCCCCGGACATCATCAAGGATCTGGAGGGGCGGCGCTGAGACCCTGAAAAGGAGCTCAGCGGTCCATAATGTTGACGACACATTCGGGTTGATCCTCCCTGTCGCGGAGCGATGGGGAGGGGGACCGCCGCGAAGCGGTGTTGGAGGGGCCGAAACCTTACACGACGCCTGACGGCGTCGGCCCCTCCGTCAGCGCTTCGCGCTGGCACCTCCCCATGGCTGCGCCACAGGGAGGATTGGATGCAAAAAGCGCTGTCCTAAAAAACATCGCCAGATTAGCCTGCGATCATGCAGTGCTCTGACCACCCGTCGATACCGCAATCGCGAATGAAGTTGCGCAGTTTTCCGCCGTTTTTTGCGCGCGCGATTCTGCGTGTTCCCCGGCGGAAGCCGGGGGCCATGCCGTGGCATGCGCGCCGATCTGCCTGGACTCCGGCTTTCGCCGGGGAACGATGGCCGGCGAGGTGAATCCACTATAAAGTTCGGCAATTTTCCGCCGCTTTCGAAAATCCCCCCAAGGAGAGACGCCATGTGCACCCACGAAACCGAAGCCGACCTCGACCGCGTCGGGCTGCCCGTCGGGCGGCGCAGCTTTACCGCGCTCGCGGGCGCCGGGGCGCTGATGGCGGCGCTGCCCGCGCGCGCGATGGCGGGCCAGCCGGTCAAGGGCCGCGATGTCGAGATCAAGACCGCCGACGGCACCTGCGACGCCTATTTCGTCGCGCCGGCCGAGGGCAAGCATCCCGCCGTGCTGGTGTGGCCCGACATCCGTGGCCTGCGCCCCGCCTTTCGCCAGATGGCCGACCGACTGGCGGGTGCGGGCTATGCCGTGCTGACGATCAACCCCTTCTATCGCTGGCAGAAATCGCCGGTGGTCGACGCGGCGAATGATTTCGGCGACCCGGCGATCCGCGAGAAACTGTTCGGCTATTTGAAGCAGCTCAACCAGGCGCTCGTCACGACCGACGCGACCGCGCATCTCGCCTTCCTCGATGCGCAGAAGGAGGTCGACACCAAGCGGCGGATCGGCACCACCGGCTATTGCATGGGCGGTGCGATGACGATCTATACCGCGGCGCTCAGTCCGAACCGCGTCGGCGCGGCGGCGAGCTTCCACGGCGGCGGCGTCGCCACCGACAAGCCGGACAGCCCGCATCTGCTGATCGACGGCACCAATGCCGGTTATCTCTTCGCGATCGCCGACAATGACGACAAGGAAACCCCGAACGAGAAGGTCTTGCTGGCCGAGGTGCTCAAGCCGCGCCCGCAGTGGCACGAGGTCGAGGTCTATGCCGGCGCGATGCACGGCTGGTGCCCGCCCGACGGCCGCGCCTATAACGAGGCGGCGGCGGAGAAGGCGTGGGGGCGGATGCTCGAACTGTTCAAGGCCGAGCTGGCCTGAGTATGGGCGGGCGGCGGTTCAGCCGCCGCTCGCCGCATAGCTCGCATAGACGCGCTGGCCGCCGGGGCCGAAGGTCATCACCTTATAGGCTTCGCGGATATTGCGATATTCCATGCCGGGCGATCCGGTCGGCATACCCGCGACAGCCAAGCCTTTGATACCCTTGGGTTTTTCCTTGAGCAACCGGGCGATCTCTCGCGCCGGCACATGCCCCTCGATGACATAGCCGCCAACGAGAACGGTGTGGCAACTGCGCAGCGTTGCGGGCACGCCCTGCTTGTCTTTGACCGCATCCATGTCGGCCGCATTGACCACGGTCACCTTCGCCCCGAACGAGGTCTTCACCAGTTCGAGCCATTTGAGACAGCAGCCGCAGCCGGCGTCGCGGAACATCGTCGGATTGGCGGCGTGTGCGGTTCCGATGATGCCGGCAAAGGCGGCGAAGGCGAACAGGGTGCGGCGGGCGGGGGACATGCGGTTTCCTTTCGGGGTGACCCGGTCAGGATAGCAAAGGTCCTCCGCGACGCAAGGCGCTCACCCCATCGGGTAGAGGATGTCGCGGCTGACCTGGTGCAGCGCCGCCATCACATCGTCGCTCAGCACCAGATCCTTCGCTGCGAGGATCGGGTCGACCTGGTCATAGGCGCTGACCCCGACGATCGTCGAAGCGACGAAGTCATGCTGCTTCGACCAGGCGGTCGCCATGGTCACAGGGTGCAGCCCGGCCTCCTCGGCGATCTTCAGATAGCGCTCGGTCGCGGCGAGGCTCTTGTCGTTGACGAAGCGGCGGCCCATCACGGCTTGCCGGCCTTCCATGCCGAGATAGCGCGAGAAACGCGCCCCCTCGGGGGTCGCGCCGCCCTGATATTTGCCCGACAACACGCCGCCGGCGAGCGGCGAGTATGGGATCAGGCTGACGCCTTCCTGCCGGCATACCTGCTTGAGTTCGTCCTCGAAGCGGCGGTTGTTGAGGCTGAAATTATTCTGGATCGTGTGATAGCGATGGACGCCGAGCCGCTGCGACGCCGCGAGCGATTTCATCAGCCCCCAGCTTGTCTCGTTCGAGCAGCCGAGGATGCGAACCTTGCCGACGCGGACGAGTTCGTCGAGCGCGTCCATCATCTCGTCATAGGGTGCGTCGTGATCGGGCCAGTGCGTTTGGTAGAGGTCGACATAGTCGGTCTGCAGCCGTGTCAGGCTGTCGTCGATCGCCTGCATGATATTCTTGCGGTCGAGCGCGGTCATGCCGTTGCGGCATGGCGATTTGAACCACACATGGCTCGGCCCGGAGACTTTCGTGGCGAGGATGATCGCGTCGCGGGGCTTGGTCTTGAGCCAGCGGCCGACGATCTCCTCGGTGCGGCCGACCCATTTTGTGTCGGGCGGCACCGGATAGCCCTCGGCGGTGTCGTAGAAGTTGATGCCCTCGTCGAAGCAGCGGTCGAGGATACGGAACGCTTCCGCTTCGTCGGTCTGGCTGCCGAAGGTCATCGTCCCCATGCAGATGTCGGACACATGGATGGCGCTTTTGCCAAGGCGGCGGCTTTGCATACTTCTCTTCTCCGGTCGCGAGGGGAGGTCGCGCCGGTGCATAGGCGATCAGATCAGAAGCGCAAGCGATCCGACGAGCAGCGCCGCCATCGTCCAGTTGAAGGCGCGCAGCCGCGCCGGGCTCGACAGCCAGCCGCGCAGCGCCTGACCCATCACCGCCCAGATGCTGGTCGAGGGCAGGTTGACGATGCCGAACACCACCGCGACGAGCAGTACCGCGACGACATTGCGGTCGGGGGCGTAGAGCGCGATCGCCGACAGCGCCATCGTCCATGCCTTGGGATTGACCCACTGGAACAGCATCGCCTGGACGAAGGTCATCGGCTTGCCGCGCGCATCGCCGTCGGTCGTCGGTGCGGCCGCATTGGCGATCTTCCACGCCAGCCATAGCAGATAGGCGACGCTGACCACCTTGAGAACGGTGTTGAGAATGGGGAAGAGGTCGAACAGGCCCATCAGCCCGACGCCGACGAGGACAATCATCAGCGTGAAGCCGAAGCCGACGCCGAGCGCGTGCGGCACGGTGCGGCGCAGACCGAAATTGGCGCCCGACGCCATCAGCATCATATTGTTCGGACCCGGCGTGATCGACGAGACGAGCGCGAAGGCCGAGAGGGCGGCGAGGGTGGTCTGTTCCATGCGGCGCAATATAATGCGGCTTGCGTCGCTGGTGGTTGCAAAGATGGGCGGTTTTGCGATAGATTATACAATCTATGAGTGATATAGACGCCATTGGCCGCAATATATTGCGCGAACTGTCGCGCGACGGGCGAATCTCGAACCTCGAGCTTGCGGAACGGGTGGGGCTGTCGCCGTCGGCGTGTTTGCGCCGGGTACAGGAACTCGAACGCAGCGGCGTGATAAGGGGCTATCGGGCGCGTATCGATCCCGCGAAGGTCGGTTATAGCTTCATGGCCTATGTTACCGTCGGGCTGTCGACGCACACCAAACAGGCGCAGGAAGATTTTGAAGCCGCGATGGCCGAAGCGCCCGAGGTCCGCGAGTGCCACAACATCACCGGCGCGATCGAATATATCCTGCGCGTCGAGGCTGCGGACCTGGCGGCGTACAAGCATTTCCACACCGAGGTGCTGGGCATATTGCCGCAGGTCAATGCGATCACCACCTATGTGCTGATGGGTTCGCCTAAGGATGAGCGGGCGTAGTTTTTCTTGGCCGTGCCTGCGAAGCGCTAAGGTTGAACACGGCGCCTCGCATCCGCATATTCGGTTTCATGCTGAAACTCTCGCTGCTCGACCTCGTCCCCGTCACCGATAGCGGGACGATCGCCCAATCGCTGGCCAATGCGGCCGACCTCGCCCGACATGCCGAAGCACTGGGCTACGGCCGTTATTGGGTTGCCGAACATCACGGCATGCAGGGGATCGCGAGCGCCGCGACCGCGGTGGTGCTCGCGCATATCGGGCAGGCAACGTCGAGCATCCGCATCGGCTCGGCGGGGATCATGCTGCCCAACCACGCGCCGATGGTGATCGCCGAGCAGTTCGGCACATTGGAAGCCCTGTTCCCCGGCCGCATCGACCTTGGTCTCGGGCGCGCGCCGGGGTCCGACGGCGTCGTCGCGCGGGCGCTGCGCCGCAACCTCGCGAGCGACGAGCGGCAGTTTCCGCAGGACGTCGTCGAGCTGCAGGCCTTCCTTGCCGGCGATGAAAGGCTGGGCATCCGTGCGGTGCCGGGCGAGGGGACCCACATCCCGATCTGGGTCTTGGGGTCGAGCCTGTTCGGCGCCCAGCTCGCGGCGATGCTCGGGCTGCCTTATGCGTTCGCCAGCCATTTCGCCCCCGACGCGCTCGACGAGGCGCTCGATATCTATCGGCGGCAGTTCAAGCCGTCGGCGCAATTGTCCGAACCCTATGCCGCCGCGGCCTTCAACGTCTTCGCCGCCGACACGCGCGAAGAGGCCGAACTGCTCGCCTCGTCGCAGCAACAAGCCTTTGTCGCGCTGCGCACCGGCAATCCCGGGAAGATGAAGCCGCCGCTCGCCGGCTACAAGGACAGCCTGCCGCCCAATGCGCGCGCGATCCTCGACCATGTGCTGCAATGTTCGGCGGTCGGCACCGTCGACGATGTCCGCGACGGGCTGAAGGCCTTCGTCGCGCGCACCGGGGTCGATGAGGTGGTGATCGCGTCCTCGATGTACGATCATGAGGCGCGCAAACATTCGGTCGCGTTGGCGATGGAGGCGGCGAAGGCGCTCTAGGTCCTGAAAACAAGCTCTATTCCCGTTCGTGTCGAGCGTAGCCGAGACACCCGTCGGTCGTGGATGCCTTCACGGTGTCTCGACTTCGCTCGACACGAACGGATCATCATTCGGGCCGGAAGCTGAGGCTTGCCAGCCGCCAGGCCTTTTCGCCCATCAGTTCGACGCCGGTCGGGATGGTCACCGGGGGCCGGCAATCGACTTCGGCGGCGATGTAGCGGCCGGTCTCGCGAAGCCTGACATCGACGTCACCGAAGCGCGCTTTCAGCGTCGCGATCAATCGCTCGGCGTCGTCGGCAAGGTCGTTGGAACCGAGCGCGCGCGGGGTTCCGTCGAGCAGTTCGGCGACCGCCTGCCGCAGCGCGCCGACGGCATCCTTGATGATCGACAGCGCGATGAACAGCGCCGCGCTGGCATCGGCCCACCACCAGCCAAGCCCGATGCCGGTGATGCCGGCGATCGCGGCGAGCCCGGTCTGCCAGTCGGCCTTCTGCATCAGCGCGTCGGTGTGGAGCACCTTGTCGTTGATCCGCTTTGCCACCGGCTGTTTGATCCGACCGAGGATGAGCGGCGGGATGATCGAATAGACGAGCGCCGCGATCATCAGCCAGCCCAGCCAGATGGTGTGGCCGAAGAGGGTGGTGCCCCCGACGGTCGGATGCTCCTGGCGCACCAGCGTCGTGACGCTTTCATAAACGAGGAAACCGCCGACCGCGAGCAGCGCGGTGGCAGCGACAAGGAAAGCGAGACTGTTGGCGCGGCGATAGCCGAAGGGAAAGCGCGGGTTCGCGTGCTTGCGCTCCCAATGCGCCGACAGCAGGAACACGATCGCGGGGATCAGGCTCAGCACATCCTCGATCACCGCCGATTTCATCGCCTGGCTAGCGCCCATCACCAGCGCCATCAACACGACGACGCTGCCGATCCATAGCAAGGTCCACCATTCGAGCCGTTCGCCATGCCGCACGTCGGCGGCGATGGCGTCGGGGATGCCGCTGTGCGGGCTCATCGCGGGCCCTCGGAGACCAGCCGGTCGGTGGCGAGGATTAGGGCATTTTCGCCGTTGCGCCGCGCGATGCGCAGCACGGGATGTTCCTTGTCGTCGGGTTCGCCGCGCGCGACGGGCTTCGACAGCGCGATATCGGCCTGCCAAGGCGAGGCCTTGGCGAAATGACCGATGAGCGCATCGACCTCGCCGTCTTCGAGCGCCTTATGCGCATGCTCGCCGTGGATGGGCATGAGGCGGAGGTGCGCGCCATGGTCGCGGGCATAGGCGCCGACGAGCGCGAGAGCGGGCTGCGCGTCGGGGGTTCCGGGGAGGACGGTGACGCGCATCGCGTGCGTGCGTTCGATCCGTTCGATCGTGCCGGCCGCATCGCGCGGCAGGCTGTCGCAGGCAGCGAGCAGCAGCGCGGCGAAGGAAAGGGCGAACCGGTATCGCATCCCCGCTCATACGCCGCGCTGCGGCCTTGGTTGCCGCGCGCGCCCTGTGTTGACGCGGCCAAGCAGGGGGCAGTATAGGGACCGCCCGACCCAAGGGCGGCCCATCTGGGGTCGCCTTTTTGCTTTGGTCGTATCTTTTGTCTTTTGGAAAGGTGCCTGACATGTCGATCACGCCGCTGATGCCCGTTTACCCCCGGTGCGGTGTGCGTCCGGTGCGAGGCGAGGGTGCCTATCTGATCGGCGAACGCGGCGAACGTTATCTCGACTTCGCGAGCGGCATCGCGGTCAATTTGCTCGGCCATGGCCACCCGCATCTGACCAAGGCGATCCAGGATCAGGCTGCGACGCTGATGCATGTGTCGAACCTGTACGGCAGCCCGCAGGGTGAGGCCTATGCGGCGCGGCTGGTCGAGAACACCTTTGCCGACACCGTCTTCTTCACCAACTCGGGCGCCGAGGCGGTCGAATGTTCGATCAAGACCGCGCGCGCCTACCACTCGAGCGCGGGCAACGCGCACAAGCACACGCTGATCACCTTTAACAACGCCTTCCACGGCCGCACGCTCGGTACGATCTCGGCGACCAACCAGGAGAAGCTGCGCAAGGGTTTCGACCCGCTGCTGCCCGGTTTCGCCTATGCACCGTTCGACGATGTCAATGCGGCGCTGGATCTCGTGGACGACAATACCGCGGGCTTCCTGCTCGAACCGGTACAGGGCGAGGGCGGTATCCGTCCGGCGTCGCAGCCGTTCCTGCAGGCGCTACGCGATATCTGCGACCAGCGCGACCTGATGCTGGTGTTCGACGAGGTCCAGTGCGGCGTCGCGCGCACCGGCTCGCTCTATGCTTATGAACAGTTCGGTGTGACCCCCGACATCCTCGCCAGCGCGAAGGGCATCGGCGGCGGTTTCCCGATGGGCGCGTGCCTCGCGACCGAAAAGGCGGCGCGCGGCATGGTGATCGGTACGCACGGCTCGACCTATGGCGGCAACCCGCTGGCGATGGCGGCCGGGCAGGCGGTGCTCGACGTCGTGCTCGAGGAGGGCTTCCTTGAGGGCGTCAAGGCGACGGGCGAGCGGCTGCGCGGTGCGCTCGAACAGCTGATCCCGAACCACGACAATCTGTTCGAGAGCGTGCGCGGCATGGGGCTGATGCTCGGCGTCAAGATGAAGAGCGACAGCCGCGCCTTCGTCGCGCATCTGCGCGACAACCATGGGCTGCTGACGGTGGCGGCGGGCGACAATGTCATCCGCATCCTGCCCCCGCTCAACATTGAAGAGTCGCACATCAACGAGTGCATCGAGAAATTGTCGGCGGGCGCGGCGAGCTATACGCCGCCCGAAAGCTGATGCCGAATTTTCTAAACCTGTCCGATGCGGGCGGGGATGCGATCGCGGCGATGCTGTCGGACGCGATCGACCGCAAGGCGGCGCGCGCCGGCTGGCCGAAGGCGAAACCCGACGCCGACAAGCCGCTCGCCGACCATGTGCTGGCGATGGTGTTCGAGAAGAATTCGACGCGCACGCGCTGCTCGTTCGACATCGCGATCCGCCAATTGGGCGGGGTGCCGATGATCCTCGACGCGGGCACGAGCCAGCTCGGCCGCGGCGAGACGATCGCCGACACTGCGCGCGTGCTGTCGCGCTATGCCGATGCGATCATGATCCGCACCGATCATCACGACAAGATCGAGGAACTGGCGCATTTCGCCAGCGTCCCCGTCATCAACGGCCTGACCGACCTGTCGCATCCGTGTCAGATCGTTGCCGACCTGCTGACGATCGTCGAGAGCGGCAAGGCACTGCCCGGGCTGGAACTCGCATGGCTCGGCGACGGCAATAATGTGCTGGCGTCGCTGATCGAGGCGGCGGGGCTGTTCGGTTTCAACGTCCGCGTGGGCGTGCCGCAGGGCTATGAGCCCGATGCGGGCTTCGTCGAGGCGGCACGTGCGAAGGGCGCGAAGATCGATATCGTCCGCGACGCGCGCGAGGCAGTGACGGGCGCCGACCTGGTCGTCACCGACACCTGGGTGTCGATGGGGCAGGACCATGCGCACAACAAGCTCGCGGCGATGGCGCCCTATCAGGTCGACGAGCGGCTGATGGGCGCGGCGAAGGGTGACGCGCTGTTCCTCCACTGCCTGCCCGCGCATCGCGGCGAGGAAGTCACCGACGCGGTGATCGACGGGAAACAGTCGCGCGTCTGGGACGAGGCCGAGAACCGCGTCCATGCCCAGAAATCCGTCCTGTTGTGGGCGCTAGGGAAGTTATGAGCGACACCGTCGAAACCTGGTTCGACCAGCCCCTGGTCTTCACCATTGCCGCGCGCCATGTCCGCGGGCGCTTCGTGCGGCTCGGGCCGGTGCTCAACACGATATTGAGCGCCCACAGCTATCCGCCGGTGGCGGAGAAGTTGCTCGCCGAGGCACTGGTGCTGACCGTGCTACTCGGTTCGACGCTCAAGGCCGATGGCGGGCAGTTGACACTGCAGGCGCAGACCGGCGGCGGGCCGATCGAACTGCTCGTCTGCGACTATCGCGGCGGCGAGCTGCGCGGATACCTCAAATTCGACGCCGAACGGCTGGCGGAGGTCGGGCCGGACCCGACGCTGTTCGCGCTGTTCGGCGAGGGCTTTCTCGCGATCACCTTCGACCAGCCGGCGACCGACGAGCGTTATCAGGGGATCGTGCCGCTCGAAGGCGTGTCGATCGGCGACGCCGCCGAACATTATTTTGAGCAGTCCGAGCAGATCCCGAGCCTGATCAGGCTCGCCGCGCGCCACGACCATGAAGCCGGCTGCGTCGCGGGCGGGTTGTTGCTCCAGCATCTGCCGGAGGGCGAGGTCGGTCGCGACCGGTTGCACACGCGCCACGATCATCCCGAATGGGAGCATGCGCGCACGATCGCGATGACGCTGAAACCCGAGGAGCTGACCGACCCCGCGCATTCGCTCGAGACGCTGGCATGGCGGCTGTTCCACGAGGATGAGGTGCGCGTCGAATCGGGTATCACCGTGTCGCGCGGCTGCCGGTGCAGCCTCGATTATTTCGCCGGGGTGCTGCGCCAGTTTCCCGAGATCGAGCGCGTCGACATGGCCGACGAGGCCGGCAATATAGTCGTCGATTGCGCCTTTTGTTCGCGGATTTTCCCCATCCCGCTCGGCGAAATCGCCACCCCCAACTGAGCCGGCGGACGACGAACGGACGTTTTTCAGCGCCAAGCGGTTGAAATCGCGGCGCCGAAACGCTATTTTGTCTTCACAGGGTCGCATGTTTGCCCGCGACGGGGGCAATCGTTGGATAGGTGTACATGGCGATCTTCTCTCCCCCGATGAAATGGGCCCTTGCGGCCACGATGCTGGCTGGCGCAACGGCGGTGCCCGCGCAGGCGCCGTCGCTGGCGATGCTCGATGGCCTCGAAAAAGGCAGCTGGCAGCTGCGCGAGCGCGGCAACAACGCCGTCGCCCAGACGATGTGTTTCGGCGACGCGCGGCGGATGATCCAGATCTACCACCCGCGCGCGAACTGCTCGCGCTATGTCATCGAGGACACGCCTAAGTCGGTAACGGTGCATTACACCTGTCCGGGCGCGGGCCACGGCCGCACCACGATCCGGTCCGAGACGAACCGCCTGGTCCAGATCGACACGCAAGGAATCGCCGACGGGAAGCCTTTCTCGCAGGCTTATGAGGCACGGCGCAGCGGCGCCTGCACGAACTGAGCCGCACCCTGCCGTAACAATCCGTTAACCAAAAGCCGCTAAGCCGGGTGTCACGACGCACCGATGTGTGTCCTTCTCCCTAACGGCTTTCATGCCGAACTGGGCCGTGTGACCTGTCATGCGGCCCGTTTCTTTGGTGCAGCGCAGCACTTGCACGCCCGACGACGCGGGCCTATCTGGCGCCGATGCAAGACGTAGCCGGAAAAACGCTGATCGTCCTCCTGTCGGGCGGGCTCGACTCGATGGTTTGCGCGGGCCTCGCGAAAGAGGCCGGCGCACGCATCGTCGCGCTGACGATCGATTATAATCAGCGTCACCGCGTCGAACTGGAATCGGCCGCGCGCATCGCGGACTATGTCGGGGCGGCCGAGCATATCGTGCTGCCGCTCGACCTCCGCCGCTTCGGCGGCTCGGCGCTGACCGATGATATCGCGGTGCCCAAGGACGGCGTCGGGGACGAGGTGCCGGTCACCTATGTGCCCGCACGCAACCTGATCTTCCTGTCGCTGACGCTCGGCCTCGCCGAGGCGCGGGCCGCGCAGGACATCGTCATCGGGGTCAATGCGCTCGACTATTCGGGCTATCCCGACTGCCGCCCCGAATTCATTTCGGGCTTCGAAAAACTGGCGCGGCTCGCGACGCGCGACGGCGACAAGGGCGTCGATTTCCGCATCCACGCACCGCTCCAGCATATGACCAAGGCCGATATCGCCGCCGAGGCCGCACGGCTCGGCATGGACGCGGGCATGAGCTGGTCGTGCTACGATCCCGCGCCGAGCGGCGAGCATTGCGGGCTGTGCGACAGCTGCCGCCTGCGCGCCAAGGGCTTCGCCGACGCCGGGCTGGTCGATCCGACCCGCTACGCCGCGCAGATCTGACGATGTCCTATGCGGTGAAAGAAATTTTCCTCACCCTGCAGGGTGAGGGCGCGCAGGCCGGGCGCCGCGCCGTCTTCTGCCGCTTTGCGGGCTGCAATTTGTGGACGGGGCGCGAGAAGGATCGCGCGAAAGCGGTCTGCCAATTCTGCGACACCGATTTCGTCGGCACCGACGGCACCCTGGGCGGCAAATATAAAAATGCCACGGCACTCGCCGCGACGATCGCGGACAGCTGGGGCGAGGGCGCCGACGACCGCTATGTCGTGCTGACCGGCGGCGAGCCGATGCTGCAGGTCGACGATGCGCTGATCGACGCGCTGCACGCGCAAGGGTTCCTCATCGCGATCGAGAGCAACGGGACGTTCGCGGTGCCGCGCAGCATCGACTGGATCTGCATCAGCCCCAAGGCGGGCAGCGAACTGGTGCAGACGAGCGGCGACGAACTGAAGCTGGTGTGGCCGCAGCCGGGCAGCGACGTCGCGCGGTTCGCGACGCTCGATTTCGGGCATCTGCTGGTGCAGCCGCTCGACGATCCGAATGCCGCTGCCAATGTCCAGGCGTGCATCGACCTGGTGATGGAAGACCCGCGCTGGCGTCTGTCGCTCCAGGCACACAAGAGCCTGGGGCTGCGCTAACCCTTCATTATTCGCCGGCTTTTTTGGCAGGCGCCGGGGTGTCGGGCTTCTTGCCGACGGGGACAGTGATCGCTTCGCCTTCGCCACTCGTCTCTTCGGCGTCGGCCTCGTCGGTCGCTTGCTCGTCCTTCTGTGCGGGCTTCGCCGTCCCATCGTCGGGAACGCTGTTGTCGACCGCGGTGCCGTCGCCGCTCGCATCGTCGAGGATGATCATCGAATCGCTGATCGTGCCCGGCTCGACCTCGACCGTTTCGAGCTTGGTCGTCGTCTTGCCCGACGGTTCGCTGCCGCAGGCGGCGAGGGCGAGGATCAGGAGCGAGGGGAGGATGATACGGGTCATGATCTTGTCCTAGTCGCTGGCCGAAATTTTGTCGAGAAAGGCGGGAAGCGCGCGTTCGAGCGCGGCGTCGACCTCGGCGAAACCCACCATCTTGCCGAGCGCGGCGAGGCTGGTCACCGGAAATTCGGCGATCCCGCACGGCACGATGCCGCCGAAATGAGCGAGGTCGGGCGCGACGTTGATCGAGACGCCGTGCATCGTCACCCAGCGTTTCACGCGCACCCCGATCGCGCCGATCTTGGCCTCGCGGCCATTTTCGTCGTCGGTCCAGATGCCGATGCGGCCTTGGGCGCGGCGTGCCGTGACGCCGAATTCGGCAAGCGCATCGATCACCCAGCCTTCGAGCGCCGACACATAGGCGCGCACGTCGCGGCCCCGTTTGGAAAGGTCGAGCTGGACATAACCGACGCGCTGGCCGGGGCCGTGATAGGTGTAGCGCCCGCCGCGCCCGGCGTCATAGACCGGGAAACGGGGGTCGAGCAGCTCGGCGGGATCCGAACTGGTCCCGGCGGTGTAGAGCGGCGGATGTTCGAGCAGCCAGATGCGTTCGCTGGCCTCGCCCGCGAAGATCGCGGCGGCGCGCGCCTCCATGTCGGCGAGCGCGGCGGGATAATCGCTCAGGCCCGGCGAAACGGTCCATAGGGGCGGTGGCAGATGGCTCATCGTGCCGCCTCCTGCTCCCACGCGCGAGCGAGTGCAAGGGGCGCGCGCTAAATCGTTAACATGGCTGGACATCGGGGAGCAAGACCGCCAGTCTCCCGCGTCAACGGGTCAACCAGAGACGGGATTTAGATGCCAAAATTCGACATGGGCGCGGCGTGGGAAGACAGCTTGGTCCTGCTGCGGTCGCACAGCGTATTGACGGGCACCATCGCCGCCGTCTTCCTCTTTCTGCCGACGCTCGCGGTCGCCTGGTTCGGGCCGGTCCCGATCGAGCCCGCCGCTGGCGCGACATTCGACCAGATGATGATGACGTTTCGCGAAAGCGCGCGGCAGGCCGTGCCGTATCAGTTGCTCGTCAGCGTGATTTCGGCGATCGGCGGGGTCGGTATCCTGCGCCTCTGGTTGTCGCGGACCAGCACCAGCGTCGGCGACGCGCTCGTCTTCGCGCTCAAGATGATCCCGACGATGATCGCGATCCAACTGATCCTCGGCGTCGGGCTGGGCCTGATCGCGGTTCTGGCGATCATGCCGGGAATCGCGGCGGGGGGCGGCGCCGTCGGCGCGCTGCTGTTGTTCGTCGGCGCGCTGTTGATCATCGGCATCTGCGCTTATTTGTGGGGGCGGCTCGCGGTGACCTCGCCGGTCGTTGCCGATCGCACCCAGTATAATCCGGTCGTCGCGATCCAGGAAAGCTGGCGTTTGACCAAGGGCAATGGTTGGCGGATTGCGCTCTTTCTGTTTCTCGTCACACTCGTGATCATCATCGTCGCACTGCTCCTCGGCGGGGTGATCGGCGCGGTCGTGGGGACCGGTGACGGTATCGGACGGATGCTGACCGGATTCGTCGAAGGCGGCGTCGCGGCGGTCGGCGGCATCGTCTCGGCCGCGATCAGCGCCGCGACCTACCGTCAGTTGGCGCTCACCGGCGGCAACGCCATATTTTCCTGAGGGAAACGCAAGAGGCCTTTGTCCGTGACGTCATGAAGTGATCGCAAACCGGACGACGGCCCGCTAATGAGGGACATTGGGCGCACAAAAAGGAACAAGGAACAGGTTCAACAAAGGGGGAAAATCATGGTCAAGATGAGTATCGGTGCCGCTTTTTCGGAGACCTTCGGGTTTCTGAAGACCAATTGGATGCAGATGCTGTTGTGGCTTGGTGGCGCGGTGGTGATCGCCTGCCTGCTCGGCTGGTTGCTGTTGCGCAATGCGATGATGACCATGATGATGGCGCAGGGCGATCCGTCGGCCGCATTCGGAGCCTTCGGGTCGATAATTCTGTTCGGTTTCATCGCCGGGACGATCGTCTATGCGGCGAGCCTTTTGATCTGGCGGACGGGACTGGTCGGCGGTGAGCCTGCCAGCGATATCGGCTGGGGCTTGGGCGCGGGCGCCGCGCTGATGCTCGCCAACTTCGTCGTGCAGATCGCGTTGATGATCGTCTTCTACATCGTGTTGTTCATCGTCGGCCTGCTGGCGTTCGGCATTTTCGGTGCCAGCGGCATGTCGCTGGAGAGTTTCGCGACTGGGGGTGCATCGGCCGGACTCATTCTGTTCGGCGTGATCTTCTATGTCGCGCTGATCGTCTTCTTCCTCTGGTTCTTCGGTCGCCTGACCGCCGCCGGCCCGGTGATGGCGGTGAACCGTTCGTCGAATCCCTTTTCGGCCTTTGCCGAATCGTGGCGGCTGACGAGCGCATCGCAATGGACGATCGTCGGCTTCAATTTCCTGATGATCCTCCTCTTTCTCGTCTTCTTTTTCATCGTCTCGATGGTCTTCGGCGGGGTTGCGAGCGCGATGATGACGCCCGACGCGGGCATGGGCGCGATGATCGGCGCGCTCATCATGGCGCTGGTCATCTATGTGCCGGTGGTTCTGGTGTCGGTGTCGATGCCGGCGGGCATCTATCGCTGCATCGGGGTGCAGGGTTCGCCGGACGTTTTCGCCTGAGGTGAGCCGATCAAAGCAAAAGAAGGGGCGCTCCGGAAACGGGGCGCCCTTTTCGCATCAGTTCCACTTGGCGAGTGGCGGCAGGCTCATCAGGATCGCGTCGATATTGCCCCCGGTCTTGAGCCCGAACAGGGTGCCGCGATCGTAGACGAGATTGAATTCGGCATAGCGGCCGCGCCAGATGAGCTGCGCCTCGCGGTCGGCGTCGGTGAAGGGCAGGCCCATGCGTCGCCGCACGATCTGCGGAAAGATATCGAGGAAGGCCTCGCCGACCGCGCGGGTCAGCTGGAAATTGCGGTCGAACTCGGCATCGTCGCCGGTTTCGAGATGGTCATAGAATATGCCGCCGACGCCGCGATGGACGCCGCGGTGCGGAATATAGAAATAATCCTCGGCCCATTTGGCATAGCGTTCATAGACCTCGGGACCGAAAGGCGCGCAGGCGGCGCGCAGCCGGGCATGAAAGGCGTCGGTGTCCTCGGCATAGGGAATCGGCGGATTGAGGTCGGCGCCGCCGCCGAACCAGCGCCGCGTCGTGACGAGGAAGCGCGTGTTCATATGCACAGCGGGAACATGCGGGTTCGCCATATGCGCGACGAGGCTGATCCCGGTCGCGAAAAAACTGGGGTCCTCGGCCGCGCCGTGGATCGACGCGGCGAAATCGGGGGCGAACTGGCCGCCGACGGTCGAGACATTGACCCCGACCTTTTCGAATACCTGGCCGGTCATCACCCCGCGCACTCCGCCGCCGCCTGCACCGGAGTCGAGTCCTTCGGCCTCGCGGTCCCACGGCGTATAGGCGAAGCGCGCGTCGCTGCCGGCTTCGGTTTCGATCGCCTCGAATTCGGCGCAGATCCGGTCGCGCAGCGATTCGAACCAGTCGCGCGCGGCCTGTTGCTGGGGATCGAGCGAAATCATGCGGGAAAACCTTTCGTCTGCCGAAGCGCTTCGGCGAGCGCGATGCCAGCCGCGACCGCGACATTCAAGGAGCGAAAGCCCTGGCTCATCGGAATCGCGACCCGCGCGGTCACCGCCGCATGGACATGATGCGGGACGCCCGCGCTTTCCGATCCGAACAGCAGGATGTCGCTTGCGGTGAAATCGAACCGGGGCAGGGGCGTCGCCCCCGTCGTCGTCAGGAGCACGAGCCGCTGGCCGCCGATTTGCGACCATATCCGGAACGCGTCCCAGTCTGGGTGGCGCCGCACATTGGCGCGCACCGCATAATCCATGCCTGCACGCTTCAGCGCGCCGTCGGAGAAGGGAAAGCCGCACGGCTCGATAATATGCGCGGGCACGCCGAAACAGGCGGCGGTGCGCAGCGTGGTACCGACATTGCCCGCGATGTCGGGCTGAAACAGTGCGATTTCCATGCGCTTTCCTTAGGGCGCGCGGCGTCGCAAATCGAGCGTTTCGGCGCCGCGACATGATCCGGTCAAAGAAGCGGAAATTGCCTGTTGGCAAGCCCCGACTGTGCGGCTATCAGGCCCGCAATTCCCGGAGGGGCCGCCGGGGCGCGCCATTTCGTGCGCGTGCAATCAGGGTGGCCCTCAGCCCGGGGAAATTGTCAGTTCAGCCATACAAGGGCAATCGAATGGCCAGTGAAACCGAACACACCGCCGGAATCGAAGACGGGGTGCGCCGCCGTGATTTCATCAACATTGCAGCGGTCAGCTTTGCGGGGGTCGGTGCGGCCGCGGTCGTGCTGCCGCTGGTCAACCAGATGAACCCGTCGGCGGACGTGCTCGCGCTGTCGACGACCCAGATCGATATTTCGGCAATCCAGCCGGGCCAGGCGATCAAGACGAGCTGGCGCAAGCAGCCGGTGTTCGTTCGCAACCTGGTCGCCAAGGAAATCGCCGAGGCGAAAGCGGTGCCGCTGGGTGACCTGCGCGACCCCGAAACGATCGACCAGCGGACCAAGCCCGGCAAGGAAAACTGGCTGATCACGCTCGGCGTCTGCACCCATTTGGGCTGCGTGCCGCTCGGCGCTGCCGAGGGCGAGAATCGTGGCGATTTCGGCGGCTATTTCTGCCCGTGCCATGGGTCGCACTACGACACCGCGGCGCGCATTCGTAAAGGTCCGGCACCCAAGAATCTGGTTGTGCCGCCTTATAATTTTGACAGCGACACCGTCGTGACGATCGGCTGAGGAGCGAGATAAGATGAGCTTTCCCTGGGCCAAGCAATATCAGCCGCAGCATCCGTTGATGCAGTGGCTGGACGAGAAGCTGCCAATGCCGCGCCTCGTCTACAACGCGATCGGTGCCGGCTATCCGGTGCCGCGCAACCTCAACTATTTCTGGAATTTCGGCGTCCTCGCCGGCGCCGCGCTGGCGATTCAGATCATCACCGGCATCGTGCTGGCGATGCATTATGCCGCCAATGCGGGCGTCGCCTTCAATTCGGTCGAGCATATCATGCGCGACGTGAACGCCGGCTGGTTCATCCGCTATGCGCATATGAACGGCGCGAGCATGTTCTTCATCGTCGTCTATCTCCACATCTTCCGCGGCCTTTTCTACGGATCGTACAAGGCGCCGCGCGAAATGGTGTGGTTGCTGGGCGTCGTGATCTTCCTGCTGATGATGGCGACCGCCTTCATGGGCTATGTGCTGCCGTGGGGCCAGATGAGCTTCTGGGGCGCGCAGGTGATCACCGGCTTCTTCTCGGCGATACCGCTCGTCGGCGAACCGGTCCGCGAATGGCTGCTCGGCGGCTTCGTCCCCGACAATGCCACGCTCAACCGTTTCTTCTCGCTGCACTATCTGCTGCCGTTCGTGATCGCGGGTGTCATCATCCTGCACATCTGGGCGCTGCACATCCCGGGTTCGTCGAACCCGACCGGCATCGAAGTGAAGGACGAACAGGACACCGTCCCGTTCCACCCCTATTACACCGCGAAGGACGGCTTCGGACTCGGTATCTTCCTGCTCATCTTCGCCGCGCTGACCTTCTTCAGCCCGAACATGCTGGGCCATGCCGACAACTATATCCCGGCGAACTCGCTTTCGACCCCGGCGCACATCGTTCCCGAATGGTATTTCCTGCCCTTCTACGCGATCCTGAAGGCCTTCACCTTCAACTTCCTGTGGATCGACGCGAAGCTGTGGGGCGTGATCGCGATGTTCGCTTCGATCGCGGTGCTGTTCTTCCTGCCCTGGCTCGACAGCTCGCCGGTCAAGTCGTCGACCTATCGCCCGATCTATCGCTGGTTCTTCTGGGTTCTGGTGATCGACGTGTTCATCCTGGGTTTCTGCGGCATGCAGCCGGCCGAACAGCCCTATGTGATCATGAGCCAGATCGGTGCGATCTATTATTTCGCCCACTTCCTGGTGATCCTGCCGATCGTGTCGCGCATCGAACGTCCGTTGCCGATGCCGAATTCGATCACCGAGGCGGTTCTCGCCAAGCATGCCGACACGCCGTCGGCGGCCACGGCCTGAGCGCCGGACTTTAATAGGAGCTGATACAGCCATGGTTCGTCCGCTCGGATTCCTCGTCGGCCTCGGTTTCATTGCCGCGCTGGTGCTCGCGATTCTCACGACGCCGCTCAGCAATGAAGAGAATGTCGCCCACAAGTTTCACGAACATCCCAAGCATCTGAAGCTCGCCAGCGACGGCCTGCTGCCCCATTGGGACAAGCAGCAGCTGCAGCGCGGCATGCAGGTGTACAAGGAGGTCTGCTCGGCCTGCCACAGCCTACACCTCGTCGCCTTCCGCGACATCGAGGCGCTGGGTTACAGCGAAGGCCAGGTGAAGACCTTCGCCAAGGGTTTCCAGGTTCCGTCGATCAACCCCGACACCGGCGAACCGGCAACCCGCGATGGGCTGTCGTCGGATTATTTCCCGTCGCCCTATGCCAATGAAACCGCGGCGCGTGCGGCGAACAACAATGCGTTGCCGCCCGACCTGTCGCTGATCACCAAGGCGCGCGAAGGCGGCAAGGACTATGTCTATTCGCTGCTGACCGGGTTCAAGAACCCGCCGGCCAACCTGCCCGCCGAACTCAAGCCGGGCACCGGGCTGCACTACAACCCCTATTTCGCGAACCTCAACCTCGCGATGGCGCCGCCGCTGGCCCCGAATCAGGTCACCTATGCCGACGGCACCAAGGCGACGGTCGACCAGATGGCCAAGGACGTCACCGCGTTCCTCGTCTGGACCGCCGAGCCGAAGCTGGTGAAGCGCGTGCAGGTCGGTTGGGCCGTCGTGATCTTCCTGGCGATGTTCAGCGTGCTCGCCTATCTGTCGTACCGGAACATCTGGGCCGACAAGAAGCATTGAGCGGACTAGGGAGGGCGCGTCCCATGATCGCCCTCCCGCCGCAGCCTGACCTCGACCTCGCGTCGCTGGTCCGCACCATTCCCGACTTTCCCAAGCCGGGCATCCAGTTTCGCGACATCACGACACTGATCGGCGACGCCGCCGGCTTTTCCGAAGCCGTGCGGCGTCTTTCCGTTCGCGCGGCAAGCCATGCGCCTGACCTGATCGTTGCGGTCGAGGCGCGCGGCTTCCTGTTCGGCGCCGCGATGGCGACCGCGATGGGGCTGGGCCTCGTGCCCGTGCGCAAGGCGGGCAAGCTGCCCGGCGTCACCATCGGGGTCGATTATGAACTCGAATATGGCGTCGACCGGCTCGAACTGCACGAAGGCGCGGTGCTGCCCGGCCACCGCGTGGTGCTGGTCGATGATCTGCTCGCTACCGGCGGCACGATCCTCGCCACTGCCGAACTGATGCGCAATGCCGGGGCGGAGGTGGCGGCGGCGCTGTTCGTTATCGACCTGCCCGATCTCGGCGGGTCACAGCGGCTGGAGGCCGCCGGGCTGGCGTGCGAGACGTTGATCGCCTTCGACGGCGATTAGCGCGGTGGCTTTGGGGTGCGAAGCGGTCATTCGCTCCCATCATAAAAGGGCAGTTTTAGGCCATGCTCTTGCATGGTCTGAGCATAGAAATTGACACGCTCCTGTAGCACATCGGCTAGTTCTTTCAGGTCGTACCAATGGTCGGAATCTGGCTCGGCGCCCGCAAGAGCAGCCGCTGCCATGCTGCTCCAACTGTGAAGGGTGTCCCCTTGGATCGGCATCCCAGGGAATTTGCGGCCTGGATGCCGCATGACGGCAGCATTGGTCGCATCGGAGTAAATCTCGATCGGTTCTATTCGCATACTCACCTCACTAAGTAGAGCTATGCCGATAGCCCTTGTTGTCCGCAATCGGTCGAACCGGTCATTCGGTCTGCCCTCACGCAAAACGCCCGCACCTTGCGGCGCGGGCGTTCGAAGCGTCCAAGGGGGAAGGGCGCTTTTAGAAGGGGACCCAGTTCTGCTTCTTGCGGAACTTCATATAGCCGACATTGGCGCCAAGCCGCGCGCCGACACCGACGCGGATCGGGATCAGCACCACGTCGCCGCGGCGCAGGTACGACGCGTTGAAACCGCCGATCAGATAGGCGGCGCCTTCGCCCGCCGGATAGCGTTTGTAGAGATCCTGGGTGTCGAACAGATTGTAGACGAGGACGAAGGTGTTGCCGGCGTTGGCGCCCGCGTCGAAGCCGATCGACGGGCCGGTCCAGTAAGCGGGCATCTCGCCCTCGATCTTGTGAAACAGGGTGCCCGAGCCGTAACGCACGCCGAGCACCAGCGCACCGCCGGCTTCGCGGCCGACGATATAGGCATTGGGCTCGCCCTGCTTCTTCAGAATATCCTCGATCAGCCCGGCAAGGCCCTGGGCGCCCTTGCCGAACACGCCCTCGGCGGCGCCGATCAGATCGTCCTTCTTGTAGGTCGAGCCCGGGGGTGCGTTCGTCGCCGCAGCTTCGGGACCGGTGGTCGGGGTCGCCGCCGTGTCGGGTGAGGTCACCTGATCGCCGGTCGCGAGATCACTGTCATAGGACGTATCGCCGCTCGTCGTGCTGGTGGCTGGCGGCGGCGGGGCCGGGTTGTCGAGATCGGCATCGATCGCGCTGTTGGGATCGATCTGCGTCATCTGCGCCGCCGCAGGTAGCGGCGACACGGAGAGGCCGATCGAAGCGATGGCCATCAAGGCGAGACTGGAAAGCGACTGACGCATTATATTCCCCCAAATTCCGGGCCGGCGACGCGCGATCGCGCCGCAGGGCAGTATTTACCATGACTCCAATTGGCCGGCGGGCAATGAACCGGCGATGACCTGAGTCGATTTTGCGCCAGGCCGAATCGATTTCGGCGCCGGTCCGATGCCCGGGTGAAAAAAATGGTAATGTTTGCCGTTGCGGGGGGCGGGGTGGCTGGCTATAGCGACCCGCCTAAGCCAGCCTGTCGTTAGCGCGACAGACCATGCGGAGACGTGGGTGAGTGGCTGAAACCAACGGTTTGCTAAACCGTCGTACTGGTAAATCCGGTACCGAGGGTTCGAATCCCTCCGTCTCCGCCACCTACCCTTCCGCAGGGGTCCGTCTCAGTCCACAGAGATTGAGCTTTTCCCAGAAAACCAGAGCTTTTCGGATTCGCTCGTCCGCGACGTCTTTACGCGGCTCGGCGAGGCGACGGCGTGCGGCCTGAAGAGCCGCTTGGTGCGCGGTTTGCAGGAGGATTCTCGCGCCGCCAGCGTTTCGCCGCGATCGACTTGCCGAACAGCGCGCGGGCCATGCCCTGCCGGGTCGTCTCCAGCATGGGGCCTCGCGGAGATTGAGTCCGGTTACGCGGTGCTCGACGAGGATTGGCAGGGTGCCTTGAAAGCGGACATTCGTATTTCGCCGTCATCGACTATATCCGCCAAGCCGGATTCAACCCGGCGACATGTCCTTGCTGGTGGTCGCCCGGCGAGCTAGTGAAGCTGAGCGTAAGTGCTCGCGTTCATTTTGAATGCGCAATCAATTTTGCCGTTCGCACGTCAGGCAACCATCGCGACACGATATTCGTCCGAGCGACAACAGGATGCGTAGTGAAACTTCGCCAGATTGAAATCTTCCACGCCGTTTATGTGACTGGCTCGGTCAGCGCCGCGGCGCGGGTGCTGAATATTTCGCAGCCGTCGGTCACGAAAATCTTGCGTTATGCGGAGACCAGCCTCGGGCTGTCGTTATTCGAACGGACGAAGGGGCGCCTGGTCCCCACCGAGGATGCGCACGAGCTTTTCCTGGAGGTGGCGGAGGTCCAGAAGCGTGTCGACCAGCTCCGGCGGGCGAGCCGCAACCTGCGGTTCGGGCAAGGGCGGACACTGCGCGTTTCGGTGCTGCCGTCCCTCGGGCTCGGAGCGATTCCGGATGCGGTCACGGCCTTTCTGGCCAAACATGAGGGCGTGTCGCTCGAGCTTCACACGGCGCATCACGACGACATGGTGCGCAAGCTGTACGAGCGGGAAACGGATCTGGTCATCAGCTATGACGTGCCTTCGACCGCTCCCGTAGGCTTCGACGTGCTGGGCACGGGAGAATTGGTCGCGATCTTTAAACCGGGCGCTATTCAATGCGATATGCCGCGCATGCCCCTGAGCGCGCTGGAAGGGCATCGCTTCATAACCACAGTCAAAAGCGGCCCCATGGGTAATCTGTTGTCCGAGGAACTCGCCCAGACCGGCGTGATGTTGAATGACGTCGTCTCGTCCCAGACCTTCTTTGTCGCGGCGGCGCTCGTCCGGTCGGGCGCAGGTGTCTCGATCGTCGACAGTTTTACGGCACAAGCAATCGCGGCGCCGGACATCGCCTTCAAGCCGCTCCAGCCGCCCATCCCGTTCAACGTCTATGCCATCTATCTGCAGAACCGGCCCCCGTCGAAATTGGCGACCGTTTTGCTGAAGCATCTGAAAAGCGCCTTTCAGGCCTATAGAAAATTTCTATAGGCCGCCGCCGGATAGATATTGTTCGGATCGTCCGTCGCGGATTAGGCAAGCAACATCTGTCAGTCAGCAAAGCGGATCATTGCGCTTGTCCTTCGATATTTGTGGTATTTCCGGGGTCGTATCCAGCCAATGGTCCGGCCTGGGCAGGCTTGGCCATCGCTTGAGGCGAGGGCGGCGTGGGACGCTGGCCGCCTTGCTGGCCGGTGCCGGGATTGCGATAGGCATGGGAGGAATCGGATCGTCCTCGGCGCAGGTCGTCGACCAGCCGCGCGTCCACGCTCGCGACATTGGTATCGCGCCGGGAATATTTGCGCCCGGTCCTCTCAATTCCATCACCGACGTCGATGGCGTGCGAGTTGGCCAGGTGACACGTATCGAGGGCGCCGACGTCAGGACCGGCGTCACCGCGATCTTGCCGCACGGCGGCAATATTTTCCAGGACAAGGTGCCGGCGGGTATCGTCGTCGCCAATGGCTTCGGCAAATTTGCGGGCGCGACGCAGATCGCCGAGCTGGGCGAGATCGAGACGCCGATCGTCCTGACCAACACCTTGAGCGTCGCGCCGGCGATCGATGGCATTCTCGACTGGACCCTGACGCGGCCCGGCAACGAACATGTCCGGTCGGTCAATGCGGTGGTGGGCGAAACCAACGACAGTGTCCTCAATAACATCCGCAAGCGGGTGATCGGCCGGTCTGACGTGATCGCGGCCATCGAGGCCGCAACCGGCGGCCCGGTTGCGGAAGGCAGCGTGGGCGCCGGCACTGGCACCATGGCCTTTGGCTGGAAAGGCGGTATCGGCACGAGTTCGCGCATACTCCCGCCGGCGCTGGGCGGCTATCGCGTCGGCGTGCTGGTGCAAACCAATTATGGCGGGACGCTGACGATGGACGGCGTTCCCGTCGGCAAAGCGCTGGGGCGCTATTATCTGCGTGAGCATAGCGAGCGGGCGTCGGCTGACGGGTCGATCATTCTGGTCGTGGCGACCGATGCGCCGCTCAGCGATCGGAATCTGACCCGGCTCGCTCATCGCGCGATCGCGGGTCTGGCGCGGACCGGGGCAGCCTTTTCAAACGGGTCCGGCGACTATGCCATCGCTTTCTCGACCGCCGATGGGGTTCGCCGGACGGCCGCACGGCGTGCCGGTGTCGCGGCCTATCCCGAACTGGCCAATGACGAGATGTCGCCGCTGTTCGTGGCGGTGTCGGAAGCGGCCGAGGAAGCAATCTATAATTCGCTGCTGATGGCCGCGACCATCGACCGGCAGGCGACGGCCGAAGCCGGAGCGGCGAGGGGAGAGGCGCTCGACATCGCGGCGGTCAGGCAGGCGATCGCACGCTATCGACCGGCGGCGACACGGCGCCCGGCGCCGGCGAAGGGAAATGTCCGTTGAGGCGGGTCGACATATTGGTGATCGGCGGCGGGATTGCCGGCGTGTCGGCGGCGGCGCGATTCGCGCAGCGGTCGGAAACCATCTTGCTCGAACGCGAAAGCGCGCTTGGCTATCATTCGTCGGGGCGCAGCGCGACCTTCTATCATTTCGGCATCGGCGATGACGCGGTGCGCGGGCTGACGGCGGCCAGCCGCCACTTTTTCGCCAATCCGCCGGGTGGAGAGGAACTGCCGCCGCTGTGGCAGACGAAATCGGCCATGTTCTTCGCAACGTCCGAAACGATGGACCAGCTGACGGCGCTCGAAACCGAAATGCGACGCTTTTCTGACAATATCTCGCAAGTGGGACCGGCTGAGATGCAGGCGATTGTCCCCGTGCTGAAGGTCGGGACGGGCGGCGCGGTTGCCGGACTGGTCGATACGGGTGGTCGCAAGCTGGACGCGGATCTGCTCCTCCAGGCCAATGCGCGCGCGCTGCGGGCGGCAGGCGGCGAGATACATTTCCACGCCGGGGTTACGGGTATCGCGCACGACGGGGCCGATTGGATCGTCGATACGGTGGAGGAGAGTTACGCAGCCCGGATCGTCGTCAACGCAGCGGGCGCCTGGGCGGATGAATTCGCGGCGATGGCCGGCGTCCGCCCGCTCGGATTGATCCCGCTCCGGCGGACTATCATCGGCTTTGATCCGCCACAGGGTTTCGATGTGTCGGACTGGCCGTTTCTCAAGACGGTCTTCGACGATGGCTTCTACATGTTGCCCGATGCCGGCCGGCTCCTGGCTTCTCCCATGGATGTCACGCCATCGCCGGCGTGCGATGCCCAGCCGGAAGACTATGAAACGGCGCTTGCCGCGTGGCGCGTCGAAGAGGCGACGACATTGTCGGTGGACCGGATCGCGCTAAAATGGGCCGGTTTGCGAAGCTTCGTGGCGGACAAGGTACCCACCGCCGGGTTCGCGCCCGACGCGCCGGGATTCTTCTGGCTCGCCGGGCAGGGCGGTTACGGGCTGCAGACATCGCCCGCGATGGCGCTCGCCGCCGAAGCCCTGTTGTTCGACCTTCGCTGGCCCGAACTGCTTCGCGAACATGGCGTCGAGCCGCGCCAGATCCGGCCCGAACGCTTGTACGTCTGATGCCCAAGGCCGGGCGATGGTTTTTGGGACGATCCTATCGGGAGTAATCTTGCATGCGTTTCCTGACCCTGATCGGCGCGCTCTGCGTCGCGACAACGCCCTCCGCCTATGCGCAGGACAAATGGACGATCGTCATCCATGGCGGGGCCGGGGAGATGGCCCGGGGCAAGACGTCGCCGGAGCAGGATCAGGCGCTTCGTGCCGGTCTGAATGCGGCGCTCGATGCGGGGGCCGGTGTTCTGGCTGCCGACGGCAGCGCGCTTGACGCCGTCGAAGCGGCCATCAAGGTGCTGGAGGATGATCCGCGCTTCAATGCGGGGCGGGGCGCCGTCTTTACCTGGGAAGGGCGCAACGAACTCGACGCCGCGATCATGGACGGGCGCACCCGCGCGGCGGGTGCGGTGGCGGGTATCACGCGCACGCGCAATCCCATCAGCCTCGCCCGGGCGGTCATGGAAAAAAGCCCGCACGTCTTCCTTGGCGGTGAAGGAGCCGACCGTTTCTCGATCGAGCAGGGATTGCCGCAAGTCGATCCTTCCTGGTTCGCCACCCCCGAACGTCGCAAGCAGCTCGAACGGATGACGGCCGACAAATTGAGCTGGTACGACGTCGACCTGAAATTCGGAACCGTCGGCGCCGTCGCGATCGATGCCGCCGGCAATGTCGCGGCGGCGACGTCGACGGGCGGACGAACCGGAAAGCGCTGGGGACGCATCGGCGACGCTCCGGTGATCGGCGCTGGAACCTATGCCGACAATCGCGCTTGCGCGGTCTCCGCAACGGGGGCGGGCGAATATTTCATCCGCGTCGGCGCGGCGCACGAGATTTGCGCGCGTGTCCGCATGAAAGGCGAGACGCCAAAACAAGCCGCGGATGCCGTCATGGCCGAGATCGGGCAATTGGGCGGCTCCGGCGGGGTGATCGTCACCGGACCCGGCGGCGCGGCGGACTGGTCGTTCAACACGCCCGGCATGTCGCGCGGCAGCGCCAGCAGTACGGGCGAACGCAAGGTGGCCCTCTACGGCGACGAGGACTGAACGCTTCTAGGCCGGACAGTCGCCTGGAAGCCTGCGACATCGAACGATATAGCCGGCATTGCGCCAGGATATTTGCTGGCGGCGGAGCGTGATATGCTCCTGCCGACGGACGGCGTCGGCGACCTATTACCTATTCCCTTCAGGCATATGCCGAAACGGTCAAGCGGCTGCCGATCATCTGTGCATGGCAACGAGCATTGCCGACATTCCGCCAAATCGAGATGGAAATCCTGGGTCGCTGCCGGCGTCTGGCTCAAAATCCATAGAAAATTTCTATAGGTAGGGGAAGCCTTGATATTGGCCTTGTTTCCCTTCGCCGGTTCAACTGTCCTCCTCGGTCGGGCTGGTCTGCCTGATCGACCGAGGCTGCTTTATGCTGCGACGGCTGTCGGTCGGCGGATGCCCGCCGGACCCGCTGATACGCACCAAAAGCCGGAAGGAGAAGCGACGAGCGGCTTTGCGCCCCGGTCTTCTTCTTCCTGTTCAAGGAGGAACGCCACTTGTTGGTCGTGAAAAAAAAGGGGGTCGAGATGGTGAGTTTCAGGAAATCTTTTGCGGTCGCGTTGCTGACGATGGTGTCGAGCACCGCGATGGCGCAGGATCTGACGTCGGGCACAGAGGCCGAAGGCGAGGCCGTGGCCGACGGTGAAAGCATCGTCGTCACCGGCACGCGCATCAAGCAGGATGGTTTTTCGGCGACGGTGCCGATCAATATTTTGGGTGCGGAAGAACTGGAAGCATCGGGCAAGACCGACCTTGGGCAGATCCTTGCCGAAATGCCGGGCGTCAACCTCGTCGACACCACCGTCGGGCAGCCGAACGGGACCATCCAGAACGCCGGCACCAGCACGGTCGCGTTGCGCGGCCTGTCGAGTTCGCGCACGCTGACCTTGATCAACGGCCGGCGCACGGTCGCCAATGCCGCGAACCGCAGCGTGGTCAGCCTGAACACTATTCCCGTCGATTTCGTCGAGCGCGTCGATGTCATCACCGGCGCCGCATCGGCGGTCTATGGATCGGACGCGATCGCGGGCGTCGTCAACGTCATCACTGAATCCAAGCTCGAAGGCCTGCGTCTGCGCGGTCGCATCGGGTCTGCACTGACCGGCGGCGGCGGGGCTGAGGAGGCGATGGTCGCTGCCACTTTCGGCGCCAAATTCGCAGACGGCCGTGGCTATTTCGCGATCAGCGGCAGCTGGGACGACGATGGCGGCCTGCTCGCGCGCGACCGCCTTGCCCGCGCGACCAAGAACTGGACTTTCGCTTCGGGCACCAACACGATCAGCGACCCCGCGCTGAGCACCGATACGCCGGGCGGACGCTTTCGCGGCGGCGCCTTTTTCTATGACGACGCCGGCACGCTGCGCACGGGATTTTTGACCAATCGCGACGGCTATAACGATCGCTTCGATGACACGCTGCGCCTGCCGCGCACCGTGATGGCGCTGGCCGGCAAAGCGAGTTTCGAAGTGTCGGAGGCGTTTGTCCCCTATGTCGAGGTGCAATTCTCCGATCTCGACACCTTCTACACCCGCGCGCCCTATGGCTATCGCGATTCGAGCACGGTCTTCCTTCGCGACGAGATCGGCGTTCCGCTTCCGGGCCTGCCTACCTTCGCGATCGGGCGCATCTCGCGCGACAATCCCTTCGTTCCGACCGAAATCCGCGCCGGGGCTCCGGCCAGCGGAATCGATTGGCGGCGGCGCTTCGACGAACTGGGCAATCGCGACACGATCAGCGATCGCGACACGCTGCGCGTCTGGGGCGGCGTCCGCGGCAAGCTAGGCGGCGACTGGACCTATGACGCAACCTATTCCTATGGCACCTTCGATCAGGTCCAGACGCGACTGAACAACATCAACCTGCAGAACCTGAAATATGCGCTCGATGCCGAGCGTCTGGCGAGCGGCGTGATCCAGTGTCGCGATGCCACCGCGCGCGCTGCCGGCTGCGTTCCGATCAACATCTTCGGCGTCGGGACGATCACGCCGGAGGCGGCGAATTACATCCGCCATGATTCGACATTCTACACCAAGCTGCGTCAGGACGTGTTCCAGGCCTTTGCCACCGGTTCGATCTTCGAGCTTCCGGCGGGCAAGGTGCAGCTTGCGCTCGGCGGTGAATATCGCCGTGAAAAGGGCACGTCGGGCAGCGATGCGCAGACGCTTGCGGTCATCTCGAACGTCGCGGCGGTTCCGAGCTTCAGCGGCAGCTTCAACGTCAAGGAAGCCTTTGCCGAACTTTCGGTCCCGCTGCTCAGCGGCAAGCCGTTCTTCGAGGAACTGAAGGTCGATTTCGCGGGCCGCGTGTCCGACTATAGCCAGAAGAACGTCGGCACGGTGTACAGCTATCATGCCGGCGCCGACTGGATGCCCGTGGAAGGGCTGCGTTTCCGTACCCAATATGGCACGGCGCAACGCGCCCCCAGCCTTCCCGAACTTTACTCGCCGCCGCGCGACGACACCGACACGGTGGTCGACATCTGTTCGGGCATCACGGCAACAACCGCCGGCACGGTTGCCGGCAATTGCCGCCTGAACCCGGGTATCGCGGCAACGATCGCCTCGAACGGCGTGTTCACCCAGTCCTCCACCTCGATCCAGTCGCCCAATATGGGCAGCCTGGCTCTGCGTGAGGAAAAAGGCACGACCTTCACGCTGGGCACGGTGATCTCGCCGCGCGCGCTGCCGGGGCTCAACCTGTCGGTCGATTATTACAACATCAAGGTGACCAACGCGATCTCGGCGCTGGATAACGAGATTTTGCTGCGTCAGTGCTATTCGGACGCGACGAATTTCGCCGGCAACGAGTTCTGCCAGTCGGTGATCCGCGGGGCCGACGGCCAGATCCTGCAGATCAACCAGGTGCCGCAGAACCTCGATCGCATCTCGACCTCGGGCATCGATACGTCGTTCGCCTATCGGCTGCCGCTGGAAGGGGTCGGTGTCGCCGGCGACCTGCGTTTCGATTTCAACTGGACGCATGTGATCAAGAAGGAAACCCAGTATCAGGGGATCAACGGCACCGAAATTTCCAATACCAGGGGGCAGATTTCCTCGCCGACCGACGTTGTCCGCGCCCGGATCGGGTACACGAACAAGCTGTGGAACATCGACTGGCGCGTGCGTTACATCGGGCCGATGGTGTCGTCGAACGATCGTGTGGCGGCGGCCGAAGCGGCCGGGTTCGCCAATCCGCTGTACCTCTATTATGGCGCTTATTGGCGGCACGACATCGGGGCGAGCATCCGGCCCGAATTCGGTGGTGGCAAGTGGCGCCTGTCGGTGGGCATCACCAACCTGTTCGACAAGACCGGGCCGAATGTGCCCGAAGGTGCGACGCCCTTTGACGACAATGGCTATATCCTCGACTATGGTGTTGTCGGACGCTCGGGCTTCGCGTCGATCGAGGTGAAGTTCTGATGCGCCGGCGGAAGGCGTCGGCGCGGGCCGTCGGTCTGGCGATGCTGGTCCTGGCCGTGGCGGGAGGGACCATCGGCTCCACCGCCCTGGCCCGGGCGGCGGCCCCCGCCAAGGCGGCGAAGGACAAGGCGCCGGCCTTGCCGGACCTCAAACCCGGTGCGGGGAGCTTCCTTTTTTCCGGCTGGGCCGGAAAGCCGCTCCGCGTCCATTATTACATGCCCGACAAGGTGACCGAGACCACGCGCATCCTGTTCGTCATCCATGGTGCCGGGCGGAATGCCGATGGTTACCGCGACGCGTGGATCCCCTACGCCAACGAGGGGCAGTATATCGTCCTGACTCCCGAATATTCGAAGGAGGATTTTCCGACTTCGCTGACCTATAATGTCGGGCACATCGTCGACGAGGCCGGCAATCCGCGGCCGCGCGAACAATGGTCGTTCGCGTCGATCGAACCGATGTTCGATGCTGTTCGCCAGGCGACGGGCACCAAGGTGCCCCGATATGCGATCTATGGCCACTCGGCAGGGGGGCAGTTCGTGCATCGTTTCGTCGAACTGTGGCCCGACGCCCGCTACAGCCGGGCGGTCGCCGCTAACGCCGGCTGGTACACGATGCCCGATCTGGCGATCCAATATCCCTATGGTCTGAAGGGTGCACCCACCGACGCCGCCGGATTGAAAGCGACACTGGAAAAACCGCTGACGATCCTGCTTGGCACAGCGGACACCGACCCCAATCATCACCAGCTTTCGCGGACGCCTGAAGCGATGACGCAGGGCGTCCACCGGCTGGCGCGCGGCGAATTCTTCCATGCCTATGGCCGCAAGGTGACGCATGAACTGGGCGCCAAATTCGCATGGAAGCTCGATTACGCGCCGAACATTGCACATAGCAATACGGGCATGAGCCAATACGCGCAGAAGCTGGTCTGGGAATAACCCGACCAACAGGGTGGTCGAGTACAGGTGGTCGTGGCGTCCCTATTGCGGGCCGGTCGCGTCCGGCCGCCTGCTGCCCGCACAATGCGGTTGCGTCCGAACCTTGCGCCGCCCCGCATCCGGTAAAGCGGTAAACTTCACTCCCGTCATGGAGAATCGACGTGGCAAAGCGCCTGACGCTTTACATCTTTATCGGCCTCGCGCTCGGGTTGCTGGTCGGCTGGGCGATCAACGCCGCAATGGCGGACGGCACCGCGGCGACGCGGGAGCGGCTTGCGACGATCGCCGGCCATTTCTCTGTCGTCAGCACGTTGTTCCTGCGGTTGATCAAGATGATCATCGCACCGCTGGTGTTCGCCACTCTGGTGTCGGGGATCATCCATATGGCCGATACCTCGGCGCTCGGGCGGATCGGGGGGCGGGCGCTGGCCTGGTTCATCGGCGCGAGTTTCATTTCGCTCCTGCTCGGCCTGGTGCTTGTCAACATCTTCAAGCCGGGCGTCGGCCTCGAACTCGATTTGCCTACCGCGACCGGATCGACCAGCCTCGCCACCGCTGATTTCAGCATCGCCAAATTCGTCACCCATCTGGTGCCGACATCGATGTTCGACGCGATGGCGAACAACGAGATATTGCAGATCGTCGTCCTGTCGCTGTTCGTCGGCGTCGGTATTACCAGCCTTGGCAGCGGCGGCCAACGGCTTGCGGGGCTGGTCGAGGAAATGGTCGCGGTGATGCTCAAGATCACCGAATATGTCATGCGCGTCGCTCCGATCGCCGTCTTCGCGGCGGTTGCCGCCGCGGTGATCGAGCGCAGCGTCGGCATCGTCGTGACCTTCGGTTACCTCATTGGTGTCTTCTATCTGGGGCTGGCCCTCCTGTGGGTTGTCCTTCTTTCCGCCGCATGGATATTGCTGCGCGCAAACCCGATCGTGCTGCTGCGCAACATTCGTGAGCCAATTCTGCTCGCCTTTTCGACCGCTTCGTCGGAAGCCGCCTTTCCGCGCACGCTCGAAGCCCTCGACAGGGGCGGCGTGCCGCGGCGGATTTCCAGCTTCGTGTTGCCACTCGGCTATTCGTTCAATCTCGACGGGTCGATGATGTACATGGCCTTTGCGATCATGTTCATCGCCCAGGCCTATGGCGTCGAGATGGATTTGTGGCAGCAGTTCACGGTGCTGCTGGTCCTGATGGTGACATCAAAGGGTGTGGCGGGTGTGCCGCGCGCCAGTCTGGTCGTCGTGGCGGCGACATTGTCGTTCGTGAACCTGCCCGAAGCCGGATTGTTGCTCATCCTCGCGATCGATCATTTTCTCGACATGGGCCGCACCGCGACCAATGTCGTCGGCAACGCGGTGGCCTGCACCGCGGTCGCGCGCTGGGAGGGCGTCCTCGGCGTTGAAGAGGAACCCGAACCGGCCGCATTGGCGCTTGAAATCGAGACCACCCCGGTCTCCAAAGTCTGAATGGCTTTTCCCCAATTCGCGAAAGGAATTTTTATGCGTAACATGGTGTTGCTGACCCTGGGCGCGGCCCTGATGGCAGCCTCCCCCGCGCAGGCCGCCCCCAAGGCGAAGCCCGAGGCCGTGCTGAAGACCAAGGGGTATGAATCAGCGATCAAGATCCTCGACCGCGACCATGACCGGATGATCGAAGAGATCATCAAGCTTACGGAAATTCCGGCGCCGCCGTTCAAGGAGGCCGCGCGCGCCGCCGCCTATGCCGAAATGCTGAAGGACGCGGGACTCCAGGACGTCGAGATCGACGAAGAGGGCAATGCGATGGGCGTCTATCGCGGCACCGGTCCCGCCGGCGGCCCGGCGGTGATGATCGCCGCGCATCTCGACACCGTCTTTCCCGAGGGCACGCCGATCAAGGTTCGCCGCGACGGGACGCGCCTCTATGCCCCCGGCATCGGCGACGACACGCGCAGCCTGGCCGTGCTGCTCGCCTATGCGCGCGCGATGAAGGAGGCGGGCATCAAGGTGAAGCAGGACATCGTCTTCGTCGGCAATGTCGGCGAGGAAGGGCCGGGCGACCTGCGCGGCGTCCGCTACCTGCTGACCAAGGGCAAGTATAAGGACCGGGTGAAGGCCTTCTTCTCGATGGACGGGACCGATGCGTCGCGGATCGTCAACGGCGGTGTCGGATCGCGGCGCTATCGCATCACCTACAAGGGGCCGGGCGGGCACAGCTATGGCGCGTTCGGACTGGTCAACCCGATGGCGGCGATGAGCCAGACGGTGGTCGACTTCTACAAGATCCCCGTTCCGGCCAAGCCCAAGACCACCTATGCCGCCAGCGTCACCGGCGGCGGCACCTCGGTCAATTCGATCCCGAACGAAGTGTTCATGGAATTCGATATGCGGTCGGAAAACCCCGCCGAACTCGCCAAGCTCGAACAGGCGTTCCTCGCCGTCGTCAAGAACAGCGTCGACGGCGAGAATGCAGCTCGGTCGGTCAAGGAAGGACCGGTTACCGCCGACGTCAAGCTGATCGGCGACCGTCCGGCGGGCGAGACCGCCGCGACGCAGCAGATCGTCCGCAATGCGGATGCGATCATCCGCGCCAAGGGGCTGGAACCGCGACCCTCCTTCTCCTCGACCGACTCGAACATTCCGATGAGCCTCGGCATCCCGGCGGTGACGATCGGGTCGGGCGGACAGGGCGGCCGTGCGCACTCGCTCGATGAATGGATCGACGTCGAAAAGACCAAGAGCCTGCACGGCGCCACCGTCGGTCTCGGCATCCTGCTCGCCACCGCAGGCGTCCAATAATGGGCACCCGGCCGCGCTACCTCCGCGCCTCGCGGATCGCCGGGACGGTCGCGGCCGGGTTCGCTCTCGCTCTCGCGCTGACGCTGTCGGCGCAGGAAAAGCTCGAAACGGCGCCGGTGCCGACGGTGCCTATCGCCGACGGCTTCACCATCGCGGGTGCGGGAGACCTCATCTACCTGCGCCCGATGCTGCCGACGATCGAAGCGCGGAGCCCCGATCTGCTGCGCCTGCTGCGCGGTGCCGACGTCACCTTCGGTAATTTCGAGACGAGCGTCATCGACCTGACCGATACCAGGGCGGTGCCGCAGGCGGAATCGGGCGGCACCTGGATGCACGCCGATCCCGGCGTTCCCGCCGATGTGCGCGCCATGGGCTTCAACATCGTCAGCCATGCCAACAATCATGCCACCGACTGGGGCGTCGAGGGGATGGACGAGACGGGGCGCCATCTGACCGCGGCGAAGCTGGTATGGGGCGGAACCGGCAAGACGATGGCGGCAGCGCGCGCACCGCGCTACCTCGACACTGCCAAGGGCCGTGTCGCCATCGTCTCGGCCACTTCGACCTTCACACCGATGTCGGTCGCCGCCAATCCGGTCGGCAGCGTTCCCGGCAGACCCGGGGTCAACAGCCTGCGCACGCGCCGCTCGACGGTCGTGTCGGCCGGCGAACTGGAGATGCTGGCGGGCCTCGCCGCGCGCTCCGAACTGCGCGGTGACGGGCGCAAGGACGACGGCGTCATGCTGATGGGCAACCACTACAAGGCCGGGCCGGTGTGTGAGGGAAAGCTGGCCTTCAGCTATCGCGTCAACCAGCGCGACGTCGACGAGAATCTTCTGTCGGTCCGGCAGGCGAAACAGAACGGCAATTTCGTCATCTTCTCGGTCCACAACCACGAACCGTCGAACGCCTCGCAGGAACCGGCGGATTTCGCGATCCAGCTTGCGCATGATGTGATCGACGCGGGCGCCGACGTCTATATGGGCCACGGCCCGCATCAGCTTCGCGGCATCGAAATCTACAAGGGGCGGCCGATCTTCTATTCGCTCGGCAATTTTGCGATGATGAACAATTCGCTCGACGAAATTCCCGACGACATGTTCCAGCAATATGGCGTCGCGCCCGGCGCGGCGACGGTTCCCGAATTGTTGCAAGCCCGCAACACGCGATCTTTCTCTGACCCCAATCTGTATGAATCGGTGATCGCGACCAGCCGCTACGTCGGCGGGCAGGTCGTCGAAATCAGGCTTTACCCGATCGATCTGGGCGTCGACGTGCGCGGCGCGGGCAAGGGCGTTCCTGCAATGGCATCGCCCGCGCGGGCACAGGCGATCCTCGAGCGGCTGCAGCGGCTGTCGGCGCCGTTCGGAACGACGATCAGCATCGAAAAAAATGTCGGAATCATCCGGCCGGGCGAGGGGCGCCGATAGCCATCGACGGCGACACATTCAGGTGCAGGATATCATGAAACTTCAGGACTTGCAGACACCCTGTCTCCTTCTCGACGAAGCGAAGCTGCGGCGCAATGTTGCCGGGATGCAGGACCATCTCGCGCGGCTGGGGGTGGCCTTCCGTCCGCATCTGAAGACCGCCAAATCGCGCGACGTTGCTCGGGTCGCGATGACGTCATCGACGGGACCCGCGATGGTCTCGACGCTGCGTGAGGCCGAATATTTCGCCGAAGTCGGCGTGACGGACATGATCTATGGCGTCGGGATCGTGCCGGCCAAGCTTGGGCGTGTCGCGGCGATCCGCGGCAGGGGAGTGGATCTGGCGGTCATTCTGGACAGCATCGACCAGGCGGAGGCTGTCGTCCGCCATGCGCGCGCCAGCGGAGACCGAATTCCCGCACTGATCGAGATCGACGGCGACGGCCACCGATCGGGCGTTGCGCCCGGCGATGGCGCGACGCTCGTCGAAATCGGGCGCGCGCTGGCGGATGGCGCCGAATTGCGCGGCGTCCTCATCCATGCGGGCGGCAGCTATGCGCTCGATGACCCCGATGCGCTCGCGGCCGCGGCCGAAGCCGAGCGCTTCGCTGCGGTTTCCGCCGCCGATATCTTGCGCGCTGTCGGCCTGCCTTGCCCGGTGGTCAGTGTCGGCTCGACGCCGACCGCGCGTTTCGCCCGCGATCTCGCTGGCGTGACCGAAGTGCGGGCCGGCGTGTTCATGTTCGGCGATCTTTATCAGGCCGGCGTCGGCTCGGTCGGCATCGACGACATCGCTTTGTCGGTGCTCTGCAGTGTGATCGGACATCAACCTGCGAAGGGCCGGATTCTCGTCGATGCTGGTTGGATGGCGATGTCGCGCGACCGCGGGACGTCAGGCCAGGCTATCGACCAAGGCTATGGTCTGGTATGCGACTTCGCCGGGCGCGTCTTTGACGACCTGATCATGGTCGAGGCCAATCAGGAGCATGGCGTCATCGCCCTGCGTCCGGGATCGACGGCCGTATTGCCCGACCTTCCGGTCGGTGCGCAGCTCCGAATCCTGCCGAACCATGCATGCGCGACCGGGGCGCAATATGATCGCTATCATGTGCTGGACGGCGACGGTCAGGTGACCGCGATCTGGCCCCGGATCAACGGCTGGTAGGAACAGGACATGACCGACCGCCAGCTTGCCATTTCCGCCGCAGATGTCCGAGCGGCGGCTCTGCTGATCGCGGGCAAGGCGGTGCGCACGCCCTTGCTGGAATTTCCGTCGCTGAACGAGCGCGCGGGGCGCCGCGTCCTCGTGAAGTTCGAGGGCGCGCAATATACCGGTTCGTTCAAGTTTCGCGGGGCCTATAATCGTCTGGCGCGTTTGACCGGGGAAGAACGAGCGGCCGGCGTTGTCGCCTGGTCTTCGGGCAACCATGCCCAGGGCGTGGCTGCGGCCGCCCGGCTTCTGGGAATAGGGGCCTCGATCGTGATGCCGTCGGATGCTCCGGCCATCAAGGTCAGGAACACCAGAGCCTTCGGCGCCGAGATCATCTTCTATGACCGTGCCACCGAATCTCGGGAGGATATCGCCACCGCGCTCTCGGACGAACGTGGGGCCGTTCTGGTGCCGTCTTACGACGATCCGTTCGTCATGGCGGGGCAGGGCACGATCGGCCTCGAACTGGTCGAGCAGTCGCGGCAGGCCGGAGCGGAACTGTCACAGGTGCTCGTCGCCTGTGGTGGCGGCGGGCTGGTGGCAGGGATCGCCACGGCCATGAAGGACGCGCTGCCCGATCTCCAGATATTCAGTGTCGAGCCTTGCGCCTTCGACGACACGGCACGATCGCTCGACAGCGGGCGCCGCGAAACGGTGGCGACGGGAGCTGCATCGATCTGCGACGCATTGCTCGCTCCGACGCCGGGCCGCCTGACATTCCCGGTCAATCGCCGCCTGCTTTCTGGCGGGCTCAGCGTGAGCGATGACGAGGTGAAGGCGACGATGCGCTACGGCTTCGAGGAATTGAAGCTCGTCATGGAACCAGGCGGGGCGGTTGCGCTTGCGGCACTGCTGCACGGCCGCGCGCCGATGTCCGACTTGCCGGTTGCGGTCGTTGTGTCGGGATCCAATGTCGATCCCGCGCTTTATGCCCATATCCTGGATGAGGGGGCCGGGGCATGAACTCCATGGCGCCCCCCCGTGGATGCAGCTTGTCTTGGTAAGCAGCGGCGGGAGATCTGCGAAATTCTATTTCGGGTGCAGGAAGTCGCAATCATGAGGCTGCGGCCAAGACTGCCCAAACGGGCTGTTGCGAACGAAGGTGTCTGCTGACGCGAGCATGGGATACTCCGTGCGCTGCTTCGACGCCTTGATTCGTGCTTATGCCGGAACGCTGCGGGATTTTCGCCGGACGATCGTCTGGGCGTTGGTATATTCCAGCAGACCCTCCAGCCCGCCCTCGACGCCGACCCCCGACTGTTTCATACCGCCGAACGCTGCGGTCGGCGACAGATGCTGGGTCTCATTGACCCACACGGTACCGCTGGCGATGCGCTGGGCGATAGCGAACGCCTTGTCCTCGTCATGGCCCCACACCGATCCGCCGAGGCCGTAATCACTCGCATTGGCGCGCGCGACGACATCATCATAATCGTCGAATTTGATCAGCGGCAGCACCGGGCCGAACTGCTCTTCCTGGACGATCCGGCTGTCCTCCGGGGGGTTGTCGAGGATGGTAACCGGGATGAAATAGCCGGGCACCTCGGCCGCCTCGCCGCCAACGAGGAACTTGTAGCCTTTATCCTTCGCGTCCGCGATCAGGTCGAGCACGCGGCGGTATTGCGGTTCGTTGTTGATCGGGCCGATCTGGGTGCCCTGTTCGGACCCGTCGCCGACCTTCACCGTCTTCGCATAGGCGACGAGCGCGTCGCGGAGCTGTTCGTAGATATCCTTGTGCACATACATGCGCTTGGTCGCGATGCAGATCTGGCCATTGTTACGGAACGCCGCCCAGAACAACTCCTCGGCGACCTTTTCGACGTCGATGTCGGGCATGACGATCGCGGCGTCGTTTCCGCCGAGTTCGAGCGTCACGCGCTTGAGCGTCGGCGCCGCCGATTCCATCACGCGGCGCCCGGTCGCGGTCGAGCCGGTGAAGCTGATCTTGTCGAAGCCCGGATGGCTCGTCATCCACGGGCCGAGCGCGTCGCCGCCGGTGACGATGTTGAGCACGCCGGGGGGCAGGATGTCCTTGACCAGTTCGCCGAATTTCAGCGTCGCGAGCGGGGTGAAGGGCGAGGGCTTGAGGACCATCACATTGCCCGCGAGCAAGGCCGGCCCGACCTTGAACATCGCGAGGATCATCGGGAAATTCCACGGCGCGATCGCGCCGACGACACCGAGCGGGACATGGCGCGTCTCGCTGTAGCGCTCGTCGCTGTCTTCGTTGACCGTCACCGGTAGGTCGAGCGACGCCGCGCCCATCAGCCAGTAGCCCGCGCCCATGATCTCGCCCTCCGCCTCACTGTGCGGCTTGCCCTGTTCGGCGGTGAGCAGGCGCTTGAAGGCGTCGATGTTTGCGAGCACCGCCTGTCCCATCGCGTTGAGCGCTGCCTTGCGTTCGGCGATCGGCGTCGCGGCCCAGCCGGGGAACGCAGCGCGCGCGGCGTCGATGGCGCGGTTGAGGTCGCCGGCGCTCGCGTCGGGCACATTGCCGATCACCTGTTCGGTTGCGGGGTTGATGACGTCGAAGCGGGCGCCGCCGGCTTCGAGCTTGCCACCGATCAGCATCGCATAGTCACGGTCGAAATCCATATCGGGTCTCCTTCAGGGAATCAGCACGACCTTGATGCACTCGCCGCGCGCTTGCGCCGCGAGCGCCCCGTTGATCTCGGCCAGCGGGAAGGTCTTGATCAGTCGGTCGAAGGGAAAGCGCCCCGCTGCATGATGCGCGATCAGCTCGGGGATGAAGGTCTGCGGGTCGCTGTCGCCCTCGATGATCCCGATGATGCGGTGGCCGGGGGTCATCAGCGCGGCGATATTGACGCTGATCGCCGCGTCGGCCTTCGACGGCACACCGACGAGGCCGATCGCGCCATGGCTGCCGAGCGCGGCGAGGCCGGCCTCGATGACGGGAACGACGCCGCTGGTGTCGAAGGCGAAGTCGAGCCCGGCGGGGACGATAGCGCGCAAGGCTTCGGCAAGGTCGCCCGCTTCGGTCGGGTCGATGACATGCGTCGCGCCCAGATCCGTTGCGATGTCGCGCCGTGCCGCGATCGGCTCGACGAGGATGATCGTAGAACAGCCCTGGATCACCGCCCCCATCACCGCGGCAAGGCCGACCGGGCCGCCGCCGAAGATGGCGATGCTCGATCCCGCGGGGCAGGCGAGCGAGTTCATCACCCCGCCGGCGCCGGTCTGGAAACCGCAGCCGAGCGGCCCGAGCAGTTCGAGTGCGACCTTCGACGTATCGACCTTCACGACGTTGCGCGCGCGGGTGACGGTAAGCGCCGAGAAGGACGACTGGCCGAAGAAGTGTGAGGTCACACGCTCGTCGTCTTTGGAATAAGCGGTCGATCCGTCGTCGAGGCGCATGCCGGCATAGTTCAAAGGCACGAAGCTCTGGCAATAGCTCGGCAGATGTTCGTCGCAGCGCGGACAGGCGCCGCAGCTTGAAAAGCCGACGACAACCTCGTCGCCGACGGCAAGTCCCTCGAGGCCTTCGCCGACAGCCTCGATCACGCCCGCGCCTTCATGGCCGAGGACGCCGGGCAGTGCGAAGGGCGCGAACTGGTCGCGGAAGATAAGGTCGGTGTGACACAGGCCGACGCCGGCAATGCGGACGCGCACCTCGCCCGCGCGGGGCGCTTCGACCTCGATGGCCTCGATCGAGAAGGGGCCGCCGGGTTCGCGCACCACGGCCGCTTGCGCCTGTGTCATCATCATCTCCGTCTAGTCGAGTCGCCGCGCTTCCTGCTGGCGATAGTCGCTGGGCGCCATGCCGAACCAGGCGCGAAAGGCGCGGCTGAAATGGCTCTGGCTGGTGAACCCGGTCGCCTCCGACAGGGCGGCGAGGCTGAGGTCGGTCTGGACGAGCATCTGTTGCGCACGATCGAGCCGTGCCTTCATCACATATTGGTGCGGCGAGATGCCCGTCGCCTTCTTGAACAACCGGCAGAAGTGCGACGGCGTGACCCCGGCGACGGCCGCCATCGCCTCAAGGCTATGCTCCTCGGCCGGGTTTGCGAGCACCGCGTTCATGATCTTGTGGAGCCGATAGGCCGAGAAATCGGACACCGGAATCTCGGTCGGGTTGCCGTGTGCGGGCGGGCCCGAGAGGATGTGCGCCTTGAGCGCATTCACCATCGCCGCGACATAGGCGGTGCGCTCGTCCGCCTGCGGTGCATAAAGTTCGGAAAGGATCTGGCGCGTCAGCGCGACCCCGAGCGGGTCGGCGAAGGCAAAGCGCAGCTTGTTGAACTGGTCGGCATAGGGTTGCCCGGCGAGGACATCGGACGACATCGAAAGCGTCACGACGTCAAGTTCGCCGTCGACCAGCCAGCCGGTCGGCATGCCCGCTGGAACGATCGTCGCGCAGCCGGGGATCGAACTAGAGGTGGTCCAGCCGTCGCGATCCCAGGTCTTGACCTGCGGCTTGCCCGCTACATGCACGGTAAAGATCGGCTGGGGCAACGCGGGCAGCGTGTAGCTGCCGACAAACTGGCGCCAGCGACAGAGCGACCAGCCATCGCCGATCGACCCCATCTCGACGTCGGGCGCGCGGCCGAGAACGTCGCAGATGATGCCCTTATTGTCCCAGACGCTCTCGTGTTTCACGCTGTCAGCCTGACCTCAAGCCGCTTGAAGCCGTTGATGAAGTTCGATCGCACCCGGCTCGGCTCTCCGATGATCTCTATCCGCCGAACATGGCGCGCCATCGTGGCAAAGGCGAGTCGCAATTGCATCTCGGCCAGCCGCGAGCCGACACAGACGTGCGTGCCCGCGCCGAACGCGAGATGCTGGCGGATCGGGCGTGTGATGTCGAAGGCGTCTGGATCGGCGAAGATCGACGGATCGCGATTGCCGCTGGGGTAGAAGACGACGACCTTTTCGCCCTTGCGGATCGCCTGCCCGCCAAGCTCGGTATCGCGCGTCGCGGTGCGGCGCATGTGGATGACCGGACTCGCGTAGCGGACCATTTCCTTGACCGCATTCGGCAGCAACGCGGGGTCGGCGCGGATCGCATCCCACTGATCGGGGTTGTTGGCAAAAGCGATCAGGCTGTGGTTGATCGAATTGCGCGTCGTTTCGTTGCCGCCGACGAGCGCGAGGATCAGGTTGCCGACGAAGTCGCCGAGCGGGACGGGTTCGCCGTGGATTTCGGTATTTGCGAGCAGCGATGCGATGTCGGGGCCGGGGTTGGCGCGGCGTTCGTCGAACAAGGCGGTGGCGAACCCGATAAACTCGCCCATCACCGCCTGCATGGCTTCGGGCGACTGGCGGAAATCGGGGTCGTCCTCGCCGACGAAGGCGTCGGTCCAGCGGTGGAGGTCGTGCCAGGTCTCGGCGGGCACCCCGAGCAACTCGGCGAGCGTGAGCAGCGGCAGCGGCACGGTGAGGAGCGGCAATATGTCGATGGCCTCACCCAGCGGTACCTCGGCGAACAATCGCTCGACCCGTTCGGCGATCCGCGCCTCGATCCCTTCGAGCCGCCCCGGCGACAGCGCGGGCATCACGAACTTGCGATACTGCGTGTGCGTCGGCGGGTCGCGCGAGATGAAGGGGATGCCGATCGCGGATTCCCCGGCGCCGGTCAGCCCGACCTCATTCTCGTTGAAGATGCGGTGCCCGCCATTCTCGTGCGCTGAAGAAAAGAGATCGGCTTGCCGCGACACTGTGACGATATCGTCGAACCCCAGCACCGCCCAGAACCCAGCACCGTCGCTTTCAGGGTTCCAGTGGACCGAGCCCGCTTCGCGCAACGCCGCGAGCTCGGCATAGGGCATGCCGCCGACGTAAAGATCGGGGTCCTTGAGATCGGTCATCGTCAGAAGCTGTAGCGGAGGCTGACGCCGTAAGTGCGCGGCGCGCTCGGCACGAGGAAGTTATACGGGAAGCCCGCGCCGCGCAGGTCGAGGCCATAGCCATAGGTCTTGCGCTCGAAGATGTTGTTCGCAAACGCGCGGATCGTTAGCGCGTCGTTGCTCCAGCTGAGCGACGCATTGACCTTGGCATTGGCACCTTGCTCGAGTTCGCTGTTCACCTGCGACGTGCCGGGTGCGTTGATCTCATTGAAGGGCGAGAAATATTGGCGGCTCGAATAGGCGATATTCGGCGCGAAGGTGATCGTGCCGCCCGCGACCTCCACGACGTCCCATTCGACGCCGAGCTGCGCGGTGAGCTTGGGCGCGAAGGGCAACTCATTGCCCGACAGATCCGCACCCTGCAGCGTCAGTTCCTTATATTTCGAGTGCAGCCAGCCGAGCGACGCATCGACGCGGAAGCCATCGACCGGACGCAGCGTCGTTTCGACCTCGAAGCCATAGACCTCCGACGACGGCGCGTTGACGAGGAAGGAGACCGGGCCGGCGCGCGTGTCCTGCAACTGCTGGTTCGAATAATCATAATAGAAGGCCGAGGCGGCGTAGGTCAGCAGGCGGCCGCCAGCGCGGCCCTTGATCCCGATTTCATAGGCGTTGACGCGCTCGGGCTCGATATAGCCGATCCCCGCCGACGAGGTGTAGCCGCCGCCATTGACCGCACCCGCGCGATAGCCGCGGTTATAGCTCGCATAGACCAGCGGTCCGTCGTCGAAGCTGTAGCTGAGCGCGATACGTCCGGTCAGCGCATTGTTCGTGTCGGCGAGCGCGAAGCGCGCATCGGGATCATAGGCGCAAGTGCCCGCGACGCCGGCACAGGGGACGGTCGTCGCGATCGGGGTCTGCGGATCATCGACCCCGCCGACGAACAGGTAAGCGAAGGCGTCGTCGTAGCGCGACTTGTCCTTGGTATAGCGCGCGCCGACCGTCAGTACGAGGCGGTCGGCGAGGTCGATGTCGGCCTGGCCGAACACCGCATAGCTTTTGCGGACCTGCCGGTAATGCTGGAAGAAGCCGCCCGCCGGGGGCAACGGCAGGTTGAATGTGTTGTCGGTGATATTGCGGTCCCAGCCGTAGAAGAGACCGCCGACGAAATTGATCCCGTCGCCTTCATAGTTGGCGCGCAGTTCTTGGCTGAACTGGCGGTAACGCGAGCGCCAGTTGATATCGAGGATGTCGAGCGGCGATCCGTCGGCCGCTTGCTGCAGATCCTGCTTGCCGCCGTCGTAGCTGGTAATCGAGGTCAGGCTTAGCGTGTCGCTGAGTTCGAGTGCGATATTCGCCGAGAAGCCCCAGGCGTCGGTGTTGTTGTCGCCGATGCGGTTCTCGTTGGTCTGGAAGAAGCCGAGCCCGGTGCGGAAGGGCTGAAGCCCATGTACGGCGGCCTGCGTGCCGCGGTCGCGGCCGGCATAGGCGCGCAGCACGATGTCCAGCGTCTCGGTGGGTTTGACGCGAAGCGATGCGCGACCCTGCAGCGTGTCGACCGAGGCGGCATCGCGCCCGCCGGGGAAGACATTACGGATCTGCCCGTCGCCCTTGGCGTAGTTCACCGCGAGCCGCAGTCCGGCGACATCCTCGGCCAGCGTCGCCTCGGCGGCGCCCTGTGCGGTGAAGGTGTCGAAATTGGCGTAGCCGACCTGCAGATAGCCGTTGGTGCCCGAGAGGTCGGGCTTTTTGGTGATGAAGTTGATCGCGCCGCCGGTGGTATTGCGCCCGAACAGCGTCCCCTGCGGCCCGCGCAGCACCTCGATGCGGTCGAGGTCGAACAGGCCCATGCCGTGGCTGGTGCGCGGCGCCAGATAGACGTCGTCCAGATAGACGCCGACGGGCGAGGCCTGGTTGCTGTTATATTCGTTCGCGACCCCGATCCCGCGCAGCGAGAAGTTCGGCTGCGTATTGCCATAGGGGCTGTTGATCTGGAGATTGGGAACCGCGCTGCCGAGCTGCGCCGAATTGGTGATGCCGCGGTCGGCCAGCGTGTCGCCGCCGAGCGCGGTGACCGCGAGCGGCACGTCGAGCAACGATTGCTCGCGGCGCTGCGCGGTGACGACGATATCGCCGTCGCTCGCCGTCTCTTCGGAGGGCGGCGCGTCCTGCGCCATTGCGAATGTCGATGTCGAAACCGCGAGCGCCGCCATCAAAGTGCGCGTCAGTGCGATGCGTGCCATTGTCCTTACTCCCTTGTGCATCGGGGCTATTGTGAGCCTCCATTGCGATCAGGATTAGGCGACCGGGCCGGCCTTGGCTTTAGCGCGGCTTGCAACCGGTTTTGACATTTCTTGCGCTGGGCGGCGGCGCGCTTGCCGGGTTCTGGCGCGATCGCCGGTCGGCGACGGCGGCGTCGCAACAAGTCTCCGCGCGTTGCAACAAGTTGCAACTTGGCCCTCGGCGCCGCGACGCGGCAGAGGATTTCCCGATCGGACGGGATTTTCACATGAAGCCCAAGACCGGTCAGTCCTGACTTTCAGCCTTGGGGTTTCCGTCCGATGACCATCACCAATTTCTCCACCGCTCGCAGGCGCACCCAGATGCGCGCCGCGCTCCTGTCCGCCACCGCGGGCTTCGCGGCGTTGAACGCGTCGCCCGCATGGGCCGAATGCGTTGTCCAGCCGGGCGGCACCGCGGTCTGTTCGGGTGAGAATACCAACGAGCAGGGCGTCGGAAACGGCGGGACGATCACCGTGACCACCGCGCCCGGTTTCGAGATCGACAGCCCCGGAAACGGCCTCGTCATTTCCGGTCCGGGATCGCTCACTTATGACGATGCCAATGCCTCGACCATCATCGGCCGCGGACGCGACGGGATTGCGGTCGGCAATGGCGGCGGCGCCTCGCGCATCGAAATCCGTACCGCCGGCGACGTGACAGGCGGCGGACGCGCGGGGATCATCACCAACAACGCGGGCACCGGCGGCGTGCTGGTCGAGGCGACGGGCACGGTGACGGGTGCGACCACCGGCATCACCGTCGTCGCGCTGCCCGGCAGCAATGGCGACATCGACGTCCTCTCGAACAATGCCGCAGGCGGCAACTCGGGCATCGGGGTCGAGAACCGGGGCGGCAGCGGCGCGATCCGCATCACCTCGACGGGCACGGCGAGCGCGACCGGCAGCGAGGGCTTCGCGATCGTCGGCTTTCACAGCGTGCAGGGCGCGGGCAGCGACGTCGTCATCGAGGCAAACAATGTCGGCGGTGTCGGCGGCGGTATCAACGTCAACAATTTCGGCACCGGCTCGACGAGCATCACGGTCAACGGCACGCTCGACGTGACCGGTCGGCAGGGTATCACGCTCGGCAATAGCGCTTCGGCGAAGGACATCGTTGTCACCACGCGCGGCGCCGTGACTTCGGGCGCGACCGCCATCGCGATCAGCAATCAGGGGAGCGGACGTACCATCGTGACCGCTGAGGGCCAGTTGCTCAGCAACAATGTCCGACCGCAAGATGCCGAGGTCAGCGGCAACGGCATGAACATCACCACCGGCGGCAGCGCCGGCGACGTGATCGCAAATGTGGCGGGAGTAGAGGGTCGCGCGGGCATATTGATCCGCAACGGCGGGATCGGCTCGACGTCGCTGACCGCAACCGGGCTGGTACGCGGGCGCGAGGGACGCGGCGTGGAAATCGCCGCCGCGGCGTCGGCGGGCGACATTATGGTCCAGCTTGCCGCGGTCGAGGGGGCGACCGACGGCATCTTCATCAACCCGCCGGGCGATGGCGACGTCGACCTGACGGTGACCGGGCCGGTGGTTGCCGGGCGCGACGGGGTGCGCATCGAACGGCCGACGGGAACCACCGGCGACACGCGCGTCGTGGTGGGTGATGTCACCGGCGCGCAAAGCGGCGTCGTCTTGCTGACGCAGGGGACCGGTACAACCAGCCTCGTATCGACCGGCACGCTGACCGGCGCCGCTGGCGACGGTCTGTTCGTCAGCGGCTCGGGGCCGATCCTGCTCGACGTCAACAATGCCTCGGGCGACGAATTCGGCGTGTCGATCCTGACGGGTGGCACGGGCGGCGGCGGTGACGGCGGCGGCGGGAGTGTGGGCCTGGTGCGCGCCGCCGACAGCCGTATCGCCGCGATCAACGCGGACGCGAGCGACGGCACGACGCTGATCACCCGCGGCACGGTCGAGGGCGGCATTGCCGCGATCGATGCGGTCACCGAAAGCGGGCTGGCGTTCAGTCTGACCAACGATGGGACGATCCGCAACCGCTCTGGCGCTTCAAGTGACCTTGCGATCCAGGCAGCGGGCGGTCCGGTCGATATTCTCAACAACGGAATTTTGCTCGGCACGATCCGGATCGACGCCGGGATCGTCGCGCCTGAACCCGAACCCGAGCCGGAACCCGAGGATCCCGGTGAGCAAACCCGTGCCCGTTCGGCGCGCGGCGCCTTCATCATCGCCGAAGTGCCCGATATCGAGGCGAGCCATCGCTTCACCAACGCCGGCAGCTGGAACAGCATCGGCGGGGTCAATGTCTTTGGCGGCGTCAACGATGTGCTGGTCAATGTCGCCGGCGGGCGCCTGATCGGCGGCACCGCGGCGTCGGTCGCCGAGACGACCACCTATTCGGGTCTCGAAACGCTGACCAACCAGGGCATCATCACCATGGTCGATGGCGGCATCGGCGATGTCGTCCGGACCAGCGGCGACGCGAGCTTCGCGGCGGGATCTCTGCTCGCGGTCGATGCCGGCGGTAGCGGATCGGACCGCTTTATCGCGGACGGCGCCACGACCATCGCGGCGGGCGCGCGGCTTCAGGTCAGCAACCCGCAGGCGGCGGTGCTCGGCACGCGATACACGGTGCTTGAATCGGCGGGCGGGGTGACCGGCAGCTTCACCTTCGCTGACCAGTTGCTCTCGAACTTCCTTGGCTATCGCCAGGGCCGCACCGCGACGACGATCTTTGTCGAACTCGCCAAGCTGCGCGCTTTCGCGGCGGCGGGTATCACGCCGAACCAGATTGCGGTCGGCACCGCGCTCGACGGGCAGGCGGCGACCGATCCGCTGGCCGCGGCGACGCTGTTGCTGCCCAGCGATGCGGCGGCGCAGGCGGCGTTCGACGGCCTGTCCGGCGAAATCCACCCGAGCGTCCGCACCGCGATGATCGAGGAAAGCCGCCTGCCGCGCAACGCGGTGCTCGAACGGCTCGACGGCCGGAACGGCGGGGCCGTGTGGGGGCAGATGTTCGGCAATTGGGGCGACAGCGACGGCGCCAACGGCACCGCCGACCTCGACCGCGAAACGATCGGCGGCGTGCTTGGCGCGGATTTCGCGGTCAGTGACAGCGCGATGATCGGTGTAGCGGGATCCTATCTCGAAACCGACGTCGATGCCCGTGCGCGCAGCAGCAGCGCCAAGCTCAAGAGCTGGCACGTGCTGGGCTATGCCGGTGTGCAGTTCGGCGGCGCGGCGCTCAAGGTCGGCGGCGGTTATGCCTCGGCCAGCATCGACACCGACCGCGCCGTGGCCTTCCCCGGCATCGGCCAGCGCGTTGTCGCCGGTTATGATGGCTCGGTCGTCCACGGCTTTGCCGACCTCGGCTATCGCCTGCCGCTCGGCGGCGGCCATGTCGAACCCTTTGCCCAGATCGTCGCGGTTCGCGCCGATACCGATGCTTTCGCCGAAACCGGCGGAAGCGCGGCGGTTGCGGGCGCCAAGAGTGACGAGAACGCGACCCTCTCGACGCTTGGCGCCCGCTTCTCGACCGGTTCGTCGGGGGCCTTCTCGGTCGGCGGCACGATAGGATGGCAGCATGGGTTCGGCGACCTGACCCCGGCGACCGCGATGCGTTTCGCGACCGGACCCGGCTTCACGGTCATCGGCACGCCGCGCTCGCGCAATGCTGGCGTCGCGACGATCGACGCGCGGCTTCGCCTGAGTGAGGGGGCGCTGATCACCGTCAGCTATGACGGTGTGATCGGGTCGGCAGGGCAGGATCACAGCATCAAGGCTGGGCTGCGGATCGCCTTCTGACTCCGGCCCGGTCCCCGTCTGGCGGCGGGGACCGGGTTTGGATTGCGCGAGTCCTTGTGACGCGCCATAGCCAAACCACCGTGTTTCCAGTCGAATCCATCTATGATGCCGCCACCGACGAGCGGATGTTTCCCGACCTGCTGCGGCGGATCGGCGATCATTTCGGCGCGCAGGCAGGGTTCCTCGGCTGGATGGGCGGCACTAGTACCGCGGGTTTCCAGGCCGAATATGGCAACGACCCCGCTTTCCTGAAAAGCTATGTCGAAACCTATGCGGCGCTCGATATCCTGCGCCCGGCGTTGATGGAGACGCCCGAGGGTGAGCCGCGACCCGCTTATCCGCTGCTGCAATCGGCCGAGGTACGCGAGAGCCGCTTCTACCGCGAATATATCGCGCCGCAGCGCATCGTCGACAATCTCGCGGTCAATCTGATCAAGCGCGACGACATGTTCGCGACGATCGCGATCCTGCGGACCGGCGATGTCGCGCCCTTTTCGCTAGAGGACGTCGCCACCATGCGTGGGCTGGTGCCGCATCTGCGCCGCGCGGTCATCCTGTCGAGCCACCGCATCCGTCAGGCCGACCTGATGGCGGCGTATCGCGAGGCGGCACAGGGTGCGCGCGATGGATTGGTGTTGCTCGGTGACGACGGACAGATTCTCGACCTCGGACCCGAAATCGAACGGATGACCGGCTTCGCGTCGATCGAGGCGGCGCGCCGGTCGGCGTTCGCACGGGCGCTCGCGCGCGCTGCTGACGCAGGAACGCCCATCCTGCGCGAATTCGACTTCGGCAACCGCAAGCTTCGGCTGCTACTCGCTTCGCAGTCACTCTCGCGCAACCGCTACGGCGACGTCAGCGAAGGCGGCGGCGCCGCGCATGCGGTCAGCGTGACCGAAGTCGATCGCCGCTGGGGCTTTGCTTATGGCGCGATGGCGGAGGCGCACGGGCTGACCGGCGGCGAGGCGAGGGTGCTCGAAGATGTGCTGACCAACGGCGAGATGATCGGAACGGCGCAGCGGCTGGGCGTCGCGCGCGCCACCGCACGCAGCCATCTCCACAAAATCTATGCCAAGACTGGGACCTCGGGTTTTCCCGACCTCTGCCTGTTCGCGCACCGTTTCATCGTCGCCGCGCGCTGACATCTAAACAGATGGTGGATGCCGGCCCCGGCCGCGCATGATAGCCCCGCCCGATCCTTGGCGTCCGCCAGCGCAGGAAGGGATGGGTGGCATCATGATCTCGTTCGGGGCGCTCCCGTGCAGCGCGGCCCACCGATGACGGCGGGTAGCAAGGTCTTGCCCGATCGCATCGACGGCTGGAAATCGATCGGAGCGCATTTCGGGCGCGACCGGACGACCGCGATCCGCTGGGCACGCGAACGCGATCTGCCGGTCCATCGTATCCCGGGCGGCAAGACCGCGACCGTCTATGCGCTCCGCCAAGAGCTCGATCTGTGGGCCCAGGGAGGAACAAGCGAGCCCGCGCTTGCCGCGCCGCCTCGCCGCCGCTGGAAAGCGATCGCGGCCGCGCTGGTCGGACTCGGCGTCATCGGCGGGGGTTGGTTCGCGGTGCCGTGGGTCGTGCCGTCGGCGCCTGCGGAAACCAGGACGGCGCTCGCGCTGCCCGGCGATCCGGCGGTCGCCGATTTGTTCCTGAAAGGCCGCGACCTGCTCGCCGATCGCGAGGCGGAGGCGATCGAAAAGGCGATCGACCTGCTGCGCGACGTGACGCGCCGCGACCCCGGCTATGGCCCGGGCTACGCCGCGCTGGCAGAGGCGCTGTTGCTGTCGCGCGAATTCGGCACGCGCAGCGACCGGCAGGCCTTCCCCGAAGCCCGTGCCGCGGCGGGCGACGCGTTGCGACTGTCGCCGTCGCAGGCGTCGGCGCATCGCGTCAACGGCTTCATCGCCTATTGGCGCGACCGCGATTTCCCCGCCGCGCGCCGCTATTTCGAAAAAGCGATCGCGCTCGCGCCTGGCGACGCCGGCGGCCATTTCTGGTTCGGTAACATTCTCGCCGATCATGGCGAGAGTGCCGAGGCGCTGACCCATTTGCGGCAGGCGCAGACGATGATGCCCGGATCGGTGCCGATTCAGACCGACCTCGCCTGGGCCTTGTGGTCGGCGGGTGAGCGCGACGAGGCCGTGGCGACGCTCAACGACCTTGCACGCCGTCACCCCGATTTTGCGGTGATCCACGATTGCCTCGCCGTGATCCATCTCGCCGACGGCGATTATCCCGCCTATGTCCGGGCGCAGGCGCAGGTCGCCGAGCTTCGCCAGAACGACACGCTGCGCTTGCGCACGACGGCGCTTTCGCAGGCCTTGAGCGCTGGGTCAGGCAGCGCGCAAAAATTGCTGCTCGAATACGCCCAGGCCGATTTGGCGAGCGGCGAAAGCCGGACCGCGGCATGGACCGCCTTCGTGGCATCCGCCGCCCGCGACCGCGCCAACCTGTTGGCCGTTCTTCGCGCGGCCGAGGCGCGGCGCGAAAAATGGGGCGATGCCGGCCTGATCCGCGCGATGCGGAGAAAATGGGCCGGGGACGCGCAGGTCGAAACCCTGCTGACCCGGCTGGGCGCCGGATAATTTTCTTGGCCTCGGCTTCGCCGCGCGCTTAGGTCCGGTTGGTCGGGGCAAAGGGTCCTGCGGGCAAGCGGGGCGACGATGCGCTATTTTCTCGATACCGAGTTCAACGGCTTTTGCGGCGAGCTGATTTCGATCGCGCTTGTGCCCGAGGATGCTGGCCTGCCGCCCTTCTATGAGGCGATCTCGGTCGAGGATCCGACCCCTTGGGTGCGCGACAATGCGCTTCCCGTGCTCGAAACCCGCCCGCGCAGCCGCAAGGAGGTGACCGACCTGTTCGCCGCCTATCTGATGGACGATCCGGCGCCGCTGCTCGTCGCCGACTGGCCCGAGGATATCGCGCTCGCGGCGCGGCTGCTCATTACCGGGCCGGGCTATATGAAGCCGGTGCGCAGCCTGCGGTTCGAGCTGGTCGATCCCGACATCATCGGTCCGATGGTTCCGAGCGCGGTGCCGCACAATGCGTTGCACGACGCGGTGGCGTTGCGGACGACGATGCTGGCGTGGGAAGCGCGGATGGCGCGCTAAGGCTCAGCCGAGGCTGGGTTCGAAATGCGCGACCATGTCGAACATATCGCCGCGAAACACCTGTCGTACCGTCGTGACCGCGGCATCGCCGCGCCAGGTGCTGCGCTCGAGGATCAGGCAGGCGATATGTTCGGCGATGCCCAGCGCGCGTGCTTCTTCGGCTGAGGCCCCCGCCGCCTGGATTCGATGCCGCGCCGAGGTCCAGGGGATATGCGCGAGCAACCAGGTTCCGGGCGCCACATCGTCGAAGCTTTCGGTTGCCGCGTCGGGCACCGTCTCGATTGTGATCGAGCGGGTTTCGAACGCGAGGGCCGTGTCGCCTTCATGATGCAGACCCTCGATCAGAAGGTCGGAACCCGTTCTCTTCCGTGATAGAAGCTGCCAGCGATAGACGTGCCCGCGCGCCGCGATCAGTTGCGCGAGGTCGGGGACTTCAAGCACCGCCGAATGGACATGCTGGTCGGCGACGAACGACCCCGCCTTGCGCCGCCGTTCGATCAGCCCGGCGCGATGCAAGGCCGCCATCGCCTTGCTGACCGTGGCGCGCGAACAGCCGTGCAGCGCCGCGAGGTCATGCTCGGACAGCAGGCGGTCGCCGGGGCGTAGCGCTCCCGAGCGGATATCGCCCTCGATCGCGGCGCGGATGCGGGCGTCGAAACTCATGCGAGCAGCGCGGCCACCACGCCGCGATAGCGCGCGGCGATCGCGTCGCGGGCGACATGACGTCCCCCCACGACCCATTTTTGTCCGGCGCGCCAGACGCAGTCGATCGTGTTGCTGCGCGCCGCGAAGATCCACGGGTCGAGGACCGTGCTGGTGTCGGCACCCGCAAAGACCGGGTCGGCAACGGCGAGGGTAAAGAGGTCGGCGGGCTGTCTGGTGGCGAGGCCGGTGCCCGACCCCGTCGCGCGGGCACCGCCCGCGAGCGCTTCGCTGAACAGACGCTCGCCGATCGACGGCACCGCCTCGTTGCCGAGCATCGCGCGGCGGCGGTCGCGGAGCCGCTGGCTATATTCGAGCGCGCGAAGTTCGCCCGCCGCGTCGATCAATATGTTGGAGTCGGTGCCGATCCCGACATGTCCGCCCGCCGCCAGATAGCGGGTCGCGGGAAAAATGCCGTCGCCGAGGTTCGCCTCGGTCACCGGACACAGGCCTGCCACCGCACCGCTCGCGGCGAGGCGGTCGCATTCGCTGTCGGTCAGATGCGTGGCGTGAACGAGGCACCAGTGCGCATCGACATCGGCGTGGTTGAGCAGCCATTCGACCGGGCGCTGGCCGCTCCACGCGAGCGAGGCTTCGACCTCGCGGACCTGTTCGGCGGCGTGGATATGGATCGGGCCGTCATGGGCGAGCGGCAGGATCGCCGCCAGTTCCTCGGCGGTCACCGCGCGCAGCGAATGCGGTGCGATGCCGAACCCGGCATCGACAGGCAGCCTGGCGCGGCTCGCTTCGACGAGCGTGGCGAAATTGTCGACATCGGACAGAAACCGTCGCTGGCCCGGCGCGGGCGGGGCGCCGCCGAAGTCGCCATGGGCATAAAAGACGGGGAGGAGGGTGAGGCCGATGCCGCTCTCGTCCGCCGCCGCGACCACCGCGCCCGCGGTTTCGGCAGGGTCGGCGTAGCGTCGCCCGTCCGCATCGTTGTGGAGGTAATGGAACTCGGCGACGCGGGTGAAGCCGCTTTCCATCATCTCGACGAAGGCCAGCGCGTTGATCGCCGCGATGCTGTCGGGGGTGAGCCGGTCGAGAAAGCGGTACATGATCTCGCGCCAGCTCCAGAAATCATCGTCAGGCGCCCCGCGAAATTCGGAGAGTCCCGCCATGCCGCGCTGGAAGCCATGGCAGTGGAGGTTGGCGAGGCCGGGGAGGGCGACGGCGTGGCGTTCGTCACCGGGCTGCGCCGCGACGCCGGTCGCGACGGCGGCGATGCGGCCCGCATCGACCGCGATGCGCACGTCCCGCGCCCAGCCATCGGGCAGGAGGGCCTGTTCGAACCAGAGTGATGTCATCGCCATGCTCCCTCATGTTGGATTATTATGTCTAGACATAATGGCGATGGCGAGCAAGAATGAACTATGGATCGACTCTGGACCAATGCGCGAATCGCGACGCTGACCGGCGACGGTCTGGGGCTGATTGAACAAGGCGCGCTCGCCGTCCGCGACGGGCGGATCGCTTGGGTCGGAGACGCGGCGGATGCGCCCGAAGCAGCAGATATTGTCGATTGCGAAGGGCGGCTGATCACTCCGGGGCTGATCGATTGTCACACGCACCTGGTCCACGGCGGCAGCCGCGCCAATGAATGGGCGATGCGCCTCGAAGGCGCGACCTACGAGGAAATCGCGCGCGCGGGCGGCGGCATCGTGTCGACGATGCGCGCGACGCGGGCGATGGACGGGGCGGCGCTGGTCGAGAGCGCCCTGCCGCGGCTCGACGCGCTGATCGCCGAGGGGGTGACGACGATCGAGATCAAGTCGGGCTATGGCCTCACGCCCGTCGATGAGTTGAAGATGATATATGCCATCCTTGCCTTGGAGGATCGGCGCAAGATTCGCGTAGTTCCAACATTCCTTGGCGCGCACGCCGTGCCGCCCGAATTTCGGGACAATGTTGACGGATATGTCGAGCAAGTATGCTACGAAATGATCCCGGCGGTGAGCGACCTCGCCTATGCCGTGGATGGATTCTGCGAGACAATCGGTTTCACGCCGGAGCAAATTTCACGTGTATTTGATGCTGCAACCGCGTTTGGGTTGAGGGTCAAGTTACACGCCGAACAACTGTCGAACCAGAATGGCGCGGCATTGGCCGCGCGACACAATGCCCTCTCTGCTGACCATTTGGAGCATCTGGACGAGGCCGGTGTCGCGGCTATGGCAGAAGCGGGAACCGTCGCCGTGCTACTACCCGGTGCCTATTATTTCATGCGCGAAACCAAGACGCCGCCGGTCGCGGCGCTGCGTGAGGCCAAGGTCCCGATTGCGCTAGCGACGGATTGCAACCCCGGGACGTCCCCCGTGACATCGCTACTTCTGATACTCAATATGGGCGCGACGTTGTTCGGCTTGTCCGTCAACGAGTGCATTCGGGCAGTGACTGTTAATGCGGCCAAGGCGCTGGGCCTGAATCATATGATCGGCACGCTCGAATCCGGCAAGGCCGCCGACCTCGCGATCTGGAATATCACCGAACCCGCCGAGCTCGTTTACCGCATCGGCTTCAACCCGCTTCACGCACGCATCAAGGACGGACAATGCAACTGAACCCCGGATCGGTCAGCTTCGCCGAATGGCGCGAGGTCTATCAGGGCGGACCCGTTCGCCTGTCGCCCGATTGCCGTCCTGCCATCGCCGAAAGCACCGCCTCGGTCGAACGCATCCTCGCGCGCGGCGAAGCCGTTTATGGGATCAACACCGGCTTCGGAAAACTCGCGGCCGTGCGCATCGAGAGCGCCGACCTCGAAACGCTCCAGCGCAATATCGTGCTCAGTCACGCCGCCGGTGTCGGCGCGCCGATGCCGGTCCCGATCGCGCGGTTGATGATGGCGCTCAAGCTCGCCAGCCTCGCGCGCGGCGCGTCGGGTGTGCGCCCGGCAACGATCGCGATGCTCGAGGCGATGCTTGAAAAGGACCTGATCCCGGTCGTCCCCGCGCAGGGCTCGGTCGGCGCCTCGGGCGACCTTGCGCCGCTGTCGCATATGGCGGCGGCGATGATCGGAGAGGGCGAAATCTTCGTTGATGGCGCACGCGTTCCGGCCGCTGTGGCGCTCGCCGATGTCGGACTCGATCCGCTGGTCCTCGGTCCCAAGGAAGGCCTTGCGCTCCTCAACGGCACGCAATTCTCGACCGCCTATGCGCTGGCGGGATTGTTCGAGGCCGAGCGATTGTACCGCAGCGCGCTCGTCACCGGAATCCTCTCGACCGAGGCCGCCAAGGGATCGGACACGCCCTTCGATCCACGCATCCACGCGCTGCGCGGGCATCGCGGGCAGATCGAGACCGCCGAGGCGCTTGCCGCGCTGATGGAGGGTTCCGAAATCCGCGCGAGCCATATCCTCGGCGATGTGCGCGTGCAGGACCCCTACTGCCTGCGCTGCCAGCCACAGGTGATGGGCGCGGTGCTCGATCTGCTGCGGCAGGCGGCGGCGACGTTGCTCGTCGAAGCGAATGGTGTGTCGGACAATCCGCTCATCTTCCCCGACACCGACGAAGCGCTGTCGGGCGGCAATTTCCACGCCGAACCTGTCGCCTTCGCCGCCGACATGATCGCGCTGGCGCTGTGCGAGATCGGTAGCCTGTCCGAACGGCGCACCGCGATGCTCGTCGACCCGGCCTTGTCGGGGCTGCCCGCCTTCCTCGTCGCCAGGCCGGGGCTCAATTCGGGCTTCATGATCCCGCAGGTGACCGCTGCGGCTTTGGTGTCCGAGAACAAGCAGCGCGCCTATCCGGCAAGTGTCGATTCGATCCCGACCTCGGCGAACCAGGAGGATCATGTGTCGATGGCGGCGCACGGTGCGCGGCGGCTGATCGAGATGGCGGCGAATGTCGACGCGGTGCTGGCGATCGAATTGCTCGCGGCGGGGCAGGGCTGCGATTTCCATGACGGCTTGAAATCGAGCGTCGCCGTTGAGCGCGTTCGCGCCGCGCTGCGTGCCGAAGTGCCGACGCTCGACGAAGATCGCCATATGGCGCCTGACATCGCGTCGGCGCAGGAGATGGTCCGCACCGGCAAGCTCGTCGATCTCGTCGGGGACCTGCCCGGCCTCGTCGTATGAGATGGCTGCGCGTCGAGCGCGGCGACGCGCCGCTCGTGATCGCCTTCCCGCACGGCGGCACCGATCTCGCGGGCTTCGACGACCAGTTCGTTTCGCCTTGGCACGCGCAGATCGACACCGACTGGTGGATTGCCGATCTCTACGCCTTCGCCGCCGACCTCGGCGCGACCCTGATCGCGACCGATGTTTCCCGCAGCGTGATCGACATGAACCGCGATCCGTCGGGCGCGTCGCTCTATCCGGGGCAGGCGACCACCGAGCTGTGCCCGACGACCACCTTTGACGGCGAGCCGCTTTACCGCTTCGGTCAACCGGACGAAGCCGAGATCATGCAGCGGCTCAACCTCTATCACCGCCCCTATCATGAGACGCTGGCCGCCGAACTCGAGCGGTTGAGAGCGGCGCATGGCCGGGTCGTCCTTTACGACGCGCATTCGATCCGCAGCCATGTCCCGCGCCTGTTCGAAGGCGAGCTGCCGCAGTTCAACATCGGCACCAACGGCGGCGCGGCTTGCGCCCCCGAACTCGAGACCGTCGTCGCCAATATCTGCGCCGCGAGCGGCCACAGCCACGTCGTCAACGGGCGCTTCAAGGGCGGCTGGACGACGCGCCACTATGGTCGCCCCGACGACGGCGTGCATGCGATCCAGATGGAGCTGGCGCAGCGCGGCTATATGGCCGAGCCCGATGCAATCACGCCCGTCAACTGGCCATCACCGCTCGACCCCGGCCCCGCGATCCGGCCCGTGCTGGAGCAAGTGATCGCCGCAACCCTCGATTTTGCGAAAGGACGTTCATGACCCGTCTCGACAACAGCCGCGTGATCCGCCCGGCGACCGGCCCCGAGATCAGCGCCAAGAGCTGGCTCACCGAGGCGCCGCTGCGCATGCTGATGAACAATCTCCATCCCGATGTCGCCGAGGCACCGCACGAGCTCGTCGTCTATGGCGGTATCGGCCGCGCCGCGCGCGACTGGGAAAGCTATGACCGGATCGTCGAGGCATTGCGTCGCCTGAACGACGACGAGACGCTGCTTATCCAGTCGGGCAAGCCCGTCGGCGTGTTTCGCACCCACGAAAATGCCCCGCGTGTGCTGCTCGCCAATTCGAACCTCGTCCCCGAATGGGCGAATTGGGAGCATTTCCACGAGCTCGATAAAAAGGGCCTGATGATGTACGGCCAGATGACCGCCGGCAGCTGGATCTACATCGGCAGCCAGGGCATCGTGCAGGGCACCTACGAAACCTTCGTCGAGATGGGCCGCCAGCATTATGGCGGCAGTCTCGAGGGCCGCTGGCTGCTCACCGCCGGGCTTGGCGGCATGGGCGGCGCGCAGCCGCTCGCTGCAGTGATGGCGGGCGCGTCCTGCCTCGCGATCGAATGCCAGCCGAGCCGCATCGAGATGCGCCTGCGCACCGGCTATCTCGACAAGCAGGCGGCGAGCATCGACGAGGCGATCGCGATGATCGAGGCAGCCCATGCCGAGGGCAAGCCGGTCTCGGTGGGCCTGCTCGGCAACGCCGCTGAAATCCTGCCCGAAATGGTCCGCCGCGGCATCCGCCCCGACCTGCTCACCGACCAGACCTCGGCGCACGATCCGGTCAACGGCTATCTGCCCGCCGGCTGGAGCCTCGACGAATGGTTCGCCAAGCGCGAGAGCGATCCCGCTTCGGTTGCGAAGGCGGCCAAGGCCTCGATGGCGGTGCATGTGCAAGCGATGCTCGACCTGCAGGCTGCGGGCGTGCCGACAACCGACTATGGCAACAATATTCGCCAGATGGCGAAGGACGAGGGCGTCGAGAATGCCTTCGATTTCCCGGGCTTCGTCCCCGCCTATGTCCGGCCGCTCTTCTGCCGCGGCATCGGTCCGTTCCGCTGGGTGGCGCTGTCGGGCGATCCCGAGGATATCTACAAGACCGACGCCAAGGTGAAGGAACTGCTTCCCGACAATACCCATCTCCACAACTGGCTCGACATGGCGCGCGAGAAGATTCAGTTTCAGGGTTTGCCGGCGCGCATCTGCTGGGTTGGCCTGGGCGACCGCCACCGGCTCGGCCTCGCGTTCAACGAAATGGTCGCGTCGGGCGAACTCAAGGCGCCGGTCGTGATCGGCCGCGATCATCTCGATTCGGGATCGGTCGCCAGCCCGAACCGCGAGACCGAGGCGATGAAGGATGGCTCAGACGCCGTGTCCGACTGGCCCCTGCTCAACGCGCTCCTGAACACCGCGAGCGGCGCGACCTGGGTGTCGCTGCACCATGGCGGCGGGGTCGGCATGGGCTATTCGCAGCACAGCGGCATGGTGATCGTCGCCGACGGAACACCCGAAGCGGCGAAGCGGCTGGAGCGCGTGCTGTGGAACGACCCCGGTACCGGCGTCATGCGCCATGCCGACGCGGGCTACGACATCGCGATCGACTGCGCCCGCGAGAAGCGGCTGGATCTGCCAAGCCTGTGACGGGACTTTGTAACAAAGCATGACGCGCCCGATATGCGGGATTATTTGTTGTAATTGAGAATCGTTCTCGATAGTGGCGGCGCAACGCCTCCTTTCAGAACGATTTCATGCACGCACCCTCTCCCTCGCGCCCGGCCACCAAGAAGAGCCGCAAGACCTTCTGGTTGAAGCAGCTGCATATGTGGCATTGGATGAGCTCGGCGATCAGCCTGATCGGGCTGGTATTGTTCGCGGTCACCGGTTTCACGCTGAACCATGCCGCCGACATCGAGGGGGCGCCCGTTGTCACCGAAAAGACAGCGCAGATTCCGCCGACGCTGCTCGCGCAATTGGCCCAGGCCGACCCCGCCGATGCCAAGGGACCGCTTCCCAAGCCCGTCGCCGCATGGGTCGAGGCGAATTTCCCGGTGAAAGCCGGCGAGGCCGAATGGGCGCCCGAGAACGTCTATCTGCCCGCACCGCGGCCTGGTGGAGACGCCTGGGTCGACATCGATCGGGCGACCGGCGAAGTCACCGGAGAGGTCACCGACCGCGGCTGGATTTCCTATCTCAACGATCTTCACAAGGGCCGCAATTCGGGCGGCGAGTGGAGCCTGTTCATCGATATCTTCGCTTTCGCCTGCCTGGTCTTCGGGATCACCGGCCTGTTCCTGCTGTGGCTTCATTCGGCCAAGCGCAAGAGCACCTGGCCGCTCGTCGGCGCCGGGCTCGCGATCCCGGCCGCCATTGCCATCGTCTTCATTCACTAGGGAGTTTGTCCATGCAGCCAGCCACGCGTACGATCCTGATCGGGGGAACGCTGAGCGCCGCACTCGCCGTGCCGGTGCTCGCCGCCGCGCCCGCGACGATGGACGTCACCGTCACCATTCCGCAGCTCAAGGTTGCCGAATATCACAAGCCCTATGTCGCCTTCTGGGTCGAGAAAGCCGGCGCCCCGGCGAAGACCGTCGCGGTCTGGTACGACCATGACATGAAGGCGAACGAAGGCACCAAATGGCTCCGCGACGTGCGCCAGTGGTGGCGTGCCTCGGGCCGCTCGATGACATTTCCAGCCAACGGCATCACCGGCGCGACGCGTGCGCCGGGCACCCACAAGATCAGCTTCAGCCGCGCCCAGCTCGGCGCGCTCGCGGCGGGCGAATATGTGCTCGTCGTCGAGGCGGCACGCGAAGTCGGCGGCCGCGAATTGCTGCGTATTCCCTTCACCTGGCCGGGCAAGGCCGGGGCCGGCGGACGCGCTGCGGGCAAGACCGAATTGGGGACCGTTTCGGTCGCCTTCCGCTGACATATCGAAAGGGCAGGACGATGAAAAAGCAGCTTTGGGGTTTTGCGGCGGGCGCCGTGCTCGCGGCGATGATCGCGGTTCCGGCGAGCGCACACCGCCAGTGGATGATGCCGTCGTCGACGGTGCTGTCGGGCGACGACGTCTGGGTGACGGTCGACGCCGCGGTGTCGAACGACCTCTTTTATTTCGAGCATCAGCCGATGCGCCTCGACGCATTGAAGGCCTGGGCGCCCGACGGCAGCGAGGCGACGATCGAGAATAAGGCCACCGGGCGCTATCGCAGCACTTTCGATGTCCACCTGACGCAAAAGGGCACCTGGCGGATCGCCTCGGTCGTCGATGGCGTGATGGGCAGCTATGACCTGAACGGCAAGACCGAGCGCCTGCCGCGTGGCACGACGACCGCCAACCTTGCCGAAAAGATCCCTGCGGGCGCGACCAATGTGCGGACGGCGGAGTCGAACAACCGCAACGAAATCTTCGTGACGGTCGGCGAGCCGACGACGACGCTGTTCAAGCCGACCGGCAAGGGCATCGAGCTGGTTCCTGTGACACATCCGAACGACCTGATCGCGGGCGAAGCCTTTACCTTTCAGTTCCTGCTCGACGGCAAGCCGACCGCCGACCTGCCGATCACCGTCATCCCCGGCGGCATCCGCTATCGCGACCAGCTCGGCCAGATCGACACCAGGACGGGTGCCGATGGCAAGGTCGAGCTGACACTCCCCGAAGCCGGCATGTACTGGGTGAATGTCACCACGCCGCAGGTCGAGGGTGAGGGCGAAGGCCCGCCGCCCGCCGATGCGCCGCCGCGCCGCCGCGCGAGCTATGTCACGACGCTGGAAGTGCTGGCGCCCTGACCGATCGCATCCTGATCCCCCGCACGCTCACGCCCGCCGCTTTTGCGGGGCGCGACGCCGGGGCGATCGTCGAAACCTTCGCCGGCGAGACGATGGGGACCAGCTGGTCCCTGCAAGCCGTTGCGCCGCCCGCCGGGACGGGTGGGGGCGTCCAGGCCGCGCTCGATCGCGTCGTGGCGCAAATGAGCCAATGGCAAGCGGGTTCCGACCTTTCGCGCTTCAACCGCGCGCCGCCGGATGAGTGGCACGCCATTCCCGCCGAATTCGCCGAGGTCGTGGCCGCCGGCATCGACATCGGAACCGCCAGCGGGGGCGCTTTCAGTCTCGCGATGGGCGAATTCAGCGAGGCTTGGGGCTTCGGTGCCGCCGGACCCGTCGACACGCTTCCCGACATCATGGCGCCGCGCGACGGGGGTATCGATCTCGACCGTGATGCACGGCGCATCCGTCGTAGCGAAGGCGCGCTGCTCGACCTGTCGGGCATCGCCAAGGGCTATGGCGTCGACCTTGCTGCCGATTGGTTGCTCGCCAACGGGGTACGCCATTTCCTGATCGAGGTTGGGGGAGAGTTGCGCGGCGAGGGGATTCGCCCAGACGGCCATCCCTGGTGGGTCGACGTGGAGGTGCCGCCTTCATGGGCCGGCGCCGGATGGCGCATCGCGCTCCACGACCTGTCGATCGCGACCTCGGGCGACTATCGCCGCGGGCTCGCGGTCGATGGCCAGCATTATTCGCACAGCTTCGATCCACGCACCGGCCGCCCGATCGCCAATGGCGTGCGGTCGGTGACGGTCGTGCATCGCCGTTGCATGATGGCCGACGGCTGGGCGACGGCGCTGACCGTGCTCGGTGCCGATGCGGCGATCGCGCTCGCCGACGAAAAGGAACTCGCCGCCTGTGTGCTGGCGAACGGGCGCGAATATGTGTCGCGCGCGTGGCGCGAGATGTTGGGCTAGCTGTCGGCCCAGTGCCGCAGCAGATTGTGATAAAGTCCGGTCAGTTCGATCACCGACCGGTCGGCTCCGCCCAACTGTCCGGTCAGCCGCTGTACCGATTGATCGAGATCCCACAGCATCCGCCGCGCCCCGGCGTCGCGCACCATCGACTGGAGCCAGAAGAAGGACGCTACGCGGGTGCCGCGCGTGACGGGCGTGACATGGTGCAGGCTCGACGAAGGATAGACGACCGCGTGGCCGGCCGGCAGCTTGACCTGCTGTGAACCGAAAACATCTTCGATGGTGAGGACACCACCGTCATAGGCGTCAGGATCTTCGAGGAAGAGCGTCACCGACAGGTCGCTGCGCAAACGGAAGTCGGACCCGCGCTGGATGCGGATCGCATTGTCGACATGGGTGCCGAATGTCTGACCCTCGCCATAACGATTGAACAGCGGCGGATAGACTTTGAGCGGCAACGCGGCTGAAAAGAACAAGGGGGAATTGCCCAGCGCCTTCAGGATGATCGCTGCGGCTTCGCGGGCCGCCGGACTGCCTTCTGCGAGCTGTTCGTTCTTCTTTGCCAGTGCCGATTGAGGGCCGGAGGTTGCATTTCCGTCGATCCAGTTCGCCGCATCGATGATCGCGCGGACGGCGGCGACGCCCTCGGCATCGAGAAGATTGGGGACTGAAATCATCATAGGTGGGGCCTTGGGTCGCGTAGGGCAGAGTATGAAGGAAGAACCCTGCTGCCACAGGGATGGCGGACAATCAATTTGTCGCGCCGACCTTTGAATTGTGGCCGTTCAGCGCCGCGACGCCTTCGGACCGCAGCCGTTCGTCGTCGGAGGCGGCAAGCCAGGCACCAGCTTTGGACATAAAGGCCGGCGTCGCGGTTTCCCCGACACGCGCCAGCCAGGCAAGCGCTCCATCGACGTCGCCGTTGTCCGCCAGCATTCTGGCGTGATTGAACCGCCCGCGAAAATCCCCGCCTTCGGCCGCCCGGCGATAATGATAGGCTGCGACCGCCATGTCGCGGTCGACGACCCAGCCATCCTCGTAAAAGCTGCCGACGAAGTTGATCGCTTTGGCGTTGCCCATCGCCGCCGCCTTCCGGAGCAGCGCCAGCGCAGCCGGCTTGTCCTCGGCCACGCCCTGACCCAGCGCGAGCAGGGTGGCGTAATTATACAGGCCCCAGTCGAGCCCCTTGTCGGCGGCGATCCTGAACCATTCGGCGGCGCGCGCCTTGTCGATCGCAACGCCCCAGCCAAGGTCGTAACAACGGCCGATCATGTTGATCGCCATCGCATGGCCCTGTTCGGCGGCCTTGTGGAACCAGCCGATCGCCGCGCGCTGATCCTGCACGATGCCACTGCCGTCGAGCAGCATCTGGCCGTAGAGCGCCTGTGCGTCGGCGAAACCGGCCTCGGCGGCCAGCTTTATGACGGCGGGCCGCTCGACATTGTCGGGGGAAAGCAGCGCGGACAGTTCGTCCGCACTCATCGCTTTCAGCCTTTCAATGTCGAGCGTCGCCATCGGATCGGCTTAGTATTTGAAGTTCAGCGTCGCAATCGCCGAACGGCCCGGAGCGATGCTGGCATAGTGCGCCGTATAAGCCTGGTTGAAATAGATCTTGTTGGTCAGGTTGTTGACGTTCACCGACAGGTCCAGCTGATCGTTGATCTTGTAGCCGACCCGCGCATCGAAGCGCCAGTAGCCGGGAATCGTGCGATAGACGACCTTGGTCGCCGGGTTCACGGTCACGACGCCCGCCGCATTTTGTGTCGCCGAACGATTGTCCGAATAGCCGCCGAAGACGCGGCTGGTGTAGAAGGCGCCGCCGCCGATCGTCAGGCCTTTGGTGGGTTCGACATTGCTCCAGATGGTGAAGCTGTGCTTTGCGGTCTGCGGGAACTGCTTGCCGTTGTTGACCGAAGGAACCAGCACGGTCTTTGCAGCCTGTCCGGGAACGGCTGCGACCGTCAACGCGGTAAAGCCGCCATCGACAATCTCCGCATCCAGATAGGAATAGCCGCCGAAGGCGGTCCAGCCCGGAATGATCGTGCCGTTGAAGCCGAGTTCGATACCCCTGATCTTGCGTTCGCCGATGAACTGGACGGTGTTGTTTTCACCGGTCACGCGGGCATTTTGGGTTTCCGTCTGGAAGGCTGCGGCCGTGAGTGACAGCCGCGAGCCGAACAGGTCGGCCTTGGCCCCGAATTCATAGGATTTCGTCTTCTCGACCTTGAGCGAGTTCAGCAGATCGACGGCCGCCTGGGTGTTCGTGGTCCCAAGGCTGTTCCCCTCCTGACCTTCGCCCAGCAAGCTGTTCGGCGGGGTCGCCGATGTCGCATAGGAGGCATAGAGGCTCACGTTCGCGACGGGCTTGTAGATTACGCCCGCCTGGTAGTTGACGATGTCGTCCTTGCGGCTGAGCGAGAAGGTGCTCGTTGCCGTGGCGGCCTGGCCCGGCGTCACTTTCGATTTGAAGCTGTCGAACCGAAGGCCGAGGTTCACGATCAGCGCGTCGCCGATCGCCATCGAGTCGAAGGCATAGACCGACTTGGTAGTGCCGTCGTTGCGGGTTTCCTGGATCGGCAGCGTCTTCGTGATCGGCCCGATATCGGTGTACAGGCCGTTGGCATAATTCACCCACGGATCATTGGGATTCGGGTTGAAAAGACTGGTGCAGTTGAACGTCGCGACCTGCACATTGTTGCAAGCTGCGGCGTTTACCGGCGGATTCGCGACCGGAGTCGCGAAATTGCGGGTCGTCACGTTGAAACTGCCGCGCCTTGCCTTTTCCCACGACAGTTCGAGGCCGGTGGCAAAGCTGTGCTCGATCGCGCCGGTGCTGAACTTGCCGTAAAGGTCGGTCTGGTTGGTCAGGCTGTCGGTATAGCCATAGCGCGAGTTGGCACGGCGCCACACATAGCCGCCGCCGGCGGTGATGTTCGCGGGCGTCGATGCTGCGGCGTTGCCGAACACATTGCCCTGCTGATCGTCGGGCTGCGTGTAGATATAGGCCTGTGTATTGTGGTTGTACCGCGACGTGTTGCGGAACTTGATGCCGTTGCCGAAATCATGATCGAAACGCAGCGTCAGCTGGTCGGTCTTGCTCTCGCGGAAATCGCGGTTGATCAGTCCGTAGAAGGTGTCGCGCGCGACGGTGCCCGTGGTGCCGTCGCGCGTCGTGCCGGTACCGATCAGCGGTTCGGAAAAGACGACGTCGCCAAGCGGCGCGTTGCCGATGGTGTAGAAATACGGAATGCCGCTGTCGGGAAGCTCGTCGGTATCGAGGTGATAATAGGAGGCCGTCAGCTTCGTCGGACCTTCGACGCCGATCGTGATCGACGGCGCAACACCCCAGCGCTTCTGGAAGATCGCGTCGCGACCGGCGACATCCTGATCGTGCCACATGCCGTTGATGCGGACCGCGACATTGCTGCCGATGACATAGTTCACGTCGCCGGTCACGCGCTTGTAATTGTCGGTGCCGACCGTGACCGAACCGCCGACGAAATTCTCGTTGCGCGGCATTTTCGACACGATGTTGAGTGAGCCGCCGGCGCTGCCGCGCCCGCCCAGCGTCGAATCCGACCCGCGAACGACCTGAATCTGCTCGACCGCGAATACTTCGCGGCTCTGCGCGCCGATGTCGCGCACGCCGTCGAGATAGGTGCTGCCCTGGCTGTCAAAACCGCGGATGAAGGGGCGGTCGCCGATCGGGTTCCCACCCTCTGCAGCGCCGAAGGTGATGCCGGGAACGGTGCGCAATGCCTCGACCAGCGTGGCCGAGCCGGTTTCCTTGATGACCTGCTTGTCGACTACGACGACCGAGCGCGGGGTGTCGAGCAAGGGAGCGACCGCCTTGGGCGTATCGACCTGCACCTGCTGGCCGTTGACGATGATCGTATCGCGGTCCTGTTCGCCGTCGGCTGACGAATCGTCGGCCAGATCGGCTGCCATGGCCGGCGCGGTGGCGATGAAGCCGACGCACGAGAGTGCGAGAAGCCTCGGGAGAGCCGCTGAATTGTTGGACATTGGAATATTTCCCCTTCGTTGCGAGGGGTCCGCTATTGAGAGTCGTTCGCACTGTCAATCCATATTGATAATCATTCTCATATTCGTTGCGGCTTCTGTTACAATCGGTGCGACGATCAGCGGCCTTCGAGCCACCAGCGCTGGCGCCAGCCATATTCGCTGGCGATCGCATCGCCGCGGGCGTTGGTTGCCGGCCGGAAGCGGAAGCGTTCCTCGATCAGGCCGCACGTGGTCGCGTCGAGCGACGCGTCGCCGCTCGATCGCGTGACGCGGCAACGGGTGACGCGACCGCTTGGCTCGACGGTGAAGCGCACCTCGACCTCGCCGCCGATTTTGGCGCGGCGCGCCGCTTTTGGATAATCGCGGTCGACGATCGTTCCGCTGCGCCACACCGGACGTGTGCCGCCGCCGGTGCCGCTGCCCGATCCGCCCGCGCCGAAGCCGTCGCCGCGCCCGCCGGCGCCGCTACCCGGCCCCGCGACGGGCGCGGCCCCTGCCGATGCGTCGTTACCGCTTTCCGCCTTGGGCGCCGCTGCGACCGGGGGCGGCTTGACGGGCGGGACGATCGGCTTGGGCGCTTCGAGAGGCGCTGGCCTGGCTTGCCGGTTGGCGGCCGAAGCCTGACCGGCGGGCGCGTTAGAGTTTTTGCTTTCGGGAGCCGCTCGCGGCTCGGGCGGGGGAACGGGCAGGGCGAAGGCTTGGATCGTCTCGCTCGCCTTGCGCACCACGGCCAGATCGAGTCCGCTGACTAGCCCGATTCCGATGGCGAGCGCCACGGCCAGCGTAGCGCCGCCCGCGATAGCGCGTTGCCGTGCCGGCAATTGCCCCGAATAGGTCATTTCGACGCCCAACCGCGCGCCCATGCGCGCAACCGGGGTCGGTTTAGAGGAAAGCGTCTAGCGTGGACATGAACCGGTCGAACTGGTCGTGGTGCAGCCAGTGGCCGGCGTTTTCGAATTCGATGACCTGCGCGGTCTTGAAATATTGGATGCGCCCGTCCTTTTCGGGGTTCGAGGCCCAGCTGTCGGCACCATAGAGAAGCAGCGTCGGGCAGGTTATGTTCGCCCACAGCTTGTGCAACTCCTCCTGCGGCATGTCGAAGATCGTCCAGATGTTCAGATAATTGTCGAACTTCCAGCTCCAGCTGCCGTCCTCGTTGCGGCTCGCGCCCTGAATTGTCAGGTGGCGCGCCTGTTCCTCGGTCAGATAGGCATTTTCGGCCATCATCCGCGCCAGCGCCTCGTCGAGCGTGGCATAGCGCCTGGGCTGCCGCCCCGCCGCCTGACGCTTGTCGGCGATCCACTGGCGCATCCGTTCGTCGAACGGGGTCTTCGTGCGCTCCTCCTGTACCGCGGGCGAGGGACCGAGTCCTTCGATCGACACCAGTTTCCGGACCTTCTCCGGATAAAGGCCGGTGTAGCGTGTCGAAATATTGCCGCCCATCGAATGCGAAACGATCGTCACCGGGGCGAGGTCGAGCTGGTGGATCAATTGCGCGAGGTCGTAGACGAAGGCGCCGATCTCGTAATTGCCGTCGGGCGACCAGGCGCTGTCGCCATGACCGCGCAGGTCGGGCGCGATGACGTGATAGCGGTCGCACAATTTCTCGGCGACCCAGTCCCAGCTGCGGCAATGGTCGCGCCCGCCATGGACCAGCAAAAGCGGGGGCGCATCCTGATTGCCCCAATCGGCATAATGCAGTTTCAGCCGCTGTGAGATGAAGCTGTTCGAAGTGGGGCCGCTTGCCATCATTTGATCCTTGCTGTCTTGTCGGGTTTCAAAAGGCCACCGATTCCATTCCGTCAACCCCATGCGGGCGGAATGCGTTCAGGACAGGGAGAGGACGACTATGAGCAGTTTCCGCGATAATCTGTTGGCGGGCAAGACGGCGTTCGTCGCCGGCGGCACCAGCGGCATCAACCTGGGCATCGCCAAACGCTTTGCCCAACTCGGCGCCAAGGTCGCGGTCGCAGGCCGCGACCCCGACAAGGCACAGCGCGCGGCCGGTGAAATCGGCCATGACGCGATCGGCCTGTCGGCAGATGTGCGCGACTATGCGGCGATTCGCGGTGTGATGGAGACCGTCGCCGACAAATTCGGGCCGATGGACATCGTCATTTCGGGCGCCGCGGGCAATTTCCTCGCGCCGGTGCTCGGCATGTCGGCGAACGCCTTCCGTACCGTCGTCGATATCGACCTCAACGGCACCTTCAACGTGTTCCGCGGTTGCCACGATCTGCTCAACCGTCCGGGCGCGTCGCTGATCGCGATCACCGCGGGGCAGGCGATCAACGCCTCGGCGCTGCAGGCGCATGCCTGCGCCGCGAAGGCGGGGATCAACCAGTTGATCCGGGTCCTCGCGCTCGAATGGGGACCCGAGGTGCGGGTGAATGGCATCTCGCCGGGTCCAATTGCGGGGACTGAGGGCATGGCGCGGCTCGCGCCCGACGCGGCGTCGCGCCAGTCGCATTTCGACCGCATCGCGATGAAGCGCTGGGGCGAGGTCGAGGAGGTCGCCGAATCGGCGGTGTTCCTGTGCAGCCCGGCTGCGGGCTATATCACCGGGACGATCCTTGACTGCGACGGGGGCAGCCAGATCGGCGACGCATCGCGCGGCGACCTGGCGCGTGGCATGGCGTAAACCGCGACGAACCTGGAAAGTAAAAACGCCGCCAACCCATTGGGGTGGCGGCGTTTTTAATGGTGGGCGTGGCAAGGATTGAACTTGCGACCCCTGCGATGTCAACACAGTGCTCTACCACTGAGCTACACGCCCATCCCTTGGGGTGACGCGCCCCCTAATAGGCCCCGCACCGCTTGGCAAGCCCTTCGGTGCAGCGGGCGTCCTTATTGTTGGTTCGAACGGTCGGCGCGGCCGAACAGATTGTCGACCTCGCGCACCAGATCCTTGAGGTGAAACGGCTTCGACAGCAGCTTCGCCTGCGGCACATTTTCCTCGGCGCGCAGCGAAACCGCGGCGAAACCGGTGATGAACATGACCTGCGTTTGCGGCGCGACCTTCGCGGCGTGCTGCGCGAGCTCGATTCCGTCCATTTCGGGCATGACGATGTCCGACAGGAGCAGGTCGAAGGTGCCCGAATCGATATAGGGAACCGCCTCCGTCCCGCGGTCGACCGCGGTGACGTGATAACCGGCGCTGGTCAGCGCCCGCGCGAGATATTCGCGCATTACATCGTCATCTTCGGCCAGCAATATGCGAATCATGCGGATAACAGCCCCCAGGTCCCACGGCGGCGCCTTCACGCGGCGACACCGTTATATCGAAACCGTCCCATAGCGCCACAAACTTAACAAATTCAGGCGGCGCTGGATTCTCCGCCGGATTTTTGCCACCCCGTGCCGATGACGCGCCCCTTCCTTTCGACCAATGCCGTTTCGGTCACGCGTCCGGACGCCGCAGCCACGCCGATCGTGGTGTCGGTGGCGCATGCGGGGCGCATCTATCCGCCCGAACTGCTCGCCGCGGCGCGCGCGACGCGGCTCGAACTCGAACGGCTCGAGGACAGCTGGTCCGACCTGATCGCCGCGCGCGCAGGCGAGGCCGGCGCGTCCGTGGTGCAAGCGTTGTGGGCACGCGCGGTGGCCGATTGCAATCGCGCTGAAGGACAGATGGCGCCGGGCGAAGTCGCCCCCGCGCTGCGCCCGCAATATTCGGCGCCGGGCCGCAAGGAGCGCGCGGGGCTGGGCGTCGTGCCGACGCGGCTCGCCGATGTCGGGCCTTTGTGGAAAAAGCCGATCGACCGGGCGGCGCTCGCCTGGCGGCTCGATTCGTTGCATCGCCCCTTTCACGATGCGCTCGCCGACGCGCTGGAGGGCGCGCGCCGGCGCCACGGCCACGCGATATTGATCGACCTGCACAGCATGCCGTCGATTCCGGTGGGGCAGGCGGGGCATGGCGCGCGGATCGTCATCGGCGACCGCTTCGGCGATACCGCCGACGGTTGGCTGGTCGATACGGTGGTAACGGCCGCCGAGCGGCTGGGCGTTCCGGTGTCGCGCAACCAGCCCTATGCCGGCGGACATATCATTCGCAGCCACGGCCGTCCCGATCGCGGCGTACACGCCGTGCAGATCGAGATCGACCGCAGCCTCTATCTGCGCCGTGACCGGTCGCCCGACGCCGACAAGCTGGGTCCGTTAAGCGACTGGTTTTACGGGTTGTTGGGCGATGTGGCGCGGGCCTGGCCGGGCGCCGTGGCACTGCCCCAAGCTGCCGAATAACGACTGCCCAATAAAAAACCACCTCGTACCGGAGTACGAGGTGGCCAGGGTCCAGGGAGGACGCGCCCGCACCTTTCGGTGGGACACTGCGCCGCGATGGAAAGGGGGAAAACCACAGCGGCGTGACACCAATCTAGGGTGTCTGCCGTCAGGTTACAAGGGGGTGTTGATTGCAAAAGAAACTGGTCGGGGAGAGAGGATTCGAACCTCCGGCCCCTGCCTCCCGAAGACAGTGCTCTACCAGGCTGAGCTACTCCCCGACCGATCTTTGCGGACGGCCTGGGGCCGCCGCGAAGGCAGAGCGGTCCCCTAGACGTGCATCTTGCGAACTTCAAGCGCCAATCGGCATAGTCGCCACGATTGCGGCAACTAGAGCAATCCGGCACGCCAAAAGCTGAAATGTCCATCGGCGGTAAAGATCATATGGTCCGACAGGGTGACGCCGAGCAGCGTCAGGAAACGCGCGGATTCGCGCGTCGCGGCGAGGTCGGCGTCGCTCGGGCGCGCGATTCCCGACGGATGGTTGTGCGCCATCACGATCTGCGCGGGTTTCGTCTCGAGCGCCGCACGCCAGACCGGCGGCGGCACGATACAGCGCCCGGCGCGGTCGCTTTCGGCGCGTTCGAGGCACAGCAACCGGTCGAACGCGTCGAATCCGGCTATCAGCAATATTTCGCCGTCGACTGGAAAGCAGGGGCGCAGCAGCAGCCGCGGCAACTCTTCTTCGTCGTCGCGCGGCACAAAGCCGGGCGACGCCGGCTGCGCCCCCGGCGCCTCGATGGTTTCATATCGTGTCATGACGCGCCTTCATGCGCCGCCGCCGGGCAAAGCCCAAGGCAGGATTGGCCCGCAATGGAGGATCGGGGGCGAGTCTTGCCGCCTCGTCGCATGAAGCCTAGCAATGACGTGAAGCCGGGAGCGAATCTTGCCTGAGTCCATCCATTATGAACTGCAATATCTCGACCTGATGCGCCGCATCTGGGTCGAGGGCGACGAGCGCGTCGACCGCACCGGCGTCGGCACGCGCTCGCTGTTTGGCGAGACGATGCGTTTCTCGCTTGCGGACGATGCTATCCCGCTGCTGACGACGAAGCGCGTCTATTGGAAAACCGCGCTGCGCGAGCTTTTGTGGTTCCTCACCGGCGACACCAATATCCGGTCGCTGGTGGCGCAGGGGGTGAAAATCTGGACCGACTGGCCGCTCGAAAAATATCGCAAGGCGACCGGCGACGACATCAACGCCGCCGATTTCGAGGCGCGGATCATCGCGGACGACGACTTCGCCGCGCAATGGGGCGACCTCGGCCCGGTCTATGGCCACCAGTGGGTCAACTGGCCGCGCTACGAGTCGGCGGGTGAGGGGCTGTTCCGCCGTTCGGAGCAGGGGCACAACCAGATCGCGGCGCTCATCGAATCGCTCCGGACCAATCCGGGGTCGCGGCGCCATATCTTCACCGGCTGGAACGTCGCCGATCTGGACCGCATGGCGCTGCCCCCGTGCCATATGACCTATCAGTTTCACGTCCGCAGCGATGGCGGGCTATCGTGCCTGCTCTTCCAGCGCTCGTGCGACCTCGGCCTGGGTTTCGCGTTCAATGTCTTCGAGGCGGCATTGCTGACGCGCATGGTCGCCGAGCAGGCGGGGCTGCACGCGCACGAACTGGTGTGGACCGGGGGCGACGTGCATTTGTATCTCAATCACGCCGACCTGGTCGAACAGCAGATGTCGCGCATTCCCGGCGGGGCGCCGAAGCTGCGCATCCTTCGCCGGCCTCCGAGCATTTTCGACTATAAATTCGAGGATTTCGCGGTCGAAGCCTATGCCCCGCAAGCGCATATTTCAGCGCCGGTGGCGGTCTGACGCCGGCGTTGCAATCCTGTGGAGACGGTAATAATATGTCGCCACGTTGAAATATAACTAGGCGCGTCGATTCGCGCCAAAAGGGAAGAAGATATGCCCGAGACGCCTCGGATGCCGGCGAGCAACCTGCCGCCGCTGTCGCTCCATATCCCCGAGCCGCGCTATCGTCCGGGCGACACCCCCGACTTCGGCGATATCGCGGTGCCCTCCGTCGATGCGACCCCGCGCCCCAGCGAAGACACCAAACCCGATGCGATGCGCGAGCTGTGCTACTGCCTCGTCCGCGTGCTCGATTTCGACGGGGTGGCGAAGGGGCCGTGGGATCCGAAGATCGCGCCCGAGCGTCTCCGCGCGATGCTGCGCACCATGATGCTTGTGCGCGCCTTCGACGATCGCATGTTCCGCGCCCAGCGCCAGGGCAAGACCAGCTTCTACATGAAATGTACCGGCGAAGAGGCGACCTCGGTCGCCTCGACCATGGCGCTCGACCGGTCGGACATGTGCTTCCCCAGCTATCGCCAGCAGGGCATATTGATCACGCGCGACTATCCGCTGATCCAGATGATGAACCAGATCTACTCAAACCGCGGCGACCATCTGATGGGCCGCCAGCTGCCGATCATGTATTCGGCACCCGAGCACGGTTTCTTCAGCGTCTCGGGCAATTTGGCGACCCAATATCCGCAGGCGGTGGGCTGGGCGATGGCCTCGGCATCGAAGGGCGACAGCCGGATCGCGACCGTGTGGTGCGGCGAAGGTTCATCGGCCGAGGGCGATTTCCACTCGGCGTTGACTTTTGCGACCGTCTACAACGCGCCGGTGATCTTCAACGTCGTCAACAACCAGTGGGCGATTTCGAGCTTCTCGGGCTTCGCTGGCGGCGAGCGCACGACCTTTGCCGCGCGTGCGGTTGGTTATGGCATTGCCGGGCTGCGCATCGACGGCAATGACCCGCTCGCGGTTTACGCCGCGACGCAATGGGCGGCGGATCGCGCACGCACCAACAATGGCCCGACCTTGATCGAGCATTTCACCTATCGCAGCGAAGGCCACAGCACTTCCGACGACCCGAGCGCCTATCGCCCGTCCGATGAGCCGACGATCTGGCCGTTCGGTGATCCGATCGCGCGGCTGAAGCAGCATCTGATCATTCTCGGCGAATGGGATGAAGACCGTCACGCGGCGCAGCGCACCGAACTCGACGATCTGGTCAAGACGACCCAGAAGCAATCGGAAAAGCTCGGTATTCTTGGCCACGGCATGCATCAGCCGTTCGAGACCATGTTCGAGGACGTGTTTGAGGAGATGCCTTGGCACCTCAAGGAACAATGCGATCAGATGCTCGCCGAGCAAGAGGCCAAATTCGGCCCCAATTGGAAGCCCGAATGATGGCCCCCGAGACTCAAGCGACCACCAAGACCATGAACATGATCGAGGCGATCAACAGCGCCATGGACGTCATGCTCGAACGCGACCCCAACACCGTGGTGATGGGCGAAGATGTCGGCTATTTCGGCGGCGTGTTCCGCGCCACCGCGGGCCTGCAGAAAAAGCATGGCAAGACCCGCGTGTTCGACACCCCGATCAACGAATGCGGCATCATCGGCGTCGCGGTCGGCATGGGCGCCTATGGCCTGCGCCCGGTCCCCGAAATCCAGTTCGCCGATTACATCTATCCGGGGCTCGACCAACTGGTCAGCGAGGCCGCACGGCTGCGCTATCGCTCGGCGGCCGACTTCATCTGCCCGATGACGGTGCGCACCCCCTTCGGCGGCGGCATCTTCGGTGGTCAGACCCACAGCCAGTCGCCCGAGAGCATCATGACGCATATCTGCGGCGTGAAGACGGTCATCCCGTCGAACCCCTATGATGCCAAGGGCCTGCTGATCGCGGCGATCGAGGATAACGATCCCGTCGTTTTTCTCGAACCCAAGCGCATCTATAACGGCCCGTTCAGCGGCTATTACGACCGCCCGGTCGAGCCTTGGTCGAAGCATGAAGCGAGCGCGGTTCCCGAAGGCCACTACCGCATCGAACTCGGCAAGGCCGCGACGGTTCGCGCCGGCGAAGCGCTGACCATCCTCGTCTATGGCACGATGGTCCATGTCACCAAGACGATCGTCGAGGAAATGGGCATCGATGCCGAGATCATCGACCTGCGCACGCTGCTACCGCTCGATATCGGGGCGATCGAGGCGTCGGTGCAAAAGACCGGCCGCTGCCTGATCATCCACGAAGCGACGCGCACCTCGGGCTTCGGTGCCGAGCTTGCGGCGCTCGTCCAGGAACGCTGCTTCTACCATCTCGAGGCGCCGGTCGAACGCGTCACCGGTTTCGACACGCCCTATCCGCACAGCCTCGAATGGGCCTATTTTCCCGGCCCGGTGCGTATCGCGACTGCGCTCACCAAGATTTTGAAGGACTGACGTCATGGCCCGCTATTCATTCCGTCTGCCCGATATCGGCGAAGGCATCGCCGAAGCCGAAATCGTCGCCTGGCATGTGAAGGTCGGCGAGCGCGTCGAGGAAGACGCCCAGCTTGCCGACATGATGACCGACAAGGCGACCGTCGAAATGGAATCGCCCGTGTCGGGCGTGGTCGTCGAACTGGCGGGCGAGGTCGGCGATCTGATCCCGATCGGGTCGACCCTCGCGGTGATCGAGACCGACGGCGATGGAGATGGCGAGATCGAAGCGCCGCCCGCCGACACGCCGGTCGAGAAAGAAATCGTCGCGGAAACGCCGGGTGCCGAGGAAGCGTCGGTCGCCGAAGTCGCTGCGCCGGTTCCCGCTGCGACGCCTGCGCCGGCTCCTGCACCTGTGTTGGCCCCGGTAGCCGCGCCCGCACACGATCGTCAGGTCCTGGCGTCTCCCGCTGTCCGCGCGCGCGCCAAGGATCTTGGCGTCGATCTCGGCCAGATCCACGCCGAGGGCGACCGCATCCGCCATTCCGACCTCGACGCCTTCCTCCGCTACAGCGGCGGGCAGGGCTATCATGCCCCCGGCGCGAGCCGCGCGCGCGCCGACGAGCCGATCAAGGTCATCGGCATGCGCCGCAAGATCGCCGAGAATATGGCGGCGTCGAAACGCGCGATCCCGCACTTCACTTATGTCGAGGAAATGGACGTCACGGCGCTGGAGGATATGCGCGCCGACCTCAACGCCAATCGCGGCGGCCGTCCCAAGCTGACAATGCTGCCCTTCCTGATCGTCGCAATCTGCCGCACCATCCCGCAATTCCCGATGATCAACGCGCGCTACGACGACGAGGGCGGCGTGGTGACGCGTTATGGCGCGGTGCACCTCGGCATGGCGACGCAGACCGACGCCGGACTGATGGTCCCTGTGATCCGCGACGCGCAGGACAAGAATGTCTGGCAACTCGCGAGTGAAATCACGCGCTTGGCCGAAGCGGCTCGCACCGGCAAGGCCAAGGTCGAGGAACTGACCGGCGGCACGCTGACCGTGACCTCACTCGGTCCGCTCGGCGGTATCGCGACGACGCCGGTGATCAACCGGCCGGAGGTCGCGATCATCGGCCCGAACAAGATCGTCGAGCGGCCCGTGTTCGACGGCGACGAGATTCGCCGCGCGAAGCTGATGAATCTGTCGATCAGCTGCGACCACCGCGTCGTCGATGGCTGGGACGCCGCGAGCTATGTCCAGGCGCTCAAGAAGCTGGTCGAGACGCCGGTTCTGCTGTTCGCGGACTGAGACACCTCGTCATTGCGAGCGAAGCGAAGCAATCTAGAGCGGTTTACGCCACTCTGGATTGCTTCGCTTCGCTCGCAATGACGGAGCTATTTGTTCGGCCGGTTACAACCCCAGCCCCTGAAAGCTCGTCTGGTCGAACTTCAGCTTGAAGGTCACATAGGCCCCCGACCGCGAATAGCGGCTGTCCTCGAAATCGCGGTCGTGGAAGCCCGAGAAGTTGTAACCCAATGTGATATTGGCGTTCTTCATCGGCGCCAGCGTGACCGTCGGCCCGCCCGCCCAGCTGACCGTGTCGCCGCCGGTGCCGACACGCACGGTGCCCGACGCGCCGACATCGATATGTTCGCCGAGGTTGAAGCGGAAATCGGCGCCGAGCAGGTTCGACCAGCCTTTGACGTCGTCGGCGCCGAACTTGTCGAAATTATAGCGCGTGCCCCAGAAGAAGCCGAACTCGCCGCGCTCATACCACATCCGGTCGTCGCTGCGGCGGCCGTCCAGATCGCGATTGCCCATCGGGGTCCAGTTGACCGACAGGCTGTTGAGTACGCGGCGGCTCGTCGCGTCGCCGTCGATGGTCAGCGCGCCGCTGCCGATCGGGCCCGGCTGGCCGGCGATGGCATCGCGGACCTTGTCCGAACGAAATTCACTTTTGTTGAGCCATGACACGCGCGATTCGGCGGGGCGGTGCGCCCAGCTCATCTCGAAGCTCATGACCTCGGTGGTCGGCACGGTGCCGACACCACTCGCCTTGGCGTAAGTGAAGAGCGCGCCGAGCGCACGGCCTTCGCCGAGCTGGCGGAGGCCGCCGAGCGTCAACCCGTAACGGTTCGCAAGCTCGCCATCGCGATATTCGGCGCGCCCGGTCAGCGTCCAGCGCTCGGTACGATACGTCGCGCCGGTGCTGATTGCGAGGAAGTCCTCGGTCAGCGTACCGTTTCCGCCCAGGAAACCGCCCGAGGCGACCGGCTGGTCGACGTTGAGCACGTCGCCGGCGCGGATGCCGCCGAGCGTGCGATTGCCATCGACCGAAATATCGACCGTCAGCTTCTTGCCGAGCTGGAGCGATTGCGAGAGGCCATAGGCCGCGAAGCTGCGCGGGCCATATTCGCCGATTTCCTGCTGGTTCGCGGTCGCGAGCAAGCGGGCACCAGCCCAGGGCGCCAGATCGAAACCGAGCCGCGCGGTGCGCGCCTTGATCGTGTCGCCGTCGGCGATCTCGTAGCTGCCGACGAGGTTGACGTCGCGGGTTACCGCGAAACGCGCGCCCAAACGGTGGCGGGTCGGGAAATCGACGCTTGCGTCCTTGCCGCCGAGCGCGAATTCGGTCTGCGCGTCGAGTTCGAGGCGCTTTTCGAACAGGCGCTGGGTCGCGCCGAACTGCACGATGTTGGAGGTGTTGCCGGTGCCGTCCGACAGGCGGTCGTCGGCGTGGGTCAGCCCGGCGCGGGCGACGGTGGTGCCATTGTCATATTCGACGAGCGCGCGCGCGGCGCGGCGGCGCGACCCGATGTCGAGATAATCTTCCTGCCAGGCGCTGCCGGTAACCGACAGCGTACGGGTGGCGCGCAACCGGGCATCGACGCCGAATTTGCGCGTGCCGTCCTCGCCGCGGTTGAGCTGGCCGGCGCCGAAGCCGGTTTCGCGTTCGCGGACATAGGCGAGCACATCCATCGTGCTGCTGTGATGCTCGGCCTCGATCAGCCAGGCGGTGGCGCGCCCGGCAGCGGCGACCGCGCTGCCGGCCTTGGCCGAGGCATCGCTGACCGCTAGCTCGGCGCGGATTTCGGTGTCGACGTTGGGGCGATAGCGCGCATCGACGCCGCCGAGGTTGGTCTTGGCGTTGCTGTCTTCGTCGTGGATCAGCGTCGCGCCGACGCGCAATTTCTCGTCGTCCGACTGATAGCTGACGCGGCCACCGGCGTTGAGCACACGCTCGCCGATGCCGTCGACTTCATATTCGGCGACGATGAACTGCGGGTCGAGCCCCGACGAGCGGCTGAGCACCGGCTCGCGGAAGCGCAATGTGCCGGCGAAATAATCGATGTCGTAATCGATATGCCGCGTCAGGCTGCGCGTTTCGATAATCCGCTCGCTGTGCAGCCGGTCGCGCGTCTCGATGACGATCCGTTCGCTGTTCGGCAGGATATCCTTGGCGCCCAGCTGATACGGACCGGTCAGGCCGTTGCCCTGGATCTCGTCGCGGCGGAAGCGGTACGGCGTATCGGCGGCGAAAGCGGTCGCCGCGACATTCTTGCCGCGATACTCGGCCTTGCCACCATTCAGCGCACGCTGGTAGCGGGCGAGCTGCGGTTCCGAAATGCCGGTCTCGAAGTCGCCGAACATCGCATAGAATTGCGGGCGTTCGAGCCGCAGATAGAGCTTGCGCACCGAGGCGGCGTCGTAACGCGTCTCGTTGCGGTCGGCGTAGATGGTGTAATAGGCGCGCGGGTCGATCACGCCGCCGAAGCGGGTATCGTCCTTGTCCTTGTCGCTGTCATAAGCCAGCGTCATCAGCCACTTGCCGCGCACCCGGCCCTTGGCATAGAGCGCGAGGCGCGCGTCGCTGTTGAGGTCGTCGAGCGTTTCGGCCACCGGCTCCATGCGGTCGTCGAGCGTGTTGTAGCCGATCGTCCCTGCTGCGAAACCGACGACGGTCCACGGGCGATTGCCGGGATCGAGCCAGGTTTCGATCGTCTGGTTGCGCGTTACCTTGTCGTCGCGGAACGCGAAATCGATCGTCAGCGTGCCCGACGCGGTCGTCGGCTCGAGCTCGATATAGGCGATGCCGTCGTCGCCATCGATCTTCCACACCGGCCGCGCGCGTTCGAGCCCCGAGAGTTGGCGCGCCTGCTGTGCATCGGCTTCGACCGCGGGATAATAGGGGGCGGGAACGCTGAAATCGCCGGTCAGGCCGCTGCGAATGGGCTTGCCGTCGCGGTCGGTCAGGCGAACCGCGAGCATCGGGCGCGTCACGCCGTCGGCGACCAGCACCGATTTTTCGCGGATCAGCGCGGCGCGCATCGGGGTGATCGAATAATGGACGCGGCGTTCGAGCGTTTCGACCGTCACGCCGTTCGCGTCCTTGACCGTCGCGACAAGACTGTTTTCGCCTTCGCGGATCTCGATGCCGCGCCACAGGCTGACCGCGACCTGGCCGTCGGCGGACTTGCTCGTCCCCTCGAAGCTCAGCGGGTCGACCGGCTTGCCGTTGATCGTCAGTGCGACGCTCTGGCCCGGCGCATGCTTGATCGCGGCACGCACGGCCTTGGAGCGCGGATTATGGTCGGGGGCGGGGAACAGCCAGGCGATGCCGGGGGCCTGCCCGGTCAGCCAGTCGCGATTGGCGCCCGCAGCTTCGGGATCGCTGAGCACCACGGGCGCCTCGACAGCCTGAAGATTGGGCGCAGCGCGCGGGGCGCTGGCGATGGCGCGGAAATCGGCGCGCTTCAGCGAACCGCCGCGGCCCTGCACAAAGCGCGAGATCGCGCTGCCGGCGCTTGCCGTCGAGCGCGCGCAATCGACGGGTTCGCGGTCGAGCGGCAGCGTCGACGGGTCGATTTGCACGACATGCAGGCCCGGGCGCACGCCCTCGAAATGATAGCGGCCGTCCTGGTCGGTGACGGCATAGCTCCCGTCCTGCAGCATCACGCGCACGCCGCCGATTCCGGCGGCCTTGCCGGGGTTCACGCCGCAGCCGCCGTCGGTGATCCGCCCGATGATCGTCATCCGGTCGCCGAGCTGGTCGCGCTTGATCGACACCGTCGCCTCGGACACGTTGCTCGTTGCGCCGCGATTGTCGGTCGCGGTGGCGCGGTTGAGCGCATTTCCAGGCTGTGCCGAGACGATGACCTCGGCCAGATAGGTGATCAGCACCCGCTGAGCCGGCGCAAGCGCGGGCAGCGTGATGCTGAACTCACGACCGTTTCCGGCCACGACGGGATCGATACGCGCACCATCGGCGCGCACCGTGTCGAGGCGCAGGCGCATCCCCTTGGGCAGCGCGTCGCGCACCGTCACCACACCGGTGGCGCGTCGCGCGTCGCGGTTCGACACTTCGATCCGGTACTGGATCACGTCGCCGGGCACCGCGACCTGCGTCGAGGTGGTCTTGCGCAGGATCAGTTCGCCGCCGGGCTGGTCGACCGGAATGTCGATCCGCACCGGCGCCGGATCGCTGAGCGTGAACGCCGCGCCGTAGCTGCCGGTCGTGATCGTATAGGGCAAACCGTCGTCGGGACGTCGGAAACCGGCCAGAGCCGAGGGATCGGCGGTCGATGGCGCAGTGAAGGGGGCCGGTGGCTCGACGATCAGGCGATAAGTACCGGGCGCGACAAAGGGGAAGCGATAGTCCCCGGGCGGGAAATTATAGACGGTGCCGCCGCTGTCGGTGACGCTCTGGCCGGTGATGACGCTCGACGGATAGCTCGACACGCCGTCGTCGCCGAACACGCGCGCTGGCTGGCCGGTCGCGGCGTCGACGATCGTCACGCGGCTGCCCGCGACCGGGGCGCCGTCGCCGCTGTCGAAGACGATGCCGAACGGATCGACGAGGAAGCTGATCTCGGCGGTCGCGACCAGGTCGGCCTGAACGGCGTCGCTGACGCGCATGGTAACGGTCGAGCCCGGCGCGACCGACAGGCGGCAGTCGCCCGCGACCAGCGCCGGCGGAATGCTGATCGTGTTGATGATGCCGACGAATTCGCCGCTGTTTACGGCGGTTTCGGACAAGGTGATGCGCTCGCGATCGCCATTTTCAAGCTCAAGCGTGACATCGAGCGTGTCGCGCGCATTGGGATCGCTGTTGGCGGCGGCCAACGTCACGCCGACCACGAGCACTTCACCGGCGTGAAAACGTCCGGTCGGCTGGAGCGAGGCGGGATCGGTCGGCAAGGCGGCGAAGGCGCCGGCGGGCTCGATCAGGCTGGTTCCGCTATTGCCCTGGCAGCGGGTCGGGACGACCGGCGCGGACACCGAACCGAGGTTGTTGGTCAGACGATAGGTGCGGATCGTCGGCCGCTCGGGCGGGCGCGGTGTCACCGTCACATCGACGCGGTTCGACAGCGCCTGGCTGGTCCGGCCGCTCGCGGTCCATTCGGCCGACGCGGTATTGGAAATCGTCTGGGCGCGTCCCGTCGCCGCGGGCAGCGTCACTGCCGCGACCAGCGCGGTCGCGAATGCCAGGCATTTCGGGAAAAAGGTCATGGGCGCTCAGGCAAGGGGGGAGCGCCGCCGGAACCAGTCCGGCGTCGCTGCCCTTTCCTTTTTCCGCGATCAGTTGACGGTTGCGCGGAAGACCAGCGTGCGCGTCGCGCCCGCCGCCACCGTGGCGATCGTCCCCGACACGACGGGCGCGGCATAGCTGCCCCCGGCCGTGCCATCGGCGTTGCAGGTGCCGCTGGTGACCGTTCCGTTGAGCAGAAGGGTGCTGCTCCCGGCAAAGGTCAACTGCGTCGGCACGCTATCGCTGATCGACACCGCCGTTGCGTCGGCGCTGCCCGTATTGGCCACCGCGATGCAATATTCGACCGTCGCGCCCGGGATCAGTTTGGGGTTCGAGGTCAGGTTGAACGGGTCGGAGATCACGCGGCTGGTCTTGGTGACCGTCAGCGTCGCCGTCTGTACCGTATAATCGTCGTCATCGCTGTGCGACGCGTCGCGATTGGCGTCGTTGACGCCGATGCCGTCGGCAAAGACCGTATCCTTGGCCGCCGTATTGGCCCCCGCCGTCTGGCTGACCGCCGCACCCTGCGTACCGACAACACCGCCTTCACGGGCCGTGGCGCGCAGTTGCACACCCGCAACCGAGCCGTTGGCGAGACCGGTGGGGATGTCCGCGAGCACAAAGAGACGCGTGATCGCATCAGCGGCCAGTTCGTCGACATAGGTGACGAGAGCGTCGCCCGCGTCCCAACTGCCGACCGTTCCGGTCGTCGGATTGTCGCGATAAATCCGGATATTGCTCGCGTTGAAGCTGTCGGTGCCGCCATGCGCCGCCGTGCCGCCGGTGATCTGGGTGGCCGCGAGCAGGAAGTCGAGCCCTTCGTTCGACTGGTTGGTCAACTGGAAGGTCGTGATCGCGTTGGTCTGCCCCGGAACGACGTTGGTCGTCACGGTGCCGACTTCTTCGACGAGCAGGTTGATTTTGCGGTCGACCACGAAAGTGTCCGACGCGCTTTGCTGAACCTGGCTCACACCACCGACCTGGAAATCGACGGTGGCGGTATTCGTGATCGAGGCACCAGCGGTCGTGCCGGCGGCGAACGCCGGCGCGGAGGCGAAAGTTGCAATCGCCGCCAGACCCAAGGTGCCCATATTCGTCAGCTTGGTCATCAGCTGAACTCCTGGGCTTTGGTTGGTTGCCTTTCCCCACCGCCGGCAACCTTCAGGCGGCTTATTTTAAACGCTTATTTGACAACTCCACGGAACATCAGCTTGCCAGTTCCGCCCGCCGGGATCGGCTTCTGGAACGCCCAGCGGATGTGCGTGACGTCGCCCGGCTGCGCCGCACGCACCGTCCCGTCGGCCTGCCGCACGGTCATTTCGGGAAGCAGACCCCACGTCTTGCCTCCGTCGATCGAAACGAACGGCCGCGTGTCGCCGGCGTCGGCGAAACGGACCGCCGCGGGCAGCGGGTTGGTGATCACGAACTTGTCCGCCGGCTGCGCGCTCGCGTTGCGATAGTTGAGCACGAACACCAGGCGGTCGCCCGGAACGACGACCTTCGGCTCTTCGAGCAGCACGCGCTGCTTGCCGGTGGCGTCGGTCGAGACGCGTTCGACGAACACATTGTTGTCGAGCGCGACCTGATTGGCCGCCAAAGCCTGGCCGGGCAGGATTGCCGCGGCGAACGCTAGGAAAAACAGGCGCATGTTCTGCTCCATCAATCGATCTTGGTTCGGAAGGTGACAGTACGGGTCTGGCCGCCGGCCACCGTGCCGAGCGCGACATTGACCCGCGTGCCGTTGTAATCGCCGGCGTCGGCATCGGCCGCGTCGGTCAGCCCGGTACCGCCGAGGGTAATCGAACTCGCGATATAGCTGGTGTCGGCGGGAATATTGTCGGTGATGGCGAGGCCGTTCACCGCACCGCTCCCGGCGACCGTCGCGACGATGGTATAGGTGATCGTTGCACCGGGAACCGGCTCGCTGCCGCCGAACGGATCGACGATGACCGCCGATTTGACGAGCGAAACCGTCGCAGCGGAGACGACATAGGCGCCCTGATCCTGGCCGTCGGCACCGGTCGAGCCGACGACGGCGTCGCCGCCGCCGTCGCCTTGGCCGGCGAAGCTGGTGCCGGGCGCGCCGGTGCCCGTCTTCGCCGCCGCAACCAGGCTTACCGTGCCGCGATTGCCGTCGCCGACGCCGCCGGGCGTGGTCGAAAGCACGAAGATCGTGACGCTTTTGTCGGGATCGAGCGTCGGGTCGTTGGCGCCAGGCGTATAAAGCGTGTCGGTGTTGGCATCGAAGACGCCGTCGCCGTTATCGATGTAGATTTGCGTGACCGTCGGGTCGTAATCATCGCCGCCGCCATTGGCGATCGTCGAAAGCGCGAAGCTTTCTTCGCCATTGCCGTTGTTGGTGACCGAAAAGGTGAGCAATTGCGCGGTCGCGCCGGGCGTCGTCGGGACGTCGGCGGGGTCGCTCGAATCGACCGTGACGTCGAGCAGTTCGTCGACGCGCAGGTCGACCTTGTTCGAATCGATCGTCTGGGTGCCGCCGCCGGCGTCATAGCTGGCGCTGGCGGTGTTGCTGATCGTCGAACCCGCGCGGGTGCCGGCGGCCTGGGCCTGCATCGGCAGGGCGAGCGCAATGGCAAGCGCGAGAATAGAAATGGCAGGGATGCGATACTGATGCAGCGCGCCCCCCACAGGCGCATTCACCATGATCTTTGACTCCGATTGGCTGGTCCGTGACCCCTCAATCGGCGAAAAAGGAAAATTTCTGGTTAAGCCCCCGTTAGAAAGTGCGATTCTGGCCCAGAGTTGGACAGAAGTCCGTTTGGGCGGGCCGATGCGAGCCGTCTGGCGCCGGTCGTGAAGCTGGCGTAGGAAGGACGGGTTAACAGGGAGATATGGCGCGTGGCCGAGGATCGGGGGGATAAGGATGCACGCCCGCCGCGCATCAATCCGCTGCAACAGATCGAGATCGACGATTTTCGCCGCGATCGCCTGCTCGCGGCGCTGACGCTGATCATTGGCGCGGCGTTCTGCCTCGCTTTTCCCTTCGCGCTCAAGGCGGGGGCCGAATTCTTCCTGCCGCTGACCGCCGCGATCGTCATCGCGATCGCGTTGGTGCCGTTGCTCGAATGGCTCGAGCGGCGCGGGGTGCCGTCGGCGCTCGCGTCGTTCCTCGCACTTTCAAGCTTCCTGATGCTGGTCAATGCGGCGCTGGCGATCATCGTCGTCCCCGCGACCGGCTGGTTTGCGCGGCTTCCCGAATCGATCCCGCGCATCCAGAGCAATCTCGCGCCGCTGATCGATTTCTATTCGACGCTGCAGAAATTCGTCGACCGCACTTTGATGTCGGTGGCGAGCGGGACCGAGGCGACGGCGCAGGCGGTCGCGGCGCAGGCGCCGTCGTCGGTCGTCGACTATTTCATCACCTCGGCCCCGACCGCGGCGATCCAGCTGTTCTTCGCGGTGCTGGTGATTTTTTTCTTCCTCGCCGGCTGGACCCGGCTGCGCAAGGGCACGATTCGGCGGCGCGGCAGCTTCGACGGCGCGATGCAGACCGCGCGGGTGATCCAGAATGTCGTCGACGCGACCGCCGACTATCTGGCGACGATCACGATGATCAACGCGATCCTTGGGCTTCTGGTGTCGCTGTTGCTCTGGGCGCTCGGCATGCCGTCGCCTTTCATGTGGGGCGGCATCGTGTCCTTGTGCAATTTCGTGCCCTATCTGGGGCCGATCGTCGCCGCGACGCTGCTCGGGCTCGGCGGGCTGATGACCTTCGACGCGGTGGGCATCGCGCTGCTGCCGGCGCTAATCTTCATCGGGGTGCATACGATCGAGGCGAATCTGATCACCCCGCTGGTGCTCGGACGGCGGCTGACGATCAATCCGTTGCTGATTCTGGTGTCCTTGAGCTTCTGGGGCTGGGTGTGGGGGGCGCCGGGCGCGCTGCTCGCGGTGCCCTTGCTGCTCATCCTCCAGACCGTGCTGCAGTCGACCGGAACGCCCGATCTGGCCGGTTTCCTGTTCGAGCGCGGCACGCTCACCACGGTCGACGACATGCACGACCGATTAAATCGCACCCACCCCGAAAGCGACGGTTGACAGGCAAGAGCGCGGCGCATATTGGCGCTGCTCCCAAGCACACGCGGGTGTAGCTCAGTTGGTTAGAGTGCCGGCCTGTCACGCCGGAGGTCGCGGGTTCGAGCCCCGTCACTCGCGCCATTCCTTCCATTTTCGGACGGAATGGCCACCGCGTCTTGGGAAGCTTTTCGAAGCGAAAACTGTGGATTGGCGCGGCTGTATCAGCCGCGCCACCGCCCCAATTCCATCCAGCGCAGCAGCCGCTTCAGCGGCAGGATCCATATCCAGGCGATCCCTGCGGTCAGGTAGAACAAGGCCTGGACCAGCACCGGCCAATCCCCGACCCAGGGCGACAGGCTGGCGACCAAACCCGCCCAGACGATGATCAGCACCATGATCAGGAACATGCCGGCGGGTTTGCGCCAGCTGGGCTGCGGCTGAGGGGTCACAAACGGTCTCCGGTCACGACGATAAATTCCTGTTCGGTCAGCACGGCGTCGAGCGCCATGTCGGTGGGTTCGATCGGCGTCGCGTCGATTTCCTGCACCGACCAGCCGACGCCGATGCGCAAGGCGTCGGGATGCGCGGCGAACCAGCGGTCGTAGTGGCCGCCGCCCTGGCCGATGCGTCCACCGCTGCGGTCGAATCCGACCAGCGGGCAGAAGATCAGGGTCGGCGTCGCCGAATCGCTGCTGTTCGCGGGTTGGCGTGTTCCCCAAGGCCCCTTCGCGAGCGGGTCGGCGGGGCGCCAGCGGCGAAAGGTCATCATCTCCACCCGGCCGGCGTGATGGGGAAGGGCGATCCCGTGGGCCTCGGCCTTGTCCGCGAGCATCGGCAGGATATCGGGCTCGTCGCCCCAAGCCGCATAGGCGCCGGTCACGGCATGCGTGGCCACCAGCGCCTCCAGCGGCGCGGGCAGCGCCCGAAAGGCGGCAAAGCGTGTGAACTCGTTGAGATTGGCGACGAAATGGCGCCGCCGAAAGCGCAGCTTCTCGCGCAAATGCTGCTTTTGGCTCGGCAGGTCGGCGGACGGGTCGGTCATCGCCTTCTCTCTGCCTTCATCAAGTGGTTGGCGGGACCACCGTGGGTCGTTTGCTGGAAGATCCTCTGACGCCAGTAACGTCAGGTGGGGACCATATACGTCGGACCAGGGTCCGGGCAGGGACAGCCCCCTAGGATGATGTATCGCCTCAGGGATTTTCGCAAAAGCTCGTGCCGGGCAGTACCCGCCGCCCCCTATGTAGGGGGGCGGCCGCGCTTCCTCAAGGGATTTGCTCGACTTTCGTCGCCAGCGCTTCGATGCGGTCGGCAATCTGGCCAAGCGCGCGTCCATGCGCGGGCGCTGCCGGCGCGGGGACGACGGGGGCGCCCTGACGCAGCTTTTCGAGTTCATCGAGCGCCGCTCGCTCGCCGTCCGCGGCTTTTTTCGCTTCGGCGAGCGCTGCCGACTCGCGCGAGATTGCGGCGCGCAGTTCGTCGCGTGCCGCCGTTTCGCGGCTCTCGGCGAGCGCGATCGCGGCGCGCAGCGAATCGAGCTGCGGTTCGGCACTGCCCGCCTTGGTCTGCGCGTCCTGCGTCTCGTCGGCGAGCATCAGCGCCGCGAACAGCAATTGGCGCACTTCGGTGCCGCCCTGGATGCCGCGCGCCTTGGCGTCGACGATGCTCGCAAGCTGGATCAGCTGGGCTTCCTGCCCGTCGGCGCAATGCACGTCATAGGGGCGTCCGGCGATGGTGAGTTTGACGTCAGCCACGGTCGGCCTCCGCGATCAGCCGGTCGAGTTCGCCGATCACCGCCGCGACTTCGGCCTTGAGCGCCGACTGTTCGGCAGGGGGCAAGGGGGTTGCCGAAACGGCGGGGGCGGCGGCCGGGCGGGCGGCGCGATCAGTCAGCGCCTTTTCCATCCGGCTGAGCGCCCGCTCGATACGGCCGATGGCGAGACTGGCTTCGTCGAGTTCCATGATGCATGGCGTAGCAGCGCAATATTGCGCCCTCAAGCGCGCATTTCTTGCCCACAGCGGTTGACTCTGCGGCATCCCCCCGCAAAGGGCTGTCCCCACCGAATCCCGCCAACTGCCTATCCTTTTCCGGGGGACTTATGACACTGCCCGAACGTCAGCTCGCCAACGCGATCCGCGCGCTTGCGATGGACGCCGTCCAGGCCGCGAACAGCGGCCATCCGGGGATGCCGATGGGCATGGCCGATGTCGCGACGGTCCTGTATTCGGATTATCTGCGCTTCGACCCGACCGATCCGCACTGGCCCGACCGCGACCGATTCGTCCTGTCGGCAGGTCACGGCTCGATGCTCGCCTATGCGACGCTCCACCTTGCCGGCTATGCGCGCCCGACGTTGGACGACATCCGAAATTTCCGCCAGATCAACAGCCCGTGTGCCGGTCATCCGGAGAATTTCGAGCTCGAAGGCGTCGAGACGACCACCGGTCCGCTGGGGCAGGGACTCGCCACCGCGGTCGGCATGGCGATCGCCGAACGCCACCTCAACAGCCTCTATGGCGACGACCTCGTCGATCACCGCACCTGGGTGATCGCCGGCGACGGGTGCCTGATGGAGGGCATCAACCACGAAGCGATCGGGCTGGCCGGCCACCTCGGCCTCGGCCGCATGACCGTATTGTGGGACGACAACAAGATCACCATCGACGGGTCGACCGACCTGTCGACCAGCGAGGATATCGCCGCGCGCTACGCCGCGACCGGCTGGCATGTCGAAAGCTGCGACGGCCATGATCCCGCCGACATCCGCCGGGCACTCGACGCCGCGCTCGCCGATCCGCGCCCGTCGCTGATCGCGTGCCGCACGATCATCGGCTTCGGTGCGCCGAACAAGCAGGGCACGTCGGCGACTCACGGCGCGCCGCTCGGCGCCGACGAAATCGCCGCGGCGCGCGAGACGCTCGGTTGGACCGCCGCGCCGTTCGAAGTCCCCGCCGATGTCGCGGAAGCCTGGGCGGCCTTCGGCGAAGTCGGCAAGAAGCGTCATTCGCTGTGGAAGCTTCGCCTTGCAAATGACGAAAAGAAGGATGAATTTTCGGCACGCATCGCGGGCAACGTGACCCCCGGCGCGGCGTTCGACGCCTATCTGAACGGCCTCGTCGCCGAACCGCCGAAGGTCGCGACGCGCAAGGCGTCGGAAAACACGCTGGGCGCGCTCACCGCCGATATCGCCGCGATGATCGGCGGCAGCGCCGACCTCACCGGTTCGAACAACACCAAAACATCGTCAACCAAGCCACTGACCAAGAACGATTATTCTGGTCGCTATATCTATTATGGCATCCGCGAATTCGGCATGGCCGCCGCGATGAACGGCATGGCGCTGCACGGCGGTGTCATCCCTTATGGCGGCACCTTCCTGGTGTTCGCCGATTATTGCCGCGCCGCGATCCGCCTGTCGGCGCTGCAGCAGCAGCGAGTCGTCTATGTGATGACGCACGACAGCATCGGGCTCGGCGAGGACGGCCCGACGCACCAGCCGATCGAGCATCTCCAGTCGCTGCGCGCGATGCCGAACCTGCTCGTGATGCGTCCCGCCGATGCGGTCGAGACCGCCGAATGCTGGGCGCTGGCGCTGGCGCAGACGGATCGGCCGTCGCTGCTCGCGCTGACCCGCCAGAACTTGCCGCCGCTGCGTCATGACGTCACAGAAAATCTTTGCGCGAAAGGCGGTTACCGTCTCCGCGAAGCTTCGGCTGCGCGCAAGGTCGTACTCGTCGCAACCGGGTCCGAAGTGTCGCTGGCGATCGATATCGCCGACAAGCTCGAAGCCGCCGGCCATGGCGCCGACGTCGTCTCGATGGTCTCGACCGAACTCTTCGACGAGCAGGACGGTGCCTATCAGGACGCGATCCTGCCGCGCGACGCGCTGATCGTCTCGATCGAGGCGGGCACGACCTTTGGCTGGGAACGCTACACCGGCCGCGACGGCTTGCGGTTCGGCATCGACAGCTTCGGCGCCTCGGCACCGATCGACGATCTCTACGCGCATTTCGGCCTGACGGTCGATGCGATCACCCCGCAAATTCTGGCAAAGCTCGGCAATTAAGGACCGGCTCGCCCCACGCAGAAAGGACTTTTCGACATGGCAGTGAAGGTTGCAATCAACGGTTTCGGACGCATCGGCCGCAATGTGGCGCGCGCGATTCTGGAACGGACCGACCATGATCTCGAACTGGTGTCGATCAACGACCTCGGCGATGCCAAGGCGAACGCCCGCCTGCTCCGCCATGACTCGGTCCACGGCGCCTTCAACGGCACCGTCGAAGTCGACGGCAACGACCTGATCATCAACGGCAAGCGCATCCAGGTGACCGCCGAGCGCGACCCCGCCGCGCTGCCGCATGCCGCCAACGGCATCGACATCGTGATGGAATGCACCGGCTTCTTCACCAACAAGGCCGGCGGCCAGAAGCATCTCGATGCCGGCGCGAAGCGCGTGCTGATTTCGGCCCCCGCCAAGGAAGTCGACCTGACCGTCGTTTATGGCGTCAACGACGACAAGATCACCGCCGACCACCTGATCATTTCGAACGCGTCGTGCACGACCAACTGCCTCGCGCCCTTCGCCAAGGTGCTGCACGAGGCGATCGGGATCGAGCGCGGCCTGATGACGACGATCCACGCTTACACCAACGACCAGAAGATCCTCGACCAGATCCACGACGACCCGCGCCGGGCGCGCGCCGCCGCGATGTCGATGATCCCGACCTCGACCGGTGCCGCCGTGGCCGTCGGCCTCGTCCTGCCCGAACTCAAGGGCAAGCTCGACGGCTCGTCGATCCGCGTCCCGACCCCGAATGTGTCGGTCGTCGACCTGACCTTCACCCCGCTGCGCGAGACGACCAAGGAAGAAGTCAACGCGGTGCTCAAGGCCGCCGCCGAAGGCCCGCTCAAGGGCGTGCTCGGCTATACCGAGGAGCCGCTGGTCTCGATCGACTTCAACCACAATGCCGACAGCTCGACGATCGACAGCCTCGAAACCGCGGTCATCGACGGCAAGCTGGTGCGCGTGCTCAGCTGGTACGACAATGAATGGGGCTTCTCGAACCGCATGATCGACACCGCGGGCGTGATCGCCAAGTTCCTCTGAACCGAAGGGAAAAAGCGATGGCCGCGTTCAAGACCCTCGACGACATCGGCGACGTCACCGGCAAGAAGGTGCTGGTGCGCGTCGACCTCAATGTCCCGATGATCGATGGCGCGGTCGGCGACCGGACGCGGATCGAGGCGGCGATGCCGACGATCCGCGAACTGTCGGACAAGGGCGCGATCGTGCTGCTGCTTGCGCATTTCGGGCGGCCGAAGGGTGCGAAGAACCCGACACAGTCGCTGAGCCTCGTCATGGGCGGGCTCGAGGATGTGCTCGGCCATTCGGTGATGTTCATCCCCGAATGCGTCGGCGAAGGCGCCAAGGCGGGCATCGCGGTGCTCGCCGCGGGCGATGTCGCGGTGATGGAGAATACGCGCTTCAACCCCGGCGAAGAAGCCAATGACCCGGCCTTTGCCGATGCGCTCGCCGAGGTCGGCGACCTCTATGTCAATGACGCCTTTTCGGCGGCGCACCGCGCGCATGGCTCGACCGAGGGCATTGCCCACCGGCTTCCCTCCTATGCCGGCCGTGCGATGGAGGCCGAACTCAACGCGCTCGACGCGGCGCTCGGCAATCCGGCGCATCCGGTCGCGGCGGTCGTCGGCGGCGCCAAAGTGTCGTCGAAGATCGACGTGCTGCGCAATCTGGTCGGTCAGGTCGATCATCTGATCATCGGCGGCGGCATGGCGAACACCTTTCTCGCCGCGCGCGGGGTCGATGTCGGCAAATCGCTGTGCGAACATGATCTGGTCGAGACCGCCAACGCGATCTTCGACGCCGCCGACAAGGCGGGCTGCACCATCCATCTTCCTTATGATGTCGTGGTGGCGAAGCAGTTCGCCCCCAATCCGCCAACGCGCACGGTCAATGTCCATGAGGTTGCCGCCGACGAGATGATTCTCGACATCGGCCCCGCCGCGACCGAGGCGCTCGCCGACGTGCTGAAGAACTGCCGTACCCTCGTGTGGAACGGCCCGCTCGGCGCGTTCGAAACCCCGCCGTTCGACACGGCGACCGTCGCGCTGGCGAAAACCGCCGCGGCGTTGACCCGCGGGGGCACGCTGATTTCGGTCGCGGGGGGCGGCGACACCGTCGCGGCGCTCAATCATGCCGGCGCGGCCGCCGACTTCACCTTCGTCTCGACCGCCGGCGGCGCCTTCCTCGAATGGATGGAAGGCAAGCCGCTGCCCGGGGTCGACGCGCTCAAAGCCTGATTTCGCGCGCGCATTTGCATCCCGCCAGCGGGGTGGCTATGCGCGCCATCGCATACCTATGCAAAGCCACGGAGATGTTATGACCACCGCCAATGCCGCCATGCTGGACCAGATCAAATCGGGGCAGGGCTTTATCGCCGCGCTCGACCAGAGCGGCGGTTCGACGCCAAAGGCGCTGAAGGGCTATGGCATCGAGGCCGATGCGTTCTCGAACGACGAGGAAATGTTTGGGCTGATCCACGACATGCGCAGCCGCATCGTTACCGCGCCCTGCTTCAATGGCGAGAAGGTGATCGGCGCGATCCTGTTCGAACGCACGATGGACGGCGACGCGGACGGCAAGCCCGTCCCGGCGCTGCTCTGGGAGCGCGGCGTGGTGCCGTTCCTGAAGGTCGACAAGGGGCTCGAAGACGAAGCCGATGGCGTCCAGCTGATGAAGGCCAACCCCGGTCTCGACGAGCTGTGCGCGCGTGCCGTCGCCAAGGGCGTGTTCGGCACCAAGATGCGCAGCGTCGTCAACCTCGCCAATGAAGCGGGCGTCAAGGCGATCGTCGAACAGCAGTTCGCCGAAGCGGCGCGTATCGCGGCACATGGCCTCGTCCCGATCATCGAACCCGAAGTGAACATCAAGAGCGCCGAGCGCGACGCCGCCGATCGCCTGCTGCTCGCCGCGACGCTCGCCGCGCTCGACGCCTGGGACGGCGAACCGGTTATGCTCAAACTGTCGCTGCCGACCGAAGCCGGGCTTTTCCAGCCGCTGGTCGACCATCCCAAGGTGCTCCGCGTCGTTGCGCTGTCGGGCGGCTTCGCGCGTCCCGAAGCCTGTGTCGAACTGGCGAAGAACCCCGGCATCATCGCCAGCTTCAGCCGCGCGCTGCTGGAAGACCTGCGCCACCAGATGAGCGACGACGACTTCAACGCGTCGCTGGGCGGCGCGATCGACGAAATTCACGCGGCCTCGGTGGCCTGATGTGATGGGAGAGAGGTGGCAAGCCGTCGACGATTATATCGCTGACAAATTGCTCGGCGCCGACGACGCGCTTGCCGCCACCCTCTCCAGCAATGAAAAACAGGGCTTGCCGCCGATCGACGTGTCGGCGACGCAGGGCAAGATGCTGTTCCTGCTCGCCCAGATCGCCGGCGCGAACCGCATCCTCGAAGTCGGCACGCTCGGCGGTTATTCGACGATCTGGCTGGCGCGCGCGCTGCCCGATGACGGACGGCTGGTGACGCTCGAACTCGAACCGCATCATGCCCGGGTCGCGCGCGAGAATCTGGAGCGCGCCGGGGTATCGGACAAGGTCGATATCCGGATCGGCTCCGCCGCCGACAGCCTCGGCGCGATGGCGACGGGCGACCCGTTCGATTTCGTCTTCATCGACGCCGACAAGCAGAGCAACGCGCACTATGTCGCCGAAGCGATCCGGCTGGGGCGCAGCGGCACGACGATCATCGTCGACAATGTGGTGCGCGAGGGCGGGGTGCTTGAGGCGGACAGCGACGACGAACGCATCGTTGGGACGCGGGCCTTGTTCGACATGCTGAGCGCCGACCCGCGCCTCGACGCGACCGCGGTGCAGACGGTCGGCGCGAAGAAATGGGACGGCTTCGTGCTGGCGCGGGTGCGTTAGACTATACCAGCCTCGTCATTGCGAGGAGCGGAGCGACGCGGCAATCCAGAGCTCGCGTAAACCGCTCTGGATTGCTTCGCTTCGCTCGCAATGACGAGGTGGGTTAAATCCCGCCGTCGAACCGGAAACCGAACCGGTAATCCGCAGGCTTCAGCGTCACGTCGGTCCTTTTCTCGGGCCGCACCGACTCCAGCCGGATCGCGCCGTCCGCCAGCGGGGTCGATTCGCCGAGCGTCACCTCGAACGGTTGCTTTTCGCCATTGCCGCGCCACCAGACCATCTTCACCCGCACCCGGCCTGCCCAGACGCAGCGCGCGTTCATCGGGCAGCGGCTGTCTTCCAGTACCTCGACCGGCTGGACGATCGGGCCGTCGACATAGGCGCGCTGGCCGAGCGCGACGTCGCTTCCGTCGGGGAGGGGCGTCGCGGCGCCGGTCGCCGCGCACGCCGACAGGGCGAGGGCGGCAAGCATGATCGGGGCGGCAAGACGGGCTGTTTTCATCATTTGCCCGCACCTAAGCGCGTCGCTATGAACCCGCCATGACCCAAGTGACCCGCACCCCGTGCCAGCTTTATCTCATCTCGCCGCTCGACGTCGGTGGCGATTTTCCTGCCCGGCTTGAGGAGGCGCTGGCCGCCGCGCCGGTCGCGGCGTTCCAGTTTCGCGTCAAGGGCATCGCGCAGCATGAGGCGGCGCGGCTAGCGGAACCGCTGCAGGCGATCTGCGCCGCGCACGACACCGCCTTCATCGTCAACGACGATGTCGCGCTCGCCAAACGGCTCGGCGCCGACGGGCTGCATCTGGGGCAGGACGATGGCGATCCCCGCGAGGCGCGCCGCATCCTCGGCCTCGACGCGCAGATCGGCGTCACCTGCCACGGCAGCCGCCACCTCGCGATGGAAGCGGGCGATGCCGGCGCCGATTATGTCGCCTTCGGCGCCTTTTATCCGACAACGACCAAGACCGTCGAACATATGGCCGACCCCGAAATCCTGACCTGGTGGCAGAGCATGTTCGAACTGCCCTGCGTTGCGATCGGCGGCATCACCCCCGACAATGCCCGGGCATTGATCGACGCCGGCGCCGATTTCATCGCGGTGTCGGGGGCGGTCTGGTCGCACCCCGAGGGCGCGGCGGCGGCGGTGAAACAGTTCGACGCGCTACTGGCGGGGTGAAAAGCGCGGCGGTCCGCGCTGCGATTGCGATACTCGCGATGGGCGTCGCAGGGGCAGCGAGCGGACGCGGCGCACCGGACATCACCATCATCATTCCGGTCGAGGGGATCAGGCCCACCGAACTGGTCGACAGCTGGACCAGCGCGCGCGCCGGCGGGCGGGCGCACCATGCGATCGACATTCCGGCACCCGTCGGCACGCCGGTGCTGGCCGCGATGGACGGGCGGATCGAGAAGCTCTTTGCCTCCGACCGCGGCGGCCTCACCATCTATCAGCGCTCCGATGACGGTCGATTGATGCTCTATTACGCGCATCTGCAGGGCTATCGCCGCAGCCTCGCCGAAGGGGACAGGGTCAAACGGGGGCAGGTGATCGCGACCGTCGGGGCGAGCGGCAATGCCGACCCGGCCTTTCCGCACCTGCATTTGCAGATGCTGACCACGGTGCCGGGTAGCGCCTGGACCGCGGGCGAGCCGATCAATCCCTATCCGCTGCTCACCGGACGGCGCGGCCGCCGTTGACGGGTCAGCCGGCGGGGTAGTCGGGGCCGGGCTTCTTGCCGGGGTCGTCGTCGCGGTTGCGGGGCGGGGCGCCATCCTTTCGCCAGCCGAAAAGGCCGGCACAGGGGGTGGGGCGCCGGGGGAGGGCGTTGCCGCCGCGGCGGGGGCGGCGCATATCGTCGGAGAGGTTGCGGGTCATCATGGGGGCGCTTCTGCCAGCGCCGGGCGCATTCCTATTGGATCGTTGCGTCAAAAGGATTTCGGTCCGTCGCATTTGGCGCTTCGGTCCAATAGCGCCCACGCCTTTTCGCTTGCGCATCGCGCGGCACCTCGCAACACAGCGGGCGGGGAGACCGAGTATGACCGAAGCCACCACGCCAACCACCGGGGCGAAAGCCGGCGTCCGCGAACTGACGCTGCGCGCCGTCCTGCTCGGCGGCGTCCTGACGTTGATGTTCACCGCCGCGAACGTCTATCTGGGGCTGAAGGTCGGGCTGACCTTCGCGACCTCGATTCCCGCCGCGGTGATTTCGATGGCGCTGCTGCGCTTCATGACCGGCGCGACGATCCTCGAGAATAATATCGTCCAGACGATCGCGAGCGCCGCGGGCACGCTCGCCGCGATCATCTTCGTGCTGCCGGGGCTCGTCATGGTCGGCTACTGGCAGGGCTTCCCGCTGCTCGAAACCACCGCGATCACGATGCTCGGCGGCCTGTTGGGCGTGCTCTTCTCGGTACCGCTGCGCCGCGCGCTCGTCGTCGATTCGGACCTGCCCTATCCTGAAGGGCGCGCCGCCGCCGAAGTGCTGCAGGTCGGCGCCGCGAGCGCCGAGGGCGCGGCGGAGAACAAGGCGGGCCTGTCGGCCTTGCTGTGGAACAGCCTCGTCGCCGCAGGCTTCACCCTGCTCACCCAGATGAAGGTCGCGGCGGGCGAAGTGTCGAAATGGTTCTCGGTCGGCGCAGGCGCGACCGGTATCGCCGGCGGCCTCGGCTTCGCGCTGTTCGGGGTCGGCCATCTCGTCGGCCTGTCGGTCGGTCTGGCGCAGCTTGTCGGGCTGGTCACCGGCTGGTGGATATTGCTGCCGATCCTGACGCAGGGCGTCGCGGGCCCCGATGCCGAGACGATCGCGAACACGGTGTTCCGCGCCGATGTGCGTTTTTTCGGCGCCGGGGTGATCGCGGTCGCGGCACTCTGGACGCTGCTCAAGATCGCGCGCCCGGTGATCGGCGGCATCCGCTCGGCGATGGCGGCGAGCAAGGCGCGTCACGCGGGCACGGTGCTGGCGGTCGGCGAGCAGGATATTCCGATCGGCTGGGTGTTCGGCGGGTCGCTGCTGGTGCTGATCCCGATCGCCTGGCTGCTGTGGTCGATCCTCGCGGGCGGGCCGCTGGCGGGGTCGGCGGTGATTCTCGTCGCGGGCGCGCTCGTCTTCATCGTCGTGATCGGGCTAATGATCGCGTCGGTCACGGGCTATATGGCCGGCCTGATCGGCGCGTCGAACTCGCCGGTGTCGGGCATCGGCATCCTCGCGATCATCGCCTCGTCGTTGTTGCTCGTCGGGCTGCTCGGGCGCGGCGGCGGCGAAGAGGCGAGCGCGGCGATGGTCGCCTATGCGCTGATCGTCACCGGCGTGGTGTTCGGCATCGCAACGATCTCGAACGACAATCTCCAGGACCTCAAGACCGGCCAGCTCGTCGGCGCGACGCCGTGGAAGCAGCAGGTCGCGCTGATGATCGGCGTCTTCTTCGGTTCGCTTGTGGTGCCGCCGGTGCTCAACGTGCTCAACGAGACGCTCGGCTTCGTCGGCGTTCCCGGCGCGGGTCCGAATGCGCTCGCCGCGCCGCAGGCCGGGCTGATCTCCTCGCTCGCGAAGGGCGTGCTCGGCGGTGATCTCAACTGGACGATGCTCGGCTATGGCGCGCTCGCGGGCGTCGGCTTTATCCTCGTCGACGAATTGCTCGGCCGCGCGGGCAAGCTGCGGCTGCCGCCGCTCGCCATCGGCATCGGTATCTACCTGCCGATGGCGGTGATCCTGCCCGTCGTGATCGGCGCTGTTGGGGGCTGGTTCTATGATCGCTGGGCGGAACGCCGCGCCAACGCCGCCTTCGCGCACCGCATGGGCGTGCTGACCGCGACCGGAATGATCGTCGGTGAGAGCCTGTTCGGGGTCTTTTATGCGGGCCTCGTCTACGCGACCGACAGCGATGCGCCGCTCGCGGTGGTCGGCGACGGCTTCCATGTGCCATCGATCTTCATCGGGCTCGGCCTGTTCGTCGCGCTGATCTCGCTCAGCTATGCGCGGACGCGCAAAGCGGTCGAGACCACGGCCTGAACGAACGCGCGCTTGCCCTTCGCCGCCTTCGCGGCTAAGGGCGCGCTCCTGTATCCGGTGCGTCGCGACGCGTCGGCGGCTCTTTCCATCCTTGAACCAGCGAGTGTGCGCGATGAAAATCACCGGCGTTGAAATCCGTCCCGGCAATATTATCGAATATGAAAAGGGGATCTGGAAGGTCACCAAGATCCAGCACACCCAGCCGGGCAAGGGCGGCGCCTATATGCAGGTCGAGGCCAAGAATCTGATCGACGGCCGCAAACTCAACAACCGTTTCCGCAGCGCCGACACGGTCGAAAAGGTCCGCCTCGACACCAAGGATTTCCAGTTCCTCTATGCCGAGGGCGACGATCTGGTGTTCATGGACAAGGACACGTTCGAACAGATCACGATCGCCAAGGACGTCGTTGGCGACGCGCATGAATTCCTGCAGGACGGCATGGATGTCGTGCTCGAGCTTTGGGAAGAGCGCCCGATCTCGGTCGAGCTGCCCGAACATATCGAAGCGACGATCGTCGAGGCCGACGCGGTGGTGAAGGGGCAGACCGCCTCGTCGTCGTACAAGCCCGCGATCCTCGACAATGGCGTGCGCGTGATGGTGCCGCCGCACATCACCAGCGGCACCCGCATCGTCGTGCATGTGTACGACCGCGAATATGTCCGCCGCGCGGACTGATTAAGTTCCCCTCCCGCTTGCGGGAGGGGTTAGGGGAGGGCCTGTTCGGGGAGCAGGCTTTTGTCCCGAATACATTCCCTCCCCCGACCCCTCCCGCAAGCGGGAGGGGGGAGATTCGAAATGGCCGTATCGGGCATCATCACCGTCATGGAACGCGCCGCGCGCAAGGCGGGCACCAAGCTGCGCCGCGACTTCGGCGAGATCGAGCATCTGCAGGTCTCGCAAAAGGGGCCCGCAGACTTCGTTTCGAAGGCCGACCAGGCCGCCGAGCGTACGCTCTATGACGAGCTTGGCCGCGATCGTCCGGGTTGGGGCTTCGTGCTCGAAGAGGGCGGCGTGATCGAGGGCGATCCCGGCAAGCCGCGCTTCATCATCGATCCGCTCGACGGCACCTCGAACTTCCTCCACGCGATCCCGCATTTCGCGATCTCGATCGCGGTGCAGGAGCCGAAGCTCGGCGGCGGCTGGGGCGATATCACCTCGTGCCTCATCTACCACCCGGTGACCGACGAAAGCTATTGGGCCGAGCGCGGGCGCGGCGCCTGGCTGCATGACCGCCGCCTACGCGTGTCGTCGCGCCGCCATCTCAACGAATGCCTGATCGCCACCGGCATCCCCTTCATGGGCCATGGCAATATGGCGCAGTGGAGCCGCGTGTTCGGCGCGGTCGCGCCCGAAGTCGCGGGCATCCGCCGCTTCGGCGCCGCCAGCCTCGACCTCGCGTGGGTCGCGGCGGGCCGTTATGATGGTTTCTGGGAAAGCGACCTCAAGATCTGGGACGTCGCCGCCGGCATATTGCTGGTGCGCGAAGCCGGCGGCTTCGTCAGCGATTTCCGCGGCGGCGACCGCGCGATCGAACGCAGCGAATTCATCGCCGGCAGCGCCGCAGTGCATTCGAAGCTGCAAAAGCTGGTCGCGGGCGCGCTGCGCAACGCCTGATTTCGCGCGTTACGATTCAGGGACGCAGCGCGTCCCTGAGAAACCCCACGACCTGCGGCCAGGCATCGCCGCGCGCCTTGGCGTTGGCGTCGGGACTGCCGCCGCCGCGCGGATCGTCGCGGGCTTCGGTCGACCCGCCCGCCAGGTCATGCCCGGCATCGGGATAGAGCAGCGCGATGGTCTTCAACCCTGCCGCGTCGCGCGTCGCGACGATGTTGCGCGCCATCCGGCCCGAATTCCACAGCTGGTCCTTGTCGCCCGCGATCAGCATCAGCTTGCCGCGATAGGCGTCGACCGGAATGCGCGCGGCGGTTTCGCGATCGCCATGGTCGGCGCGGCCATTCTCGTGGATCGCGCGCAAATCGGCCTTGTCGCCGGCCATCAGCCCTTCGACAAAGCCGCGATAGGGCATGAAGGGCAGGGGCTTGCCATCGAAGGCGAAGGAAGATCGCGTGCCCTCGGCCTCGACCATCTCGAGCCCCCAGCCCTCCCACACCAGATCGGACGGCGCATAGGCGACGACGCCAGCGATCCATGGATAGCGGCTCGCGGCGATCAGCGCGAATTCGGACCCTTTCGATCCGGCGAACAGGCCGAACCGGCTGGTGTCGACGCCCGGCATCGTCGCGAGTTGCGCCTTCAGTCCGGCGATCTGGTCGACCCGAATGTCGATGAAGCTGCCCGGCAGGTCGGCATATTCGGGCGGCGGCCCAAAGCTGCCCCAGTTCGGCGAATAATAGGGCAGGCTGACCGCGGCATAGCCAAGCCGGGCGAGGATCGGTCCGAAACGCTTTCCGGCCCCGTCACCGCCCTCGGCGCCGGCGAGGATGACGACGACCGGCCGCTGCTGGGGCCCGGCAAGCCGGTAGAGCCTGGCATGCGGAAAACCCGCGATCGCCGTTTCCTCGATGGCCGCCGTTGCTGATTGTGGGGCCTCTTCGGCGCAGGCGATGGCCGGGCTGGCCAGTGCCAATATCGTTCCAACAAATATCGCCCGCAGCATCGTCGTCCTTTCCTGGGATTTCGATCTGCTGTTTTAGTTACATAATACAGCAAGGCAAGGGCGTTGCGCGGACGATTCCCCATTTCTTCCTGCGGCGGTCGCCGGGCGCGACGTCCGTTGAGACATCGCGCCCGACGCTCCATCGCTATTTTTCGAAGACGAACGCCTGATAGGCGTCCATCAGCGCCGCCCAGGTGCTGAAGCTATCGCTCAGATTTTCGCGCGGAAGGCCCGCGAAGTCGAGGTCGACGTCCATTTCGAGCACCGGGTCGCCGCTATCGTCGCGATAGGCGCGCGCGAAGCGTTTCTCGCTGTTCCATTTGTTGAGCCGCTCAAGCGTCGTGCTCTTGGCGTCGTTGAAACCCATATAATATTGCAGAGTCTTGCAGTCCTTGCCCTCGTCGCAGTTCATGAACAGGACGAGGAACTTCAGGCCGTCGCGGCTGCTTTCGATATAAGGATTCTCACCCGGCTTGGTGACCAGCGTCGCAGGCCAGCCTTGCGACTCGACGATCGCCTTGATCGCCTGCGGATCCTTCGCGTTGACCAGTTGGGCCTGCGCGGGCGTCGCCGCGAACATTGCCGCCGCCACGACCAACCCGCCCGCTATCGAAAATTTACCCATGTTCTTCCCTCATTCCATACCATCCGCGATACGCGCGGCCGACCGACCCGACGGCGGCGTAACATGCCTCGCCAAGGGACAATATGCTTTTGGTCACATGGGCATGATTTTCCTGTCCGCAGCGCTTGCGAGTGGCGCTTTGCTGGCCTAAAGCGCCCGCAACAAAGGGTGACCAACACCCCAACAGACAACAGATGAACTGCGAGCTCCCATGGTCGACCTGACGCAATATCTGCCGATCCTGATTTTCCTGTTCGTGGCTGTCGGCCTGTCGGCCGCATTCGTGTTCCTGCCGATGGGCGTTTCCCGCCTGACCGGTGCGCACCAGCCCGATCCGGCGAAGCTGACCGAATATGAATGCGGCTTCCCCGCGTTCGAGGACGCGCGCAGCCAGTTCGACGTGCGCTTTTATCTCGTTGCCATTCTTTTCATCATCTTCGATCTCGAAGCGGCCTTCCTCTTTCCCTGGGCGGTGAGCCTCGAGGAAATCGGCTGGGCCGGCTGGGCGACGATGATGATTTTCCTCGCCGAACTCGCACTCGGCCTTGTTTATGCATGGAAGAAAGGGGCGCTGGATTGGGAATGAGCAATTCGAGCATCCTGATGCCCGGCCAGATGCCGGTGGCGCCCGGGACGAATCCCGATGCGGGCTTTTTCGACGACCTCAACAACGAGGTCGGCGACAAGGGCTTCCTCGTGACTTCGACCGAGGATCTGTTCAACTGGGCGCGCACCGGCTCGCTGTGGTGGATGACCTTCGGCCTCGCGTGCTGCGCGGTCGAGATGATCCACGTCAACATGCCGCGTTACGACATGGAACGCTTCGGCGCCGCGCCGCGCGCCTCGCCGCGCCAGTCGGACGTGATGATCGTCGCGGGCACGCTGTGCAACAAGATGGCGCCCGCGCTGCGCCGCGTGTACGACCAGATGTCGAACCCCAAATATGTCATCTCGATGGGCAGCTGCGCCAATGGCGGCGGCTATTATCACTATAGCTATTCGGTGGTGCGCGGCTGCGACCGCATCGTGCCCGTCGACATCTATGTCCCCGGTTGCCCGCCGACCGCCGAAGCCTTGCTCTATGGCGTGATGCAATTGCAGCGGAAGATCCGCCGCACCGGAACGATCGAACGCTGATGGGTCATCCTGCTCCTTTGATCGCCCCGCAGTCGGGCCTTGCTGCTGCGCTCAAGGCGCTGCTCGGCAAGGATTTGCTCGCGCATGATTTTGCCGCCGACGAGGACAGCATCACGGTGGATCGCGACGCGATCGCCGCGGTGATGATCGCGCTGCGCGACAATCTCGACTATCAGCAGATGATGGAGATCGCCGGGGTCGACTATCCCGACCGGCCTGAGCGCTTCGAGGTCGTCTATCACCTGCTCAGCGTCACGAAGAACCACCGCCTGCGCGTCCGCGTCTCGACCGACGAGGCGACGCCGGTGCCGACGATCGTTCCCGTCTGGCCGAACGCCGGCTGGCTCGAGCGCGAAGTGTTCGACATGTATGGCGTGCTGTTCGCGGGCAACCCCGACCTGCGCCGCATCCTGACCGACTATGGGTTCCAGGGCCATCCGCAGCGCAAGGACTTCCCGCTGACCGGTTATACCGAGCTGCGCTACAGCGAAGAGGACAAGCGCGTCGTTTATGAACCCGTGCGGCTCGCGCAGGATTTCCGCAATTTCGACTTCATGTCGCCGTGGGAAGGCGCCGACTATGTGCTGCCCGGCGACGAAAAGGCCGGCGGTACGGGCGAGGCGCCGGGCAAGGGCGCGCCGACGCCGATGACCGCGAAAGAGGTCAAGGCGGCCGACGACAAGGCGAAGGCCCCGCCGCCGCCGACTCCCAAAACCACCGAAACCCCGGCGCAGACCGGCGCCGGCGCGAAGGCCAATCTGAAGGCCGCGAAAACCAGCCGCGACGGCGCGAGCGCGAAGGCGGCGACCAAGCCCGCCAAGACGCCCGCGACGACCAAGGCGGAAAAGGCCCCGGCCAAGCCGCGCGCGCCGCGCAAGCCCAAGGCTGCCAAGACGGACGGAGGTGACGCATGACCGACTCTCCCTATGTGAAGCACCACGGCGGCGACATGTTCGAAGGCTATCCGGTAGATACCGCGAACACCGCGGGCGACCAGGTCGTCACCAACTACACGATCAACTTCGGGCCGCAGCATCCCGCGGCGCACGGCGTGTTGCGTCTTGTGCTCGAACTCGATGGCGAGATCATCGAGCGCGTCGATCCGCATGTCGGCTTGCTCCACCGCGGCACCGAAAAGCTGATCGAGTATAAGACCTATCTGCAGGCGCTGCCTTACTTCGACCGGCTCGACTATTGCTCGCCGCTCGCGATGGAGCATAGCTATGTGCTCGCGATCGAGAAATTGCTCGACCTCGAAGTCCCGGCGCGCGCGCAATATCTGCGCGTTTTGTTCGCCGAGCTGACGCGCATCTGCAATCACATGCTCAACATCGGCAGCCACGTCATGGACGTCGGCGCGATGACCCCGAACCTGTGGGTGTTCGAGCTGCGCGAGGATTGCCTCAACTTCTTCGAACGGGCGTCGGGCGCCCGCATGCACTCGGCGTGGTTCCGCCCCGGCGGCGTGCATCAGGATGTCCCCGAAAAGCTGCTCGTCGACATCGGCGAATGGGTCGAAAAGCGCCTGCCCGAATTGTTCGGCGACGCGATGAGCCTCGTCATCGACAACCGCATCTTCAAGCAGCGCAACGTCGACATCGCGACGGTGAGCAAGGAAGACGCGCTGGCCTGGGGCTTCTCGGGCCCGATGATCCGCGGCAGCGGCATCGCATGGGACCTGCGCAAGTCGCAGCCCTATGACGCCTATGCCCAGATGGATTTCGACATTCCGGTCGGCACCCGCGGCGACTGCTACGACCGCTTCATGGTCCGCGTCGAAGAAGTCTATCAGTCGGCGAAGATCATCAAGCAGTGCCTGCGCGACATGCCCACCGGCCCGATCGCCAGCCTCGACCGCAAGGTCGTGCCGCCGAAGCGCGGCGAGATGAAGCAGTCGATGGAATCGCTGATCCATCACTTCAAGCTCTACACCGAGGGTTTCCACGTCCCCGCGGGCGAAGTTTATGTGGCGACCGAAAGCCCCAAGGGCGAGTTCGGCGTCTACCTCGTCAGCGACGGCAGCAACAAGCCGTACCGCTGCAAGATCCGCCCGACGGCGTTCTCGCACCTGCAGGCGATGGATATGATGTCGAAGGGCCATATGCTCGCCGACACCACCGCGATCATCGGCGCGATCGACGTCGTGTTCGGGGAGTGCGACCGGTGAGCAAGCTGGACATCGCCGAGACGATGATCGCGCATTACAATGCGCAGGATGCCGACGCCTATGTCGCGCTGATGACCGACGACGCGGCCGAGGCCGGCTATCGCGGTGCGGTCGTTCGCGACGGCAGGGAAGGCGTGCGCGACGGGCTGAAGGCGATGTTCGCCGAATTTCCGCAGAACCGCGCCGAAATCCTCTCGGGCTACACGCTGGGCGATTTCGTCGTCCTGCACGAAAAGGTCGCTCGCTCGCCGGAGGCCGACCCGTTCGAGGTCATGTCCATCTATAGTTTCGAAGGCGACAAGGTGTCGCGTGTGGAGTTTGTCCGCTAATGGCCGACGCCCCCCAAATCCCCGATGAGGCCGAAGTTCGCGCGCGCTGGGGCGCGTTCGTCTGGACCGCCGAAAATGCCGAAAAGGCGAAGGGCATCATCGCGCGCTATCCCGCGGGGCGCCAGCGCTCGGCGGTGATGCCGCTGCTCGACCTCGCGCAGCGCCAGGTCGGCGCCGAGACGCAGACGCAGGGCTGGCTGCCCGTGCCGGTGATCGAATATGTCGCGAACCAGCTCGAAATGCCCTTCATCCGCGCCTATGAGGTCGCGACCTTCTACACCATGTACAATATGGCGCCGGTTGGCCGCTATCATGTCCAGGTATGCGGGACGACGCCGTGCCTGCTGCGCGGGTCGGACGATGTGATGGCGGCGTGCAAGAATCGCGGCATGGTCAAGGGCAAGACGACGCCCGACGGCCTGTTCACGCTGACCGAGGTCGAGTGCATGGGCACCTGCACCAACGCGCCGATGGTCCAGATCAACGACGACAATTACGAAGACCTCGATTTCGACCGCACCGCCGCGATCCTCGATGCGCTGGCGGCGGGCGAAACACCTAAGGCGGGAACCCAGCTCGCCGATCGCCACACCAGTGAGCCGCAGGGCGGCCCGACCACGCTCGTCGAGATGGTCAAGGCCAACCACGACTATCGGAAGGCCTGGTAATGCAAGTGCAAAAGCTCATCCAGCTGATCGTCCTGCTGGTCTTCGTGATTGTGGCGTGCGTGCTGCTTTCGCTGGCGGCCAAGGTGGCGATCAATCTGGCGCAGATCGCGATCGTCGTCGCGGTCATCCTCGTCATCTATTTCCTCGCCGAACGGCTTTTCGGAAAGCGCCGCTAATGCTCGCCGACAAGGATCGCATCTTCACCAACATCTACGGTTTTCAGCCGTGGAACCTGAAATCCGCGCAGGCGCGCGGCGATTGGGACAAGACCGTCGACCTGATGAAGCGCGGCCAGGACGCGATCATCGAGGAGATCAAGGCGTCGGGCCTGCGCGGCCGCGGCGGCGCGGGCTTCCCGACCGGGCTGAAATGGTCGTTCATGCCGAAGGAACCGCGCGCGGATCGCCCGAGCTTCCTCGTCATCAACGCCGACGAATCCGAGCCGGGTTCGTGCAAGGACCGCGAAATCATCCGCCACGATCCGCACAAGCTGATCGAAGGCGCGCTGATCGCCGGTTTCGCGATGCGCGCGCGCGCTGCCTATATCTACATCCGCGGCGAGTTCATCCGCGAGGCCGAGACGTTGTTCGCGGCGGTGCAGGAGGCGTATGACGCCGGCCTGCTCGGCAAGAACGCCGCCAAGTCGGGTTACGACTTCGACGTCTTCGTCCACCGCGGCGCCGGCGCCTATATCTGCGGCGAAGAAACCGCGATGATCGAAAGCCTCGAGGGCAAGAAGGGCCAGCCGCGCCTGAAACCGCCGTTCCCGGCGGGCGCCGGCCTCTATGGCTGTCCGACGACGGTCAACAATGTCGAGAGCATCGCGGTCGTCCCGACGATCCTGCGGCGCGGCGCGTCATGGTTCTCCTCCTTCGGGCGCGAGAACAACAAGGGCACCAAGCTCTTCCAGATCTCGGGCCATGTCGAGCGCCCGTGCGTCGTCGAGGAAGAGATGAGCATTCCCTTCCGCGAGCTGATCGACAAGCATTGCGGCGGCATTCGCGGTGGTTGGGACAATCTGCTCGCGGTGATCCCCGGCGGTTCGTCGGTTCCGCTGGTTCCGGCGGCCGAGATCATGGACTGCCCGATGGATTTCGACGGGCTGAAGGCCGTCGGATCGGGCCTCGGCACCGCCGCCGCGATCGTGATGGACAAGTCGACCGACGTCGTCCAGGCTATCAGCCGCATCAGCTATTTCTACAAGCATGAAAGCTGCGGCCAATGCACCCCGTGCCGTGAGGGCACCGGCTGGATGTGGCGCGTGATGGAACGGCTACGCACCGGCGACGCCGACATCAGCGAAATCGACACGCTGTTCGACGTCACCAAGCAGGTCGAAGGCCACACCATCTGCGCGCTCGGCGATGCGGCGGCGTGGCCGATCCAGGGGCTGATCAAGCATTTCCGCCCCGAACTCGAACGCCGTATTCGCGACAATGGCGGTGCGTTGGAGGCGGCCGAGTGAAATTCGCCGCGCCGATCCTTGCCCTTGCGGTGATGGCCGCAGCGACTGTGCCGACCGACGCGTCGGCGCAGCGTACCGGCACGCGTATCGGCAAGACCGCGACCAAATATGATACGAGCGAAACCATCGCGCTTGTCACCGCTTGCATGGCGGAGCGGCGCAACCAGATCTCGCGCGAGATACTCGATACATTGCCCGGGACAGAGGCTGAGCATCGCGTGATGCTGCGCAGCGAGGGGCCGCTCGGTACCTGCATGGACGACGAACGGTTCGTGCTCGATGGGAAGAAGCTTGAATTCACCGGGCGTGCGCTGCGGCCCTCGCTCGGCGTGGCGATGGCGCGCCGGCAGATCGCGGACAGCAACGGGGCGGCATCGGTGCGGGCGAGCGAGAAGCCCTGGTTCGCCGCCGCGCTCGACGCGCTGCCCGACGACGCGTCGCTCGATGCGCCGCTGCTCGCGCTGTTCGAGATGGGCGATTGCCTGGTCAACCGCGAGAGCGCGGGCGCGATCGAACTGGTCCTGTCCGAACCGGGCAAGGGCGGGCAGGGGCCGGCGATGCGCAAGCTTATCCCTCATCTGTCGCATTGCGTCGTCGCAGGGCAGGAAATCGAGATCACGCCCGAAGTGCTGCGCTACGCGGTCGCCGAGCCGATCTTCCATCGTTCTCAACCGGTTGTCGAAGTGGGAGCTACGCAATGATCGCGCTTGCATTCGCCCTTCTTGCTGCAGCGCAGGCGCCCGAACGGGCGCCGCAAGTCGACAATACGCCGGCGCCGTGGCCTGACCCCGAGCGCGAGCAGAATGGCGCGATCAGCAAGGCCGATCCCGATGCGCGCCAGACGCTCGCGCGCTATGCCGTGTGCGTCGCCGAAAAAAGTCCCGATAAGGTCTCCGACCTGCTGACGCAGGATTTTCGCCAGACCTCCTATGGCAACGGCCTGCGCAACCTCGTCCGGGCGAACGAGCTGTGTGCGCGGCAGGTCGGCACGCGCGGCGAGCGGCTGCGCGGACAGAACCTGCCCTTCGCCGCCGCGCTCACCGAAGCGATGATGGCGCGCGACGCTACGCCGCTCAAGGCACGGCTCGCCAAAGCCGCGACCGGCAAGGAAGCCGCGACCTATGCGCCCTCGGACAAGGTCGCGATGTGCGTTGCGCGCTCGACCCCCGACGAAGTCGCCGCGCTGTTCGCGACCGACGTCGGGTCCGACGGCGAAGCGCAGGCCGCGACCAAATTGCTGCCCGTCGTCAAACTCTGTGCGCAGGATGTGAAGCTCGAAACGAGCGTCGCGGGCCTCCGCTCGATCGTCGCCACCGCTAGTTTCCGCCTGCTCAAGGCCCAGGAAAGCTGATTCATGCCTAAAGTAACCGTAGATGGCACCGAAATCGACGTCCCGCAGGGCGCGACCGTCCTGCAGGCGTGCGAGCTGGCGGGGAAGGAAATCCCGCGCTTTTGCTATCACGAACGCCTTTCGATCGCCGGCAATTGCCGCATGTGCCTCGTCGAGGTCGCGCCCGGTCCGCCGAAGCCGCAGGCCAGCTGCGCGCTGCCCGCTGCCGAGGGTCAGGTGATCAAGACCGACAGCCCGATGGTCAAGAAGGCGCGCGAGGGGGTGATGGAGTTCCTGCTCATCAACCACCCGCTCGACTGCCCGATCTGCGACCAGGGCGGCGAATGCGATCTGCAGGACCAGTCGGTCGCCTATGGCCGCGGCGCGACGCGTTACGACGAGAACAAGCGCGCGGTCACCGAAAAATATATGGGTCCGATCGTCAAGACGGTGATGACCCGCTGCATCCAGTGCACGCGCTGCGTCCGTTTTGCCGAGGAAGTCGCGGGGGTCGAGGATATCGGCGCGATCTATCGCGGCGAGAATATGCAGATCACCAGCTACCTCGAAAATGCGGTGCAGAGCGAGCTGTCGGGCAATGTCGTCGACCTCTGCCCGGTCGGTGCGCTCACCAGCAAGCCCTATGCGTTCGAGGCGCGTCCGTGGGAGCTGACCAAGACGCTCGGCATCGACATGATGGACGCGGTCGGCACCAATGTCCGCATCGACGCCCGCGGGCGCCAGGTGCTGCGGGTTTTGCCGCGGGTGAACGACGATGTGAACGAGGAATGGGCGAACGACAAGACGCGCCACCATGTCGACGGCCTCGTCCGTCGCCGCCTCGATCAGCCTTATGTTCGGGTGAATGGCGCGCTCCAGCCCGCCAGCTGGGCCGAGGCCTTCGCGGCGATCAAGGCGGTCAACGCCGGATCGTCGGTCGCCGCGATCGCGGGCGACCTCGCCGATTGCGAGACGATGTTCGCGGCGAAATCGCTGGTCAATGCGCTCGGCGGCACCCTGCTCGAAGGGCGCCAGACCGGGCTCGATTACGACGTCACCAGCCTGTCGGCGGTCAATTTCAATACCACGATCGCCGAGGCGGAGAACGCCGACGTGATCCTGCTCGTCGGCACGAACCTGCGCTGGGAAGCGCCGCTGATCAACACGCGCGTCCGCAAGGCGGTGTGGAAAAAGGGCGCCAAGGTCTTCGCGATCGGCCCCGAAACCGATCTCACCTACAAGGCCGAATGGCTGGGCGACGATGCGTCGCTGGTCGCCAAGCTGCCCAAGCCTGTCACCGAGGCGCTGAAGGGCGCCGAGCGGCCGATGCTGATCTTCGGCGGCGGCGCTTTGTCGGTCCCCGGCGTCCATGGCGCCGGCCTCGCGCTCGCCAAGGCGGTGGATGCGGTCAAGGACGGCTGGAACGGCTTCAACGTCGTGCATTTCTCGGCCGCGCGCATGGGCGCGCTGATGCTCGGCTACGGCCTGCCCGGCGGCATCAAGGACATCGTCGCGGCGAAGCCCAAACTGGCTTTCTTCCTCGGCGCCGACGAGGTCGATTTCACCGCCTTCGCCGATACGCTGAAAGTCTATGTCGGCCATCATGGCGACAAGGGCGCGCACGCCGCTGACGTCATCCTGCCTGCCGCGGCATGGACCGAAAAGGACTTCACCACGGTCAACACCGAGGGCCGGGTCCAGCGCAGCGACAAGGCGGTGTTCGCCCCCGGCGACGCGCGCGAGGACTGGAGCATTTTCAGGGCTTTGGCTGACGCGCTCGGCGTCAATATCGGCTTCGACAGCTTTGCCGAATGCCGCGCCGCGATGATCGCGGCGGTGCCCGCGCTGGGTGTCGAAGGTCTCGCCGATTACGGCTGGACGGTGCCCAAGCTGCCGACCAAGCCCGAGGCCCGCGCGATCCCGTCGCCGGTCAAGGATTTCTATCTCACCAACGCCATCTGCCGCGCGTCGCCGACGATGCAGCGCTGCTCGGAAGAGCTGGTCCATGGCGTCACCTTTGCGGAGGCCGCGGAATGACCCCGGTGCATATCATCGCCAGCACGCTGCTCGTCGGCATGGGCTACGCCGTCTGGCGCGGTTTCAACGCGCCCAAGAGTGAGAAGCCCGGCCCGCACAATGGTTGGAAAAACCAGGACGGCGCGAAGAAATGACCGATACCTTCATCTCGTGGGGCATGGACCCGACCTGGGCGTGGGGTGTCGCGACGATCGCCGGCATCCTGCTGATCGCGCTGCCGCTGATGCTCAGCGTCGCGATGATCATTTATGCCGACCGCAAGATCTGGGCGGCGATCGCGCTGCGCCGCGGCCCGAACGTCGTCGGCCCCTTCGGCCTGCTCCAGTCGTTCGCCGACGGCCTGAAAGTGTTCCTGCAGGAAACGATCATCCCGACCGGTGCCAACCGCGGGCTGTTCCTGATCGCGCCGATCATCACCTTCACCGTGGCGCTGATGGCGTGGGCGGTGATCCCGTTCAATGCGGGCGCGGTGCTCGCCGACATCAACGTCGGGCTGCTCTACATCCTCGCGATCTCGTCGCTTGGCGTCTATGGCGTGATCCTGTCGGGCTGGGCGTCGAACTCGAAATATCCGTTCTTTTCCGCGATGCGCGCCTCGGCGCAGATGATCAGCTATGAAGTCTCGATCGGGTTCATCCTGATCGGGGTCGTGCTCTATGCCGACAGCTTCAACCTGAACGAGATCATCAAGGCGCAGGAAGGTTTCGGGCTCGGCTTCGTCAATGCCTTCGGCTTCAACCTGCTGCTCTTCCCGCTCGCGGTGATGTTCCTGATCTCGTCGCTCGCCGAAACCGCACGCGCGCCGTTCGACCTCACCGAGGCGGAATCGGAGCTCGTCGCGGGCTATCAGACCGAATATTCGTCGATGGCCTTCGCGCTCTTCTGGCTCGGCGAATATGCGAACGTGCTACTGATGTGCACGCTCAACGCAGTACTGTTCTGGGGCGGCTGGCTGCCGCCGCTCAACATCGACCTGATCCCCTGGTTCGACATTCCGGGCTGGGTGTGGCTGTTCGGCAAGATCCTGTTCTTCTTCTTCGTGTTCAGCTGGGTCAAGGCGACCGTCCCGCGCTACCGCTACGACCAGCTGATGCGGCTGGGGTGGAAGGTCTTCCTGCCGATCTCGCTGATCTGGATCTTCCTGATCTCGGGCTGGCTGATGCTGACGAGGTATGGGGCGTGAGTACGCTGGCTGTTCTCGCAGCGGCTGTTGTCGCTAATGGCGTCCCGCCCGTAGCGAACCTGCTGCTGGCGCGTCCGCTGGAGTCCTTCGATTGTCGTCTGCACGACATGGAGGGCAAAGCTTATCCCTTTGCCTTTCGGGTGACCGGTGGGCAGGGGATATTGTCCCGGGACGGATTGCAGGGTTGGACCCCGCGCAGGATCGAGGTCGTCGAGGATCCGATGGGCCTCGCCAGCGACCTGTACCGCGAGCAATATCAATATGCAGCCGGCATCGATCGGGGCGAAGGCAAGCAGAGCATTGGCTGGCTCGAAAACGGCAGCTTTCATCACGGACTGCAAATCGAAGCGCGCAAGATCGGGAACGGCGACGTTTCCGTTGCGGTTTACGGCGGCTTTTCCGACAAATTCTCCGCGATCGGCCTGTGCGAACATAGCTCCGTCGATCAGAAGCCCATCGAAAAAGAATCGAACGACCAATGAGCACCATCGCCCATCTCGTCAAAAGCTTCACCTTGTGGGAATTCGTGAAGGCGCACGCCCTCACGCTCAAATATTTCTTCAAGCCCAAGGCGACGATCAACTATCCGTTCGAGAAGAACCCGCTGTCGCCTCGCTTCCGCGGCGAGCATGCGCTGCGCCGTTATCCGAATGGCGAGGAACGCTGCATCGCGTGCAAGCTGTGCGAAGCGGTGTGCCCGGCGCAGGCGATCACGATCGAGGCCGAGCCGCGCGACGACGGCAGCCGCCGCACGACGCGTTACGACATCGACATGACCAAGTGCATCTATTGCGGCTTCTGTCAGGAAGCGTGCCCGGTCGATGCGGTGGTCGAGGGGCCGAACTTCGAATTCGCGACCGAAACGCGCGAGGAACTGCTCTATGACAAGGCCAAACTGCTCGCCAATGGCGACAAATGGGAACGCGCGATCGCGGCGAATCTTGCCGCCGACGCGCCCTACCGGTAAGGGCGCGCGCACATGATCCAGCTCTTCGCCTTCTACCTGTTCGCCACGCTCGTCATCGCGTCCGCCGCGATGGTGATTTTCGCGCGCAATCCGGTCCACAGCGTGATGTGGCTGATCCTCGCCTTCTTCAACGCGGCGGGTCTCATGCTGCTCGCGGGCGCCGAGTTCATCGCGATGCTGCTCGTCATCGTCTATGTCGGCGCGGTCGCGGTGCTGTTCCTGTTCGTCGTGATGATGCTCGACATCGATTTCGCCGAATTGCGCGCGGGTTTCGTGCGCTATCTGCCGCTCGGCGCGCTCGTCGCGATCATCCTCGCCGCCGAACTGATCTTCGCGGTCGGCGCGTGGAGCGCGGGTGGGATCGATCTCGCGGCGCGCGCCGCGCCCGCGGTCGCCGACAAGAGCAATATCCAGCAGATCGGCGAACTGCTCTACACGAAGTATATCTTCCTGTTCGAGGCGGCGGGCATCGTGCTGCTGGTGGCGATGATCGGCGCGATCGTGCTGACCCACCGCCAGCGCGGCGGCGCGCGCACCCAAAATATTTCGTTGCAGAACCAGCGCCGTCCCGAGGATGCCACGCGCCTTGTCGACCCGGGCGTCGGGCAGGGGGTTGAGCTGTGATCTCGGTTGGCCATTATCTCGCGGTCAGTGCCGTGCTGTTCACGCTCGGCGTGCTCGGCATCTTCATCAACCGCAAAAATATCATCGTCATCCTGATGGCGATCGAGCTGATCCTGCTCGCGGTGAACATCAACCTCGTCGCGTTCAGCGCCGCGCTCGGCGATCTCGTCGGACAGGTGTTCGCGATGTTCGTGCTGACCGTCGCCGCCGGCGAGGCCGCGATCGGGCTCGCCATTCTCGTGATCTATTTCCGCGGCCGCGGCACCATTGCGGTCGATGACGCCAACCGGATGAAGGGGTAAGCCGGTGATTCAGGCGATCGTATTCCTGCCGCTGCTCGCGGCGCTTGTCGCAGGCCTCGGCCAGCGCGCCATCGGCCCGTTCGCGGCCAAGCTGATCACCACGGGTGCGCTGTTCGCCAGCTGCGCCTTGAGCTGGCCGATCTTCCTGTCCTTCGTGTGGGGCAATGGCACGGCCGAGGTTGTCACCGTGCTGCACTGGGTCAGTTCGGGCGCGCTCCAGTTCAACTGGGAATTGCGCGTCGACACGCTGACCGCGGTGATGCTCGTCGTCATCACGACGGTCTCGGCGCTCGTCCACCTCTATAGCTGGGGCTATATGGAGGAGGATCCGGACCAGCCGCGCTTCTTCGCCTATCTCTCGCTCTTCACCTTCGCGATGCTGATGCTGGTGACCGCGAACAACCTTGTCCAGATGTTCTTCGGCTGGGAAGGTGTCGGTCTCGCTTCCTATCTGCTCATCGGTTTCTGGTACAAGAAGCCCAGCGCCAATGCCGCGGCGATCAAGGCGTTCGTCGTCAACCGCGTCGGCGACCTCGGCTTCATGCTCGGCATTTTCGGCACCTTCCTGGTGTTCGGCACCGTTTCGATCCCCGACATCCTCAATGCCGCGCCGGGCATGGCGGGCAGCAGCATCACCTTCCTCGGCATGCGCCTCGACACGATGACGATCCTCTGCCTGCTGCTGTTCATCGGCGCGATGGGCAAGTCGGCGCAGCTTGGCCTCCACACCTGGCTGCCCGACGCGATGGAAGGGCCGACCCCGGTGTCGGCGCTGATCCACGCCGCGACGATGGTCACCGCGGGCGTCTTCATGGTCTGCCGCCTGTCACCGATGTTCGAGACCGCGCCGGTCGCGCAGGGCGTCGTCATGTTCGTCGGCGCCGCGACCTGCTTCTTCGCCGCGACCGTCGCGACGACCCAGTGGGACATCAAGCGCGTCATCGCCTATTCGACCTGTTCGCAGCTCGGCTACATGTTCTTCGCCGCCGGCGCCGGCGCTTATGGCGCCGCGATGTTCCACCTGTTCACCCACGCCTTCTTCAAGGCTTTGCTGTTCCTTGGCGCCGGTTCGGTGATCCACGCGATGCACCATGAACAGGACATGCGCTATTACGGCAATCTGCGGAAACAGATCCCGATCACCTATTGGGCGATGATGCTCGGCACGCTGGCGATCACCGGCGTCGGCATCGCGGGCGTCGCGGGTTTCGCCGGCTTCTATTCGAAGGACGGCATCCTCGAGGCGGCATTCGCCAGCGGTGGCGGCGGCGTGGTGGCTTTCTGGGTCGGCATCTTCGTGGCGTTCCTCACCAGCTTCTACTCGTGGCGCCTCGTCTTCCTGACCTTCTATGGCAAGGCGCGCTGGGAGCAGAGCGAGCATATCCAGCATGCGGTTCATGACGCGCATGGCCACGGCCATGACGATCATGCGCATGACGATCATCATCACGACGCGCACCATGGCGTTTCGGGCGACGGCACCGCGGGTTATCACCCGCACGAAAGCCCGATCACGATGCTGATCCCGCTCATCCTGCTGTCGATCGGCGCCGTGTTCGCCGGCATCGCCTTCCACCACCAGTTCATCTATCCCGAAGAAGGCACCGCCTTCTGGCAGGGCAGCATGCTGGCGTTCGACGCGCATCTGATGCACGCCGCGCACGAAGTGCCTCTGTGGGTGAAATGGACGCCGTTTACGGTGATGGCGATCGGGCTGTTCCTCGCGTGGAACAGCTATATCCGCAACACCAGTCTGCCCGCGCGCTTCGTCGCGCAGTTCGGGCTGCTGCACAATTTCCTCTACCGCAAATGGTATTTCGACGAGCTGTACGACATCGTCTTCGTCAAGCCCGCGTTCGCGATCGGCCGCTTCTTCTGGAAGCGCGGCGATGAACAGACCATCGACCGTTTCGGTCCCGATGGCGCGGCGGCGCTCGTCCAGGGCGGCACGCGGCTCGCAGTGCGGCTGCAATCGGGTTATGTTTATGGATATGCGTTCGTGATGCTGCTCGGCCTCGTCGGTCTGGCCAGCTGGGCCATGGTGAAGTTCCTGTGAGCGGCTTTCCCATTCTTTCGCTGATGCTGGCGGTCCCTGCGGCCGCTGCCATCGCCTGTGTTTTCGTCGGCGACAAGTCGGCGCGCTGGGTCGCGCTCGGCGCGACGCTGGTCAATCTGGCGCTGGGCATCCTGCTCTGGGCGCAGTTCGACGTCGGTGGCGCGCAGTGGCAGTTCCAGGAACTGCACGAAGGCCTGTTCGGACCCTTCGACTGGGCGCTCGGCATCGACGGCCTCGCGCTGCTGTTGATCGTGCTCAGCACCTTCCTCATGCCGCTGTGCATCCTCGCGAGCTGGGAGGCGATCACCAAGCGTGTCGGCCTTTACATGGCGATGTTCCTGGCGATGGAAGTCGTCATGATCGGCGTCTTTGCGGCGCAGGATCTGCTGCTCTTCTACATCTTCTTCGAAGCCGGCTTGATCCCGATGTATTTCATCATCGGCATCTGGGGCGGCGCGAACCGCAAATATGCGGCGTTCAAATTCTTCCTCTACACGCTGCTCGGATCGGTGCTGATGCTGATCGCGATGATCGCGATGATCGCCGAGGCGGGCACGACCTCTATCCCGGTCCTGCTCAATTACGACTTCCCGGTCGAAATGCAGACCTGGCTGTGGCTCGCCTTCTTCGCCAGCCTCGCGGTCAAGATGCCGATGTGGCCCGTCCACACCTGGCTGCCCGACGCGCACGTCCAGGCGCCGACCGCGGGTTCGATGATCCTCGCGGGCGTGCTGCTCAAGATGGGCGGTTACGGTTTCATCCGCTTCATGATGCCGATGTTCCCCGACGCCTCGGCGCAGCTGATGTGGATCGTCTTCGCGCTGTCGATGGTCGCGGTCGTCTACACCAGCCTTGTCGCGCTGGTGCAAAGCGACATGAAGAAGCTGATCGCTTATTCGTCGGTCGCCCACATGGCGATCGTCACCGCGGGCCTGTTCGCCTTCAACCAGCAGGGCATCGAGGGCGCGATGATCGTCATGCTCAGCCATGGCGTCGTCTCGGCCGCGCTCTTCTTCTGCGTCGGGGTGATCTACGACCGGCTCCACACGCGCGAGATCGACCGTTACGGCGGGCTCGCGGTGAACATGCCGGCCTATGCGCTGTTCTTCATGCTGTTCACCATGGCGTCGATCGGCCTGCCGGGCACCAGCGGCTTCGTCGGCGAATTCCTCAGCATCGCGGGCATTTATGAATCGTCGAGCTGGGTTGCCTTCATCTGCACCACCGGCATCATCCTCGGCGCCGCGTACATGCTCTATCTCTACCGCCGTATCGTGTTCGGCGAACTCACCAAGGACGATGTGAAGGCGATGCCCGATCTCAATCCCCGCGAATGGGCGATCATGGTGCCGCTGGCGGCCGTGGCGCTGTGGATGGGCGTCTATCCCGAAAGCTTCCTCGCGCCGATGCGCGGCGACGTGACCACCGTGGTCGCGCGCCTCGCCCCGGCCAAGCCCGCCGGTGACGCGCATGTCAGCGCCGGCAAGCCCAAGGCCGCCGCCGACCATGGCGCTGGCCATGGTGAGGCATCCGCCGGCGAAGCGCATCATGCGGGAGGCGTCCAATGACCGCCGATCTCATGCTCGTCTGGCCCGAACTGATCCTGACGATCGGCGGGCTGATCACGCTGATGCTCGGCACCTTCCTCGGCGATCGCCAGGTGGGGCTGTACCAGCTCGCCGCGCTGCTGACGCTCGCCGCCGCGACGGTCGCGGTGGTCGCGCTGTTCGGGGTCAACGCCTCGGTCTTCTCGGGCACGCTGTCGGTCGATGCGTTCGGCGGGTTCGCCAAGCTGATCATCTATGGCGCCAGCGCCGTGTCGATCCTCATCGCGCCGCGTTTCTTCGCGGGCGGTATGCGCGCCGAATACCCGGTGCTGATCCTGTTCGCCGCGCTCGGCATGGGGATCATGGCCTCGTCGCGCGACCTGATGACGCTCTATGTCGGGCTCGAACTCAACAGCCTCGCCGCCTATGTGCTCGCCAGCTTCATGCGCAACGACGAGCGGTCGAGCGAGGCCGGACTCAAATATTTCGTCCTCGGCGCGCTCGCGTCGGGCATGCTGCTCTATGGCATCTCCTTGCTCTACGGATTCAGCGGCACCACCGATTTCGCCGGCATCGCCACCGCGATGGGCGGTCAGCTCAACGCCGGGCTGATCTTCGGCATCGTCTTCGTGCTCGCGGGCCTCGCGTTCAAGATCAGCGCCGTGCCGTTCCATATGTGGACCCCCGACGTCTATGAAGGCGCGCCGACCCCGGTCACCGCCTTCTTTGCCAGCGCGCCGAAAGTGGCGGCGATGGCACTGATGACGCGCGTCGTCATCGACGCGATGGGCCCCGCGGTCGGTGCCTGGCAACAGATCGTCATCTTCCTCGCGCTCGCCTCGATCATCCTCGGCGCGGTCGGCGCGATCGGGCAGAAGAATATCAAGCGCCTGCTTGCCTATTCGTCGATCAACAATGTCGGCTTCATGCTGATCGGTCTCGCCGCGGGAACGCAGGCTGGGGTCGAGGGCGTGCTGACCTATTTGGTGGTTTACGTGGTGACCACGCTCGGTGCCTTCCTCGTCGTGCTGCAGCTGCGCGATACGGACGGCAATGCCGTCGAGAGCATCCCCGCGATGGCGGGCCTCGCCAGCAAGCGCGGCTGGCTCGCCGCCGCGATGTCGGTGTTCCTGCTCAGCCTCGCGGGCATTCCGCCGCTGTTCGGCTTCTGGCCCAAATTGCTGGTGTTCCAGGCCGCGGTGAACGCCAACCTCGTGCCGCTCGCGGTCGCCGGCATCGTCGCGTCGGTTATTGGCGCATATTATTACATCATGGTCATCAAGACGATGGTGTTCGACGATCCCTCCGACACCGAATTCGCGGCCCCCGCGGCGCCGGTCGAACGGGTGCTGATGACGGTCAGCGCGCTGTGGCTGTCGCTGATCGGCTATCTCTTCATTCCGCTGCTGGCCATCGCATCGGCCAGCGCCGCGTCGGTGCTGTTCTGATTCCGCCGATAGAGCGGATCGCCGAGACAGGTTCGACCAACGCCGACCTGCTGGCGCGGCTGGCCAGCGGCGAGCATGTGGGCGAGGGGCATTGGCTCGTCGCCGACCGCCAGACCGCGGGTCGCGGTCGCCTGGGGCGCGGGTGGAACGACGGGCAGGGCAATTTCATGGGCTCGACCGTGGTCCATCTGACCGCCGGCGATCCGTCGCCCGCGACGTTGGCGCTCGTCGCCGGGGTGGCGCTGGCCAAAGCCGTCGCGGCGCTCGCACCCGGTCTTGGCGCACAGCTCAAATGGCCGAATGACCTGCTGGTCGACGGCGCCAAATGCGCGGGCATATTGATGGAGCGCACCGGCAACAGCATCGTGATCGGCATCGGGGTGAACCTCGTGGCTGCGCCCGAACTGCCCGATCGCCCGACCGCGACGCTCAGCGACAAGGGTGCCAGCCTCGATCGCGACCGCTTCGCCGACGCGCTCGCGATCGCGATGACCGACGCGCTGTGGACCTGGCGACAGGAAGGCATCGACCGCACCATTGCCGCCTGGCTGCCGCAGGCGCATCGCGTCGGCACCCCGCTGCGCGTGTCCGAACAGGGGATCGACGGTGTTTTCGACGGCCTGGCTCCAGACGGTGCGCTGCGCTTGCGCCGCGACGGCGGCGAGACCATGTTGGTCCATGCCGGCGACATCGAACTGCGCCGACCGCTCGAAGAGGGGAAATAGCCGTGCTGCTCGCGATCGATGTCGGCAACACCAACGCCAAATTCGCGCTGTTCCGGGGAACCGAGCTGCTTGCGCGCTGGCGCATCGCGACCGACGATCGCCGCACCGCCGACGAATATATGGTCTGGCTCGACCAGTTGCTGCGTATCGAGGGGCACGACCGCAGCCAGGTCGATGCCGTGATCATCTCGACCGTCGTCCCGCGCGCTCTGCACAATCTGCAGCTGCTTGCGCATAAATATTTCGGCGTCGACGCGCTCGTCGCGGGCCGCGAACCGGTGACCTGGGGCATCGCGCTCAAGGTCGACGAGCCGCGCTCGGTTGGTGCCGACCGCGCGGTCAACGCGATTTCGGCGCAGGCGCTCGAGCCGGGCAAGGACAAGCTGGTCATCAGCTTCGGCACCGCGACGACGCTCGACCATATCGGTCCCGACGGCGCCTATCTCGGCGGCATCATCGCGCCGGGCGTCAATCTGTCGCTTGAAGCGCTGGTCGCTGCCGCCGCCAAACTCCCGCGCATCGCGATCGAGGCGCCCGCCAGCCCGAGCGTCATCGGCCGCACCACCGAAAGCCAGATGCTGATCGGCGTCTATTGGGGCTATGTCTCGATGATGGAGGGTCTGATCGCCCGCCTGAAGGCCGAAATCGGAAAACCGCTCACCGTGATCGCCACCGGCGGCCTCGCGACCCTGTTCGACGAGCAGGCGCACCTGTTCGACCGCATCGACCCCGACCTCACTCTCAATGGATTAATGCATTTGTACAATCAACGGAACGCGGCATGACCAAACCCGGCAAGGAACTGCTTTTCCTCGCGCTCGGCGGCTCGGGCGAGATCGGCATGAATGCCAATCTCTATGGCTGCGACGGCAAATGGATCATGCTCGACCTCGGCGTGACCTTCGGCACCCATGATTATCCGGGCATCGACATCATCATGCCCGACCTCGAATTCATCGAGGACCGCAAAAAGGACCTGCTCGGCATCGTCCTGACCCACGGGCACGAGGATCATATCGGCGCCTTGCCCTATCTCGCCGCCGACCTCGGCGTGCCGCTCTATGCCAACCGCTTCACCGCGGGGCTGATCGCGGGCAAGCTGATCGAGGAAGGGCTGGAAAAGCAGGTCAAGGTCCATGTCGTCGACATCGACGCCCAATTCCAGCTCGGCCCCTTCGGGATCCGCTTCGTGCCGCTCGCCCACTCGATCCTCGAGATGAGCGCGGCGGTGATCGACACGCCCTATGGCCGCGTCTTTCACACCGGCGACTGGAAACTCGACGACGACCCGGTGCTGGGCAAGCCCTCGTCGGCCGCCGCGCTCACCAAGCTCGGCGACGAGGGCATCGACGTGCTCGTCGGCGATTCGACCAACGCCTTCAATCCCGAGGCGTCGGGCAGCGAAGGCGGGCTGTTTGACGGGCTGTCGACCGCGGTCGGCGCGGCAAAGGGCAGGGTGATCGTCACCACCTTCGCCTCCAACGCGGCGCGGCTCAAGACGCTGGGCGAGGTCGCCCGGGCGACGGGGCGCACCCTGTGCGTCGCGGGCCGCTCGCTCGACCGCATCCTCGGCGTCGCGCGCTCGGTCGGCTATCTCAAGGATTTCCCGCCGACGGTCGATTTCGACGAGGCGATGCGGCTGCCCCGCAACAAGGTGATGGTCATCGCCACCGGCGGGCAGGGCGAACCGCGCGCCGCGCTCGCGCGCATGGCGTCCGACAGCCATCAGATCAAGCTCGAGGCCGGCGATACCGTCGTTTTCTCGTCGAAACAGATCCCGGGCAACGAAGTCGCGATCGGGCGGATCATGAACCAGCTCGCCGCCAAGGACGTGCTGACCGTGACCGAGAAGCAGGCGCATATCCATGTCAGCGGCCACCCGGGGCAGCCCGAACTCGCCGCGCTCTATGGCTGGCTGCGCCCGAAGCTCGTGGTGCCCGTGCATGGCGAGATCCGCCACATGCACGAACAGGCGCGCTTCGCGCTGGAAAAGGGCGTACCGAAGGCGCTGATCCAGGAAAATGGCGACCTTGTCCGCCTGGCGCCCGGTCCCGCGAAGATCGTCGAGCGCGTTCACTCGGGGCGCCTGATCCTCGACGGCGATGTCATCCTGCCCGCCGACGGCGAGACGATCAACGAACGGCGCAAGCTGTCGGTCAACGGCCATATCACCGTCGCGGCGATCTTCACCAAGGGCAAGTTCACCGAAAGCGCGGTCAGCTATCGCGGCGTCCCGGTCGAGGACGATCGCGAGGCGTTCGTGGACGAGATGCGCGAAGCCGCCGCAATGGCGGCGCGCGCGCCCTCCAAGGATCGCGACAAGCAGCGCGAGGCGATCCGCCTCGGCGTCCGCCGCATCGCGACCGACTGGACCGGCAAGAAACCGGTGGTCGACGTCATGCTGGTCGACCTGTAAGGAGCGGCACCATGAAATGGACCTCCGCGCTCGCGATCTTCACTCTCTTCTGGGTGTTCAGTGCCTTTTTCGTGCTGCCCTTCCATGGTCGCCGGGCCGAGGACGAGGCCGCGCCGCTGATCGCGGGGCAGGATCGCGGCGCCCCCGCGACCTTCCGCCCGAAACGCGTCCTCGCCCAGATGACGATCGCGGCGGCGATCTGCTTCGCCATCTATTATGTGGCCTATGTGAACGGCTGGGCCGACCCCAATGTGCTGAGCGGGCGGGCCTGACTTAAACCGTCACCCCGGCGAAGGCCGGGGTCTCGCCGGTGGTTCATTGAGCATAGGGTGAGATCCCGGCCTTCGCCGGAATGACGGGGCTTAAACTATCCCCGCAACCGGTCGATCGCCTGCGCCAGCGCGACGTACAGCTTCCCGATATCCGACGACAGCAGGGTCACGCTGATCGCCGACCCGTCGCGCGCGCCCATCAGCAGCCGCAGCATCGCCTCGAAATCGTGGATGAACTGGTTCACCGAGGCGTGGAAGGCGTCGTCGTTCTGATAGACGCGCAGGATTTCCTTCGCCTCGCTATTCTCGACCAGCTTGACCGCCCGGCGCGCGAACACCCCGCGGTCGCCCTTGAGATAGGCGTCCCATGCGGTGTCGCTGACTTCGCTCGACAGGATCTTGGTGACGTCGATCGCGGTCGATTTCAGCGATTCGGTGAGCAGGCCGACCTGCTTCGCCAGCGAATCGCGGTCCGACGCCGCGATCGCCTGTTCGGCCTCGGCGGCGCGCGCCTCGACATTGGCGCTGGTGTCCATGATCGTGATCAGCTGGCGCATCAGCCGGTCGGTGGCGTTGTTCGCCGCCGCGACCGCGCGTTCGGACGCTTCGCCGATCGCGTCGAGCTGGCTCATGATTTCGGTGCGGAACGCTGCGTCGATCACTTCGGTGGCGGTCGACTGCATCGCCTCGCGCGCGCCGGCGACGAGCGCTTCGAGCGTCTGCTGCGCCTGGCTCGCAGCCGACTCGGCGGTCTCGCGCACCGCGCCCAGCGTCGCGATCATCCTCGCGCCGCCCTGTTCGGCGAACTGGTCGGCCCCGTCGCGCAGCCTGGCGAGCGCGGTATCGGCCTCGGCGAGCGACGCGTTGATCCGTTCGACCAGCGCCTGCTGGCTTTCCGCATGACCCGTCATCTGCGTTTCGTTCGACGCGAGCGTCGCCTGCACCGCGTTGACATGCGACAACGTCGATTGCGCGACAAGTTCGGAGGCTTCGAGCATCGGGCGCAGGTCGCCGAGCGTCGTGCGTGTCACCTTGCCGTGCGACGCGATGCGTTCGAGCGCGTGCGGCAGCGATTCGTCGAGTTCGCGCGTCACCGCGTCGAGCGCGAGCAGCAGCGATTCGGCGTGGGTGATCAACTGGTGCGCGGTGCCGTTGCCGGCCTCGGCCTGTTGCATGAACGCCGCGAGTTGCGACTTGGTGTCGTCGATGGCGCGTCCGATCACGCCGGCGCTCGCCGAAACGCTGACGTCGAGGAACTCCAGCCGATCGCCGATTTCGGCGACGTGCCCGGTGACCTGCGCGGCCAATTGCTCGCTCGCCTCGCCATGCGCCGCCAGGCGTGCGCCGATAGCGTCGCTCGCATCGCGTGCGACCGCGAGCCGGTCGTCGAGCTGACCGGCGGAGGTCGCGACGCCGTCGCGGAACTGCTGCCAGGTCTCGCCCAGCCGCGCGCCCATCGCATCGACGGTCGAGGTCAGTTCGTGGTGCAGCGCGGCCGCGACCTGCGTGATCTGTGCCAGCGTCGTTTCATGCGCGCCGGTCACCTGCGCCGATACGGCGAGCAGGTCGGTTTCGGCCTGCCGGGTCCGCGCTTCGAGCGATCCGATCGCGTCGTTCAGCGTCGCCGCCGACGTTTCGCCGGTCTGCGCGGCCTTGACCGCTTCCTCGGCGAGCGCGGCGAGCTTGGCCTCGAGGCTCGCGCCCTGCTGGTGCGCGACGAGGCCCGCCTCACGGAAATTGCCTGCGAGCCGCTGCGCGACATCGTCGATGCGCGGCAGGCCCGCGAGCAGGCCATCCATCCGCTGCATCGCGACATCGCTCGACCGTGCGAGCTGGTCGTGAGCGTTGGCGATCACCGAGGCATTGGTGGCCAGCTTGTCGCTGCTTTCGGTCAGCCGCGCGACGGTATCGAGTCCGAGCTGCTGGACGGTCGTCGCCTGTTCGGCAAGCTGGCGCTGTGCATCGGCCAGATGGAGTCCGAGCGAGTGCATCGACTGGTTGAGCGCCGCATTCTCGTCGCGCAGCGCGGTCGCGACGCGGGCGAAACGTGCCTGTTCGGATCGGCTCGACCGCAACAGTGCCATCCACAGCACCGCGAGCAAGGTCAGCGGCATCGCGATGGTGGCGACCAGCGCTGGCCATTCAGCCATCGTCGGCGCGCGCGCGAAGCTGTCGGTTGCCGCCGCAGCGGCGAAAACGGTCCAGACGAGCCCGAGCAGGATCAGCAGGGCAGGGGCGGTGCGGTCGCGCCAGGCCGACGGACTTGCCGTCGCGTCCTCGACGTCCGCTTCGCCGGCGAGCGCCGACATGTCGAGCCAGTCGCGTTCGGCGGGCGCGGGCGCCTCTGCCTCGGGCACGACCGCGCCCGCTGCCACCGGCTCCGCCGCCTGGCTGTCCGTATCCGGATTTGCCGCGGATTCCCGCCACAAACCGACGATTTTTTTATCCCCCGTCATAGTCGCATCTTAGCAGCAAATGCCCGCCATGAAACGGAAACTTAACCATGGACTGTCAAGGCTGTGGAATGTCGTTCGATAGCGGCCCTCTTGATCGGTATCTGAACGCGGCGGTCGGCGACGATCCCGCGATGACGCTCGACCTGCGCAACGCGTTCACCGGCAGCGCGCGCGACCTCAGCGACCTGATGCGCCGCGCCCGCTGCGACGCCAACTGGAACGTCGCGGCGCTTCGCCTGAAGGGGCTCGCCGCCACCTTCGGCATCATCCCGCTGATCCAGCTCGCCGAAGCCGCGATGGCCGGCGCCCCCGGCGATCCGGCGATCCTGCGCGAAATCAACCAGGCGATCGACGCGATCGCCTGAACCTTATCGACGAACGGGGTTCAATCGCCGTTCAGCCGCCCCCGGTCATTGCAAAATCAACCGGGCCTGTCTTGCCATGGCAACGTCGGAGGTTTAGCCGCGTTTAGAGCGCGGTCGAACCTGCGCGTGCCTATGCGCGCGGCGGCCGAATCGAAGGAGAGATTTCAGATGTTCACCCGTTTTCGCTCTATGCCCGCGACGGCCATGGCCGCTGTGCTGGGCTGCGCGCTGATGGCGATGTCGGCCACCCCCGCGGCTGCGCAGGACAAGCCCAAGAAGGAAAAGAAGAAGGGCAAGGAAGAAGAGGCCAAGAAGGGCGCGACCATCGCAGCGAGCAAGGCGTTCGGCCCCTCGGTCAAAAAGATGATGGACGCGACCAACGCCAAGGATTCGGCGGCGCTTCAGGCCGCGCTGGCCGAGGGGCAGGGCACCGCATCGACCCCCGAGGACAAATATTGGATCGCCTTCTACACGCTGCAGCTTGGCATCCTGACCAAGGACAAGGCAACGCAGGGCAAGGGGCTCGACGAGATGCTGGCGTCGGGCATCACGCCTGCCGAAAGCGTTGCGACCTATAATTTCTTCTCGGGTCAGTTCGCCTATCAGGACAAGGATTATGCGAAGGCGATCCAGCGGCTCGAGGCCGCCAAGGCCGCCGGCTCCAAGGAACCCGCGATAGACCTGTTCGTGGTCGACAGCCTTTTGCAGACCAATCAGCTCGACAGGGCGGTTGAGTTGGCGAAAGCCTCGATCGAGGCCACACGCGCCGCTGGCCAGCGGCCGTCGGACGAGCTCTATGTCCGCCCGATCCAGAAGCTGCAGGCGGCGAAGCGCCACGATGAGGTCGTCGACCTGATGACGTTGCGTCTGCGCGACTACAGCCAGCCCGAAGTGTGGCGCCAGACGCTGTTCATCCTGTTGCAGCAGTCAGGCGACAACAAGGAAATCGGACTCGACACGCTGCGCCTGATGCGCGCGACTGGGGCGATGCTCCAGCGCCCCGAATATCTGGAATATGCGGCGCTCGCGACCGAAGCTGCGCTGCCGGGCGAAGCCGTCGCGGTCATCAAATATGGCAAGGACCGCAAGGTTATCCAGGCGACCGACGCCAAGCTCGACGAAGTCCTCAAGACCCAGAGCGAACGCATCGGCGACGAGGAATCGACGCTGACCGCTTACGCCGCGAAACCCTCGACGCTTTCGGTCGCCAAGACCGCGGGCGCGACCGGCGATGCGATGGTCGGCTACGGTCGCTATGCCGATTCGATCCCGCTGTACAAGGCGGCACTCGCGGCGGGCGGCGACAAGGAATTGTGGACCTATCGCATGGGCGTTGCGCAGGCGCTGGCCGGTGACGCCGCCGGTGCCAAGGCGAGCTTTGCGTCGGTGGTCGGCCCGCGCAAGCGTCTCGCCCAGCTGTGGACGGTGAAGATCGACACGCCGGCGGCGGCTCCTGCGGCGGCAGCTCCGGCTCCGGCTCCGGCGCCGACCAACTAAGCGCTCCGTACCGAAACGAAAAGGGCGCCATCCCGGCGGGTGGCGCCCTTTTTCATGCCCGGTTCGAAACCGTCAGGGTTCGACGGGGATCCCGGCGAGTTGCTTCGCGGTGCGGATCGTGAGCGAGGTCTTGACGCTCGTCACATTGGGCGCCGAGGTCAGATGGGCGGTCAGGAACGACTGGAAGCTCTGCAGGTCGCGCGCGACGACCTTGAGCAGGAAGTCGATCTCGCCGTTGAGCATATAGCATTCGCGCACCTCGGCGAGCGCGCCGACATAGTCCTCGAATGCCTTCAAATCGGATTCGGCCTGGCTGCGCAGGCTGACCATCGCGAACACCGTGATGCCATAGCCGAGCTTGGCGGCGTCGAGGTCGGCATGATAGCTGCGGATCACCCCCGATTCCTCGAGCGCGCGCACGCGGCGCAGGCACGGCGGGGCGGTCAATCCGACCAGTTGGGCGAGTTCGACATTGGTCATCCGCCCGTCCTTCTGCAGTTCGTGCAGGATTTGCAGGTCGATCTGATCGAATTTCTGGCTCGCCATATTGTAACTTCCGCTTCCCTCTGGAGGCGCTGACCATAATAATATTTCAGGCGATTGCAATTGTCCCACAATGCGACGCGGTTGGTTAAGGCGCTTTCATGACCGGATGATTCACGCTAGCCGGTAAATATCTGCTAACCAACCAACGGGGTGGGGGCCCGCACCGCGTGACAGCCGACACGATGATCGCGACCATATTGCGTCAGGCGCCGGCCGACCGGCGAACCTGTGTCGCGGCCTGGCGTCAACTCTCCGATATTCTCGCGCAGCGCGGCAATCAACTGGCCGATGACGATATTCGCCGCTCGCTTCACGCGCTCGCGGTCTTGCGCCCGCAAATTCCCGAAAATGTCCGCCGCGACTGCGCCAGGTCGATCGCGCGCCACAGCCGGTTCGCGCCGATCGTCGCGCTCTACGCCAACGACGTGCCTGCGGTGTCGCTCGCGATGCTGCGCGACGCGCAACTGGCCGAGGCCGACTGGCTCGCGCTGCTGCCCGCGACCGGCCCGATGGCGCGCTCGTTCCTCGCCGCGCGCAGCGACCTGCCGCAAGGCGTCAACCGCGCGCTCGCCAGCCTCGGCGCTGCCTCGGTCGCGCTGCCGCAGCCCGACCGGATCGCGGAACCGGAGGCAGCAACGGCCGAGTCCGCGCCCGAACCCCAACCGGCTTCGGCGCCGGCGCCCGACACCGAACCGAGCCAGATCAGCGAACTCGTCCGCCGCATCGACAAATATCAAGCGGGCCGCGGCCAGCCGTCCGCCGCGTCGCGCCCCGCACCCGTCGCGCGCGAATCCTTCCTCTTCGAAACCGGTTCCGACGGCGTCATCCACTGGGTCGAGGGTGTCCCGCGCGGCGCCGCGATCGGGCTGTCTATCGCCGAGGCGGCGTTCGGCGGCGAACCCGGCACCGACGGCGTCGCGGCGGGGGCGTTCCGCCAGCGCGCCGAAATGATCAACGCGCGCATGATCCTCGAAGGCGCCGAGGCCGACGCCGGCGAATGGCGTTTCTCGGCTTTGCCCTGGTTCGACCACGTCAGCGGCCAGTTCCGCGGCTATCGCGGCAGCGCGCGGCGCCCGCATCGCAACGAAATTCCCTACGGCCTGCCCGCCGTGGACAATGCCGGCGATTCGATCCGCCAGCTGATCCACGAACTGCGCAGCCCGTTGAACGCGATCTCGGGCTTCGCGCAGATCATCTCGGGCCAGATGTTCGGCCCAGTCAGCGGCGCCTATCGCGCTATGGCCGACACGATCGTCGCCGACGCTGCGGCAGTGCAGGCGATCATCGACGATCTTCAGACGGCGACCCAGCCCGCCCCGACGACGGTGGCCCCCGCCAGCGGACACAGCGACATCGAGGCGATCACCGCGCAGGTCGAACGCGAACTCGCGCCATTGTTCGCCGAACATGGCGTCGGGGTCAGCATCTCGCGCGTCGGCGGGCCGTTCCACGCCGCGGTCGAGGATATCAGCGCGCGGCGGATGATCGGGCGGCTGATCACCGCGCTGGTCGATGTGTTCGAATCGAACGCGACACTCGTCGGGCAATTGGTCACCGATCCGGCGAAAACGGACGAGCTGCAGCTCCGGCTCGTGCGCCCGGTCGCGATCCGTTTCACGCCCGCCCGCGACCTGCTCGATCCCAGCTACAGCCCCGAGGGCGACGCGCCGGGCGCGGCGATTCTCAGCCTCGGCTTCTCGCTGCGGCTCGTCGACAGCCTCGCCCGCGCGGCGGGCGGTCGTCTCGATATCGGGCATAACGCCTTGACCTTGCACCTTCCCTCCGCCACCCCGGCGTCTGCCCTGGATCCGATGGTCCAGCAGCATGAAGACTGATCGGGGCAGGGCACCTCGTGCAGGGGAAGAGCTCGGTGGAACGAGCGGATAATCTGTTGAAGCCACCCGCGGCGTCGGATCTGGTCCGCTTGCGACCGGACGAAAGCCCGCGCTTCTGGGTGACCATCGATACCGAAGAGGATTTCGACTGGTCGGCGCCCTTCGCGCGCACCGGCTACCGGCTCGATTCGGTCCCCGCGCTCACCGATTGCCAGGCCTTTTTCGAAAGCGCCGGGGTCGCGCCCATCTATCTCGTCGACTGGCCGATCGTCGCCGACGACCGCGCCGTCGCGATCCTCGGCGCCGCGCGCGCGGCGGGGCGGTGCGAGGTCGGTGCCCAGCTCCATCCGTGGGTCACGCCGCCGCACGACGAAGTGGTCAGCGCCTACAACAGCTACACCGGAAACCTCCCGCCCGACCTGCAACGCGCCAAGATGACCGCACTGCGCGACGCGATCGCGGCGCGTTTCGGCGCCGCGCCGACGGTGTACCGCGCCGGTCGCTATGGTGTCGGTCCCGACAGCGCGGCGATGCTCGCGGACCTTGGCTTCCGCTGCGACACGTCGGTGCGCTCGGGCTTCGATTATCGCCCCGGCCACGGCCCCGATTATCGCGCCATGCCGCTCCATCCCTGGTGGGTCGAGACCGGCGGGCCGCGCCTGCTCGAAATGCCGGTGACGACGCTGTTTGGCGGCCTGCTCGGGCCGGTCGGGCGCTGGCTCTATCACCGCACCTCGTCGAACACCCGCGCGGCGTTCGCGCGGCTCGGCCTCGCCGAACGGATCGCGTTGACGCCCGAGGGCATTCCCGCCGCGAAGGCGTGCGCGGCGATCGATCTCGCGGTCGCGGCGCGGCTGCCGGTGCTTAACTTCTCCTTCCATTCGCCGTCGCTGCAACCGGGCAACACGCCCTATGTCCGCACCGATGCTGACCTTGCGGCCTTCTATCGCTGGTGGGAGGTGGTGCTTGGCCATCTCGCAAAACGCGGGGTCGAACCGACCACCGCGGCGGCGATTCTCGATATGGCGCAACGTTAGGCATCAGCGCCCTGATCGCGCTTGCCAAGCCTCGCCGCGCTCCGCTATCGCCACGCCATCCCCTCGGGGGCCTGTAGCTCAATGGTAGAGCCGGCCGCTCATAACGGCTAGGTTGCGGGTTCGAGTCCTGCCGGGCCCACCATTTTCCTTGCAAATTGAAACCTATCCCGCTCCAATGCCCCAAAATACGGGGGAGCGGTGACGGTGAAAAGGCGAGTGATCCTGCTGGGCGGACTGGCCATCGTGGCAGTCATCGCCGGAACTGTCGCGGTCCGCACCGCGACCTTCGAGCCGGCGAACATCGCCGACGGCAGCGACGTCCGGCTCGCCGCGGTTCCCGCTTATGATCTGGACGCCGCGGTCGCGCATCTGAGCGCTGCGGCCCGGTTCCTGACCATCTCGCACCAGGACCCGGCCGAGAACCAGATCGCCGAATGGGATAAACTCCATGCGTGGCTCGCGGCGACCTATCCCGCGACCCACGGCGCGATGACACGGACGATCCTGCCCAACCGGACGCTCGTCTATCACTGGCCGGGCAGCGACCCCGCGCTCGCGCCGATCATCGTCATGGCGCATCAGGACGTCGTGCCGGTGACCGCGGGGACCGAAAAGGACTGGAAATACCCGCCCTTCGCCGGGACGATCGCCGAGCAGGCCGTGTGGGGCCGGGGCACCGTCGACGACAAGGGCTCGCTGATCGGGCTGTTCGAAGCGACCGAGGCGCTGGCAAAGGCTGGCTTCAGGCCGAAACGCGGCATCTATCTCGTTTCGGGCCACGACGAAGAAGCCGGCGGCACCGGCGCGATCGCGGCGGCGGCGAAGCTCAAGGCAGAGGGGGTGAAGGCGATCTTCACCCTCGACGAAGGCAGCCTCATACTCACTGACACCCCGGTCATCGATGGTCCCGCGATAATGATCGGCATCGCCGAAAAAGGCTATGCGACGCTGCGCGTCACCGCCAACGCTCCCGGCGGCCACAGTTCGATGCCGCCCGCCGAAACCGGCGTCGAAACGCTCGCGAAGGCGGTGCTCGGGATTACCGGCGATCCCTTTCCGATCGAATTGCGCGGTCCGGGCGCGGCGATGATCGGGGCGCTGGCGGCAAAGAAGGGCGGCACGACCAGGATGGCGGTCGCCAACCCCTGGCTGTTCGCGCCGCTGCTGAAGCGCCAGCTCGGCGCGACGCCCTCGACCGCCGCGGCCTTTCACACCACCATCGCCCCGACGATGCTCGAAGGGAGCCCCAAGGAAAATGTCCTGCCGCAATCGGCGAATGCGCTGATCAACTATCGCATCGCGCCGTGGAACAGCTCGGCGGACGTCATGGCGCGCGCGCGGGCGGCGGTCGGCGATGCCAAGGTCGATCTCGCCTGGGTCAAGCCGCCGCGCGAACCCTCGCGCGTGTCGTCGACCAGTTCGCCGGGCTGGAAATGGATCGCTGCCGCCGCGCGCGCCGACGCACCGCAAGCCGTGCTCACGCCGACGCTCGTCGTCGCCGGCACCGACAGCCGCAGCATGGAAGGGGTGTCGCAGGATGTGTACCGGTTCATGCCGATGCATTTTTCGCTGAAGGAAACGGCGATGATCCACGGCACCAACGAACATATGGCGATCGACAGCTTCCAGCGCATGATCGATTTCTACGCCCGGCTGATCGCGACGTCGGCGGGTTAGGGGGCGGACGGGCCGGCCGGGATAGACATCCCGCGCCAGCCTGTTAAAGGCGCGACGGCGTCGGGGAGTGGCGCAGCCCGGTAGCGCGCTTGCTTTGGGAGCAAGATGTCGCAGGTTCGAATCCTGTCTCCCCGACCATTTCCACTTTTGACGTGTTTCCCGGCGCTTGGCGTCGGCCCGCCATGGTCAGGAGACGCGGCGGCATGGCTTCGCGCACGACCCGCGCGCGACACAACTTCCCGTAGCGAGCCAACCCACCAGCATATCCGGACGTTCCCTACCCATAAGGCATAGCGCGCAAATTCCCCGGTGAAGCGATTCCTGCTGTCCCACGGCGCTTGCGACTCGGGGGCGACTCGGAGGGGCGTCGGTCGAATGGCCGGGGTCAAAATCCGCCTCGCGCGACTCGCAATGACCCGAACTTTGTTGGGTCCGTTTTGGCAAAGCGCGGTAACGCGTTGATCCACTGGTTAATGTCCTGAACTGAGACAGAAGCGGCTCTCCAGTATTCACGATAGTCGGACGTTTTTTTCACGATGTCGGGACGACCGCCCCGCAGTTAGTTGACACAAGATTAAGGATTGGTTCTGCGAGGGGGAGCCAGGCGGAAACTGTCGCACCGCTTTGGACGACTAATGGGGCATTGATCGCCACGGCGATCGGGGGGCCACCGGCCGGGTAACGGCCACGCAAACTAACCATAGAGCTTTTGTCGGCGGGCTTCGGCCTGTTCGGCGGAGTTGCGGCTGCGTCCTTGCGGGCAAAGCCCAATCTCGGGGCCGTCGGCCCCGCCGCAGGTTCGTGTCCAATCCCGGCGCGAGCAGGTGGATGCGTGGCGAGCGATCGCGGCGCAACAAGGGGCCGGTTTCCATCCTGTGGGGAGGGGGACGGTCTTCCGGGAAAGCTACGCCGGCCCGCCGGGTCGGTTCAACATGTGGAGATGATCATGAAGACCCTTTTTGCTGCTGTTTCGGCCATTGGCCTGCTTGCTTCGACCCCGGCCTTTGCGCAGACGAGCGCGACCGGTGAAATCCTGCTGAGCGCGACCGTCGACAAGGCGTGCGGCGTTGGCAACCACAAGTCGGGCGCCGCTTCGGACGCGGCTTGGGACCAGGCCGACATCAGCGTCAATCTGGCAAACGCCAACGGCCAGTTCGCGGGTCAGACCTTCACCAACCGCAGCTTCGGCAACGTGTGGTGCAACGGCGCCGCCAACGTGACGCTGTCGGTCGGTGCACTGACCAGCACGTCGTCGAGCGCCGATACCAGCTCGTTCACCAATCGTTTCGACGTCGTCGTCGTCACCGACGCTGGTGTCTATGTCGGTGCGGGCCAGGATGCGACCCTGAGCACGGTTGGCGAAGCTAGCGGCGTCAAGAGCCTGACCGGCGCGACCGGTGGTGCATTCGAAACCGGCCTGCGTGCCTTCGGCGGCGCCGACTCGATCCAGGTCGTTGCCGACCCGTCGAACCGTCGTGCGGTTGCTGGCGACTATAACGGCTACGTCCGTTTCACCGCCACCGCCATCTAATCGGCATTCCCCGCCCGTCTGTTATCGCGCCTCTTGGTGTCGATGACAGGCCGGGCGGGGAACGCTTTCGGATCGCATCCAGCGGACATCGGATTTTATGCGCGGATTGACCATCACCTTGCACCGGGCCTCTGCCCTGCTGCTCCTGCTCGGCGGGATTGGCGGGGCGGCGACCGCTTCGGCGGGCGAACTCGGTGTGGCGGCGTTGGGCACCGGCTACACGTCATCCGATGCGCCGCTGGGTGCGCCGACCGAATTGCGGATCGATCTGCGGGGCGAAGTCAGCGCCCGGTGCCGCATGGCATCGCCGCCGATGCTCGCTGCGGACCGACTGGACTTCAATCGCCAGGGCGATGCCAAGGCGCATTTCGGTCTCGATTGCAACGCGCCGTTTCAACTGCGCGTACGGTCCGGGGAAGGCGGGTTCGTCGCCGAGCATGGTCTCGAAGGCGTAGCCCGGCGCATCCCTTATGAAATTTCGGTCAACGTGGACACCGACTCCGGGGCAAATGCTCTGGGCTGGTGTCGCGCCGACCAATTGTCCGATCAGCAAGGTTCGGGCTGTGCCTTTGGCGGAGGAGAGGGGTGGTCGTCGGGTGACGCCACCGCCATCAACCGGTCGGGCACGATGAGCCTGCGCTGGAACGGTCCCGGTGCGACCGACGACCCGGCCCTTGGTCGGTATCGCGACATCATCATCGTCGAATTGGCGGTGCGGGCATGACCATGAATTTTTCACCGGTCGGTGAGATCATGGCGGCATCGCTAGCCGCCGAACAGCACGTCCGCCTCGCGGATGAGTATAGGAGAAGATCGTGAAAACCACCCTGCTTCGCGCATTGGTGCTGGGCGCCACGGTGTATGCGGTTCCTGCCATGGCGCAGGACAGCGACACCTTTACCGTCAAATCGCAAGTCGCGCCCTTTTGCTCCGAACTGTCGATCAGTTCGACTCCGATCAACCTCGGCAGCTTGACCGGCGCGACGGGGCAGATCGTCAGCGATTTCAGTGGCACCGACGAGCGCGAACTTGCGGCGAGCTTCTATTGCAACGCACCGTCGAAAGTCACGATCACGGCCGACCCGCTGCGGCACGACACCGTGACGTTCGTTTCTGACTCGGCGTCGTTCACCAATCGCGTCGACTACACCGCGACGCTGGTCTGGGACGATGTCACGGGCAACGTCACCAGCACGGCCGCGTCGGGCCAGGAAATCTCCGCACCCGAGGCGAACATTGGTCAGATGAAGCTGACGCTTTCCAATCCGACCGTGGCCAACAATCTTCGTCCCGTCGCGGGCAGCTATAACGGTCAGGTTCGCCTCACCGTTTCGCTCGCCCAGTGATGCTGATCTTGTTTGGGAGTGACGATATGTTCCATCGCCTCAAATTGGTGACCGTCGGGATCGCAGCGCTTGCTGTATCCGGCGTTGCCCATGCGAATGAAGTTTCCGCCGAGATCGAGCTCGGGTCGACCGTGATCGGCGCCTGCAGCCTGGGATCGCCCAACGTCACCGAGATCAACCTCGGCGATCTGTCGGGTCCTGACGGCCTCCTCGCTGCGTCGCTTAAGGTGCCAACGACGGTCGGTACCGCAGTGATCGCCGACGCCTGGTGCAACACCTCGCACCGGCTGACGATCGAGGGGCAGCCGATGACGCTTGAGACCGCGAAGCCTTATGCCCAGCCCGCCTACATGACCCGTCACATCACTTTTGATGCGAAGCTCGTCGGATGGGCGGCACCCGTCGGCTTTCGCCCGCGCAGTGGAAGCGACCAGGCATTCCTGGAATGGCCCGAAGCGCGCGCAGCGCCTGCCGCGGGGCTGCGGCTCGATATCTCGAAACTTGAGACGCTGACCGCAGCGCGGGCCGAACAGCCCAATCTGATGCTCGAAGCCGGCAGCTATCGCGGCCGCGTCACCGTCACTTTGGCGACGAACTGAGATGTCGGCTCGTCCTCACCTTTCCGCATGCCATGGGGGAACCTCCGTCATGAAATCCATTTTGATCCTCGGCGTCGCTGCACTGGCGACGCTTGCAACACCGGCGGCGGCGCAGGACAGCGCTTCGGTCGATGTCATCGGCACCGCCGAAGCCTTCTGCAGCCTGCCCAGCACCTGGCAGTTCGCGTCTTCGACGAACAATGTCAGCGCGTCGCAGTTCAGCGGCAACACCTGGACGATCCCCTCCGCGCTGGTGGCTGACAGCGCCGGCAATGCGGTTCAGTCGACCGCCGAGGTCGCGATCCGCGTCCGCGGTCAGGCGGCGTGCAACACCACGCACACGATCACGGTGACCAGCTCGAACGGCGGACTGGCCCATGATGCCTCGTCGGGAAGCCCGCCCGCTGGCTTCGTGCGGATGCGCCGGATGACCTACAACGCCAATTGGCGCGACCAGAGCTGGGGCGTTCTGAACTTCGTGCCGTCGGCGCCCGGCGATAGCCGGACCTACGATCATGGTTCGCGCGTTCCGCCCGGCGTGCGCGACTTCGACGTCCGCATGGGCTTGCTGCGCGACCCCACCAACGCCCCGATGCTTGCTGGCACCTACACCGATCAGCTGACCATCACCATTTCCGTGGCGGGGTGACGGCATTCAGCCATGTCAGTGGCACGATTGATACCGAAGTGAATTGGGGGGCAGGCGTCGTGGTTTCGACGCCTGCCAAATTTCGTGTTGCCGGCAAGGCGGCACTTTTGGGGGCAAGATGCTTAAGTTGAAGTCGTTGTTCGTTGCCGCCGCGTTTGCGGCCATTCTCGGTTTGTTTTCCGCCGCCGCACAGGCGGCGATGACGGTTCAGCCGGTCATCCTCGACTTGCAGATGTCCGGGCGTCAGATGGGCGGGCAAATCCGGGTGGAAAACACGGGTACCAACCCGCTTCCGGTCGAAATCCGGTTGGTCGAGGCCGACTTGCTGCCCGACACCGTCAAGGCATCCGATCGCCTGACCGACGACCTCGTCGCCTTTCCCGCGCAGGCCATCATCCCCCCCGGCGCGACCCAGTCGTTCCGCATCCAATATGTCGGCGACCCCGAGGTCGATCGCAGTCGCCATTATTATGCGGAGGTTTCGCAATTGCCGGTCGAAGTCCCCGGCGGCCAGTCGACGATCCAGGTGCTCTATAATTTCCAGGCGATGATCAATGTCTCTTCGATCGTCGCGGGGGACCCCAAGCTGACGATCGAAAGCGCGGAAATCGTGCGCCCGGTCGCGGATGCTCCGGCACGGATCGCCTTTACCGTGCATAATACCGGCAAGAATTACGGCTATATCAGCAGCGGGTCGCTCACCCTGATCCAGCGCGATGCCGGTGGCAAAGAGCTTTTCCGCCGGTCGCTCAACAGCAGCGACGTGCAGCAGATGATCGGTTTCGGCCTCGTCGGCCCCGAAACCAGCCGCAAGTTCGTGGCGCCGATCGATCTTGAAAACCCGGAAGGCACTGCGGAAGTGCTGACGTCCGGCCGGTCGCGTTGATTCCATCGTGCGAGGGGGCGTTCGGCGATCTTATCGATGGGGGGCATGCCCCTGGGCTGTTGCCGCGGCACTGGCTTTCACGCTTCCGGTCGACGCGGCGGAGGTGCGGGACGCTTCGCGCGCGCCGCTGAATCCGGATCCGCGCTCGGCCCCGATTGTTCCTTGGGACCACGGCAAGGCCATTTTTCCGCCGGCGACACGATCGTGCGAGCCGCTGTCGCTGAGGATCTGTGTCCCGCGGATGCCTGTCGTGCGCGCGGGCGAGGAGGCGTCGTTGCCGCCGCCACCCGCGACCCAGGGCGTATCATTGCCCTTCGGCTCGGTCTCGGCCGCTGCGATGCAGGCGACCGACGAAGTCCGCCTGAACAGCACCGGGCGGACCATGACGATCGTCGTTCCGGTCAAGGACGGCTCCAATTATGTCGGTGACATCGAAGTCCAGATCACCTCCGATGACACGATCCTGATTTCGGTCGACCGGCTTGTCGAACTGCTCACGCCGCGGCTCGACACGGCCCGGCTCAGCGAATTGCGGGCAACACCGTCGGATCAGGGCTTCGCGCCGCTTTCGCTGTTCGAGCAACGCGGCGTCCCGCTCCTGTTCGACAAACGAACCCTCGAACTGACGCTCAGCATCGCGACCGCCGACCGGGCGTTGCGCACGATCGGCCTCAGCGACCTCGATCCCGCCAAGATCGGCGAGTTTGCGGCGCCGGAGAAATTCTCCGCCTATGTCAATATTCGCGGATCGCTGGATTATGTCCACAAGGGCGGCCAGACCGGCCTCGGCGATCCCTTCCTGTTGTTCGACAGCGCCACGCGCATCGGCAAGTTCGTCGTCGAGTCCGAAGGCGAATATAACGGCCAGCGAAGCAGTTTCCGCCGGACCGGATCGCGGGTCGTCTACGACGATTCCGACCGTCTTGCGCGGTGGACCGCGGGCGACCTGCTTTCGGAAAGCCGGGGCTTTCAGGGCGCCGTCGACATCGCCGGTATCGGCATCGCGCGCAGCTATGCCTTGCTCGACCCGCAACGCAACGTCGCGCCGCGCGGCGGCCGCACCTTTTCGCTCGAACGCGATGCGACGGTCGAGGCGATCGTCAACGGTCGCACGGTGCGGACGCTCCGCTTGCAGCCGGGCACCTATAATGTCAGCGACTTCCCCTTCGCGCAGGGTGGCAACGACGTCGAACTGGTGATCGTCGACGACACCGGGCGCCGCGACGTGATCGCCTTCACGACCTTCATCGAACGCAGCCAGCTCGCGCAGGGATTGTCCGAATATAACCTCAACATCGGCGTGCTCACCGCCCGGACCGACGGACTCGATTACAGCAACGATCTCGCGGTCTCCGGCTTCTACCGCCGCGGTCTCAGCGACAATCTGACCCTCGGCGGCAATTTCCAATATGCCAACAAGGCGTATCTCGTCGGCGGCGAAGCGGTGCTGGGCACCGACTGGGGCACGATCGGCGGCGACGTCGCCTACAGCTATATTCCGTCGACCGGCAGCGGCTGGGCGGCCAATTTCTCGATCGAGCGCGTGACCCAGGCCGCCAACGGCGGCTCCTCGCTCATCGCCACCTTTGAAACGCGAAGCCGGCGGTTCGGCGCCGTGGGGCAATTGGCCGCCGACAATCCGTACAGCTTCAACGCCACGGTCAGCTTCAACCGCTCGCTCGGCCGCGCGTCGTTCCTGGGGGCGCAGGCCCGCTATTCCAAAGGGCGCGGCGCCTTTGCCGACGAACGCTCCATTCGCCTGAGCGCGGGGCACCGGATCGACCTGTCGACCAACGTCGTCATCGACGGCGAATGGAGCCGCGGCGCGCGCGGCGACGACAAGAGCGTCCGGGTTTCGCTGGTCCGGCGTTTCGGCGCCCGCACCTCGGCGCGCGCCGAATATGACAGCCGCGACGACCGCGTCCGGCTGGGGATGCAGAGTTCCGGCGGCTATGGCGTCGGGGCGTGGAGCGGCGTCGCCAACGTCGATGTCGCGTCGGACACCTACAGCGTCAACGCGAGCGGCAATTATGTCGCGAACCGCGCCGATGTCGGCCTCGCCCACACCGCGGCCTATTCGCAGCAGAGCAACAGCATCGTCGATCAGCGCACGTCGCTGCGCGTCGCGTCGTCGATTGCGTTCGCCGGCGGATCCTTCGCGGTCGGGCGTCCGATCAGCGACAGCTTCGCCATTATGCGCCCGTATAAGGGCGGCAAGGGCCTGTCGATCGAGGTCGAGCCGTCGCAGGGCAGCTATCAGGCGCGCTCGGGGACGTTCGGCCCCGCGCTCTATGGGCAGGTCGGTTCCTATTCGCCGCGCACGCTGACCTATGATGTCCCCAATGCGACGGCCGGCCTCGACCTCGGGACCGGATCGATCCGCATGTATGCGCCCTACAGGTCGGGATATGTCGTCGCCGTGGGATCGGATTACAATGTGATGGCGATCGGCCGACTGACCCTCGGCGGCGAACCGCTGGCGCTCAAGGTCGGACAGGCGATCGAAATCGGCGGAGAGCAGCGCCGGGTCGAACTGTTCACCAACCGGCAGGGCCGTTTTGGAATCAGCGGGCTGCGGCCCGGTCGCTGGCGGATCGAAATGAACGATAGCCCGCCGATCATATATGAACTGGATATACCGGAAACCGATTCCGGCATCGTGCGCATCGGCGATGTCAATCCAGCGGATGAAAGGTGAACGGCGTGAAAAACTTCGCGATGGCCCTTGCGGTCGCTCTTCCTCTGGCCGCATTCGGCACCACCGCCGCCGCGCAATGCGTGACGGTCGATCCGGTAATCATAGCCGACGTCCGCGTCGATCCGCTCGACGCGACGGGCGCGGCGCAGGTCATGCAGCCGGTCACGATGATGTTTCGCCGGGTCGGGGTCGGCAACGCGCCGATCACCGTGGCGTACCAGATCGTCGACGAAGATTCGTCGGTCCGGTCGCGCGTCGGTGTGACGGGCGGGCCGCAGCTGGAATGGCGGAGCGACGATTCGGGCCGCAATATCGGCGCGACCCGCAACGAAGCCTATGCGCTGTTGCGGTCGGGATCGGTCACGCTCGGCGCCGACGACAACAGCCAGCAGGCGACGCTGCGGCTGTTCCTGACCAACCTGCGCGAAGATCTGCCGGCGGGTGTCTATCGCGAACAGTACACGATCCGCTATTGGTGCGCCGACCGCGATAGCTCGATACCCGAGGAAATCCCGGGCATCGTGACCGTCACGGTCCAGGTACCCAATGTATTGAGCGCGAATGTCGCGGGCGCATCGACCCAGGGCGAAATCGATTTTCTCGATTTTTCGACGCTGACGCGGTCGCTGTCGGTCTCGGTCCGCAGCACCGGGCGCTTTGCCGTCACCGCGCGCAGCGTCAACGGCAGCGTGATGCTACGCGAAGGCGCCGCCGGCACCGACAAGGCCGACCGGATTCCCTATGTGGTGCGTTTTGGCGGTCGCGCGCTGGCGCTCGATACCGGGGCGGGCTTCACCAATCCGCGCGCCGGACTCGCCGGCCAGCAGATTCCGCTCGAGGTCGTCGTCGACGATGTGTCGTCGAAACGCGCCGGAGCCTATAGCGATACGCTGATCCTGACGCTCGCGCCGGTGACCTGATGACGGTCACCCGCTCAACGCGTCAATATTTGACTTCCATCCGCAGGCCGAGGCGGTTGATCGTTGCCGGATCGTCGCCGAGGTCGAGCGCCAGTTGGCGGAAATGAAAGCCCGCATGGTCGGAATCGGACAGTACCGTTTCACCGGTCGCCGAAAGCGGGATCCGATCGGAATCGCTGATGACCGCCGCCTCGGGCATGTCGACCGGATGCTGGAGGATGACGCGATAGCCGCGCGGCGAGTTGCACAGCTCCTGCGACATGCCCAGGTTGACGACACCATCGTTCGACACGCCGCCCAGCGTCGGCAGCAACTCGACGTTGCAATACACCGGAACATGCGCGCGCAGGTAAATAGTCTTGCTGACGCTCCCCACAGTCGGGGTCGACGAAAGCGCGACGACGGCAAGCATCGTGGCCCCGGCAATTCGATTCTTTCGCAACATTGGCGTTCTCAACTCCTGTTCGACACCGGGGGTCTAATGCGAAATAGTTAAGAAGGGATTGGAAGCAGGCCGATCGGGCCGGGGCGACAGGGTGTTGCGCGACGGCGGATGGCGATTCGGGTCGGCAGAGATCGTCATGACCGCCGCCATTCTGCGTCGTCGGGGCCATCGCCGATGGAATTCGTTGCCGAAGGTGGGGCAGGGCGCGATGCGGCGAATTCGCGCGGCACCACCCCAAATTAATTTAGGGTCATTCGAAAATAAAACTTACTTTTTGCAAAAACATACAAAAATAATATAGAATTAATCATGGGGCTTGGGTGTGGTGGGAAGTAAATTTTTCCGGTTGGACCTGATCGGATCGTTTCGATTGGCGCGACCAGATGGGGCGCGCGTGCCGATTGCCGCGAAACGATCGCGCATCCTGCTCGCGATGCTGGCGACGTCCCGTTCGGGCGAGCGCTCGCGCCGCTGGTTGCAGGAGCGCATCTGGGGCAGCCGCGAGCGCGCCAACTCGCAAGCCAGCCTTCGCCGCGAGCTTTCGAACCTGCGATCGCTGGTCAATTCCGGCGATCATCCCTTGTTGATTATCGGTTACGAAACCGTCGCGCTCGATCTGACGCAGATCCTCGTCGACGTCCGCGACCCCGCCCGGGTCGCTGAATCGCGCGACGAATTTCTCGAAGGGATCGACATCGCCTGGGAAGAAGGATTCGAGGACTGGCTCCGTGAGGAACGGCAGGCCATCGACTCGGCGCGCGAGGCCGCCGGCGACCTCTTTGTCGGCGATCGGCCCTCCGCGTTGTCCGACGACGATGGCCTGCAGGCCGATGGACGCCCCGCGATCAGCATCCTGGTCCATGATCATGACCTCCCCGAAGGCCAGGCCGCGGTCGTCGAGGAGCTGGTCGGTCATTTGGCCGAGAGCATCGCGGGCCTGCGCTGGTTGCCCCTTGTCGGAGCGCCGGCGGCGAACCAGCGCCTGTCCGGGCGGGGCAGCCTGGTTCGCGCGGCCAGAACGCAGGGGGTGGCGTATCTTTTGAGCTGCCAACCGGGGCCGGGCGAGGCGATTTTGATCAGTTTGTGCGAGGCGGCTTCGGGCCGCGTGATCTGGTCGAGCCGTCACGATCTCAACCAGAACGGGCAGGGCGGCGATATCAAGCGCGTCGCGATCGATGCCATCGCCGCGGTTTCGTCGCGTATCGAGGCCGATCAGGCGGAACGGTTGCAGGATCGCCCGATCGAGGATCTCAATCCCGATGAACTTTTGTGGCGCGCCCGCTGGCACAAGCGCCGCCTCACGCGTGCCGATGCGGAACTGACCGCCGATCTGCTGGACCTCGCGGCGACGGCGCGACCGGGAACGGTGGACCTCATAATCGAGCAGGCCGAAGCGGAGGCCTCTCGTATCTGGGCGACCGCATCGGTGCCGGGATCTTTCGACGATCTCCGCGCTCGGGTCGCGCTCGCGCGCGACATCGATCCTTATGACGCGCGGGCGTGGCTGCTGCTGGGGGTCATCGACATGTGGCAGGGCCAGCATGACAGTGCCGCGGCCCTGATGCACGAGGCGATTGCGCTGAATCCCAGCTTTTCGCCCGCCTACGCCCAGTTGGGCACTTGCTATATCTTGTCCGGCGAACCCGAGGACGGAATCCGCACGATCCATACGGCCTTGCGCCTGACCCCCCAGGACAACAAGAATTTTCATCGCTTCGGGCAACTGGCGCTCGCCAATATCATGCTCGAAAACTACGACGAAGCGGTCAACAGCGCCAACTTCGCACTGGCCCGGCGTCCGGGATATTCGTTCGGCCATGTCTATGGGGCCGCGGCGCTTTGGATGAACGGCGATCATGAAGAGGCCGAGCGTGCCGCGGCGAAGCTGTTGAGCAGCAGGCCGGACTATGACCTCGAATTGTTGAAGGCTATTCCGTTCAAGGACCCTATCTGGAACGGCAGACTTTACGGCGCGATGTCGCAGCTGTTCGATCGATGCCGTTCGCCGGAACGCACAACGGGGAATTGACGCCCCGGTCTGACGACCGACTGTTGTTACGGGCCTCGGCGCACGGGGACAAGCGCCGCGATTGACTCGGCCCGCAAATGCGGCATCATCTTGTCGTCCGGGCGCGCTTTGTCGCGCCGAGTCCAACAAACATTCCGGGTCGGCCTAGAGGTTGAAGATGGGACGGCAGGCGATGGCCTGTCTGGACGCCGGTCGGCCATGCCAGACGCTGTTGCCTCAAATATGGGGATTCAGCAGCATGAGCATTTCGCAGGATATGGCCTGGTTCAAGGGCAATTTCGGTACGCGCGTCCTGGAGGCGGTCCGCGGCACGCCGTTCACGCTCGATCTGATCGCGGCGATCGCCTATCAGGAAACGGGCAAGGAAATCTGGGGTCCACTGTCGCGGCGTGGCCTGCCGGTCGAGCAGATATTGAAACTCTGCACCGGCGACACGCTCGATTTCCCCAAGCGCGAAAGCGCCTGGCCGAAAAATCGCGCCGAACTGGAGGCGCATCCCAAGGGCGCGCAGATGTTCGCGATCGCCAGATCCGCTCTGGCCGCGATGGCGGCCAAAATCTCTGCGTACCAGCCGGTTCTCACCAACCAGAATAAATTCTGCCATGGTTACGGTATCTTCCAGTACGACATTCAATTTTTCCGCAACGTCGATCCCGACTATTTCCTCAACCGCGATTATGAGGTGTTCGAAAAGTCGCTCGGCAAATGCCTCTCCGAATTGAAGGCGAAAAAGACGAAGATCGGACTCGACGGCAGGCCGGTGCTGACCGACGCCGAGCTATGCGCGGTCGCGATCGCCTATAACACCGGCGGCTATAATTCGGCGAAAGGGCTGCAACAGGGGCACTTCGTCAAGCTCGCCGACGGCAGCAAGAAATATTACGGCCAGTTCATCGCCGAATATATCAAGGCGGCGCGTGCGGTCGTCTTTTCGCCGCCGGTCATCACGCCGCCGACGCCGGTGCCGCCGCCGTCCCCCGTCACCGCGACGGGCAAGACCTACCGCGTCGAAACCCTGTCCGACCCGCTGGCGCTGCGTCGGACCGCCGCGAAGCCGGGCGCCGGGCAGCCCGACAATCGTTTCGCCGCTCTGCCGCGTCATTCGCTGGTCCGCGCGATCAGCGACGTGCCGGTGAACGGCTTCCTCGAAGTCGAGGCGAGCATCCAGGGCGCATTGAAGCGTGGTTTCGCCTCGGCGTCGTTGTTGAAGGCCGTCGCGACTCCTGCGGTGGTCGCGCCCCCGCCACCCGCGCCGCCCGTCGCGGCGCCGGTGGCGCTTCCCTCGCGTCCGGCGACCGCATCGGGTTCGGTGCTTCCCGAGGTTCATCTCAAGCGGAAGGTGGGGGCGGTCACCAAACGCACCGACCCGCCCAATCAGGGCGGCGCCTATCCGCTAAGCGAGGCGAACATGCCGACGCGGGGCACCGGGTCGGCGGCCGCGCGCTGCGCCAATATCGCCGCGATCATCGCCTATCTCGACAGCGAGAATCCGGTGCATCTGCGCTACAAGCCCGCCGGGCCGACCTATTGCAACCTTTATGCCCATGATTTCTGCACCCTCGCCGGCGCCTATTTGCCGCGGGTGTGGTGGACGTCGAAGGCGATCGAACGGCTGCGCACCGGCGAAAAGGTCGAGCCCGCCTATCTCGCGACGGTCGACGAGATGCGCGCCAACGCGCTCTACCGCTGGCTCACCGACTATGGCTCCGACTATGGCTGGCGCCAGACGGGCACCCTCACCAAGCTGCAGGATGTCGCCAATGCGGGCGGGCTCGGTATCATCTGCGGCCGCAACACGGTCGAGGGAAAGTCGGGGCATATCGTGATGGTGGTGCCTGAAACCGCCACACAAAAGGCGAAGCGCAATGCCGCGGGCGAGGTCACCTCGCCGCTGCAGAGTCAGGCCGGACGCGTCAACTTCCGCTACGGGACGTCGCGCCCCGACTGGTGGCTCGGCGTCGACTTCGCGGCGAGCGGCTTTTGGGTGCACGATTAGCGCGCGGCGTCTCGCGCATCCTTCGCCCCCAACGAAAAAAGGCGGCCTTCCCTAAGGAAGACCGCCTCTTTCGGTTCAGTCATGCCCCGAGGGGCTGTGACTTACTTCTTGGCTTCTTCAGCCGGAGCAGCAGCCTTGGCGTCCGCAGCCGGGGCAGCGGCGGCGTCAGCAGCCGGAGCAGCAGCAGCGTCAGCAGCCGGAGCAGCGGCAGCAGCTTCGGCGCCAGCAGCAGCAGCGTCGGCACCGGCAGCAGCGGCGTCGGCACCAGCTTCAGCGGTCGCGTCTGCGGCCGGAGCTTCGGTGGTGGCGGGCTCTTCAGCAGCCTTTTCACCGCAAGCGGCGAGGGCGAACATGCTGGCAGCAACGGCGATAGCAGCAAACTTCTTCATGATGTGTGGCTCCCTAAAATGCCTTTACGCGATGGGGAACTTTCCCGTCCCGCGAGCGGCGGGATTTAGCCGTTCCGTACCAATCGTCAACAAAAATAATTGAGTTGAAACCGGCGCGGCCGAAATCCTACTGTTTTAGTTGAGTATCATGGCAGTTCGGCGTCGCTGCTGTCCGCGAGAATCGCCAGAGTCGTCGTCCACGCCACGACATTCTGCCGCAGTTGCGCCGGGTCGATCTTGTCGAGCGTGTCGTCGGGGGTGTGGTGCAGGTCGAAATAGCGGGTCCCGTCCTGCTGCAGGTCGATCGTCGGCACGCCAGCCTTGACCAGCGCGCCGATATCGGCGCCGCCGCCCGCCGGATCCTTGCCGCGTACGATGCCCAAACCCGCCAGCTCGGCGGAGATCCGGTCCTCGACTCCCTTGGCGCTCGCCGGCAGCTTGAAATCGACGCGCCAGACACGGTCGGCGCCGAAATCGGATTCGAGCGCGACAGCGTGCTTCTCGGTGCCGTGCTTGTCGAAATAGGCCTTGCCGCCGAACACCCCGACCTCCTCCGCGCCTGCCCACAATATGCGGATCGTGCGGCGCGGCTGGCCTGCACTCATCACATGCTTCGCGGCGGCGGTGATGATGCCACAGCCCGCCGCATCGTCGATCGCCCCGGTGCCGAGGTCCCAGCTGTCCAGGTGGCAGGCGATAATGACGGGCGAGGCGGCGGGATCGCTGCCCGGCACTTCGGCGATGACGTTGCCCGAATGCTGCTCGCCGACCTGCTTCGGGGTCAGCAGCAATTTCATCCGCACCGCCTCTGGGGTGTAGCCCATCTCATTCTCATTGGTGCGCATCGCTTGCGCGCGCTTCCACTGGCGCACCAGCTGGTCGGCGTCGGGGTTCGACAGCGCCCCAGCGGGGATCGGCTTCACGCCGGCCTCGAAATTGGTACCGCCGGTGTGCGGGGTGCGGTGATTGTCGGTCCCGATCGAACGGATAACCACCGCGATTGCGCCCTTCTTCGACGCGGCATTGGCGCCGATGAAGCGGCCGCGGCCGTATTGGCCGTAACCGCTGCCATCCTGCGCGCGCTCCATCTGATGGTCGATGAAGACGATCTTGCCCCGCACCTGCGTGTCGGGCGCGGCTGCGAGGGCGTCGTAGCTCGGGAAATAGGCGATATCGCCCTCGACCCCCTTCGGCCCCGTCGAGGCGCTGTTGCCGAGTGCGGTGATCGCCAGCTTCTGCGGTTGGAACGGTCCGATCAGCGACGCCTCCTCGTCGCCGCGCACCCAGGTCGGCATCAGAAACTGTTCCTCGCGGACATTTGCAAAGCCCATCGCCTGTAACCGCGCGACCGCCCAGCGCCGCGCCGCCGATTCGGCCTCGGTGCCCGCCAGCCGCGGCCCGATCTCCGTCGTCAGGTCCTCGGTGATCGACCAGGCAAGGTTGTCGCCGCGCTCGGCGAGTTGGGCCGCAGTGGGGGGCGGGGGTGGCGGGATGGCGGCGGCACCCCCAGCGACGAGCGCGGCGGACGCAAGGGCGAGGATGCGAAGGCTGTTTGTCATGGCGTCGTCCTAGCTCTGCGCCGCCATCGGCGGCAAGCGTCGATTGCCAAGCGGGCGCCCATTCGCTAACCGGCGCGCAACATCTCTCCCGGTCGCCCGCGCGGCCGCGCCACATACCGGAGCATATCCCATGGCCGCTCAATATAGTTTCGTGATGAAGGGTCTGAACAAGACCTATCCCGGCGCGCAAAAGCCGACGCTCAAGGATCTGAGCCTGCAATTCTATCCCGATGCCAAGATCGGCATCGTCGGCCCGAACGGCACCGGTAAATCGACGCTGATGAAGATCATGGCGGGGATCGACACCGAATTCACCGGCGAAGCCTGGGCCGGCGACGGCATCACCGTCGGCTATCTGGCGCAGGAGCCGCAGCTCGACCCGACCAAGACGGTCAAGGAAAATGTCATGGACGGCGTCCGCGGCGTCGCCGACATGATGGACCGCTTCAACGAGATCAGCACGCTGCTCGGCGATCCGCCCGCCGACGCCGATTTCGACGCGTTGATGGAGGAAATGGGGACGCTGCAGGAAAAGATCGACGCGGTCGACGGCTGGACGCTCGACAACCAGCTCGAAATCGCGATGGAAGCGCTCCGCTGCCCGCCGGGCGACGCAAGCGTCGAAAACCTCTCGGGCGGTGAAAAGCGCCGCATCGCGCTCACCCGCCTGCTGCTCGAAAAGCCCTCGATCCTCCTGCTCGACGAACCGACCAACCATCTCGACGCCGAAAGCGTCGCCTGGCTCGAAAAGCATCTCGTCGACTATCCGGGCAACGTCATCCTCGTCACCCACGATCGCTACTTCCTCGACAATGTCGTCAACTGGATCCTCGAACTCGATCGTGGCCGCTATTTCGTCTACGAGGGCAACTACTCCACCTACCTCGAAAAGAAGGGCAAGCGCCTCGAGCAGGAAGCACGCGAGGATCAGGGCCGCCAGAAGGCGATCAAGGACGAGCTCGAGTGGATCCGCCAGTCGCCCAAAGCCCGCCAGGCCAAATCGAAGGCGCGTATCAAAAGCTTCGACCAGCTCGTCGAGGCGCAGGAAAAGCGCATTCCTGGCAAGGCGCAGATCGTCATCCAGGTGCCTCAGCGCCTCGGCGGCAAGGTGATCGAGGTCGAGAACATCTCGAAGGCCTATGGCGACAAATTGCTCTTCGAAGACCTGTCCTTCTCGCTGCCGCCCGGCGGCATCGTCGGGGTCATCGGCCCGAACGGCGCGGGCAAGTCGACGCTGTTCAAGCTGATCACCGGGCAGGAAACCCCCGACAATGGCAAGGTGACGATCGGCGACACCGTCCATCTCGGCTTCGTCGACCAGAGCCGCGACGATTTGAAGCCCGACAATAATGTCTGGCAGGAAATCTCGGGCGGCGCCGAAATGATGAACATCGGCAAGCACGAGATGCAGACGCGTGCTTATGTCGGCGCCTTCAACTTCAAGGGCGTCGACCAGCAGAAGAAGGTCGGCCAGCTCTCGGGCGGCGAACGCAACCGCGTCCATATGGCCAAGATGCTGAAACAGGGCGGCAACGTGTTGCTGCTCGACGAACCGACCAACGATCTCGACACCGAAACCCTCGCCGCGCTCGAAGAAGCGCTCGAGAATTTCGCCGGTTGCGCCGTGGTCATCAGCCACGACCGCTTCTTCCTCGATCGCCTCGCGACCCACATCCTCGCGTTCGAGGGTGACAGCCATGTCGAATGGTTCGAAGGCAATTTCGAATCCTATGAAGAAGACAAGATCCGCCGCCTCGGCGACGATGCGACGCGCCCGCACGCGACGTCGTACAAGAAGCTGACGCGCTGACCGGTATGAGCGGGGAGGGGGAGCAGCCTATTTCATCGAGCGCGATCCGTTTGGACGCCGACGCGCTCAACGCCTTCATGGCACAGGCCTTCCCGCATTCGGCGCCGGGATCGCGCGGCCATGTGGTGTCCGCCGCGCCCGGCCATATCCAGGCGCGCATGGACCCGAATGACAAGGCGCTGCGCCCCGGCGGGCTGATCTCGGGCCCGACCCAGATGGGGTTCGCCGACATGGCCGCCTATGCGCTCGTCCTCGCGCATATCGGCCCGGTCGCGATGGCGGTGACGAGCGGGCTCAACTACCAGTTCCTGCGCCCCTGCCGCCCGGGCCCGCTGTTCGCCGACGCGCATATGCTGCGGCTGGGCAAGCGGCTCGCGGTGATGGACGTGCGGATCTGGACCGACGATATCGACAAGCCCGTCGGGCAGGCGAATGTGACCTACGCGATTCCCTAAATATCGCCATTGCGAGCGAAGCGAAGCAATCCAGAGCGGCTTTTCACCACCCTGGATTGCCGCGTCGCTTCGCTCCTCGCAATGACGAGCGTGTGTTTCAATATTCCAGCGCCGGATACCAGTCGGTCCCGCGTCCGTGCGGGGTCAAATCCAGCACATTCCACAGCGACGCGATATCGGGCGCGTCGCGCGGGTCCTGCCCCGGATCGGCCATGTCGCGGGTCATCTCGCTCTTCCAGAACAGCCGCACGCCCGCGCCATTCTTCTTATAGACCACCAGCGCCGGGTTTTCCGTCCCGTCCTTGTTCAGCAAATGATAGTCGCGCGCATAGTCGTCGCCGACCGTCTGGACGAAGTCGAGCGCCTGCCAGCCGCGTTCCTGTGCGAACGCCTTCTGCCGCTCGACCGGGCTGCGCCCCACGATCTTCAGCGCGACGCGCTGCTTGATGTCGGCCGCGTTGCCGTTCACCGACCCCAGCCAGTTGGTGCACATCGGGCAGGGGCGTTCGCGGTCGGGACCGTACATCCAGAAATAGGTCACCAGCGTGTCATGCTCGCCGAACAGCTCGGCGAGCCCGAGGTCGGCGCCATTGGCGTCCTTGAATCGGTAATCCGGCCCGATCAGCGGCCCGGGCGGCAGCGCGCGCCGTTGTTCGGCGACGCGCGTTATCTTGCGGCGAAGGTCGATTTCCTCGGCCAGCAGCGATTTGCGGGCCTTTGCATAATCATCGTCCTCGCCGGGAAAGGGGCGCCGCCGCGACGCGAGCGCCGGTGCGGCCAATAAATGTTGGCGAAGGGCCATAGTGTCTCCCTGTTTGCGACTGTCATCGCTCTGCCAGCCTGCCGGGAAAGCGCAAAATCGGCTGCCCGCAGATGCGGGCCGCCTTGACCGGGAAACGCCCGATAATGGCGACGAGTTGCCGCGCGATCGGAAAATTACGCCGGCGGTACTTCCCACAGGATCAGCTTGGTCGCGTTCACATTCTCGCGCGCCTGCGTCGCGTCGAGCCGGGTCAGCTTCACGCCGCCCTTCAGCGCTCCCATTTCGATCATCGCGTCGATCACGACCACGCCGCCCGCGCCGACATCGACTTCGATATCGGCGGGCCGCGCCAGCTTCGCCTTGGCGGTCGCGACGTGGATCACATATTGGCCCGGTTCGACATCGGCCATCAGCATCTGGCCCGACTTGATCTGCCCCTGCGCGGCGCCCATCGTCACATTCATCCCCTGCAGCGCGGCGACGAAGCCGCGGCGGGTGACATAGATGCGCGCCTTGCCGTCGGGCGCGCGCATCTGCCGGGCGTCGGCAAGCGCCGCCGGATCGGCCTTGGCGCCGCTCTTGTTGCTCGACAGCGCCCAGATGCAGAAGACCACCACCCCGATCAGGAACAGTGGAGCGAGGATGAGCATCGTGCCTTCGCCGACCAGGCTGCCGATCGACGGCCCCATCAGCGCTCCGACAATGGCTGCCACGAAAATGATCGTCAGCCACATCGCATTCTTGCTCATGTCCGTCTCCCCTGTCAGGCGGGTGCAAAATCTCCCGTCGCGTCGTCCATCACGTGCAGCACCCCGTCGCTGATCGCGAAAAAGGCGCCGCGCAGTTTCAGGCTTCCGCGCTTTTCCTTCTCCTCGATACAGGGGAAAGTGCGCAGATTGGCTATGCTCACGCGCACAGCCGCCATTTCCATCGCGCGACCCGCCTCGCGATTGTCGAAATCGGGATAGTCGGCGCGAACCGCCGCACTCGCATCGTCGAGCATCGCGATCCAGTCGGCGATGAAACCGCCGCGCCCCGGCTCGGCGCCGTCCATCGTCCGGTGCAGCGATGCATGGCAGCCACCGCACAGGCCGTGGCCCATCACGACGATTTCCTCGACCTTCAGGAACTGTACCGCGAATTCGAGCGCGGCGGAGACGCCGTGACGCCCGGGCGTCGTCTCGAACGGCGGCACCAGCGCCGCGACGTTGCGCACGACGAAGATTTCGCCCGGGTTGGTATCGAAAATCTGCGACGGTTCGGATCGGCTGTCGGAGCAAGCGATGATCATCACCTTGGGCGATTGGCCCTCGGCCAGTTGTTCCCAGCGTTCGCGCTGTTCCTGCCAGCCGCCGTTACGGAAACGCCGGTAGCCATCGATCATATCTGCAAAGCGAGTCATGCGCGCGCCTTAGCACAACAAGTGAGGTTGAGAAGAGCGGCGCGCGCGACTATGTGGGCGGCATGACCGCTCCCGTGCCCCAGCCCGCCCCGCAGCGCCAACGCAAGCCCGACTGGATTCGTGTCAAGGCGCCGACCAGCCCCGGCTATGCCGAAACGCGCAAGCTGATGCGCGAACTCAACCTGCACACCGTGTGCGAGGAAGCGGCGTGCCCGAACATCGGCGAATGCTGGACCAAGAAGCATGCGACGGTGATGATCCTCGGCGACACCTGCACCCGCGCCTGCGCCTTTTGCAACGTCAAGACCGGCATGCCGCGCGCGGTCGACCCGTTCGAACCCGAACATACCGCGATCGCCGCGGCGAAGATGGGGCTCAGCCACATCGTCATCACCTCGGTCGACCGGGACGATTTGCCCGACGGCGGCGCGAGCCAGTTCGTCAAGGTGATCGAAGCGCTGCGCCGCGAAACCCCGACGACGACGATCGAAATCCTGACCCCCGATTTCCGCAACAAGCCCGAAAGCGCGATCGCGGCGATCGTCGATGCGCGCCCCGACGTCTATAACCACAATCTCGAAACCGTCCCGCGGCTCTATCCGACGATCCGCCCCGGCGCGCGCTATTATGCCTCGCTGCGCCTGCTCGAAAGCGTCAAGCGCCGCGACCCGTCGATCTTCACCAAGTCGGGGATCATGATGGGGCTCGGCGAGGAGCGGATGGAGGTCCACCAGGTGATGGACGACATGCGCAGCGCCGACATCGATTTCATGACGATGGGCCAATATCTGCAACCGACCCCGCGCCACGCCAAGGTCATCGACTTCGTTACCCCGCAGGCCTTCGACGCCTATGCGCAGATCGCCCGCGCCAAGGGTTTCCTGCAGGTCGCGGCGTCGCCGCTGACCCGCTCGTCCTACCACGCCGGCGACGATTTCGAGGTCATGCGCGCGGCGCGCGAGGCCAAGCTCGCCCGCGCCGCGGCGGACTGACCACCGACTTGCCGAGGCATCAGGAAAGCCGCGTCCTGCCGTACAGCGCCGAACAGATGTTCGCGCTCGTCGCGGATATCGAACATTATCCCGACTTCCTGCCCTGGGTCGTCGCGCTGCGTATCCGCAGCGATAGCGAGCAGGAGGCGGTCGCCGACATGATCGTCGGCTTCAAGGGGCTGCGCGAAAGCTTCTCGTGCCGCGTCCACAAGGAGCGGCCGACCAAGGTTTCGGTCAGCTATATCGACGGCCCGATGCGCCACCTCACCAACGAATGGCATTTCACCGCGCTCGAAGAGGGCGGCTGCCGCGTCGACTTCATGGTCGACTTCGCCTTCCGCAACCGCATGTTCGAGGCGCTGGCCGGCCAGATGTTCGACAAGGCGCTGCGCAAGATGATCGCGGCGTTCGAGACGCGGGCGGGGGAGTTGTACGGGGTAGCGGCATAGCAAGGCTTTCCGACGGAGGCCCCACACTCCATCGTCAACCCGGACTCGATCCGGGGTCCATGACTTCGAGGCTGCGGTGGATCCCGGATCAAGTCCGGGATGACGAGCGGGCTAGCCGCGCGATTGCGGCCACCAAATCCTCCCTGTGCCGCAGGCATGGGGAGGGGGACCGCCCGAAGGGTGGTGGAGGGGCGGCGGCCTTGCCCGCCTCACGACGTCGGCCCCTCCGTCAGCGCTTCGCGCTGCCACCTCCCCATCGCTGCGCGACAGGGAGAAATTTACGTCCAGCCTCTCCCATTTCTGGATGCTTGCCGCTGGGTGTGGGATTGGCTGCTAGCGACCAGTTGCGGACATTTTGCGTTTTTCCAAAATCGCGTGAGGAGACTGCGATGCCCAACGTGGAAGTTTACGAGACGGACGAGTTGACGCCTCTCTTCGAAGGCGATTTCGCGTTCCTACCTCACCTTGGCGAAACCATTTCGAAGGATATGGGCGGATATTTCAACTACTACGACGTGGTCGAGATTTGGCATCGCGAGGAAGGTGAGACCGGCGTCTTTCGCGCCTGCGTCCGCGTGAAAATTGATGACTGAGGAATGACCGCAAAGCACCTCGTTTCGGTCGATCACCGCCGATCCGGATGCGATGGCGGCTAGCGACAAATTGCGATCATTCCGATTTATGAATAGCCGTTTGCGGCTTTGCGCTTAGCTGCAGCGGCGGACATCAAGATGCGTTCGACGATGGCGTCAAACTCTTCCCTGCCAATCGGATCGAGAGAATCGTAGCTGGAGACGCTTTCCGGCCACCAGCCGTGCTCTTCTCCGGACAAATGTAGCTGCCGTGCGGCTGCCTCTACCTCTTCATCGGTTGGCCGATCACTATCTGTAAATCGAGATGAAGACATGCCCGAAGCCTACCAAACCTTATGTCCGCTTCCCACCCCAAAGCAGACAAAAGCCGCTCTCCCCCGGTTCAAGCCGGCAGCGCAATATCCTCCGACGGCCCTAGCGTATCCTTCTCGGGCAACAGCAGGTCGAGCGCGAACAAGGTCGCCGCGTGGCGGATCCCCGCACGGTCGCCGCCTTCGAACTGCACCCGCTGGGTGAAATAATCGTCGGGGTCCTGCCCGCGCAGCCCGCGCGCGAAGACGACCAGGCCCACCGGCTTCTTTTCCGACCCGCCGCCGGGACCCGCGATCCCGGTGATCGCGACCGCGACATCGGCATCGCTGTTCGCCAGCGCGCCCGCCACCATCGCCCAGGCGGTCGCCAGCGACACCTCGCCGAACGTCTCCAATATCTCGCTGCTCACGTCGAGCTGCGCCTGTTTCGCCGCGCCCGAATAAGTGATGAAGCCCGCCGAAAACACGTCCGAGCTGCCCGCGATGTCGGTCAGCGCCGCGCACACCATGCCGCCGGTGCAGCTCTCGGCGACCGCGACCCTGCGCCCGGCGGCGCGGTTGTCGGTCAGCACGCGCGTCGCCAGTTCGCCGCGTGCGGCCTCGCGACTGCTGGGGACGGCCGATGTATCAGTCATGGGAAAACCTTTGTGGCGCCCGGCTTGCCGGGCGGTTCAGAGCGATATTCGCCTAATTGGCGTTGTACAGGGCGCGCGGACAGCTTGCCACGCCTTTGCCACCGCGCGACACCGCTGCAAACGTCGCTGCGACGAACGCCACCATCTGGTCGGCACTCAGCGGCGCCAGCGTTTCGCTGATGTCGTTGACGTCGGCGCATTCGCCCGGCTTGAGTTCGATGCCGAGCGTTTCAACGAAGCCGGTGTCGATCGTTGCCCGCAATTCATCGTCGGACATGTCGAACATCGCTGCCCCATCCTCCGGATTCTTGCCGCTTCCGATCTTGATGAAGCCCGCCCGGGCCAGCGGCCAGACCGCATCGGCGTTGCCGCGCAGTTCGGCGACGCGGGTGTCCAATCCGGTCAGCAGATAGCTGCCCGCGGGAAGGTGCGGGCGGCATGTCTCGACAACGCCGTCGATCACCTGCGGCAGGAAATAGGCGACAAGGCCGTTCATTTCGGCCTCGGTGAGGCAGGGTTTCGTCGCCGCCTGCGCCGATGGCCCCGCCAACGCCGCCGCGCCGGCTGCTACGCTCAAAACAATCCGCTTCATGAATCCCCCATCGTCTTTCGCTTTTCCGACCTTAGGCCCGGTCGTCGGGAAGCGACAGTGTCGCGACGGCCTGCGCGGCGATCCCTTCGCGGCGACCGGTAAAGCCCAGCCGCTCGGTCGTTGTCGCCTTCACGCTGACCCGCAGCGGCGAAACCGCAAGGATGTCGGCGATACGCTCGCGGATCGCCTGGCGATGCGGTCCGATCTTCGGCGCCTCGGCGATGATCGTCAGGTCGACATGCGCGATCCGCCCGCCGCGCGCCGCGACGCGGGTGGCGGCGAAGGACAGGAAACGGTGCGAGGCCGCGCCGCGCCACTGCGGATCGCTCGGCGGGAAATGGTCGCCGATATCGCCGTCTCCGAGCGCGCCGAGGATCGCGTCGGTCAGCGCATGAAGCGCGACATCGGCGTCACTATGGCCTTCAAGTCCATGACTATGCGCGATTTCTATCCCGCCGATCCACAACGGCTTGTCGGCAACCAGCCGGTGAACATCATAGCCCATGCCGACCGCGTGTTGCATCATCCTGCCCGTCTCCAGCAATCCCGACAGGATCGCCATATCGTCCGCATATGTCAGTTTGTGGAGCCGCGCATCGCCGGCGACCGCAGCCACCGGCACCCCGATCCGCCGCACCAGCTGCGCATCGTCGGTCGCCGCGGCGCCGTCGGCTGCGGCATGCGCTCGGCGTAATGTCCCGAGCCGGAACGCCTGCGGGGTCTGCACCCGCGCCAGCGCACCGCGATCGACGACATCGCCCGCAACCCCGTCGGCCTGCGCGACCAGCGTATCGGGCACCGGCAGGGTCGGGATCGCCGCTTCGGCGCCGTCGGCGAGCGCGGCGAGCAGCCGGTCGATCACCGCGGCGCCGATGCCGGGCCGCGCCGCGTCATGCACCAGCACCGCTGCATCGTCCGCGAGGCCGGCCAGCGCCGCCAGCGCATTCGCCACCGATTGTTGCCGCTCGTCGCCCGGAGCCGCCGAAATCCAGCCTTCCGGCAGCGCGCCCGCCGACGCCATGACGTCATCATTGCCCACCAGCACCCCGCCCGACAGCCCGCCATGCGCGGCGAAGGCGTCGAGGCTCCAGCGCAGCACCGGCTTGCCGCCGAGCAGCGCGAGTTGCTTGGGCTGGTCATAGCCTGCGCGCGCGCCGACCCCGCCCGCTAGCAGCACGGCGACGACGGCAGGGGCGGGGGAAGGGGCGGACTCGCTCATCACCCCGCCGGTTAGCGCAGCCGTCGCTTGCGGGAAAGCCGCTTAACGTGTAGGGGCGCTGCTCAATTTTTAGGCAAATTCGAAGGCTTTCCCCATGGCGGCGCTGCGCCCCATCCAGATCGGTCCCATCACCATCGCGGATCCCGTGATCCTCGCGCCGATGACGGGCGTCTCCGACCTGCCGTTCCGCAAGCTCGTCCGCTATTATGGCTCGGGGCTCAACGTCACCGAAATGATCGCCAGCCAGGCCGCGATCCGCGAGACGCGTCAATCTGTGCAAAAGGCCGCCTGGGACCCGATCGAAGAGCCGGTGTCGATGCAACTCGTCGGCTGCACCCCCTATGAAATGGGCGAGGCGGCGAAGCTCAACGAGGATCGCGGCGCCGCGATCATCGACATCAACATGGGCTGCCCGGTGCGCAAGGTCACCAACGGCGATGCCGGCTCGGCGCTGATGCGCGACCTCAAGCTCGCCGCCGCGCTGATCGACGCCTGCGTCAAGGCGGTGTCGGTGCCGGTGACGGTCAAGATGCGCATGGGCTGGTGCCACGACAGCCTCAACGCCCCCGAACTCGCCCATATCGCCGAGGATATCGGCGCCAAGCTGGTCACCGTCCACGGCCGGACCCGCAACCAGATGTATCGCGGCGAGGCCGACTGGGGCTTCGTCCGCTCGGTCAAGGATGCCGTCTCGATCCCGGTCATCGTCAATGGCGACATCTGCTCGGCCGATGACGCGCGCACCGCGCTCGCGCAGAGCGGCGCCGATGGCGTCATGATCGGCCGCGGCGCCTATGGCCGCCCCTGGCTGCTTGGTCAGGTGATGGCGGCGCTGCGCGGCGAGGCCGAGCGCCCCGACCCCGGCCTCGACGAGCAATATGACGTCATTACATCGCATTACCGCGCGATGATCGACCATTATGGCGAAATGACCGGGGTCAATATGGCGCGCAAGCACCTCGGCTGGTACGTCAAGGGGCTCCACGGATCGGCCGAGTTCCGCAACAAGGTCAACCAGATCCCCGACAGCAAGGGCGTGCTCGACGCGCTCGAAGGCTTTTACGGACCGCATCTGACCAGGGCGGCTGCGTGAGCGCGCTCACGTCGAGCATCCCGACGTTCGACCATGACGAGCTGATCCAGTCGCATCCCGTCGCCACCTTGCTGATCGACCGCAACGGCGTCATCCTCTTCGTCAACGCCGCCGCCGAGCAGCTCTGCAACACCGGCCGCGCCGCGATGGTCGGCCATGTCGTCTATGACGTCATCGGCATGGACCGCAATTATCGCCAGCGGATGAGCGACCCCGCTTATTCGGCGCTTTTCGCCCATGGCGCGGAGATCAGCGTCGGCGGGCGCAAGGCGGTCGCGGTCGACATGCAGATGGTGCCTTATGGGAACGCCGGGCACCGCATCCTCGCGCTCGTCGCGTCGCAGCGCGATGCCGAACTGATGGGCGGCGCGATCGGCCGCTCGGGCCGCGCCGCCGGCGCCGCCGCCTCGATGCTCGCGCACGAGATCAAGAACCCGCTCGCCGGCATCCGCGGCGCGGCGCAATTGCTCGCGCGCGGCGCCGACGCGGGCAAGGCGCGCTTCACCTCGCTGATCGTCGCCGAGGTCGATCGCATCGCGACGCTGATCGACCAGATGGAGCATTTCTCGCGCGGCCAGCCGATCGCCTGCGAACCGCTCAACCTCTACCAGCCGATCCACCAGGCGATGGAGGCGGTGCGCGCGCGCCAGCTTCCCGGCATCCGCTTTGCCGAGGATTTCGACCCCTCGCTGCCGCTGGTCCTCGGCAACCATGACGCCATGGTGCAGATATTGCTCAACCTGCTCACCAACGCCTGCGAAGTGCTGGGCGCGCGCGACGACGGCACGGTGCGCATCGCGACGGCGTACCGCCACGGCCTCTCGATCGACAATGGCGACGGCCGCGGCCGCATTCCGCTGCCGATCGAGGTCGCGGTCAGCGACAACGGCCCCGGCGTCCCCGCCGAAATCCGCGGCGACCTGTTCGATCCCTTCGTCACCACCAAGCGCGAGGGCCGCGGTCTCGGCCTCGCGCTCGTGGCAAAGCTCGCGCGCGACATGGGCGGCACCGTCCAGCATATGCGCGACGACGAATGGACCCGCTTCCGCGTCCACCTCCCCGCAGCGCAAAAGGGCCAGACGGCATGAACGGCAAGACGATCCTGCTCGTCGAGGACGATCCGACGATCGCGCTGATCATCCGCGAAACCCTCGCCGAGGAATGCGGCGTCTTCGCCGCGGTCACCACCGTGGCCGAACGCAACGCCTGGCTCGCCGCGAACAGTCCCGACCTCGTCATCACCGATGTCGTGCTGCCCGACGGCGACGGCATCGACTCGCTGCCCGGCGCCGGGCTCGACGCGCAAGTGCCCGTGATCATCCTGTCGGCGCAGAACACCCTCGATACGGCGGTGCGCGCGACCGGCATCGGCAGCTACGACTATCTGCCCAAGCCCTTCGACCTCGAGGACCTGACGACCAGCGTCCGCGCCGCGCTGGCCCGCCGCCGCGCCGAACCCGCCGCCGCCGTCGAGGCCGGTCCCGCCGACAGTCACGGCCTCGTCGGCCGCGCTCCGGCGATGCAGGCGGTCTACCGCACCATCGCACGCCTCGCCTCGAACGACCTCGCCGTCCTGATCCTCGGTGAATCGGGCACGGGGAAAGAGGTTGTCGCGCGCGCCGTCCACGCCACCGGCCTGCGCCGCGCCGGGCCGTTCGTCGCGATCAACATGGCGGCGATCCCGCGCGAACTGATCGAGGCCGAACTGTTCGGCCATGAAAAGGGCGCCTTCACCGGCGCGCACAGCCGCAACGCGGGGCGCTTCGAACAGGCGGCGGGCGGCACCTTGTTCCTCGACGAAATCGGCGACATGCCGATCGAGGCGCAGACGCGGCTGCTGCGCGTCCTCCAGAGCAACGAATATTCGACCGTCGGCGGCAGCCAGGCCTTGCGTGCCGACGTTCGCGTCGTCGCCGCGACCCACCGCGACATGCGCACCCTCGTCGCCGACGGCCGCTTTCGCGAGGATCTTTTCTACCGGCTCAACGTCATCCCGGTGACGCTGCCCCCCTTGCGCGACCGGCGCAGCGACATCGCCGCGCTGATCCGCCACTTCGTCGAGGCCGGCCGCGCGTCAGGCCTTCCCGACCGCCAGTTCGCGCCCGCCGCGATGCAATTGCTCGAACGCTATGACTGGCCGGGCAACGTCCGCGAACTCGGCAACGTCGTCCAGCGCCTCGCGGTGCTGTCGCGCGACACCGTCGTTTCGGTCCGCGATGTCGAGGCGGTGCTCCACGAAAGCGGCGAGGGCCATCCGATCCTCGCCCCCGCCGACGCGATCGGCCGCGCCGTCGACGACTGGGCGCGCGAGGAACTCGCCGCCGCCGAACAGGACGGCACGATCCACGAACGGCTTCAGGCGATCGTCGAGGCCGCGCTGCTGCGCCGCGTGCTGCGCGACGTGCGCGGCAACCAGCTCGAGGCCGCCCGCCGCCTCGGCATCAACCGCAACACCCTGCGCAAGCGGTTGGGGCAGCTCGACATCGACCCGACCCGGGTGTGAAGCGGTGCCGGCACGGGGAAGTGCACCGGCTTGAAAGCTGGCACGGGATGGCATGAGAGCCTTCAATCGAGCGAAGATTTCTCGTTCATCGTCACCCCGGACTTGATCCGGGGCCTGCCTTGTCTTGCAGAAGAAAAAGGCGGGTGCCGCGTCAAGCCCGGCACGAGGACAAGGGATGGCGGCTAACGTCCGATTCCCACCCCAAAGCGGACCCCAACGCCGACTGCCTCACTCCCACTCGATCATCTCCTCGACGGCGGCACGAAACCAGGACCATATATCGTCGAACCGGCCCGAATCCTCCCAACCGGGCGAGGCGAAATCATGGATGATAACGACTTGCTCGCCGGAATCCTTTGACCAGCACGCCACATCGTCATTGTCCTGACGATAGGCGAAGGGGAACAGGTCGCGGGATGGATAACGTCGGGACAGTCCCTCGAAATGAACGGCGGCACGCCGCGCCTCCATGATATGCCAAGGAGTGATGTCGAGCAGCGCCTGTTCGACGATGCGCATAAAGGGCCCTGGATACTCCATCCAGTCGGGGCGCTCTCCTTCGGGCAGCAGATAGAGGCTGGTTGAACCCGGTCCAATGTCGGTCATGACCGGGTGATGCGGGCAGACGGCTTTTGCGTCAACGGATGTTCCCTATCGGCGATTTGCGCATCGCTCGGCCGGAACGCGGCAAGCGAGAGAAAGCCGATGGTCGCGCATGACCGATTGCGGCCACGCCGGGCTTTGCTAGTATGACCCGGTTCAGAATATTTGGGAGATAGCGATGCCCGGACCAATCAAAGGCTCATGCCTTTGCGGCAAAATAGGCTTCGTCGTCGACGGCAAATTCGGACCGGCCGGGCAATGTCACTGTTCGAAATGCCGCAAGGTGTCGGGAACCGATGGCAATGCCGTTTTCTATGCCGCGAAATCCAGCTTCCGATGGGTGAAGGGCGCGGACAATATCGCGACCTACCATGTCCCCGGTGAGCAGGGGTGGCAATCCAGCTTCTGCAAGACGTGCGGAAGTCCGACCCCGCACACCGATCGGGAAGGAAAGATATATTTCGTCCCGGCGGGCTTGCTCGACGACGACCCGGGATTTCGTGGGTATGCCGCCCATATATTCGTCGGTTCGAAGGCGCCCTGGGTGTGCATAACCGACGGGGCGCCGCAATTCGCGGCAGGATTCCCCTCGGACAAGGCCGATAGCTGACCGCGCGGAAAAGCCACCCGTCGCCGACCCTCCGCGGGCGCCGGAATGGCCTCTCACAACCGGTTGCGGAAATGAATCCTCCCTGCGGCGCAGCCGTGGGGAGGGGGACCGCCGCGTAGCGGTGGTGGAGGGGCCGCGGCGTTGCGCCAGCCTTTGACGGCGTCGGCCCCTCCGTCAGCGCTTCGCGCTGCCACGTCCCCATCGCTGCGCGACAGGGAGGAGTGGCAACGTCCGTTCCCCACCTCATTCCGGTCACCCGGTTCGAACCCAGCCAAAATGGCCGCTAACGACCGATTGCGGACTTTGTGACATCCTATAGAAGAATGTGATGCGCACTCATCCAACCAACATCGTTGACGCAATGACGGAGATGCTGACGTTCTTCGAAAATCGGTGTGACGATAGAGACACGCTCCGCAAACTTCTCATAATGATTGCGGATCGTGGAAGTTGGAAGGGCGCCCATGCGCTCTTCCAAGACATTCGACAAAAGACGCTGAAGGCGGAGAAGCGGGACGATCAGCTAGGTTTGGTACAATATGCTTTTGAGGAAATTTGCGCAAAGACCATATACAATCTCAGCGATTCTCCTGCGCCATTTGATGCTGACTCGGCATTCTGGGTGGTGCCTTTGGGTGTCGCTCTAGGGCGCCAAATGGGCCTTTCTGAGCCTTCACAGATCACGTCCCTATTGGAGATGTAGTCCACAGCGAGCGTCTGCTTCCCACCCCAAAGCGGTCCTTGGCATCCGAATCCGATCGCCCCGGATCCGCTCCTCCCGACACGACCCGCATTTCCCGGTTCCAGCGTCGAGCATCCGGCAAAACAACGCCCAACCGACACGATTTATACGCCAAACCGTGGTCCCCGCGCACATTGTGTGTTTTCTATGCAACAGGTTTGTCGTAACGAGGCAACAATGGCGAACGGCGTTACGGTAACCGGCGAAGCACAACCCGAAGGACAGGGCGCTCGTTCGCGCATCTGGACCTTTGCCGCACCCGAATATTACACGCTGGCCCTCATCCTTAGCGTCGGCATCGCCACCTATGTCTTCGTCACCGGCGACGCGCAGAGCGAACGGCTGCTCACGCCGGGGCTGGTCGCCGTGATCATGGTCGTCAACCTCGTTCCCGCGATGGCGCTGATCGTGCTCATCGGCAGCCGCGTGGCGCGCGCGCGCGCGATGCGCTCGATGGCGGGCGGTACCGGGCGTCTCCATGTCCGGCTCGTCGCGCTCTTTTCGCTGATCGCCGCGACGCCGACGATGCTCGTCGTGATCTTCGCCTCGCTGCTCTTCCAGTTCGGGGTCGATTTCTGGTTTTCCGACCGCTCGCGCGGCATGTTTGAAAATGCGGCGGGTCTCGCCGAGGGCTATTATCAGGAAAACCAGCGCGAGGTCGTCGCGAACACGATGAAGATGGCGGGCGATCTCGGCGATATCCTGGCCCGGTTTCCGATCGATGGTCCCGATTTTGCCGATTATTATCTGCAACAGGTCGTCGTCCGGAACCTCAATGAATCGGCGATCATCGAGATCGGTCCCGATGGCGTCGCGCGTACGGCGGCGATGATCGATCCCGATAATCGCGATGCCGAAGCGCGCATTTCGCCGTCGATCGTCGCGCGGCTCGACAATGGCGAGGATGTCATCGTCAGCCGCCAGTCCGACCGGATCGAAGCGGTCACCAAATTGCCGCGGCGATCGCGCGCCTATCTCTATGCGTCGCGCGATGCCAATGTTCTGGGCTTTCAGCAGTCGCAGCGCGCGAGCACCGTGCTCGCCGACTATAATGCCCTGTTCAAACGTTCGCAGCAGCTCCAGCTCCAGTTCAACGGCGCGCTCTATCTCGGCGCGCTGCTCCTGCTCGCGCTCGCCGTGATCGCGGCGATCGTCGTCGCCGACCGCATCGTCCGCCCGCTCGGCACGCTCGTCGGGGCGACGCGTACCGCCGCCGGCGGCGACCTGTCGGTGCGGGTGACGCCGACCGCACACGACGACGAGATTTCGGTCCTCGCCCATGCCTTCAACCGCATGACCGAACAGATTCAGGGTCAGACCGGCGCGCTGCTCAGCGCCAACGAGCAGATCGAGGCGCGCCGAAGCTTCATCGAAGCGGTGCTCAGCGGCGTCTCCTCGGCGGTCGTCTCGGTCGACGCCGGCCATCACATCCTGCTTGCCAACGCCGCCGCCGAGCGATTGATCGGGACCCCCGCCGACCAGCTCACCGGACGCCCGCTCGAACAGGTCGCGCCCGAACTCGCGCGCCTGATCACCGGCGACGAGCGCGAGGCGGTGGTCCAGCTCGCGCGCCGCGAGGGCGAGCCCGCGACGCTCGCCGCCAAGGCGGTCGCGCAGGGCGACGGCTTCGTCCTCAGCTTCGAGGATATCACCCAGCAATTGCTCGACCAGCGCCGCGCCGCCTGGTCCGACGTCGCGCGCCGCATCGCGCACGAGATCAAGAATCCGCTCACCCCGATCCAGCTCGCCGCCGAACGCCTCCAGCGCCGCTTCGGCGACAAGGTCGAGGGCGACCAGGCGACCTTCCGCAAGCTCACCGACACCGTGATCCGCCAGGTCCACGACATGCGGCGCATGGTCGACGAATTCTCCAGCTTCGCGCGCATGCCCAAGCCGACCTTCGGGGTCGAGGATATCCGCGACATATTGAAACAGGCGGTGTTCCTGTTCGAGGTCGCCAAGCCCGACATCGCCTTCAGCGTCACCGTCCCGAACGATATCGAGCCCTTGGTGTGCGACCGCCGCTTGCTGTCCCAAGCGCTGACGAATATCGTCAAGAACGCGGTTGAAGCCATTGAAGAAAATGCAAAAAATCCCGAAACTTCACCGATCGGCCACATTCGTGCGATCCTCGATATGGGCAATGATCGTGAAGTTGTGATCCGCATCGCCGACGACGGCATCGGCCTCCCCGAAGCCCGCGACACGATCGCCGAACCCTATATGACGACCCGCCAGGGCGGCACCGGACTCGGCCTCGCGATCGTCAAGAAAATCGTCGAGCAGCATTATGGCGAACTCGATTTTGCCGACAATCCGGCAGGAAAGGGGACGTGCGTGACGCTCACGCTTCATCCCGACCGCCTCCGCCCGCTCGCCGGGCGCGGCGCCGACACGACAACAGGGCAGGCCGAATCGGTCCCGGGCCGTTCCCGGAACCGGCAGGATAGAGAAGATCATGGCGCTTGATATTTTGATCGTCGACGACGAGCGCGACATCTGCGACCTCGTCGCCGGCGTCATGGAAGACGAAGGATATGAGGCGCGCACCGCGTCTGACAGCGACGCCGCGCTCGAGGCAATCCGCCAGCGACGCCCGTCGCTGGCGCTGATCGACGTGTGGTTGCAGGGCTCGCGGCTCGACGGGCTTGGACTGGTCGAGGCGATCAAGGCGTTCGATCCGACGCTGCCGATCATCGTGATCTCGGGTCATGGCGGGCTCGACACCGCCGTCGCCGCGATCCGCCGCGGCGCCTTCGACTTCATCGAAAAGCCGTTCGAGGCCGAACGCCTGCTCCACCTCGTTGCGCGCGCGACCGAAAACGAACGGCTGAAGTTCGAATATGAGCGGCTGCGCGAACGGGCCGGTCCCGCCGACGAACTCACCGGCACCAGCGCCGCGATCAACAATGTCCGTGCGACGCTGAAACGCGTCGCCGGTACCGGCAGCCGCGTGCTGATCACCGGCGCGGCGGGCGTTGGCAAGGAGGTCGCGGCGCGCGTCCTCCACGGCTGGAGCGGCCGCCACACCGCGCCGTTCCGCGTCATTTCGTCGGCGCGCATGGACCCCGAGACGGTCGAGGCCGAGCTATTCGGGTCCGAAAGCGACGACGGCGCGATCCGCGTCGGCCTGCTCGAACAGGCGCATGGCGGTACCGTCTTCCTCGACGAGGTCGCCGACATGCCGTTGACCACGCAGGGCAAGATATTGCGCGTGCTGACCGATCAGAGCTTCACCCGCGTTGGCGGGCGGACGATGATCCGCGTCGATGTCCGGATCATTTCGGGATCGGCGCGCGACCTGATGACCGAAATCGCCGAGGGGCGTTTCCGCGAGGATCTCTATTACCGCCTCAACGTCGTGCCGGTGCACATCCCGTCGTTGCGCGAGCGGCGCGATGACATCGCAGCCCTGTGCGAGCATTTTGTCGGTCGCTACGCGGCCGATCGCCGTGCGCCGCCGGCGGAAATCAGCACCGAAGCGATGGCGGCGCTCCAGGCGCACGACTGGCCCGGCAACGTTCGCGAACTTCGCAACGTCATCGAGCGCGTGATGATCCTCGCGCCGAGCGATCGGCTCGGGCGGATCGACGCCGACATGTTGCCTGCCGAACTGGTGCGCGGCGGCACCGACATATTGCCTAACGCCGAATCGATCACCGCAATCCCGCTCAAGGAAGCGCGAGAGAATTTCGAGCGCGAATATCTGCGGATCCAGATCAATCGTTTCTCGGGCAATATTTCGCGCACCGCGACCTTCATCGGCATGGAACGGTCGGCATTGCACCGGAAGCTGAAGCTTTTGGGTTTGACCGACAATTCGGACGGCGAAGCCTGAAAGCCATCGGCTTTGCGCTAGACCTGCGCGACGCTTTGCCGCATATTGGGCACGCCGCGACGAAAGCGGCGGTCCAGTCAGGGCCATCAAGCGGTTTTACCCGCCAAGAACAGGAGGCCAATGTGTCCGATAAAAACCAGAATCTCCAGGATCTCTTCCTCAACGCTCTCCGCCGCAGCAAGACACCGGTGACGATGTTCCTCGTCAAGGGTGTCAAATTGCAGGGCATCATCACCTGGTTCGACAATTTTTCGTTGCTTCTGCGCCGCGATGGCCAGTCGCAGCTCGTCTACAAGCATGCGATTTCGACCGTCATGCCCTCGCATGACTTCGACCTGTCGCTGCTCGGCGACAATCTGCGTGACGCTCCCGCCAGCAAGGGCAAGGCATTGCAGGATGTGTTCCTGAACGCGGTACGCAAATCCGACGAATCGGTGACGATGTTCCTCGTCAACGGCGTGATGCTGCAGGGCGATATCGTCGCGTTCGATCTGTTCTGCATGCTGCTCGAACGTGAGCGGCAGGTGCAGCTGGTCTACAAGCATGCGATTTCGACCGTGCAGCCCAATGGGCCGATCAATCTGACCGACAGCGAGCCCGAAGGCGACGCCTGATCGATCCGATGTCCGACAATGACGACGAGGTAACGCGCGGCGCCACGGCGGTGCTGATCGTACCCGAATGGCATAGCCAGCGCCTGTCGCGCGACCTCGACGCGCGGGCCGAGGAGGCGAAGGGCCTGGCGTTGGCGATCGGGCTGGAGGTCGTGGCGGTTTATCCGTTGCGGCTGCGGCAGACGCGCGCGGCGACGTTGATCGGGGTGGGGCAGATCGATGCGATCAAGGCCGAAGTTGGCGAAGGTGCCGCGCAGCTTGTCATTGTCGACGCGGCGCTTACCGCAATCCAGCAGCGCAATCTGGAGACCGCGTTCGGGACCAAGGTCATTGATCGCACGGGATTAATCCTCGAGATTTTCGGCGAGCGCGCGGCGACGGCCGAGGGACGGCTGCAGGTCGAACTGGCGCATCTCGACTATCAGGCGGGGCGGTTGGTGCGCAGCTGGACCCACCTCGAGCGCCAGCGCGGCGGCTTCGGCTTCCTCGGCGGCCCCGGCGAAACCCAGATCGAGGCCGACCGCCGGATGATCCGCAACCGGATGGCGCGTATCCGCCGCAGCCTGGAGGATGCCAAGCGGACGCGGCAGTTGCAGCGCGCCAAGCGCCAGCGGGCGCCCTGGCCGGTGGTCGCGCTCGTCGGCTATACCAATGCCGGAAAATCGACGATTTTCAATCGCTTGACGGGAAGTGACGTCATGGCGGAAGATATGCTGTTCGCGACGCTCGACCCGACGATGCGCGAGATCCGGCTGCCCGGCATCGACAAGGCGATCTTGTCCGACACCGTCGGTTTCGTGTCCGACCTGCCGACCGAATTGGTCGCGGCGTTTCGCGCGACGCTGGAGGAAGTGACCACAGCCGACCTGATCGTCCATGTCCGCGACATCGCGCATCCCGACAGCGAGGCGCAATATGCCGATGTTGTCGCAATCCTCAATTCGCTGGGCGTCAACGGCCCGCAGGACGGTGGGGAAGGGGGCGCCGATGCGCCCGCGGTCATTCCGCAGATCGAGATATGGAACAAGATCGACACCGCCGATTCCGATGAGCGCACGGCGATCGAAGAGATGGCGGCGCGGCGGAGTGACGTCGCGGTCATCTCGGCGGTCAGCGGCGAGGGCGTCGAAGCGGCCCGGACGCTCATGGCGTCGCAATTGACCGCGCTGCACAGGGTCGAACGCATTTTCCTCGGCTACGACCATGGCGAAGCGGCAGCGTGGCTTCACGCGCGCGGCGAAGTGCTGGGCGACGAGCCGCAGGGCGACGGTCATGTGTTGACGGTGCGGCTCGATCCTGCGGACAAGGCGCGGTTCGAACGGCTGTGGCCGGCTAGGACCGCTCCGACGCCTTGACCGCCTGCCAATGCGCTTCCTGCGCGTCGAGCGACAGGCCGTCCAGCGTTCCACCCACGCGGTCTTCCATGGCGGCAAAGCGTCTTGCGAACTTCATGTTGGCGTCACGCAGCGCACTCTCGGCATCGACTCCGAGCTTACTGGCATAGTTGACGACCGCGAAGAGCAGGTCGCCGACCTCTTCATGGCGTTCCTGTTCGTTGGTCGCCGCGGCCACTTCGGCAAGTTCCTCGGCGATCTTGTCGCGCGGGCCATCGGCATCGGGCCAGTCGAACCCGACGCGCGCGGCGCGCGACTGGAGCTTTTCGGCGCGGAGCAACGCCGGCAGCGACAGCGCAACGCCGTCGAGCGCACCCTTGGGACCGTCGGCGGCGCGTTCGTTCGCCTTGATCGCTTCCCATTGCAGCCGCACATCGGACGTCGTGGCGTCACCGAAGATATGCGGATGGCGGCGCTCCATCTTGTCGGAGATCGCGGTCGCGACATCGTCGAAGGTGAACAGGCCATCGTCGGCCGCGATCTGGCTGTGAAAGACGACCTGAAGCAACAGGTCGCCTAGCTCGTCACAGATCGCCGCGGGGTTGCCGCCGGCGATCGCGTCGGCGACTTCATAGGCTTCCTCGATCGTATAGGGCGCGATGGTCGAGAAGTCCTGCGCCAGATCCCATTCGCAGCCGCCGTCGGGGTCGCGCAAGCGGGCCATGACGCCAAGCAGGCGGGCCATGGGGGATGCGGGGGATTTGGTCGTGCCTTGGGACATAGGTTTATCCGATAATATATATTATGTTAAATTGATCGATAGGTAGCGGGCGACTGCTTTCCCAATCGTTCGTCATTGCGGGCGAACGAAGGAGTCCAGAGCGGTTCATGCCCGCCCTAGATTGCCGCGTCGCTTCGCTCCTCGCAATGACGAGGCCCTAAGCATAAGTCACGTCACGGCCTGCCATGTTCGGATCACGAGGAAAATCAGTCCGAAGATCGCGATCCAGGCCAGTGCCATCTTGATCCAGTCCTTCATCGGCAATTGGCGCGCGACGAGTGCGCTGACCACCAGCGCCAGCGAACCGATCCCCCAGATCAGATTGACGCCCATGTCGGTCACAACTGCACCTCCAGCCCGTCATAGCCCGGCTCGACGCCCGGCGGCAGTTCGCCTGCAAGGTCGTCGTAATCCATCGTATTGTCCATATGGGTGATGATCGCGCGCGGATTTCCAACCTTTTCCAGCGCCGCGAGCGACATGGCCAGATGCGGATGTGTCGGGTGCGGATAGCGGCGCAGCGCGTCGATCACGAACAGATCGACACCCTGGAAAAAATCGACCATTTCGTCAGTAAATTTCGAGAAATCAGTCGCATAGCCGATCTTGTGGACACCATCGCTGAAGATGAGTCCGCTGGCCTTGATCGGGCCGTGCGGCATTTCGATCGCCGACACCTCAAGGGGGCCGATCGATTGATGGTCGAGCAGGTCGATCGGATCGACCAACGCCGGATAGCCGGCGTTCCCTGCAAAGGCGTAGGTAAAGCGCCATTTGAGCGTGTCGAGCACATGGTTGCGGGCGTAAGCCGGCACCTGCGAGCCGCGCAGATGCATGATCTGGCGCAGGTCGTCGAGGCCATGGCAGTGGTCGGCATGTTCGTGGGTCCAGATGATGCCATCGACCGCCCCGACCTCGGCATCGAGCAGTTGCAGCCGCATGTCGGGGCTGGTGTCGACGAGCAGGCGGAAACCGCCCAAGGAGATCAGGATCGACGAGCGACTGCGCAGGTTGCGCGGATTGTCGGGATCGCACTGCCCCCAGTCATTGCCGATCCGCGGCACCCCCGACGAGGTACCGCAACCCAGGATGCGAACTTTCATAGTGCGGCCTTCATGCCAGACGTGACGTCATGGCGCCGCCTTGCTGAACAAATGGTAGAAATTTGCGCTTGTCGCGGCGCCCAGGACCGCCCTGTCCTCGCCGCGCAGATCGGCGAGATAGGCGAGGGTGTCGGCGACAAAAGCCGGTTCGCCGGTCTTGCCGCGGTGCGGGACGGGGGCAAGGAAGGGGGAATCGGTTTCGATCAGCAGCCGATCCTGCGGTAGCCACCGCGCGGTGGCCTGAAGATCGGCGGCGTTCTTGAAGGTCACGATGCCCGAGATCGAGATATAGAGGCCGAGCGCCAGGGCCTGCCTTGCAAAATCGTCGCTGGCGGTGAAGCAGTGGATCACGCCGGGGAATGTCGCCCTGCCCATCTCCTCGCCGAGCAGCGCGAGCGTATCTTCCTCGGCATCGCGGGTGTGGACGATGATCGGCAGGCCGGTCGCCTGCGACGCGTGGATGTGGCGGCGGAAACTGTCCCGCTGCCGTTGCCGGTCGCTCTTGTCGTAATAATAGTCGAGCCCGGTTTCGCCGATTCCGATGACGCGCGGGTGCGCGGCGCGCTCGACGAGCTTCGCGGTGTCGACGTCGGGATGGTGGTCGGCGTCGTGCGGATGGATGCCGACGCTGGCCCAGACGTCGCGGTTCGCCTCGGCGGCGGCGAGCACATCGTCCCATTCGCTTTCGCGCGTCGCGATGTTGAGCATCGCGGTGACGCCGCGGTCGCGGGCGCGCGCCAGCACCTCGCCCTGCTGTTCGGCAAGCCCCTTGTAGTTGAGGTGGCAGTGCGAATCGACGAGCATCAGATGATGTCCATGTTCTCGTCATTGCGAGGAGCGTAGCGACGAAGCAATCCAGGGTGGCGCAAGGCCGCCCTGGATTGCTTCGCTTCGCTCGCAATGACGAAGTTTATGGGGGCGATCATTCCCCTTCCCCCTCGGGCAGTTCGAGACGCGGGAAAATCGGGACGGGCTGGCCGACGGTGAAGCCGCTGCCCGCTAGCCTGGCGAGCCAGTCGGTGTCGGCGAGCGCCGCAAAGTCGCGCGCGTCGGCCGCGATGCCCATCTGGTCGAGCAGATTGTCGGCGGCGGCTGGCACGACCGGGCGGATGGCGATCGCGAGGTCGCGAACGGCGATGAAGAGAATCATGAGCACAGCGGCCATTCGCTCAGGATCGGTCTTGCGCAGCGCCCAAGGGGCCATTTCATCCACGTACTGATTGCATGCAAAAACTGCCCTCAGCCAAGCCTCAATGCCGACTGAAAAATTCAGTTTCTCAAACTCGCGCGGAAGTTCCGAAGCGCAGGCAATTTTCACGGTGGCAAGCAAGTCCGCGTCCGCCTCCGCATTTTCTGGTATGACGGAAAGTTCACCGCCCAAATTCTTGAAAATCATCGACAAGCTACGCTGTGCCAGATTGCCGAAGCTGTTCGCGAGATCGGCGTTGGCGGCGCGCACGATCGCCTCGGCCGAATAGGTGCCGTCCTGGCCGAAGCTGACTTCGCGGAGCAGATAATAGCGCAGCGGGTCGACCCCGAAGGTGTCGGCGAGGGTCATCGGATCGACGACGTTGCCGAGCGATTTCGACATCTTTTCGCCGCGGTTGAGCAGGAAGCCGTGTCCGAACACCTGTTTGGGCAAAGGCAGATTGGCGCTCATCAGGAAGGCCGGCCAGTAAACCGTATGAAAACGAACGATATCCTTGCCGATCATATGGATGTCGGCGGGCCAGAATTTGCCCCATTCTCTGTCGGTATCGGGATAGCCGAGCGCCGACATATAGGTGGTCAGCGCATCGACCCAGACATACATGACATGGCCAGGCGATCCCGGCACCGGCCCCCCCCAGTCGAAGCTGGTACGCGACACGCTGAGATCCTTGAGCCCGCCCTCGACGAAGCGCAGCACTTCGTTGCGGCGGCTTTCGGGGCGGATGAAATCGGGGTTCGCCTCATAGAGCGCGAGCAACTTGTCCTGATAGGCCGAGAGGCGGAAGAACCAGCTTTCTTCGACGGTCCATTCGACCGCGGTCCCCTGCGGCGAGAGCTTGGCCTCCCCTTCCCCCGCGATCAGTTCGCTTTCATCATAAAAGGCCTCGTCGCGGACCGAATACCAGCCCTCGTAGCGGTCGAGATAGAGATCGCCATTGGCTTCCATCGCGCGCCACAAGGCCTGCGACGCGGCGTGATGCGCGGGGTCGGATGTGCGCATGAAATGGTCGAAACTGATATTCAGTTTGGCATACATCTCACGGAAATACCCCGACATTTCGTCAGCAAGTTCGATCGTCGGGCGCCCCTGGTCGCGCGCCGTCTGAAACATTTTGAGGCCATGTTCGTCGGTGCCGGTGGTCAGCCGCACGTCGCGGCCGCGGGCGCGCTGGAACCGCGCCATGACATCGGTCGCGATCGCCTCATAGGCGTGGCCGATATGCGGGCGGCCATTGGGGTAGCTGATCGCGGTGGTGATGTAGAAAGGGGTGTTGGTTTCGGACATGGCCGCGCCTTAGCGGGTGCGGGGCGGAAGGGGAAGTGGCCCCTTCCCCCGCGTCAGCGCGCCGGCATGCCGCGCGGCGCCAGTTCGGCGAGGCAATTGCCGATCTCGAACCCAACCATCGCGCCGTCATACGACCCGCGGATCGCATCGCGAACGGTGCGTTGCACCCTGTCCCATTGCGCGAGCACCGGCGCGATCTCGGCAATCGGCCGCTCGCGTGCGATGCGGGCGAGCAGGCCGGGGACGATGTCGATGACGAGTTCGAGTTTGGGTCGGTTGGCGGTGCCGCCGACCTCGCGCGCGAGCGCTTCTCGCAGGCGATTGCCGGGGTCGCCCGAGCTGGCGATGGCGAGCAGCTTCTTTTCCATCGCGCCGACGTCGCTGTCGATCAGCGCGAGCGCCTTGCCGGGGACGCCGCCCGACGCGGCGACGGTGGCGCGAAGCTCGGCCATATCGGCCATCGGGCGCAATTCGTGCAGCCACGCCGTCATGACGTCATGATCAACCGGTTGAAAACGCACCGTTCTGCACCGCGAGCGAATTGTCGGGAGCAGGCGCCCCGGCGAGTGGCTGATCAGGATGAAGACGGTCTGCGCCGGCGGTTCCTCGAGCGTCTTGAGCAGAGCGTTGGACGCGGCAGGCTCCAGATCGTCGATCGCGTCGACGATGATGACGCGCCAGTCGCCGAGCGACAGCGAGAAGTGAAGACGGGTTTTCAGCTCGCGCACCTGGTCGATCGTGATGTTGCGCGCGAGGTCCTTGCCCTTGTCCTTCACCTGTCGGTTGAGGTGGAGAATCTCGGGATGGTTGCCCGCGGCGACGAGGCGGTCGGCGGCGGTATCGCCGGGGTCGTCGAGCGGGATCGCGGCGCTCGCCCCGCCCTTGTCATGGGTGACGAGGAAGCGCGCGGCGCGCGCGGCGAAGGCGGCCTTGCCCATGCCCTGGGGCCCGGCGAGGAGCCAGGCGTGATGGAGCCGCCCGGCGGCCCAGGATTCGAGGAAAGCGCATTCGGCGTCCTGATGCCCGATCAGAGCCATGGTTCGAGGTCCACGAGGATGGCTGACGTCACGGCGTCGGCTGAACCCTCGGCGGCGACAACGCGCCAGCGACCCGGTTCGGCGGCGGCGATCGCGGCGAAGCGCGCGGAGAGGCGCGCCTGATAGTCGGCGGACTTGCTGCCCATACGGTCGGCGCCGGCGGCGTCACGGACCAAGAGACGCCTCGCGGCCTCGTCGGTGTCGACGGTGAGCAGGAAGCTGCGGTCGGGAAGCAGGCCTTCGGAGCCGATGCGATGGAGGGTGAGGATGTCGGCATCGGTCAGCCCGCCGCCGGCGCCCTGATAGGCGCGCGATGAGTCGACGAAGCGGTCGCAGAGGACCCACGCGCCGCGTGCCAGCGCCGGGCGGATGGTGCGCGCGACATGGTCGGCGCGCGCGGCGGCGAAGAGCAAAGCCTCGCTGCGCGCGTCCCAGCGGTCGTCGCTGCCTTCCATCAACAGGGTACGGATCGCCTCGGCGCCGGGGCTGCCGCCGGGTTCGCGGGTGGTCACGACATCGACCCCGCGCGCGGCGAGCGCGGCGGCGAGGGCGCGGATCTGGGTCGACTTGCCGACCCCCTCGCCGCCCTCGAGCGTGATGAAGCGGCCGCTCACAGTCCGGTGAGCCGGTAGAAGCCGGTGCGCGCGCGGTCGAGCCAGCCGCCCTCCCCCACATCGGTCGCGGCGAGTAGCGGCGTGATTTGCGGCGGCAGGCCGTCGGGTGTAACGATAAGGTCGGCGACACGGGTGCCGCGCGCGATCGGCGCGGCGAGCGGACTCTGGCTGCGCACGGTCGCGCGATAGCCGCCCCGATAGCCCGCGGGCACGGTCATGCGGACCGGGATGGCGGCTTCGGCGGCAAGGGTGGGCCTTGCCCCCTGCCCCACGTCGATCTGGCCGACCTTGGCGCCGGCGGGGACGATCTCACGCCCTTCCCAGGCATCGAAGCCCCAGGCCATCAGCCGCTCGGCCTCGTCGCGGCGCGCCTTTTCGCTGCTCATCCCCGCGACGACCATGATCAGGCGGCGCCCGTCGCGCTTCGCCGAGCCGAGGAAGCAATAGCCGGCGTCGGCGGTGTGGCCGGTCTTGAGCCCGTCGGCCCCCGCGAACCGTCCGAGGATCGGGTTGCGGTTCGGCTGGACGATCGGCTTGCCATCGGGCGATTTGCCGTGCCGGAGGCTGGAAATTGAGAAATAGCGCGCATATCCCGCAGGATGGTCGCGGATCAGCCGGTCGGCGAGCGTGATCAGGTCGGCCGCCGAGACCTTGGTGACGCCGCCGTCGGGCCAGCCGCTGGGAGTACCGAAGCGGCTCGACTTCATATCAATCTTTTTCGCTACCTCGTTCATTCTCTTGACGAAAGCATCCTCGCTGCCGTCGATGCCGACCGCGAGCGCGGTCGCGGCGTCATTGCCCGAGACGGTGATCAGTCCCTTGAGCAGCTCGTCGACGCTCACCTTCTCGCGGGCGCGGAGGAACATCGTCGAGCCGCCGCGGCGGGCGTTCCATTGTTTCCAGGTCGCGTCGTCGACAGTGAAGACCGTGTCGCGCGACAGCTTGCCCGCCTTGATCAGGTCGAGGACGACATAGGCGGTCATCACCTTGGCCATCGAGGCGGGGGCGAAGCGTTTGTCGGCGCCGCGCGAAAACAGGATCGCGCCCGAATCGAGATCCTTGAGCATCACGATCGGCGCCTGGGTGACGTAAAGCGGACGGCTCACCGCTGCCGGCGCCTTTTGGGCGGGTGCCTTTTTCGCGGGCGGATTGGCGGCGGGCGCGGCGGCGGGGACGAGCAGCAGCGCGAACGCCGCCAAGGCCGCGCCCCCTGCCCTTGTTTTACTGTGCTGGTATCCCGTCATCGGGCGTCAGCGGTCGCGCTGGACCTGCGCGTCGCGGAACCCCTTGGCCTTGGCCTTGCCGGCGGCGCTCACCGCCTCGGCCTCGCTGGCGAAGGGCCCCATGCGCACGCGCCAGAGGTTGCCCGCCTTGGTCACCGTGCCGCCGACCGATTTCGCGGCGGCATTGGCGCGGCTCTGGCTGCTGAAGGCGGCGACCTGCACGGCATAGCTGCCGGTCGTGGCGGGAACGGGTTTGGCGACGGGCGGCGGGGGTGCCGGTTTCGCGGCGGCGGGCTTGATTGTCGCCGGCTTGCTCGCGGGCTTGGCACCCGGACCTTCGACGATGAAACGGTCGCCGCCCGGCGCGGGGGCCGAGGGGGTGGGTTTGCTCGCGGTCGCCGCGACTACACCGGCAGGCGCCGGCCTGTCCTTGAGCTTGTTGCGGAGCAGGACGAGCAACGTATCGGGGGTCGCAAGCCGTTCGCCAACAGCGCCGCCGCTGCGCAGCTGCGCCTTTTCGGCCATCGGCGGATTGGTGCGGCGGACGCGCACGGCCGCGACGCCGCCGGTGAGGCCGAGCTGCTGTGCGGCGCCGCGCGACAGGTCGATCAACCGGTCATTGGCCATCGGCCCGCGGTCGTTGACGCGCACGACGATGGTGCGTCCGGTATCGAGCGCGGTCACCTCGACATAGCTCGGCAACGGCAGCGTCTTGTGCGCCGCGCTGATCCCGTCGGGATTGAACGGTTCGCCGATCGCGGTTGGCGAACCGGTGAGTTCCTCGCCATACCAACTGGCATAGCCGACATCGTCGTAATCGGCGATGTCGGACGGAGTGTAGGTGGTGCCGGCCACCGTGAAGGGCGCGCCGAGCTTGGGCGGGCCGTCGACCAGCGCGCCGCCGCCGGGTGCGGGCGTCGGCCCGGCCACGGGGCCACCATCGCGCTTGCCATCGACACTTCCGCAACCCGCCAGCAGCAATGTCGCCGCCAGCATGACCCCCCTATTACCGATCGATTTCATCCGCCAGCAACCCCACAGACAGTGCGTAAAAATTGGAACAATTGTAATCGAGTATCGCACGATAATTGCCGGTCAGCAAATAAGCGGTGCGTCCCGGCCCGTCGGGTTCGAGCAAGGTCGCCTGGACGCGACCGTCGGGCCAATTGCCGCCCGCCAGCTGGAAGCCATCGGCGCGCCATTCGGCGACAGAGCGCCAGCGGCTGTGGCGCGCGAAAACGCGCGGGCAGCGGGTGGGTTCGAGCTTGCTGGCGACGCGCGTCCGGTTGAACCCGGCGGGAACGCTGACCGCGACGCCCCAGGGCTGCCCGGCGCGCCAGCCGGCGCGGCGCAGATAGGCGCCGATCGATTCGATCGCATCGGCCTCGCTCGACCAGATATTCGCCTTGCCATCGCCGTCGCCGTCCTCGGCAACCTGCAGATAGACCGAGGGCAGGAATTGCGGATAGCCGAAGGCGCCGGCCCAGCTGCCCTTGAGCACCTGTCGCGGCACGCCCTGTTCGACCATCTGCAATGTCGCGAGGAATTCGGGTTCGAACAGGCTGCGGCGGCGCCCTTCATAGGCAAGGGTCGCCAGCGCCTCGGGCAGGTCGAAATTGCCGGTGACCTGGCCGTAAGCGGTTTCATGGCCGTAGATCGCGATCATGATGCTGGTCGGCACCCCGGTGCGCTGCTCGATGCGCGACAGCAAGGGCAGCAGCCGATCGTGGACGCGGCGTCCGCCGCCGATGCGCGCGGCGTCGACATGCTTGGCCTTGTACGGCGCGAAAGCGGGGATCGGGGTGTCGTTGCTGGGCGGCGCGCCGAGATTGTCGCGGTCGAGTGCGACGACCCGCGCGTTATAGCGCAGCCCCGCGGTGACGCGGTCGAAGGTCGCGCGCGACACACCCCGCGCCTGCGCCTTGGGCCATAGCGACTGGATATAGGTATCGAAGCCGGGGTCGCCGCTTTGGGCATGGAGCGGCGCCGAGGCGGTGAGCATCCACGCCGACACGAACGCCGCGAGCAGCGAGAAAAAGCGTGTGATTCCGAAACTTGCAGTGCGCATCATGTCCCACCCCATAAGCAAGGTCTGACACAGATGCACGCTGAATGACCAGCCTGCGACCCGATGAAGCGAGTCATAAGCGCGGCGGACGGAGAACCGCCGGCTCGCCGCGCCGCCGGACAAGGTTTCGCTTGCCGCAAGCCGCGCGCGCGCTATGGCGCGGGCGGAGGACAGGTGGCCGAGTGGTTTAAGGCAGCGGTCTTGAAAACCGCCGTGGGTGCAAGCTCACCGTGGGTTCGAATCCCACCCTGTCCGCCAAAAGCCGAGGGCAATCAGAAATTCCAGGCCAGCGTTCCCAGCCAGCTGTGCGAACCGAAGTTGCCCTTGAAGGTCTGGCCGCCCTGGATGCTGGTATATTTGAAGCCTTCGCCGTGGATGAGGCGATATTTGACGCCAAGGTCGAGGTTCTTCGACAACGGGATATAGGCGCCGACGATGGCCTGTCCGACCAGCCGGGTCGATGATGCGTCGATGAACGGATCGAGCAGCAGGCGGCTGCGGAAGCGGCTGGCTTTCACATTCTGAAACCCGATGCCAAGGCCGCCGTAAAGGCCGATTTTCCCGTTGCCGCCGGTTTCGACGATGATGTTCGCCATCAGCGCTTTGCGGTGCGTATAGCCTTTGACATCGGGATAGAGCGCCGGCTGCGCGACTTCGGGACCGGTGAGCAAGGTCGGCACGTTGACGATATAGTCGTGAATACGGCTGCGCTGGGCGATGAACTCACCCTCTGCGCGGATCGTCCCGAAGTCGTAACCGACTGAAAGCGCCGTATCGAACTGGCCGGTGTGATAATCGACGCGGTTCGCCTGCTTTATGCCATCGACACGAAATTCGGTGTCGAGCGGATCGGTGAGCCCGAGCGCATATTGGACATAGGCTTCGCCGTCGCGCGCCTGGACGGCGGTCGGCGCCAACAAGGTGGATGCCAGTATCGCCGCGGCCAGCACGGCGGAACAGCTGTTGCTCGAAATCATGACCTACCCCACCCGATTGCCGATCGACGATATGGCCGGATTTCCGATGGCACAATCGAAAGCAGCCCTATCGCGCAGGTGATAGGGCCATATTTACAACTCTTTATCCACCGATAAATACGGCGGCTCGCGCCTCGTCTCGACCGTCAGATGGGCGATTTCCGATATGCTCGCCAGCCGCCGGCGGATCGCGTTACAGTCGCCGCCATCGACCGAGACGATGGCGGCGTGCGCGGCGGGGCCGACGCGCCAGACGTGGAGGTCGGCGAGGCGGATGTCGCCTTCGGCCTCGAGGGTGTCGCGGATCTTCGCCTCGAGCGCGGGTTCGCTGCTGTCGAGCAGCACCGACGCGGTGTCGCGGATCAGCGACCAGGCCCAGATGGCGATGACGACGGCGCCGACGATGCCGATGACGGGGTCGAGCCAGATCCATCCGAGGTACCGCCCGCCGAGCAGCGCCGCGATCGCCATCACCGAGGTCAGCGCATCGGCGAGGACATGGAGATAGGCCGAGCGCATATTGTTGTCGCTGTGCCGCGCAGGCTTGGCATGGTCGTGGTGGTGGTGATCGTGGCCGTGACCATGGTGATCATGGTCGTCGTGCGCATGATTGTGGTGCGCATGGCCGTGGCTATGCCCCGGACCATGGCTGTGACCACCGCCGAGCAGCACCGCGCAGACGATGTTCACCACGAGGCCGATGGTGGCGACGATGGTGGCGTCGAGGAAGTCGACCGGGCGCGGATCAAGCAGGCGTTGCGCCGATTCAAAGGCGATACCGAGCGCGACGATGCCGAGGATCAGTGCCGAGGCGAAGCCGGCGAGGTCGCCGACCTTGCCGGTGCCGAAGCTGTAGCGCGGGTTGCGGGCATGTTTGCGCGCATAAGCATATGCGATGGCGGCAATGCCGAGCGCGCCGGCGTGGGTCGCCATATGAAAGCCGTCGGCGAGCAGCGCCATCGAGTTGTAGGCGATCCCCGCGACGATTTCGGCGACCATCATCACCGCGGTGATCGCGACCACCCACAGGGTGCGGCGGCCGTTTTCGTCGTGGCCGGGGCCGAGGAAGACATGGTCGTGGGTGAGGTCGTCGACCTGGCTATCGAAAGACATTGTGCCGCCCCTATTTGCCGTAGCGCCGGATGACCGTCAGCAGCTCGTCCGCCGCTTCGCTGCGCTCCGCGTCGGTGAGTCCCGGACGCGCGAGATGTTCGCGGACATGGTCCTCGACCAGTTCGTCGGCGAGCCCGAGGACCGCCCCGCGAACTCCCGCGACATGGTGCAGCACCGCCGAACAACTGGCGTCGTCGATGATCGCCTTTTCGATCGCGGCGACTTGTCCGGCGATCCGGCGGACGCGAGCAAGGAGTTGATCCTTGTTGGGTTTCAGATGCGACATGGGATAGCCCCCTACCCTATATTGCCTGTCATGAACAGCCGCAGACGCATCAATGCGCGCTGACCTTCGAGAAGAGGTTCATCACCGCGACGCCGCTGATGATCAACCCCATACCGACGATCGCGGGCGCATCGAGCTTCTGGCCCTGAAACGCCCAGGCGACGGCGGCGATCAGCACGATGCCCGCCCCCGACCAGATCGCATAGGCGATGCCGGTCGGGATGGTGCGCAGGGTGAGCGAGAGGAAATAGAAGGCGATGGCATAGCCGACGACGGTGACGACCGACGGCAGCAATTTGGTGAAGCCCGCCGACCATTTGAGGCACGAGGTCGCGATGACCTCCGCGACGATCGCCAGCGCCAGATAGAGATAGTTCATCGCCTTCTCCTTCCCTGCGGCGTCAGCCGAACAGGCCGGCCGCCTGTATCAGCACCCAGATGCCGATGACGAGGAAAAGTACGGCGGCGACCTTGCGCACCGTGTCGAGATTGACGCGCTTGAGCAGTTCGTGGCCGAGGAAGATCGCCGGGACATTGGCGATCATCATGCCGAGGGTGGTGCCGGTCGTGACGAGCAGCACGCTGTGATATTGGGCGCCGAGCGCGATCGTCGCGACCTGCGTCTTGTCGCCCATTTCGACGAGGAAGAAGGCGACGAGCGTGGTCAGGAAGGCGCCGAAGCGCGGCTTGGGGGCTTCATCGTCGTCGAGCTTGTCGGGGACGAGGGTCCATGCCGCCATCGCGATGAAGCTGAGGCCGATGGCATAGCGGAAGACCGGGCTGTCAAGAAACGACGCCGCGGACGCGCCGAGCAGCGCGGCGAGCGCGTGGTTGGCGAGGGTGGCGAAGAGAATGCCGAAGATGATCGGCACCGGCTTGTTGAAGCGCGTCGCGAGCAGGATCGCGAGCAATTGCGTCTTGTCGCCGATTTCGGCGAGCGCGACGACGGCGGTCGAGGTGAAGAGGGCTTCCATGGATAGACTCCGGGGCCGGGCGGCGTTGCGATTCCAACGGACATCGATACCCGCCGCCCGGCCCGGACGTGGGGTCGATGCCATTGGTCTCGCCCAAGCGGTGTTCCCGCTTCCACCGCACCACGGCCTCTCGACCGAGTATGTTGACACGATGGCCCGTCCTGAACGGACGGCTGGCTACTCCCCAGATGACGGGGCGGGGTTAGACGGGGACGCTTCGGGAGGCAAGGCTTTTGGTTCCGCCTCCCCCGCATCCTTCGCCGCCTTGTCCGCCGCCGCGATGTCGGCGTCCATTGCCTTGGCGCGCGCGTCGATTTCCTTTGCCGCCTTGTCGAAGCGATCCTCGAACTTCGGCTCCTCCTTGCAGGCGGCGAGGAGCAGGGGCAGCAGGAGGAGCGCGGCGCGCATCAATAATCCTTGCGGTAGCGGACGCTGAAATTGGTCTGGCCCGATCCGCCGGCCTGGCTGAGGATCGACAGCGCCGGGGTCAGGCTGATTTCGAGCTGGGTCGCGGTGTAGCCGCGGCCGTCGGTGATCACCTCGATATAGATATCGTTGGTGATGTGCTGGCCCGCCGCGAGCGCGGTGCCGCGCCCCTGCGTATCGTCGGGGCTGAGCACCCGGAGGCGGTCGATGCCGGTCGCCGATTGTAGCGCGCCGAGCGGGCTGAGGCCACCGCTGCCGCGCAGGCTGTTGAGCGAAGCGGCAAGCTGGACCGCCTGCAGCGGCGACAACGCGGTGATCGAATCACCGAACAGGATGCGCGACACGATCTCGTCCTGCGGCAGGCCGGGGACGCTGGAGAAGGCGATCTGCGGGTTCTGGGCGCGGCCCGACACGTTGACGGTGACAGTGACCTCGTCGAACGTGTCGCTCGCGATCAGGCGGATCGACGGATCATAGGCATCGCCGGTCGGGAAGGTCACCCTGCCCTCTTCGAGGTCGAACGAGCGGCCCGCGAAACCGAGCGTCCCGCGCACCAGTTCGATCTCGCCGGTGACGCGCGGCGCTTCCGTCGTGCCCTTCAGCGTGACGTCGGCCATCCATTCGGATTCGAGACCCATGCCGCTGACATAGATTTCGTCGCCGGCGCGCAGGCGGACGTCGAGGCGGATCAGGTCGAACAGGCTGCCGCCCACCGCGGCCATGCCGTCGCCGCTGATCCGCTGGCGCCCCGCGGGCGGCTTGCGGCGGACGCCGGTGAGAACGGGCACGCTCGCGGCGCCCTGACGGACGATCTTGTAGCGCGTTTCGGGGAGGCGGAGATCGCCCGAGAGCAGCGCGGTCTGACCCGCGACCTTTTCGAGCGTCAAATTGCCGGTGGCGCGCGCCGCCAGATTGTCGCTGCGCGCGAGGCGGGCGTTGTCGAGTACGGCGTCGATCTTCATCGGATAGCCGCTCGCCGCGGCAAGGCTGACATAGCCCGACGCCTTGACGGTGCCGTCGCCGGCGGTCGCGGTCATCTGTTCGATTTCGAGGCGGTCGCCCGAGAAGCGGCCGTTGACGACCATGTTGGTCAGCCGCGTGCCATAGGTCAGATTCTCATAGGTCAGCGCATTGCCGCGCACGACCCCGTTCAGGCAGGGGGCCATCAGGCGGCAGCTGAAGTCAGCGGCGACGCCGATCGGCCCGGCGATACGCTGGTCGCCCGACCCGACGAAAGAGAAGAGCGTGTCGGCGGGGCCGTTGTAGCGGATGCCGCCGCTGAGCGGCGCGGCCTGCAGGCGGGTCATCCAGGTGCCGGCACCGGGGGGCAGCGGACGCAGCGAGGCCTGGAGGCGACCGATGACGCTGCCGCGCTTGCGCATCACCGCGCTGGCCTCGCCGCCGTCGGCGAGCAGCTTGCCGGCGAAATTGACGTCGACCGGCTGGCTGACCGTCGCGGCGGTGGTGCGGGTGAAGCCGGTGATCGTCAGGCGTGCGTCGGCGCGCGGGAAGCTGTCGGCGCTGGCCTGTTCGAAATCGAGGCTGCCCGTCGCGCGGCCGCCGAGGCCGAGGTCGGGGTAGACGGCGTTGAGCATCGCGAGATTGACGCGGTCGAGCCGGCTCTGGACCATGATGCCGTCGCCAAACCGCCCCGCGAGCCGCGCGCTGCTGCCGCGGCCGAAATCGATGTTGGTGGGCAGCAGTTCATACCCGTCCTTGCCGGGGATGACGCGCGCCGGGCTGGTGGTGCGGAAATTGATGCCGGTGGCGCGGCCCTGCACCGACGCGCGCCACAGGTTCGGCTGGAGATCGGCATTGGCGGCGACGCGGAACGGCACGCCGCTCGTCCCCTCGACCAGCGCCTGCGCCTTGCCGGTGCCGTTCTGGTAATCGATCTTGACTCGGCCTACGGCGATATCGAATTCGCGAATGCGCGTCTGGGCGATCTGGATGTCGGCGATGATGCGCGGCTGGTCGTAGAGGATGACATCGGCATCGACGATCGCCGAGCCGATCGCGAGTTGGGCCGGCCCGGGCAGCACGACATTGTTGGCGCGCACGTTGATCGCCGCCGCCTGATATTGGCCCGCTGCACTCAACCGGACAAGGCCGCCCAATCCTTGTCCCGAGGCGTCGAGCTGGCCGACGAAGGGGCCGGCGGCGCTCTGCACGAGCTGTCCCTTGAAACCGATGCCCGACAGGTCGCCGCGCTCGATATCGATCGTCAGCGGCCCCTTGGCGGTGAGCAGCACGACGTCGGCGGCGAGCGGGCCATAGTCGGTGTCGCCGGTTGCGGCGAGGCGGTAGCCGCCGGTTGCGCCGGTGATCCGCGCGACGAGGTTCTGGAGCCCAATGCCGAGGCCCGGGCGATCGGCGGTGAGCGTCGCGCGCGGATCGGTGATCGTGCCCGCGAGTTGCAGGCCGAGCGGGCCATATTCGGTCGAGGACGCGCGGGCGGTCAGGTTGATCTGGCCGTTCGGGCTATAGCTCCCCTGCCCGCTGGTCACGCGCATCAGGGGTGCGTTGAGGCGCAGGTTGGCGAAGCGAATGATCCCATCGGTGCCGTAGCGCACGTCGCTCGACGCCACGGCGTTGCCGCCGAGGACATTGCGGACGCCCGAGTTGAAGAGCTGGGTCGAGCGCGCGCGAACGCGGCCGACGATTTCGAACCCGCCGTTGGCCGCGGTCTTGAGGTCGGCGTCGGTGTCGATGTCGAAGATGCCGACGCTTTCGATACGATAATCGTCGATCCGCCCATCGATGGCGCCGGTGTAGAAACCGCGGTTGAGGTCGGCGATCAGGATCGCCTTGGCGTCGATCCGGCTCGACCGCAGGCGCATGTTGTCGCTGAGCAGGCGGCCGTCCTTGTACGCGAGGTCGCCGTTGAGGCTCACCTGAACCAACGTGCCGCCGGCGACGGTGTCGAGGCCGCGGATGCGGCTGGCGCGGCCCGCGACGGGGATGAAGATCTGGTCGGGATCGACGCGCGCCTTGCCCGACAGGGTCAGCGCCTCGATGACGATGTCGTTGACCGCGAGGCTGGTCGCATTCGCCTGATATTCGACCGTCGGCAGGCGGAACGCGACGGGGATGAAGATCTGGTCGGGATCGACGCGCGCCTTGCCCGACAGGGTCAGCGCCTCGATGACGATGTCGTT
>NZ_JBWKVQ010000002.1:1272477-1452995 GCF_059421785.1 Sphingopyxis sp. GW821-FHT02C12
CGTTGACCGCGAGGCTGGTCGCATTCGCCTGATATTCGACCGTCGGCAGGCGGAATTCGCCGTCGAGCCGGGCTTGCGCGCGCAGCCCGCTGCCGCGCACATAAGGGGCGATCGCGCCGGGCTTGAGCAGCACGAAGGCGACCTGCAACCCGTCATAACGGCTGGTGCCGAGGTCGATACCGCCGCTGAGTCCGACGCGCGCGGCGTCGGACGAAATGCGGCCGTCGAGACCGACCTTGCGCTCGGCCAGCCGGGCGGTGAGGTCGATCGCGGTTTCGGTGCCGAGCATGTCGGCGACGGGGCCGGCGGCGAGCAGGCGCGACGGCCGGGCCGTGCCCTTGACCGCGAACACCCCGTCGCGCGCGGCAAGGCCGAGGCGCGCGAGCGGCTGGCTTCCGAGGTTGCCGGTGAGCGTGCCGTTCCAGACCTTCCAGTCACCCTTACCCGAGAGTTTCGCGGTCAGCGGCTCCTTGAATCCACCCATCGCCGCGAGCACACCGCCCTGCGGCGCGTTGATGTCCATGTCGATCGACAGCCGGTTCGTCTCGGGCACGGCGTCGAGGATCAGCGCGAGCTTGTCGCCCTTCGCCTTGCCCCCGACCGTTTCGGCGTTGGCGGTGACCTGTGCGCGGCGGTCGGCGATCGCGACCTTGCCGGTGATGCGCGCTTCCTGCCGTTCGCCCGCGACGGCGGGTTCGAAGATGAAGCGGTCGACCTGTACTTTCGCGACATCGATATCGAGGTCGGGCAGCAAGGGTTCGCCGGTATCGGGAACCGGCTTGAACGCGGGTATCCGTGCCAGCGTCATCGTCAGCGCGGTCGCCGAGCGGATGTCGACATGGTTCGACAGGTACGCAAAGGGTCGCCAGTCGACCTTGACCTCGGGCGAGCGCAGGAAGACCCCTTTGGTATCGGACAAGGTGAGTTCACGGATCGACATCGCGCCATAGAGCGAGCCGTCGAGCCGGCCGATGCCGATCTTCATCCCGTTTTCGAATTCATATTTTTCGATCTGGGTGACGACGAAACGCCGCCCGGCATCGCTGTTGAGTCCGATGAGGAAGAGCCCGATCAGCGCGATCAGGCCGACGATCGTGAGGCCGACGCCGCGCGCGATGCGGCGCGGCCAGGACGGCTTTGCCTTTGGCGGCGGCGGGCTGTCGTCGAAGGCGGCGTCGTCGGCCATCAGAAAGCCTGCCCGATCGAGACATAGACGCTGACCCGGCCTTCACCCGGCTGGCGATCGATCGGGGTCGCGATGTCGAGGCGCATCGGACCGAAATTGGTGTAGAACCGCCCGCCGATGCCGACACCGTAGCGCAGGTTCGAAAAATCCGGGGTCGAGCCGCGATAGACCTGCCCCGCGTCGACGAAGCCCACGATGCCGTAGTTGCCGAAACGATAGCGGGCCTCGACCGCCGCCTCGTTGACGCTGCGGCCCCCGATCGGATCGTTGTTCGGGTCTTTCGGCCCCAGTTCCTGATAACCGAAACCGCGCACCGAGCCGCCGCCGCCGGCATAGAAGCGCCGCGACGGCGCGAGATTTTCGCGCGATGCACCGAGGATCGAGCCGACGCGGACGCGCCCCGCGAGCACGACGCTGTCGGTCACCGGATAATAGCCGCTCGCATCGATCCGGACGCGGGCATAGGGCGAGAAGCTGCCGCTGAGCGAGCCCTCGGGCTGGATCAGCGTGGTGACGCGGAACCCCTTGCTCGGGTTAAGAAGATTGTCGCTGCGGTCGATGCCGACTTGGCCCGACAAGCCCGCGATATAATAGAGGCTGCGGTCGCGCGCGCCGAGGAGGAAGCTGTAGTCGTCTTCACTCGTGGCGATCAGATCGAGGCCATAGGCATAGGTGATCTTTTTCTGCCAGATCGGCGTCGATTCGCGGCTGACGCGGAAACCGACACGCCCGGTCAGCGCCTCGAACGCGTTGTAGTTGCTGCGCGATGCTTCGCCGACCAGTTCGAAGGTGCGGTCGCGGCGCCCGGCGTTCGAGCGGCGGAAGGTGACGCCCAGCGCCTGTTCCTGCGTTCCCGCGATGCCGCGGACGATCAGCGCGCCTTCGGGCGGGAACAGGTTGCGGTGAGTCCAGCTTCCCTCGACCCGGATACCCTGACCGGTGCCATAGCCCGCACTGGCGGCGAGGGTGCGCGGCGGCCCCGCCTCCTGCGTCACCAGCATCGTGACGAACTCGGTGTCGTCGCCTGCGCTTTCACCGGTCTTTTGTGGTTCGACCGACACGGTCGAGAATAGCCCGGTCGCGACGAGCGCCTGACGCAGATCGTCAGCCCTACGGCTGTCATAAAGGTCGCCGCGCTTGAACCGCGCCAGCAGTTCGACATGTTCGACATCGAACGCCAGCTTGCCGGCCGTTTCGAAGCCGCCGAAGCGCGCGCGCGGGCCGATATCGACGGGCAAGGTATAGACCCCGTCGCCGGTCGCCCCGTCGAGCAATATGTCGCGCTGGCCGACGACCGCGAACGGATAGCCCTCCTCGGGCAGTTTGAGCGCGATCGCCGCCTCGGCCCCTTGGACGCGTTGCGCGACGATCGGTTCGCCGATCGCCAGCGGGAAATTATCCTTGATCAGCGTTGGCGGCACCGTCGGCGCGGCGTTGATGACGATGTCGGAGAGGGTGTAGCGCTGTCCCGGCACGACATCGATGATCGCGACCAGCGACCGCGGACGCCCGGACTGACCCTGCGTGGTTGTGGCGGCGGGGCCATCCGCGGTTCGGTTCCCGCGATCAGTGCCGTCATTGTCGCCGCCGCCGCTGCGGTCGATCCGCGTTTCGACCTGGGCGTCATAATAGCCCTCCGAGGCGAGGATACGCCGCATCAGGTCGGCATCGGCGGTCAGGCGGGCGCGGACCATCGACGCATTGGCGGCTTCGCCATCGCCATCGTAGAGCGCCGACAGGTCGCCGAACAGGTCGGCGAGGTCGGCGTCGGTGCCGTCATCAGCGGGCGCAAGGCCGTTGACCTGAACCGTGTAGGCGATCTTGACCGTTTCGTCGGCGGATTCGGGCTCGGCGAATTCGACCGGTTCGACGTTGAAGCTTTCGAGCGGGGGCAGCGGCGCGGCGAGTTCGGTGTCGCTGATCGGCGCGTCGCCGATCGCCTCGACCGCATCGCCGTCGGCCAGCGCCGGGGTTGGCGCGGGTTCGGAGCCGGGCGGCGCTTCACCTTGCGTCGCGGCCTTTGCCGCCTGCCGGCGTTCGAATTCGGCGATCGATTCGAGCGGGACGCCGAGTTCGGGATCGTCCTCGGCCGAAATTGGAGGGATGGCGCGCTCGAACTCGTCATCCTCGATGATCGGTTCGACCGCCGGGAAAACCGCATCGGGCGGCGGCGGGGTGGGCTTAGCCAGCTCGGTTTCGGGCGCGGCGTCGGGAGCGATCGTTTCGGTGACCGGTGGCGGCTGCGGCGCCACTTGCCCATGCGCGGTCGTTGCGGCGAGGCAGAGCAAGGATGCCGACAGCGCGAGCGTTGGACGCAGCGACGTCGTCGTCGCGGTCCGGCGGATCAATTCGCGAAATTTTTCAGAATCTTGCATCTGCTGCCCGCTACCAGATGCGCTTCTGTCCGCTGACGCGCAGCGGTGCAACCAGATTCTGGCGGTTTTGCGATGACTTGCGGTGCGATGCAGAACCCATGCCCCCTGCCTGCGCGATTGATCGGCCCTGTATCGATCGCTGCCGTCGTCGCTTTTCGCAACGTGGCGAAAGGCATAGGGTTCCGCACCCGGAAAAGTGCGGGTCAGGTTTCCGCGCGCAGATGGCCGGCCATGATCTCGGCCTGACGGTTCACCGACAGGTTCGCCAGCGCGTAGCTTCGCGCCGCTTCATCGGCATATTGCCCCTTGTCGAGCAGATCGCCGAGCAGTTTCGCGAGGCCGGCAACGTCGCCTTCGTCGAACAAATGCCCCTGCCCGCCCATCACTTCGGGGATCGCCCCCGATCGGCTGCCGACGATGGTGCGACCGCACGCCATCACTTCCTGGATGACGCGGCCGTACTGCTCCTTCCATTTGGGGGTGCTGAGCGACGGCAGCACGACGATGTCGGCCGCGTTCATGTAACGCGCCATGTCTTCGTGCCGGGATTCGAAAAAAGTCACGCGATCGGATAGTCCGAGCCGCTCGATCTGCGCCTGGAGCTGCGCGGTGTAGCCCGAGGCGCCGATGAAATCGTCGATCAGGAACTGCCAGGGGCAGTCACGGATGCGGTCGAGCGCGTCGATCAGGACATGGATGCCCTTTTCGGGGGTCTGGCGCCCGAAATAGGCGATCACTGGCCGGGTGAGGCCGAGTTCGGCGCGCACCGCGGCACGTTCGGCCTCGGGCAAGGGCTGGAAAAGGCGGGGGTCGAAGCCGATCGGGACCTGCGTCGCGGTCAGCCCCATCGCCTCGATTAGCGCGGTGCCGTCCTTGCTGAGCGTCAGCACGCGGTCGACTTTGCGGCGCGCCGAGCGGCGGAGCCACGCCTTGACCAGCGCCGAGGCGATGCCGGCAGGGTTGCGGGTTTCGGCCGCCTTTCTGAGGTCGATGCCGAGGCTCTGCGGCATATTCTCGGCGGTGAGCGACCACAGCCGCGCGTTCGGCGCCACTTTCTTGGCCTGCCGCACCATCATGCTGGCGGGGTCGCTGTCGCAATAGATATGCGTCGGCTGGAAGGCATCGACGACCGCCTGCAGCCCCTGCAGCCTATGGGTTCGCTGGTTGGTGCCGGTGAGGTCGAGCAGCGTGAGCTCGTAATTTTCGGGCGGAAAGTCGGGCGTATCGCGCCACTGGCCGCCGACGAAATGGCGGCGCGGGACGACGAGATGGACGGGGATGTCGAGCGCGCCGATCTCACGGAACAGCGCGCGGTTCACCGGCTCGTGGCACGAGAGCGAGATGGCGAGGAGACGCGGGGTGGTCACGCGGCAAAGGCGGCGATGGTGCGGCGGGCCTCGTCGGCGATCGACGCCGAGGGCGCCCAGCCGAGCGCGCCGAGCCGCGCGATGTCGACGGTGAACGGGCTGCGGAAAGCGTCGGTGCCGTCGCCATAAGCTATGGTTGCCGGCTGCGGTGCGGCTGCCGCGATGCTCTCGGCGAGCGCCTGCATCGTGATCGCCTGTCCGGCGCCGAGGTTGAAGATATTGCTCCAGCCGCTCGTCGCGCGCAGCAACAGTTCGACCGCCGCGATCGCATCGCCGAACGGCAATATGTCGCGATAGCTCTGGCCGTCGTTGCGCAGGCTCATCGCGCTGCTTTCGGCGACCTGACGGCAGAGATCGAGGAAGATCAGCCCCGCCTGTTCGCCAAGGTCCTTGTGCGCGGGCGCGCCGACCATGTTGGTCGGGCGGAGGATCGCGATACGGCCGGCGACGTCGCTGGCGGTGAGGTCGCCCTCGATCGCGAGGTGCGTCTTGCCATAGGGATGGCCCGGCGCCTTGGGCATGTCCTCGGTGTAAAGCGCCGCGGCGTTGCCGCCATAGACATGGAAGGTCGAGAAATGGACCAGCCGCGCCGCCCGGTCCGCGCGGAGCGCGGCGAGGCACGCCGCGCCGGTGCTGCGGCCCTGTGCCATCGCGGCGTCGGCGTCCTTGCCCGCCGCCTGCGCGCCGGGCATCGCGAGATTGACGATCGCGTCGAAATCGCCGCCGGGCAGGTCGGCGTCGCGGCTGCTGTCGTAGCGATGCGATGCGATGCCGCGCTCGGCGAGCCAGGCGGCGCGTGCGGGGGTGTCCGAGCGCACCGTGACCGCGACGTCCCAGGCGCCGGCCAGCGCCTCGGCCAGCCGCGCCCCGAAATATCCGCTGCCGCCGACGAGCAGCAGCCGGCCATCAGCCATGGCGGACGTCCCAGTTGTACGGGATCTTGTCGGTGAACGGGTCCATGCGGTCGATCTCGTCCGCCGAGTGGACGTGGGTGGTGCAGTTCGCGACGATCGCCGGATATTGGCCATAGCCCTTGAAGCCGTTCCAGACAAAGGGCGGCACGGTGACGAGGCAATAATTATCCTCGCCCATGAAGATTTCCTGGAGTTCGCCGCGCGTCGGCGAGCCTTCGCGGTCGTCGTAAAGCACGAACTTGATGCGGCCGTGGACGACGGCATAGTTCAGCGTCATTTCGCTGTGGATGTGCCAGGCCTTGATCGCGCCGGGCTGGACGCACGAGAAATAAATCTCGCCGAACTGGTCGAAATGCGGCGCATCGCTGCGCAGCATGTGCATGATCTTGCCGCGCTCGTCCGCTATTTGCCGCAGCGGTGTAATCAGGACGCCGTCGATCATTCTATTCCCCTTGGGTTGGTTCAGGCCGCCCAGGCGAGCGATTTCGCTCGCGCCTCGGCGACGAAGGTTTCGATATCGTGACGCGTCTGGCCCAGCGCCGGCGCCTGGTCGGCGACCACCGCCTTGTACCAGCCCGCAGTCAGCGCGACGCCGCCCGCGAAGTCGAGCGTCGGCGCCCAGCCGAGCTTGTGATACGCCTTGTCGATCGACAGGCCGAGCAGGCCCGCCTCGTGCACCGCGCCGGCTTCCGCCGCGTTGACCCATTCGCCGGGCCAATGCTTGAGGAATTCTGTGACCAGCCGCTCGACCGAGCCATTGGCTTCGACCCAGGGGCCGAAGTTGAACGCTTCGGTGACGTCGGTCGGCGATTTTACCCGCGGCGTGGTCGCGGCGCCGCCGAGCAGCGCGCCGAGCCAGAGATAGCCGCTCAGCGATTCGAGGACATGCTGCCAGGGCCGCGTTGCCGACGGGTTGCGCAGGCGGATCGCCTCGCCCTTCGCCAGGCTGCGCACGCAATCGGGCACGATGCGGTCGAGCGACCAGTCGCCGCCGCCGATGACGTTGCCGGCGCGCACCGTCGCCATCTTCACCGGGCTGTCGGGCGCCGAGAAGAAGCTGCGGCGATAGCTGTGCGCTACAATCTCGGCGGCGCCCTTCGACGCGCTATAGGTGTCGTGGCCGCCCATCGGATCGTCTTCGCGATAGCCCGACAGGACTTCGCGATTCTCGTAGCATTTGTCCGAGGTGACGCAGACGACCGCCGCCGGATTTCCGGCGCGGCGCAGCGCGTCGAGCAGGTTGACGGTGCCCATGACGTTGGTCGCCATCGTCTCGACCGGATGGTCGTAGGAATAACGAACGAGCGACTGCGCCGCGAGGTGGAAGACATAGTCGGGCCGGTGCGCCGTGACGACGTCGTACAGTGCATCGGCATCGCGCACGTCGCCAAGGATATGCGTCATCCGGTCGGCGAGACCGAGGCTGTCGAAATGCGACGGGCCGTCATCGACCTTGTGCGAGAAGCCAACGACATTGGCGCCGAGCATCAGTAGCCATTCGGCCATCCACGAACCCTTGAAGCCCGTGTGACCGGTGAGCAGCACGGTCTTGCCGCGATAGGCGTCGCCGAACATCGCGGTGCCTACCACTTCTTCCAGGGCGCCTGCCCGTCGGCCCACAGCTCGTTGAGCAGCGAATATTCGCGCGGCGTGTCCATCGGCTGCCAGAAACCATTATGTTCGTACATCATCAACTCGCGGTCGGCGGCAAGGCGTTCCATCGGCTCGCGTTCGAGGATCAGCTCTTCGCGATCGTCGAGATAGTCGTCGACGAAATTGCGGTTGAAGACGAAGAAGCCGCCGTTGATGTGGCCGCCCGACACCTGCGGCTTCTCGTTGAAGCTGGCGACGACGCCGCCCTCGGTCCCGAGTTCGCCGAAGCGGCCCGGGGGATAGACGCCGGTCAGCGTCGCGGTCTTGCCATGGCCCTTGTGGAAATCGACGAGGCCCGAAATGTCGACGTCGCCGACACCGTCGCCATAGGTGGCGCAGAACTGATCGACCCCGTCGAGGTAGCGAGCGCCGCGGCGGATGCGCGCGCCGGTCATCGCATTCTCGCCGGTCTCGGCGAGGGTGACCTTCCAATCCTCGGTCTGATGCTTGTGGAACTGCAGCCGGTCCTCGCCGCGCTTCGACAGGTCGACGGTGACGTCGGACGACTGGTTCGCATAGTTCAGGAAGAAATCGCGGATGATGTCGCCCTTGTAGCCGAGCAGCAGGACGAAGTCGGTGATGCCGTGCGCCGCATAGATTTTCATGATGTGCCACACGATCGGCTTGTCGCCGATCGGCACCATCGGCTTGGGCAGCGTTTCGGACACTTCGCGCAGCCGGGTTCCCCGGCCGCCACAGAGAATCAATGCTTTCATAGGGGTGAGCTCGTTCCGTTCTGATTGTCAGGGTGTGGCGGAATCAATTGGGCTATCAAGCGCCCGCTCGGTAGCCGCAAAGCCAAGACGCTGCAACGCGCTTCGAACCTTGATCGCCAATTCATGTGCCGCAGAACGTCACATAAGGGTCATTTTCGGCCGAGCCGGGCTGGGCATAGCCGACCCAGTCGGCGCGTTCGACATGGGGCGCGCGCACGACTTCGAGCAGCGCATGGAACGGCGCCAAATCGCCCTGCTCCGCCGCCGCCAGCGCTTCTTCGACCCGGTGGTTGCGCGGGACATAGCGCGGGTTCACCGCATCCATCGCCGCGGCGCGTTCGAGCGGATGGATATCCTCGCGTTCGAGTTCGGCCCACCAGCTGGCGATCCAGGGCGCCATCACCTCGGGCTGCGGGAGCAGGGCTTCGAGTTCGCTCGCATCGCCGCGCAGCAGCGTAGCGAGGGCGCGGAAGAAGCCGGTAAAATCGATCGCATGGGTTTCGAGTTCGCCGAAGAGATTGTCGATCAGCTCCGCATCGCCCTCATGCGCGCTGGCAAGGCCAAGCTTGGTTCGCATGCGGGCGAACCAATGGGTGCGAAAGCGGTCGGGGATCGCATCGACGAGTCCCTTGGCCTTCTCGACGTCCGCCGGATCGACGGCGTGGATGGCGGGCAGCAGGGCTTCGGTGAAACGCGCCATGTTCCAGTGGAGGATCTGCGGCTGACGGCCATAGGCATAGCGGCCATTGGCATCGATCGAGCTGAACACCGTGTTGGCGGAAAAGCGGTCCATGAATGCACAGGGGCCATAATCGATCGTTTCGCCGCTGATCGCGACATTGTCGGTGTTCATCACGCCATGGATAAAGCCGACCCCGAGCCAGTGCGCGACCAGTTCGCATTGCAGGCCGATCACGCGGTCGAGCAGCGCGAGATGCGGGTTGGGGCTTTTCGCGAGGTCGGGAAAATGGCGCCGAATGGTATAGTCTGACAATTGCACGACATGCTCGGCGCCGAAATGCGCGGCGAAGAACTGGAAGGTGCCGACGCGGATATGGCTGCTCGCGATGCGGGTGAGCACCGCGCCGGGGTGGGCGCGTTCGCGCTGGACGCGGTCGCCGGTCGCCACCGCCGCCAAGGCGCGCGTGGTCGGCACATGCATCGCCGCCATCGCCTCGGAGACGAGAAATTCACGTAGCACCGGGCCGATCGCGGCCTTGCCGTCGCCGTTGCGTGAGAAAGGCGTCGGGCCAGATCCCTTGAGCTGGACGTCGAAACGCGCGCCATCGGGGGCGACGATTTCGCCGAGCAGCAACGCGCGGCCATCGCCGAGCTGCGACGAGAAGTGGCCGAACTGATGCCCCGCATAGGCAAAGGCGAGCGGATTGGCGCCGCCAGGCATCGCCTCGCCCGAAAAAAGCCGCGCGAGCGTGTCGTCGCCGGTGCCGGCAACGTCGAGGCCGAGCTTTTTCGCCAGTGCATGGTTGAAGACCAGCAGCTTCGGCGCCGAGGGCGGCGCGGCTTCGGCGGGGGCGTAAAAGCCCTCCATGTCGCGGTGAAAACTATTGTCGAAGGCGAAATCCATGGCCCTGCTCCTCGCCTTTCTATGTCGAGCCTGTCGGGCGCGAATGCAAGCGCCGGGCGTCAGCGCCGGTGCGCGAGGAACCAGTCGTAGGTCGAGGCGATCCCGTCGCGCAGCGCGATGCGCGGCGACCAGCCCATGCCGGCGAGCTTGGCGTTCGACATCAGCTTGCGCGGGGTACCGTCGGGCTTGCCGGTATCCAGTTCGATCTCGACATCGGCGCCGACGACCTGACAGACGAGGCGCGCGAGGTCGATGATCGCGATGTCGGTTCCCGATCCGACATTGATATGCCCGGCGTCCGAATAGCGCTTCATCAGGAAGACGCAGGCGTCGGCGCAATCGTCGACGTGGAGGAATTCGCGCATCGGCGTGCCGCTGCCCCACAACGTCATCGTCTTGGCGCCGCTGGTCTTCGCCTCATGCGCCTTGCGGATCAGCGCGGGCAGCACATGGCTGGAGTTGAGGTCGAAATTGTCGCCGGGGCCATAGAGGTTGGTCGGCATCGCCGAGATATAATCGGCGCCATATTGTCGGCGATAGCTTTGCGCGAGCTTGATGCCGGCGATCTTGGCGATCGCATACCATTCGTTGGTCGGCTCGAGCGGGCCGGTGAGCAACGCCTCCTCGACGATCGGCTGCTCGGCGAACTTCGGATAGATGCACGACGAACCGAGAAAGCAGAGTTTCGCGACGTCGGCGCGGTGCGCCGCATCGACGATATTCGTTTCGATGACGAGATTCTGGTAAAGGAAATCGGCTGGAAAATTATCGTTGGCAAGGATGCCGCCAACCTTCGCCGCCGCGAGGAAGACCGCGTCGGGCCGTTCGCGCGCGGCCCACGCCCGCACCGCCGTCTGATCGAGCAGGTCGAGCGTATCGCGCCCTGCCGTCAGGACCTCGCAATTCTCATCGGCAAGCCGGCGTACCAGCGCGCTGCCGACCATGCCGCGGTGTCCCGCGACCCAGACGCGCTTGCCCGCGAGCGAAAAGGCCTCAGTCATGCGACGGAGTCGTGCCGGCCTTGTATGCCGCGACGTCGGCGGCGACCATTTCGCGGCACAGCTCGCGCACCGAGGTTTCGTGGCGCCAGCCAAGCTTTTGATGCGCCTTCGACGGGTCGCCGATCAGCAGGTCGACCTCGGTCGGGCGGAAATAGCGCGGGTCGACCTCGACGAGGCATTTGCCGCTGGCCTTGCAATAGCCCTTTTCGTCGACGCCCTCGCCCTTCCACTCGAGCGCGATGCCGACATCCTCGAACGCCCATTCGACGAAGTCGCGCACCGGCGTGGTTTCGCCCGTCGCGAGGACATAATCGTCGGGCTCGTCCTGCTGCATCATCATCCACATGCCGCGGACATATTCGCGGGCATGCCCCCAGTCGCGCTTGGCGTCGAGGTTGCCGAGGTACAGCTTGTCCTGCTGGCCGAGGCTGATCGCCGCAGCGGCGCGGGTGATCTTGCGCGTGACGAAGGTCTCTCCGCGCAGCGGGCTTTCATGGTTGAACAGGATGCCGTTCGACGCATGCATGCCATAGGCTTCGCGGTAGTTCACGACGATCCAATAAGCGTAGAGCTTCGCCGCCGCGTAGGGGCTGCGCGGATAGAAGGGCGTGGTTTCGCGCTGCGGCACTTCCTGGACGAGGCCATAAAGCTCCGAGGTCGAAGCCTGATAGAAACGGCAGCTCTTTTCCATGCCGAGGATGCGCATCGCCTCGAGCAGCCGCAGCGTGCCGATCGCGTCGCTGTTCGCGGTATATTCGGGGGTCTCGAAACTTACCTGCACATGGCTCTGCGCCGCGAGGTTGTAGATTTCGGTCGGTTTCGTTTCCTGGACGATGCGGATCAGGTTGGTGCTGTCGGTCAGGTCGCCATAATGAAGGTGGAAACGCGAGTTTTCGACGTGCGGGTCCTGATAGATATCCTCGATCCGGCTGGTGTTGAACGAAGATGAGCGGCGCTTGAGGCCGTGGACGACATAGCCCTTGTCGAGCAGCAGCCGCGCGAGATAGGCGCCATCCTGTCCGGTAATTCCGGTCACAAGGGCAATTTTTTCCTGTTCCGCCAAGACTTTATTCCTCGTTCCGGGGAGAGTGTTCGAGCGCGTGTGATCCGCGCTATTCGGCGGTGCATCCCTTTCCGCGCCTTGCCCGCGAAGTCAACCGGGCTGTTGCCCGCAGGGGAACTTCGCCCTTGTTGCCAAAGGCTCACATGTCTATCGCGGCCATGCTGCGGTGCCACAAACCGCATCCGACAGGAGATGATTGTTGACCGTGTTGATTACCGGGGCCGCCGGATTTATCGGTTTCCATCTCGCGCGGCGGTTGATGGGCGAAGGCCGGCCGGTGATCGGCATCGATATCGTCAACGACTATTACGACCCGGAGCTGAAGCGCGCGCGGCTGGCGAAATTGTCGGCGGAATATGGCGATCTCTTCACCTTCCGCCAGGTCGATTTCGCCGACGCGACCGCGCTCGACGAAGCGCTCGCCGACCTGAAATTCGCCGATATCGCGCATCTGGGCGCGCAGGCGGGGGTTCGTTATTCGATCGACAATCCGCGCGCCTATGTCCAGTCGAACCTCGTCGGGCACCTCAACCTGCTCGAAGTCGCGCGGACCCGCGGTGTGCCGATGGTCTATGCCTCCTCCTCGTCGGTCTATGGCGGCAACAAGACCCTGCCCTTCCGCGTCGAGGACCGCGTCGACCATCCGATGTCGCTCTATGCCGCGACCAAGAAGGCCGACGAACTGATGAGCGAGACCTACGCCCATCTCTATCGCATCCCGCTGACCGGCCTGCGCTTCTTCACCGTCTATGGCCCCTGGGGCCGCCCCGACATGGCGATGTGGATCTTCACCAAGGCGATTTTCGAGGGCACGCCGATCCAGGTGTTCAACGCCGGCGCGATGCGCCGCGACTTCACCTATATCGACGATATCGTGTCGGGGGTCGCCGCGTGCATCGCCAATCCGCCGCCCGACGACGGCGAACTCAAGGCCGGCGGCAGCGTCGCGCCGCACCGGCTCTACAATATCGGCAACAACCGGTCCGAAGAGCTGACGCGGATGATTTCGCTGATCGAGGAGGCCTGCGGGCGCGAGGCGATCAAGCAGATGGCGCCGCTGCAACCCGGCGACGTCCCCGAAACCTATGCCGACATCAGCGCGATTTCGGGCGACCTCGGTTACGAGCCGACGACCCCGATCGACGTCGGCATCCCCAATTTCGTCGCCTGGTACCGCGACTATCACGGGCTTTGACGCCTCCCCCACTCCCCCAAGGACCGCTGCAAAAGCGGCAAAGGATCAGAGCGAAATGAAAATCGTCGTCGTCGGGCTGGGCTATGTCGGATTGCCGCTCGCGGTCCAGCTCGCGAAGCATTTCGACACCGTCGGGCTGGACAGCAATGCTGCGCGGATCGCCGAGCTGCGCGATGGTCACGATCGGACGGGCGAGGTCGATGCCGCGGCATTGGCCGCGTGCGGGCTGGCGCTGACCAGCGATGCGGCGGATTGCAGCGGCGCCGACCTCTATATCGTCACCGTGCCGACACCGATCGACGCCGACAACCGTCCCGACCTGTCGCCGGTGCGCAGCGCGACACGCACCGTCGCGGCGCTCCTCGATCCCGCGAAAACGCCGACGATCGTCTATGAAAGCACCGTCTATCCCGGCGTGACCGAGGATATTTGCGGGCCGATGATCGAGGAACTGTCGGGGCTGACCCGCGGTCGCGATTTCTTTCTCGGCTATTCGCCCGAGCGCATCAATCCGGGCGACCGCGAACATACGGTCGACAAGATCATGAAGGTGCTGGCGGGCGAGAACGACCAGGTCACCGAATTGCTCGCCACCGTCTATGGCAAGGTGACGAGCGGCGGGGTGTTCCGCGCCAGGTCGATCCGCGCCGCCGAGGCCGCGAAGGTGATCGAGAACGCCCAGCGCGACATCAACATCGCCTTCATCAACGAAGTGACCAAGATCTTCTCGGCGCTCGACATTTCGGTGTGGGACGTGCTCGACGCGGCGCGGACGAAGTGGAATTTCCTGCCCTTCGAACCCGGCCTCGTCGGTGGCCACTGTATCGGGGTCGACCCCTATTATCTCAGCCACCGCGCGCAGGAGCTGGGCATCGACCCGCAGGTCGTGCTGTCGGGCCGCGCGATCAACGACGGTATGGCGCAGTGGATGGCCGACGGTATCCACGCCGCGCTCGGCAAACCGGGCGCCGATATCCTGATCCTCGGGCTGACCTTCAAGGAAAACGTCCCCGACCTGCGCAACAGCAAGGTCATCGATCTGGTCCGCGCGCTGCGCGGACACGGCCACAGCGTCGCGGTCCACGACCCGCACGCCGACCCCGCCGAAGCGCGGCACGAATATGGGCTCGATCTGGCATCGATGCCCGGCGAACCCGCCTATGACTGCGTGATCGGCGCGGTGCGCCACGAGGCGTTTCGCACGCTTTCGGCGGCCGATCTCGCGGCGATATTGCGTCCCGGCGGGCTTGTCGCCGACATCAAGCGCATGTGGCCGGCGCCTGCCGCCGACGCGGCGTCGACCCACCACTACTGGTCGATTTAACCATCCGGGGGTGGCGCATGCGGCAATATCTGCCTAAGGCGCGGTCAACGACTGAAAACATGGAAGAATGAATGTCGCGTTCCCGGGAGTCCCTCTTCGATCGTTGGTTTCTGGCGATTTTCCTGATCGCCATCCTGCTGTTCGGCGGGTCGGCCCGCGTCGACAGCGTCGGGCTGGTGATCGTGCGAACGCTGGCGATCGTCGCGATCGCGATTGCCCTTCCCTATTGGGTTGAGGAGCGCGGGCGTGACCGGCTGCAACGCTGCCGCCCGCTGCTGCTGCTCCTCGCCGCCGCCGCGGGATGGATGCTGATCCAGCTCATCCCGCTGCCCGCCGGCCTGTGGTCGGCGCTGCCCGGCCATGGCGAACTCGCGTCGCGGATGACCGCCGCCGGGGTCGAGATCGGCTGGCGCCCGCTGGCGCTGTCGCCGGGCCGCGCGATCCATTCGCTGCTCGACCTGCTGGTCCCGCTGGCGGTCGTGCTGCTCGTCGGGCGCACGTCCGACCAGGATTTGCGGCAATTGCCGCTGCGTCTGCTCGCCTTCCTCGGCGTCGCGGCGGTGTTCGGCGTGCTGCAATTGCTCGGCGGCGAGGGCGCCCCCTATTTCCACCGCATCACCAACACCGGCGCCGCGGTGGGCTTTTTCGCCAACCGCAACCATCATGCGGTGCTGCTCGCGCTCTATTGGCCGCTGCTGCTGTGGTACGTCCATGGCCGCGCCGATCGCGCCGGCAGCCACGCCGCAACCCTGCTCGGCGTGCTCGGCGGGGTGGCGATGATGCTCGCGATCATGGCGACCGGCTCGCGCGCCGGCCTGGCCATCGGCGGCGTCAGCTTCCTCGTGACCAGCATCTTGCTCTACCGGATGCGCAGCGCCGCGGTCGGCACCGAATCGGCGGCAAAGATCGTGCGGCTCACGCTGATCGCGTCGATCGCCGGGACGCTCGCCGGTGCGGCGGCGATGCTGTTGTTCGGGGCCGGTTTCATGGATCGGCTCGACCAGAGCGACGTGGTCGCCGATCTGCGTTTCGCGGTCCTTCCGACGCTCAACGCTATGATCTGGCACTATGCGCCGTTCGGCGGCGGTTTTGGCAGTTTCGAGGCGGCGTACAAGATCGTCGAACCGGTCAACCTCCTGTCGCTGCAATATCTGAACCACGCCCATAACGACTATCTCGAGCTGTTGATCGACGGCGGATTTCCCGCGCTTCTGCTGCTGGTCGGCTGGGGCGTGATCGTCTGGCGCGCGGCGAAGCGCGGTTGGCAGCACGAGCAGTCGGCGCCGACCGACCGCATCGGAATCCTCGTATCGCTGATGATGCTGGCGATTTTCGCGGCCGCCAGCCTGGTCGATTATCCGCTGCGGACGCCCGCGCTCGCCGCGATGGCGACGCTTGCCACGCTGCTCGTCTATCGTCGTCCCGACATCCCCAGCGCGCGCCGCAAGGGGCAAAAGACCTCCGCCGGTTTCCGCTGAACCGATGCTGCGTTGCGACATAGGTTTGATTTTGCGGTTTCCTTTGCGGGGTGGGCGGGCTAGTCCCCTCAGGACATAAAAAAGGGATTATGTTTCGGTGAACTTTCGTTTGGCTATCGCTAGCCTGACCGCCGCCTGCCTGTTGGCCGGCTGTGGCGGTCGCCCGCAGCTCACGAGCACCCAGACGCTCCAGGTCATGGACGGCAATGCTCTGCCGGCGCCAACCGGGAACGACCTCGTCGGTGAGACGCGTCCCTATCTGATCGGCCCGTTCGACCGACTCAGCGTCGACGTCTATGGCGTCCCCGACCTCAGCAAGCAGGTGCAGACCGACGCTGCGGGGATGATCCAGTTGCCGCTGGTCGGACAGATCAAGGCATCGAACCAGACGAGCGCCGAACTCGCCGAGGCGATCGAGCAAAAGCTCACGCGCTTCGTCCGCCGTCCCGATGTCAGCGTCAACGTCACCGAATCGGTCAGCCAGGTGCTGACCGTCGAGGGACAGGTGGCGCAGCCGGGCCTGTATCCCGTGGTCGGCAAGATGTCGCTGATCCGCGCCGTCGCGCTCGCCAAGGGGACGACCGAATTCGCCAAGCTCGACGATGTCGTGATCTTTCGCACCGTCGGCGGGCAACGCATGGCCGCGCTCTACAATCTGAAAGCCATCCGGACCGGCGTGTATGACGATCCCGAAGTCTTTGCCAACGACGTCGTCGTGGTCGGCGATTCGCCGGGGCGCCGCCTGTTCAAGGATATCTTGGCGACCACACCGCTGCTGGTCTCTCCGATCGTAGCCCTCATCAAGTAAGATTTGCAGGAAGTTCGACTCGTTCCATGACCGACGCAACCCCCAAATCCCAGCCGTTGCCCGTGCCAGCAAGCCAGACCGCCGAAGGCGATCAGGGGCGGCAGGCCGGCGGCTTCGCGACGGCGATGCCGTGGATCCTGCAATATTGGCGCGTCGCGCTGCGCTGGAAATGGGTGATCATCGGCACGATCATCGCCTGCCTGATCGGCGGCGCGGTCTACACGATGCTCGCCCAGCGCATCTATACCGCGAACGCACGGATCGAGGTTTCGCGTACCGAATCCAAGGTGCTCAACATGAGCGGCGTCGAGCCCGAACGGGGCGGCCGCGTCGAGCAGGAATTCTATCAGACGCAGTATAACTTGCTGCGCGCCCGTTCGCAGGCCGCGCGCGTCGCCAAAAGCCTGAACCTGGCGCGAGACCCGACCTTCCTGGCGGCCTTTGGCGGCAAGGCGCCGCCGTCGTCGCTGCGCGTGATGTCGAAAGCCGAACTCGATGCCGCGACCCGCGGCGTCGCCTCGGTGCTCGGCAGCATGGTCCAGATCAAGCCGGTCATCGGATCGGCGCTGGTCGACATCTCGGTATCGACCCCCAACCCCGAATTGTCGGCGAAGATCGCCAACAGCTGGGCCGAGAATTTCATCGCCGGCAATCTCGAGCGCCGCTATGATTCCGCGTCCTACGCACGCCGGTTCCTCGAGGATCAGCTGCAGCAGACCAAGGCCAAGATGGAAGAGGCCGAGCGCGAGATGATGAGCTATGCCGAACGGCAGGGCATCCTGACCATCGCGCAGTCGGACAGCAGCGACCCGAAGGCACCGACCGTCGAGCGCTCGATCATGGCCACCGACCTGGTCGCGCTTAACGATGCGCTGAACAAGGCGACGATCGAACGGATCGCCGCCGAGAGCGCGTTGAAGGCCGCAACCGGACAGGCCTCCGCCCTCGCCAGCGGGAGCGCCAGCGTCGCCGGCCTGCGCCAGCGCAAGGCGGACCTGCAATCCGAATATGCCAAGCTGATGGTGATATTCCAGCCCGACTACCCGCCGGCGCAGGCGCTCGACCGCCAGATCAAGGAAGTCGACCGGGCGATCAACGCCGAGCAGAACCAGGTCGGCGGATCGAACGTCGCGACCGCGCGCGCCGCCTATACGGCCGCGGCCGCCCGCGAAGAGGAACTGCGCTCGCGCGTGTCGGGGACCAAGGTCAATCTGGTCGATGAACGTCGCCGCAGTGTCCAGTACGGCATCCTGCAGCGCGAGGTCGACACCAACCGCGAACTTTATGACGGCCTGCTCCAGCGCTACAAGGAAGTCGGCATCGCCGGCGGCGTCGGCACAAACAATGTCGCGATCGTCGATCGCGCGCTGGTCCCCGGCGTCCCATCGAGCCCGCGACTGACGAGCAACATGTTCACCGCGCTGCTGATCGGCCTTGCGCTTGCCGCGCTGCTGACGATCATCCTCGCCCAGATCGACACCACGGTCCGCGACCCCGCCGAAGCGCAGGAAGTCACCGACCTCCCGCTGCTCGGCGTCATTCCGGATACCGACAACGAACTGGCCATCGAAGAAGTGCGCGACCGCAAGTCGTCGCAGTCCGAAGCCTATCTGTCGGTCCAGACCGCGCTGCGCTTCTCGACTACCACCGGCGTCCCGCGCTCGCTCATGTGCACCTCGACGCGCAAGGGCGAAGGCAAGTCGACCTCTTCCTATGCGCTGGCGCTATCGCTCCATCGCATCGGACGCAGCGCGATCATCGTCGATTGCGATCTGCGCTCGCCGTCGGTCCACCGCCTCGCTGGTGTCGCCAATGGCGCGGGGACGAGCAACTTCCTGTCGGGCAACAACGACATCATGGCGATGATCCATCACGACGAACAGGATGGCCTGCCCTTCATCACCGCCGGCCCGATGCCGCCGAACGCCGCCGAACTGCTGTCGAGCGATCGCATCGCCGACCTGGTCGCGGCGCTGGGCCAGCATTTCCAGCATGTCGTGCTCGACGCGCCGCCGGTCCTCGGCCTTGCCGACTCGCCGTTGCTGGCGAGCAAGGTCGAAGGCGTCGTCTATTGCGTCGAGGCCGAAGGCGCCCGAACCAATGCGATCCGTTATTCGCTCGCACGCCTGCGCGCCGCCGGAGCGACCTTGCTCGGTGTCGTGCTGACCAAGTTCGACGAAAAGCGTGCCTATTACGGCTATGGTTATGAATATGGGTACGGCTATGCCGACACGCAGCCGGGTGAATAGGGTCGCAGTCGGGGGCAGGAAAATCGGTGGATCGGGCGCGCGGCATGTCTCGCGCCTGCCGGGCCGGGGTGTCCTCCTCTATGGCGCCGCGGTGCTCGTGGTCTGGCTGCTGGTCACGACGTTCACCGCGTCGTCGGTCATGGCGGTCTACAGCCCGGTGCGCGCGCTGACGCTCAATCCGTTCAATGCCACCGTCAAGGCGCAGATGGCGAGCGACCTCGTCTATGCCACCGGCGACGCGAGCCAGACCGGCGCGGCGGCAAAGCTGAGCCGCGAGGCGCTCGACGGTAACCCGATGCTGCCCGCGGCCTATCGCATGATCGGCCTCGACAACGCGCGCCATGGAAAGCCGGTGAAACCCGCGATCATGGCCGCGACCTATCTTACGCGGCGCGACTATGTCGCCAATCTGTGGCTGATCGAGGATGCCGTGAAACGCGGCCGCATGGATCAGGCGATGACCGACGTCGACGCCTCGCTGCGCACCTCGCGCCGCGGCCAGGCGCTGCTGTTCCCGATCCTGTCGAAGGCGATCGCCGAACCCGAAATGAAGCCGCAGTTCGTGCGGCTGTTTCGTCCGGCGCCCGACTGGCTGCCCAGCTTCCTGAGCTATTATATCGGGACCAAGCAGAAGGCGGTGCCGCTCGCGCAGGTCATCCTGTCGGTGCGCAAGGATCTGCCGCCCAGTTTTGGCGAACTCGACCGGACGCTGATCAGCATGATGGTCGTCCAGCATGATTTCGACGCCGCGCGCGCCTATGAGCGCCAGATCGCGGGCGCGGGGCCGAAAGCCGACACGTCGATCGTCCATCACGGCCGCTTTCAGGAGGAAGGCCCCTACCCGCCGATCGACTGGCACCTGATCCGCGAATCGGCCTATGGCTCGGACATCGCCAAGGACGCGAAGGGCAACCGGCTCGTCGTCGTGTCCGACGAGGAACGGCCCAATCTGGTCGCGCGCCAGCTCGTCCAGCTGACCCCCGGCAGCTATCGTTTCGCCACGCGCGGCAGGCTGGTGACCAGCAACGACGATGCGTCGGCGGTCTGGCAGGTCGCCTGCGCCGAACAGGACAAGTCGGGCGTGTTCGCGAGCATCAAATATGCGCGCGGCGTTGCAGCGGATCCCGTCGACTTCAGCGTCCCGAGCGGCGGTTGCCGCAACTATTGGGTCGGCCTGATCGTCGCGGGCGGTTTCGGTACCTCGGCGCTGCAGGCGGAGTTTCAGCAAGTCGACCTTCAGCCGGTCCGCTGATGGCGGCCTCAACATCGGGAAACGATGCACGATGAGCGGTTTTTCGCCGGCGCGGCTTGTCCGCTATGCGATGGCACACCCGATCGGCGAGCGGCAGCGGCTGCGCACCCTTGCGCGGATCGCGCGATGGCAGCTCAGTGCCCGGCTGCTCGGCGGGCCGCGCGTCCATCCGTGGGTCGGCGGTAGCCGGCTCGTCGTCGAACGCGGGATGACCGGTGCGACCGGCAACGTCTATTTCGGGCTGCACGAGTTCGCCGACATGGGCTTCGTGCTCCATATGTTGCGTCCGGATGACCTGTTCGTCGATATCGGCGCCAATATCGGCAGCTTCACGATCCTCGCCGCCAAGGTTGCGGGCGCCCGCGTCATCGCGTTCGAACCCGACACCAACACGGTCGCGACGCTGGCGCGCAACATCGACGCCAATGGAGTCGGCGACCAGGTCGAAGTGCACACGAGCGCGCTCGGCGACCGCGAACAGGAACTGTGGTTCACCAGCGGCATGGACACGATCAACCATGTCGCCGACGCGGATACGCCGGGCGCGGTGCGCGTCCATGGCACGACGCTCGACACGGTGCTGGCGGGGCGCGTGCCCCTGCTCATCAAGATCGACGTCGAGGGCCATGAACCCGCTGTCATCGCGGGCGCGCCGAAGACCCTGGCTTCACCGCAGTTGCAGGCGGTCGAGGTCGAAACGGTGACGCAGGACATCGCCGACCTGCTGGCGGGCCATGGTTTCGTGCAGCGCCACTATGACCCGTTCACCCGGCGACTTTCGTCGACCCCGGTCCACGCCGCGAACAACAGCCTCTATGTCCGCGACGAGGCGCTGGTGGCGCAGCGGCTGCAAAGCGCGCCGCCGGTCGATGTCTACGGAATCGCCGTCTAGGCATCCGGCGATCACACGCGATGAAAATCCTCTATATCCAATATGCGAACCCCGGCGGTTTTCCTGCAGCGATGCGCGCCGGGCGGCTGTGGCGCCGCGACGGGCACGAGGTCCGCTATCTCGGCGTAGGGTTCGGCGAGGACGACCCGCTTGCTGTCGCCGACGATCTTTCGGATGCCTGTGACTGGGTGTATTTCGGGCGCCTGACCCCGCTGCGTTTCGCCGCAAAGGCAGCCGCTCTGGTGCGGCGCTGGAAGCCCGACTGGCTCTATATCGCCGACGCGACCGCGGCGCTGCTCTGCGCACCGGTCCGTGCGTTTCATCGCGGCGGCATCGTCTATCACGAGCATGACTCGCCGGTCGAAGGCGCGTCGGCACGGCTGCGTGCCGAGTGGGCCGGGCGCAAGGCGATGGCGCGGCGCGCCGACGCCGTCGTGCTGCCCAATGCCGACCGCGCGGTGCTGCTGGCGCGCGATGCCGGGCTGGCCCCCGGACGCGCGCCGATTGTCGCGTGGAACACCCCCTGCCGCGACGAGGTCGGGCCGCCGCGCGCCATCGCCGGCGAAGGCCCGGTGCGTATCGTTTATGCGGGCTCGATCAACATCCACCGCGTCCCGTTCGCGCTGGTCGACGCGCTGGCCGCGGTGCCGAACATCGAACTGACGGTGATCGGATATGAGACCGTGTCGTCGCGCGGCCACAACGACCGCCTCCGCGCTCACGCCGAAACGCGGGGCTGTGCAGATCGGCTGCTGTTCCGCGGCGCGATGCCCTATCACGAGTTGCTCGGCGCATTGAGGAGTTATGACGTCACCTTTGCGGCGCTGCCGCTCGATGCCTTCGAAGTCAATTTGCGCCACATGGCCGGGGCCTCGAACAAGACCTTCGACGCGATCGGCCAGGGGCAGGCGCTCGTCGTCGGGCCGGGCGCCGACTGGCACGCGATGTTCGTCGAGCCGGGTTATGCGGTTGCCTGCGACCCCGCCGACGCGACATCGATCGCCGAGGCGTTCCGGCAGCTTGGCGCCGACCGCGACGCGGTGCGCGCGATGGGCGAAGCCGCACGCCAGCGGATGATCGCCGAATGGGCCTATGAGGAGCAATTCGCGCCGGTGCTGCGGATCATGACGCAGAGCAGCGGAGGCGGGGCGTGAAGATATTGACGCCGGTCAGCGGCAATCCCTGGGCGGTGCCCGATTGCTATTATCGCGGGCTAATCAATGCCGGGGCCGATGTCGCCGCATATGACATCGGCGAAGCGCCCGCCTCGCTGGCGGGGCGCATTCTGCTGCGCCTGCGGCGGCTGGCAGGGTCGGTCGCGGCGAAGACGCTCGAGCGTGCGGTCGCCGCCGAAAAACCCGATGTGCTGATCGTCTTCAAGGGTTTCGACTATCCCCCCGCCCTGCTCCGCAAAATCGCGGCGCGCGGTATCCAGCTGGTCAACTACAACCCCGACCACCCCTTTCGTTTCTTCCTGTCGGGCGCGGGCAACGCGAATGTCCGCGACAGCATTCCGGCCTATCGGCTCTATTTCACCTATAGCGGCCCGATCGGGCGCGAAATGCGCGAGGCCTATCCGGACCTGCCGGTCGCCGTGCTGCCCTTCGGCCATGCGGTCGACGATGCGCTGCACGACGAACTCGCGAGCGAGCCGGAGGTGCTCCGCGGCTGTTTCAACGCCAATCCCGACGAGGATCGCGCGGCAGCGGTCCGGCTGCTCGTCGAAAATGGCGTCGCGATGGACCTGTTCGGCTGGGGGTGGGAGAAGTTCCTGACCCCGGGGCCGATGCTCGGCATCTATCCGGTCGAGCGCGGCACCGACATGCTGCGCATCCTGCGGCGCTACCGGTTCCAGCTCAACATGTTCCGCCCGCACAACGAGGGCTCGCATAATCTGCGCAGCTTCGAAGTGCCGGCGGTCGGCGGCATATTGCTGGCGCCCGACAGCCCCGAGCATCGCGACTTCTTTGTGGCCGACCGCGACGCGTTTTATTTCGCCACCCCCGCCGAAATGCTGGCGAAGGCCCAGCGGCTGCTGGCGATGCCCGCCGCCGAGGCCGATGAGGTCCGGGCTTCGGCGCGACGGCGGACGGTCGAAATCGAATCCCATTTCGACGACCGCGCGCGCGCGATGCTCGCCGAGATTCGCCGGGTGATCACGGCATGAAGGTGCTGCTGCTCCTCAACGAAGACTATCAGGCGGCGAGCGGCATCGCGCAATATAATCGCAACGTCGCCGACGCGCTGCGCGGGATCGACGACGCCGAAATGCGCATCGTCTGCCGCGGGCGGATGGCGAGCGCCGCCGCCGACAAGGCGGTGTTCGGCGTGCAGGCGCTGTTCCACTGCCTCGTCTGGCGCCCCGACCTGATCTTCGTCGGCCATATCAACCTCGTCCCACTCGTCATCGGGATCGCCCGGCGTTTCGGCATCCCGGTCGTCCTCCCTGCGCATGGCATCGAAGTGTGGGACAAGCCGGGTCCGTCACGGCTGCGCGCCACCGAACAGGTCACCGAAATCTGGCCGGTCAGCCGGACGACCCAGGATCGCATGCGGAGTTGGATGCCGGATGTGCCGATGCACATCGTCCATAATTGCGTCGAACTGTCGGACTTCACCCCCGGCCCCACGCCCGACTATCTGGTCGATCGTTACGGGCTGGCGGGCAAGACTGTGGTGATGACGCTGGCGCGCCTGCCCGGATGGGACCGGCACAAGGGCGTCGACGAGATGATCCAGGCGATGGCCGACCTCAAGGAGCGCCAGCCCGACCTGCGCTATCTCGTCGCCGGCGAGGGCCCCGACAAACAGCGGCTGATCGATCTCGCCGCTGGGCTGGGGGTCGCCGACACGGTGATCTTCGCCGGTTTCATCGACCGCGCCGAAAAGCTCGATCACTACCGGCTCGCCGACGCCTTCGCGATGCCCAGCCGCGGCGAGGGTTTCGGCATCGTCTTTCTCGAATCGCTGGCGTGCGGGGTGCCGGTGATGGGCAGCACGCTCGATGGCGGGCGCGACGCGCTGCTCGACGGCGAATTGGGGCTGCTGGTCGATCCGGGCGATCGCGCCGCGGTCGCGGCGGGGGTCGAGGCGGTGCTGGCCGCCAAGGCACCGCCGCGTGCAGCGCTCGACGTCTACAGCTTCGACGCCTTTGCGAAGAGCATCGAGCAAGCGATGCGCGCGCTGATCGCCGGCACGGGCCTTGGACGCCCCTAGATGGAGACGGCAACTCCGCCACCGCGCGCCTTATGGGTCGACCGCGCCAAGGGCTATGGCATCATCCTGGTAGTCGTCGGCCATATCGCGACCGTCGACCGGCTGGTCCACGACATCTTCCTGTTTCACATGCCGCTGTTCTTCTTCCTGTCGGGTCTCACCTTCCGGTCCTTCAGCGGCGTCGCCGCGACGCTCGGCAAAGCGCGGGCGCTGCTGCTTCCCTATGTCGCCTTCGCCCTGCTCATCCTGTTTTGCCTGATCGTCGCCAATGCGGCGCTGGGAAGCGGGCTTCCCGTACCCGGCCCGCTTCACTTCCTGCTCGGCGGCACCTTCCTGACCGGTGCGTTCGGGACCTTCTGGTTCCCGACCGCGCTGCTCGTCACCTTGCTTCTGCTGAACCTGCTGCTTCGCCTGCCCTTGTGGGCGCAGGGCGCCGTCCTCGCCGCGACAGCGACCGCTTCCTTCCTGCTCGGCGGTCTCACCCCGTACAATCCCTATGGCCTGCTGACCGTCGGCATGGCGCTGCCCTTTGCCGCCGCCGGGCATCATGTCGGACTCGATCGGGTCGCAAAACCCGATTGGAAAACGCTCGCCGGGCTGGCGCTGTGCGCCACCGCCTTCTTCCTCCTCGCCCCCTATGGCGGAAAGGTCGATTTCAAATATCTGGATTATGGCGTCTTTCCGGTTGCGCCCCTCGCCGCCGCCGCCGCGATCGCCACGATCTGCTTCGTTTCCGCCATTCCCGTCCCCGGTGTGGTCGCGATCGGGCGCGCGTCGTTGACGATCATGTACACCCATCTTCTGGTGCTGACGCTGCTCAAACCCGCCGTGGAATGGCCGATTATCGCGGTCGTGGCGGTTGCTGTCGGGGTCGCGCTGCATCGGCTGTTCGCGCTGTCTTCGCCGACGCGGCGGCTGTTGCTCGGCATGCGCGCCTGATGCGTACCGCGTCGACATGGTCCGCGGCGCTCGACAGCGCGCGCGTAGCAGGGCATTAGGACCGCGCATGCTTTTCGAAACCGCAGAATCCACGATCCTGTTCTGGCTGTCGATCGGCGCCGTCACGATGTTCGGCGTGATGGCGCACACGATCCGCTCGAACAAGGGTACGCTCGGCTTTCCGATGGCCATGCTGTTCGCGCTGGCGATCATGCATGTGGCCGCCGGCGTTCACCTGATTCCCGGATATTACCACCAGTACGACCCCTATCTGAACGGCATCGGCTATACCCGCGACACGGTGGCCAAGGGGTTGCAGGTTTCGACCATCGGCTTCGTGATGATGGCGCTGGGCATCTGGTTGATGTCGTATCTGGGCGACAATTATCATGTCGATTTCGACGCGCGCCGCATGCCGGCCCGCTTCCTCCGCGTGGCGCAGAAAAGCGTGCTGGCGATTGGTGTGTTCTTCTTTTTCGCCATCACCGTCGTTCCCGCCATCGCGCAGATTCCGACGATCGGCGCCGTCATCGTCAGCGGCAAGAACCTGCTGATCATCGGTATCTGCTTGTCGATCCTGCGCCGCGTCTGGCTGAACGAAGGTCTGACGATGTGGCAGATCGGCGCGATCACCGTCGCCATTCCCATCGCCAACCTGCTCGGCAACGCGATTCTGGCCGACGCGGTCGCGGCGATCATCATCATCGGCTGTTTCTGGCTGACCATTGCGGGCCGTCGTTTCGGCATCGGCCGGGTGATACTCGCGGTCGTCGCCGCCAGCTATATCTTCCTGTTCCTGTCGACCAACTATCTGCTGACCCGCGGTCAGTTTCGCGAAGTGGTGTGGGAACCGACATCGACGCTGTCGGAGCGCGTCGACGGCCTCGTCGACGCGATCGGCCAGTTCGGCTCGCTGTCGAGCAGCGACCAGAAGCAGCTATACGTTCTCGACTCGCGCCTGAATCAGAGCCTGTTCACCGGCATGGCGGTCGAAAAACTCCAGGCGCAGCCCGACACCTATGAAAATGGCTCGACGCTCCTCGCCGGTCTCTTCGCTTTTGTCCCGCGCGCGATCTGGACGACCAAGCCGGTCCGCGGCGGCTCGGAATTCCTCACCGCGCATACCGGCTATCAGGCAAGCAACGAAACGACGTTCGGCATCGGGCCCTTTTTTGAGTTTTATGCCAATTTCGCGATGTTCGGCGTGATCTTCTTCTCGTTCCTGATGGGCCTGTTCGTCCGCTATCTCGACCTGCGGGCCTATCGCGCGCTCGCCGACGGGCGGATGACCGAGGCGATCCCGCTGATGTCGGGTCTTGTCGCGATGGTCCAGCCGCTGGCGAACATGTCGAGCCTGTTCTCGACCTTCTACGCCTCGCTGGTGATCGGTTTCATCGTGGCGAAGATCCTCGAGCGCTATCTCGATATCCGGCAGTTCGCCGAGAAACAGGGCCGAACCCAGCGGGTATGACGCGGATCCTGCTGACCAATCCCAGTTTCCGGCTCGAACATGGCGGTCCGGCCTATTCGGTCGGACGGCTGGCGGGGGCGCTCGCAGCGCTGGGTCATGACGTCACGGTGTGGGCCGCCGACGGCAGCGCCGACCGTGTCGCGACGATGGACCCCAGCGGCAGCGTGACGATCGCCGCCGCCGAACTGGACATGGTCCTGACCGCGCAGCGCTGGGACGTGGTGCACGACAATGGCCTTTGGCTGCCCCATGGCGCGCGGATCGCCGGCCACTGCCGTACGCACGCGATCCCGCGCCTGCTGAGTGTCAGGGGCATGATGCAGCCCTGGGCGTGGAACCACCGGCGCTGGAAGAAGCGCTTTGCCTGGGCGCTGTACCAGAAGCGCGGGGTCGAACAGGCAACGCGGCTGCACGCCACGGCGGACGACGAGGTCGCGCGCATCCGCGAACGTTATCCCGCGCGGCGGCCGCTGCTGATCGCCAACGGTATCGACATTCCCGACCAGCCGCCGCGCGCGCCGAAGGCCGATGGCGCGGTCCGCACCGCGCTGTTCCTGGGCCGGATCCATCCGGTGAAGGGGTTGACGATGCTCGTCGATGCCTGGGCCGCGGTCAGGCCGGCGGGCTGGCGGATGCAACTGGTCGGTCCCGACGAGGACGGGTTCCGCGCGCAACTGGAAGCGCAAATCGCCGCCGCAGGCCTTTCGGACACAATTTCGCTTGCAGGCCCCGCGAGTGGTGCCGCGAAAACCGCATTCTATGACGAGGCGTCGCTGTTCCTGCTGCCGAGCTATACCGAGAATTTCGGGATTTCGGCGGCAGAGGCGCTGGCCCACGCCATTCCCGTCATCACGACGACCGGAACGCCCTGGCAGGTTCTGGAAACCGAGGGCTGCGGCTGGTGGGTCGCGCCCGAGACCGCGGCGATCGCCGCCGCCCTCACCGACGCGACCTCGCGGCCCGACCGCGACCTCGTCGCCATGGGTGCGACGGGCCGTTCATGGGTTGCCGATAACCTGCACTGGCCCGCCATTGCCAAGCAGTTTGCCGATGCCTATGCGGACGCGATAGCCAACCCTTCGTTGGTTTAATCGGGGGATTTTCGTTGGTTGTTCCCGGCGTGCGCTTTTCGATCGTCACCGTCTGCTATAATCCCGGCGAGACGATCCTGGCCTGCCTGCGTTCGGTCGCCGAGCAGGGCTATCCGCATATCGAACATATCGTCATCGACGGCGCCTCGCCCGACGGCACCGCCGAGCGCATCGCTGCGCTCGACTGGTTCAAGGGCCGGCTGGTGTCCGAACCCGACAAGGGCATTTACGACGCGATGAACAAGGGCGCCGCGCTTGCGACCGGCGATTATCTGGGCTTCCTGAACGCTGACGACTGGCTCGGTGACCCCGATGCGATCGCCAGGCTCGCTGCCGCTGCCGCCGCACATCCGGGTGCCGATGCGGTGCAGGGCGATGTCGTTATCGTCGATCCCGACAAGCCGGGGCGCCAACGCTATTATTCGGGCGCCGGCAATTGGCAGCAGCGCCTGCGCTGGGGCCAGATGCCGCCGCATCCCGGTTTCTACATGCGCAGCGACCTGTTCCGCGAAATGGGCGGCTTTGCCACCGATTACCGGATCGCCGCCGATTACGACCTGATGCTCCGCTTCTTCTGCACCGCCGGGCGCAAGGCGGTGCATGTGCCCGCCCCGATCGTCACCATGGCGACCGGCGGCGTATCGAACCAGGGCTTGCAGAGCCGCAAGATCATCAACCGCGAAATCGGCGTCGCGTGCAAGCGCAACGGGGTGAAGACCAATTCGCTGATGATCTGGTCGAAATATCTGACCAAGATTTTCCAATATTGGCCGCGCAAGGCGGTCTGATGCCCGAAGGAACGACCCTCGTCACCGGCGCCAACGGCTTCGTCGGGGCCGAGATCGTGCGCCAATTGCGCGCGCAGAGCCTGGCCGTGCGCGGCGCGGTGCGAACCGCGACCGGCGCCGATGAGGTCGCGGTCGGCGATATCGGGCCCGATACCGACTGGAGCGCCGCGCTCGTTGGGGTCGATCGGGTGATCCATTGCGCGGCGCGTGTCCATCAGATGGACGACCGCGCCGCCGATCCGCTCGCCGCCTTCCGCGCCGTCAACCGCGACGGCACCGCCGCCTTGGCGCGGCAGGCCGCGGTCGCCGGGGCGACGCGGCTCGTCTTTCTGAGCTCGATCAAGGTCAATGGCGAGACGACACGCGGCCGCGCGCCTTTCACCGCCGCGGATGCGGCGTCGCCGCAAGACCCTTATGGCCAGTCCAAATGGGAGGCCGAACAGGCGCTCCACGCCATCGCCGCCGAAACGACTCTCGAAGTGACCATCGTCCGCCCGCCGCTCGTCTATGGCCCCGGGGTGCGCGCCAATTTCGCGCGCATGGTGTCGTGGGTGGCGCGCGGGCGCCCCCTGCCCTTCGGCCTTTGCAACAACCGGCGCAGTCTGGTCGCGGTGGCCAATCTCGCCTCGCTCGCGATCGCGGCGAGCCGGCATCCGGCCGCGGCGGGCGCGACGCTGATGGCGAGCGACGCCGAAAGCGTCAGCGTGCGAGAGCTGCTGGCACAGATCGGTACCGCCTTCGGCCGCCCCGCGCGGCTGCTTCCCGTCCCCGTTGCGCTGCTGCGGCTGCTCGGCAGTGTCATCGGCCAGCGCGCCGCGATCGACCGCCTGTGCGACCCGCTGCTGGTCGATGGCGCTCCGACGCGTGCATTGCTCGGCTGGCATCCGCCGGTGACGATGGCCGAGGAACTGGCGCGCATGGCGGCAGCGGAGCGGCGCGCATGATCGATACCGGCCTCGCGCTCACCGGCATCTGCCTGATCGCCACTCTTATGCTGCTCAGCCTCTATGTCGGCTGGGCGAAGCAGCGGATGGTCGACACGCCGAACGAGCGCAGCGCGCATGTCGTCGCGACCCCGACCGGCGGCGGGATCGTTTTCCTGTCGGTCTGGGTCGTCATGCTCGCCGCCGGGGCGCTGCTCATCCCCTATCAGGTCATTCCCGCCCTCGCGCTCGGCCCCGCCGTCGTGGCGCTGATGTGGCTCGGCTGGATCGACGACCGCACGCCCCTGCCGACGTCCTTGCGCTTCGCGGTCCAGTTCGGCTCGGCGGGGCTGTTCCTGCTGCTCTGGCCATGGCCCGACACGATCGGCCTCTGGTTCTGGCCGCTGGCGATCGTCGCGCTGCTCTATCTCGTCTATTCGGCGAATATCACCAATTTCATGGACGGCATCGACGGCATCGTCGCGCTGCAGATGCTTGGCTTCGTCGCCGGCACGCTGCTGATCCTGCCACCCACCGTGCTGACCCTGCCGATGCTGTTGCTCGGCGCGGCGGTGCTCGGTTTCTTCCTGTTCAACCGGCCGCCGGCCAAGCTGTTCATGGGCGACAGCGGCAGCGCGCCGCTGGGGCTGATCGTCGCCGCGGTCACGCTGGCGGTCGCCGCATCGAACTGGCGCTTCGGACTCGCGCTGCTCGTGTTGCAGGGGGTGTTCCTGTGCGACAGCGCGGTCACGCTGCTCCGCCGTTTCCTGCGCCGTCAGAATGTGACGCACGCCCACAGTGAGCATGCCTATCAGCACGCCAAGCGCCGCTGGGGGCACGCGCGGGTCAGCTATGGCCTGTTCGCGCTGACGCTGCTGATCCAACTGCCCGTCGCTTATGCGGTGGCGTGGAAACTGCCCTTCTGGATCGCCGGAATCGACCTCGTTCTGCTCGCGCTGCTCGCCGCGCTCTTCCGCGCCGGGGCACCGCGCGCCGATTGATCTTTTTGCGCAGCTTGTCCATAGATGCCGACAACCGGCCCGCACCGCGACGGGGGGATGCAACAGGATGAACAAGACCATATGAGTGTTGCAAACGCGCCGATTACCGGCCGCCGTCAGCGCTATGCGCTGGTTGGATGCGGACGTATTTCAGGACATCATTTTGCGGCGATCAAGGCGCACGCCGACCGGGCGGAGATCGTCGATGTATGCGACGTCGACCCGGTCGCGCTCGCCCGGGCGGTCGAATGCACTGGCGCTCGCGGCCATGCGTCGCTGACCGATATGCTCGCGGCCACCGATGCCGACGCGGTGATCGTCTCCTCGCCGAGCGGCCTCCACCCCGATCAGGTGATCGAGGTCGCCCAATCCGGACGCCATGTCGTGTCCGAAAAGCCGATGGCGACCCGCTGGCGCGACGCGCTGCGGATGGTCGAGGTGTGCGAGGAAGCCGGGGTCCGGCTGTTCATCGTCAAGCAGAACCGGCTCAACGCGACGCTGCAACTGCTCCGCCGCGCGGTCACCGAAGCGCGCTTCGGGCGCATCTACATGATCGCGCTGAATGTGTTCTGGACACGGCCGCAGGATTATTATGACAGCGCGGCCTGGCGCGGGACGTGGGAGTATGACGGCGGCGCGCTGATGAACCAGGCGAGCCATTATGTCGACCTGCTCGACTGGCTCGGCGGCCCGATCGAGAGCCTGCACGCCTATACCGCGACACTCGCGCGCAATATCGAGGTCGAGGACAGCGCCGTGATGAACATCCGCTGGCGTTCGGGCGCGCTCGGGTCGATGAACGTCACCATGCTGACCTATCCCAGGAATCTCGAAGGCTCGATCACCATCCTCGGCGAAAAAGGCAGCGTGAAGGTCGGCGGCGTCGCGCTCAACAAGATCGACCATTGGGAATTCGACACCCCGCACCCCGATGACGACCTCGTCGCGAACGCCTCCTACGACACCGGCTCGGTCTATGGTTTCGGGCATCAGCTTTATTACGACAATGTCATCGGCACGCTGGCGGGCGAATGCGCTCCCACGACCGACGGACGCGAAGGGCTGCGCAGCATGGAGGTGCTGATCGCCTCTTATCTTTCCGCGCGCGACGGCAAGCGCGTCTCTTTGCCGCTGGATTACTGATGGGTGTCAAGATTCACGAAACCGCGATCGTCGATGCGGGCGCCGAAATCGGCGACGGCACCGCGATCTGGCATTGGGTGCATGTCTGCGGCACCGCGCGCATCGGTGCGGGAAGCTCGCTCGGGCAGAATGTCTATGTCGGCAATCATGTCTCGATCGGCAACAATGTCCGCATCCAGAACGGTGTGTCGGTCTATGATGCGGTGACGCTGGAGGACGATGTCTTCTGCGGCCCCGCCATGGTCTTCACCAACGTCTACAACCCGCGCGCCGCGGTGCCGCGCAAGGACGAGTATCGCGAAACGCTGGTGCGCAAGGGTGCGACGCTGGGGGCGAACTGCACGATCGTGTGCGGCGTCACGATCGGCGAATATGGCTTCGTCGGCGCGGGCAGTGTGATCACGCGCGACGTCAAACCCTATGCGCTGATGGTCGGGGTGCCGGCGCGGCGGATCGGCTGGATGTGCGAATGCGGCGTCCGGCTGGAGGGCAGCGGCGACGTGACCTGCACCGCCTGCGCCAGCAGCTACCGGATCACCGGCGAAGACTGCGCGCCGCGATGAGCGAGACGATCGAGTTCAACGACCTGAAGGCGCAATATCGCGTGGTGAAGGCGTCGGTCGATGCGCGCATCCAGGCGGTGCTCGACCATGGCCAATATATCATGGGTCCCGAGGTCGCCGAGCTCGAGGAAAAGCTCGCCGCCTATACCGGCGCGAAGCATTGCATAGGGGTCGCGTCGGGGACCGAAGCGCTGCTGATCGCGCTGATGGCACTCGACATCGGGCGCGGCGACGAGGTCATCACCACCTCGGCGACCTTCGTTGCAACGGTCGAAGTGATCGCATTGCTCGGCGCGACCCCCGTGTTCGTCGACATCGACCCCGCGACATCGACCATCGATCCGCAGGCGGTGAAGGCGGCGATCGGCGAGAAGACGCGCGCGATCATCCCCGTCTCGCTCTATGGCCAGTGCGCCGACATGGACGCGATCAACGCCATCGCCGCGCCGCACGGCATAGCGGTGATCGAGGATGGCGCGCAGAGCTTTGGCGCGACCTACAAGGGGCGGCGCAGCGGAAACCAGTCGCTGCTGGGCTGTACCAGTTTTTTTCCGGCCAAGCCGCTCGGTTGCTATGGCGACGGCGGCGCGATCTTCACCGACGACGACGCGCTGGCGCAGGCGTGCCGCGAAATCCGCGTCCACGGTCAGTCGAAGCGTTTCCACCACACCCGCGTGGGGGTCGGCGGGCGGCTCGACACAATCCAGGCGGCGGTGCTGCTCGCGAAGCTCGAAATCTTCGACGAGGAGATCGCGCGGCGCCATGCGCTCGGGGCACGCTATCTTGCGGCCTTTGCCGGCCATAATGCGCTCGAATTGCCGATGATCGGCGAAGATCGCACCAGTGTCTGGGGCTATTTTGCCCTGAAATCGCCCGACCGCGCCGCGATCCTCGATGCGCTCAAGGCGGCGGGCGTGCCGAGCGGGGTGCATTATCCCGAACCGATGCACGTCCAGCCGGCGTATCGGGACAAATGCCGCGTCAGCGGGAGCATGGCCGAAACCGACCGCTGGGCGGCACAAGTCTTCAGCCTGCCGATGCACGCCTATCTGACCGACGATGTCCAGGATCGCGTCATCGCCGCGGTGCTGGCAGGGGCCGGTTCGGTCTAGGGACGGGCATGAGCCGCCTCCTCAACATGCAGCTGAGTTGGCCGGCGACCCTGCTCGAACGGTTGCGCCGCCTGTTCGAGTCGAACTGGCACCGGCTGAGCGGCCGCCGCTATTTCATCGACACCGCGGGGACGCAGGTCGAAGTGCATTTCCGGATGTGGTTTGCGCAGAAGATCCTGCGCGGCAACGCCGACGCCTATTGGCCGGTGCACCCCTCGACCCGCGTGTCCGGCGCACGCTTCATCGTCATCGGCGCCGAAACCTCGCCGGGATGGAGCACGGGCTGCGAAATCGACGGGCGCGGCGGGCTTTATGTCGGCGATTACACCCAGCTCGCTCCCAATGTCCGGCTGTTGTCGCTGGTCGATGGTGCGGGACCACCCTCGCCGCCGCATGATTTCGCGATCGCCATCGGCCGCCATTGCCTGATCGCGATGAATGCGACGGTGCAGGCCGGCGTCAAGCTCGGCGATTTCACCATCGTCGGCGCGGGCGCGGTGGTGACCGAAAGCTTTCCCGAGGGCCATTGCGTCGTCGCCGGCAATCCCGCGCGTGTCGTCGCGCGCCTCGGCCCGGCGCAATGCGAAACCTGGCAGCGCCCGAACGCCTATGTCGGCTACACGCCGCTCGACCGGATCGCCAGCTTGCGCGGCCCGGCGATCGACCCCGTGCTGTTCGACCGCATTTGGGGTGCGTCATGAATCTGCCCTGGAAGACCCGTTTCGCGCAGCAGGTCCTCGGGATCAACGGCGGCGCCTATTGGCCGATGCACCCGGCGAGCCAGCTCGATTATCCGAACCGCGTCCTGCTCGGGCGCGGCAGCGCGCCGGGGATCGAGCCTTTTTGCTATGTCAGCGCGAACATGGGGATCGTCGTCGGCCATGGCGTGTCGGTCGGGCGCGGCGTCGGCCTGATCAGCGGCAACCACGACCCGGTGCGGCTGACCGACTATCTCGAAGGCCCACCATTGGTGATCGGCGACCATTGCGTGATCGAGGATGGCTGTACGATCCTGCCCGGAGTCGAACTCGCCGATTTCTGCATCGTGACGCGCGGCAGCGTCGTCACCCGCTCGTGCTTCGATCCGCGATCGATCCTGACCGGCAACCCCGCGAAGGTCGTCGGCACGCACGACCGCCCTGCCCCGCCGATCCCCGCCGACGCCCGGCACGGCTATGTCGCTGCGGGTGATTTCGCCGATTTCGCGCGCCGCAACCTGCGCCACCAATATCTCGGCCGTTTCGCCGCCGCCTTTACCTCGCCGCCTGCGGAGGCTAGCTGAACCGCATGTGCGGCTGGGGAATATTGGCAAATCGCGACGGCCGCCCGGTCGAACCCGGACGATTGCAGGCGATGGCCGACGCTGTCGCGCACCGCGGTCCCGATTCCGAAGGCATCGTCACCCTCGGCCCGGTCGGACTCGCGCACCGCCGGCTGGCGGTGATCGACGTCGACGACCGGTCGAACCAGCCGATGCGCGACGGCGACAACTGGCTGCTGTTCAACGGCGCCATCTATAACTTCCCCGAATTGCGCGCCGAGCTGGAGGGTTTGGGCCGCCATTTCCATACCCAATCGGATACCGAGGTGCTGCTCCACGCGCTGGACCAGTGGTGGACCGACGCGCTGCCGCGGCTGCGCGGCATGTTCTCCTTCGTCTTCTACGACGCGCGGCGGCAGACGATGCTCCTCGGGCGCGACCGTTTCGGGATCAAGCCGCTCTGCTATCATCTGTCCGATCGCGTGCTGCTCGCCGGGTCGGAGGCGAAACAGTTGCTCGCCACCGGGCTCGTCGACAGCGCCCCCAACCACGACATGCTGCGCCGCTTCCTCGAATATGGGCATCTCAATTTCGACGCGCGGAGCTTCTTTGTCGGGATCAAGGCGCTGCCGCCCGGCCATCTCGCCACCTATGACCTGACGACCCGCGCGTTCGCGACTGCGCGCTGGTACGATCTTGCCGCACAGGTCGAGCCGCTCGCTATCGGCTATGAAGAAGCGCGCGAACGGCTCCGGGCGCTGTTTTTCGACGCGGTGCGCGCGCACCATGTCGCCAATGTTCCGCTCGGCGCCAGCCTGTCGGGCGGGGTCGACAGCTCGTCGATCGCCGCGGCGAGCGCCGGCGTCGTGGGCGATCCGGCGCAGTTTCCGGTCTTCACCGTCTTCCACGCCGACCGGCACCATGACGAACGCGGATACGCCGCCCAGGTCGCACAGCGCTTCGGCTATCGCCAGGTCGAGGTTCCGGTCTCGCTGGTCGACTATTACACCCCCGAATGGCTCGAGGCCTTCGCCTGGTCGCAGGACCAGCCGCTGCCGAGCGGTAGCCATTTCAACGAACATGCGCTGTTCCGCGCCGCGCATGAAGCGGGGGTGACGGTGATGCTCGACGGCCAGGGTGCCGACGAATATTTCGGCGGCTATGGCGAATTCTGGCTCGCGGCGCAGCGTGAGGCTCTCGGTGCGGGGCGGCTCGGCGAGGCATGGCAAAATTTTCGCGGGCGGAGCCTGACGACGGGCGATGGCCTGCCGCTGACCTTGCGCAAATATCTTGCCGCCGGGCGGCAATCGGACCGGCTGATTTCGCCGCTGATGGCCGGAATGTGGCGCGGCGGCGGCACCGAATCCTACACCCCCGTCGCGCCGCCAACCGGCTACAAGCCGTTGTCGCTCGACGAACTGACGCGGACGAGCATCCCCTACCAGCTCCATTCGCAGGACCGCAACGCGATGCAGTTCGGTATCGAATCGCGCGTTCCCTTCCTCGATCACCGGCTCGTCGAGTTCGTCATGGGGCTGCCGACGCGCTTCCTCGTCGGCAAGGGGTGGCAGAAACTGATCCTGCGCGACGCGATGGATGCGCTGCCCGACACCGTGCGCTGGCGGCGCGACAAGATCGGTTTCTCTTCGCCCGACGCGAGTTTCGGCCGCGACCATCCCGACCGCATGGCGGCGATGATCGACGATGCGCTGCGGGTGCTGGGGCCGCTGCTCGACGTGACGACGCTTCGCGAACGGATCGCCGCTTCGGCGCGCCATAGCCTGCCCTATGATCCGGCGAATTTCCGTCTGATCAGCCTCGCCGCCTGGGTGCGGCGCTTCGCGGTGCCGCTATGATCACCATCGTCGATTATGACGCGGGCAACCCGCGATCGATCATCAACATGCTGCAGTATCTCGGCCACCGCGCCGAATTGACCGGCGATCCCGACGCGATCGCACGCGCCGAGCGGCTGATCCTGCCCGGCGTCGGCAAGTTCGACTGGGGCATGCAGCGCCTGCACGACAAGGGACTCGTCGCGCCGCTGCGCGAGGCGGTCGAACGCCGCGCCGTCCCCATGCTCGGCATCTGCCTCGGCGCCCAATTGCTGACGCGCGGCAGCGAAGAGGGTGAATTGCCGGGGTTCGATTGGGTGCCCGCAAAGACCGTCGCCTTCGACCGTTCGCGCCTCGGCGACCGGCTCAAGGTTCCGCACATCGGCTGGGCCGACACCGCCTGGAACGCCGGACACCGCATGGCGCTCGATGCCGATGCCGCCCGCTATTATTACGTCCACAGCTTCCACATCGCCTGCGACGACCCGGCGACCGAGCTGTGCAGCACCGTCCATGGCTATCGCTTCACCGCCGGGGTCGAAAAGGACAATGTCTTCGGGGTCCAGTTCCACCCCGAAAAGAGCCTGTCGTTCGGCATGGCGGTGCTCGATCGTTTTGCGGCGATCTGATCGGCGCGGGGCCATGAATTCGATTGGCGCCGCGCACCCTTTTCTGTAACCGCCGGGGCCGGCCCATGTCGGCACAGGCGGTTCGCCAGGCCCTTCAACGCGATGCGGAGACGATTTGGTGAAGACGATCGCCGACAGGCTGGTGAATATCTCCCGTCTGAACTTCGTTCGCAATTTCGCGACGCTCTCGGGCGGACAGGCGATCGCGACGCTGATCCCGATCCTCACCGCGCCGATCCTCGGGCGGCTCTACCTGCCCGCCGAGTATGGCGTGCTCGGCACCTATATGGCGTTCGGCGCGGTGCTCGCGACGATCGGCAATCTCCAATATTTCAAGGGCGTGATCGTCGACAAGCAAGAGCATGACGCGATCGCGACGCTTGCGCTGGCGATGCGCATCACGCTTGGCATGTCGGTACTGGCGCTCGCGGTCGTCGCGCTGGTCCGGCTTCTGGAACCGGCGAGCTGGTCGAACAGCGAACTCTGGCCCTGGTTCTGGCTGTTGCCGCTCACCATCCTGATGGCGAGCCAGACCGCCGCGCTGCAGGCCTTCGCCAACCGCCAGAACCGCTATGGCTTCATGAGCCGGCTGCAGATCGTCAGCGTCGTGGTCACGACCGGCCTGTCGATCGGACTGGGGCTGTTGAAATGGGGTGCGGCCGGCCTGATGACCGCCTATTTTGCCGGCCAGATCATCGCCTTTTTCTATGTGATCGCCGGAAATCGTGAGGCTTTCGGGCTGGCGCGCCGGGCGCAATGGGCCGATATGCGCGCCGCGGCGGTGCGCCACCGCGATTTTGCGCAATGGACCACCCCGACGGCGGTCGTCGAACAGGTCGCGATGGCCTTCCCCATCTATGTCCTTGGCCTGCGGGGCGGGATGCTCGACGTCGTCGGCCATTTCAACCGCGCGCGCAGCCTTCTCGCCCTGCCCGTCCAGATGTTCGCGACGGCGATCGGCCAGGTGTTCTTCCGGCGCGGCGCCGAAGAGATCGCGCGGCTCGATAGCGCCACCCATCTTTTTTACCGGCTGGCGATCGGGCTCACCGCGATCGCTGTCCCGATGTTCGGCATCCTCTATCTGATCGCCCCGACGCTGTTCGTCTTCGTGCTCGGCCCCAATTGGCACGAGACCGGAGAGGTCGCGCGCATCCTCGCCCCCGTCATCGGGCTGCAATTCGTGGTTCAGCCGCTGACCAAGATCCTGTGGCTGCACGGCTACCAGCGGCTCGATTTCATCATGTCGGTCAGTTTCGCGGCCTTCACCATCGGCGCCGTGCTGCTCGCGACGCAGATCATCTCCAGTCCGATGAACGTGATCGTCGCCTATGCGATGGCGCAGGGGGTGATGTACGTCGCCTTCCTCGCGGTCGCCTTCTGGATCGCGCACCGCCATCGCCATCTTCGCGCCGAACCGGCGGCGCTGTGATAGACATATCGGAAAGCCTGTCATATGCCTTGGGCGGGCACTTCCTGATATTCTTTCGATTGTTGCACGCGATACCATTGATATGACCGATATTTCTGCCGATCCGGCGACCTGCCTCGCCGACAGGATGGAAATCAGCGCGGCGCTGCGCCTGTCGCGGTTCCTGCCGCGCTACATGGCGCGCCAGTTGATGGGCCGGCAGCATATCGCCCGCCGCGTCCACCGCGACACCTCCGGCTATGCGGTGACCGGCACCCCCGAACATTGGCTCGACCAGTTCGTCTACCAGCGCGCGGCCAAGGCCTATTGGCCCGTCGACCGGTCGAGCAAAGTGGTCAACTGGCGCAATATCAAGGTCGGTATCGACGTCGCGCCGGGGTTCATGCCGAACTGCTATATCCAGGGCATCGGCCTGATCGACATCGGCGACTATGTATGGATCGCGCCGGGGGTGCATATCATCTCCGCGAACCATGACATCCACGACCACCGGCTCCACCATCCCGACCGGGTCGTCGTCGGCCGTCACAGCTGGCTGGGCGGCGGGGCGAAGATCATGCCGGGCGTCGAACTCGGCCCCTTCACCATCGTCGCCGCCGGCGCGGTCGTCACCCGCTCCTTCCCCGAAGGCTATCAGGTCCTCGCCGGCATCCCGGCCAAGCCGGTGCGTCAGATCGATGCGGCGCAATGTGTCGATTATGCGCGCGACCACCGCTATCATGGCTATATCCCGGAAGACGATTTTCCCGCCTTCGCGAAGCAGGCGCTGAATCCGGCGTTGCAGGGAGGCTGAAGGCGTGGAGGGCTATTTTTCGCAACCGCGAACGATCCTGATCATCTCGCCGCAGGCGTGGAACGCGCCCAATGTGTCGAAGCATCATTATGCCCGCCTGCTCGGCGAATTGGGGCATCGCGTCTTTTTCGTCGAACCGCCCGACCACAGCCGTCGCGACCGGAATGTCGCTATCCTGCCGAGCGACGCGGCGGGCGTGTCGCTCGTCCGTTATCGCCTGCCCTTCCCCTATCGCATCAAGTTTCACGCCCGGCCGCTGTTCAAATGGCTGATGAAGGGCGTCACCCGCCGGGTGGCAAGGACCGTTCCGGGGCCGATCGACCTGGTTTGGGATTTCGACAATGAATATATGTTCAATGATCTCGGCGATTTTTCTGCCGATTTCAGCATCTTCCATCCCGTAGATGACATTGCGCCGCAATTCTCGTCGACCAAGTTCGCGCAGTTGATCCTCGCCAACAACGGCTTTTACATTTCCTCGCTGCCCGCAAGCGGCGCCCGCACCGCCTTGATCCCGCACGGGACGCAGGGCGCATTCCTCGACCTCGCGCGCACGCGCCTCGACGGCACGCAACCGGCGTTTCGCGCGGTGCCGAAGGTCGTCGGCTATGTCGGCAACCTCGACCGCAAGGATATCGACTGGGAGGCGCTTTACGCCGTGATCGGCGCGCACCCCGAACTCGAATTCCGGATGATCGGTCCCTATCGCAGTTCCACCCCGCACGACCCCAGGATCGAAAAACTGCGGGCCTTCGCCAATGTTACCCTGCTCGGGCGGCTCGAATCGCACGAAGTCATCGCCCGCTCGGCGGATGTCGACATCTGGTTCGTCGCCTATCGCTACGAAAAGGCGAAGGGCCTGATCTATCCGCACAAGATCAACGAGTTTCTCGCCACCGGGAAGCCGGTCCTCGCCAGCCAATTGTCCTTCACCTTTCCCCCCGGGGCGGTGACCTGTTCGGCCTATGAAGACAATCGCGACATGCCCGAGTTGATGGGCCGGATCGTGGCCGATTATGCCGAGGTCGGGGCGCCGCTCGCGGCCACACGCGCGCGTTTCGCCGCCGAAAACAGCTACTCCGACCATATCGCCACCATCTCGCGTCTGATCGCCGACGTGAAAGCAGGATAGCCCGATGTATCTTCCCAACCTCCTGGTCATCGGCGCGATGAAGTGCGGGACCAGCAGCCTGCACAATTATCTGGCGCGCCATCCGGACATCTTCATGTCGGAAGAAAAGGAGATCAACTTCTTCACCGGTTCGAACAGCAACCAGTCGCTCGACTGGTACAAGGCGCAGTTCCCGGTCGACGCGCCGATCCGCGGCGAATCCTCGCAAAATTATTCGAAGCGCCACAACCCCCTGTTCCCCGGCGCGGCCGAGGCGATCAAGGCGGTGATCCCCGACGTGAAGCTGATCTATGTCGTGCGCGACCCGATCGAGCGGTACCGCTCGCACAAGGTCGAAAATTACCATGGGGAAACGCCCGCCGCGCGCCAATGGTCTGAGGCGAGCGACAATCAGGTGATGACGGGCATGTATGCCTACCAGCTCGAATCCTTCCTCGACCATTTCCCGATGGAGCAGATCAAGGTCGTCGACGCCGACAGCCTGCTCAACCACCGGCACATGACGATGAACATGATCTTTTCCTTCCTCGGGCTCGAATGGCTCGAGGATCCCGACAGCTTCTCGTTCAAGACGAACGAAAATTCGTCGAACGGTATTCCGGTGCATTGGCAGAAATCCCTGCCCTATCGCGCCGCGCGCAAGCTGGCGCCCTTCGATTTCGACGCACTGATGAACCGTCCGGCGATCAGCCGCCGGCTCTTCTACGGCCTCAACAAGCCCGATCTGAGCGAGGAAGAGGTCGACCGGCTGAAGGAACGTTATGCAAAGGACGTCGCGCAGCTGCGCGCACTGACCGGCATGGATTTTGCCGGCTGGCAGGTCTGACCGACGCCCCATGCGCCGTATTCGCGTCATCCCCGTGCTGACCATCGACCGCGATGCGCGGCTGGTGAAGACGGTCGGCTTCGGCAAGCGCACCTATATCGGTGACCCGATCAACGCCGTGCGCATCTTCAACACCAAGATGGTCGACGAAATCCTGCTGCTCGACATCGACGCCAGCACCGACGGACGCGGACCCAATTTCGATGCGATCGGCGACATCGTCGAAGAGGCCTTCCTGCCGATGGGCTATGGCGGCGGTATCCGCAGCGTCGACGACGCGGCGCGGCTGTTTGCACTCGGGCTGGAAAAGGTCGTGCTGTCGACCGAAGCCTTCGCAGAACCGGGGCTGGTGACGGCGATCGCCGAACGTTTCGGCAGCCAGGCGGTCGCGGTGTCGCTCCCCTATGGTCGCAAGCTCATCGGCGGCGAGCAGGTCCTGACCCGCAGCGGAAAGCAGCGCACCGGCCAGGCGCCGGTCGCGGCGGCGCAGGCGATGGCGACGGCGGGCGCCGGCGAGCTCATCGTCTACAGCATCGACCGCGACGGCAAATGGACCGGCTTCGACCTGCCGACGGTTAGCGCGGTCGCGGCGGCGGTCGCCATCCCGGTGGTCGCGTGCGGCGGTGCGGCGGGGCTCGACGATTTCCTGCCCGCGATCCGCGACGGCGGCGCCTCGGCGGTCGCGGCGTCGAGCCTGTTCGTCTATCGCGCGCCCAAACAGGGGGTGCTGATTTCCTATCCCGACGAGGCCGATCTGCGCGACCGGCTGTTCGCAAAGCTCGATGCATGACCCTGGCCACTTCGCCCCTGCCCGCAACCTCGGCGCAGGTCTGCACGCGAACGGTGATGGACGGCAGCGATCCCGACATCCGGTTCGACGCCGACGGGGTGTGCAACTACTGGCACGAATATCAGGCTTTCGCCGCGACGCTGCCCGATGCCGCCGCCAAACAGGCGCGGCTCGACACGCTGCTGGCGGCGGTGCGCGCCGACGGCAAGGGCAAGGCCTATGACTGCGTCATCGGCCTGTCGGGCGGGGTCGACAGCAGCTATGTCACCTGGCTCGCGAAGCAATGGGACCTGCGGCCACTGATCGTCCACTTCGACAATGGCTGGAACAACGAACTCGCGGTCCGCAATATCGAGAATATCTGCAAAAAGCTCGATTTCGAACTCCACACCTTCGTGATGGACTGGGACGAGTTCCGCGACCTGCAGCGCGCCTATTTCAAGGCGTCGGTGGTCGATATCGAGGTGCCGACCGATCACATGATCTCGGGTGCGCTCTACCGGCTCGCGGCGAAGTACAACCTCAAATACATTCTCTCGGGCCTCAACCACGCCACCGAATGGCTGATGCCGCCGTCGTGGAACTATGCGAAGTTCGACCTCGTCAACCTGAAGAGCATCCACCGGACATTCGGCGAGAAGCCGCTCAGGAAACTCCCCGCGCTCGGGGTCTGGCAGCGCGCCTGGTATCAGCTGGTGCGCGGCATCCACAGCGAAGCTGTGCTCGACCTCGTCGATTTCGACAAGGCGAAGGCCAAGGAGTTGCTGATCCGCGAACTCGACTGGGTCGATTATGGCGGCAAACATTATGAATCGCTCTTCACCCGTTTTTACCAGGGTTACATCCTCCCGCGGAAATTCGGTGTCGACAAACGCAAGGCGCATCTGTCGAACCTGATCCTGTCGGGTCAGGCGACGCGCGACGAAGCATTGCGCGAATTGCAACAACCGACCTATGACGCGGCGATGCAGGAGCGCGACAAGGCCTATGTTCGCAAGAAGCTGGGGTTCAGCGAGGCCGAATTCGAAGAGCTGCTGGTGCGGCCCAACCAGCGGCACGAGATTTACGGCACCGACCGAAAGCAGCGCGAATTCTATTTTCGCGTCATAGGCACGGCCGGCAAGATCCTGCGTACCGTCGGATTGAAGCGCTGATGGCGACGACGCTCGACCTCCTGGCACCGCCGCTGCGGATCCTGCTCATCTCGCCGCAACCCTGGGCAGGGCTTCAGGTTTCGAAGCATCACTATGCCCGTGAACTCGCGGCGCTGGGGCACACCGTCTATTTCGTTAATCCGCCGAACGGCGGCGACGCCATCCGCCTGTCGCCGAGCGATGTTCCCGGCATCACCCTCGTCGACCATCCGCGCATGCCCGCCTCACGCACAAAATATCGTGCGCAATGGCTGTTCATCTGGGCCGCGCGGCGGCGGGCGAAGGCGATCGCCCGCGCCGTCGGCCCGGTCGACCTGTTGTGGGATTTCGACAATGCGCGGCAATTCGCCGACCATCGCGCCTTTGCCGCACCCTTTTCGATCCTGCACGTCGTCGACATGCTCGATCCCGGCGATACGATGCACCGCCATGCCGATCTGATACTCGGCGTCGACGAGTTGCTGATCGCCGAAATCGCGCCTTCGAAGGCGCCGCGGCATGTCGTCGGCCACGGCCTCTCACCGTTGTTCGCGCGCGCGGCACAGCGCCGCCTCGCCGCGCCGCGGAAACGCGATGCGGATGCTCCGGTCACCGTCGGTTTCATCGGCAACCTTGCGCAGCCGGCGATGGACCGCGAGCGCTTCGCCCGCCTCGTCGCCGAACGGCCCGACTGCCTCTTCCGCTTCATCGGCCCCGTCCAGGGCGGCACCCCCGAAAGCCATGCCTGGGCCGACACGCTGGCGCAGCGGCCGAATGTCGAGCTGGCGGGGTTGCTGACCGGCGACGCGCTGATCGCGGCGGCAGAGGATGTCGATGTCTGGCTTCTGCTCTACGACTATGCCCGCGACCGCAATCGCGGGGTCAATTCGCACAAATTGCTCGAATATTTCGCGCTCGGCGGTGAGGTGGTCAGCAGCCCGATCGCAGCGCAGGCCGGTGCCCCTGGCATCTTCATGGCGCCGCGCGAGGCGCCCGGCGAAATCGGCGCCAAGCTCGATGCGGCGATCGCCGCCGTGCGCGAAGGTCGCGACACGGGCTGGCGCAAACGCGTCGAACTGGCGCTCGCCAACAGCTATCGCGCCCATGCCGAGCGCATCGCCGCCCATCTGAAAGCCGTCATGATCTGAAGGACCCGATGACATGAGCATGGAGATCAACGCCAGCAGCCGCTTCGCGAACCGTGTCCTGCGCCGGATCGGGCAATTTTCGCGGCTCAACCGCAATGTTTCCGCCCATGTCGGAGGGGCCCAGGTGGCGGTGCCGGTGTCGGCGGGGCTGATGGCCGAACTGACCGAGCCGTGGATGCTTGCGCTGTTGTGCCGGTTGATGGGCATGACGACCGGCGCCTTCGTCGATGTCGGGGTGAATCTCGGCCAGACGCTGATCAAAGTGAAAGCGATCGATCCGGGCCGCCGCTATGTCGGGTTCGAACCCAATCCGGTGTGCGTCCATTATGTCGAGGAATTGCTTGCCGCCAACGGCTGGCGCGATTGCCGCGTCGTGCCCGCCGGGCTGGGGGCGCGAAGCGGGATCGTGACGCTCGAACTCTACAACGGCCGCAGCGGCGATTCCTCGGCGTCGATCGTCGAAGGGTTCCGCCCCGGCGAGACGATCAGCTTTCGCAAGACCGTCGCCATCCTCGGCGCATCGGACCTGCCCGACGACCTGCTCGCCGCACCCGTCGGCCTCGTCAAGATCGACGTCGAGGGCGCCGAGGCCGACGTGATCGACGCGCTCGCGCCGGTCATCGCGCGCGACCGCCCGCTGATCTCGATGGAAATCCTGCCCTGCTACGACGAAGGCCGCACCGATCGCATCGCGCGGCAGGCCCGCATCGAAGCGCGCTTCGCCGAACTCGACTATCGCATGCTGCGGGTACTCCACGAAGGGCGCGGCGGCGGTTTCGAACTGGCGCCGATCGAGGCGATCGGCATCCATGGCGACCTTTCGCTCTCCGAATATGTCGTCTGCCCTGCCGAGCGCGTCGCCGAAGTTCTCGCCGGCTGACGCGCGATCACAGCTTTTTGGGATAGAAGCCCAGCTTGCGCTTGATCCGCCGCTCGAGCAATTCGCGCCGTCCGAGGTTGAGCAGGGTGATCGGGTTGTCGAACATCGCCCGGTCGGACATTTGCGCGGTGGCGAGGCGTGGGTTGGCCGCAAGCATCGCGCGATAGCGCTCGACCGCCGCCGGGCGCGCGACGAATAGTTTATATTGCGTGATCAGAAAGGGTTGCAGCCGATCCTTCATCTCGGTGAGCATATGGATCGCGGCGACCGACACGTCGGGCCAGCCGATGCCGAAAAAATCATGGATGATCATCACGCCGTCGTCGGCCAGAACGGTTTCGGCAAGGCGCATGTCGTGAACGACATTCGCATAGGCATGGCCGCCATCGACGCTGAACAGCCGGACGTCGCCGATGCGCGCGCGCAGCGCCTCGGGCGTCAGCGTCAGCGTGTCGACGGTCCAGATTTCTTGCTCGTCGAGCGCGATGCCGAGTTTGTCGCGATTGTCGAAAAAGGCCTTGTCGCGGCCGGCGTGAATACCGGTGTTCAGGCCGTCATCCTTGAACAGGTCGATCGCGAGCGCGCGTTCGCCGGCCTGGCGGAGCAGCGCGAGAATGAAGTAGAGCTTGCCATGATGGACGCCGATTTCGGCGAGATTGCCCTTGATCCCCGCCTCGACCTGCCAGCGCCCGATCGCGTCGATCGCCGCCCATTCGACATGGCCGAAATAGCCCGCGACGGCCTCGATCTGCCGGTCGATATATTGGTCGAGCGCGTCGAAATTTGCGGGCAAAGGTGAAACTCCATGGAGGGACGCCACGGGCTATCGCACCGGGCCGGTGCGGGCAACAGCGCGTTCGGTGGGGTTTCAGCCGGCCAGCGGTGCCTGAATATCGGCGCTCGCCTGATTGACCTCTTCGGGCGGCCGAAATTCGGGGACGAGGTCGTGCAGGATGTCGAGGCATGCCTCGGCCCGGCCATGGTCCATCGCGTCGCGCAGCAGGTCGAGCTTCGCCGACAGGTCGGCCCATTCGAGCATCGCCTCGCGCGCCTGCATGATGCGGCTGTGGCTCGTCGGCTTGGGATCGTCGCCGATCAGCAGTTCCTCGTAGAGTTTTTCGCCCTGGCGCAGTCCGACCTCGGCGATCTCGATGTCGCCGTCGGGATGATCCTCGTCGCGCACCGTCAGCCCCGACAGGTTGATCATCGTGCGCGCCAGTTCGATGATCCGCACCGGCTTGCCCATGTCGAGCACGAACACCTCGCCGCCCTTAGCCATCGCGCCGGCCTGGATAACGAGCTGCGCGGCTTCGGGGATGGTCATGAAGAAACGCGTGACGTCGCGGTGGGTGACGGTGACCGGTCCGCCTATCCGGATCTGCTCGCGAAACAGCGGCACGACCGAGCCGCTCGACCCCAGCACATTGCCGAAGCGGACCATCGCGAAGATGGTCTTGCTGCCGCGGCCCGCGAGGCCCTGCAGCACCAGTTCGCACACGCGTTTCGAGGCGCCCATGACGTTGGTCGGGCGCACCGCCTTGTCGGTGCTGATCAGCACGAAGTTCGTGACCCCGACGCGGTCGGCCTCGCTCGCCATGAACAGGGTGCCGCACACATTGTTGCCGATGCCGGCGATCGGGTTCGCCTCGACCAGCGGCACATGCTTATAGGCGGCGGCGTGGAATATCGTGTCGGGCCGCCACCGCGCGAGCAGACGCCGCACGGTGGGCTGGTCGGTGACATTGCCCAGTTCCTCGACCAGTTCGGGCTGCTGCCCTTCGGGCAATTCGGCGATCACCGCCTGCAGTTCCTGACCGATCGCATAGAGGCCATATTCGGACGATTCGACGAGGATCAGCCGGTCGGGGCGCATCGTCACGATCTGGCGGCAGAGTTCGCTGCCGATCGAGCCGCCGGCACCGCTCACCATCACGGTTTTGCCGACGATCGTGCGGCCGAGCAGCAACTGGTTCGGCGGCACCGGATCGCGGCCGAGCAAATCCTCGATCTGGACGTCGCGCAGGTCGCTGACCGACACCTGTTCGTCGATGATCTGCCGCATATTGGGCAGCATGCGGACGCGGATCGGCCAGTCTTCGAGCGATTTCATCACCCGGCGCCGCTTCGAGCGGGTGACGTGGGGCAGCGCGAGCAGCACGTCGGTGACGCCGAAGCTATCGACCAGATAAGGCAGTTTCGGGCGCGAATAGATGGGCACGCCGTCGATGATCTCGCCCTCGATCTTGCGGTCGTCGTCGATGAAGCCGACGAGCCGCATCCCCGGATCGCCGCGCAGCGCCATCGCAAGCTGTTGCCCCGCCTCGCCCGCGCCATAGATGAGCACGACCGACTGCTGCTGGATATCGCGGCGCTTGAGCAGGTCGACGACGGCGTAGCGCGCGATGATACGCGCGGTGGCGAGGAACAGCAGGAACAGCAAAGGCTGGATGAACGCCAGGGTCCGCGGGATGCCGGTCATCCCGATGATCCCGAAAATGACGATGAGCGGGATCGAATAGAGGAGGACCGAGTAGCCGAGCCCGACCATAGTGCGCCCGCCCGAGAAGCGCAGGATCGAACTATAGGTGCCACGCATCAGGAAGATCGGCAGCCAGCTCGACAGCGCGATGACCGCCGCCAGCCCGACCTCGCGATCAAAGATTTCCCAGCGGCCGAGACGAAGCGAGAAAGCGACCAGAACCGCGGCGACGCAAAGCAATGCGTCGGCGACGATCAGGATCGCGCGCTTCTCGCTGCGGCCGAGCGCGACCAGCGTTTCGAGCATTGCGAGGATATGCTCCTCGACCACCCCCCAAATTCGCCCCAATATCATGCCGCGACGCTCTCCCCGGTCTTGAGGAAGCGCTGCGTCCGCCCTTCGAGGACGAGCGCGGTGAGCATGCCGCTGCGATAGGCGCCGGTATCGATGCCGATGCGGTTCGCGCGGCAATCGACGTCGGCGGTGATCGTGTGGCCGTGAACGACCATCACGCCATGGTCCCGGTCGTCATCGAGAAATTGCTCGCGGATCCAGCGCAGGTCGTGGACCTGTTGCTGGTCGAGCGGGCGCCCGGGAAAAATCCCTGCATGAACAAAGAGATAGTCGCCAATCTGCACATAATCCACCATCGAGCGGAACAAACGAACATGCGAAGCCGGTATGCCGGCATGGATTTTGGCGACCAATGCCTCTCTATCGCCGAAAATTGTCGAGTCTTCAAGTCCGTAGCTCTGCAGCGCCTGCTCGCCGCCATAGCGGATCCAGCCGGGGAGCTGCGAATGCGCGCCATCGAGGATTTCGAGCAGCGCTTCTTCGTGATTGCCCATCAGCAGATGCAGTTCGTCGATGCCGGAAGGCCTGGTCAACAGCCGTTCGACGACCTGTGCCGATTGCGGGCCGCGATCGATGAGGTCGCCCAGCATCACGAGATGGACGGTATCCGCCGGATCGCGCGCACTTTCGTCGGCGATCCGCGCGAGCAGCGCGTCGAGCAGGTCGAGCCGGCCATGGACGTCGCCGATGGCATAGACGCGCGTGCCGGTCGGCACCTGCGGCCAGTCTTCGGATACGGGTTCGGGGGCCGCTTTGCGGCTGAAAAGTCTTTTTAACATGGTCTTACCGATTGAAACTGACGCCCTACCCCAAATCGTCGGTCTATGCCGCAGCGCCGTAGCAACGCACGAACCCTGATCGGGATGCATGGCTTCAGGCATTTACCGGCGATCATTGCAATGACAAGGATCACACCCTGACGAGTTTCGACACGAAGTTAAGCGGATAACAACCAAAATCAATTAGGGACAGCGCCATGAACAGCCGAGGCAAGAGCGAAAAATGAAGGTGATGACGGTGTTCGGGACGCGTCCCGAAGCGATCAAGATGTTCCCTGTGGTGCACGCCTTGCGACGCCAGTCGGGGCTCGACGTCCGTGTCTGCGTCACCGCGCAGCATCGCGAGATGCTCGACCAGGTGCTCGAAATCGCCCGGATCACGCCCGACATCGACCTTGACGTCATGCAGGCGAACCAGACGCTCGACGGGCTGCTGGCGCGGCTGGTCGTCGGTTTGGGCGAGACGTTCGACGCCGAGAAGCCCGACCGCATCCTCGTCCATGGCGACACGCTGACGACGATGGCGGCGACGCTGTCGGCCTATTTCCGCAAGATTCCCGTCGGCCATGTCGAGGCGGGGCTGCGCAGCGGCAACATCTATCACCCCTGGCCCGAGGAGGTGAACCGCAAGGTCACCGGCGCGGTCGCCGACCTCCATTTTGCACCCACCGAAACCGCCGCAGCGGCGCTGCGGGCGGAGAATGTGCCGGCGGCGAGTATCCATATCACCGGCAATACCGTGATCGACGCCTTGCTGGCGACGAAGACGCGGATCGACGAGGAGCCATCGCTGGCGGCGGGGCTCGATCCCTTGCTCGCGCGGTTCGCCGGCAAGCGCATCGTCGCGGTCACCTCGCACCGGCGCGAGAATTTCGGCGACGGCATGAAGGCGATCGCCGATGCCATCGCCGCGATCGCGGCACGCCCCGACGTCGCGGTGATCTTTCCGGTCCATCCCAACCCGCATGTGCGTGCGGCGATGGAGCCGATCCTTGGTGCCCTCGGCAATGTCGCACTGATCGATCCGCTCGATTATCCGCATTTCGTCCGCCTGCTCGCGTCAAGCGAACTGGTGCTGACCGATAGCGGCGGGGTGCAGGAAGAAGCGCCCTCGCTCGGCAAGCCGGTACTGGTGATGCGCGAGACGACCGAGCGGCCCGAAGGTATCGAAGCCGGCACCGCGCGGCTCGTAGGTACGAACAAGGACCGCATCGTTTCCGAAATTTTCAGCCTTTTGGACGATGAAGAAGCCTATGCCGCCATGGCGCGCGCCCACAATCCTTTCGGCGACGGCACGGCTGGCACCCAGATTGCGGAGATTGTCGCGCGTGCCCGTTGATATCGAACAGAAAGTCACCGTCGTCGGCCTCGGCTATATCGGCCTGCCGACCGCCGCACTGATCGCGCGCTCGGGCTGCAAGGTCACCGGCATCGACGTCAGCGCGCATGTCGTCGAGACCGTCAACAACGGCAAGGTCCATATCGAGGAAGTCGACCTCGACGGTCTGGTCCAGGGGGTCGTGTCGCGCGGCGCGCTCGTCGCGTCGACGACGATGGTCGCCGCCGACACCTTCGTCATCGCGGTACCGACCCCGCACGACGACGAGCATCGCCCCGACATTTCCCATGTCCTCGATGCCGCACGCGGCATCGCCAAGGTGCTGCAACCGGGCAATCTGGTGATCCTCGAATCGACCTCGCCGGTCGGTACGACCGAGAAGGTCGCCGAACTGCTCGCCGCCGAGCGTCCCGACCTCAAGGTTCCGGGGCGCTGTACCGGCACCCCCGATATCTTCGTCGCTTATTGCCCCGAACGCGTGTTGCCCGGCCGCATCCTGATCGAGCTGGTCGACAACGACCGCTGCATCGGCGGCATCACCCCGCGCTGCGCCCGCCGCGCGATGACCTTTTACCGCCAGTTCGTGCGCGGCGCCTGCGTCACCACCACTGCGCGCGCCGCCGAAATGGTCAAGCTGGTCGAGAACAGCTACCGCGACGTCAACATCGCCTTCGCCAATGAATTGTCGATGATCGCTGACAAGATGGGGGTCGATGTGTGGGACGTGATCCGCCTCGCCAACCGCCATCCGCGCGTCAACATCCTCCAGCCGGGGCCCGGCGTCGGCGGCCATTGCATCGCGGTCGACCCCTGGTTCCTGGTGCATGGCGCCCCCGACGAAAGCCGCCTCATCCGCACCGCGCGCGAGGTCAACCTGGCCAAGACGTCGCATGTTATCGCCGCGACCGCCGCACTCGTCGCGAGCCATCCGCAGGCAAAAATCGGCGTGCTCGGCCTCGCCTTCAAACCCAATATCGACGATTTCCGCGAAAGCCCGGCGGTCGAGGTCGCCGCAGCGCTCGCGCGCCAGTTCGGCAAGCGCATCCAGATCGTCGAACCCTTTGCCAAGGGTCTGCCGATGGAATTCGCCGGCACCGGCGCCGAACTCGTCGAACTCGACGATGCGCTGGCGGACTGTGATGTCATGATCGTGCTCGTCGACCATGATGTGTTCAAATCGGTCCCGCTCGAGGAACGCAGCGGCAAGATCGTTTATGACACGCGCGGACTGTGGCCCGATCAGGGGTGGCCGACGACGGCGCCCGCACCGCGGGCGGTGGCTTAACGTCAAATCCTCCCTGTCGCGAAGCGATGGGGAGGTGGCAGCGCATAGCGCTGACGGAGGGGCAATGGCGCGACGTCGCGGCCCCTCCACCACGCCCTTCGGGCGCGGTCCCCCTCCCCATGGCCTCCGGCCACAGGGAGGATCGCGGCCCTCCCCTTGCACCCCTCGCCCCACTCTCCCATATCCGCCGCATGAACGATCCCCATGCGCATAGTGCCGCGCCCTGGCACGGAACCACCATTCTTTCCGCCCGCAGCGCCGACAAGGTCGTCATCATCGGCGACGGCCAGGTGTCGATGGGCCAGACCGTGATGAAGCCCAACGCGCGCAAGGTGCGCCGCCTGCACGACGGCAGCGTCATCGGCGGTTTCGCCGGCGCGACCGCCGACGCCTTCACCCTGTTCGAACGGCTCGAGAGCAAGCTCGAACGCCACAATGGCCAATTGCTGCGCGCCGCGGTCGAACTCGCCAAGGACTGGCGTACCGACAAATATCTCCGCAACCTCGAAGCGATGATGATCGTCGCCGACAAGGAGGTGACGCTCGTCATCACCGGCAACGGCGACGTGCTCGAACCCAAGGGCGGCGTCGCCGCGATCGGCTCTGGCGGCAATTTCGCGCTGTCGGCCGCTCGCGCACTGGTCGATTATGAAAAGGACCCCGAAGTGCTGGTGCGCAAGGCGATGGAAGTCGCGGCCGACATCTGCGTCTATACCAACGACCAGTTCACCCAAGAAACCATCGAAATCCAGGCATAAGACCACATGAACGAAGCCCTTACCCCGAAGGCGATCGTCGCCGCGCTCGACACGCACATCATCGGCCAGAATGCCGCCAAGCGCGCCGTCGCCGTCGCGATGCGCAACCGCTGGCGCCGCCAGCAGCTCGGCCCCGACCTCCGCGACGAAGTCAGCCCCAAGAATATCCTGATGATCGGCCCCACCGGCTGCGGCAAGACCGAGATTTCGCGCCGCCTGGCCAAGCTCGCCGACGCGCCCTTCATCAAGGTCGAGGCGACGAAATTCACCGAGGTCGGCTATGTCGGCCGCGACGTCGAACAGATCGCCCGTGACCTCGTCGAGGAAGCGGTGCGGCTGGAGAAGGACCGCCGCCGCGAGGCGGTGCGCGCCGCCGCCGAGGAAGCCGCAATGGAACGGCTGCTCGACGCGCTCACCGGCAAGGGCGCCAGCGAAGCGACGCGCCAGAGTTTTCGCCAGCGCATCCGCGAAGGCCATCTCGACGACAGCGAGGTCGAGATCGAGGTTTCCGACGCGCCGTCGATGCCGTTCGAACTGCCGGGCCAGCCGGGGCAGATGAGCATGATCAACCTGTCCGACATGCTCGGCAAGGCGATGGGCGGCCCGCCGAAGAAAAAGCGCAAGCTGAAGGTCATCGAGGCCGCGACGCGGTTGATCGAGGAGGAGCAGGACAAGCGCCTCGACCAGGACGATGTCGCGCGCATCGCGCTCGCCGATGCCGAGGCGAACGGTATCGTCTTCCTCGACGAGATCGACAAGATCGCGGTCAGCGATGTGCGCGGCGGATCGGTAAGCCGCGAGGGCGTCCAACGCGACCTGCTGCCGCTGATCGAAGGCACGACCGTCGCGACCAAATATGGGCCGATGAAGACCGACCATATCCTGTTCATCGCCTCGGGCGCCTTCCATGTCGCCAAGCCGAGCGACCTGCTCCCCGAGCTCCAGGGTCGCCTGCCGATCCGCGTCGAACTCGGCGCCCTGACCGAGGGGGATTTCGTCCGTATCCTCACCGAAACCAAGGCAGGTTTGCCCGAACAGTATAGCGCCCTGATCGCGACCGAGGGCGTGACGCTGAACTTCACGCCCGATGCCATCGCGCGCGTCGCGAAGCTCGCCGCCGACGTCAACGAGAAGGTCGAGAATATCGGCGCGCGGCGATTGCAGACGATCATGGAACGGCTGGTCGAGGAAATCAGCTTCACCGCCGAGGACCGCGGCGGAACGGTCATCGACATCGATGCCGCCTATGTCGACAGCCAGCTTTCCGACATCGTCGGCGACACCGACCTCAGCAAATATGTGCTCTGACGGCCTGCCGCGCGGACGGGCGTAATTCCCGTCCTTTTCAGCCGTTCCTTTGCCGAACTTCATTTGACTTTGCCGCGCCGTCAGTGCGATGAACGGCGCGCAAGGTCGACATGGGTTGCAAACGACCGGCACGGAGATTTTGATGGCAGACGAGGAAGCCCCGGAGCAGGGCGAACTGGCGATCACGCGGACGGGTGACCGGCTGCGGTTGGCCCGCGAAGCCGTGGGCCTGTCGCTCGCCGATGTCGCGACGCGGACGCGCATCACCCAGCGCCATCTCGAAGCGATCGAGAAGTCCGAGTTTTCGGGACTGCCGGGCCGCACCTATGTGACCGGATTCGCGCGCGCCTATGCCCGCGCCGTCGACCTGCCCGAGGCCGAGATCGGCGCGGCCATCCGCCGCGAACTCGAAGAAGACGCTTATGGTTCGCGCCCGCTTTACGAGGCCTATGAACCGACCGACCCGGCGCGCCTGCCGACCGCCCGGCTCGCCTGGACCCTGGTCATCGTCGCGCTGCTGCTCGGGTCCGCTTATGGGATCTGGCGTTTCCTGTCGGTCGAACCCGACGAGGCGCTGATCGCGGCGCAGAATCAGGCCGCCGACAACTCCGAGGCCCCGGCGACCGCGCCCGGCACCGCGCCGGCGCCGAAAGCCGCCGCGCCGGGCCAGGCCGTCCCCGCCGATGCGCCGGTCGTGCTGACCGGCCTGTCCGAAGTGTGGATCGGCTTCGACGATGCGACCGGCAAGACCGAGAATTGGCGCACCCTCGACGCGGGCGAAACCTATGAGGTGCCGGCGGCCTATGTTCAGCAGTTCACGCTGCGCACCAGCATTCCGCAGGCGCTGAAGGTCACCGTCGGCGGCCGCGACATCGGTGCGGTGGGACCCGCCGATACGCTGGTCAAGAATATCTCGCTCAAGCCCGCCGATCTGGTCGCGCGGGCCGACGGCGCGGGGGCGGCGCAAACCATTCCGCCGGTGGCGACGAAGCGCTGAGCGACGCCCGGCCCGCCGGGCTGAAAGGTCGCCGCGCCGAATTGGGTTTGCGCAAGCGGCCCTTGGCGCGTTATGAGCCAGGTAATGGTTAATCGGGTGTGGGAGCCGAAAAGGCAGATGACGATGCGTAACTATTTTCTGGGAACCGCGGCCGCCGCGCTGCTGGTTTCGCTTCCCGGTGCCGCGCACGCGCAGGACGACACGATCGGCAAGCGCGTCGACCGGCTCGAAAAGGAAATGCGCGCGGTACAGCGCTCGGTGTTTCCGGGCGGCAGCCCCGCCTTTTTCGAAGGCGAGATCGCACCCGACAATGTCGCCGGCGACCGGGTGAAGAGCAGCGCGCCGGTGATCGACCTCACCGCGCGTGTCGACGCGCTCGAAAACCAGCTGCAGACGCTGACCGGGCAGACCGAGCAGAACGCGTTCCAGCTGCGTGAACTCGAAAAACAGTTCACCGCCTACAAGGCCGAGGTGGACAAGCGCTTCGCCGCGCCGCCGCCGACGGTCGAAACGACGCCCGCGAGCCTGCCCGTCACGACGGCGGCCAGGCCGCCCGCGACGACGCCCGCCTCGACGACGAAGCCCGCCACGACCACCGCCGCCGCACCGGTGAAAAAGCCCGCGGCGACCCCGGCAGCCCCCGCCGCGAGCGCCGCGCGCCTCGCGCTGGTAAAGAAGGTCGAGATTCCGGCGACGGGAAACGAAACCGACGACGCCTATAACTATGGCTATCGCCTCTGGGAGGCGAAGCTCTACCCCGAGGCGCAGACCCAGCTGAAGGACGTCGTCGCCAAATGGCCGCAGCACCGCCTCGCCAGCTTCGCGCAGAATCTGCTCGGCCGCACCTATCTCGACGAAGGCAAGCCGAGCCTCGCTGCGGTCGCCTTCTATAACAATTACAAAGATCGGCCGAGCGGCGCCCGCGCCCCGCACAGCCTGATGTACATGGGGGTCGCACTCGACAAGCTGGGCCGCAAGGCCGACGCCTGCAAGGCTTTCCGCGAGCTCGAGGAAGTCTATGGCGACAAGGCTCCGCAGGATGTGCGTACCGATGCTGCCGCCGCAAAAACAAAAGCCGGCTGTTGAGGCCGACGCCGTCCACCGGCTGGGGCGCCAGCTGGCGTCGCTCGTCGGTCCGGACTGGCAGCAGCGCAGCTATGGCGTCGCAGTATCGGGCGGGCCGGATTCGATGGCGCTGCTCTGGCTGATGACCAGCCTGCTGCCCGGGCAGGTGCGCGCGGCGACCGTCGATCATGGGTTGCGACAGGGTTCCGACGAGGAAGCCCGCATGGTCGCGGGCTTTTGCGCGCGTGAACTCATCCCGCATGCCACGCTGACCCCGCCGACCCCGATCAAGGGGTCGCAGCAGGCGGCGGCGCGCACCGAACGCTATCGCTTGCTCGAACAGTGGCGCAAGGACGAGGGGCTCGGCCACATCCTCACCGCGCATCATGCCGACGACCAGCTCGAAACGATCGTGATGCGGCTCAACCGCAGCAGCGGCGTCGGCGGGCTGGCGTCGATCCGCGCCAGGAACGGCGCGATTCTGCGTCCGCTGCTTCATTGGCGGCACGACGAACTGGTCCGCATCGCGCTCGACGAGGATCTTCCCTTCGTCGACGACCCGTCGAACAGCGACAGCCGTTTCGACCGTGCCCGGCTGCGTCATGCGCTCGCGTCACAGAAGCTGCTCGACGTCGAGGCGGCATCGCGCTCGGCCGACTGGCTGGCCGAGGCCGACGACGCAATCGACTGGGCGGTCGAACGGCTGATCGCCTCCTGGCCCGATGCCTCCGACATCGCGGTGATCCGCGACGAAGGTTATCCGCCGGAGATTTTCCGCCGGGTCGTCACCCAGCGGCTGCGCGCCAATGACGGGGGCCTTGCGCTACGCGGCGCCTCGCTCGACGGGGTCGTCACGGCGATGAAGAATGGGCGGCGCGCAATGGTGGGGGCGCTGCTGATCGATGCGGTTCCGGGCCTCGCCGGCACGATCTGGCGTATTTCCGCCGCGCCGCGCCGGAAAGCCCGCAAATAACCGCCTTTGGCTCATTGTCATTTAACGCGATTATCCTATCTTGGCAGGGTTGATGCGCGACGTGCGCGATATTTGGAAAGTTTCCGATGCAGGACGACAAGGAACCGCAGGGCAACCCCTGGATGAAGAGCGTGATGATCTGGAGCGGCATCTTGCTCGCCATGCTCCTCGTCGCCTCGATGTTCGGCGGCGCGTCGCAGCCCGCGGGGACCCCGCTGACCTACTCCGAATTCCGCCAGAAGGTTCAGGAGGGCACGGTCAAGGACGTCGTGCTGACGGAGGAGCGCGCCACGGGCACATTGACGAACAACGAACGGTTCAGCGCCAACCTGGTACCCGATCCCAGCCTGCTCAAGCTGCTCAACGACAACAATGTCAAATATGACGGCAAGCCGACCGAAACCGGCAATATCTGGGTCTATCTGCTGATCCAGTCGCTGCCCTTCCTGCTGATTCTCGGCATCGCCTTCTTCGTGTTCCGTCAGGTGCAGAAGAACAACGGTTCGGGCGCGATGGGATTCGGCAAGTCGCGCGCCAAGATGCTTACCGAAAAGCAGGGCAAGGTGACCTTCGACGACGTCGCCGGCATCGACGAGGCGCGCGAGGAGCTTGAGGAAATCGTCGAGTTCCTGAAAGACCCGACCAAATTCTCGAAGCTTGGCGGCCAGATTCCTAAGGGCGCGCTGCTCGTTGGCTCGCCCGGCACCGGCAAGACCCTGCTCGCCCGCGCGATCGCGGGGGAAGCGGGTGTGCCCTTCTTCACCATTTCGGGTTCGGACTTCGTCGAAATGTTTGTCGGCGTCGGCGCCAGCCGTGTCCGCGACATGTTCGAACAGGCCAAGCGCAACGCGCCGTGCATCGTCTTCATCGACGAAATCGACGCCGTCGGCCGCCATCGCGGCGCCGGGCTCGGCAACGGCAATGACGAGCGCGAACAGACGCTCAACCAGCTGCTCGTCGAAATGGACGGCTTCGAGGCGAATGAGGGCATCATCATCGTCGCCGCGACCAACCGCCCCGACGTGCTCGACCCCGCGCTGCTGCGTCCGGGCCGCTTCGACCGCCAAGTCGTCGTGCCGCGCCCCGACATCGAGGGTCGCCAGAAGATTCTTGAGGTGCACACGCGCAAGAAACCGCTCGCGCCTGACGTCGATCTGCGCCGCGTCGCGCGCGGTACGCCGGGCTTCTCGGGCGCCGATCTGGCCAACCTCTGCAACGAAGCCGCACTGCTCGCAGCGCGCAAGGGCAAACGCCTGATCGCCAGCGACGAATTCGAGGAAGCCAAGGACAAGGTCATGATGGGCGCCGAGCGGCGTTCGATGGTGATGACCGAGGACGAGAAGAAGTCGACCGCCTATCATGAGGCCGGCCATGCGCTCGTCTCGCTGCACGTCGAAGGCTGCGACCCGCTCCACAAGGTGACGATCATCCCGCGCGGCCGTGCGCTGGGCGTGACCTGGAACCTGCCCGAGCGTGATCGCTATTCGACCAACATGAAGCAGATGAAGGCGCGGCTCGCGCTCTGCTTCGGCGGCCGCATCGCCGAGCAGCTGATCTATGGCAAGGACGAGCTCAACACGGGCGCGTCGAACGATATCCAGCAGGCGACCGACATGGCGCGTTCGATGGTCATGGAATATGGCATGTCCGAAAAGCTCGGCTGGCTGCGCTACCGCGACAACCAGGACGAGGTGTTCCTCGGCCACAGCGTGTCGCGCGCGCAGAATATGTCCGAAGACACCGCGCGGCTGATCGACGCCGAGGTCCGCCGCCTCGTCGAGGAAGGCGAGAATGTCGCGCGCAAGGTGCTCACCGACAATCTCGACGAGCTTCACCTGCTCGCCGCCGCGCTGCTCGAATATGAGACGCTGTCGGGTGAGGAATCGAAGCGCGCGATCAAGGGCGAGGATATCGGCCGCGAGGACGACCAGAGCAAGCACGGCACCCCGGTGTCGGGCCACGCCGGCTCGCTGCCGCAGATCAAGCGCAAACCGCGCCCCTTCGGTGACGTCAATCCGCAGGGTGCATAAGTTCCGGTCGGTGGGGGGTTGGACATGAAGCGCAAGAGATTCCGCCTGCCGCGGTTCGGGCTCGGCGTCGCGGCGATGTTCGCGCTCGCCAGTCCGGTGCAGGCGTTCCAGCGCGTCGAGTTCAGCCAGAATGTCGAGGTCGAGACCGTGACGACCGGCGCCGAGGGCCAGCGCAAGATCAGTTTCTCGGCGCCCGAGACCGTCGTTCCCGGCGACCGGCTGCGCTTCACGCTGCAACTCGACAACCAGACCAGCGAATCCGCCGCCGGCCTCAAATTCGTCAACCCGATCCCGCCCGAGGTGCGCTTCGCCAGCACCGACGATATGGCGGGATTTTCGGTCTCGATCGACGGCGGCAAGACCTATGGGACCCTTGCCGGGCTGACGGTGCCGGTGGCGGGCGCGGCGGCACGTCCGGCGACCGCAGACGACGTCACCCATGTCCAATGGGTCCTGCCCGAACCGCTGGCGGCGGGCGCGGTCAAGAAGGTGACCTTTTTTGGCATCGTCCGCTAGGCTGCGGGCATGACCATTTATTGCGATGAATCGGGCGGACTCAACGCGGGCGCGATGACCTTCGCCGCGGTGATGCTGACGCCCGAAGCGGCGGCGGACATCCACAAGCGTTTTCGCGGCGTCACCGGGCTGCGCGGCGAACTGAAAGGCAGCCGCATCTCGGTCGTCGAGCGCGCCTATCTGCTCGAACTGTTCGACCGAGCCGGCGGCCGCGCCTGGGTCGCGGTGGCTGAGCGCGATACGCTTGCGAAAAACGCGGACGGCACGATGCCGAGCGACCTCGCTCTCTATGGCGCATTGCTCAACAGCGCAGTCGGCCACTGGCTGCCGGAGACCGGCGGCGTGTGCACCGACGTCGTCATCGACGACGGGCGCTACGATCCCAAGATCCTGTCGCACGTCCGCGCGGAAATCCAGGCCGGCCTCGGGCAATGGGGCCGCGCCTCGCTCGCCGACAGCAAGCGCAGCGACGGCGTCCAGATCGCCGACGTGGTCGCCAACAGCCTGTTCAACATCGCGGTGAAGTCCCCACGCGCGGCGCGGATCGCGCGGATCATTGAGCCGATGCTGGCGTCGAAGGCGATCCGGGTGGCGGAGCAGACTCGAGTTCCCTAAGCGAGCTATGGCAACTCGCCGCCCCGGATGCGTGCCGAAAGCGGCAGCCCATATGCCGACGCGAGTTCAGGATTCTCACGGAGCAATTTATCGAGATCTGCTTGATTCTCCTTTAGGCGCGCAACCTCCAATTCCAGCGCAGCTGCGCGATCTTCGCTCTCACGCCACTGGAACAGATCGCGCTGATCGGGTTCCAAGACTTCCGTGATCATATCGCGTGACACGCCGAGCACGAACAGCGGGACAATGGCCGCAAGGAAAAGCAGTAGGCCGGAGAGCGTGTTCGACCGAAATGCCAGTATCCCCAGAAGGACGGTAGCCAGAGCGGCCCCCCAGAAGCCAATCGTCAGCCAAGCCACCATGAGAGATGGACGGCCCAGCATACGCAGAAGGCGTCGGATTTCCAGAAGTGCGTACAGGCTTGCCATGATCGACACGCCCGTCAGAATCGAGCGTCCCCATGATTGGGGCATACCCGCCTGATAGAGTTCAAACGAAGTTGCCAGCGTTTCGACAAGGCCGACAAACAGGGCAAAAATGCTCGCTACGGCTAGCTTATAGGGGCGATGGGTCATGTCCACCCTCCGGGACATCGAAACTATCTGTAAGTCTGTGCGTCGAGAGAACAGCATGCAACCTTTTTGCCAACAAAAAGGGCCGCGGTTTCCCGCGGCCCTCCTTGGTGATCCGATATGGCTTCGACTTATTCGAAGTCGCTGCCACCGCCCGCGGGGCTGCGCGGCGGCGCGGCAGCGGTGAGGCGCAGGGCTTCGGCCGAGCGGCTGATCGAGCTGATTTCATCGGGCGTATCGTCGTCGTCGACGACAACCTTCTGCAACGATATGGTCAGCGCTTCCGACAGATCCTTCGGGCGCACGGTCTGTTCGGCGATCTCGCGCAGCGCGACGACGGGGTTCTTGTCGCGGTCGCGATCGACGGTCAGTTCCGAACCACCCGAGATTTCGCGGGCGCGGTGCGCCGAGAGCAGAACCAGATCGAAACGGTTGGAAACTTTGTCGACGCAATCTTCGACGGTAACGCGGGCCATGTGTTTTCCTTGATCGAGGAGAGGCCAGCCCGGAGGCATGGCGGCAAGCGCTGCGCGCTAGCAGGCGTCCCGGCGAATGTCAACGAATCCCCTGCCCTTGCCCCCACCGTCGCGGCCGTCCTATGAGCGATGGCATGATCGCCGATCCCGTCCCCGCCAGCGAACTCCAGACGCTGCGCGCCGACGTCGCGGGGCACCGGCTCGAGGTCATCTTCGACGGGGCGGAACGGCTCGAACGGCTGCTGGCGCTGATCAACGGCGCGATCCGCAGCATCGACCTGGTCATGTATATCTTCCGGCACGACGGCGCGGGTACGCGGATTCTCGACGCGATGACGATGGCGGCGAAGCGCGGGGTGCGCGTTCGCGCCGTGATCGACAGCTTCGGCTCGTCGGACACGGCCGACGCCGTCTTCGCCCCGCTGCGCGACGCCGGCGGCGGCGTGACCTTTTTCTCGCGCCACTGGCGTTCGACCTATCTCATCCGCAATCACCAGAAGCTGTTGCTGGTCGACGAGGAGATCGCGGTGACCGGCGGTTTCAACATCGCCGACCCCTATCTCAGCCGCCGCGACACCCATTGCTGGTTCGACCTTGGCATCGTCGTGCGCGGGCCCTCGGTGGCGCGGATGGTCGACTGGTTCGCCGAGATCCACGATTACACCGTCAACGACGACGGCAAGCTGCTCGCGCTGCGCCGCCTGATCCGCGAATGGCCGGTGGACAGCGGGCCGGTGACCTGGCTCGTCGGCGGCCCGACCCAGCGGCTGTCGCCCTGGGCGCGCGCGGTGCGTACCGACCTCGAGGGCGCCCGCCGGCTCGATATGGTGATGGCCTATTTCTCGCCCGGGCAGGGCATGTTGCGGCGGCTGGGCAGGGTCGCGCGGCGCGGGCGGACGCGCTTCATCATGTCGGCGAAGTCCGACAATCCCGCGACGATCGGCGCCTCGCGCCTGCTCTATGGCTATTTGCTGCGCAAAAGGGCGGCGATCTGGGAATATCAGCCGTGCCGGCTGCATATGAAGCTGATCGTCATCGACGATGTCGTGCACGTCGGCACCGCCAATTTCGACATGCGCAGCCTGTTCGTGAACGTCGAGGTGATGCTGCGTATCGAGGACGCCGGATTCGCGGCACAGATGCGTGATTTCATCACCCGGCAAAAGCCCGACTGCGAGGTCATCACGCGCAAGCGCCACAAGGCGCGCGCGAGCTGGCTGACCCGGCTGCGCTGGACGATGGCCTGGTTCGTCGTCGGGGTGGTCGATTATACGGTGACGCGCCGGCTCAACTTCGGGCTCGGCGAGATCGATCCCGAGACCGAGGTCTGATCCTCAGTCCTTCCAGCCCCAGAACAGGAAGCAGGGCGGGATGTTGACCCATTCGAAGGCATTGTCGATGCGCGCGAAATGCGCCGCGAGGAAATCACGCGCGCGGGCGCGGAACTGGTAGACGAGGAAGGCGCCGCCGGGGCGGAGCGCGCGGTGCGTCGCTGCGGCGATCGCCGGGCCGACACCTGCGGGCAAGGTCGAGAAAGGCAGGCCCGACAGGACATAGTCGGCATGGTCGAAACCATGGGCGCGAATGATCTCCTCGACGTCGGCGGCCGATCCGTGCACCGCGATGAAGCGGCTGTCGCGGATGTCCTTGCGCAGATAGTCGATGAAATCCTCATTGGTGTCGATCGCGATCAGCGTCGCATCGCCCGCCATCCGTTCGAGCACCGGGCGGCAAAAGGTGCCGACGCCGGGACCATATTCGACGAACAATTTGGTATTCTTCCAGTCCACCGGCTTCAGCATGTGGCGGATCAGCGTCGGCGACGACGGCACGATCGACCCGACCATCACCGGATGCTTGATGAAGCCCTTCACGAACATGCCCCACGGCCCGAAAAAGCGCCGCGCGCGGTCCCTGATCCGTTTGATCAAGGGAACCTTTTGTTCTTGGGCCTGCGCCCGGGGATTGGACATGATGGCTTTCGCGTTGTTGCGGACCCTTGAGGCGTGGCAAAATCGGGCGCGCGGCGCAAGGAAAGAGTGCGCTTGACAATCCCCGCCCACGTTCCGTCGCTGGACAGACGGGACAGGCCGTGTAGGACAATCGGGCCAACGACTTATGCAAAAGAGGGGGAGCCGGGAATGTCGAATGTCAGCCGTTCGATCCCCCCCGACCGCATGGCGGTGCTGTTCGCGGTGATGCTTGTCGCCGCCGCGGGCAATACCGCGATGCAATCGATCCTGCCCGCGATCGGCGCGAAACTGCATATTCCCGACGTCTGGGTCAGCCTGGCGTTCAGCTGGTCGGCTTTGCTCTGGGTGCTCACCGCGCCGCATTGGGCGCGCCAGTCGGACAAGCGGGGGCGCAAGGCGCTGATGGCGCTCGGCGTCATCGGTTTCCTGTCGTCGATGGCGCTGTGCGGGCTCGTCCTCTGGTCCGGGCTGATGGGCTGGCTCGCCGCCGGCACCACCTTCATCCTCTTCGCGCTTTTCCGCAGCCTCTATGGCGGCTTCGGCTCGGCCGCGCCGCCGGCGGTACAGGCCTATGTCGCGGCGCGCACCGACCCGGAGGAGCGCACCCAGGCCCTGTCGCTCGTCTCCTCGTCCTTCGGCCTCGGCACCGTCATCGGCCCGGCGATCGCGCCCTTCTTCATCCTGCCCATCGTCGGGTTGGCGGGCCCCCTGTTGGTGTTCGCGCTGATCGGGATCATCGTGCTGGTCATGCTGCGCTGGCGCCTGCCCAACGACATCCCGCGCTTCGCCGCGCGCGGCACGATCGCGTCTTACCCGCTGTCGGCGGGCCCTTCCGAACCGACCGCCGAAGACGAGAATGAACCCGACCTGCCGCCACAGGAACCCTTGAGCTGGAACGATCGGCGCGTGCGCCCCTGGCTGCTCGCAGGCTTTTTCGGCGGACAGGCGCAGGCGATGATGCTCGGCGTCATCGGCTTCCTGATCCTCGACAGGCTCCATCTGCGCCTTCGCCCCGACGAGGGCGCGGCGATGACCGGGATCGTGCTGATGGCCGGCGCCTTCGCGACCCTGCTCGCGCAATGGGGGCTGATCCCGCTGTTCAGGCTGACCCCCCGCCCCACCGTGCTGTGGGGCGCGACGCTCGCCATCGGCGGGATATTGATGACCGGCCTCGCACAGGATCTGCACGGCATCGTCATCGGTTTCGCCACCGCCTCGCTGGGTTTCGGGCTGTTCCGCCCGGGCTTTACCGCGGGATCTTCGCTCGCCGTGCCGCGCCGCGACCAGGGCGCCGTCGCGGGCATGACCGCATCGATCAACGGATCCGCCTACATCATTTCGCCCGCGATCGGCGTGCTGCTCTATAACTGGCACCCGATGGTCGCCTACGGCCTGATGGCCGGATTCTGCGGCTGGCTGGTCCTCTGGGGGTGGAAGGCGCTGCGGCAGGACCAAGCCTTCGGTATCGCCCACGAACCCTAGCCCCGAGCCTGTCGGTTCGGGGCTAGGGGGAATTCAGTCGGTCGCCTCGTCGTGCTTGCGCTCGCGCACCGGCTTGAGCATGCCGGGCGCGAAAAAGCCGATCGGGTCGACGCTCATCGCGTTCTGTTTGATCTCGCCCTGGATTTTTTCATAATCCTTCTCCATCGCCTCGGTGACCGAGGCGCGCGTATCCTTGAGTGCGGTGTCGAAGTCCGCCATCGTCACCGTATCGCTGTCGATCGACCGCTTGAGCGCGGCGAGGCCGGCGCGGCGCGTCAAATCCTCCAGATCGGCGCCGGTGAAGCGGTCCGATTTCTCGGCGAGCACCGACAGGTCGACATCCTCCGCCAGCGGCATCTTGCCGGTCTGGATTTCCAGGATGCGCTTGCGCCCCTCGGCATTGGGCACCGACACATAGATCAACTCGTCGAGCCGCCCCGGACGGAGCAGCGCCGGGTCGATCAGATTGGGCCGGTTGGTCGCCCCGATCACGACGACCGACTGCATCTCCTCGATCCCGTCCATCTCGGCGAGGATCGTGTTGACGACGCGTTCGGTCACCTGCGGTTCGCCCGACGTGCCGCTGCCGCGCGCGGGCACCAGACTGTCGAGTTCGTCGATGAAGATGATCGTCGGCGCGACGGCGCGGGCGCGGGCAAACAGCCGCGCGATCTGCTGCTCGCTCTCGCCATACCATTTCGACAAGAGGTCGGACGATTTGATCGAGATGAAATTGGCGTCGGATTCGCGCGCCGCCGCCTTGGCGAGCAGCGTCTTGCCCGTGCCCGGCGGGCCATAGAGCAGGAAGCCCTTGGCCGGACGAATGCCGAGCCGCCGGAACGCCTCGGGGTTCTTCAGCGGCAGTTCGATCCCCTCGATCAGCTTGTCGCGCGCCGCGTCGAGCCCGCCGATGTCGCTCCAGCGCGTCTTGGGCGCCTGCACCATCACCTCGCGCATCGCCGACGGCTGCACGCGTTTCAGCGCATTGTTGAAGTCCTCGCGCGTGACGCGAAGCTCCTCCAGCACCTCGGGCGGAATCGTCCCCTCCTCAAGGTTGAGCTTGGGCATGATCCGCCGCACCGCCTCGATCGCCGCCTCGCGGGTCAGCGCCGCCATATCCGCGCCGACGAAGCCGAAGGTCGTGCGCGCCAGCTCGTCGAGATCGACATCCTCGCCGAGCGGCATGCCGCGCGTGTGGATGCCCAATATCTCGCGGCGGCCCTTTTCGTCGGGCACACCGATGACGATCTCGCGGTCGAAGCGGCCCGGACGCCGCAGCGCCTCGTCGATCGCGTCGGGGCGATTGGTCGCCGCGATCACGACCAGGTTGGTGCGCGGCTCCAGCCCGTCCATCAGCGTCAGCAACTGCGCGACGAGGCGCTTTTCGGCCTCGCCCGTCACCTGCCCGCGCTTGGGCGCGATCGAATCGATCTCGTCGATGAACAAGATGGAGGGCGCGGCCTTGGTCGCCTGCTCGAACACGTCGCGCAGCCGCTTTTCGGACTCGCCATAGGCGGACCCCATGATCTCGGGCCCGTTGATCAGGAAGAATTGCGCATCGCTCTCGTTGGCGACCGCGCGCGCCAGCCGCGTCTTGCCGGTGCCCGGCGGCCCGTGCAGCAGCACCCCGCGCGGCGGATCGACGCCAAGGCGGCGGAACAGTTCGGGGTAACGCAGCGGCAGCTCGACCATCTCGCGCAACTGGTCGATCGTCTCGCCCAGCCCGCCCAGATCGTCATAAGTGACGTCGGTGCGCCGCGCATCCTGCGGCTCCTGATATTCGGGGAGCAGCTCGATCTCGGTATTCTCGTCAATGAAGACGACGCCCTTCGGGGCGGCCGATACGACGATCAGGCGAACTTCGGCGAGCGCATAGGCGGGCGCGTTGAGCATCTGCCGCAATTGCGGCGGCATGTCGCCCGACGGCAGTCGCTGCTGCCCCGCGGTCGCCACGGTGTCACCCGCGACCAGCGGACGGCCGAAAAAGCTGCGCTTCAACGCGTTCGCCGATCCCTGCAGCCGCAGATTTTCCTGCGCCGGGGCGAACACCACGCGCGTCGCGGGGCGTGTTTCGACCCGGGTCAGCGCCACCATGTCTCCCGCGCCCGCACCGGCATTGGCGCGCTGCAGGCCATCGAGGCGGATCACATCGAGTCCCTCGTCCTCGGCATAGGGCAGCACGACGCGCGACGCGGTGCCGCGCTTGCCGCTGATCTGGACGATATCGCCCTCGGTGACGCCCAGTTCGGCCATCGCCGCGCGCGGAATGCGGGCGATGCCGCCACCGCTTTCTTCGGCGCGGGCGTTCGCCACCTGCAATTTGACCTGTTTTTCTTTTACCGCTGCTTCGGCCAAGGCGTGTCTCCCGCAAAATGGTCAGAACGGCGAAGATAGGACGCCGGTTCCCGTTTTGCGACCCCTTTGGATACACGCCGGCCAAGCGGGACTTATGCCGCAGCGCACAAAAATTGTTGGCATGGGCCGCACTGTCATGTCACTATCATGGACACACGATATGCCACGTCTCCCTCCCCTCAGCAGCATGGAAGCCTTTCTCGAGGTTGCCCGGCACGGAACGGTCAAGGCCGCGGCGAGCGAACTCGGCCTGTCGATGCCCGCGTTGTCGCGGCGCATCCAGACGCTCGAACATGCCGTCGGCCGACCGCTGTTCGATCGCCACCACCATGGATTGCGGCTAACCGAAGCGGGACGCGCGCTGCAGGACCAATTGTCGCCGATCCTCGACGAATTGCGTGCGGTGGTGGTGCAGGCGAGCAGCCCCGACGCGTCGATGCGGCTGCACCTCAACGTGCTGCCGCTCTTTGCCCAGCAGCGCCTGTTCCCGCGGCTGCCCGAACTCAGGCAACAACATCCCGAACTGCATATCGACATCGACACCATGTCGCACGCCGAGGCGCGACTGGGCGAAGGGATCGACGCCGCGATCGCGCTCGCCCGCACCATCGACCCCGCGCTCTATGCGGCGCGGCTCGATCAGGACAAGGTGTTCCCGATCGCATCGCGGACGCTGACCGAGACGGGCCGTCCCATCACCGTGCCCGAACAGTTCCAGCGGCTGACCATCCTCGTCCATCGCGAAATGCCCGAAACCTTCACCGAATGGAAAAAGGCGATCGGCATGCCCTATCTCGAGCCCGCCGGGATCGACTATTTCGATTCGGGGCCGCTGATGCTCGAGGCCGCGGCGCAGGGCATCGGTGTCGCCTTCATGCACGGCCATCATCTCGACGACGCGCACGACCCGCGGCTCATCCGCCTGTTCGATTTCGACGTCGACAGCCCGTACAGCTATTGGTTCGTCTGCCGTCCGCGCGCGCTGCGCCAGCCGGCGGTGAAGCTGTTCCACGACTGGCTGCTCGCGGCGAAGATCTGAGCGGTCAGGCCGGGCTGGCGGCGGATTCGCCGCGCATGGTCGTCGCAATGTCCCATACGGCGATGAACATCGCGGCGATCACCGGGCCGATCACGATGCCGTGAAAACCGAAAAGCTGGAGCCCGCCGAGCGTGGTGATCAGCACGACATAATCGGGAATGCGGGTCTCGCGTCCGACCAGCACCGGGCGCAGCACATTGTCGACCATCCCGATGACGAACAGCCCGCACAGCACCAGCACCAGCCCCTGCCAGATTTGCCCGGTGAACAGCAGGTAGAGCGCCATCGGAACCCAGACCAGCCCCGTCCCGACCGCGGGAAGCAGCGAGGCCGCGCCCATCAGCACCCCCCACAACAGCGCCGCCTCGATCCCCAGCGCCCACAGCACGATCCCGCCGATCAGCCCCTGCAGGATCGCGACGACGATGCTGCCCTTGATTGTGGCGCGAACCACGACGACGAAACGACTGGCGAGCAGTTCGAGATGGTCGGTGCGCAGCGGCATCGCACGCCGGATGCTCTGTTGCAGGCTCTCCCCGTCGCGGATCAGGAAATAGGCGAGATAGAGCATCACCATCAGGTTGATCAGCAATCCGAAGAGGCTCTGTCCGATCGACAGCGCCTGCCCCAGGATCGCGCGGACGCCATCGGCCGCTCCGCCGCCCAAAATGCTCTTCGCGGTCGCAATATTGCCCAGGTCGATGCGGTCGACCCACGATGCCAGCCATTCGGGCATGCCAGCGCGGAAGTTGGTCCAGATAAGCGTCGGGTCGATCGCCCCCGAATGGATGCGCTGATAGACGGCGGCGGCTTCGTTGATCAGCGCGACGGCGAGGATAGACGCGGGCAGGATGACCATCGCCAGGATCAGCAGAATGGTCAGCAGCGCGGCGCCGTTGCGCCGCCGGGGCATCTTCGTCAACAGGCGGCGATAGAGCGGCTCGAACAGGATGGCGGCAATCACCGCCCACAGGATCGCGGCGGCGAACGGCAACAGGACCACCGCGAAGGCGATCGAAATCGCGATCAGGATCGCCAGGAAGGACCAGCGATTGCCGTCCCGCATCCGATCGTCGCCGTCTGCCATGCTTCTCCCCGTCGATGCCGCCGGACGCGGCACGCCCGCGACTCTAGGCCGCGAGGTGCGCAGCCGTAAAGCTGAACGTCGATGTCAGGAAAATGGTGCTGCTGGACAGGATTGAACTGTCGACCTCGTCATTACCAATGACGCGCTCTACCACTGAGCTACAGCAGCAACCGGGCCGCCGCGAACGCGTGTTCGCTGGGCAGGCGCGGCCTATGGCGGGGCCTCTGCCGCCTGTCAAGGCGATAGGCTTGACGCTTTGCCGATTTCGCGGGCATGGACGATGGCGTGAGCAAGCCCCCCTCCCCCGCCGACCTCGAACGCGAACGCCGCCTGGCTGAAGCGCTGCGCGAAAATCTGCGCAAACGAAAGGCGCAGGCGCGCGAAACCCGGACCGAAACCCCGCCTAAAGACTGACGGTCACCGTCACATCGTCGCCCTCGGCGATCCCCTCGGCCTTGCGCACCGCGGCCTTCACCGGAAGGATCCAGCCGCCGCTTTCCTTGTGCGGAAAGACCGAGGTGTTCCAGCTTGTATCGCCGATCGTCACCGCGACCCGCGCCGACCCGAATCCGCCGCGCTTGTCGAGCCATTGCCCCGACATCGCCGCAACGCGAATGCCGTCGGCGACCTCGCCGTCGATCGTCAGGAAAAACCAGGCGGCGGGCGCCGTCGCCGACTGCCAGCGCCACAGCGGTGTGGTAGTGGTGAAGCTTTCCACGCCTGCTATTTCGCCGCGCGGACCGGGACCGGGATATTGCAGATGTCGGCACCGCCGGCGGGCTTGATGAAGAACGGATCGCGCCGGTTCGCCCGCGCATCGGCATATTTCGCGAAACTCTCGCTCTCGGTTGACAGATATTCGAACTTCGGCTGGTCGGCGGACGGCAGGTCGGTCGCGATCCGGATCGACGCGATCGGCACCCGCTCGGCTTCGCTTTCGTAGAAACCAAGCGCTCCGGTCCCGCGCGGCAGGCTCGACAGATATTCGATGCCGCTGATCACGCGCCCGACAAGCGCTATGTTGCGGTCGAGATGGCGCGGCGCATGGCCGATGACGGTGTAGAGTTCGGCGCCCGATCCGGTGTCGGGTGACATATTACGGCCAACGCCGACCATACCGTAGCAATGGACGGGCCAAGCGCTGCCCTTGCCCAATGCAATCGGCCACCCAAGCAAGGGGATGGCCGCACCGGTATAAGCGTCCTTTCGATTCTGACGTCGCAAAACAACCTTGATGGGGAAAGCCCTGCCGCTGACCACATAATTCGATTCCGGCACCACTGCCAAACCGTCGGGCAACGCCTTCTTCTCGGTCGCATCGCCCCATTGCGCGACATAATTGTCCTGCACCCGGTTGACGCTCGTCCCGTCCCACCAATGCGCGGCGGCGAGCTTGCGGATATTGCCGATCCACCCCTGGCTGAACGGCGCGGGCATCAGCTGGATGACGACGCGGCGCGGCTTGCCCTTCGCGTCCAGCGCAAGGTCCATCACCAGCAGGTCCGATGCGGGAATCGCGATCCAGTCCTTGGCCGGCGCGGCCGCCGCGATCTCGCCCGGTGACGGGATTTCGGCGGCGGGCGCCGGTGCCTGCTGCGCGGCGGAGGGAACGGTGAGCGTGAGGGCCGCTACGGCGGCGAGGAGGCTGTGTTTCATAGGCGATGTCTGCCACGCCCATGCCGCTTGCGAAAGCCCCGCCAAGCGATTAGGGCGCCCCTTCCAGTGCATGCGGAGCGGTGGCCGAGTGGTCGAAGGCGCTCGCCTGGAAAGTGAGTATACGTCAAAAGCGTATCGAGGGTTCGAATCCCTCCCGCTCCGCCATTTTCCCTATTCGGTCGAAATCCCGTCGTCGCCCAGCGAGCGGTACAGCGTGATCCGGTTCCGCACCGCCGCCAGTTCGACCGCGATCTGGGCGCGGCGGGCGCTGTAGAGGCTGCGCTGCGCGTCGAGGCTCGACAGGAAGCTGTCGACCCCGCCGCGATAGCGGGCGTCGGTCAGCCTTGCCGTGTCGGCCGCTGCCTCGGTGTTGGCGCGCGCGGCGCGCAGCCGCTCGCCGAGCGTGCCCTGGTCGGCGAGCGCGTCGGCGACTTCACGAAAGGCGGTCTGGATCGCGCGTTCGTAACTCGCGAGCGCCGCGTCGCGCTGCGCCTCGCTGACGGCGACCCCGGCACGGCGCCCGCCGGCGTCGAAGATCGACAGGCTGGCGTCGGCGCCCGCGCTGAAGCGGAGCGCGTCGCCGGTGAACAGCGACCCCAGCGCATCGCTCGCGAAACCGAGCAGGCCGGTGAGCGAGATCGTCGGGAACAACCGCGCACGCGCGACGCCGATATCGGCATTGGCGGCGCGGAGCAGATATTCGGCCTCGACCACGTCGGGCCGGCGCAGCAGGATTTGCGAATTGGTCCCCGCCGGCAGCGTCGCGATCGACGCGCTGACCTCATCAAGTTTCTGCGGCAACAGCGCCTTGTCGTAATCGGCACCGACGAGCAGCCGGATCAGATTCTCGTCCTGCGCCACCGCGGCGGTTTGCAACGCCAGGTCGCCCTCTGCGGTCGCCAGCACCTGTTCGGCCTGGCGCAGGTCGGTGCGCGGCGCGACCCCGCCCTCCAGCCGCGCGCGGGTCAGCGTAACGCTGCGCCGCGCGCTGTCGGCGGTCTCGCGCGCGATTCCCAGCAGTTCGCGGTCGGCGGCATGGTTGGTCCAGGCCTCGGCGAGGTCGGCGACCAGCGCCAGGCGCACGGTGCGGGCCACCGCCTCGGTGGAAAAGGCGCGGTCGCGGTCGGCGGCGGTCGCGTTGGCGAGCCGCCCGAACAGGTCGAGTTCGAACGCCGAGACCCCGGCCTGTAGCGCATAGCTCTCGCGCCCGCCGCTCGCGACGCCGCCCGCAATACCGCCGTCGGTATAGTCACCCGAGCCGCTGATCCCGATCGCCGGGAACTGCGCCGATCGGGTCACCCGCACCTGCGCCCGCGCCGCCGCGACATTGGCGGCGGCGACGCGCAGGTCGCGGTTGTTGGCGAGCGCCTGATCGATCAGCGCCTGCAACCGCGGATCGCGAAACAGGGCGGCGAGCGTCACCCGCGGCAGCGCCGCCTCGCTCTGCGCCAGATAAGCATCGCCGACCGGCCACGACGCCGGCACCGGCGGCGCCGGCTGGACATATTTGGGCGCCAGCGAACAGGCGCCCAGCGCCAGCGTCGCCGCGCCCAGAAGCAGGACGCGCGTCATGCCGCCACCTCGCTGCCGTCACGCCGGCGGCCGATCCAGCCGCGCACCGCGAGCAACCCGTCGCGCACCCCGCGGCGGACGAGGACGAAGAAGAGCGGAATGAAGAAGATCGCGAGGAAGGCGGCGGTGAGCATGCCGCCGATCACCGAGGTGCCGATCGCGACGCGACTGTTCGCGCCCGCCCCGGTCGCGATCGCCAGCGGCAGCACGCCGAAGATGAAGGCGAAGCTGGTCATCAGGATCGGACGCAGGCGGATGCGCGCCGCGGCGACCGCCGCCTCGATCACGCGCTTGCCCTTGCGCTCTTCCTGTTCGGCGAATTCGATCATCAGGATCGCATTTTTCGCCGCGAGTCCCATCGTCGTGAGCAGGCCGATCTGCAGATAGACGTCGTTTTCGAGCCCGCGCAGCGTCACCGCGAAGACCGCGCCAATCAGTCCGAGCGGAATGACGAGCAGCACCGCGAGCGGGATCGACCAGCTTTCATAGAGCGCCGCGAGGCACAGGAAGACGACGAGCAGCGAAATCGCATATAGGAAGGGCGCCTGCCCCGACGACAGCCGCTCCTGATAGGAGGACCCCGACCAGGCGACGCTGGTGCCGGCAATCTCGCCCGCCATGCGCTCCATCTCGTTCATCGCTTCGCCCGAGCTGGTGCCGGGGGCCGGCTGCCCTGAGATTTCGAACGCCGGCACGCCCTGAAAGCGCGAACTGCTGCTCGGTGTCGTCGACCATCCGACCTTCGCAAAGGCCGAGAAGGGCGACATCTCGCCGTCGCTCGATCGGACGTACCATTGACCCAGATCCTCGGGTTTGGCGCGATAGGGCGCATCGCCCTGCACATAGACGCGCTTGACGCGGCCCTTGTCGATGAAGTCGTTGACGTAGCGCCCGCCCCAGGCGGTCGCGAGCGTCGAATTCACGTCGCTGTTGGTCAGTCCATAAGCGGTCAGCCGCTGGGTATCGACGTCGACCTTCAGCGTCGCGACGTCGGGAAGGTCGGACAGGCGCACCGATGTCAGCTTGGGATTGGCGTTCGCCATCGCCAGCAGTTTCTCGCGCGCTTCCACGAATTCATCGCGGCTCATGCCGCTGCGGTTCTGGAACTGCATCGTGAAACCCGAGGAATCGCCGAGACCGCGCACCGCGCCGGGCACGAGCGCAAAGATCTGGGCATCGCGCAGTCCGCTGAGCGCCTTGCGCGCGCGCGCAGCGATCGCGTCGGCGGTGTTTTCATCGCCCGAACGCTCGTCCCAATGGACGAGGTTGACGAAACCCTGCCCGGTATTCTGTCCCGCGGCCGAACCGCCGCCGCCACCCGCGATCAGGAACAGCGCCCCGACGTTCGCCTTTTCCTCGGTCAGCATATATTTTTCGATCGCGTCGCGGACCTCGAGCGTCCGCCCCTGCGTCGCGCCGGCGGGCAGGCGGAACTGGACCTGGACGCGCCCCTGGTCCTCGTTGGGCAGGAAGCCGCCGGGCAGGCGCAGGAAGAGCACGGCCAGCGCGACGAGCAGCACCGCATAGATGCCGAGGAACAGCCATTTATGGTCGACCACCTTGGTCACGCTGCCGACATATCGCTCGACGGTGCGGTCGAAGCGCGTGTTGAAGCCGTCTTTCGCCCGTTCGAGCAAGGCGCGCGCGCGCGGAAAACGCCCTCGCGGCGTCGCGGCATCGCCCTGATGCTTGGGCTTGAGCAGGGTCGAGGTCAGCGCCGGGCTGAGGATCAGCGCGACGAGCACCGACAGCATCATCGCCGAAATGATCGTGACCGAGAACTGGCGATAGATGACACCGGTCGATCCGCCGAAAAAGGCCATCGGCAGGAACACTGCCGACAGCACCAGCGCGATCGCGATCAGCGCAACCTGCAATTCCTGCATCGACTGGATCGTCGCCTCGCGCGCCGACATTTCGGGATTCTCTTCCATCAACCGCTCGACATTCTCGACGACGACGATCGCGTCGTCGACGAGCAGGCCGATCGCGAGCGTCAGCCCGAACAGCGTCAGCGTGTTGATGCTGAACCCCAGGATATAGAAGATCGCAAAGGTCCCGAGCAGCACCACCGGCACCGCGATCGCCGGGATAAGCACCGCGCGCCAGCTTTGCAGAAAGACGAACATGACGAGGATGACCAGCAGGATCGCCTCGAACAGCGATTTCTGCACCTCGCTCACCGACAGCTTGATGAAGGCGGTGGCATCGTTGGCGTAGCTGTAGGTCAGTCCGTCGGGGAAATCGGCGGCGAGTTCCTCCATCCGCGCCTTCACCCGGTCGGCGGTTTCCAGCGCGTCGGAGCCGGGCGACAACGAGATCGACATGCCGGCGCCGGGGTGGCCGTTGATGCGGCTCACGACGGCATAGCTTTCGGCGCCGATCTCGACCCGCGCGACATCCTTGATCCGCACCGCCGCCCCGTCGGGCAGCGTCTTGAGCACGATATTTTCGAACTCGGCCACCGTCTGCATTCGCGACTGGGCGGTGACCGTGGCGTTGAGCATCTGGCCCTGCGGCGACGGCAGGCCGCCGACCTCGCCCGCCGCGACTTCGGCATTCTGCGCGGTGATCGCCGAAATCACATCGCTCGGCATCAGCGACACCGCGGCGAGCCGCTGCGGGTTGAGCCAGATCCGCATCGCATGCGGGCCGCCGAAGATATTGACCTCACCCACGCCCTCGACGCGCGACAGCGGGTCCTGGATGTTCGACGCCATATAGTCGGACACGTCCTGGTTCACGCGCGTGTCGGTCGCGTCATAGACGCCGACGAGCAACAGCGTGTCCGAATTGGCCTTGGTGACGCGAATGCCCTGCGCCTGCACCTGTTGCGGCAGGCGCGACAGCGCCGCCTGGATCTTGTTCTGGACCTGTACCTGCGCGATGTCGGGGTCGGTGCCCTTGGCGAAGATGGCGGTGATGTTCGCCTGCCCGCGCGAACTCGACTGCGAACTGAAATAGAGCAGCCCGTCGATCCCGGTCAGTTGCTGCTCGAGCACCTGGGTGACGCTATTCTCGATCGTCTCGGCCGATGCACCCGGATATTGCGCGCGGATGTTGACCTGCGCCGGCGCGATGTCGGGATATTGCTCGATCGGCAGCAGGTACAACCCGCCGACCCCGCCGAGCATGACGATGATCGCCAGCACCCATGCGAAAATCGGACGATCGATGAACAGACGCGACATGGGCGGTCAGTTACCCTTCGCCGCTGGCTTTTCCGAAGCGCCGCCCGCCGTGCCGCCCTTGGGCAGGCCGACACGTTGCCCGCTGCTCGCCGTGACAGGACGGATCGGCTGCCCCTGCCGCAAATTGCCGAGCCCCTGGCTGATGACGCGGTCGCCCGCCTTCAATCCGTCGGTGACGATCCAGTCGGTGCCCAATGTGCGATCGGCCTTCACCTTGCGGCGCTCGGCCTTGTTGTCCTTGCCGACCAGATAGACGAATGCCGACCCGTCGAAATCGCGCTGCATCGCCGCCTGCGGCACGCGGAAGGCATTTTCTTCGATCGCCTGGTCGAACGCCGCCTTGACGAACATGCCGGGAAGCAGCGTGCCTTTGGGATTCGGGAAACGCGCGCGCAGGGTCACCGTGCCGGTTTCCTCGCTGACCACCGCTTCGGAAAATTCGATCGTTCCGGCAAAGCCATAAGCGCTGCCGTCTTCGAGGATCAGCCGCACGCTGGTGCTGCCCGGCAGGACACCGCCCGCGGCGATGGACTGGCGCAGCGCGGTCAATTCGGCGCTCGACTGCTGCATGTCGACATACATCGGGTCCGTACGCTGGATCACCGCGAGCGGATCGGTCTGGTTGGCGTTGACCAGCGCACCGGCGGTGAACAAGGTTCGCCCGATGCGACCGCTGATCGGCGCGGTGATCGTCGTATAGCGCAGGTTGATCCGCGCGGTTTCGAGCGCCGCATTATTTTGTGCGACGACCGCATTGGCAACGCGCGCCTGCGCCAGTGCGTCGGTGTAATCCTGCTTGGCGATCGCCTCCATCTCGGCGAGCGGGCGGAAACGGTCGGCCTTGACCTTCGCCGCTTCGGCGCTGGCGCGCGCGCTCGACAGATTGGCGGCCGCCTGGTCGACCGCGGCCTGATACAGGCTGGCGTCGATCTGGAACAGCGGCTGGCCGGCGCGGACATAACCGCCCTGTTCGAACAAGCGCCGCCGGATCAGGCCGTTGATCTGCGGGCGGACTTCGCTCGTCTCGAACGCCACCGTCCGCGCGCCGAGTTCGATCGGCACCGGAACGGTGGCCGGCTGGACGACGACATAGCCGACCTCCGGCGCCTGCCGGTTGCCATCGCCCTCGTCGCTCGCCGAACAGCCCGCAAGCAGCGCCATCGCGACACAGATCGCGCCGAGCCGAAGCCTCGGCCGCCCATTCACATGCATTCGAAGAACCTTTTCGGGCTGGGGACTAGCCTTAAGTCGCTATCCTTGAGCAAATTGGGCGGTCTTGCGCAATGCTTTGGTTACGATTGCGACAGGTTGCGACAATTTTGCTGGCCGCGAGCGATTTTTTTCCAAGGCTGCGCAGGGCGGGGTCCGTCTTGAGATTGTCGCGGGACCCTTCCCGCCCCGATTTCAAGAGGACCTTCATGCGCAAGACCCTACTCGCGTCCACCTGTCTTGTGGCTGTCATCGCCACGCCTGCCTATGCCGAAACCGTGATCGGCAACGCGCTCACCACGCCCATCCGCACCTCGACGGTCAATGGCGGAACCGCCCCCGATGACGCGAGGCTCGCCGCTTCGGGATCGATCAAGCCGACCTCGGGCACCGCGGTCACGATCGACAGCAATCACAAGATGACCAACGAGGGCACGATCCAGATCACCAACGCCGATGGTTCGATCGGCATTTTGGCCAATGCGGGCACGACCGGCGCGATCACCAACGCGGCCAGCGGCAAGATCGTCATCGACGAGACCTATGCGCCGACCGACATCGACAATGACGGCGACATCGACGGCCCCTTCGCGGTCGGCACCGGACGCGTCGGCATCGCGACCGCCGGCGCCTTTACCGGCAACATCGTCAATTCGGGTGCGATCACGGTCGAGGGCAATGATTCGGCCGGCATCCGCCTCGGCGGCCCGCTGACCGGCAAGTTCACCAATGACGGCACGATCTCGGTCCTCGGCGACCGCGCGCTCGGCGTCGGTCTGCGGGATGTCACCGGCAATGTCCGCCTCGCGGGCACGATCACCGCCACCGGCCTCGATGCCACCGCAGCGCGTCTCTCGGGCAACATCACCGGCGCGCTTGAGATCCAGGGCACGTTGACCTCGACCGGCTACCGCACCACCACCGTCCCCGCCGACCCGTCGAAGCTCGACGCCGACGATCTGCTCATCGGCGGCCCGGCGCTGTCGATCGAGGGCGACGTGACCGGCGGCATCATCTTCGCCGTCCCGCCCAAGGACAGCAGCACCACCGACAATGACGAGGACAAGGACGGCATCGAAGACGCCAAGGAAGGCTCGGCTTCGGTCCGCTCCTTCGGGTCGGCACCCGCCGTGCGCATCGGCGCCGCGGGCCGCGATGTCACCATCGGCCCCGTCGCGGGCACCGGCACCAATTTCGGCGTCATCATCGACGGCGCGATCCTCGGCAACGGCCTCTATGCCGGCAAGAATGCGGCCGCGATCCAGATCGGCGGCATGGGCGGCAACGTCACCATCGCCGGCGGCCTCGCGATCGGCAGCAGCGGCACCGTCACGGCGGTTTCCAACGGCGCCTCGGCGACCGCGCTGCAGGTCGGCGCCGGCGCGACCGTCCCCGAAATCCGCAACGCGGGCAGGATCGAAGCCTCGGGCGGCAACGCCGCGACCGCGATCTCGACCGGCATCCTCGTTCAGGCCGGCAGCAATGTCGGAATGATCCGCAACAGCGGCACGATCAGCGCCAAGGCGGCGGGCACCGACGGAACCGCACGCGGTATCGTCGACCTGTCGGGCAATGTCGGGCTGGTCGAAAACAGCGGCACGATCACCGCGACCGGGGCGCTGGGCACCTCCGACCGCAACATCGCGATCGACCTGTCGGCCAATACCGGCGGCGCGTCGGTCAAGCAGACCGCCGTCGCTTCGGGCATCACCGCACCGTCGATCGTCGGCGACATCCGTTTCGGCGTCGGCAACGACCTGATCGACATCGCCGACGGTTCGGTGAAGGGCGACAGCTTCTTCGGCACCGGCAACAACACCCTCGCGCTGTCGGGTGACGCAACGTACGACGGCACCGCCCAGTTCGGTAACGGCAACGACATCATGACGCTCGCCGGCACCTCGAAATTCGGCGGCCTTGCCGACTTCGGCGGCGGCAGCGACACGCTGACCATCGGCGGCACCGCGATCTTCTCGGGTCGCCTCGCCAATGCTCAGGGCCTCGCGGTCGCGGTCAATGGCGGCGCCTTCGACGTCGTCGGCGCGGCGACGATTTCGTCGCTCGCGGTCACCAACAAGGGCGTGCTCGGTGTCACCCTCGACGGCGGCACCACCGGCACCGCGATCCAGGTCACCGGCAACGCCAGCTTCGGCGCCGAATCGAAACTGGCGCTGCGGCTGTCCAGCCTAGACAATGCCGAGGGCCAGCATGTCGTGCTGACCGCCGGCACGTTGACGGGTGCCAGCAACCTCACCACCACCTCGACGACGCTGCCCTTCCTGTTCAAGGGCACCCTGACCTCCAACGCCACCCAGCTGATCGTCGACGTGTCGCGCAAGAGCACGACCGAACTCGGCCTCAACCGCTCCGAAGCGGGCGCCTTCAACGCGGTGATCGACGCGCTCGCGGGGGACGAGGCCATCGAACAGGTGTTCCTCGACATCACCAACGGCACCCAGTTCAAGGGCCAGCTCGGCCAGATGCTGCCCGAACATGAAGGCGGTGTGTTCGAAACCGTCACCTCGGGCTCGCGCGCGCTCGGCCGCTACCTGATGGATCCCAACGCGCCGTTCCAGGACGAAGGCAAATGGGGTTATTGGGTCAACCAGGCCGTGTGGGGCACGTCCAAGAGCATCGGCGACACCGCCGGTTACGACGTCACCGGCTGGGGCATCTCGCTCGGCGCCGAAATCAAGTCCGACATGGGCAATTTCGGCGGCTCGATCGCGTTCCTCAGCGGCAAGGACGGCAACGCCAGCAACCTCAATGAGGTGACGTCGAGCCAGTTCGAAGGCGCGCTGCACTGGCGCCTGCGGTCGGACGGCTGGATGGCGAATGCCCGTATCTCGGGCGCGCCGATCAGCTTCAAGGGCACCCGCCGGTTCCAGGCCGAGGCCGGCGCCGACGACATCGACGAAACGATCCGCGGCAAGTGGGACGGCACTTTGTGGTCCGCCTCGGGTTCGGTCGCGCACGACGGCCGCCTCGGCGGATTGTCGGTGCGCCCGACGGTCGCGGTCGACTATTACAAGCTCACCGAAAAGGGCTACACCGAAACCGGCGGCGGCGACGCGCTCGACCTGACGGTCCTCGGCCGCGACAGCGACGAACTCGCGGTCTCGGGCACCGTCGCGGTTGGCCTCGATTTCGGCGGCACCGACGAATATGACGGCTGGACGCGCTTCGAGATCGAAGGTGGCCGGCGCCAGATCGTCGGCGGCTCGCTTGGCACGACGACGGCGTCGTTCAAGGACGGCACGCCCTTCACCCTCGTCCCCGACGATCGCACGAGCGGCTGGGTCGGCCGCATCCGCGGGATGGCCGGCAACTCCTCCTTCCAGGTGGGCGGTGAACTTTCTGCGGAAGAACAGCAGAGCCATATCGGCTGGGCTTTCCGCGCGAGCCTCAAGGTCGGTCTCTGAAGGGCACGCCCCCGCCCCTGACCGGCCTTGTCCGCAAGGGGGAAGCATTACCCCACCCTCCGCTTCCCCCTTGCCTTGCTTTTTGAACGAACGATGAGGACCATGATTGCCGCCACCGCCCCCTTTCTCCCCCAGCAGGACCGCCGTCCGGGCATCGGCGGAGTCATGCTGCGGTTGCGCGTGCCGCACGGTGCGCTATATGACAGCTCCGCCAGGGGGACGGGGGGCGCCGGCCAAACAGGTGTCGTTCAGCAGCAGATGGCGTTCCGAATCAACCGATCCATGACCGATGCGACCGACGCACCCTCGCCCGCGCAGGGCATCGAAGGCGTATTGCTCGCCAACCGCGACCGCATCGTGCGGTTCCTCGAAGTGCGCGGCGCGGGCGACGGCGCCGAGGACCTGTTCCAGGACCTGTGGATGCGGCTGACCGAGCGCCGCACCGGACCGATCGCCGATCCCTTGTCCTATGTGATGCGCGCGGCGAACAATCTGATGCTCGATCGCTATCGCTCGGCGCGCCAGCGCATGCTGCGCGACCATGCGTGGGGCGAAAATACTGCGGTCGAAAGACCCTCGGCCGAGGCCGCGCTGATCGCGCGCGAGCAGCTCGTGCAGGTCGAGGCGGCGGTGACCGCGACCGGCGAGCGACCGGCGCGCATCTTCCGCCGTTTCCGTGTCGACGGCATCGCCCAGCGCGACATCGCCGCCGAATTCGGCGTCAGCCTCAGCACCGTCGAGGCCGATTTGCGCAAGGTCTATGCGGCGCTTGCCGCGGTCAGGAGGCATTTCGATGCGTCCTGAAACCGACCCCATCATCGAAGCCCGCGCGATCGACTGGGTGATCCGCCAGCGCGACCCCGAATTCGCCGACTGGGACGCCTTCGCCGACTGGCTCGGCACAAGCCCCGACCACGCGGCGGCCTATGACGCGGTCGCGCTCCTCGACGCCGATCTCGACGCGCTGCCCCGCGATCCCGCGCCGTCGGTCGTCATCCGCGAAGACGCGGCACCGCGCCGCGCCCCTTCGCGCCGCGCCTGGTTCGGCGGCGCGATCGCCGCGGCGCTGGTCGGCGCGATCGTCCTGCCCAACCTCGGCCTGTTCGCCGACCCGAACCGCATCCAGACCGCGGCGGGCGAACATCGCACCCTGACGCTCGCCGACGGGTCGAAGATCGAGATCAACGGTGGCTCGGTCGTCACGCTCGACACGGATCGCCCGCGTTTCGCGCGCCTCGAAAGCGGCGAGGCGATGTTCCACGTCGTCCACCGCGAAGGCGATCCCTTCGTCGTCGAGGCCGGCGAAAACCGTATCGTCGACCTCGGCACCGCCTTCAACGTCGTGCGCCGCCACCGCGAAACATCGGTCGCCGTGTCCGAAGGCATCGTCGTCTATAATCCGCAGCGCGACAATGTCCGCATGCTTGCCGGCGAAGGCATCGAGGCCCGGGACGGCGACGCCAGGCCGCCTAAGGTGCGCAGCGTCGATGCCGCGTCGATCGGCGGCTGGCGCTCGGGCCTGCTCGTCTATGCCGACACGCCGCTGGCGGTGGTCGCCGAGGATTTGCAGCGCACCGCCGGGATGAAAGTGACCGTCGCGCCCGAGACGGCGCAACAATCGTTCCGCGGCGCGCTGGTCGTCGGCGACGATCCGGCCCGCACCATCGCCGACCTCGCCGCCCTGTCGGGGACACGCGCCGAAAAGCGCGGCGACGGCTGGGTGCTGACGCGCTGATATGAACCGCACCCTGCCCTTCCTCGTCGCGGCCGCCGTTCTGTGCGTGCCCACCGCGGCATCGGCGGCGGAGGAACGGGCATTCGACGTGCCCAAGGGCAGCCTCGCGACCGCGCTGCCGCTCGTCAGCCGCCAGGGCGGCGTCAGCATCAGCGTCGCCGATGCGCAATTGTGGAACGGACGGGTCAAGGCGGTACGCGGGCGGATGAGCGTCGACGAGGCGATCCGCCGCATGCTCGCCGGGACCGAAGCGCGCGCGGTCCGGGTCAGCGCGACCAGCTGGCGGATCGAGCGCCGCCCCTCGCCGCCGCCGAAGGTCGCGCGGCGGGCGACCTCGCCGCCAAAAACGCCGCCATCGAGGACACGGGAACCCGACAATCTGGTCGCGGGTCCCGGCGACGAAATCATCGTCACCGCCTCGAAGACCGACCTTCCCTACGCAAGCTTTGCCGGCGTCGCCACCGTTCTCGATGGCGGCGATTTGGCGTTCGGCGGCGAGCGCGGAATGGAATCGATCCTGTCGCGGATGGCGACCGTCTCCTCGACCCATCTCGGCTCGGGGCGCAACAAGCTGTTCATTCGCGGCATCGCCGATTCCAGCTTCACCGGTCCGACCCAGTCGACCGTCGGCCAGTATCTCGGCGACATCCGGCTGAGCTACAACGCCCCCGACCCCGACCTGCGCCTGTACGACATCGAAAGCGTCGAGATTCTCGAAGGGCCGCAGGGCACCCTCTATGGCGCCGGATCGCTCGGCGGCATCATCCGCGTCGTGCCGCAGGCGCCCGATCCCGACCGGCAGACGGTACAGGCGAGCGCAGGCGTGTCGCTGACCCAGCACGGCGACCCCGGCGGCGACCTCGGCGCGACGGTCAACCTGCCGATCGGCGAGACCGGCCATGCGCTGCGCCTCGTCGGCTATATGATCAGCGACGGCGGCTATATCGACAATCCGCTGCGCGGGCAGAAGGACGTCAACCGTGTCAATGTTCGCGGTGGCCGTGCCACCTTCCGCGTCGACGCCGGCGACGACTGGACCATCGATCTCGGAGGTGTCTATCAGTCGATCGCCTCGCAGGACGCGCAATATGCCGACAAGAACGCCCCGCCGCTGATCCGCAATTCGATGGTCGAGCAGAATGCCAAGGCGAAATACGGCCTCGGCACGATCGTGGTGATGAAGGACTGGGATGGGCTGCATTTCCAGTCGTCGAACGCCTTCGTCAGCCACCGACTGTTCGAGCGCTTCGACGCGAGCAGCCCGAACGACCCGCCGCGCATCCTCGACCAGCGCAATGCGACGCGGATGTTCGTCAGCGAGACGCGCCTGTCGCGCCCGTTCGACGATGGCCTCGGCTGGGTGATCGGGGCCAGTATCCTCGACAATCGCACCCGCCAGAGCCGCGAACTGGGCAACGCACTGGTCCAGATGCCGCTGACCGGCGTCGCCAACCGCATCACCGAATTCACCGGTTATGGCGAGGCGACGGTCGAAGTCATGCCGAACCTGATCGCTGCGGGCGGCCTGCGCCTCTCGCATGCGCGCCTCGACGGGGCCGGCAGGGATATCCCGCTCGATGTCGCTTTCGCGGGCCGCGCCGAAACCGCGCATCGGTCGGAGACCGACCTGTTGCCGTCGGCGTCGCTGCTCGCCTTGCCGGTGCGCAATGTGACGCTCTACGTTCGTTATCAGGAGGGTTTCCGCCCCGGCGGCCTCGCGGTCGACAATAATTTCGTCCGCCGTTTCCGCAACGACCAGGTCCAGACACTCGAAGCCGGCGTGCGCTTCGGCGAAAAGGGCTGGACGCCGTTCGACGCCAGCCTCTCGGTCTCGCACAGCCGCTGGCGCGACATCCAGGCCGATTTCATCGACACCAACGGCTTTCCGACCACCGCCAATATCGGCGACGGCCGGATCACCAGCATCACCGGCGCCTTTGCGGTGCGGCCGACGCCCGAATTGTCGTTCGAACTCGGCGCGGTCTATAACCACAGCCGCGTGACCGAGCTTTTCTCCGGCGAACTGCGCACCATCGCGGTTCGCGCCGCCGCCGCGGGGGGCGATGTCGGGATCACCATCCCGCAGGAGGCGCTGCTCGCGCGCCTCGGCCAGATTCCCAATGTCGCGCGCTACGCGGTCCGCGGTTCGTTCAACTATGCCGCACCGATGGGCGACGAGGATCTGCGCATCAACGGCTGGGCCAATTATGTCGGCCCGTCGCGGCTCGGTATCGGCCCGATCCTAGGCGAGGGTCAGGGCAAATATCTCGACACCGGCCTCGCGATGCGCCTCGGCGATCACCGCCGCGGCCTGTCGCTGACGCTGACCAACCTGTTCGACGCCAAGGGCAATCGCTTCGCGCTCGGCACGCCGTTCGTCGAGGGCAGCGCGGGCTTCCTGACCCCGCTACGCCCGAGGACGATCCGCATCGCGATCGACGTGGCGTATTGATTTCAGCCGAACGACCGCTTTTGGGCGGTTAGCGGCCGTCTCAATCCTCCCTGTCGCGCAGCGATGGGGAGGTGGCAGCGCGAAGCGCTGACGGAGGGGCCGACGCCGTCAAAGGCTGGCGCGAGGCCGCGGCCCCTCTACCACCGCTTCGCGGCGGTCCTCCTCCCCACGGCTTCGCCGCAGGGAGGATTGAATGGGACCCGCTAACGCCCGCGAGCCGCCTTACAGGCTACTCCGCCAGCGTCAGCGCCTCATAGCGTTCCATATGATAGTCGGCGCTGCCGAACTGGCCCTCGATCATCGTTGCGCGCTTGAAATAATGGCCGATCGCCAGTTCCTGCGTGATCCCGATGCCGCCATGGGTCTGGATCGCATTCTGCCCGACGAAGTTCGCGCCGCGCGCGACCTTGTTCTTCGCCGCCGACACCGCCGCCTTGCGTTCGTCGGCGGGCAGGCCGAGCTTCAGCGTGCCCATGATCGTCATCGATCGCGACTGTTCGACCTCCATGAACATATCGACCATGCGATGCTGCAGCACCTGGAACTTGGCGATCGGAATGCCGAACTGCTTGCGCTGCTGGGTATATTCCAGCGTGCCTTCGTGCAGCTTCTGCATCACACCCGTCGCCTCGGCACAGACCGCGATCGTCGCTTCGTCGACGACCTGTTCGATCAGCCCCAGCCCCGCGCCCTCGCCGCCGAGCAGCGCGTCGGCAGGGATCGCGACATTCTCGAAATAGATTTCGGACGCGCGGCTGCCGTCGACGGTCGGATAGTCGCGGCGCACGATGCCGGGCAGATTGGCGTCGATCAGGAACAGTGACACGCCGTCGCGGTCGCGCTGGCCGCCGCCGGTGCGCGCGGTGACGAGCAGATGCGTCGCCCAGGGCGCGGCATAGACCACGCCCTTGTGTCCGTTGAGCACATAGCCCGCACCGTCCTTCTTGGCGGTGGTGCGCAGGTTCGCAAGGTCATAGCGGCCCTGCGGCTCGGCATAGGCAAAGGCGACGATGACATTGCCCGCGATGATCTCGGGAATGAACTTGTCGGCCTGCGCGCCGCCAACGGCCTTGAGTGCGCCGCCGGCGATCACGACGGTCGGCAGATAGGGCTCGATGCCGAGCACCTTGCCCAGCTCTTCCATGATGATCGCATTTTCCAGCGCGCCGCCGCCAAGGCCGCCATGCTCTTCGGAAAAGGACGCGCCGAGCATGCCGAGTTCCTGCGCCAGCGCGGTCCAGATCGCGGGGTCGCGGCCTTCGTCGCTCGCGATGAACTTCTGGCGCGTCTCGAAATCATAGGTGTCGCTCAGGAAACGGGCGAGCGTGTCGCGGATCATGTCCTGCGTTTCGGTGTAGGTGAAATCCATCTCTATATCCTCGTCGCCCCCGCGAAGGCGGGGGCCGCTATCGTTTTACACTGCGGCGCTGGATAAGGCCGACTGCGGTCCCCGCCTGCGCGGGGACGACGCATGCTTCAGAGTCCGAGCACCATCTTGGCGATGATGTTGCGCTGGATCTCGTTCGACCCGCCGTAAATCGTCGTCTTGCGGACGTTGAAATAGGTCGGCGCGGCGCGGTGGGCATAGTCGGGCCCGATCGGATGCTCGTTGTCGCCTTCCCCGAAACCGCGGAAATAGGGTGCGCCATAATGGCCGACCGCTTCCAGCGTCAGTTCGGTCAGCCGCTGCTGGATTTCGCTGCCCTTGATCTTGAGCAGGCTCGATTCCGGCCCCGGACCCTTGCCCGCGTTCGGGCCGGCCAGGCTGCGCAACTCGGTGAATTCGAGCGCGGTCAGGTCGATCTCCAGCTCGGCGATCTTGCGCTTGAAGAACGCGTTGGCGAGCAAAGGCTTGTCGCCGTCGAGCTCGGTGCGGGCGATTTGCTTGACCTTCTCGACTCCGCGCTTCGACGACGCGACGCCGGCGATGCCGGTGCGTTCGTGGGCCAGCAGGAACTTGGCGCAGGTCCAGCCCTTATTCTCTTCGTAAACGCGCTGCGACTGCGGGACGCGAACGTCCTCGAGCCACACCTCGTTGACCTCATGCTCGCCGCCGAGCGTGATGATCGGGCGCACGGTGATGCCGGGCGACTTCATGTCGATCAGCAGGAAGCTGATGCCTTCTTGCTGCTTCGCGTCCTTGTCGGTGCGGACGAGGAAGAAACCCCAGTCGGCGTGCTGCGCCATCGTCGTCCAGGTCTTCTGGCCGTTGACGATATAGTCGTCGCCATCGGGGACCGCCGCGGTGCGCAGGCTGGCAAGATCGGACCCGGCGCCGGGTTCCGAATAGCCCTGGCACCACCAATCCTCGCCCGACAGGATGCGGGGCAGGAAGTAAGCCTTCTGCTCGGGGGTGCCAAAGGTGTAGATCACCGGGCCGACCATCGCGAGGCCGAAGGGCATCAGGCGAATACAGTCGGCGCGCGCGGTTTCCTCGGAAAAGATGAAGCGCTGCGTCGGGGTCCAGCCGGTGCCGCCATATTCGACCGGCCATGCCGGGGCGACCCAGCCCTTGTTGTACAGGATCTTGTGCCAGGCGAGGAAATCTTCCTTGGCGAGTTCGTCGCCCTCATCCTGCTTGCCGCGCAGGTCGGCGGGGTAATTTTCGGCGATGAAGCTGCGCACTTCCTGCTGGAAGGCGAGGTCTTCGGGGCTGAACTCCATGTCCATTATGATTCTCCCAAGGGCTATGCCGACCTTATATGGCCGGTTCACGCTTACGTAAAGGTAAGTTGCTTCTTGCTACGCGATATGCGCGACCATCGTGAAGATGCGCGTCTTTGTCCAGCGCAGCGAGAATGCGTCAGCCCACGCCGCCCCGCCGCGTCACGATGACCACCGCCCCGTCGCTGAAATAGGCGTTGCGCCGCTCGGCGATCGACAGCGTCACCGGGACGATGGCGCCGTCGCGAACCACCAGGTCGGATTCGATCCGCGCCGGTTTCCCGTCGCGCAGCACCCCCTCCAGCGCATCCGAAAATTGCGCCCGCCGCGCGACCGCGAGCAAAGCGGAGAATTTCACCCTCCGGATCGCCTCGTCGCCGACCCCCAGCATGGCGGTCAGCGAGGCATTCGCATATTCGACCGCCTCGCGCAGCGAGATGCACGCATGGCCGATGCCGCCATCGGCATCGAGCGCGCGGAGCGCCGCCGTCCGCGCGTCGCTGGCCTCGAGCGCGGCGATCACCTCGCTGACGTCGCGCAGGATGATCGCGCCGCCGATCGGCAGCGGAACGAGGTCGGCGTGCAGCCATTGCCCGGGCCGCAGCAGCGACGGCAGGTCGCCCGAGAAGCGCTCGCGATGGTCGATCATGCGCAGGATGTGGTGGAAGATCAGGCTCGTCTCGATCCCCGGCAGCGCGGCGGCGAGCGGCTGCCCGACCAGCGCCGCTGCGGCGACCTCCAGCATGTCGGCCGCCGCCGGATTGACCGCCGAGATCCGCCGCTGCCGATCGACGAAGATCAGGCTGTCGCGCACCGATTCAAGCAGCAGGACCTGTGAATCGCGCAGTTGCGCTTCGCCGCCCTCGCCCGCCCCGCCCAGCCGCCGGTAATCGTCGAGCGAGATCAGGACATGCGCGTCCTTGCCATGATGGGTCACCACGACCGGCTTGCGCGCCGAATGCAGCCGCCAGCTGGCAAAACCGCGAATGAAGTCCGCCGCCGATACGCGCGCATGGGACTGGCCTGTTTCCATCTCATCCTCCGAAGCATCGCTGCTCCTTCCCTTATGGGTCGGTTTGGGACGCTTTCACTCCGGAACGGACTAACCGACGAGCTTCGCCTGACCGCAGCGCAGCGCGTTGAGGCGTGCATCGGCCTGCCCGACATGGACCCCGAGCACCCCGGTCACCTGCTGCAGCACTCCGTCGAGCAGTGGCGTGGTTGCGCCGACCGTGGTCGCGACGAGCGACTTCAAAGCCCCCAGATTCAGCCCGATTCCCAGCACCGACCCGCTAAGGTCCATGCGGTCGGCGAGCGACTTGGCCGCCCCCGCCACCAACCCCGTGCTCGACACCGTCTTGACCGTGCCGTCGGTGATATTCGTTCGCGAGAAGGAGACCGGTTTTTCCGCCAGATCGGACAGAACAAGTTCGGCTTCGGCGTCGACGCTGGCGAGCGGCAGTTTCAGCAGGCGCGCCTTTTGGGGATCGAGTGGGCGGTTCATGTCGCGAAACGCACTATCGGTGACCGTCCCGATCGCCAGCGACGCGGGCGACGTCGTCACCGCCAGCGTTACCGCCTTGCTCGCATTCTTGCTGCAATCGATCGCGGAAATCCGCGCCGAGGCCGATCCAAGTTCGGCAAGGATCGGCAATTCGATCGTCGCGACCGGCGTCGCGATCCTGGTGTCGATCCGCAGACGTACCTGCGCGGTGCGGACGACGACCTGATTGTCGTCGGTCACCGCGATCAGCGGCGAATTCGCCGGCGGCTCGCCGATGATCAGCGCCAGCTTCGCCTGTGTCCCGCCCGGCAGCGCGCCGACGAGGTCGAGGTCGACCTGCCGGTCCGCGGATCCCAGGATCAGCATCGTGCGCAGCAAGCTGAGCAGGTTGACGCGCACCGGGTTGGCGGCGTCGACCCGCACGCTCGACGAACGCGGGCCGAGGTCGATCGCCGACGCCGGCACGAGTTGCGTCGCGCTGGCCCGCGCCGCCATGTGTTCGACCAGCGGCGCGACATGGCTGTCCGATGCCGCCGCGAGCGCCGACGGCACCTGCGGCATCGTTACCCGGCTGTCGAGTGTCTGGCCGAAGGTCAGCGCCTCGACCCCGATCTCGCTGCGCAAGGCGTCGGAGAATTTCAACAGGTCGACGTCGGCGCTGGCGAGCGCGTTGTAATCCATCAGCGACAGGTTGAGTTCGCTGCCGGTTAGCGCCGACAGGATAGCATTGGGGACCCCGCCGCTCACCGCCGCGACGCGCGAACCGAGCGAGAAGGCGGCGTAGCCGCGCCGCGACCCGGTCGCCGAAGCGCTGATGATATTGCTGTCGCGTCCGGTGATGGCGCGGCCGAAGAACAGCCGGTGCTCGCGCGTCAGCACGACGCGCACCGCATTGGGCGACGCGCCGCCGGGCGTGAAGCGCCGTTCAGCGGCGATCCCGACGTCGGCGACATAGCGCCCGGGGGTCAGCGCGGCGATCGTGATGCTGCAGTTGCAATTGGCGGCGATGATGCGCTCGGCCGCGGCGCGTTCCTCGCCCGGCTTCGCCGCCGCCGCCATTGCCGCGGCGTCGGCGATCCCCTGCAGTTTGCGGCGATCGAGGTGGAGCGATCCGACATCGACCGCGAGCGCAGCGGCGCCGATCAGCATGATCATGCCGAAGGCGGCGGCGACGCTGATGCTGCCACGAACGTCGCGCGACAGCCGGGCAACAAGGGGCCGCGCGCGCATCATTCGACCGGCAGTTCGAAGGTCGCGCTGGCGCGGATGATATCGCCCGGCGTGGGCACCAGTGTCGAGCGCAGCAAATTGCCTTCGGGCACATGATAGGCGAGATCGACCGTCACCGTCTGCGCATTTTCGGACACCAGCACGCTGCGCAATTCGCGTCGATAACCGCCGACGCCGTGCATGCTGCGGTCGATCGCGCGGATCGCGACGGCGCGCCGATCGGCGGCATCGAGCCCCGTGATCGCGGCGCGTGCGCCGTCGTTCGCCGCCTGCTGGACGCTGTGCGCGAGCAGGAAATATTGACCGTAGATGAGGATGCCGAGCAACAGCATCAGGAAGAGCGGCAGCAGCAGCGCCGTCTCGATCATCGCGGTGCCGCGCCGGTCGCGGGCCAGTCGGGTCGATGTCTTTGTCATACCCGCCACTATGAGCGGGGGACGTAAGCGGACGCGCCAGCATCGCGAAACCGCGAAATACCGAATTCACATATTTTCGCTGCGCCCGTTCACTCGGTTTGCCTATCCGGTAAGGAGCGAACTACGCGGTTTTCGTCTTCGCCCGCGCGAAGGCTTTCACAGTCAAGACCAATAGACCCGCCGCCAAAGCTGCCAAATGCGTAAAATCAGTTACGCGACGGGAAGATCCCCTCAATGGCGATACAGGTGGTGATCGCGACATAGGGTTGCAGGGTCGAGATCGGCTGGCTGCCCCCCGCAGGTTGCACCTGAACCATGCTGCGGTCCATGAAATTGCTCGCCGGCGGCGTGACGTCTTCAAAGCTCTCGTTGCTCGAAATGCCGAAAGCGTTGCCCGCCGGGGTGGTCGCATTGGCCTGCGCGTTCGCGGTCTGGATCGCGCCGCGATGATCGTGCTTGGGCAGATTGTTCGTCGTCAGCGTGACCGTTTCCGTTCCGGCGGTTTCGCCGAGCGAGAATGCCGTCAGACCCGCCCCCTGCCCGTTGTGGATCGCCGAGCGTCCGCGCAGGTCGGGCAATTGGAAAGTCGTCTGGCCGTTACCGCCATAGGTGGTGCCGAGTAACGCGAACAATGCGGTATTCTGCGAGATCGACAGCGTCTGGCCGCTTGTACTGGCATAGCCCCGCGGACAGAAATTGGCGCCGACATAGATGATCTCGCCCAACAGCGGCTGGGGCCCCTGCGCCATTGCCGGCGCCGACATCGCCAGCGTCGATACGCCCACCGCCAGCCCGACCGTGAATGTCCGAATATTTGCCATGCCCGCCTCCATGTTTCGATTGTCCGCCATTGCCGCCCGCGATCAGTTTCGTGACGGGAACACCCCGAATAGGGCGATGCAATAGCGCGTCACCGTGAAGGGCGAGAGATTGGGGATAGGCGAACTGCCGCCGGTTTTCTGGACCGTGATCGTCGCGCTGTTCATCGCCCCACTGAAACTCGTGATATTGGTCGTATATTGATTGTCCGGGGTAATCGCGAACGCGTTGCGGAACGACCGCCGATTGTTGGCCTGGCCGTTGACCGTTTGGAACACCGCCTGATGCACATGTTGCGGCATCTGGTTGATGGTGAGCGTCTGCGTTTCGGTGCCGGCGACCTGCCCCAGATCATAGGGCGAAAGGCCGGGGCCTTGCCCCGGGCCAACGACCAACCGGCCCCGGATATCGGGCAGGGCGAAGGTCGTCTGCCCGTTCCCGCCATAGGTCGTGCCGAGCAAGGCGAAGAGCGCCGTATTCTGCGCAATCGAAAGGAGCTGGCCGTCCGTCCCCGCAAAGTCTCGCGGACAGAAATTGGCACCCGTCTGGATGATCTGGCTGACGTAATAATTCTGGGCGGTCGCAGGAACGGCAATCCCCGTGGCCAATGCGCTTGCAAGCGCCAATGATGTCTTGTGCCGCATCGTCTGTCCCCTCAAAAACGCTGCTTGGTATCGACCGCGTCAGCGGATCAGTTTCGCGGCGGAAAGATTCCGGTCGTCACCACGCAATATTGGATGGCGAGCACAGGTGAGCGGTGGCCAAACGGCTGCCCTTCGCCGGTCGGACGAATGATCACCGTGTCGCGGTTCATCAGCGCCGAGGCGGGCGTGGTGCCGCTGACATATTTGTTCGCGGGGGTCGTGCCGAAAGCGTTGCGAAAGGCGCGCCGCGAGTCGCCCGCCGCCGTCGTCGCCTGAACCAGTGCGACATGCTCGTGCCGCGGCATTTGGGCTTCGGTCATGGTGCTGGTTTCGGTCCCGCCGACCTGGCCGAGCACATAGGGCGAAAGACCCGGCCCCTGCCCCTCATGCACCGTCGCGCGCCCGCGAAGATCGGGAAGCGCGAATGTGGTCTGCCCATTGCCGCCATAGGTCGTACCGTAGAGCGAGAAAAGCGCGGTATTCTGAGCGATCGACAGAATGGCGCCAGCCGCCGGAGCCGTGTTGCGTGGACAAAAATTATACGGCGTCTTCAATATCTCGCCGAGGTAATAGGACTGCGCCGACGCCGGCGCCGCGATACCGGCGCATCCTGCGCCGACCGCGATCGTCGCCAGCAATATTCGCGTGATAGCCATCACCGCCCCCCTGTCCGCTGATCCGACGACAAGGCTAATCGGAATTTAACCGGAGTCAAACGGGCAGAGTCATCCTTTTGATTATATATATTTTTATTGCCGGCCATTGCCTCGCAAGGCACCCAAACGGACCAAACCGCAGCTCGAAACGACGAAAGCCGCGCCGGGTGCGGCGCGGCTTTCAGACCATCGGCAATCGGCAAATCGATTGCGAAACCTGTTGCCCGGTGTCAGTTGCGCGCGGGGAAAATGCCCTGCGTCGCGATGCACCACTGCACCGTCAGATAGGGCGGGCGAACGGGGATCGGGATATTGTTGCCCGTCGGCTGGAACTGGACTGTTCCCGGACTCATCAAATTGCCGACCGGGTCACTGCCGCCCAGGAAGCTGCTGTTCGACGAAATACCGAAGGCATTGCCGCTCGCGGTGGTCGCATTCGCCTGCGGCACCGCGGTCTGGACCGCCGAGCGGTGGGTGTGGCTCGGGATTTGGGTCGTCAGCAACGTCGTCGTTTCGGTTCCCGTCTGTTCGCCCAAAAGATAGGGCGACAGACCCGGTCCGCTGCCCTGGTTGATCGCCATGCGCCCGCGCATGTCGGGCAGCGCGAACGTCGTCTGCCCATTGCCGCCATAGGTGGTTCCCAGCAACGAGAACAACGCCGTGTTGGTGCTGATCGCCAGAATCTGGCCCGACGCCGATGCCCAGCCACGCGGGCAGAAATTGAAGCCGACCTGCATCATCTGGCCAAGGTACATCTCGGTCGCCTGCGCCGATGCCGGCGACGTATAGGCCAGCGAGCTGGCGGTCGTCGCCAACAGCAACGCGACTTTATGAAAATTCCCAGTGCGTGTCATATACGCCTCCCCAAATTTCAATAGGTTCGTCGAGCGCGATCAGTTGCGCGACGGGAATATGCCCTGCAGCGCGATGCAGAAACGGTTGACGAGGAACGGCGACACCGTCGGCGCCGTCGTCGTCGCGGTGTCGCCCGCGCCCTGTACCGTGATCGTATCGACATGCATCGTGACGTTCAGGTTGGTCCCGGTCGCATATTGATTGTCGGCCGTCACGGCGAAGGCATTGCGGAAAGAGCGTCGCTCGGTCGCATTGCCCGGATTGGTTTCGATCGTCGCGACGTGGATATGCGCCGGCAGGTTCGACTGGTTCAGTGTTGCCTGCTGCGCTCCGCCGACCTGGCCCAGGGCATAGGGGCTAAGGCCCGGCCCCTGACCCTGGCTGATCGCCATGCGCCCGCGCAGGTCGGGCAGCGCGAAGGTCTGGACACCATTGCCGCCATAGGTGGTCCCCAGCAACGAAAAAAGCGCTGTATTCTGTGCGATCGAAAGAATCTGGCCGTCGGTGGTGGCCCAGCCGCGCGGGCAGAAGCTGTTGCCGACCTCGATAATCTGCCCGAGATAATAGTCCTGCGCCGCCGCCGGCACCGCCGCGATCGCTGCCGCGCTTGCCGCGCCCAGTGCGAGAATTTTTGTATGCCGCATCGTCATACTCCCCTGAAATCCCTCTACCCTCGATGCGCGCCAGCGCGCGCCGACCCGCGCCGTCAGTTCGACGACGGGAAAATCCCGAATGCCTTCACGCAATATCGGATCGCCAGCAGCGGCGGGACGATCAAATAGGGCTGATTGCCGCCGGCGTTCGCGACGACGATCGACCCGCGCTCCATCAGGTTCGAGTTGGGTGCGGTACCGTTGATATATTTCATCGCCGGCGTCGTCGCAAAGTTATTGCCAACCGGCGTGGTGGTATTGGCGGCGTCGCTCGTCGCCTTCATCAGCGCGATATGCTCGTGCTTCGGCATCCCGGCCAGCGTCATCGTGTTGGTTTCGGTGCCGCCGGTCTGCCCCTGAACGCGCGTGGTCAACCCGTTGCCGGTCCCGACGTGCATCGAATAGCGCCCGCGCATGTCGGGCATGGCGAAGGTGTTCACCCCGTCGCCGCCATAGGTCGTCCCGAACAGCGTATAGAGCGCCGAATTGTTCGCGATCGAGATCAATTGCCCGTTCGCTTCATAGGTATCGCGCGGGCAGAAATTATAGGGGACCTTCAACAATTCCCCCATATAAGTGTCCTGAGCCGCCGCCGGCGCCGCCAGTCCGATCACCGCGACCGCAGCCGCATACCAACGCGATTTATGCACGAAAGCCATTGCCCCGTCCCCCTGCCCTGATCAATGGCGCGAAGGCTAAATGTTTTTACTTCAAAGTCAAACGACCTTTGCTTATCCCAAAAGAATTTGGGAGGACTTTAGTTGCGCGCCGGGAAAATGCCCTCGACCGCGATGCACCATTTCAGCGCAATATAGGGCGGCCGGTTCGTAAGCGGCTGCGACCCGCCGGTCGGCAGGACCTGTACCATCGTGCGATCCATGGTGTTGCCTGTCGGATCGATCCCGGTCAGGAAGCTGTTGTTCGACGAGATGCCGAACGCGTTGCCCGAAGCGGTCGTGCTATTGGCCTGCGCATTCGCGGTCTGGATCGCGGCGCGGTGGTCGTGCTTGGGCAGGTTGGCCACAGTCAGCGTCGTGGTTTCGGCTCCCGCCTGCTGCCCGGGGTCATAGGTCGACAGCCCGGGCCCCTGCCCCGGATGATTGGCGGAGCGGCCGCTCATATTCGGCAGGGCAAAGGTCGTCTGGCCATTGCCGCCATAGGTGGTGCCCAACAGCGAAAAAAGCGCCGTATTCTGCGAAATCGGCAATGTTTGACCGCTGGCCTGGAGAAAGCCGCGCGGACAGAAGTTGAAGCCGACCTGAAACATTTCGCCGAGGTAAGGATCTGCAGCGTCGGCCTGCGCCGGTGCCGAATAGGCCAAAGTGCTGCCGCCCGCCACGAGCGCCAGGGTGAAATTCCGGATTGCCGTCTTGCCTGCCATGTCCCGCCTCCAATTTCGATGTTTCGATCGCCCGAAAGCGCAGCTCAGTTGCGCGAGGGGAATATGCCCTGCAGCACGACGCAATACTGGGTCACCAGAAAGGGCGACATATTCGGAATCGGCACCCCGTCGGTGCCGGTCTTCTGGACCGTCAGCGTTTCGGAATGCATGGTGCCGTCAAACGACACCGGGCCGCTCACCGGCGGCGTTTTATACTGGTTGTCGGGGGTCGTCGCAAAGGCATTGCGGAACGACCGCCGCTCGTTCGTCGCATCGGTCAACGACAAGAACGCCCCGGCATGGGAATGCGACGGCAGCGTATTGCTCGTCAGCGTGACAGTCTCCTGCCCGGAAATCTGACCTTGTTGATAGAATGCGCCACCGCCGAGTTGCCCGTCGCCGATCACCATCCGGCCGCGGATGTCGGGAAGCGCAAAAGTGTTGACGCCATTGCCGCCATAGGTCGTGCCGAGCAGCGAAAACAAGGCCGTATTCTGCTGGATCGAGAGAAGCTGTCCGCTCGCGCTTGCAAAACCGCGCGGGCAGTAAGCCGCTCCGACCTCCAAAATCTGTCCGAGAAAGAAAGTTTGCGCCGCCGCGGGCGTTGCCGATGCAATCGCCGCCACCGATGCCGTGGCCAGCGCCAGAGATTTTCCGTGCCGCATGATATTTCCCCTAAAGCCCTTTACCCGAAGCGCCGCCGCGCCCAGCACCGCCTAATTCGACGACGGATAGATGCCGGCCGTGACGACGCAATAACGGATCGTCAGCGTCGGCGGCCGATGGTCCCACGGCTGGTCGCCGCCGGTCGGCCGGATGATCACCGTCTCGCGATTCATCAGGTTCGACACCGGGACGGTTCCGCTGACATATTTGTTCGCGGGCGTGGTCGCGAAAACGTTGCGGAACGAACGCTGCGAATCACCCGCCGCCGATGTGGTGCGGAGCAGCGCGACATGCTCATGCCGCGGCATGTTGGCGATCGTCATCAAATTGGTCTCGGTGCCGCTTTTTTGCCCGAGGACACGGTTGGTCAGACCCGGGCCCTGCCCCACGCTGATCGACGAGCGTCCACGAAAATCGGGCAATGCAAAGGTGGTGACCCCGTCGCCGCCATAAGTGGTGCCGTATAGATTATAAAGCGTGCTTTCCTGCGCGATGCTCAGCAGCTGCCCCTCGGCATTCAACGTGCCCCTCGGGCAGAAACTGCCGGCAGTTTTGATAATCTGACCGACATAATTGTACTGCGCCGCCGCGGGTGCCGCAAGGCTCGCCGCGCCGATCGCCAGTGCGGATGCCGAAATATATGTGAATCTGCGTAGCACAGCCACCCCCCCCTTGATGCCGCAAGTCGGGGAACGGTAACGGCTGTTTGCTGAAAGTCAAAGCCGACAATTCATATATTTCAGCCGCTTGAACCGGCCTCGACGATCAGCTGCCGTCGGCGACCGCCAATTTGTCCTGTGTCCGCGTGTCGAAATCCGACGCGTCGTGCCGCTCGTGCAACTGGCTCGCGGGGTCGCCGGTCACCCGGTTGACCATGCGCCCGCGCTTGACTGCGGGCCGCTTGGCGATTGCATCTGTCCAGCGCTGGACATTCTTATATTCGTGCACCTGCAGGAACTCGCCCGCATCATAGACCAGCCCCTTGGCCAGCGCGCCATACCAGGGCCAGGTCGCCATGTCGGCAATGCTGTAGTCGCTGCCGCCCAGATACTCGCTTTCGGCAAGGCGGCGGTCGAGCACGTCGAGCTGGCGCTTCACCTCCATCGCATAGCGGTTGATCGGATATTCCATCTTATATGGCGCATAGGCGTAAAAATGGCCGAAGCCGCCGCCAAGGAAGGGCGTGCTGCCCATCTGCCACATCAGCCATGACAGCACCTCGGCGCGCGCCGCGGTTTCGGTCGGCAGGAAGGCGCCGAACTTCTCGGCAAGGTGGATCAGGATCGCGCCCGATTCAAAGATGCGGATCGGCGCCGCACCGCTGCGGTCGACCATGACCGGGATCTTGCTGTTGGGGTTGGCGGCGACATAACCGCTCGAAAACTGGTCGCCCTCGCCGATGTTGATCAGCCAGGCGTCATATTCGGCGCCGCTATGGCCCGCTGCGAGCAGCTCTTCGAGCATGACCGTCACCTTCACGCCATTGGGCGTGCCGAGCGAATAGAGCTGGAGCGGGTGCTTGCCGACCGGCAGGTCCTTGTCGTGGGTTGGCCCGGCGATCGGCCGGTTGATGTTCGCGAAACGCCCTCCGCTTTCCTTGTCCCAGGTCCAGACCTTCGGCGGAATATAGTCGTTGGCGTCGCTCATCGGGCACTCCTGCGCTAAATCTGTACTGACCGGTATCTAATCATCCGCAGCCGCGACGTCCAGTGAGGCCGTTCAAATTATACTTCGCGCACGCAAAGCCGAAATCGCGTCGGTATCATAACCGATCGCCGCGAGGATCGCGTCGCTATGCTCGCCGACCTGCGGCGCGGCGGCGGGATCGGCCTTGGCACTCGCCGACAGGGTGATCGGGGTGCGCACGACGGGCGCCGCACCAAAGGCGCCCGGATAGGCCATCGCTTCGACCAGCCCCGCCGCCGCGACCTGCGGGTGCGCCAGCGCCTCCGACGGCTTCAGCACCGCCCCCGCCGGCACCTTCGCCGCGCCGAGCTCGGCCAGCGCCGCTTCGTTCGTCCGCGCCGCACACCATTCGGCCATCACTGCGCTCAGTTCCTCACCATGGCCACCACGCGCGATGTCGTTAGTGAAGCGCGGGTCGTCGGCCAGCTCCGGCCGCCCGACCAGCCGCGCCCAGCGCGCAAAGATCGGGTTGCCGACGACCTGCGTCATGATCCACCCATCCCGCGTCGCGAAGATGTCGGTCGGCGCCGAACTGAAGGCGCGGTTGCCCATCATGCCGCGCTCGATGCCGTTCAGCGCATGGTCGATCGTCAGCCCGTTGGTGATCGCGAGCGCGGTGCCGAGCAGCGATCCCGACACGCGCTGCCCCTTCCCCGTCGTCTCGCGTTCGCGCAGCGCCAGCATCACCCCGAAGGCGCAATGCAGCGCGGTGGTGAAATCGACATAATTGACCTGCGCCCGCGCCGGCTCGCCATGCTTGCCGCCGATATGCACCGCGCCCGACATCGCCTGTCCGACCGCGTCGAAACCGACATGCTGCGCCAGCGGCCCTTCTGTTCCGAAAGCCGAAGCGGTGACCAGGATGATGCGCGGGTTGAGCGCCGACAGCGTCGGATAATCGAGCCCCAACTTGACCAGCGCGTCGTCGGGCATGTTGGCGATCACGACATCGGCGGTGGCGACAAGCTTGCGCACGATCGCGCGCCCCTCATCGCTGCCTGGCTTGAGCGTGAGGCAGCGCTTGCCGCGGTTCATCTGCAGGAACATCGCCCCCGACCCATCCTCGGCAACCGGCACCGAAAAGCGGTCCTCATTCCCGCCGGGCGCCTCGATGCGGATCACGTCGGCGCCGTAGTCGGCGAGCAGCGCGCCGCAATAGGGACCGGCGATATAGCGTCCGAAATCCAGCACCCGGATACCCGTCAATGGCACGCCTTGCTCTCCCGCTTATGTTTCTGGCGAACGGGCTAGCAGCCGTCCGTCGACCGGACCAGCGCCTTCATCGAAACCCCGCGCTTGCACTCGGGCGGCAAAGCCATATGGTCGCAGCATTATTTCAACAGGGGAAACTAAAATGGCGCGCTATGCACTCGCCCTGGCCATGTCGCTGGCCTGCTCGACCTCGGTCTTCGCTCAAACCGCTGCGGCGCCCGCCCCATCCGAAAACGGAGACAAGAAGGCCGAAAAATGGGACGTCAACGCGCCCCCCGGCATGACGACGCGCAAGGTGAGCATCGCGGTCGACGAGGGCAGCTGGATGAATGTCGACGTCGCGCCCGACGGGCGGACGATCGCTTTCGACCTGCTCGGCGATATCTACACGATGCCGATCGAGGGTGGCACGCCAACGCGCATCGCCGAAGGCCTCGCCTATGAGCACCAGCCGCGCTTCTCGCCCGACGGCGGCCGCATCGCCTTTGTCTCGGATCGCGGCGGCGGCGACAATATCTGGCTGATGAACCGCGACGGCAGCGGCAAGATCCAGCTGTCGAAGGAGGATTTCCGCCTGCTCAACCAGCCGAGCTGGTCGCCCGACGGCCAGTTCATCGTCGCGAAGAAGCATTTCACCACCGGTCGCTCGCTCGGCACCGGCGAAGTCTGGATGTACCACGTCTCGGGCGGCGCGGGCGTGCCGCTGGTCAAGAAGGCGAGCGAGCGGCTGCAAAAGGAACTCGGCGAGCCGATCTTCGCCGCCGACGGCAAGAGCGTCTTCTACACGCGCAACGTCACCCCCGGCCCGATCTTCGAATATGCGCAGGACAGCAACAGCGACCTGTTCCACATCGAACGCTATGCGCTCGCCGATGGCGAAATCAGCACCGCGGCCTCGGGTGCCGGCGGCGCGGTGCGTCCCACCCCTTCGCCCGACGGCAAGAAGCTTGCCTTCGTCCGCCGCGAAGGCACCCAGTCGAAACTCTATGTGAAGGACCTCGCTTCGGGGCAGGAGCGCAAGATCTACGACGCGCTCGACCAGGATGTGCAGGAAACATGGGCGGTCACCGGCGTCTATCCGAACATGGCCTGGACCCGCGACAACAAGGACATCGTCTTCTGGGCTGGCGGCAAGCTCCGCCGCGTCGGCGCGGATGGCGGCGAGGCGCGGATCATCCCGTTCCGCATCGCCGACGACCGCGTCGTGATCGACTCGACCCACCCGACCGTCGAAGTCGCCCCCGACAGCTTCGAAACGAAGATGCCGCGCTGGGCCGAAGTCTCGCCCGATGGCCGCACTGTGGTGTTCGAAACGCTCGGCAAGCTGTGGACCAAGCCCGCGACCGGCGGCACCGCGCGCCGGCTGACCTCGACCAAGGACGATGCGATGGAGCTGTGGCCGAGCTGGTCGCGCGACAACAAATCGATCGTTTTTGTGCGCTGGACCGACAGCGGCCTCGGCGAAATCCAGGTGATCCCGGCGGCCGGCGGCACCGCGCGCAAGGTCACGGTCAATCCCGGCCATTACGCCGAACCGCGCTTCTCGCCCGACGGTAAGACGATCGCCTTCGAAAAGCGTGGTAGCGGCGGGCTGACCTCGACGCGTTGGAGCGAGGACCCCGGCATCTATCGCATCGCCGCCGCGGGCGGCACGCCCGAGCGCATCAGTTCCGACGGCGCCAAGCCGCAATTCGGTGCCGACAACGACCGCATCTTCATGATCACGGCAGGCGACGGCAAGAGTCAGCTCGTCAGCACCGACCTCCACGGGCAGGACAAGCGCACCCATGCGAACGGCGAACTGGTCAGCGACTATGAAATCTCGCCCGACGGTAAGACGATCGCCTTCCGGCAGAATTACGATGCTTATGTCACGCCATTGATGCCCGGCGGGCAGGACGTGTCGCTCGGCACCAAAAGCGGCGCGCTGCCGGTCACCCGCGTCAGCGGCAGCGGCGCCGATTTCATGCACTGGTCGAACGGCGGCGCGAAGCTTCACTGGAGCCGCGGCGCGACCCTGTTCAGCGCCGACCTCGCCAGCCTCTTCACCAACGCCCCGGCGGACGACAAGGCGCCCAAGTTCGCGCCGCCAACCGACGGCGTTTCGCTGGCGATGACGCAGGCCGCCGCGAAGCACAAAGGCACGGTCGTCATCACCGGCGCCCGCATCGTCACCATGGCCGGCAAGGACGGCGGCATCATCGACAATGGCGCGATCGTCATCGAGGGCGACCGCATCACCGCGGTCGGTCCGCTCGCATCGATCAGCGTGCCCGCGGGCGCGGTGACCGTCGACGCCGCCGGCAAGACGATCGTTCCCGGCTTCGTCGACGCCCATGCCCATGGCTCGCACGGCGACGACGAACTGGTGCCGCAGCAGAACTGGTCCGAGATCGTCAATCTGGCGATGGGCACGACGACGAGCCACAACCCGTCATCGCGCGCGTCGGAGATTTTCCCCTCGGCCGAAATGCAGCGCGCCGGGGTGATCCTCGCGCCGCGCATCTTCTCGACCGGCGAGATCATCTACGGCGCCAAGGCGGCAGGGGTCTATGCCGAGATCAACAGCTATGAAGACGCCCTCGCCCATGTCCGCCGCCTGAAGGCGCAAGGTGCGCACAGCGTCAAGAATTACAACCAGCCGCGCCGCGAACAGCGGCAAATGGTCGTGAAGGCCGCCCAGGCCGAAGGCATGGAGGTCGTGCCCGAGGGCGGTTCGCTCTACACGATGGACCTGACGCTGATCCAGGACGGCAATTCGACCGTCGAGCATAATATCCCGCTACACACCTTCTATCAGGATCTGGTGCAGCTCTGGGGCCAGACCACTGTCGATTACACCCCGACATTGGTCGTGACCTATGGCGGCCCGGCGGGCGATCCCTATTGGCGTGCTCACACCAATGTCTGGGAGCATCCGATCCTGTCGCGCCACGCGCCGCCGACCGAACTCGCCGCGCAGAACAAGCGCCGCACGATCGCGCCCGAGGGCGATTATGTCGACGACGATTCGGCGCGCGAGGCGTGGAAGATCGCGCAGGCGGGGCGCAACGTCTCGATCGGCGCACACGGCCAGCAATCGGGCCTCGGCGCACATTGGGAGATATGGTCGTTCGTGCGCGGCGGCTGGAGCAACATCGACGCGCTGCGCGCCGCCACGATCATGCCCGCGCAATCGCTCGGCTATGCCAAGGATATCGGCTCGCTCGAACCCGGCAAGCTCGCCGATCTCTTGATCCTCGACGCTGATCCGACGCAGGACATCCGCAACACCGACAAGATCCATCGGGTCATGCTCGGCGGGCGGCTGTACGATCCGCTGACGATGAACGAGGTCGACACCGGGAGCCGCAAGCGGGCACCCTATGGCTGGGAAAGCGATTTGCCGTCGGCACCATCGAATTAATCTGGTCGTCATTGCGAGCGAAGCGAAGCAATCCAGAGCGGTTTACGCAGGCTCTGGATTGCCGCGTCGCCTTCGGCTCCTCGCAATGACGGAGACTGGATTCATGCTCCCGCTATGAAACGACGAACTGTTGGGGTGAACGGCGCATCGCCCTTGCACCATGAAGCCCTTTGCCTATAGAGTTTTAAGCTTGGGGAGTGCTGAGGCCTGCGGGCCGGGGGGATGATTTTGCGTAAACTAAGTGCCAGACTATCGGCGATTGCTGCCACCGCGACCGGCCTTTTCCATGCATCCGCCGCCTATGCGCAAAGCAGCCTTCCCGACCCCGAGGGGTCTGGCGCCATCGTCAACGCGGTGCGGTGGCTGCAAGGCACGCTGCTCGGCACCGTCGCCACCGTCGTCGCGATCATCGCGGTCGCCTCGGTCGGCTTCCTGATGCTCACCGGACGGATCAACTGGCGTTACGGCGCCACCGTGATCCTCGGTTGCTTCATCCTGTTCGGCGCTGCCAGCATCGTCGCCGGCATCCAGTCGACCTCCGGCGGACTCTAGGGGCTCGCCGTGAGCGACCTCGACCGCGACCCCCTGTTTGTAGCGCTGACCCGCCCGCAGATGTTCGCGGGCGTCACCTACAGCTTCTTCGTGATCAACGCGATCGTGGCGACCGAGCTGTTCCTGATCTTCCGCTCGCTCTGGGCGCTTTTCGGCGCGCTGCTGGTCCATCTGGTCGGCGCATTGCTGTGCCTGCGCGAACCGCGCTTCTTCGATATATGGCTGACCAAGGTCAGCCGCTGTCCCCGCGTCAAGAATTTCAAGACCTGGCAGTGCAACTCCTACCGACCCTGAAACCGCACCCGGCGGCGAGCGACGGCGAGGTGCCGGCGGGCAAGCATTTGCCCTATGGCCGCCATGTCGACGATCACACGATCGAGACCCGCGACGGCATGCTGATGCAGGTCATCCGCCTGCGCGGCATCCTGTTCGAGACCGCCGACAGCGACGAGCTCAATTACCGCAAGCTGCTCCGCGACGCGATGCTGCAGGCGATCGGATCGTCGCGCTACGCGCTCTATCATCACGTCGTGCGGCGCGAGGCGAGCATCACCCTCGACGGCGATTTCGGCGATGATTTCTCGGCGGGACTCGACGAACGCTGGCAGGCGCGGCTCGCGACCAAGCAGCTTTATCGCAACGACCTCTACCTCACCCTTGTCCGTCGTCCGGCGCCGGGGCGTATGGGATTGCTCGATCGGCTGTCGGGCTGGCTCGGTTCGACCGGACAGGATTATCGCGCCACGGTGACGCAGGAACTGCGCCTGCTCGACACCGCGCGCGAGGCGCTGATGGCGCAGCTCGGCAGCTACCAGCCCGAACTGCTCGGTCTCTACGACACCGATCAGGGGCTTTGCTCCGAACCGCTCGAATTTTTCGGCCAACTCTTCTCGGGCGAGCCACGCCGCCTGCTCGCCCCGCATCAGGACGCCGGCGACTATCTGCCCGATCGCCGGATCAGCTTCGGCGCCGAGACGATCGAGCTCGCCCCCGTCGGCAATGCCGAGCGCCGTTTCGTCGGCATCGTCGCGATCAAGGATTATCCCGCGTCGACCGCGACCGGCATGTTCGACGAATTGCTGCGCCTGCCCTTCGAAATGGTGATGGCGCAAAGCTTCGCCTTCGTCGACCGCCAGCCAGCGCTCGGCAAGATGAACCTCGCGCTGCGGCGCATGCGCTCGACCGAGGATGAGGCGCTCAGCCTGCGCGATCAGCTCGCGCGCGCCAAGGACGATGTTGCGGCGGGCCGCGCCGCCTTTGGCGAACATCATATGACGATCGCCGTCCATGGCGAGAGCGAGGCCGAGGTCAGCGCCAATATCGCCGACGTCCAGGCCTCGCTTGCCGAACTCGGCATTATCTCGGTGCGCGAGGATGTCGCGCTCGAACCGAGCTTCTGGTCGCAGTTCCCCGGCAACTTCAAATATATCGTCCGCCGCGGCATGGTCTCCTCGGCCAATTTCGCGGGGCTGGCCAGCGGGCATAATTTCGCCGCGGGCCGCGCCGAGGGCAATGTCTGGGGCAAGGCGGTAACGGTGTTCGAAACCACCGCCGCCGGTCCCTATTATTTCAATTTCCACCAGGGCGACCTCGGCAACTTCACCGTCATCGGCCCGTCGGGCTCGGGCAAGACCGTCGTCGTCAATTTCCTGCTCGCGCAGGCGCGCCGTTTCGACCCGCGCATCATCTTCTTCGACAAGGATCGCGGTGCCGAGCTGTTCATCCGCGCGATCGGCGGCCGCTACGACCAGCTTCGGCCCGGGGTCGCGAGCGGGCTGAACCCGCTCCAGCTCGACGACACCCCGGTCAACCGCCAGTTCCTGATCGACTGGCTCGCGCAGCTCGTCGGCGGCACCAGCATCGAGGAAATGGCGCAGATCAAGGATGCGGTCGACGCAAGCTATGCGCAGCCACCCGCGCACCGCCGCCTGCGCCACGTCGCCGAACTGTTCCGCGGCGGCGCCCGTCCGCGCGCCGATGACATGTGGTCGCGGCTGCGGCCCTGGTGGGGTGACGGCGAGCGCGCCTGGCTGTTCGACAATGTCGAGGATCTGACCGACATGGACAGCCCGACGATCGGCTTCGACATGACCGTCATCCTCGACGATGCCGCGATGCGCACGCCGACGATGATGTATCTCTTCCACCGCGTCGAGGAGCGGTTGACCGGCGAGAAAACGATCATCGTCGTCGACGAGGGCTGGAAGGCGCTCGACGACGATGTCTTCGTGCGCCGGATCAAGGATTGGGAAAAGACGATCCGCAAGCGTAACGGCATCGTCGGCTTCGCGACGCAAAGCGCGCAGGATGCGCTCGAAAGCAAGATCGCCAGCGCGCTGATCGAACAGGTCGCGACGCAGATCTTCATGGCGAACCCAAAAGCCCGCGCCGCCGACTATATGGACGGCTTCGGGCTGACCGAGCATGAGTATCAGCTCATCCGCACCCTGCCCGACGATGCGCATTGCTTCCTCGTCAAGCATGGCAACGACAGCGTCGTCGTGCGGCTCAACCTGACCGGCGAGCGCGACCTGCTCACCATCCTCTCGGGCCGCGAGCGCACGGTGCGCCTGCTCGACCAGATCCGCGAGACCGCGGGCGACGATCCCGGCGTGTGGATGTCGCGCCTGCTGGCCGTCGCATGAGCTTTGCCCTCGCCACCTGCACGCCATCCTCGGGCGACAGCTTCGTCGCCGGGACATTGAGCGCCATCGAGTGTCAGGCGCAGACGATCGGCAACGCCGGTTATCTCGCACTGTCGGCGCCGGGGTCGGGCATCATGGCCTTCCTCACCGCGATGCTGACGATTTTCGTCGCGCTGATCGGTTACCGCATGTTCGTCGGGCGCGGCCCCGACCTTGGCGGCGGGCTGCTGATCTTCGCCAAGATCGGCATCGTCCTCGCCCTCGCAACAAGCTGGCCGGCCTTCCGCACCCTTGTCTATGACGTCGCGATCGACGCACCGGCGCAGCTCGGCGCGACCGTCGGCGGCGCGGCCTCGCTCGACGGCGGCGGGACGGCGCTGACCGCGCGCCTGTCGGAAACCGACCGCGCGCTGCGCACGCTCAACGCCTGGGGTATCGGCGCCGAGCCTAACCGAGCCGGGGTCAGCGACGATCAGGGCATCGAACCCGACACCACCTATGAGACCAAGGCGCTCGGCGCTGCACGGATGAGTTTTCTGACCGGCGCGATCGGCAGCATCGCTCTCACCCGCCTCGCCGCCGGCGTCCTGCTCGCGCTCGCTCCGCTCTTCATCGCCTTCCTGCTCTTCGACGCGACGCGCGGCCTGTTCGGCGGCTGGCTGCGCGGACTGATCGGCCTCACCCTCGGCACCACCGCGAGTTCGCTGGTCCTCGCGGTCGAGACTGCGATCGTCCAGCCGCGTGTCGTAACGCTGATCAACCTGCGCGCGTCGGGCTATTCGATCCAGGGATCGGCGACAGAATTGCTCGTGCTCGGCATCGTCTTCGCCTTCGTCGCCCTCGCGGTGCTGCTCGTCTCCTTCTATGTCGCGGCGGGCCTGCGCCTGCCGAGCTGGCAGTGGACGCAGCAATATCTGCCCGCCTCGCTCGGCGGCGCCGCCGGACAGGCCGGTCAGCGCCCGCTCGCCCAGCCCGCCGAACGTCAGGATCCGCGCTCGCGCGCCGCGGTCGTCGTCGATGCGGTCGAGGCGATGCAGCGCCGCGAAACGACCGCCGGCGCGGGTGCGGGCGGCGGCAATGACCGCGCCCGTGCCGTCGCCGGGGCCGTGTCCGCCACCAACGCGCCGCGCAATCCGCAACGCGCCTCCATCGATGGCGGCAGCGACGCACCGTCGCGCCGCCGCACCACCGGTCGCACCTCGACGAGCGGCAGCCGCCGGGACACACGCTGATGAAGCAGGATATGAAACAGAACCGCGAAGACTATCTGCAGGCCGCCGAAAGCTGGGGCGCCGACCGTCACGACGAGCTGACGAAATCGCGCCGGACCGCGTGGATCGTCGCCGGCGTTGCGGCGGCGATCGCGCTGTTCGAGGCGATCGCGCTGGTCTTCCTGACCCCGCTCAAGACCGTCGAACCCTATACTTTGCTCGTCGATCGCCACACCGGTTTCGTCCAGGCGCTCAACCCGCTCGAGCCGCAGCGGGTCAGCGGCGACACCGCGCTGACACAAAGCTTTCTCGTCCAGTACGTCATCGCACGCGAAAATTATGACGTGAACTCGGTCCAGAACGACTATCGCAAGGTCGCGCTCTGGTCGGCCGACAAGGCGCGCAGCGACTATCTGACGATCATGCAGTCGAACAATGCCGCCAGCCCGCTTGTCAAATATCCGCGCGGCACGATGGTCGAGACGCTGGTGAAGAGCGTGTCGCCGATCAGCGCCAATGTCGCGCTGATCCGCTTCGACACCCGCCGCCGCGACGCCGCGGGCGACTGGCAGCCGGCACAAAGCTGGGTATCGACGATCAAATATCGCTATTCGGGCGAGCCGATGAAGCAGGAGGACCGGGTGTTCAACCCGCTCGGCTTCCAAGTGCTGAGCTATCGCCGCGACGCCGAAATGCTTCCCGTCGCCGTTCCCGCCGCGACGAACACGCCCGCCACAAAGGGGGCGGCAGGCGCCCCGATCGCGGTCGGCGACGAAGTGCTGCCACAACCCCCTGCCGGCGGGATGCGTCGCGGCGACGTCGTGAAGGTCCTTCCCGACGGCACACAGGTAACGCTGTGATTCGCCTGACGCCCGTCCTGCTAGCCGCGCTGGTCGCGCTGCCCGCGGCGGCGCAGATCGACCCGCAACCGGTCGGCATCGATCCGGCGATCCAGTCGGTCACCTATGCCGAGGGCAAGGTCGTGCGACTGACCGCAGCGACCGGCTATCAACTCACCGTCGAAATCTCGCCCGATGAGACGATCGAGAATATCGCGCTCGGCGACAGCAGCGCCTGGCAGGTTTCGCCCAGCCGCCGCGGCGACCGGATTTTCATCAAGCCGCTACAATATGGCATCACCACCAACATGACGGTGGTGACCGGCACCCGCACCTATTTGTTCGAACTCGCGCCGGCAAATTATGGTGGAGCGGGCGCGGCGCAGATCGTTCGTTTCGCCTATCCCGAACCGACCGCTGTTTCGACCCCACCCGACGAGCAGCGTATCGACCAGGGACTCTACAAGCTCAGCGGCACGCGCGAACTTTATCCCGCCGCGATCAGCGAGGACGGCAAGCGCACCTATATGCAGTGGAACGACGACGCCCTGCTCCCGGCCATCTATATCGTCGACAAGCTGGGGCAGGAGGTGCTGGTCGATGCGATGATGCGCGACGGTATCCTGACCATCGACGAGGTCGTGCCCAGCCTCGTCTTCCGCCTCGACGGCAAGCTCGCCCGCGCGGTGCGCCGCAGCCAGGCGCGCGCGAAATGACCGACACCACGATCGCCCCCGAACCGGCACCGACCAACGCGCCGCAGGTGCGCCGCCCGCGTCAGGGCCTCCCGACCGCGCTGCTCGTCGGGCTTGCGATCCTGGCCGCCATCATCCTGTTCGTCGCGCTCGAAGCGCGGCGCCAGAATGCCGAGGCCCCGGCGGTGACCGGCGCCCAGACCGCGATGATCGCCGCCCCGCCACCGCTCGCCATCCCCGACGATTACCCGCAGCCGCCACAGCTTTTGCCCGCGCCGCTGGAACGCGATCTCGAAGCGCCGGCCCGCAACGCACCGCCCCCGCCGCCGCAGATCGTCTATATGCCGCAACCCAATCCGGGTCCGCCGCAAGGTTATGACCCGCCCCAGCCGCCGCCGCGTGCGGTCGGGGCCGGTCCGGTCCTCGTTTACGACGGTGCGGGTTCGACCGGCGCGACGAACGGATCGCAGGACGACGGCAACGGCTCGACATCGCGCGCCGCCGCACCCGCCGAGGCCGGGCGTGTCCGCGCCGGGGTGCTCGCCAACCGCTCGACCACCGTCGTGCAGGGCTCGCTGATCCCCGCCGTGCTCGAGACCCCGCTCGACAGCTCGCGCCCCGGCTTCTCGCGCGCCGTCGTGGCGCGCGATGTGCGCAGCTTCGACGGCAGCCGGGTGCTGATCCCGCGCGGCAGCCGCCTGATCGGCGAATATCGCTCCGAAGCGACGCAGGGACAGAAGCGCGCCTTCATCACCTGGACGCGCCTGATCCGCCCCGACGGTGCGACGATCTCGCTGAACTCGCCTTCGGGCGACCCGCTCGGCCGCGGCGGGATCAAGGCCAAGGTGAACAGCCATTTCTTCTCGCGCTTCGGCGAGGCGATCCTGCAGTCGGTGCTCGACATCGGCGTCAACGCCGCAGCGAGCGCGACCAATTCGCCGGTCGTCATCCTGCCCGGCGGCAGCGGAACCCAGCGCCCGCAGCCGAGCAATATTGCCCCGACCCTGAAGGTTGCGCAGGGCACCAGCATTTCGGTGTTCGTCGCACGCGATCTCGATTTTTCGGGCGTGGAGCGGCGCTGAGATGAGCAATGTCGCGGCCCTGCCGGACGACCGCGTCTATTTTCGCAGCTACCTCGCGCCGCTCGCGCCCCTGCTCGGCCGCGATGACGTCACCGATATCTACGTCAATCGCCCGGGCGAGGCCTGGGCGGAATCGCTGACCGGCAGGATCGAAACCCACGACATCCCGGCGCTGACCGAACAGGTTCTCGAACGCCTCGCACGCCAGATCGCGGCGCTGTCGCATCAGGGGATCAACCGCGAGCATCCGCTGCTGTCCGCCACGATGCCCGACGGCGCGCGCGTCCAGATCGTCGCACCGCCGGCGACGCGTGGCGGCATGGTGCTGGCGATCCGCAAACATGTCTCACCCGACCTTCGGCTCGAGGACTATGCCGACAGCGGCGCCTTTGCCGCGACCAGGGCGGGACGCCTCGGCGAGGCCAGCGACCTCGACCGCAAATTGCACGATCTGCTCGACGCCGGCGACATTCCCGCGCTGCTCCGCGCCGCGGTGCAGAACCGCAAGAATGTCCTGATCTCGGGCGGCACATCGTCGGGCAAGACGACTTTTCTCAACGCCCTGCTGCGCGAAGTGTCGACAAGCGAACGGCTGATCCTGATCGAGGACACGCCCGAAATCACCATCCACCATCCCAACGCCGTCGGCCTGCTCGCCGCCCGCAGCGCGCTCGGTGAGACGCATACGACCGCGGAGGACCTGCTCAGCGCCTCGCTGCGCCTGCGCCCCGACCGCATCATCCTCGGCGAACTGCGCGGCGTCGAGGCCTTCTCGTTCCTGCGCGCGGTCAACAGCGGCCATCCCGGCTCGATGACGACGATCCACGCCGACAGCCCCGAACGCGCGATCGAACAGCTCACGCTGCTAGTCCTGCAATCGGGCAGCCGCCTCGACCGCGCCGACGTTCATCATTATGTGCGCTCGACCGTCGATGTCTTCGTCCAGCTCGGGCGCAGCGGCGGCAAGCGCCATATCGCCGAAGTCAAACTGCGCGACGTCTGACCGCCGGAAGGCTTCCCATGATTGGCGATCCGTTGAGCGTCCGACGCTAGCTATTTCTTGGTAGCGCTATTGGTGAAACTGCCGTTTGACACATTATCGAGCAGAATATTGTCGCCGTAGCTCGACACCCTGGCACCGCCTTGCGAGGAAACGCCGAGCATGTTGTGCGCGATAACGCTGCCCCTCACGCCGAGGATGGCACCGGCCCCCCGCGCATCGATCGCTCCGACCTTTTGGTCCTTGATGATGCTGTTTTCGATCGTCAAATGTATCTGTCCGCTCGACGCATTTGCCGTTATTCCGTGGTTATCAAAGCCCCAGCTGTCGTCAGTCGTTGTGGCAATCAGACTCTCCGACACCACGCCTTTCACCGACGCCGTGGACGAAGACGTGCCGACGGTAATTCCTGACCGCAAGCTATCCGTTATACGGATATTTCTGGCCGTAAAGTTCAACGTCCCCGCGGAGCTTCTATGAAGACCCAAACCGCAAAAATTGGCGCTCGAAGTTATATTTTCCAGAAGAACCGAACCAGCGTCGCTGACTCCGATCGCGCAACTGCCCAGATTGTGGAAGGTTGAATTTCGGACATGAAGCTCCTTGCCCGATAGGAACGCTATCCCGCCTTGACCGGCCCAGTTTCCTCCGCGGATATCAAGCCCGCTGAGAAATACCTTATCATCTGGGCCAGCTTCCACGACTATCGCGCCAAAGCGATTTTCGTATGTTAGCTCTGGCTGTATCTTACCAGTCTGACCTTCGCAAATGATCGAGATCGACTTGGTGATCGTCACCATGCCGTACAGCCCGGCATCGAGGCAGTTGATCTCTCCCCCGGACGCCGTTTTGACGATGGCACCCGCAAAGGTTTGGCAGGGCGCCGTGCGGCTGCAAGGATTGAGATCGTCTCCAACTCCGGACACCCAGGTGCGCGTCGCCTGAGCCGATGCGGGCACCGCAAAGCCCATGGCCGCTGCAAGTGCAGACGCCATCACTGTGTGGCTCAAATATCGCATCACGCCATCGCCCCCGGAAAACCTGCCTGTTGCTCATTGTGGATCGACGCGGACCTTCTCACTGTTTTGGTACCACGACAGTAAAAACGCCATTATTGTTGTTACCGGCCACGACGTTGTCGCCAAAGCTAACGATGTTTCCTCCCGTCATCGTCCGAACACCGTTGCCATTGTCAGTGATCGTGCTTCGACTGGCGCTGACTGTGGCGGCACCGCTCTCGGACAGCACGCCGCTGCTGCTGTTGCCGTTGACGACCGTATCGATCAGCGCAACATTTGCGTTACCGCCGCCAGTTACCGACCGAACATAAAGGCCAATCTGGTTGCCAGAGACGACACTGCTTGAAATCATCCCCTTGACGCTCGCGCCGTCAGCGGAAGCATCGACGCGAATACCGCCCCGATTATTGTCGGTCACCCGGCTGTTGACAATGATGAAGGAGGCGGAGGCATTCACTGCCGGCTGGATCATTACCCCTCCCGTCACGCCGCTCGACGCGCCGTTGCCGACAATGGTAACATCGTCGAGCACCAACCGGGCGGCGGGTAAGGTTGGTGTGAAATTGATCCCGAATCCATTGGTTCCGCGAAAGTTGCGGATCGTCGAATTGCGGATGAGCAGCCCGCCACCGCCCAAGAACCGAACGGCGTTGACCCCCGTTCCAAAACCCTCAAAGTCAAAGCCGCTTAAGAAAACGACATCATAGTCGGCCGCGTTCACGGTGATCGCATTCGCCCCCGTCACCAGCACACCATTGAATGTGTCGTCACATATGATTGCGATGCTTTTGGTGATGGTCACCGCACCAAAGCCGCCCCCGTCGAGACAGTTGATCTCGCCGCCCCATGCAGTCTTGGAAACCGCCCCGGCAAAAGTCTTGCACGGCGCAGCGCGGCTGCAAGGGTTGACGTCATCGCCAACTCCCGACACCCATGTCCGCGTTACCTGCGCCGCTGCCGGCGTCGCGAACGGCAACGCCAACAGCGATGCGCACGCGGCGAGCGATGCCCGCATAAAATATTCCGGCATGTTCTTCCCCTCGAGCCGTCGCCGGCCACGATCGTAGCCATAACCGGACAACGCGGGGTTAATGCCCTGCAATCGAGAGCGAAAAACTGATCGCAACAATCCCGCGATGTCTGACGCACACGAAAAAGGGCGCCCGGCTTTCGCCGGACGCCCCGATTTTCTGCCGATCGCGCCGTTACTGCTTCACGACCGAGCCAGTGAAACTGCCGTTCGTCGTGTTGGCGACGATGACATTGTCGCCATAGGATTGCAGATTGGCGCCGCTCGCGGCCGCGATGGCGATTCCGTTGCCCGCGATGCGGTTGCCGACGAGCTGCGACGACAGGCTGCTGCCGGCAACCACCACGCCATTGCTGTTGCCGGTGATGACATTGTCCTTGACCAGCAACTGGATCGAATTGCCCGACGTCGTTGCTGCAAGCGCAGTGCCGGTATCGGCGAGCAGGCTGTTGGACACCGTCGCCTTGACCGTGGTGCCTGCGTTGACCGGCTGGATGAACACGCCCGAATCGGTGTTGCCGGTGATCCGGACATTGTTCACCGAAACCGTCGCAAGGCCGCCGTTCGCGGGAACCACGACGATTCCGCCATTATTGGCCGTCATCGTCACATTCTCGACTGTCAACGAGCTTCCCGCATTGGCCGGGGCGAAATTGATCGCATTGCCGGTGGCGCCCCCACGGAACCCGCGAACGGTCGAATTGCGCACAACCACCCCGCCAGCCTGGAGGATGTTCACCGCGCGTCCGCCCTGGCCGAACCCTTCGAAATCGATGCCGCTGATGATGACAATGTCGCTCACACCCGCATTGACGTTGATGCCGTTGCCGGCGGAAACCAGGATGGCGGCGGTCGTCGTGTCGCATTCGATGGTGATCGCCTTGGTGATCGTCACCGCGCCAAAGCCGCCCGGATCAAGGCAGCTGATCTCGCCGCTGGCGGCGGTCTTCGAAATCGCCCCGGCAAAGGTCTTGCACGGCGCGGTGCGGCTGCACGGATTGGCGTCGTCACCGACCCCCGAAATCCAGGTCTTCGTGGCCTGCGCCGATGCCGGTGCGGCAAAGGCCATCGTGCCGGCAACCGCGGCGGACGCGTAAATCAGCGCTTTGATGGAATGTCTCATGATCGTTTCCCCAAATCTGTACCCAAAGCGCACCACCCCCGCGGGCGGCGCGCCGGAGATTATTGCTTGCCGACGGTCGCGGTGAACGCGCCGTTGTTGCCGTTGTTGATCAGTTCGTTGTCGCCGAGGCTGACCATCGCGCCGCCGCTGACCGAACGCACGCCAAAGGCGCTGTTCTGCGAAATCAGGTTGCCGCTGGCATAAAGGCTTGCGCCGACGTCCTGCGCGACGATGCCGTTCTGGCCGCCGCTGATCACATTTTTGCTGATCACCGCATCGACGACATTGCCGGTCGGAACCTTCGCGAAGATCGCGCTGGCCGAGTCGGTGAACACGCTGTTCGTCAGCGTGGCCTTCACCGTCACGCCGGTGAAACCGGTCGTGTCGAAACGCACCGCCGTGCCGGCGATGTCGCTGGCCTGGAGATTGTTGATCGCGACCTTCGCGGCGACATTGTTCCCCGGCTGCACCAGGATGCCGCCCGACCCGTTGCCGACGCCGTTCTTGACCAGCGTGACATTGTCGATGACCAGCGAGGTCGTGGCGGTGGTCGGCGTGAAGGTGACGCCATAGCTCGTCGCGCCACGGAAACCGCGAATCGTCATATTGCGCAGGTGCACATTGGCCGCGCTAGTGATGCGCACGCCGTTGGTTCCCGTGTTGAACCCATCGATGTTGATGCCGCTGATCACGACATTGTCGGTCGCACCGGCGGCGATGAAGATGCCATTGGTGCCGCTGGCGATGATCGTCGCATCGACATTGTCGCAGAGCAGCTTGATCGATTTGGTGATCGTCACCGCGCCAAAGCTGGCGGGGTCGAGGCAATTGATCTCGCCGCCTGCTGCGGTCTTCGCAATCGAGCCTGCGAAAGTGCGGCACGGCGCGGTCCGGCTGCACGGATTGACGTCGTCGCCGACGCCCGAAACCCAGGTCCGCGTCGCCTGTGCCGAGGCCGGCGTCGCCAGCGGGATGGCCAACAGCACCGCAAACGCCGCGCATAGCGCGCGCATAGTATATCTGGTCATAAACACCCCCAATGATCGCCCGGTCGCCTGTCGGCCCAAGGCCGCGCGATCGGAACAAGTCCCACCCAATGCTGCGATCGATCCGGAAAAGCGGTGCCTTTCGTGCCGCCCCTTCCCGATCGCGCACGAAGATTCGCCGACTTCGGTGAAGCGGCGGTCTCCCCGGGCGCGAACATGACAGGATCGGACATGGCTAGCAAGCGCTTAACCATAGGAGCAAAAACGGACGGGGACGCGCTATCTCGCTCTTTTCGCGGACTCTTGTCGCCGAGGCACGCTTTGCTTGCCGCAGGGGGGTTGCAACATCATCGCGCCGTCGCTAGGGGCGTCTGCCTCAGCGAGGAGAGTTGGCTGAGTGGTCGAAAGCGTCGCACTCGAAATGCGAAGTGCCGGCAACGGTACCGAGGGTTCGAATCCCTCACTCTCCTCCATTTTCCCGTTATCGACCAACGGCGAGGCCGCGGGCCGCTTCGAAGGATCTTCGGAGCGGCCGCGGGGCTTCAGAGCGTTGGTGCGACGATCGTCGGGGCGATGAGCGGCGCGGCGATCAGCCCGACGACCAGCCCGACCACCAGGAACAGCGCGATCGCGGCGATCACCACGACGACCGTATAGCCGACCGCCTTGTCCTGCGGCACCTTCATCAGGATCGGCAGGCCCAGATAGAGCAGATACAGGCTGTAAAGCCCCACGATCCCCAGGACCGCCAGCGACGGCACGATGCCGAAGATTCCGGCGAGCCAGGCGGCCGTGGCCGAATAAGCCGCAACCTTCAACGCCTGGATCTGGTTCTTCTGCCCACCGAAGTTGGGCGCCAGCCCGTCGATGATCAGCGCCAGCACGAAGGTGGTCGCGAGCGTCATGCCATAGGACAGGATGGACGACACCAGCGCGCCGACGAGCGGCGGGCGAAAGGTCATGCCCAAAATGCCGATGCCGAACACCTGTCCGCCGATGAACTGCGCGACCGGACCGATCGCAGCGAGGACCAGCACATAGGGCATATAGATCGACTGGGTGGTCGCCGGCTCGGTGTCGATCGCGGCCCAGGTCTCGCTCGGCTTCAGGATGATGTCCTTGGCACGCTGGACGATTCCCGCGGCCGGCGTGCCGGGGGGGATGGGTTCGCCAAAAGGTGTTTCGTTCATGCTATGCCTTTCCCTGGTTGCCAGGGACGGCCCCGAAACCCGAGCGGGTCCGGGTACGCGTCCCGGGAGCACAGTAGCTCAACTTGCCGACGCCTCTGTAACGGTCGTCACAGCCGGGATTCGGCAGACCAAGTGTAACGGGCTTGAAACAAGAGGGAATAGCCATAGATAGAGGCGATGATGTCCGAATCTCCCATGGAATTCCCTGCCAGCGCCCCGAAGGCCGTCGTCGCCCCGCTGATCGAGCGCGCGCGCTTCGCGCCGGGCGATATCGTCCGTCACCGCCTGTTCGATTTCCGCGGCGTCGTCTTCGACATCGACCCCGTCTTTTCGAACAGCGACGAATGGTATGACGCGATTCCCGAGGGCATGCGCCCGGCGAAGGAGCAGCCCTTCTACCACCTGCTCGCCGAAAACGAGGATTCGTCCTATATCGCCTATGTCAGCCAGCAGAATCTCGTCGCCGACGGCGAGCATGGTCCGGTCGACCATCCGCAGATCGACGCGATGTTCGAATGGCTCGACCAGGGCGGCTATCGCCTCCGCGCGATCCACCGCCACTGAGGTAGGCGGTTACGCCTTCAGCTTCCAGCCCGACGCCAGCAGGCGATAGGTCACCACGCCCAGCGCGACATTGACCCCGACGAGCACGAGGATCGCGGTCAGCACCGGGTTCGTGATCGTCGAATCGACGGTGCCGATGAACCCGTAGCGGAACCCCATGATCGCATAATAGACCGGGTTCGCGTGCGCCACGGACTGGAAGGCCGGCGCCAGCCGGTCGATCGCATAGAAGGTGCCCGAGAGCAGCGCGAGCGGGGTGACGACAAAATTGGTCACCGCGGCGGCGTGGTCGAACTTCTCGGCCCAAACCGAAGTGATCAGGCCGAGGAAACCGAGCATCGAAGCCCCCAGTACGCCGAACACCGCGACCGCCCACAAATGGTCGGGCACGACATGGACGTTCGGCCACAGCAGCATCGCGAGCCACAGCGCGCATCCGACCAGGATCGCCCGCGTCACCGCCGCGCCGATCAGCGCGATGATCAATTCGCCGACGGCGAGCGGCGGCATCAGATAGTCGACGATCGTCCCCTGGATCTTGCCGACGAGCAGAGAAAAGGAGCTATTGGCAAAGCTGTTCTGCAGCATCGCCATCATGATCAGCCCCGGCGCGACGAAATCGGCGAAGGGCACGCCGATGACGGTGCGCCCCGCCCCGCCCAGCGCGACGGTGAATATCACCAGAAAAAGAAGCGTGGTGATCGCCGGCGCCCAGATTGTTTGCAGCTGCACCTTGAAAAAGCGCCGCACCTCTTTGACATATAGGGCCTGCATGCCGGGCACGTTGAGCGTCCGGATATGCGGGACGCCCGGCTCCGCAAAGCGCGGGGTCGCGGCGAATTCTCCCGACATGGTGCCCGAGTCGGGGCGCGAAATTTGGGGCTGGTCGTTCATGGCGTTCTCGCCTATCGCCTCCCCGACTTTCCCGCAAGCTGGGCAACGACGGCCGCGTTCCGCAGGGGACCGCCGGACCGCCCGCACGGCGGAATGATAAGGATTTGAAGAATGTCTTGGACCGACGAGCGCATCGAGAGCCTGCGCAACATGTGGGAAAAGGGGCTGACCGCCAGCCAGATCGCCGACGAACTCGGCGGCGTCAGCCGCAACGCGGTGATCGGCAAGGCGCATCGCCTGGGCCTGAAATCGCGCCCCTCGCCGGTGAAGGCGACCGAAAAGGCGAAGCCGGCAAAGGTCGCCGCACCGGTGGCTCCCAAACCTGCGGCACCGCCGCCCGCGCCGCGCGCCGCGGCGCCGGCCCCCGTGCGCCCGGTCGCGCCCGTGCGCCCCGAACCGCAGCCCGCCGCCCAAACGGAGTCGGATGACGAAAGCGGCGTCGACGCCGCACCGCGCAAGCCCGACGCACCGCGTATCGTCTCGATTGGCCCCGGCGGCTTCATCCGCCAGGGTCCCGGCGACCAGCAGGCGCCGATTCCGCCCGCGCCGCCGCGCCGTCTGGTGCCCGCCAAGCCGAGCCCCGAGATCGCCGGCAAGACCACGTTGCTCGACCTCAACGACCGCATCTGCCGCTGGCCGATGGGGCACCCGGGCGAACCCGACTTCCATTTCTGCGGCGTCGCCGTGAACCCGGGCTTCCCCTATTGCGTCGAGCATTGCGGCCGCGCCTATCAGGCGCAGTTGCCGCGCGGCACGCGCCGCCCGCCGCCGCCGCCGCCGTTCGGAGGCCCCCGGGTCCGTTGAGGGGCGTCCGTTGAGGCCGTTCGAGCAGGATTTCGATTTCGCGCGCGCGCTCGGCATGAAGATGATCGAGCGCGGCGACGGGCGCTGCACGATGGCGATCGACATCAATGCAAAGCAGCATTTCAGCCCGCAACGCGCGGCGCACGGCGGCGTCGCCTATAGTCTCGCGGATTCGGCGATGGGCGGAGCGCTGACCAGCCTCCTGCCCGACGATCATTGGTGTGCGACGCTCGAGATCAAGTTCAACTATCATGTTCGGGTCGGCGAAGGCAGGCTGACCTGCGAGGCTGCGGTGCTGCACCGCGGCAAGCGCATCGCCAACATCGAAGCGCGCCTCTACCAGGACGAGCGCCTGGTCAGCAGCGCCAACGGCAGCTTCGCGATTTTTCCGGCGCCTGGCGCCCGATCGTAAAAAGGCGCCGAACCTGTCGCAGGTCCGGCGCCTTCCTTTAAATCTTCCGCGGGTACCAACCGTTTAGAAGCGGAAGTTCAAACTCGCACGCACGCTATGCGTCCGGAAATGGTCGTCGCTGCGCTTGATGTCGGTACCCGGACCGTTCTGCAGGAACGGATTGGTCGCCGCCGCGGTTCCCGGCCCGACATTGACGACAAAATCATCGTCCTGGATGTCGGTGTAGAGATATTCGAGGCCGAGCGAGACATTCTTGGTCAGCATCGCCTCGGCACCGCCGCCCGCGACATAACCCCAGCCGTTGGTGCGGCCGTTGTCGGCGAAGCTGTTCACGCTGTTCGTCGTCGAAAAGCGATTGTCGAGCTTGGCATAGGCGCCGCCGCCGGTCGCATAGAACAGCACGCCGCCGCCGGGGGTATAGCCGGCACGCAGCCGCGCATTGGCTTGGTAGTCGGCCGAGCGCGAGAAGCGATAGGCAGCGGGGGTCGTCGAGAAGCCCGACACGCTGTCCTTGGCTTCGCTGCGTCCACCTTCGAGGACCGCACCGATCACGATATTGCCCATGCGCCGGTCATAACCAAGCTTGCCGAAATATTCGAAACCGTCCTTGTCGTTCCGGCAATTGCCATTTGCCGTGCCGGTCGGCGAGCCGCCGCAGAATCCGGGCGAAAAGGCGTTGGCGCCGCCCGACGTATTGACGTTTTCGCCATAGGTGCCGTCCTGGTTGGTGTCGAAGACGAAGGTTTCGCGACCATCGTTCGGCTGAACGGTATAACCGCCGGTGACGCCGACATAGGGACCGTTGAAATCCTGCGAAGTGTCGCGACCGCTTTGCGCGAACGCCGGGGTCGCCATTGCGGCCACGGCCGCCGTGGCGGCGAGGAGAGAGAGGGTTTTCATTTTTTGCTCCGCTTTTTGAATGACTTTGCGTCGACGGAGAAACCTTCCCCTTCCCCCCGAAGTTCCTCATGCTGCCGAAAATCGGACGAAGCGAGTGCGTCGGGCGATGGCCGAACGGCGCGACAACCGCCCTTGCCAGCGCCCTTCGCGCCCTCCTATAGCAGGGCCATGAGTCACGATTTGTTCGACGGCAACGCGCCCGCCACCGACAGCTACAACGCCTCGCAGATCGAGGTGCTCGAAGGGCTCGAACCCGTGCGCCGCCGCCCCGGCATGTACATTGGCGGCACCGACGAACGCGCGCTCCACCACCTCGCCGCCGAAGTGATCGACAACAGCATGGACGAGGCGGTCGCCGGTCATGCCAACCGCATCGAAGTCACGCTCGACGCGGGCAATCGCCTGACCGTGGTCGACAACGGCCGCGGCATGCCCGTCGATCCGCACCCCAAATTCCCCGGCAAGTCGGCGCTCGAGGTCATCATGACCATGCTCCACTCGGGCGGCAAGTTCGAGGGCAAGGCCTATGCCACGTCCGGCGGCCTGCACGGCGTCGGGGTCAGCGTCGTCAACGCGCTGTCGGTCGACACGACCATCGAAGTCGCGCGCAACAAATTGCTGTACCGCCAGCGTTTTTCGCGCGGCACCCCGCAGGGCGGACTCGAAGAACTCGGCCCCACCCCCAACCGGCGCGGCACCAGCGTATCGTTCATCCCCGATCCTGAAATCTTCGGCGACCACGGGCGTTTCAAGCCGCAGCGCCTCTATCGCATGGCGCGCTCGAAAGCCTATCTGTTTGCCGGGGTGGAAATCCGCTGGAAATGCGCCCCCGAACTGATCGGCGACGACACCCCCGCCGAAGCGGTGTTCCAGTTCCCCGGTGGCCTCGCCGACCATCTGAAGGAACAGATCGGTACCCGCGAATGCGCGACCGCCGAGCCTTTCATCGGCCGCCAGGACTTTCCGGGCGATCAGGGCCGCGCCGAATGGGCGATTGCCTGGCCTTTGTGGTCCGACGGGTCGTACAGCTGGTATTGCAACACCATCCCGACCCCCGCCGGCGGCACCCACGAAGCCGGGCTGCGCTCGGCGCTGACCAAGGGGCTCCGCGGTTTCGGCGAGTTGATCGGGCAGAAGAAGGCGGCGCAGATCACCGCCGAGGACGTCTTCAATGGCGGCGAGATGATGCTCTCGGTCTTCATCCGCGATCCGCAGTTCCAGAGCCAGACCAAGGACCGGCTGTCGAGTCCCGAAGCGGCGCGCCTCACCGAAAATGCGGTGCGCGACCATTTCGACCATTTCCTGTCGGACAATATGGACCGGGGCCGCGCGCTGCTGGGCCTCATCCTCGAACGCATGGACGAGCGCCTGAAGCGCAAGGCCGAGCGCGAAGTGAAACGCAAGACCGCGACCAGCGGCCGCAAGCTCCGCCTGCCGGGCAAGCTTACCGACTGCGCCAATGACGGTCCCGAAGGCACCGAATTGTTCATCGTCGAGGGCGACAGCGCGGGCGGCAGCGCCAAACAGGCGCGCAACCGCAAGACGCAGGCGATCCTGCCGATCCGCGGCAAGATCCTCAATGTCGCGAGCGCCAGCAACGACAAGATCCGCGCCAACACCGAAATCGCCGACCTTGCGCTCGCGCTCGGCTGCGGGATGCGCAAGGACTGCGATTCCGACCGGCTGCGCTACGAAAAGATCGTCATCATGACCGACGCCGACGTCGACGGCGCGCATATCGCGACCTTGCTGATGACCTTCTTCTTTCAGGAAATGCCCGACATCGTGCGCAACGGCCATGTCTATCTGGCGCAGCCGCCGCTCTATCGCCTGACCGCGGGCAATGTGACCGCCTATGCCCGCGACGACGCGCACCGCGCCGAACTCGAAGCAACGCAGTTCAAGGGCAAGAAGGTCGACGTCGGCCGCTTCAAGGGCTTGGGAGAAATGAACCCCAACCAGTTGAAAGAAACGACGATGGATCCCGCGACCCGCTCGATGCTGCGCGTCACGCTGCCGCAGGAATATGAGGAACGCCATCTGGTCAAAGACCTCGTCGACCGGCTGATGGGCAAGCATCCCGAGCACCGCTTCCAGTTCATCCAGGCCAATGCCGCGACCCTCGACGATGCGGCGATCGACGCCTGACGAAATAAATTTCACCCCTCCCGTCAGAAATTTCCGTCGCGGCCGACTAAAAGACCATGCGACACGAAAGACGGGAGATCGGCGTGGACCAATCCGGACGGGACAGGCTCTTTACGGATGCGATGGCGCGCTTCGGCCCGGCGCTCGCCCGCATGGCGCGCGGCTATGAAGCCGACCCCGACCTGCGCCGCGATCTCGAACAGGATATGCAGGTCGCACTGTGGCGAAGCTTCGCCAATTTCGACGGGCGCTGTTCGCTGAGCACCTGGGTCTGGCGCGTCGCGCACAACCGTGCGACCTCGCACATGCTCGCGCATCGCCGCCGCAACGCCCGCGGCTGGACAAGCATCGAGGATGTCGACCTCGCGACCGACGCCCCCTCCCCTTTCGACGCGACGGAAAGCGACCGGGCGATGGCGCTGATCCTGTCGATCATCGACCGCCTCGACCCGCCCGACCGCCAGATATTGCTGCTCTATCTCGAGGGGATAGCAAGCGCCGAGATTGGCGAGGTGACCGGCGTTTCGCCCGACTCCGTGACGACCAAGATCCACCGCTTCAAAGCCATGCTCACGCGCCGCTTCGCGCCAGGAGGTGCCGTATGACCGATTTTTCCGACGACGCCCGCCTGCACGGGCTTTGGCAGGGCGGCGACGCCGTCCTCGCCCCGCTGCCGCTCGACGAGATCAAGCGCCGCGCGGCGCGGTTCGGCGATATCGTCCAGCGCCGCAACCGCCGCGAATATATCGCCGCTGCGATCGTGCTCGCGGGCTTCTCGCTCTACGCCGTCATCCTGCCCGGCGCGCTGCTCAAGATCGGCAGCCTGCTGGTCATCGCCGGCGTGCTGGTCGTCGTCTGGCAACTGGCGCGCCGCACCTCGCGCCCTGATCCGGACGCCGAGGCAGCCGACGTTCGGGCCTTCTACCGCGCCCGGCTGGTCCGCGAGGAACATATACTCGCGCGGGTTGGCCTTTGGTATCTCGCGCCGCTGCTTCCCGGCCTGCTGACCTTCATGGCAGGCGAGGCGATATTGCTCGGCCGGACCGATGCGCTCGGCCTGACGCTGTTCCTCGTGCTTCCGCTGCTGCTTTTTGCCGGCATCTGGTTGCTCAACCACCGCGCCGCCGCCATGCTCCGCGCCCGGATCGACCGGATCGACCGCACGGCCACGCCAGGAGACTCCGAATGAAGCCCATGCTGACCGCCCTGCTCGCTGCGACGCTGATCGTCCCGTCGGCGGTGTCTTATGCCCAGCCGCCCGAAACGGCTGCTGCCGCCGCCACGGCCTTCGACAAGCACGCTGCGCAGCTCGTCGACCTGCTCGCGGGGCGCATCGCCTATATCGACTATTTCGACCCGTCCTTCCAGACCGCGGTGCCCGAGGCGCAGTTCCAGGCGATCACCGCCAGCCTGATCGCCCAATATGGCGCCCCGGTGGCCGTCGACAGCGCCACGTCGGCCAATGGCCGCGCCGGAACGGTGATGCTCCGCTTCGAAAAGGGCGTCGGCACGATCGCGCTCGAAGTCGGCGCCGGCGAGGGCGCCCGCGTCACCGGGCTGCGGATCACCGGCTTCACCATGGCGGGCGACAGTTTCGACCGTGTAACAAGCGAGATCGCCGCGCTCCCCGGCGCCACCGGCTTCCTCGTCGCCGAACTCGACGGCGCGACGATCAGGCCCATCGCCGCCACGCAGCCCGACCGGCAATTCGCGATCGGCTCGACCTTCAAGCTCTACATTCTCGACGAACTGGCGGCCCAGGTCGCCGCCGGCCAGCGCAAATGGTCCGACGTCGTGCCGCTGTCGCACTTCAGCTTTTCGTCGAGCGCGACCGGCAACTGGCCGAAAGACACCCCGGTGACGCTCCAGACGCTTGCCAACTGGATGATCTCGGTCAGCGACAATGGCGCCACCGACACGCTGATCCACCTGCTCGGCCGCGAGAAGATCGAGGCGCGGATGCGCGGCACCGGCCACAGCGACCCGTCGCGCAACATCCCCTTCCTGACCACGGTCGAGGCCTTCGCGCTCAAGGGCGACAATTTCGCCGCCGAACGCGCCGCCTTCGTCGCCGCCGACGACAAGGCGCAGCGCAAACTCATCGAAACGAACAAGGACCGGCTGACCCTGTCCCACGTCGATGGCGTCAGCTTCAGCGGCGGCCCGCGCTTCATCGACAGCCTCGAATGGTTCGCCAGCCCCACCGACATCGCCCGCGCCTTCATCGACCTGCGCGCGCGCCAGTCGGATACGACGATGGCAGCGATGGCGATCAACAACGGCGTCGGCCCCGGCGCGGCGAAGGGCTGGTCCTATCTCGGCTACAAGGGCGGCTCCGAGCTTGGCGTGCTGTCGATGAGCCTGCTCGGCCAGCGCGAGGCCGACGGCAAATGGGTCGTCGTCACGATGAGCTGGAACAACCCCGACGCGGCGGTCTCGACCGAAACGATCGCCGGGCTAGTCACCCGGCTGCTCGCGCTCGCCGCCAGATAATCAGACGACCGCTCCGGCCTGCTCCCGCAACGCGTGCCCGGCATGCAGCGCCAGAGTCACGCACCCGGCGAGCAGCACCGCGTCCTTGAACAGAAATTGCGCGAACGCCCCCATGAACGGAAAACCGTAGCCCGGCTCCCACAAAGGAGCGCCGAGGGCAAAGCTGAGCGTGATCAGGAAGGTGCAGACACCCATCAAGGCCCCGACCAGCCCGGCGCGGTGCGACCAGGCTCCAAGCGCGATTAGCGCGCCCGCGGCCAGTTCGATCACGCCGATGACATTGCTCGCACCCTGCCCCCCGATCAACGGGTACATCCAGGCGAACAGCGGATAGCCCATGGCGATCTGCGCGACACCCTCGGCCTCATAGGCGGCGAATTTCGCTATTCCAAAGAGCGCAAAGATCAGCACCAGCGACCAGCGCAGCGTCGCAAGGCCGAAGGTTACCGGAGGCAACCGGTCCGCAAATTTCCACATTGATATTCCCCTGTTGGTCTCGATTGCCAACGGGTTCGGGAAAGATTCGCCGCAGGTTACATCAAGCGGTCAGCGCCGCGACCAGCGCCTTGACCTTCGCCTGCCGCCACTGCGGCGTCGGCGCGACCAGCCAGTAACCGCGCTTCACGGCAAAGGCCTCGCGCACCAGCCGCACCCGGCCCGAGGCGATATCGGCCTCGGCGAGCATCGCGGGGACATTGGCCTGTCCCAGCCCGTTGGCGGCGGCGTCGATCGCCAGCCCCGCATCGCCCAGCCGCAGCGCGGGTTCGCCGTCGTCGACCGGGCAACCCGGCCAGGCGATCCGCGTGTCGCTCGCGCTGCCCGGACCCGCGACGGTCACCATCATCGCCTCGGCCAGCGCGACGCCCTCATGATCGCCGGTGCCGTCGCTCCAGAAGATCGCGAGATCGAGGTTCGCTTCGGTAAAATCGATCCCGCCGTCCGCCGACACCAGGGTGAAGCGCACATCGGGCGCCTGCTGGCTGTAACGCGCGAGGCGCGGCGCCAGCCATTTGGCGGTCAGGTCGCGCGGCGCGGCGATCGTCAGCGACTGCGACGATTGCCCCGCCTGCATCGCGCGCACCGATTCCTCGAACTGCAGGAACCCCTGGCGCAGCGCGTCGAGCCCGGCATCGGCCTCGCCGGTCAGTTCCAGCCCCTTGGGCGTGCGGCGGAACAGCACCACGCCCAGCATATCCTCGAGCGCGCGAATCTGCTGCCCGACCGCGGCGGGGGTCACCGCCAGCTCGTCGGCGGCGCGGGTGAAGCTCAGGTGGCGGGCCGCTGCATCGAACACGCGCAGCGCGTTGAGCGGCAAATGGGTGCGTTTCATGGGGCGGTCGCAGGCATCTTCAGGGCGAATTGGGGGATCGCGATCAGCAAATGTCCGCCGTCGGCGCCCTCCATGTCGTAACTGCCGATCATCGATCCCTCGGGGGTCGGCAACGGGCATCCCGAAACATAGTCGAACGCACCGCCCGGCTGGATGATCGGCTGCTCGCCGACCACGCCTTCGCCCTCGACCTCGCTGACCTGTCCGCGCCCGTCGACGATGCGCCAATGGCGGTTGATCAATTGCACGGCGGTGTCCCCATGGTTTTCGATGCGGACATGATAGGCCCAGAACCAGCGCCCCAGCGACGGGTGCGACTGTTCGGGCAGATAGCTGACCGCCACCCGCACCGTCACCGCGCCGGTCGTTTCCGCATAGGGAAAGAAGGAGTCGATCATCGTCACGCCGTCAAAATCGCCTAAAGCCCGACCTTGGTCAATGCCTGGTCCAGATCGGCGATCAGGTCGCGCGGATCCTCCAGCCCGATATTGATCCGCAACATGCCCTCGACCACCCCCATATCGGCACGCGCCTCGGCGCTGACGCCATAATGGGTGGTCGAGGCGGGGTGGCAGCACAGGCTGCGCGAATCGCCGATATTGTTCGAAATATCGACCAGTTCCAGCGCGTTGAGAAATCCCATCGCCTGTTCGCGGCCTTCGAGGACGAACGAGAAGATCGGCCCGCACGCGTCCATCTGGCTCATCGCCAGATTATGCTGCGGATGGCTCGCCAGTCCGGGGTGCAACATCCTGGTCACCCGTTTTTCGATCGCCTTGCCGACCGCGAGCGCATTTTCGGACTGGCGCCGCGCGCGCAGGTCGAGCGTTTCGAGACCCTTCAGCACCACCCAGGCGTTGAACGGCGACAGGTTCGGCCCGGTGTTGCGCTGGAACGGCAGCAGCACCTCGTTGATGAACTTCTCGGTCCCGCACACCGCGCCGGCGAGCACGCGGCCCTGCCCTTCCATCAGCTTGGTCGCCGAATAGGCGACAACATCGGCGCCGAAATCCATCGGGCGCTGCAGCACCGCGGTCGCGAACGCATTGTCGACGACGCTGGTGATCCCATGCGCTTTCGCGACGGCGCAGACATGCTTCATGTCGACGATGTCCATCGTCGGATTGGCGGGCGTCTCGAAGAAAAAGACCTTGGTGTTCGGCTTGATCGCCTTTTCCCACGCGTCATTGTCGCGCCCGTCGATCACCGTCGTCTCGATGCCGAAGCGCGGGCAGAGATGGTCGACCAGCCAGCGGCACGACCCGAACGCCGCCTTCGCCGCGACGATATGGTCGCCCGCCGACAATTGGCACAGCAGTGCCGTGGTCATCGCCGCCATGCCGGTCGCCTGCGTCCGGCACGCCTCGGCGCCTTCCATCAGCGCGATCCGCTCCTCGAGCATCGCCACCGTCGGGTTCTGCAACCGCGAATAGGTCATGCCCTGCGCTTCGCCGGCAAAGCGCGCCGCCACTTCCTCGGCGCTGTCGTAGGTGTAGCCCGAGGTCAGGAACAGCGCCTCCGACGTCTCGCCATGCTCGCTGCGCCAGGTGCCGCCGCGCACCGCCTGCGTCGCGGGATGCCAGTTGCGCGTCGTACCGCGATCGAAACCCGTTGTCTTTTTCATCTGCCTTATCCGTTCAAAACCGCCACGACCGCATCACCCAGCGCCGCCGTGCTCATCGTACCGCCCAGGTCGGCGCCGCGGCATCCGTCCGCCAGCACTTGTCCCACCGCCGCCTCGATCTGCGCCGCGCTCGTCTCGTCGCCGCCCGAATGGCGCAGCAGCATCGCAAGCGACAATATCATGGCCAGCGGGTTGGCCACGCCCTTGCCCGCGATATCGGGCGCGCTGCCGTGGATCGGCTCGTACAACCCCTGCTTGCCCTCGCTCAGCGAGGCCGAGGCGAGCAGGCCGATCGACCCCACACACATCGACGCCTGGTCCGACAGGATGTCGCCGAACAGATTACCGGTCACGACGACGTCAAACTGCCCGGGATTGCGCACCAGCTGCATCGCGGCATTGTCGACATACATATGGCTCAGTGTCACGTCGGGGTATTCCGCCGCCACCTCGATCACGACATCGCGCCACAGCTGCGACGTCTCCAGCACATTGGCCTTGTCGACCGAGCAGAGCCGCTTCTGGCGTCCCTGCGCCGCGCGGAACGCGACATGCGCGATGCGCCGCACTTCGCTCTCGCTGTACGACATGATGTCATAGCCTTCACGCTCGCCGCTGGCGGTGGTGCGGGTGCCCTTCTCGCCGAAATAGACGTCGCCGTTGAGCTCGCGCACGATCAGCAGGTCGATCGCCGAGGCGACCTCGGGACGCAGCGCCGAACTGTCTTCCAGCCCCGCGAACAGCTTCGCGGGCCGCAGATTGGCGAACAGCCCGAGTTCGGAGCGCAGCCCCAAAATCGCCTGTTCGGGCCGCAGATGGCGTTCGACACTGTCGAAGCGCGGATCGCCGACCGCCCCAAACAGGAGTGCATCAGCCGCCTTCGCCTTGGCCAACGTCTCGGGCGGCAGCGGGTGGCCGGTTGCCTCATAAGCGGCACCGCCGACGAGCGCGCGGTCGAGCGTCACCGGAAGCGCGAGCGCGGAGAGCACCTTCTCGGCCTCCGCCATGATTTCCGGACCGATACCGTCGCCAGCCAGCAGCAGGATATTCAATGCGTCGCCCTTTCGTGTCTCGCGAGCCGCTTAGGCAGCGAGCGCGCGCGACGCAACCGTCGCGTTGGCGGAGCACCGCCGGGCCTTCTTGTTCGTCACCCCGGACTTGTTCCGGGGCCTGCCTTGTCTTGAGGAAGAAAAAAGCGGGTGCCGGGTCAAGCCCGGCATGGCGAATGGGCTACGCAACCGCCCTGCCGAGCCGGTCGATCAGCCGCGCGCGTACGCCGAGCAGTTCGCGGTTGCGCCCCTCCAGCAGATCGCGGTCGAGGAAATGCCCGGTGATCGCCAGCCCGTCTAGCACATCGCCCATCGCCTCGACCGCGCCTGCGCCCCGCAGGAACGCCGGAAGGCGAAGCAACCGCTCCTCATACCCGACCGCCGCCTCGACACACACCGCGCCGCCCGACTTCGGACTGACAAATGCCAGACCATTCCGTGACCCCGTCACCACGCATTCGTCGAGATCGAGCCCGAACCCCAGCTCGGCGAGCAGCAACAGCTCATACCGCGCCAGCGCCGCCGCCCATAGCCGCGCCGAAGGCGCCACCCCGATCGCATCGAGCAACCCCGACAGCGCATCGAAAAGCGCCGGGTAAGGCTGGCTCTCGGGCAGGATCGCGGCGGTCAGGCTCGTCACCCAGTCGATCGCCGCCGACGGCAGCGGCTCGGCCAGCAACGGGGCTCGGCTCGCCAGCAATTCGGCCGTCGCCCCCGCCAACTGCTCCTCGGTCCGCGCCCGCAGTTCGAGCGCGACCAGATTGCCCGGCATCAATATCGGGCGCAGCCGCCGCGACCGCCCGCCGCGCACATAGCCCGCGACCAGCCCCGCCTCGCGCGTCAGCGCGCGCAATATCGCGCCATGCTCGCCATGCGCGCGTACCGCGCAAACGATGGCTTCGGCGCTCAGGCTGGCCAAAGCACCAGCTGCGTCTGCGTCACCAGCGCGACATCGGCGCCTTCCTCGGTCCGAATGCGCGTCTGCCACACCGACACGCGCTTGCCGACCTTCACCGGGATCGCTTCGCCGACCAGCACCGACCCGACCGGCCCGCCACCGAGGAAATTGGTCTTGCTCTCGATCGTCGTCGTGCCCGCGGCGCCCTCGGGCAGCGTCAGGAAAGCGCCGACCGCGCCAAGGCAATCGGCGAACGCCATGATCGCGCCACCATGGACAATGTTCCCAGCGGTGCAGATCTCCGCCCGCACCGGCAGCTTGCCCGCGACGCGCTCCTTAGTCCCTTCGTGGATCGTCACCCCGAGCGTTCCCGCCAGCGGCATCATCGCGCCAAAATCCATCGTCCCGCTCTCCTCACCGTCCCGCGTGGTAGAAATCATGCACCGCCTGCGCCACCGCCGCGCTCACGCCCGGCGCTTTCTGCAAATCCTCGAGGCTCGCGCCGCGCACCGCGCGCGCGGTGCCGAAATGCATCAGCAGCGCCTTCTTGCGCGCCGGACCGATCCCCGGCACCTCGTCGAGCGGCGAGCTTCCCATCGCTTTCGCCCGCTTCGCCCGATGCGCGCCGATCGCGAAGCGGTGCGCCTCGTCGCGCAACCGCTGGATATAGAACAGCACCGCATTGTTCGGCGGCAACGTGAATTCGCGCCCGTCGGGATGATAGAAAGTCTCGCGTCCGGCATTGCGGTCGGGCCCTTTCGCCACACCGATATACGTCAGGTCGTCGATTCCCAGCTCGGCGAGCACCGCGCCCGCCGCCGATACCTGCCCCTTGCCGCCGTCGATCAGCACCAGGTCGGGCCATTCGCCCTTGGTTCGCTCGGGGTCTTCCTCGATCGCGCGCGCGAAGCGGCGCTGGAACACCTCCGCCATCATCGCGAAATCGTCGCCCGGCTGGGTCTCGGCACGCTTGATGTTGAACTTGCGATAGGCGCCCTTGATCCAGCCCTCGGGACCCGCGACGACCATCGCGCCCAGCGCATTGGTGCCCTGGATATGGCTGTTGTCGTAGATTTCGATCCGCTGCGGCGGATTGTCGAGGTCGAACAGATCGGCCAGCTCGCGCCCCAACTTCGCCTGCGAACTGCTCTCGGCGAGCCGCCGGTCGAGTTCCTCGCCCGCGTTGCGCACCGCCTGCTCCAGCAACCGCCGCCGGTTCCCGCGCTGCGGCACGCTGATCTCGATCTTGCGTTCGGCGAGTTCGCCCAGCGCCTCGGCGACCAACACGCATTCCTCAGGCTCGCGGTCGACGAGGATCAGCTTCGGCGGCGGCACGCCTTCGTAAAATTGCATCAGGAAGCTCGCCATCACCTCGGCTTCGGGAACCCCCGACACATGCGCCGGGAAAAAGCTGCGATGCCCCCAATTCTGCCCGCCGCGGATGAAAAAGCCCGCGATGCAGAGCTGCCCGCCCTTCGCCGCGAGCGCAAAGACGTCGGCGTCGCCCAGCCCGTCGGCATGGACCGACTGGCTGCCCTGGATGAAGGTCAGCGCCTTCAGCCGGTCGCGCACGATCGCCGCGGTCTCGAAATCCATCGCCTCGGCGGCCTGCGTCATCGCATCGCCGAGCCTTTTCTGGACCGCGATCGACCGCCCTTCGAGGAAATCCTGCGCGTCGCCGACGAGCTGCGCATAATCCTCGGTCGAGATACGACCGACGCACGGCGCGCTGCACCGCTTGATCTGGTACAGCAGACACGGCCGCGAGCGGTTGGAGAAAAAGCTGTCGGTGCAACTGCGCAGCAGGAACGTCTTCTGCAATGCGTTGAGCGTCTGGTTCACCGACCCCGCGCTGGCGAACGGGCCGTAATAGCGCCCCTTGGCGCGCCGCGCGCCGCGATGCTTCTGCACCCGCGGGAATTTGTGATCCATGCGCAACAGGATGAAGGGAAAGCTTTTGTCGTCGCGCAGCAGCACATTGTACGGCGGGCGGTAACGCTTGATCAGCTGCGCCTCGAGCAACAGCGCCTCGGCCTCGCTCGTCGTCGTGACGATCTCCATCGCGCGCGTCTGCGACACCATGCGCTGCAACCGCTGCGGCAGCCGCGCGACCTGCGTATAATTGGTCACCCGGTTCTTCAGCGCGCGTGCCTTGCCGACGTAAAGCACATCGCCGCGCACATCGAGCATGCGATACACCCCGGGCCGCGTCGGCAGCTTCTTCACAACGTTGCGGATCGCCTCGGCGCCGCGCTCGAGGTCGGGCTGGTCGCCCTCCCCATCGCCGCCGCGCATCACATAGGTCGCCTTCTCTTCGTTGAATCGGTCGGGAGCGTTCGGGCGGGCCATGATTTTGCATGTAGGCGAGGACGATGCGACCCGCCATAGTGTGACAGGTAAATCAGTCATCGGAGGGGTCGGATGGACGTTAGAGGTAAACTCGCGCTGGTAACCGGCGGCAGCGACGGCATCGGGCGCGAGATCGCGCTGCAGTTGCAGGGATCGGGCGCCGACGTCATCGTCACGGGCCGGTCGCCCGACAAATTGCAGGCCATGGTCGCGCTCGGCTTCGGCACCATCGCCGGTGACCTGTCGACCGCAGCGGGCGTTGATGCGGTGGTCGACGGCGTCGCGGGCAAGCCGCTCGCGATCCTCGTCAACAACGCCGGGGTCGGCAGCGATTATGCGCTCGACGATGCGACGACACTCGACAGCGCCGCGCACTGCATCCGCACCAATCTCGACGCGCCGATCGCGCTCTGCACCCGGCTGCTGCCGGTGCTGCGCGCCCAGCCCGAGGCCGCGATCGTCAACGTCACCTCGGGCCTCGCCATCGCGCCGCGCGCCGGCGGATCGATCTATTGCGCCACCAAGGCCGGGCTGCGCAGCTATACGCAGGCGATCCGCCACCTGCTCAAGGACAGCAACGTCCATGTCATCGAGGCGCTGCCGCCGGTGGTCGAGACCAATATGACCGCGGGCCGCAGCGGCAAGAAGATGAGCGCGCATGACTGCGCCGCCGAAATCGTCGCCGGCATCCGGTCGAACAAGCGCGAGGTCAACGCCGGCATGGTGAAGCTGTTGCAGACCCTCCACAGCATCTCCCCCGCCCTCGCCCGGCGGATCATGATCCGGTTCTGAAGGAAGTCGCGATGATCACCCTCTATGGCGAAGGCCGCGGCTTCCGCGTCGCCTGGCTGCTCGAGGAACTGGGGCTGCCCTATCGCATGCGCCCCGTCGATCTGCTTAACGGCTTGGAGAAGGACACCGAATTCCTCGCCGTGAACCCCGCCGGCTTCATCCCGGCGATCGTCGACGGCGACACGGTGCTCGTCGAATCGATCGCGATCCTCGAATATCTGCTCGCGCGGCACGGCCCGAGCCCGCTCGCACCCGCGCCGACCGACGCCGACTTCGCAACCTATCTGCAGTTCCTGCACATGGGCGAGGCCGGGCTTGCCGGGCCGATCAACGCGATCGTCGCCACCATCATCCTCGCCCCCGAGGCCGAGCAGACGAACTGGACGACAAAATGGGCGCGCGACATCTTCGAAAGCCGCCTCGGCCTCGTCAGCCGCCAATTGGCGAAGACGCCTTACATCGCGGGTGACCGCTTCACCGCCGCCGACATCTCGCTGACCTACGCGCTGCAGTTCGCCCAGCGCACGATCGGCTACGTCCTCGGCGACACCGAACGCGCTTACATCGCCCGCACCACGGCGCGCGAAAGCTACGCGCGCGCGATGGACGCCTGTCCCGCCACCAAGGCATGGGTCGCGGGGCTCACCATCCCCTAGCACCCCAAAGCAAAACGCCCGCGGAAATCCGCGGGCGCCTTGTTGTCGGCACTGTCGCCTGGGCTCAGCCCTTGGCGACGCCCGCGATCGCCTGATCGACCAGTGCCTTGTCGGCCCCGGCGTCATGCTTGTCGGCGATCAGCTTCGCCGCGGCGTCGGTCGCGGCCTTGGCCGTGGCCGCACGAACCTCGGCGAGCGCACCGGCTTCGGCCGCCGCGATGCGGTCTTCGGCCATCTGCTTGCGGCGCGCGATCAGCGCGGTGGCGTCGGCCTTGGCCTTGGTCACCAGCGTTTCGGCCTCGGCTTCGGCGCGGATGCGCATCTGGTCGGCTTCCTTCGCCGCATCGCCGAGCTTCGCTTCATATTCGGCCTTCAGCGATTCGGCGTCGAGGCGGAGCTGTTCGGCTTCCTTCAGCTGCTTCGAAATCTCGGCAATCTTGTTGTCGAGCATGCCCGCGACCAGCGCCGGCACCTTTTTCCAAAGCAGGATGGCGATGAAGATCGCCATCGCGATCGAGACCCAGACGGTCGCGTCGATGAAACCGAACGACGCCGGTTCGACGTGCGTCTCGCCCGCGGCTTCGGACAGGATCAGAGCAAGATTAGCCATGGAGCACCGCCTTCACCGCCGACTTGGCATCCGCCGCGCCGATCTTCACGCCCGACAGCTTGGCGACCAGGTCGGTCGCCGCCTCGGCCGCGACCGATTCGATCTCGGCCATCGCCGAGGTGCGCGCCGCCGAAATATCGGCTTCGGCCGCACCCAGCTTGTCCGCCAGTTCGGCATCGACCTTGGCGAGACGCTTTTCGGCGTCCTTCGCGGCCTTGTCCTTGGCGTCGGCCACCGCCTTTTGCGCCGCGGCACGGCTGGCGTCGCTTTGCTGGCGATAGCTTTCCTCGAGGTTGTCGGCGGCGGCATGCGCCGCCTTTGCCGCCGCGAGATCGTCGGCGACCTTGCGGTCGCGCGCATCCACCGTCGCCTCGATCTTCGGCAGCATGCCGCGGCCGATGACAAGGAAAACGAAGCCGAAGGTCAGCAGCACCCAGAAAATCTGCGATGCGGCATACCAGTTTTCAGCGAATTGGCTGATCTGAGGCATGGACTATCTCAACGAACAAAGAGGAAAGCGGTCGCGGGGCGGGCGCCGAAACGCCCGCTCCGCCGACGAAATCAGGCTGCCTTGAGGTACAGCAGGATCGCGATCAGGAACGACAGCAGGCCGAGAAGTTCGGCAGCCGCGAAGCCGATGAACAGGCGGCCCTGCTGGCCGTCGGCAGCTGCCGGATTGCGAAGCGCGCTTTCGAGGAAGCTGCCGAACACATTGCCCACACCGATGGCGGCCATACCGGCGCCGATGGCGGCCAGACCGGCACCGATGAGCGAAGCTGCTTGAACGTCCATTGTATAAACTCCTTGGGAAAAACGTTAGTTAAACGGTTGAAAAATCAGTGCAGGTTGATCGCGTCGTTCAGATAGAGCGACGTGAGCAACGCGAAAACATAGGCCTGGATACCCGCGACCAGCAGCTCGAGCCCGCTGATGCCGACCATCAGCGCCATGCTGGGGATGCCGACGCCGATGCCGATCGCCGGACTCGCGGCCAGACCATCGATGATGAACGAAGCGAACACCTTCATCAGCACGTGACCGGCGGTCATCGCGACGAACAGTCGCAGCGCGAGGCTGAACGGGCGGACCATGAACGACACGAGTTCGATCACCGGGATCAGCCACAGCAGCCACCAGGGCGTGCCGTGCGGGACGAAGAGCGAGAAGAAATGCAGGCCGTGGCGCCAGAAACCGACGATCAGCACGATCGCGAAGCTGAGGATCGCGAGGAAACCGGTGATCGTGAAATGGCTCGTCACGGTGAAGGGATGGACGCCGAACAGCCCGAGCGGCGCGAGGCCGATGAGGTTGAGCATCAGGATAAACATGAAGAGCGAGAAGACATAGGGCGTATATTTGCGGCCTTCGGGGCCGATATTCGCGTTCATCATGCTGGAGATGAAGCCGGTAAAACCCTCGACCGCGACCTGCCAGCGACCGGGGACGAGCTGACGCTTCATGCCGCCGATCATGAACACCCACAAAAGCAGGCCGGCGACGATCATCCACATCGCACTCGTCGTGAAAGCGACCTCGTGACCCCCGACATGGAACATGTCGAACATCTTCTGCACCTCGAACTGGTGCATCGGGTCCACTTTACCTTGATCCGCCACGCGATACCTCGCCTAAATCCCAGTCAAACCAGCTTCAATCCGGCTTTGTCGGCCGAATATTGGCAATTCGAAATATGTTCCTGAAGGCGACCGCCACTCCGAGGAACAGCACCACCAACAGACCCCAGGGCGCAGTGCCGGCAAAATGATCGATCGTCCAACCGACCAACGCGCCGCCACCGATGCCGCCCAGCAATTCCGCCAATACGCGGTTACCGAGCTTGTAATTGGCATCGGTCTCCGGTCCGGCGTTCACCGCGTTCCGTTTTGCTTCTGCGGCTTCGGCCCGGTCCAATCGCTCTTCGAGCGAGACCAGGCGCGAATCCTCCGAAGCTGGTTCCGGATCGCTGCCGTTCCCCGTCATTTCCCGCCATCCTCCTGAAACAGCGCCGGAAAGCTCCGGTTCCGCCTGCGAAAAAAGGCCCGAAAAATCGGGGGACCCCTAAGGCGCGGTCCGTTTAGGAATGACGCCCCATTAAGTCAATGCTTGTGCGCAACTGCACAAAAATGGCGCCGGGCGGGCGCACAAAAATGCCGCCGCGTTTAGGGGCGCGGCGGCATGTGACGCCCGCAGGCGCCCTTGTCGTTCCGAAAAATCAGGGGCAGCGCGAATCGCGGACCGGTGCGCCGGCGTCGCGGGTCTTCCAGCTCTTGTCGGGCGCCATATATTTCTCGCCCGGCTTGGTCTTGGCGATCAAATTGCAACCGGTGACGAAGGCGAACTGTTCGACCGTGCTGCCTGCCGGGGCCCCGCTGGTGTAGGCGGCCTTGCGCTTGATATTGATGTCGTCGACGATCGCGCGGACCGCCGGGGTCGGGGTCGAGGCATAGCCGAGATAGCCGTCGGGTTGCTCGCCGACCTGCCCTGCCGAACGGGCGGCCTCATAAGCGGGGTCGCGCTGCGCCATCGCCGCGGGCACCATCAGCGCCACGGCGGCGGTCGCGGCCAGGGCGGCCATCGCAATTCCGGTGGGTTTCCAAATCTTCGTCATCATATTTTTTCCCTGTCAGAATATCGAGCTATTCTGTTCGATCAGCTTTTTGGCATCTCCATCAAGCCGGTACACGATTTCCTGCTTGATGTTGATATTCAGGTTGATCTCGATCGGCTTGTCGGGGGTTTCGATCTGCACGCAGCCGGTGAGAGCCGCCGCGCCGATCGTTACCGCAAGACACCGACCGATCCCGGCCCGCCTCCTCGCTTCACTTCTTGTTCTCTTCATTGCACGGGCTCGCTTGCTGGAGGCTGAACGGTCGAATTTTTCGCGGCGGCGGCTTTGGCGTCTTCCTGCGCCTGCATCAGCGCCGGCAGATTCTGTTCGATATAGACGGTCGGATCATAAAAGCCCTTGGCCGATGTGATCAACTGGCGGAACGGCGCCTGAATCTTGATGTTGAAGACGAGGGGCAGCTTGGCGACCTGGCGCGTGATGAAGTTCTGCGTCGCGCCTTCGCCCTGCCCGATGCCGCCGAAGCGGATGTCGGTGACCATCTCGCCGTCGAGGTCGCCGTTGAGGATGATGGTGAGGTCGTCATATTTGAGGCTGCGCAGCGCGCCGAAGGCAAAATTGGCCATCACGCCAAGGTCGTGGTTGGTCAGCTCGCCGACATAGGCCAGCGTTCCGCCGCCATCGCGCGCGTCGATGCGGCCGCCGACGATCCGTCCGCCGAGTCCGTCGAACTCGACCGGCAGGGTGCCGTCGAACTTGCCCGTCGCGTTGATATTTTCAAACCCGAAATTCTGGAGGAAGATCGCGGCATCGACCCCGACGAGATCGAAGGTCAGCCGTCGCGGCTGGTCGGCGTTGAAATTGAGCGTCGTCGGATGCAGCTCGAGCGTGCCGCCGGCAAAGGGCCAGCTGCCGCCTTGAATCCGCACCCGATTGTCGCCGAGCAACTGATATTCGATCTCGCCGTCCTTCACCGGAATTCCCGGATTGAGCTCGGCGAGCCGGACCTTCTGGTTCGGCGCGGAATGGAGACCGATCAGGTCGTCGAAGGTCAGCGTCGTCGTCGCGCCGGTGACCGGACCAAAGGCGGCGGCGAGATTGCTGTTCGCGGTCGCAAAGGTGCCGCGGCTCGTCACCCCGGCGGGCGACCAGTCGATCCTGCCATCGCCGACCACCGATCCCTGCACATTGGCGACGACGCCCAGCGCAAGACGGGTGAGTTGGTCCGGCTGAAAAGTGTCGCCAAAGCGCAATTCGGGAACCTTCAGATCGGCAAATCCGGTTCCACTGCCGAGTTCGTGCCGAATCACGGTGTCGAGCACATGCGCGCCGCTCCGCCGTTCGGCGAAGCCCGCGGTCGCGTCGATCCGGCCATCGGCGAAGCGTAGCGCGGCGTTGGTACTGAGCAGCGGGAAGAAGCGCGCGTCCGGTTCGGGCAGCGCGTCGGTCACGACGATCGACCCGTCGAGCCCAAGCACGCCGCCGGCCCAGGTCCAGCGCCCGCCAATCTCGCTCATGTCGAGCGGCACCGCGCCGATCTTGCCGGCCGCGCCGACGAGGTCGCCCGCGAGCCCCTTCGGCGTCGACGCGCCGGTGATCCGTTCGGCGCTGAACCGGGTGACGCCGTCGCCTTCGCCCAGACGGACGTCGGCGCCCGCCAGCGACCAGCGCATCGTCGCCAGGTCGAACTCGCCCGCCCCCGACGCCAGCGAGAAGGGCGAGGTCCCGCTCGTCCCGCGCAGCGCCAGCCGCGGCATGCGGATCTGTCCGCGCAGCCCGTCGGGACCCGCCGCGAGCAGAGGCTGCCCCGCGCGGCTGCACAAGTCGACCGCCGGCCCGGCGAGCCGGAAGCCGCTGACGTCGATGCGGTCGGCGGCGATCCGCGTGCAACCACCGCTCAGCGCCAGCGCCCCGGTCGGCGCCAGCACCCCGTCGATCGGCACGCGCAATCGCTCCACGCGTCCGCCCGCGAGCGGGCCGGTGAGTTCGGCCACCGTTGCAAAGCGCATCATCCCGCCTGCCCCGCCAGAGAAGCGCACCGGCGCCAGCGCCAGCCGCGAACCCTCGGCGACATAGGGCTCAATCCGCGCCAGGCCGGACAGCGTGCCGTCGGCGCGGCGGTCGAGATCGAGTGTGCCTTCGGGCAGTCCGCCACCGCCGAACGCCCATTGGCCCTGCACGACGAAAGCTGGCGCGGCGGCCGCGAACAGATAGCCGATCCGGCTGTCGGCGCCTCCCGTCAGCCGCGCGCCGCTTTCGCCGACCAGATCGAGCCCGATCAGTTCGATACGTGCGGTCTTGCCCTCGCCCGCCAGCGCAAAATCGGCCTTGCCGCCGATGTCGCCCAGCATCCGCGCCAGTGCCCCGCTGGCCTTGGAGCCCAGCGGTCCGACCGGACTGCCGGCCAGTCCATTCGCACTCGCGGCGATGCGCTGGCGCAGCCCGGCGCTGGCCGAAGCGCGCGCGAAGCCGATGCTGCCCTTAAGCTTGGGTGCCGCTTTGCCGACCTCGCCGGTCGCGTCGATGTCGACGCGGCTCGCGGCGAATTCGGGTCCGCTCAACCGCTGCGCCTCGCCGTCGAGGGTCAGCGCGGTTCGGTCGGCATTGCCCTTGAACCCGGCGAGCAGCGCCACCCGTTCGGCACGCGCCGGACCCGCGATAAGCGATACCAGCGCCGCATCGGCCTTGCCCTCCCAACTCAGCATGTCGGCGCCCAGCGTCACGTCGAGCGCGACCTGCGGCGCGCGCGCGATGACGCTTTCCTCGGCGCAGCGCACTTCGCGCCCGCGCAGCGGTCCTTTCAGACGCGGTTTCAGGTCACGCACCGTCAAGGGGCCGTAAAAACTGATCGCATCCCCCCGGCATCCGGCCGCATCGATCGTCGGGGCCACCAGCGCGAGCGTCCCCGAAAAATCGCGCTGCAGATGTCCGCGCCCGTTCAGCGTCGCGCCGACATTGCCCCACGGCGTCTCGACCCGCGCCCGCGCGTCGGTCAGCACCGCCGACAGGTCAGGCAGCGCAAAGGGATCGGTGCTCGTCGGATCGCGGAACTTGTCGAGCGCTCCCAGCGACAGCCGCCCGTCCGCGAACCGCCCATACAGCCGCACGCCGTCGGCGGTGATCGTCGAAACATAAGGCCCGCTCCAACCGTAACCGAGCGAGATTTCGACGACCTTCGCGGTCAGGTCGGGGCGTTTGGGGTCGCCGATGACGACATTGGAAATGCGCTCGGTACGAAAACCGATCTCTTCGATGTCGTAAGTCGCGGGTACGCCCAGCGAATCGAGCTGTTCGCGCACGAAGCGGTCGGCGATCGGCTCGCGCGCCAGCCACAGCCCGCCGACAAGCACCGCGAGCGCCGCGCCGGTCAGCCAGCGCTTCTTGATGCGGCGACGCTGCCTGACCATTCTGGCGGTTTCGACGGAGTCGGTCATGGCGCCTTTATTCGATCCTCATGCGCCCCGGCGGGTCCGCCCTTTGCTGAAAGATAACGCCGAAATGGCGCAATTGGCTGCAAAAGACAGGACGTTGCCATATGCGACAAACCTTATGGCCGTTGAGTGCGCCCCACAAGCTGCTATTCCGGATCCATGGGGGACGCCGATCATACGGGACATCGCGCGCGGCTGCGCGCCCGACTGCTCGATACCGGCGGCGAGGCGCTCGCCGATTACGAACTCGTCGAATATCTGCTCGCCCTCGCCATCCCGCGCCGCGACACCAAGCCGCTCGCCAAGGCGCTGCTCCGCGAATTCGGCTCGCTGGCACAGCTGATCGCCGCCGACCCCGATGCGCTGCGCCGTGTCGACGGCCTCGGCGACGGCGCCATCGCGGCGCTCAAGGTCGTCCAGGCAACCGGCCTGCGCATGCTAAGGGGCGAATTCGCCGAACGGCCGCTATTGTCCAGCTGGGATGCCCTGCTCGACTATCTGCGTGCCGACATGGGTCCGCTCGATATCGAACGCGTCCGCGTCCTCTATCTCAACACGCGCAACATCCTGATTCGCGACGAACTGGTCAGCGAAGGATCAATCGACCAGTCCGCCATCTACACCCGCGAAGTCGTCAAGCGCGCGCTCGAGCTTGGCGCCGCGGCGATCATCCTCGTCCACAACCATCCCAGCGGCAGCCCCGAACCGAGCCGCCAGGATATTGCCATCACCCGCGATATCGCGGCAGCGGCGGCGAAGCTGAGCATCACCCTCCACGACCATATCATCATCGGCGGGTCCGATTATCGCAGCATGCGCGCGATGGGATTGCTCTAGGATCCCGACTCAAGACCCGCGATTTGACTTCCCCCGCCACACAGGACATCATCCCCTTATGCAGATTCGACGCGGCCTTCTCCGCTTCCGTTTCCACGGGGGTCAACTTCTCGCGGGCATCTAGCCCCGGGTTCCGGCGCGTTCGCCCCGAGCCCGGGGCAAATTTCCGACCAAATTTGATCGCGTGCGCGAACGATTGCGTGCGCCTGCCCTTATCCGGAAAGTCCGCACCATGACCCAAACCAAAGCCAAAGCCCGGACCACGCGCCCGGCGATCCACATGATCGACGTCGAGGCCGACCGTCTCACTGAACTCGCCTTGCACAAGCAACACGAACTCAACCGCATCTACGAACTGCTGCTCGGCGAGATCGACCGTGCGTCGATCTGCAGCCGCGACAAGATTGCCGCCAATGTCGTGACCATGGGGTCCGAGGTGACCTTCACCGATGAAAAGACCGGGACCCAGCGCACCGTCGAACTCGTCTACCCCGCCTTTGCTGACATCGCGGCGGGACGCGTGTCGATCCTGACGCCGGTCGGGGCGGGACTCATCGGCCTGCGTACCGGCCAGTCGATCATGTGGCCCGACCGCGGCGGACAGGAACATCGGTTGACGATCATCGCGGTGAAACAGCCGTCCGAGTGAAGGCCGGACGCGATGAAGCCGCCGGATCGCTCCGACGGCTTCACCACCCAGTCAGGGGCGCTTACGCGCCGCGCGACAGGAACGCGGTCAGTTCTTCCTTGCTGACGGTGCCGTTCTTGTCGGCATCGGCAGCACCCCAGGCCTGACCGATCCAGATCTGGACCTCGGCCGATTCGACATCGACCGTCGGCTCGCTTGCGGCACGCAGCTTTTTCATCCAGCCGGCGAATTCGACTTCGCTGAGCTCGGCGCTCGAATCGGCGTCATAAGTGGGGAACTCCTTATCGACGATCTGGGCGACCTGAGCCGGGGTTGCGGCGCTGCCGCTCGGCGCGGCCTGCGCGGTGGTCGCTTTGCCAGCCGGAGGAGCGGGTTCGGCCGCCGGCGGGGTCGAAGCATCGGGGGCCGGCGCCGGCTGTGCGGCTTCGGGAGCCGGTGCGGGCTGCGTCGCCTCGGTCGCGGGTTCCGACGGCTGGCTTGCCGGCGGCGCGCTGTCGGTCTGGGCCGGCGGTGCGGTCGGATCGGCGGGCTGATCCTGCGCCAGCGCGGGGAAACTGATCGCGGCGGCGCCAATCAAAAGCATGGTTTTCAACATGATATTTCTCCTGTTGTGGTGCGACGCTTCGCCTTGCGCGCCGCTGTCCTGAAGGGGCATAGGGTCAACCGCGCGCCAAAAGCGTAAGTTGCATTTCGGTGGCGATTGGCGGGGCGGCCCGTCCCTGCTAGGGCGCGCCCTGTCGCGATTCCGCGCCGATTCCGCGATAAATTGATCCTAAAGGAAGGAAAAACCATGGTTCCGCGTTACGCCCGGCCCGAAATGACCGCCATCTGGTCGGCCGAAAACCGGTTCCGCATCTGGTTCGAGATCGAGGCGCACGCCACCGACGCGCTCGCCGAATTGGGTGTCGTACCCCAGGATGCCGCCAAAGCGCTGTGGGACTGGTGGGCGACGAATCCCGTCATCGACGTGCCCGCGATCGATGCGATCGAGGCGGTCACCAAGCATGACGTCATCGCCTTCCTGACATGGGTCGCCGAAAATGTCGGCGACCAGGCGCGCTTCATGCACCAGGGCATGACGTCGAGCGACGTGCTCGACACCTGTCTCGCGGTCCAGCTCAGCCAGGCCGCCGACCTGTTGCTCGCCGATCTCGACGCCTTGCTTGCGGCGATCGAACGCCGCGCCCGCGAACATAAAATGACCCCGACGATCGGTCGCAGCCATGGCATCCACGCAGAGCCCGTCACCTTCGGGCTCAAGCTCGCGCAGGCCTATGCCGAATTCGACCGCTGCAAGACCCGCCTGATCGCGGCGCGCGCCGACATCGCGACCTGCGCCATTTCGGGCGCCGTCGGCACCTTCGCCAACATCGACCCGCGCGTCGAGGAACATGTCGCAGCCAAGCTCGGCTTGTCGGTCGAACCCGTCTCGACCCAGGTCATCCCGCGCGACCGCCACGCGATGTTCTTCGCCACACTGGGCGTCATCGCTGGATCGATCGAGCGGCTCGCGGTCGAGGTTCGCCACCTCCAGCGCACCGAAGTGCTGGAAGCCGAGGAATATTTCTCGCCGGGCCAGAAGGGCTCGTCGGCGATGCCGCACAAGCGCAACCCGATCCTCACCGAAAACCTCACCGGCCTCGCGCGCATGGTGCGCAGCGCGGTTGTGCCCGCGCTCGAAAATGTCGCGCTGTGGCACGAACGCGACATCAGCCATTCGTCGGTCGAGCGCTTCATCGGTCCCGACGCGACGATCACCCTCGACTTCGCATTGGGCCGCCTGACCGGCGTGGTCGACAAATTGCTCGTCTATCCCGAACGGATGCAGAAGAATCTCGACCGCATGGGCGGCCTTGTCCATTCGCAGCGCGTGTTGCTCGCGTTGACGCAGGCGGGGGCGAGCCGCGAGGAAAGCTATGTCCTTGTTCAGCGCAACGCGATGAAGGTGTGGGAAAGCGACGGCGCGCTGTCACTGCTCGACCTGCTCAAGGCCGACACCGACGTCATCGCGAAACTGTCAGCCGACGAACTGACCGCGCTGTTCGACCTCGGTTACCACCTCAAGCATGTCGACACGATCTTCGCGCGGGTGTTCGGGGAGTAATGGCTCAATCCTCCCTGTCGCGTAACGATGGGGAGGTGGCAGCCCGCGGGGCTGACGGAGGGGCCGACGCCGTCAGGCGCCGCGCAAGCTTTCGGCCCCTCACCACTCGCTTCGCGAACGGTTCCCCTCCCCACCGCTTCGCGGCAGGGAGGATCAAAGGCACGCCCCCCTCTGGAAACCCGCGTCAAACTCGCCTAGGCTTCCGTCACGTCGCCAAGAAACAGGAGCCGCCGCATGGGAATTGTCCGGACGATCATCTGGGTGTTGCTCACCGCCGTACTGGTGATCTTCTCGATGGCGAACTGGATTCCCGTCACGGTGACCATCTGGCCGGGTCAGGTGCTCGACACCAAACTGCCGGTGCTGATCCTCGTCTCGTTTCTGATCGGCAGCGTCCCGCTATGGATCGCGCTGCGCGCCGCGCGCTGGTCGCTCAAACGCCGCCTCGACCATAGCGAGCGCCAGCTCTCCGACCTGCGCGCGATGGCGAACCGCCCCGCAGATGCCCCCGCGGCGGCGGCGCCGCCGTCGCTCGCCGCGACGCCGGTGAGCGACGTTCCCCCGACCGCCACCCCGACAGACCTCTTTCCTACGGACAAGCCATGACCTCGCCGCTCTATCTCGCGATCGACACCACCCACCTCGACGTCGCGCAGACGCTAGCGCAGAAGGTGCGGCACCATGTCGGCGGGCTGAAACTCGGGCTCGAATTCTTCTGCGCCAACGGCCATCATGGCGTGCATGAAATGGCCAAGATCGGCCTGCCGATCTTCCTCGATCTCAAGCTCCACGACATCCCCAACACCGTCGCCAAGGCGATTCAGGCGCTGCGCCCGCTCGAACCCGCGATCATCACCGTCCACGCCGCGGGCGGCCGCGCGATGCTCGAAGAGGCGAAGGCGTCCGCCGGAACGAACACCAAGGTCGTCGCGGTCACCGTGCTGACCAGCCTCGACGCCCCCGATCTCGACGACATCGGCGTCGGCGGCACCCCGCACGAGCAGGTCGTCCGCCTGACCAAACTCGCGCGCGAATCGGGCCTCGACGGCATCGTCTGTTCGGGTCAGGAAGTGAAGATCGCGCGCAACACCTGGCCAGGCGGCTATTTCGTCGTCCCCGGCGTCCGCCCCGCGAATGGCAGCGCCGGCGACCAGAAGCGGATCGTCACCCCGGCGCAGGCGATGGCCGACGGCGCGTCGATCCTGGTGGTCGGCCGCCCGATCAGCCAGTCGCCCGACCCCGACCTGGCAGCGCGCGAGATCGAGGCAACGCTTTAGGCCTGCACGCACTCCCTTTCCCGTTCGTGTCGAGCGAAGTCGAGACACGCCAACACAGCGCCAGACGTGTCTCGACTTCGCTCGACACGAACGGACATTGGATCATCCGGTAGCCATGCCTACACTCGTCAAAATCTGCGGCCTCAAGACGTCCCAAGAGGTCGAGGCCGCCATCCGTCACGGCGCCACGCACATCGGTCTCAATCATTACGAACCCAGCCCGCGCTACGTCGATCTCGACACCGCGGCCGAGTTGCGCAAGCAGGCCGCCGCGGGCGGCGTCAAGGTCGCACTCCTGCTCGTCAACGCGGGGCCGCAACTCACCGGCGCCGCATGGAGCGCGGTGCGGCCTGACATCCTCCAGTTCCACGGCAACGAGACCCCCGAGTGGATCAACGCGGTCAAGACGAACACCAAGACCGAGGCGTGGAAGGCGGTCGGGCTGAAGGATGCCGGGACGCTGACGCGCTCGCTGCGATATGAGGGCGTCGTCGACCGGCTGCTCTTCGATGCCCCCGCGCAGGCGATGCCGGGCGGGACCGGCACGCGCTTCGATTGGTCGCTGCTCGTCGGGCATCGGCACAGCATCGACTGGGGCATTGCCGGCGGCCTCACGCCCGCCAACGTCGCCGAAGCGATCGCCGCGACCAACGCGCCGCTCGTCGACGTCTCGTCGGGTGTCGAGAGCGCGCCGGGCGTCAAGGATGTGGACAAGATCGCGGCTTTCCTTAAAGCGGCGGGCCGATGACACACGCACCCAACAGTCTTCGCACCGGCCCCGACGAGCGCGGCCATTTCGGCCAGTTCGGCGGGCGCTACGTCGCCGAAACGCTGATGCCGCTGATCCTCGACCTCGAGCGCGAATATCGCGCCGCGCAGGCCGACCCGGCGTTCAAGGCCGAATTCGACGACCTGCTGAAAAATTATGTCGGCCGCCCCAGCCCCTTGTGGCTCGCGCAGCGCCTGACCGATCACCTCGGCGGGGCGAAGATTTACCTCAAGCGCGAGGACCTCAACCACACCGGCGCGCACAAGATCAACAATTGCATCGGCCAGATCCTGCTCGCGAAAAGGATGGGCAAGCAAAAGATCATCGCCGAGACCGGCGCGGGCCAGCATGGCGTCGCGACCGCAACCGTCGCGGCGCTGTTCGGCCTGCCCTGCACGATTTTCATGGGCGCGGTCGACGTCGCACGGCAGCAGCCCAATGTTTTCCGCATGAAGCTGCTCGGCGCAGAGGTGGTCGCGGTCGAGAGTGGCGCCAAGACGCTCAAGGACGCGATGAACGAGGCCCTGCGCCATTGGGTCGCGAACGTCCACGACACCTTCTACATCATCGGCACCGTCGCCGGCCCGCACCCTTATCCCGAACTCGTCCGCGATTTCCAGTCGGTGATCGGCGACGAAGCGCGGGCGCAGATATTGGAGGCCGAGGGCCGCCTGCCCGACATGCTGATCGCCCCCGTCGGCGGCGGATCGAACGCGATCGGGCTGTTCCATCCGTTTCTGGATGACGACGGCGTCGAGATCGTCGGCGTCGAAGCGGCGGGCGAAGGGCTGGACGGCAAGCATGCCGCGAGCCTTGCCGGCGGGCGGCCGGGCATCCTGCACGGCAACAAGACCTATCTGCTCCAGGACGAAGACGGCCAGATCACCGAGGCGCACAGCATCTCGGCGGGGCTCGATTATCCGGGCATCGGCCCCGAGCATAGCTGGCTCCACGACATCGGCCGCGTCCGCTACGAACCCGTGACCGATGCCGAGGCGCTGGCGAGCTTCCAGAAGCTGACCAAGCTCGAAGGCATCATCCCCGCGCTCGAAAGCGCCCACGCCATCGCCGCCGCCGAACGTATTGCGCCGACGCTGGGCAAGGACAAGATCATCATCGTCAATTGCTCGGGCCGCGGCGACAAGGATATCTTCACCGTCGCCGACGCGCTGGGGGTGAAACTTTGAGGGGCTGATGGTCCGTTTTCGGGAATCGACAATCAGACGCGCGCTTGTGAAGCACCTCGCCGGCTGTCCCGACGAGCATCGCACGTCCATCCATAGTCGGGTTGCTGCGGAAGACTGGACCGCCGAAATCTCGCCGAAGAAGGCGGTCCGTATTGTTGCACATAATTATATTCGGCATCATCTCACGGACTATGAAGGCCTGATGCGAAAATACCGGCTATCACGGGGCGAAGCCCGCATGGTGGTCAAAGGGGAAGTTGACGATATCTTTCATGATTGGACCAATGTTGTAATGAGCCGCTTCGCCGCCACCTTCGCCAAGCCCCATCCCGCCCTCGTCGCCTTCATCACCGCAGGCGATGGCGATACCTCGGCCAACCTTGACGCACTCGTCGCGGGCGGGGCCGATGTGATCGAACTCGGCATGCCGTTCACCGATCCGATGGCAGACGGCCCCGCGATCCAGGCGGCGAATTTGCGCAGCCTCGCGAAAGGCACGACCACCGCCGATATTTTCGCGATGGCGACGGCTTTCCGCGCGCGCCATCCCGACACCCCGCTCGTCCTGATGGGCTATGCCAATCCGATGACCGTGCGCGGCGCCGACTGGTTCGCCGCCGAATGCACCAAGGCCGGGGTTGACGGGATCATCTGCGTCGACATCCCGTCGGAGGAAGACCCCGAACTCGGCCCCGCGCTCCGCGCCGCCGGGGTCGACCTGATCCGCCTCGCGACGCCGACCACCGACCCCGCGCGCCTGCCCGCCGTCCTCGATGGCGCGGGCGGTTTCCTCTATTATGTCAGCGTCGCCGGCATCACCGGCCAGCAACAGGCCGCGCAGGCGAGCATCGACGAAGCGGTCGCGCGCCTGAAAGCCGCCACCGACCTGCCCGTCGCGGTCGGCTTCGGCGTCCGCACCCCCGACCAGGCTGCGCAAATCGCCAAGGTCGCCGACGGCGTCGTCGTCGGTTCGGCGTTCATCGACATCATTGCCGAGCATGGCGACGCCGCCGCGCCTTATGTCGAGGCCTTCACCCGCACCCTCGCCGATGCTATTCATAGCGCCAAGGAGATCGCCGCATGAGCTGGCTCGAACGCGTCCGCAACGCCCTGCCCTTCGCCGCAAAGCGCGATACCGCCGACAATCTTTGGCACAAATGCCGCGAGTGCCAGCAGATGGTGTTCGTCAAGGAATGGGCCGACAATCTCAACGTCTGCCCGCGCTGCGACCATCACGACCGCATCGGCGCCAGCGAGCGGTTCCTGCAATTGTTCGACGGCGGCCTTCACGAAATCCTCGCCGCGCCGCCGGCGCCCGAGGACCCGCTGAAGTTCCGCGACACCAAGAAATATGTCGATCGCATCAAGGCCGCGCGCGCCTCGACCGGCGACCGCGACGCCTATCAGAACGCTTTTGGCCGCATCGGCGGGCATCCCGCGGTCGTCGGCGTCCAGGATTTCGCCTTCATGGGCGGATCGATGGGGGTCGCGGTGGGCGAAGCCTTTGTCGCCGGGGTCGAGGAATCGATGCGGCGCGGTGCGCCCTATATCGCGATCACCGCCGCGGGCGGCGCGCGGATGCAGGAAGGCACGCTGTCGCTGATGCAGATGCCGCGCGCGACCGTCGCACTGGCGCGGCTGCGCCGGGCGGGGCTGCCCTATATCGTGCTGCTGACCGACCCGACGACCGGCGGGGTCACCGCGAGCTATGCGATGCTCGGCGATGTCCAGATCAGCGAACCCAAGGCGCTGATCGGCTTCGCGGGGCAGCGCGTGATCGAGAATACGATCCGCGAGAAATTGCCCGAGGGGTTCCAGCGCGCTGAATATCTGCTCGATCACGGGATGATCGACATGGTCGTGCACCGCAAGGAATTGCCCGCAACGCTGGGCCGCCTGATCGGCTATCTGGCGCCCGAGAAGGCGGCCTGACGACCACAACATCGTCATTGCGAGCGAAGCGAAGCAATCCAGTGTCGCATAAACCGCCCTGGATTGCCTCGCTTCGCTCGCAATGACGAAGTGATTTAGAGCAACGATCATGCCCGACCACGCGCACAGCGCCGATCCCGCCGTCCAGGCCCAGCTCGACCGCCTCACCGCGCTGTCGCCGGGGCGCGACATCCTCGGCCTCGAACGCATCGCCGAGATTTGCGCACGCCTCGGCAATCCGCAGAATAGCCTCCCGCGAACCTTCCATGTCGCGGGCACCAACGGCAAAGGGTCAACCTGCGCCTATCTCCGCGCGATCCTCGAAGCGCAGGGACGCCGCGTGCACAGCTACACCAGCCCGCATCTCGTGCGCTTCAACGAGCGCATCCGGATCGCGGGAACGCTGATCGACGATGCTGCTCTCGCGTCGCTGCTCGAAGAGGTGCTCGACGTCGCCCACGACCTGCGGGCGAGCTTCTTCGAGATCACGACAGCCGCCGCCTTCCTCGCCTTCGCGCGCGCCCCCGCCGACGACTGCATCATCGAGGTCGGGCTCGGCGGGCGGCTCGACGCGACGAATATCATCCCCGCCCCAGCCGTGTGCGGCATCGCCTCGCTCGGCATCGACCATGAGGCGTTCCTGCTCGCGCCCGAGGCGGGCACGCCCGGCGATCCCGCCGTCCGCATCGCGTGGGAAAAGGCCGGCATCTTCAAGCCCGGCGCGGCGCTCGCGACGCTCGCTTATCCCGAACCGCTTATGCGCATCATCGGGGATCGCGCCGAAGCCGTTGGCGGTTCGCTGTTTTCCGAAGGGCGCGACTGGAGCATCGAGACACAGGACGAAGGCTTTCGCTGGACCTCGAAATTCGGCTCGATCGCCGCCCTGCTCGAAACGCGGATGGCCGGCGCACACCAGCAGCGCAACGCAGGCCTCGCGATCGCGATGCTCAACATCACCCCGCATCCGCGCCCTGACGAGGGCGCGGTGGCGCAAGGCGTCGCCACCGCCTTCTGGCCGGGCCGGATGCAGAAGCTCGCCGACGGCCCGCTCACCCGCCTTCTACCCGCCGGCACGACCGTCTGGCTCGACGGCGGTCACAATCCCGACGCCGGCAACGCGCTCGGGCGCGCGCTGGAGGACCATGCGCCGCTCCACATCGTCTGCGGCCTGCTGAGCAACAAGGACGCGACGGGCTTCCTGCGGCCCTTCGCCAACCGCATCGCATCATTCCAGGCGGTGCCGATCCCGGGACACGAGCATCACGATCCCAAGGATCTCTGTCATTGGGTGCAGAGCGATCTGGGGATCATCGACGCACAGCCCTGCGCCGATGTCGTGGCGGCGCTGTGTCATATCGCGGCGCACCGACCGCCGGGCGAGGTGCTGATGTGCGGGTCGCTGTACCTCGCGGGGGTGGTGCTGGGCGCCAATGGTGAAGTGCCGATTTGAGGGGCGGTTTGGGGTGGAGAGCACACGCCTATTTCATCGTCATCCCCGGCTTGACCCGGGACCCGCCTTCCTTCTTTCGCCGCCGGATCAAAGACAAGGCAGGCCCCGGGTCAAGCCCGGGGTGACGGGAAAAGGAGCGTCGCGTTCCACCCAGGAACCGCGCTACCCTAGCTCCGCGAGCATCCGTTTCGCCCAGCCATACATGTCAGCGTTGGTCTTGAGCATTGCCGGCGGCGTGCGTTGCATCCGCATCTCGACCTCTTTCAGCACCGACCGCGCGCCGGCCTTGTCACCATCGGCGATCAGCAGCGCCGCGATCCGGCAGCGTACCTCGTCGCCTGGTACCCGGTCGACGATCGCCCGGTACAGCGCCAGCGCATCGCGGGTCCGCCCGTCGAGTTCGGCGACCTTCGCGCGCAGCAGATCGCGCCGGTCGCGCTCCGATTGCGATCCGGTTTCGGGCAGCCGGTCGAGCGCCGCCAGCGCATCGGCGACAAGACCGGCGTCATATGCCGCCTCGGCGATCCGCATCCCGATCGCGCGGTCGGTATGCGGCGACATGCGCTCGGCCTCGCGAAACTGTTTCAAGGCCTCGTCATAGCGTTCGCGGATCATCAGCGCGTCGCCATATTCCAGCCGGTTGGCGATCGTGTCGCTGAACGCTACCGCGTCGCGCGCCTCGCGCACCCGGCGTTCGGGATCGATGCTGTCGGCGATATTCGCCTGCACCTGCCGCACCCGCCGGTCGCGCGACAGGTTCGGCATGATCTCGACGATGAAATAGGCGAGCATGCCGATCATCGGCAGGAAGGCGATCGCCATCACCCACGCCGTGTTCCGCCCGTTGCGGAAGACATGGACGATGCAGGCGACCTGCAGCGCGATGGTGACGCCGATCCAGAGCATGGTCAGCCCACCGGCTTGGGAGCGGCTTCTTGGTCAACATCCACCTTGCCGGCTGTGCCGACCGACAGGTCGACCAGCCCGCTGCGCATCATCCACCAGAACAGCAATATTCCTGGCAGCGCCGCGACGACGGTGAAGAGGTAGAAGTTCACATTGCCGAACTCCTCCATCATCGTACCCGCGGTCGTACCCGTCAGGAAGCGCCCCACGACGCTCGCCGCCGAGCTGATCAGCGCATAATGCGCGGCGGTGAAGCGGAGGTCGCACAGGGCCGAGAAATAGGCGACGACCACAACGCCGCCGATCCCGCTCGCGATATTCTCGAAGCCAATCGCGCCCGCGAGGCCCCAATTGCTGTGCCCCGCCATCGCGAGCAGCGCGAAACTGAAATTGCTCACCGCCATCAGGATCAGGCTGATCAGCACCGACTTCTTCATGCCGAGCCGGGCATAGAGGATGCCGCCGATGAAAATGCCGATCAGATAGGCCCAGAAACCGATACCGACGTCATAGATGGCGATCTCGTCGTTGCTGAATCCCAGGTCATCGAGCAGCAGGCGCAGCGTCAGCTGGCCCAGCGTGTCGCCGATCTTGTGAAGAAGGATGAACAGCAGCACCAGCCACGCGCCATGGCGGCTGAAAAATTCGGTGAACGGGCCGACGATGCCGGCGACGATGCCGGGACGCCCCTCGCGGGTCACCGCGTCGCGGTGTCGCTCGGGCTCGCCGACCCAGAAGGCGGCGATCACGGCCGGCAGGGCGAACAGCGCGCAGGCCAGATAAGCCGCTTCCCACCCCTGTCGTGCCGCCAGAAACAGCGCCAGCCCACCCGCGCCTGCGGACCCCAGCCGCCAGCCATATTGCGACATGCCCGACCCGACGCCAAGCTGTTCGGGCTTGAGAATCTCGATGCGATAGGCGTCGATGACGACGTCGAACGTCGCGCCGGCAAAGCCGACGAGGACGGCACCGACGGCCATTTCGAACAGCGCGGCGAATTCGCCTTCGTGGCCAAGTCCGAACAATTGCATGAATTGGCCCACCGGCGACCCACCGACGTTGGTTGGATCGACCAGCGCAAGGTTGCCCACCGCGAGCATCACCAGCGCTGCGGTCAGGATCAGCCACGACACGCGCTGACCGAGACGACCGATGACGGGAAGGCGCACCGCATCGACGACCCACGCCCATAGCGGCTTGAGATTATAGACGAGGAACGCGAGCGAAAAGGCGGTGATGGACGATTTCTGAAACCCGTCCTGCGCCAGTCGCGTGGTCAGCGTCGCCCCGATCATCGCAAAGGGAAAGCCCGACGAAATGCCGAGAAGCAAGGCAGCCAGCGGCGCGCGCTGAAGATAGGGGCGGATACTGTCCGACCAACTCTGGCGCGGCGGCGTCACGGTTTCAGGCTGCAAGCTCGTCTCCCCTTCCCGCCACGCGGAACCTCGAAGACGGGCCTAAAGCCTCGGGGTCAAATTGGAAGCGCCTATTTGGAGGCCCAGCGCTGAACCGTTCGGCTTACGCCGCCTCGGGCCGCCAATATGTCGTCAGCCCGCTCACCTTGCGCGGCGGCGCCTCGTTCTTGCAGCTCATCGCCTCGAGCGCCCGCAGCGCCGCGACCAGCGCCGACGCGCTGTGTGGCTTGTTCAGGCAGGCGAGCGCGATGTCGGCGGCATCCTCGGGGCATTGGCCGGTCACCAGCAGCACCGCGATGCCGCGATCGCGCGCCAGCCGCGCGACGTCGCGCCCGGTCATGTCGCCCGCGAGTCCGAGGTCGAGCACCAGCGCGTCGATCTGTTCGACCGCCATCAGCGCCACCGCCGCCTCCCCCGAATCGACCGAGGCGATCACGTCGTAACCGCTGTGTTTCAGCGTCCGCTCATTGTCGAACGCGACCAGCGGGTCATCCTCGATGACCAGCAGCCGCTTGATGCACGACGGACGGGGCGCGAACAGCATGATGACTCCCTTTATCGGCGACATGACGCGCTGATACCCTTCCTGCAAGCCGGCTTTTGCGCACCATCGACGAAGCGGTGCATTTCCGGCTATGAGCGTGGTCACAGCGCAACACTTTGCCCCGAATAACGACAAGAAAGCCGTTTCCGTTCCCATGAAATCACCCCGCCCTCCCCGATCGGGACCGCGCACCGCGCGCCCCGCCGACGACAAGCCCGACGCCCCCCGCGGGCGCCGCGCCGCGCGCGTCGCCGCGCCCCCGCGCAAAGCCAGGGAGGCCGAGCCCGAGCATGAGGACGGCCCGCAGCGCATCGCCAAGCTGCTCGCCCGCGCCGGCGTCGGGTCGCGCCGCGACGTCGAACGTATGGTCGAGGAAGGGCGCATCGCGCTCAACGGCCAGATCGTGGTCCACCCGGCGCCGCTGCTGACCTCGCTCGAAGGGCTGACCGTCGACGGCAATCCGGTCGCCAAGCCGGTGTCGACGCGCCTCTATCGTTTTCACAAGCCCGCGGGCTGCATCACCGCGGCGCGCGATCCCAAGGGGCGCAAGACGATCTATGATCTGCTGCCCAAGGGCCTACCGCGCGTCATGCCAGTCGGCCGCCTCGACTATAACACCGAGGGGCTGCTGCTGCTGACCAACGACGGCGAGTTCAAGCGCCAGCTCGAACTGCCCGCCAGCGGGGTCGAACGCACCTATCGCGCCCGCGCCTTTGGCGAGATCAGCCAGACGCAGCTCGAGGAACTGGCGATGGGGATCGAGATCGAGGGCGTCCGCTATGGCAAGATCATCGCCAACCTCGAACGCCGCACCGGGCGCAACCAGTGGGTCGAAATGACGCTGACCGAGGGCAAGAATCGCGAAGTGCGCAAGGTGCTCGAACATTTCGGGCTGCAAGTCAGCCGCCTGATCCGCACCCGTTACGGCGAGTTCAGCCTCGAAGGGCTTGGCATGGGCGACGTCGACGTCGTGCCGCGCGACGATCTGTTCAAATTCCGCCGCCACCTCGGTTCGGGCAAGCCCTGATGCGTGTGATTTCGGGAGAATGGCGCGGCCGCAAGCTGATCGCGCCCAAGGGCGACGCCACGCGGCCGACCGCCGACCGCACCCGCGAGACCCTGTTCTCGATGCTCGCGAGCCGCCTCGGCAGCTTCGAAGGGCTTTATGTCGCCGACCTGTTCGCGGGATCGGGCGCGCTCGGCATCGAGGCGCTGTCGCGCGGCGCCGAGCATTGCCTGTTCGCCGAGCAGGACCGCGACGCGCTCGATGCGTTGAAGGGCAATCTCGCCGCGCTTGGCGCGGCCGCGCGTGCGGATGTGCGCGCCGGATCGGTGCTCAGCCTCGGCCCGGCGAAACGCAGCTACGACCTGCTGCTGCTCGACGCCCCATACGCCACCGGCGCCGGCAGCGTCGCGCTCGACAAATTGAACCGCCTCGGCTGGATCGCGCCCGAGACCTGGGTTTCGGTCGAAACCGGCGAGAAGGAGGCCATCGAGGTCGCGGGCTTCGAGATCGATGCCGAACGCAAGGTTGGCAAAGCGAAGCTCACGCTGCTCCGCTCCGTCTAAGTCCTCCCTGCGGCATAGCCGCGAGGAGGATTCAGGATGGGCGCCCGCGCACCATCGCCAGCCCGCCGAAACTGATCACCCCGGCCAGCGCGAGATACAGCCCGACCGCCGCGGTGCCGCGCCAGTCGCCCAGCGCCTGCGCGACGATGGGTGCGGCGGCGCCACCCAGGATTCCGCCAGCGTTGAAGGTCATCGACGCGCCGGTGTAACGCACCTCGACCGGGAACAGCCCGGTCAGCCAGGCGCCGAGCGGGCCATAGACCAGCCCCATCACGAACAGCGCCGACGCAAGCCCGGCGAAGATCAGCCACCACGATCCCGACGCCAGCGCCGGCCCGAACAGGAAGCCGATCAGGATCGTCGCCCCGCAGCCCCAGGTCAGCACCTTCTGCGCGCTTGCCGCGTCGCTCCAGTACCCGGCGACGATAATCCCTACCGCCATGAACAGGATCGCGCCGAGCTGGATCAGCAGGAACTGCTCCTTCGGATAACCGAGCGTCGTCGTCCCATGCGCGAGCGCGAAGCTGGTCGAGAGATAGAAGATCGCGAAACAGGCGACGACCGCAAAGGTCCCCGCGAGGGTCGGCAGCAGATGGCGATTCAGGAGTTCGCCGATCGGGACGCCGACGGGCCGATCCTGTTCGAGCGCCTCGGCGAAATCGGGGGTCTCGCCGATCTTGAGCCGCACCCACAGCCCGAGCCCGACGAGGATCGCCGAGAGCAGGAAGGGGATGCGCCATCCCCATGAAGCGAACTCGGCATCGCTCATGCCCAGCCCGAGCAGCAGGAACAGGCCATTCGCCGCGATGAACCCCACCGGCGCGCCCAATTGCGGCACCATGCCGAAACGCGCGCGCCAGCCCGGCGGCGCATTCTCGACCGCGAGCAACGCCGCCCCGCCCCACTCGCCGCCGAGCCCGAACCCCTGACCGAAGCGCAGGATGCAGAGCAACAGCGGCGCGACCCAGCCGACCATCGCATAGGTCGGCAGGAAAGCGATCAGCAGCGTCGAAATGCCCATCAGCATCAGCGACGCCACCAGCGTCGACTTGCGCCCGATCCGGTCTCCATAATGACCGAACACCACCGCGCCGACGGGCCGCGCAAAAAAGGCGAGGCCGAAGCTCATGAAGCTCAGCATCAGCTGCGCCGACGGCGATTCGGACGGAAAGAACAGCGGCCCGAACACCAAGGCGGCGGCGGTGCCATAGATGTAGAAATCGTAGAATTCGACCGCGGTGCCGACGAGGCTCGCGGTCAGGATGCGCCGATGCTTGCGATAGGGTGCCAGATCCATGGGCGAACAACCCCTCCCCTTGATGGTTTTATCCGCCTTGGACGCACTGGCCCGCACCACGCAAGCCCGATGGCGCTCCAACGCCGCCGCGCCTATCGGTCTTTCCCCGGTATCCGCGCCCGCAACCCTTGCAATTCCCGCCCCGACAAAGGCGGCAGCGATGCAGCGGGTTTGCCGTCGCGCAGGCGTTTACGGTCCTTTTCCGACGGCTCGACGCGGCGGACGCGCACCGCGGCATGGCCCTGCGCCTTGATGCCGAGTTCCTCGGCGGCGCCGCGCGACAGGTCGATGATCCGGCCCTGCGCAAAGGGTCCGCGATCGTTGACCCGCACGATGATCCGGCGGCCGCTGTCGAGCGCGGTCACCTCGACATAGGTCGGCAGCGGCAGCGTGGTGTGCGCGGCGGTGATCCAGCCGGGCCGGAATGGCTCGCCATTGGCGGTGCGATTGCCCGATTCGTTGCCGTACCAGCTCGCATAGCCGACCGCGTCATAACCCGGCGCGGCGGCGGGCACATAGGTGGTGCCGCGAACCGCATAGGCCGGGCCGATCCGCACCGGCGTGTCGCTGACGGGGCGGAAATTGCCGCCGGCGCAGGCGGAGAGCAGCAGGGCCGCCGATGCGGGGATCAGGGAACGGGCGCGCATCGGGGTGACGGTAGAGGTGAAGACGGGCGGGATAAAGAGGGAGATCGGCATCGGGGTGAAGAGCGGGCGTTAGCTACAACTTCGGTTCCCCGGCGAAGGCCGGGGCCCAGGGCTGTGGAGAGCAGGCGTTTGCTAGCTGCGCTCTGGACCCCGGCCTTCGCCGGGGTAAGGCAGAAGCTGGTCGTCAGCGGTCGTTCCGCAAACGATCGGAATGTGCGGGGAAGCGCAGGGCATTGTATCCATCCACCCCTCCCCGCTGGACAGCGCGCGCGCTGTTCCCTAATCGTTCGCGCGTGAACGATACCCCTGCCTCGATGCCCGACCTCGCCCGCCCCGATCCCTCGGACCCGCCCTATCTGCGCGGTCTCAACGGCCCGCAGCGCCAGGCGGTGCTGACCACCGAAGGCCCGGTGTTGATGCTCGCGGGTGCCGGCACCGGCAAGACCGCGGCACTCACCGCGCGCCTCGCGCATATCATCGCGACGCGGCGCGCCTGGCCGTCCGAAATCCTCGCGGTGACCTTCACCAACAAGGCGGCGCGCGAGATGCGCGAGCGGATCGGGCGGATGATCGGCGACGCGGTCGAGGGCATGCCCTGGCTCGGCACCTTTCACAGCATCGCGGCCAAGATGCTGCGCCGCCACGCCGAACTCGTCGGACTGCAGAGCAATTTCACCATTCTCGACACCGACGACCAACTGCGCGTGCTCAAACAGTTGATCCAGGCCGAGGGGCTCGACGAGAAGCGCTGGCCGGCGCGCCAGCTCGCGGGGCTGATCGACAAATGGAAGAACCGCGGGCTCGTCCCCGCCGACCTCGACGCCGCCGACAAGGAAGCCTGGGCCGACGGCAAGGGCGAGCATTTTTACGCGCTCTATCAGGCGCGGCTCAAGACATTGAACGCCTGCGATTTCGGCGACCTGCTGCTCCACATGCTGGTGATCCTGAAAACCCACCGCGACGTGCTCGAGCAGTATCAGCAACGCTTCAAATATATCCTCGTCGACGAATATCAGGACACCAACGCCAGCCAATATCTGTGGCTGCGGCTGCTCGCGCAATCGCGCAAGAATATCTGCGTGGTCGGCGACGACGACCAGTCGGTGTACAGCTGGCGCGGCGCCGAGGTCGCGAATATCCTGCGCTTCGACAAGGATTTCCCGGGCGCGACCGTCATCCGCCTCGAACAAAATTATCGATCGACCCCGCAGATTCTTGCCGCCGCCTCGGCGCTGATCGCGCAGAACAGCGGTCGGCTCGGCAAGACGTTGTGGACCGAGCTTGAACCCGGCGACAAGGTCCGCGTCGTCGGCGTCTGGGACGGCCCCGAGGAGGCGCGCCGCGTCGGCGAGGAACTCGAAACGCTCCAGCATCGCCGCGTGTCGCTCGACCGCGCCGCGATCCTCGTCCGCGCCCAGTTTCAGACCCGCGAGTTCGAAGACCGCTTCATCGCGATCGGCATGCCGTACCGCATCGTCGGCGGTTTCCGCTTTTACGAACGCGCCGAAATCCGCGATGCCCTCGCCTATCTGCGCCTCGTCCAGTCGCCCGCCGACGACCTCGCCTTCGAACGCATCGTCAATGTCCCCAAACGCGGCCTCGGCGACAAGGCGATCCAGCGCATCCACCAGTTCGCCCGCGCCGAACGCGCGCCCTTGCTGCAGGCGGCGTCGCAGATCACCGAAACCGATGAACTCACCCCGCAGGCGCGACGCCAGCTCGCCACGTTCGTCGCGCAGATGCGCGGCTGGCGGACCAAGGCGAACGACCTGTCGCACCCCGAGCTGACCCAACTGATCCTCGACGAATCGGGCTATACCGCGATGCTGCAGGCCGACCGCAGCGTCGAAGCCGCGGGCCGGCTCGAAAACCTCTCCGAACTCGTCCGCGCTATGGAGGAATATGACTCGCTCGAGGCGTTCCTCGAACATGTCAGCCTCGTCATGGACCGCGACAATGACGACACGACCGAGACAGTCACGATCATGACGATCCACGCCGCCAAGGGGCTAGAGTTCGACCATGTCTTCCTCGCGGGGTGGGAAGACGGCGTGTTTCCGTCGCAGCGCTCGATGGACGAGGGCGGCATCGCCAGCCTCGAGGAAGAGCGCCGCCTCGCCTATGTCGCGATCACCCGCGCCCGCGTGCGCGCCAGCATCTATCATGCCGCGAACCGCCGCATCTATGGCCAGTGGACGAGCAGCATCCCCAGCCGCTTCATCGCCGAAATTCCGCCCGAACATGTCGACAGCGAAAACAGCTTCGGCGGCGGCCAAAGCCTGTGGCGCGCCAACTGGTCGGCGCAGGGCGATCCGTTCGCGCATGTCGCCGAGCGCAACCCCTCGCGCACGATGACGCGCGGCCCCGCCTGGCAGCGCGCGGTGGCAGGGTCGACGACGGTGACCCGCGCCCCCGCGCCCAGCGAGCGCGGCCCCGCAGCGTCGGTTGGCGCCAAGCCGCGCGCCGACCTGGCGATCGGCATGCGCGTGTTTCATGAGAAGTTCGGCTATGGCGACATCGTCGACATCGACGGCAATAAGCTGGAGGTCGAGTTCGAACAGGCGGGCAGCAAAAGGGTGCTCGACAGCTTCATCAAGGCGGCCTGACAAGGCTATTGTCAACCAGATCAGTTATGATACTCCATATCGTGCGGCCAACGAGTCGCATCTTTGGGAGAGTCTCATGAAAACCAAGCTCTTGGCGGGCGCGATGGCGCTCGTGCTGGTCGGCTGCGGCCAAAAAGCGTCCGAGGAATCGGCGGCGAGCAGCGCGCCCGCCGCCACCGAAATGGCCTCCGCCGATGCCGCCGGCGGTCCCGACGTCGCGATCACCGCCGCCCCCGGGGTCGCCTTCCACTATCGCTACGCCTTCCGCCTCGACGACGACCGCATCGCTGCGGTGCAGGAGGAACATGCCGCCGCCTGCGAAACGCTCGGCGTCGCGCGCTGTCGGATCACCGGCATGGATTACCGGCTGATCCGCGACAATGAGGTCGAGGGCCGGCTGGAATTCAAGCTCGACCCCGCCATCGCTCGCAAGTTCGGCAAGGATGCGATCGCCAGCGTTGCCAAGGCCGAGGGCGTGCTCGCCGCGGCCAATATCACCGGCGAGGACGTCGGCGCGCAGATCAGCGATTCGCAGCGCCGCAGCGCGGGCATCACCGACGAGATCGCGCGCCTCGAAGCGCGGCTCAAGCAGGGCGGACTCGGCGACCGCGAACGCACCGAACTCCAGCAGCAGATCGCCGGGCTGCGCCAGCAACTCGACGGCGAGCGCGAAACGCGGCGCGGCGGCGAGGTCCAGCTCGCGACGACGCCGATGGTCTTCGACTATCAGGGCGCCGGCGGCCTGCCCGGCATCGGTTATGGCAATCCGTTCAGCGACGCGGCGAATATGCTGGTACGCAGCGGCAGCACCCTGCTCTCGTTCGTCCTCGTCGTCGGCGCCGCGATCCTGCCCTGGGCGCTGTTCTTCGCCGGCCTGCTGCTGCTGTGGCGCACCCCGCCGGTCGTCGCGGTCCGCAGGTGGCTGGTCGGCAAGCGCGCCGCGCCTTCAGCACCGCCGCCGCCAGAGATCTAGGCCCACCGCTTCTTGCAAAGGGGCCGCGCGGCGCTATGGCAAGCGCCATGACCGGCGAGGGGACATGGCTGGAGCAGGCGCGCGCGGCCCACCGGCGCGGCGACGACGCGGGCGAAGGCGCCGCGCTCGACGCCGCGATCCGCGCCGATCGCGCCAATATCGCCGCGATCCTCGCCATGGCCGAACTCAAGCGCCGGCTGTCCGACGAGCGCGCCGCGGGCAGCTTTTACCGCCTCGCGCTCGGCACCGCCGCCCAGGCGCGCAGCGTCCCGCCGGCTCTGCACCCTGGCCTCCAGCGCGCCGAGACCTTTCTCGCCGCGACTGAACAAGCCTTTGCCGATCACCTGCTCGGCCAATTGCGCGGCGCGGGAATCGACGCCGCGAGCGCGACCCCGCGCGTCGCCGAGGCGCTGCGCATGCTCGCCGGCGACCAGCCGCTCTACCTGCAGCAACCGAGCATGTTCTATTTCCCCGGCCTCGCGCAGCGCACCTTTTTCGACCGCGCCGATTTCGGCTGGGTGCCCGCGGTCGAGGCCGCAACCAATGCGATCCGCGCCGAACTGCAGGCCTTGATCGCGGGTACCGCCGACCGTTTCGGCCCCTATGTCACCGCCAGCCCCGACCGGCCTCCCCCCAATAATCCGCTGCTCGATAAACCCGACTGGGGCGCCGCCTGGCTTTGGAAGGACGGCAAAATCGCCGAGGGCATGGACATGCTCTGCTCAGAGGCCCTCGCCGCGCTCGCGCAGGCGCCGCAACCGGTGATCCCGGGCCGCGCGCCACTCGCGCTCTTCTCGCGGCTCAAACCCGGCACGCATATCCAGCCGCACCACGGCATGCTCAACACCCGCCTGATCTGCCACCTGCCGCTGATCGTCCCCGACGGCTGCGGTCTGCGCGTCGGCGCCGAGACGCGCGCATGGCGCGAAGGCGAATTGACGATCTTCGACGACAGTTTCGAACATGAAGCATGGAACCGCGGGACCAGCGACCGCACCGTGATGCTGTTCGAAATCTGGCGCCCCGACATCGACACCGACGAGCGCGACCAGTTGACGCGCATCTTCTCCGCGATCGACAGCTATTCAGAACAATAATCCAAATGAGGAAAATATGATGACCAACCCGGGAATGGACGCCGACATCTACGAAGCCTTTATCGAACAGTTGCAGCGCTATGTCCGCGACCGGCTGATCCCCGCCGAAGACCAGCTTGAGGAACTGGGCCGCGTTCCCGACGACATCCTCGCCGAGATGAAGGACATGGGCCTGTTCGGCATCACCATGCCCCCCGAATATGGCGGGGCGGGCATGAACGTCAGCCAATATGTCGGCTTCATCCGCGAGATCGCTTATGCCTCGCCCGCCTATCGTTCGATCGTGTCGATCAACATCGGCATGGTGTGCAAGTCGCTGACCGGTTTCGGCACCGACCAGCAGAAGGAACATTGGCTGCCGAAGCTCGCGACCGGCACCATCGCCGCCTTCGGCCTCACCGAACCCGACAGTGGGTCGGACAGCGCGGCGATGAAGACCCGCGCAGTGCGCGACGGCAACGGCTATGTGCTCAACGGCACCAAGCGCTACATCACCAACGCCCCCTTCGCCGACGTCATCCTGGTGATGGCACGCACCAACGCCGAGGCTTTGCCCAAGAACGCGCATGTCAGCGCCTTCATGGTCCCGCGCGAGGCGCCCGGCGTGTCGATCGGCAAGCCCGACGGCAAGATGGGCCAGGCGGGATCGCAGATCGCCGACGTCATCCTCGATAATGTCCGGGTTGACGGCGATGCGCTGCTCGGCGGCGAAGAAGGCATCGGTTTCCGCGCCGCGATGCAGAGCCTCGACAACGGCCGGCTTTCGGTCGCCGCCGCCAGCGTCGGCTATGCCAAGCGCATGCTCGATGCGGGCCTGCAATATGCGATGGAGCGCAAGGCGTTCGGCGAGCCGATCGCGAACTTCCAGCTGATCCAGGCGATGCTCGCCGACAGCAAGGCCGAAATCTACGCCGCCGAATGCATGCTCGCCGACGCCTGCGCGCGCGCCGACCGCGGCGAGAAGATCATCGTCGAGGCTGCGGCGACCAAGATGTTCGCCAGCGAAATGTGCGGCCGGGTCGCCGACCGCGTCGTCCAGATCCACGGCGGCGCCGGCTATCTCAAGGAATATCTGGCCGAGCGCTTCTATCGCGACTGCCGCATTTACCGCATCTATGAAGGAACCACGCAGATTCAGCAGCTAGTGATCGCGAAGAACATGATTCGCGACTTCGCGGGGTAAGCGGTTCGGAAGTTGGGGGAATCGGGTCGCTGGTGGAGCCGAGGGGAATCGAACCCCTGACCTCTGCAGTGCGATTGCAGCGCTCTCCCATCTGAGCTACGGCCCCGCGACGGCGGGGTCTTAACGGCACCGAATACGGCTGGCAACGGCTTTTCTGACGATTGGGCGACGGACACTTATCGAGGGGGATATGATGGCGCGAGCGTGGCACCTGATCCGCAGGCCAACGGGCTTGCCGACGATGGACAATTTCGCCCTCCGCGACCTCCCCGACGCGCCGTTGCAGGCCGACCAGCTGCGGGTGAAGAATCTGTGGCTGTCGGTCGACCCCTATATGCGCGGCCGGATGAACGACGCGAAAAGCTATTCGGCCAGCTTTCAGATCGATCAGCCGATGACCGGCGGCGCGATCGGCGAGGTGACCGAAAGCAATATGGGCGGCTTCGCCCCCGGCGACCTGATCCTCCACATGGGCGGCTGGCGCGACGGCGGCGTCATCGGCCTCGACATGTCGCCGAACAAGCTGCCCGCGGCGGCGCTCGCGGCGGGGATGACCCCGCAGACCTTCCTCCACAATATGGGGCTGACCGGTGGCACCGCCTGGATCGGCCTGCTCCGCATCGCGGCGGCGAAACCCGGCGACACCGTCTTCGTCTCGGCGGCGGCGGGCGCGGTCGGATCGGCGGTGGTCCAGATCGCCAAAGCGCGCGAGATGACGGTGATCGGCTCGGCCGGCGGCGCCGATAAATGCGCCTGGGCCCTCGATCTCGGCGCCGATGCGGTGATCGACTACAAGGCCGACCCGGTGCTGCCGCAACTTGCCGCGGCGCTCGAAACCCTCGGCAAGCCGGGGATCGACGTCTATTTCGACAATGTCGGCGGCGAACATCTCGACGCCGCCTTCGCGACCGCCAGCGATTTTGCGCGCTTCGCGATCTGCGGCATGATCGACGTCTATAACGACGGCAAGGCGCAGGAGATGAAATATCTGATCCGCACCATCCCGGCGCGCATCCGCATGGAAGGCTTTATCTACACCGACCAGTTCTTCGACTGCGTCGAGGAATTCTACGCCGACATGGGCGGGCTGATCGCCAGCGGCGCGGTGACGATGCGCGAGACGGTGCATGAGGGGCTGGAGGCGACGCCCGAGGCGTTTCTGGGGCTGTTCGCGGGGGCGAATATGGGGAAGATGCTGGTTCGGGTTTGATACCCATACCGTCGCCCCCGCGAAGGCGGGGACCGCTGGCCGCCTTGCTCGACCTCACCGCGTAAACCGATAGCGGCCCCCGCCTTCGCGGGGGCGACGAGCAGATCAGCTACCGAACCCGAACGACAAAAAGTCCGGCATCGGGCCGTTCCAGCCGTCATCGGGGCCATCATCATCCTGATTGCGCGACTTCGCCGGTGCGGGCTTGCGATCGTCGGCCTTCTTCGCGGGTCTGGCCGCCGGCTTTTCGGCAACGGTTTCGGCACGCGGTGCTTCGGCGCGTTTCGGTTCGGCAGCGGGCTTGGCGCGGCCGCGACCGCCGCGGGCGGATCGTTCGCGGCGCGGTTCGCGCTCTTCGCGCGGCTCGTCCGTCGACGCCTTGGCAGCCTCGGCCTTGCCGCCGCCGCCATGGACCGGGATCGTATAGCCGGTCAGCTTCTGGATATTGTCGATCGCCTCGTCATCCGACGGCGTGATCAGCGTGAAGGCACGGCCCTGCGCGCCCGCGCGGCCGGTGCGGCCGATGCGGTGGACATAATCATCGGGGTGCCAGGGTGCGTCGAAGTTGAAGACATGGCTCACGCCCTTCACATCGAGTCCGCGCGCCGCGACGTCGGACGCGACCAGGATATTGATCGTCCCGGCCTTGAAGCGGTCGAGTTCGGCGATGCGGCTCGACTGGTCCATGTCGCCATGGATTTCGCCCGCCTTGTACCGGTCGCGCTGCAGCGCCTTGGCCAGGTCGCGCACCGTCGTCTTGCGGTTGCAAAAGATGATCGCGGTGCTGATGTCTTCCGACTCGAGCAGGTCGCGCAGCGTGTCGCGCTTGCCGCGCTCGCTGGTCTTGACGACGAACTGCTCGATATTCTCGTTGCGGCTCGCCGGGCGTGCGACTTCGATCGTCTTGGGATTCGACAGGAATTTGTCGGCCAGCTTCTTGATCGGCGGCGGCATCGTCGCCGAGAACAGCAGGGTCTGCCGATTCGCCGGCAGCTTGGTGCAGATATTCTCGATGTCGGGGATAAAGCCCATGTCGAGCATGCGATCGGCTTCGTCGATCACCAGCAGGTTGCAACCGGTGAGCAATATCTTGCCGCGCTCGAACAGGTCCATCAGGCGGCCGGGGGTCGCGATCAACACGTCGACGCCCTTTTCGAGCGCCTTGACCTGATCGCCCATCTGCACGCCGCCGATCAGCAACGCCATCGAGAGCTTGTGATATTTGCCGTATTTTTCAAAGTTTTCCGCGACCTGCGCCGCGAGTTCGCGCGTCGGTTCGAGGATCAGCGAGCGCGGCATGCGCGCCCGCGCGCGGCCATGCGCCAATATGTCGATCATCGGCAGCACGAAGGATGCGGTCTTGCCGGTGCCCGTCTGGGCGATGCCGATCATGTCGCGCATCATCAGCACCGAGGGGATCGCACCCGCCTGAATCGGCGTCGGTTCGTCATAGCCCGATTCAGTGATCGCGCGCAGGGTTTCGTCGGAAAGGCCGAGGTCGGCAAATTTCATAGGGTCATCATGTCCGGAAAATTGAGGTCGCACGGCGTCCCACGCCAGCCCGCGCTGCGGCGCCCTTGCGGAACTACCAGCCGAAAGTCAAGAAAAGCTGGCGAAAATCGCCGATCAATCGTCGTCGCGCACCGCGACCATCAGGCGGAACTTGTCGATTTCGCATTTGGCACCGGTTCGTGCGTGAATCTCGTCGCGATCCTCGCAAAGCTGGCCGTCCTCGTTACCCTTCATATAGAAACCGGCATAGAAATCGAGCGCGCGGCAACCGCGGTTGAGCTGCGCGCGCAATCGCTGCCTCTGCCGCGTGATCAGGTCGATGCTGTCGCGCTGAACCGCCTGCATTCCGATGATGTTCCGCATCGCGACGCATTTCGGCGCCTTTTTCTCTTTCCAGACGATCGGCGGCGCTTCGCGCTTGCGCTGCGGCTCGCCGGGGCTTGCCGCGAAATTGGTGAGCGACGATCGCTGCGCCGGTACGCGGATGATCAACTGCTGTTCGATGATAACCTGGAACCACGGAGCGCCGGCGCTTTCGGGCATGGGCACCATCGCGGCGATCGGCTCGGGCGGCGCTATCGGCGCCTCCGTGTCGGCCGCGGGTGCCGCGGCCACGAGGAACAGGGCAAACGCTGCCGTCACTGCGCGTCGGGCGCCCCCTCGGCGCGCTGACAAAAACCGTTGTTCACCCTTGGCTCCCGAACCCGATGCTGGCTGGACGCGCGGGCTTCACTCGTCCATGGCCTCCCCAATAGCGATCATGATTGAACAGCAAATGAACTGTTGTCGACCCATTTTGACGATCCGTCACCTCGTCCGCGAATGTCCGCGCCGATGACGCGGCCCCCGACGCCCGACCTGCTGGCACAGCTTGCCGCCCTGCTCGGCCCCAAGGGCTTCGCGACCGACGACGACAGCCTCGCGCCCTGGCTCACCGACTGGCGCGGCAAATATCACGGCCGCGCCGCCGCGATGCTCTCCCCCGCCACCACCGCCGAAGTCGCCGCCGTCGTCCGGCTTTGCGCCGCGCAGGACGTCGCCATCGTCCCGCAGGGCGGCAACAGCGGCATGGTCGGCGGCGCGACCCCCGACGCCAGCGGCGCGCAATTGCTGCTCAGCACGCGCCGCATGAACCGCGTCCGTACCATCGATCGCGCGGCGGGACTCGCCGTGGCCGAAGCCGGCGTTATCCTCGAGAATTTCCACAATGCCGTGCTGGCGGAAGGTTTCCGGTTCCCGCTGACCCTCGGCGGCAAGGGGTCGGCGACGATCGGCGGGCTGGTATCGACCAACGCCGGCGGCACCCAGGTGCTGCGCCACGGCACGATGCGCGCCCTCGTCGCGGGGGTCGAGGCGGTGCTGCCCGACGGCCAAGTCTTCGACGGACTGGCGCCGCTCAAGAAGGACAATCGCGGCTATGACCTGCGGCACCTGCTGTGCGGGGCGGAGGGGACGCTGGGCATCGTCACCGCCGCGACGCTGCGCCTCGTCCCCGCCGCACAGGACCGCGCGACCGCATGGATAGGCCTCGAAAGTCCCGACAAGGCGCTGCTCCTGCTGCGCCAGCTCGACGCAGCGATCGGCGCCCCGCTCGAAGGCTTCGAGATCGTCCCGCACGGCTGCCTAGACGCGGTGCTGCGCCACATCCCGCAGACGCGCCACCCGCTGGGCGGCGACTGCCCTTGGTATGCACTGGTCGAACTCGCCGACGACAAGGCCGACGACCTGTCGTCGCGGCTCGAAACCCAACTCGCCATCGCGCTGCAGGCCGGGCTGATCGACGATGTCGTGATCGCCAAGAACGATCGCGAAAGCGACGATTTCTGGCGGCTGCGCGATTCGATTTCGGAGGCCGAGCGTGCCGAGGGGCCTGCGATCCAGCACGACGTCAGCGTGCCGGTCGACCTGATGCCGCGCTTCATCGCCGACAATCCGGCGCGCCTGACCGCCGCCTTCCCCGGCGCCCGCGCCCTGTCCTTCGGCCATCTCGGCGACGGCAACGTCCATCATCATGTCCAGCCGCCCGCCGGGGTCGACGGCCGCGCCTGGATCGCCGCGCATGGCGAGGACGCGAGCCGCCTCGTCTACAGCCATGTCATCGAACTCGGCGGCTCGCTTTCGGCCGAACATGGCATCGGCCAGATGAAGCGCGACCTGTTCGCCGCGCTCGACAGCCCGGCGCGGCTCGCGGCGCTACGCGCGATCAAGGCGGGGCTCGACCCCGCGGGCCTGTTCAATCCGGGCAAACTGATCGGCTAGGCCCGCCACCGTCCCCCTTGCGTCGCGGCGCGCAGCCCAATAAGGCGCGCAATCGCATTTTTTCGCCCGCCGGTGCGGGTGTTCAGTTCGGAGTTTCATCATGGCCACTGCGCCCGCCGCCAATCTGCCGCTTTTCTACAAGGATCTGGTTCCGCTCTCGAGCGTCGATCACGCCAATTTCCACGCACGGTCGCTCGACAAGGCCGAATTCCTGATCAACCAGCATGCGGTGCCGCTGACCGCGGACGAATTCGTCTCGGCGAGCCGTTTCTACCCGATCGTCTTTTCGGCCGGCGACAATCCCGTGCCGCTCGCGCTGATGGGCCTCAACGAGGGCGTCAACACCTTCGTCGACGACGAGGGCAAGCTGATCAACCCGGTCTATGTCCCGGCCTACGTCCGCCGCTATCCGTTCCTGCTCGCCAAGCTGCGTCCCGACACCGACGAGCTGTCGCTGTGCTTCGACCCGACTTCGGGCGCCGTCGGCGAATTCGAAGAGGGCGATGCGCTGTTCGACGGCCCCGAACCGACCGATCCGACCAAGGCGGTGCTCGAATTCTGCAAGAATTTCGAAGAAGCCGGCCAGCGCACCGGCGTCATGGTGGACGAGCTGAAAAAGGCCGACCTGCTGATGGACGGCGAAGTCAGCATCCAGCCCGAAGGCAGCGACAAGCCCTTCATCTACCGCGGCTTCCAGATGGTCGACGAGAACAAGCTGCGCGAACTGCGCGGCGACGTGCTGCGCAAGATGATGCAGAACGGCATGTTCGGCCTGATCTTCGCGCACCTCTTTTCGCTGCAGCTGATGCGCGAAGTCTTTGCCGAGCAGGTCAAGGCCGGCAAGGTGCCGTTGATTTCGGAAGCCCCGCTCGTCTGAGGAATTGAACCCGATGGCCACCATGTCGACCGGCGCCCCGCGCTACACGAAGGTGGCCATCTGGCTTCATTGGGCGATCGGCCTCGCGGTGATCGCCAATATCGGCCTCGCGATGCTGACCGAGGATATGCCGCGCGAAACGCATCGGACGGCGATGTTGATCCACAAGGCGCTCGGCATCGCGATCCTCGGCTTGACGGTGCTGCGTATCCTCTGGCGGCTCGGCCACAAGCCGCCACCGCTGCCCGCCGCGACTCCCGCCTGGCAACGGCCGGTCAGCAAGCTCGTCCATTTCCTTTTCTACGCGCTGCTCATCCTGCTACCGCTATCGGGATGGGTCTGGATGTCGGCCGCCGACCGCCCGATCGACTTCTTCGGCCTGTTTACCGTGCCGTCGATCGCCAGCCCCAGCAAAAGCCTCGCCGACACGCTGCACGAACGGCATGAAGTGCTGGGTCTCGCGATGCTCGCCCTCGCCGCGATCCACGTCCTCGCGGCGCTGAAGCACCAGTTCGTCGACCGCACCGGGCTGATCGGGCGGATGAATCCCTTTTGACCGCCGCGTCGGCGGGGTCAGAAATCGATCGCCAGTCCCTTGAGTTCCCAGTCGCCATAGCGCACGGGGTTGCGGCCGCCGGGCTGGTCCTCGGCCTTTTCCTCGAGGATCGGTTCGGGCGCCGGAACCGGGGCGTTGGTCCAGCCTTCGGGCGCTTTCACATGCGCGGGGCGCTTGGCCGCGCGCGGCGTGCCGCCGATGGTCTCTGCTTGGCTGTTTTCGGTCATGACGCCGATGTTATAGGAGTTTCCGTGCCCCACGCCAACCGCCCCCGTACCGGATTCCGCCGTCATGGCTGACCGTCGTCCCCGCCGCCCCCGCGGCGCGCATCAGGCCGACCCGCCGGGCACCGCGACGCGCAAGGCGGCGCTGCGCCTGATCGACGCGGTGCTGCGCCGCGGCGACCCGCTCGACCTCGCCGCGCATGCGGCGACGCAGGGCCTGCCGCCGCCCGACCGCGCCTTTGCCGTGGCGATCGTCTCCGAAGCGCTGCGGTGGATGAGCGACATCGACATGCTCATCGACGGTGCGACCGCCCAGCCGCTGCCCGACGACGTCAAGTCGCGTGCCGTGCTGCGGATCGCGCTGGCGCAGTTGCTGGTGCTGAAAAGCCCGCCGCACGCCGTCGTGTCGACCGCGCTGCCGCTCGTCGACGGTGGCCCGCGCCGCCTCGTCCATGCGATCCTGTCGCGCGCGCAGCAGGAGGAATGGCAGCTGCCCGAAAGCGCGAGCCTGCCGCCGGCCACCGCCGAGCGCTGGGCCGCTTTATGGGGCGACGCCTTCGTCGCCGCCGCCGAAACCGCATGGAGCGCTCCGCCGCCGGTCGACCTCAGCTTCGCCGCCGCACCCGACGCGGCCGGCTGGGAGGGCGCGCAGTCGCTCGCCCCGCATCACCTTCGCCTGCCCCGCGGCCACGCGATCGAAACCCTGCCTGGCTTTCGCGAAGGCGGCTGGTGGGTCCAGGATCTCGCCGCCACCCTGCCCGCGCGCCTGCTCGGGGCCGGCGAAGGCCGCTCGGTCCTCGACCTCTGCGCCGCGCCGGGCGGCAAGACGATGCAGCTCGCCGCCGCCAGCTGGTCGGTTCTCGCGGTCGATTCGAGCGCCAAGCGCCTCGCGCGGCTCGAGGAGAATCTCGACCGCACCGGCCTTCACGCCGCCGTCGTCCAGGGCGATATCCGCAAATGGCAACCCGGCGAGGCCGCCGACGCGGTGCTGCTCGACGCGCCCTGTTCGGCGACCGGCATCTTCCGCCGCCACCCCGATGTGCTCCACCGCATCGAGCCGCGCCAGATTGCCGAAATGGCGGAATTGCAGGCCGAACTGCTCGGCCGTGCCGCGTTGTGGGTGAAGCCGGGCGGGGTGCTCGTCTATGCCACCTGCTCGCTCGAACCCGCCGAGGGCGAGGAGCGGATCGCCGCCTTCCTGGCCGATCATCCGGACTGGACCATCGACCCCGCACGCGCCGACGAACTTCCCGCGGGAATCGTCCCGACCGAACAGGGCTTCATCCGCACCCTTCCCGGGATGCTGGCCGAAGCGGGCGGCCTTGACGGTTTCTTCATCGCGCGGTTGCGGGCGCCCTAGGCCGCGCGGCGCGACAGGCGGTACAGCGCCAGCTCGCCATAATCCTTGGCGAGCCGCACCTTGCCGACATAGTCGCAGTCGAACTCGCGCGCGTCGCCGAGCGCGAGCATCGCCGCCATCGGCTGGGTGCAATAGATTTGCCCGACCAACGTCACCGGCTCGATCCGCGCGGTGCGCGTGACTTCGGTGCCGTACCATAGTTCGTTGCCAACCACCGGGTCCTGCCCGCGATAGATCGGCCCGAAGTGAATGCCGGTGCGCATCCCCGCCTGATGGCCTTCCAGCCCCAGCCCGGCGGGCAGCACATCGAGCCGTTCCTGCATGTCGAGCGCGATCCGCGCCGCGACCGCAGGGTCCGAAATGATCGCGTAAACCGCATCGCCCCACGTATTCCGGAACAGCACCGCCTCGCCATATTCGTCGAGCACGCGCCCTATACCGCCCATCACTTCCTGTGCAAAGATCGGTAACTCCGCCTCGCCAAGCTTTGAAAACCCAGCAAAATCGGCGAACAGGATCGCATACAGCCCGCGCCTCGTTCCCTCGGGCGGCTTGGGGGCCGGCGGGAACTCCAGCGACCGATCGAGGCCGCCGACCGCGATGGTCACCGTGCGCCCGCCATGCGCCTGCCACAGCGCGAGATCGGCGTTGGTCCCGGCGATCGCATTGGCGCTGCGCGCCGCCACCGCGGGGTCGACGACCGCGAACTGGATCGCGTCGCTTTCCAGTTCGCGCGCGCGCAATCGGGCGAGCCCCATCGCGGTGTGCGAGCCGAGGATGAACTGGCAATCGTCGCTGACGAAGCGGGTGTTGCTCGCGAAATGAACCATCGCCGCCGCGTCGCGGCAACGAATATAGCGCGCGACCCATGTCTCGCCGCCCGACCGCACCGACTGCGCGATAAAATCCTCCTCGGCAAAGGGCAGGATGATCGTCAGGTCGATGCCGCGCGCGATCGCCTCTTCGGCAAAGATGATGTCGGCACCGCAGGCGAGCGGACCGATCAAGGCCGACAAGGGCTGCGCATCGAGCGCGGCGGCGATCGCGCGCTGCGCCCCCGCCTCGCCCTCGCCCCCGGCACGGAACATCCGCCCGCAATAGACACCGACCGGCGGCGGCCGCAGCAGCTCGACGATCGCCGCCGCGCTGGCGGCCTCGATCGCGCCGCTCTGCGCCAGCCGCGCGAATTGACGGCAGGTCGAGGCGCGATCCCCGGCGCGCGCGCTGCCCATCATGTCGACCGCCTGCGCGTGGCGCAGCGCCTCGTCGCGGCGACCGAGCAGCAGCAGCGCCTCGATCAGCGTCACCGCGTCCCAATAATCGCCCGCCGCGCCCGCCGCCGCGATCGGCTCGGCGAGCGCGGCGGCGCGCTCGCGGTCGCCGAGCAGCGCGAACAGGCTCGCAGCGTTGATCGCCGGGAAGGTCGCGCCCGACACCTCCCACGCGTGATGATAGGCGGCGGCGGCCTTTTCGAGCCAGGGCCGCCGTTCGCCGGCGCGCTGGTCGAAGGCGCGGTCCTTCCAGATCCGCCCCGCGAGAGCGAGGCTGTCGACGTCGCCCGAACCGGCGAGATCGAGCGCCTCGTACAAATGCATCGCGCCGAGGCTGTCGCCCGATGCGGCGAGCGCGCGCACCATCAGGTAGCGCAATCGCGGGCTGTCGATGCCCGCGCGGCGCGCGGCGGCGGCGCAGTCGAACGCGCTCAACGCATCGCCCTGCCCCAGCCGGTGCGCCACCTCCGCTTCGCTAGCGGCGCAGTCCGGCGCTGCGCCTTCGCTCATTGCGCGGCGGCTTCGGCCGATTTCAGCAATGCGACATTGGCCTTTTCGATGCCCGAAAGCTGCACATTGTCGGTGGTCGGCTTGTACCAGCCAAACTGGCTGAAATGCGCACGCAGGCTGGCGTCCTTGAAGCGGAAGCCGTTGCGCGCGAAAATCTCGTTGCGCGCGATCCGCAGTTCGAGCGCGCTGTAATTGCCGAGTTCGTCCGCCGACAGCAGCCGCTCCGACGAATCGGGAATGACGACGCCGCTGCCACCGAGCCCGGTCGGCATCGGCCCGGCGGGAAGCGCCGCCGCCCCCGCGCCGGGTGCCGGATCGGGGTTCGCCCCGTCGAGCACGCGGATCAGCTTGCGGAACATATAGCCGGTGGTGCCGTCGCCCTTGCGCACGCGCCACCAGCTACCGCTCTGCTGATAGGTCAGGAACTTCTCGCCCTCGAGCACCTTGCCGAGGATCGCCGACTGCGACGAGGCTTGCGCACGGATGTTGGTGAAACCCTCTGGATCGTTGATCACCGCGGCGAGGACAAAAGCCTCAACCGGCGCCGCACCATCATCCGGCGCTTCCGGGGCGCCCGCGACGGCGGCGCTGCCCGATCCGGAGCCATCGCTCACCGTCGTCCGCATCGGCGTCGGCTGCAGCAGCCACCAGAGCAGGCCCGCGCCGACGATCGCCGCCGCGCCCAATATCCACGGCAGCGGCGAGGATCGCGGCGCCGCCGGCTCGGCGGGCGCGGAATAGGCGGCGGGAGCCGGAACCGGTGCGGGCGCCGGGGCCGGCGCGGGCGCCGCGGGCGGCGCTTCCACCGGCGCACGGCCGCACAATTCCTCCAGGCTCATCAGCACCTTGCGCCAGCCGCGATGATCGGCCTCGCCATGCCAGTCGGCGAGTTCGGCGAACTGGATCTGGTTGAACGGCAGCGGCGGCATGACGTCATCGATCGCGGTCTGCACCAGCTTCTTCTGGTTGCGCGCGACATCGGCCTCGGCGCGCACCCATTCGGATTGCGCCGATGTGTGCGACCAGACGACGATCGCGGCCTTGGCCATCCCGATCTTTTCGGTGATCACATCGCCATAGCTGCGGTGCGGCGGCAGTTCGGCGTCCCACCACACCTCATAACCCGCCGCTTTGACCGCCTGCGCGATTTCGGCCACGCGCGCCTTGTTGTCACGCGAATAGGAAATGAAGACATCGACCATCGGCTCGCCCCTGTTTGTGCGGGCGAAGCTAGCGGGGGTTGGTGCCTATTGCCAGTGCTCGCGGTCACATCCAACCCTCTCCCCGGAAGGGGAGAGGGTTATCAGCTTCAGAACACCGCCTTCGGCGCCGCTTCCTTCATCATCGCCGCGCGCACCATCGGGATCGGCGGGCCGCCGTACGACAGGAATTCGTCGTGGAACGCCTTCCACTTCGTCTTGTCGCCCTTGGTCCAGTCGTCGCGCAGCTTGCGGATCATCAGCTTGCCCATCGTATAGTTAAGATAGGCGGGATCATAGGTGCCGCGCGCCGCCTGTTGCCGCGCATTGCCCTCGTCCTGATAGCATTGGTCCTTGAACAGCTTTTCCGAATCCGCGACCGTCATGCCCTTGGTGTGCAGCCCGATCGCCGACAGATAGCGGCAATCGCGCAGCAGCGCGTTCGACAACTGGCCGATGTGCGTCTCGGGGTCGCCCTCGCCCAGCCCGGCGTCCCACATCATTTCCTCGGTATAATGCGCCCAGCCCTCGGCAAAGGCATAGCCGACGAACAATTTGCCGAAGATGCTCTCGGCGCGGTTCGCATGGAGGAAGTTCAGGAAGTGGCCCGGCCACACCTCATGGACCGAGGTGAACAACAGGTCCTTGCGCCCCGGCACGAAGTCCGCCTGCGTCTGCTTGTCCCACGCCGGGTCGGGCGGCGAGATGTAATAGACCGACGGCAGCCCTTTCTCATAGGGTCCGGGAATGTCGATATAGGCGCTGTTCTGCCGGTTGTACGGCGGCGATTCCTCGACCTGCGCCTGTTCGGTGCCGGGGATGCTGACGAGGTCCTTTTCGACGAGGAAGGCGCGCAGCGTCGGCAACTGGCGCCGCGCTTCGGCGACCGGGCCGTCGGCGGGCTTGTCGCTGTTCATCTTCTTCATGCAGTCGGCGATCGTCATGCCCGCGGCATAGGTGGCGCAGGCGGCCTTCAAGGCGTCCTGATTGCGCTTGAGGTCGGCCTGCCCGATCCGTTCGAGTTCGTCGATCGGCGTGTCGACGCCCTCGTTGGTCAGGATCATCTTGGCGAATTTGTCGGCGCCGAGCGCATAGCCGTCGGTCGTGCCCGGCTGCGATCCGACATATTTGGCAAGGTCGGTCATCGCCGCGCCCGCTTTCGCCGCCGCGTCGTCGAACTGCTTCTGCAGCGCTTCGTCCTTGACCGAAGCGAAGGCGGCCTTGGCGTCGCCCTTATAATAGTCGGCAAAGCCGCCGAAACCCGCGGTGCCATATTTGACGAAGGTTGCGGGCAGCGGCAGCTTGAGGTTCGCCTTGATCTGCGCGGCGGCTGCGGGAACCTTTTCGGCATAGGCGATGAACGCCTTCATCCGCGTCGTCGCATCGGCATAGGGCCGCGAGATATAGACATTGGGGTCGAGTGCACCGGTGTAGAAGGCCGGGTTCTTCGCCGCGAAGTCGGTATCGCGCAGGAAGAACAGCTGCCCCTCGGCGACCTTGACCAGATAATCGCGCTCGAATTTCTCGGCGTCGGTCATCGCGCCGTCGAACGCCTTGGCGTCGGCGATCGCCTTTTCCAGATACGCCGCCTGCTTCTCCAGTCCGGCGGGCGACCAGTCGGGCAGTTGCCCATCGAACTCATGCTTGCCCTGATAGACCGCAAAATTCGGGTTGAGCGGGAAATAGCCCTCGATGAAGCCGTCGCGAAACTGGGTCCAGCTCTTGGCGCCGGTCGCCGACGCCGACTTGTTGTCCGACGCGTTGCAACCGGCCAGGACGAACAGCGTCGCGGCCATGGCGACCCCGCCGAAGCGAGCGAATTTGCGTGTCATATCTTGAAACTCCCCGATGACGATGGCGGGTTTCTGCCACCATGACCGGCATGTGACACCTGCTAATCGACGAACGGCAGACCTATGCGGTCTGGACAGTGCCGAAAAGCCGGTTAGGGCGGATCGCAATGGCAACGATCCTCCCGCCCGACGCCGACGAACCGGCGATGCCCGAAACCCCGTCCAGGGCCCCCTCCCCGCTCAGTTTCGTCGACTACCGATATTTCTGGCTCGCGCGCTTCACCGCGGTGATGGCGACGATCGCGATGGTCGTGGTCATCGGTTACCAGCTCTACGACACCGCGCGCACCGATTACGGCATGTCGATCAAGGAGGCATCGTTCCAGCTCGGCCTGCTCGGGCTGTTCCAGTTCGTGCCGCTCGCGGTGCTCACCCCGGTCGCGGGCTGGGTCGCCGACCGTTTCGAACGGCGCAGCGTCGCGATCTTCTCGAACCTGATCGACCTCACCATCGCCGCCGCGCTCGGCTGGTTCACTTATACCGACGGACTCACCCTGCCCCTGCTCTTCGGCCTCGCCGCGCTGCACGGCGTCGCGCGCGTCTTTTCGGGTCCGGCGATGAGCGCGATCGCGCCGAACATCGTGCCCCCCGCCGTGCTACCGCGCGCGATCGCGATGAGCAGCATCGCCTGGCAGTCGGCCTCGGTCATCGGCCCCGCCGCGGGCGGATTGATCTACGCGGCCCATCCGACCTCGGTCTATATCTTCGCCGCCGTGCTGCTCGCTATCTCGGCCTTCACGATCAGCCGCGTCCGCCCCGTGCTGCCGCCGCCGGTCGAGGTGCGTCGCCACCCGTTGCGCGAAATGCTCGACGGGCTGCAATTCACCTGGCGCGAGCGATTCCTGCTCGGCACGATCACCCTCGACCTGTTCGCGGTGATCCTGTCGGGCGCGACCGCGCTGCTGCCGGTGTTCGCGCGCGACATTCTCCACAGCGACCTCATGGAAAATGCCACCATGCTCGGCCTGTTGCGCGCCGCCCCTGCGGTCGGCGCCGCGATCGTCGCATTGGGCCTCGCCTGGCGCCCGATCGAGCGCAATGTCGGGGTGAAGATGCTGTGGGCGGTCGTCGCCTTCGGCGCCGCGACCATCGCCTTCGGCCTGTCGACCAACCTCTTCCTGTCGCTCGCGATGCTGGCGTTGCTCGGCGCCGCCGACATGTTCTCGGTCTTCGTGCGTGGCACGCTGATCCAGCTCAACACCCCCGACCATATGCGCGGCCGCGTCAGCGCGGTGTCCGGCCTCGCGATCTCGGCTTCGAACGAGCTCGGCGAAATGCGCGCCGGATCGATGGCCGCTGCCTTCGGCCCGATCACCGCGATCGTCTTCGGCGGCGCGGCGGCGATCGGCGTCACCGCGCTCTGGGCATGGATATTCCCCGAACTGCGCCGCGCCCGCACCTTCGAACCGCAGTTCAAACAGGCCGCCTGACGCATTTCCGCGCCCGTCCGAAAGCGCGAAATCAACTCGTCGCAAACTGCCTTCCTTTCGCCACAAAGTGATTGTCAATTTATTTAGTTGAATTATCTCGGTTGCACCCGTCACCGCGGTTTCCTTCCTTCATCCGATGGAGATCCAGAGATGCACACCACGCTGATACGCCACAAAATCCTGACGATTCCGGGCCTCGACAACAGCGGCCCGCGCCATTGGCAGAGCCTGTGGGAACATAAATTCGCCGACTGCGAGCGAGTCGACCTCGGCAACTGGGCCGCGCCCGCAAAGGACCAATGGGTCGAACGCATCGCCGACGCGATCGCCGCCGAGGACGAACCGGTGCTGATCGCGGCGCACAGCCTCGGCTGCCACGCCTTCGCCCACTGGTTCGCCCATGCCGGCGGCGTCGCCCGTGCCCGCGTCGCCGGGGCGCTGCTCGTCGCGCCGCCCGACCTCGGCGACCTGCGCCGCGACAGCCGCGTCGCCGACTTCAGCGACGCCCCCGCCTTCACCTCGCGCACCCCGATCGTCGTGGTGGCGAGCGACAATGATCCCTATGCCAAGACCTCGCACGTCTGGCGGCTGTCGCGGCAATGGGACGCGCGCTTCGTCAATGCCGGGCCGTTCGGGCATATCAACGCCGACTCGGGCGTCGCCGATTGGCCTTATGGACAGTATCTGCTCGCATCGTTACAACCCGCGCCCACGCCCGCCCTCGCCGACGAAGCGCTTTGGCTCCGCAGCGGAGACTGGCCCAATCGTCTCGCGCGGCGCGATCCGCGGTTCGACTTCAAGGAAAGCCTGCACCGACCATGAAAGCCAATTCGATCCTCGATACCATCGGCAACACCCCGCACATCCGGGTCGCCAAGCTGTTCCCCGACGCCGAAGTCTGGGTGAAGTCGGAACGCAGCAACCCGGGCGGGTCGATCAAGGATCGCATCGGCCTGGCGATGATCGAGGCGGCCGAGCGTGACGGCAGCCTTCAACCCGGCGGCACCATCGTCGAGCCGACGTCGGGCAACACTGGCATCGGCCTCGCGATGGCCGCCGCGGTCAAGGGCTACAAGCTCGTGCTCGTCATGCCCGAAAGCATGTCGCTCGAACGCCGCCGCCTGATGCTCGCCTATGGCGCGACCTTCGACCTGACGCCGCGCGAAAAGGGCATGAAGGGTGCGATCGAACGCGCGATCGAATTGGTCGAGACGACTCCGGGCGCATGGATGCCGCAGCAGTTCGAGAATGAGGCGAACATCGACGTCCATGTCCGCACCACCGGCCCCGAAATCCTCGCCGATTTCGCCGACACCCCGATCGACGCGCTGATCACCGGGGTTGGCACCGGCGGCCATATCACCGGCGTTGCGCAATTTCTGAAAGGCCATTGGCCGAACCTCAAGGTCTTCGCGGTCGAGCCCGTCGCATCGCCGGTCATCTCGGGCGGCCAACCCGGCCCGCATCCGATCCAGGGCATCGGCGCCGGCTTCATCCCGCGCAACCTGCACACCGACCTGCTCGACGGCGTGATCAAGGTCGAGGCCGCCGACGCCAAGGACTATGCGCGCCGCTCGGCGACCGAGGAAGGCATGCTCGTCGGCATCTCGTCGGGCGCCACCCTTGCCGCGATCGCCCAGAAACTCGCCGAGCTGCCCGCGGGCAGCCGCGTCCTCGGCTTCAACTACGACACCGGCGAACGCTACCTCTCGGTCCCCGACTTCCTCCCGGAAATCTGAGGCACTCCCATGGCGCGCGAAGCGCCCGCAGCAACGACGCCATTGTGGCGCGACCGGTCGGCATGGCTGTTCGCGCTGCTGGCGGTCGGCGCGATCGTCGCGGTGCTCTACGCGAGCAGCCTCGGCGGTCCCGCGAGCTACAGCGTGCACCTGCCTCCCGTCGCGCCGCCCGCCAGCACGGTTCCGGAGGTGCTCCCGATGGAATTGGCGCCGATCGCCGAGGACGACGCGCGCGCCGCCAATGCCAAAATCCCGCTGGTGACCAAGGGTTTCGTCGCGGCGCGACCCTTCGTCTATGCCGGCGACGCCGACAACCGCGGACGCGCGCGCGACTGCCTCGCCGCCGCGATGCTCTATGAGGCGGGCGACGACAACAAGGGCCAACGCTCGGTCGGCCAGGTCATCATCAACCGCGTCCGCCATCCCGCCTTCCCCAAATCGATCTGCGGCGTCGTGTTCCAGGGGTCGGAACGCGTCACCGGCTGCCAGTTCACCTTCACCTGCGACGGCGCGTTGGCCCGCCGCTATTCGGATGCCGCGTGGACGCGGGCGCAGGTCAATGCCGAGATCATCCTGTCGGGCGGCACCGACCCGTCGGTCGGCCTCGCGACGCATTATCACACCGACTGGGTCCGCCCCTATTGGAGCGACAGCCTCGAAAAGATCGCGGTCGTCGACACCCACCTCTTCTTCCGCTGGCCCGGCTATTGGGGCACGCCCGGTGCCTTTCGCGGCAATGTCGCGGGGGTCGAGGCGCCGGTCGCCAAGATGGCGGCACTCTCGCCGCTGCACATGGCCGGCCTCCCTGCCGAACTCGCCGCCACCGAGGTCGATCCCGCCGCCGGCGAACCGCGCGTCACCGGCGCCGCGGTACCCGGCCAGGTGGTCTCGGGCGGGCGCGAGACGATCACCATCACCCTCGACCGCAAGGCGACCCCCGAAAGCTTCGTCACCCTCGCGCTGCGCCTCTGCGGCACCCGCGAATATTGCAAGTTCATGGGCTGGACCAACCCGGTGCTCAAGCCCGAGAGCGAAGCGATGAGCGACACCCAGCGCGCCGGCATGACCTTCTCCTACCTCCGCGACGACAAGGCGGGGTTCGAAAAGGCGCTGTGGAATTGCAGCGAATATAAGCGCGACGATGTAAGGCAGTGCATGAAGCGGTGATGACTGCTTTGGGGTGGGGAATCGGACGTAAACCCTCTCCCGCCGGGAGAGGGTTTTTCCGTTCGCGACGGCAACGAACTGGTCTTTCGCTAGCTTACGGCCGGATCAGATATTTCTCGCCCGTCCGCTTCGCATTATAGCCCGCGATCACATCGAGGTTCAAAGCCTCGACCAGCGAAATCTCATGGCTATAATGGCTCTTGAACGTCGTCGTCAGTTCGTCGACCACGCGTTTGCGGAGCCGCATATTGGTCTCCATCCCCGCCTTCTGCAGGAACGGCGTCAGCAGGAAGCCCGACAGCGACCAGGTCAGCCCGAAGCTGCGGTTCAGCACCGTCGGCCCCAGGTCGAGCGCGCCATAGATATAGACCTGCTTGAACGTGTCCGAGCCATAGCGGCTGTACGTCGTCATCCGCTTCACCGCCGCGACCTCCATCGCCGACAATATCTGCCCGGCGAGCTTGCCGCCGCCGATCGCATCGAAACCCAGCGTAGCACCGGTCTCGACCAGCGCCGCGGTCAGCTGCTCGACGAAATCGTCAGCGCCGCTATTAACGATATGCGTCGCGCCGATGCCCTTCAAGATTTCGACCTGCGCATCGCTGCGGACGATATTGACCAGCGGAATACCGTCCTTGGCGCAGATCTTGACGAGCATCTGGCCGAGGTTCGACGCCGCCGCGGTGTGGACGAGCGCGCTATGCCCCTCGGCCTTCATCGTCTCGGTGAAGGCGAGCGACGTCAGCGGATTGACGAAGCAGGAGGCGCCGTCGGCGGGCTCGGTGCCGTCGGGCAGGAGCATGCACATCATCGCCGGCAGGCAGCGATATTCGGCATAGATTTCGCCGCCGATCAGCGCGACGGTCTTGCCGACCAGCGCCTGCGCCTCGGGCGACGCGCCCGCTTTCACGACCAGCCCGCAGCCTTCGTTGCCGATCGCCAGCGCATCGCCGACCCGGCCCGTCATCGCGCGCATCCCGGCGGGCGGAATGTCGGCGGTGATCACCGGCAGCCCGTCGCGCTCCGACGCCCGCGCGGTCGACATGTCGGCGCCGCCGAACAGCAGGCCGAGGTCCGACGGATTGATCGGGGTCGCGAGGATCTTGACCAGCACTTCATGCGGCGCAGGCTCTGGCATCGGGCGGCGCTCGAACGACACCTCGAGTTCGCCCTCAGGCTTCACCAGCGTCAGCATCACGAGGTTGGTGTCAGGCAGGTCGGTCATCGCGCGTCTCCCATGGGTTCGGTTTTTCGATGCAACCGAAATAGGCGGACGCGGCCGGACTGGCAATCGCGAAGCGCGGCGCCCGTGTGGTTTTTGAAGGTAGATATAGGGGATTCTCCTCCCTTTCAGGGAGGGAAGAGCGAAGGCCGCAACCGCCCGGAACCTACCTCGCGCGCGCGCCCTACTCCGCCGCGACAAACTCCGCTGCCATCCGCAACGCTTCCGCCGCGAATTCCTTCCGGCAGATCAGCAGGTCGGGCAGATAGGGATTGGCGCAATTATACACCAAAGGCGACCCGTCGACCCGGCTGACGTGCAGCCCCGCCGCCGCCGCCACCGCCGCGGGGGCGCAATTGTCCCATTCATACTGCCCGCCGGTGTGGAGATAGATGTCGGCCTCACCGCGGACGACCGCCATCGCCTTGGCGCCCGCCGACCCCATCGCGAGCAGTTCGGCGCCGATCTTTTCCGCGACGAACACCGCTTCGGCAGCGGGCCGCGTCCGGCTCACCAGCATCTTCGGCGGCACATTCGCGGGTTCGAGCGGTTTCGGCGTTCCCGAGGTCAGCGTCAGCCCGAGCCCCGGGAGCGCGACCGCGCCGACGGTCGGCACGCCATCGATCGCGAGCGCGACATGCACCGCCCAGTCGCTGCGTCCCTCGCTATATTCGCGGGTGCCGTCGAGCGGATCGACGATCCACGCGCGGCTGCTCTGGCAGCGGATGACATTGTCCTTTTCCTCTTCGGAGAGGATCGCATCCTCGGGACGCGCGGCGCGCAATTCGTGCATCAGCATCGCATTGGCGCGCGCATCGCCGGCGTTGCCGAGCGCCTTGCCCTCGAACTCGCCCGACGCCTGCAATGCGAGCAGGATTACCCCCGCCGCGGTTGCCAGCCGCTCGGCCAGCGCCTCGTCACTTTCATATATCATCTCTTACCCTAGCAAGCGGTCCACGATCAGGTCGGCCGCCTCTTCGGGGGTCATCGCGGTGGTGTCTATCCTGATTTCGGCATCTTCGGGCGCCTCATAGGGGCTGTCGATACCGGTGAAGTTCTTGAGCTGCCCGGCGCGCGCTTTCTTGTAGAGCCCCTTGACGTCGCGCTTCTCGGCCTCGACCAG
>NZ_JBWKVQ010000003.1:0-500 GCF_059421785.1 Sphingopyxis sp. GW821-FHT02C12
CCGGTGAAGTTCTTGAGCTGCCCGGCGCGCGCTTTCTTGTAGAGCCCCTTGACGTCGCGCTTCTCGGCCTCGACCAGGGGCGTGTCGATGAATATCTCGATAAACTCGCCTTCGGGCAGCATCGATCGGACCATGTCGCGTTCGACCTTGAACGGGCTGATGAACGCGGTGATCACGATCAGCCCGGCGTCGGTCATCAGCTTGGCGACCTCGCCGACGCGGCGGATATTCTCGATCCGGTCGGCCTCGGTAAAGCCGAGGTCCTTGTTCAGTCCGTGGCGGACATTGTCGCCGTCGAGCAGGAAGGTATGCCGGTTCATCCGGTGCAGCTTCTTCTCGACGAGGTTGGCGATCGTCGACTTGCCCGAGCCCGAGAGCCCGGTGAACCAGAGAACGGCGGGCTTCTGGTTCTTGAGCGCGGCGTGCGCCTCGCGGCCGATGTCGAGCGCCTGCCAATGGACATTCTGGGCGCGGCGCAGGCTGAAGTGCAGCATGCCCGC